>CAWBXV010000004.1:0-66502 GCA_963792875.1 uncultured Gammaproteobacteria bacterium | reverse complement strand
GCAGCGGCGACAGCGGGCCGCCCTGCGGCGTCCCCTGGTCGCGTTCCAGCACCACCCCATCGCTCATGATGCCGCTGTTCAGATACGCCCGGATCAGCCGAATGATCCCGGCGTCGCCAATGCGTTTCTGCAGGCGGTCGATGAGGATGTCGTGATTGACCCGGTCGAAGAATTTCTCCAGGTCCACATCCACTACGACCTCCGCCCGACTGCACGTACACGTGCGCGGCCAAGACCGCGTCATGCGCACGTCGCCCGGCCGGAAGCCGTAGCTGTGTTCGCTGAAGGTCGGGTCAAGAACCGGTTGCAGCACTTGCAGCAGCGCCTGCTGGATCAGCCGATCCGTCACCGTCGGGATGCCAAGCTCGCGCTCGCCACCGTCCGGCTTGGGGATCGACCCGTCGTACCGGACTGGGCCGGTACGTCCCCGACAGCAGGTGCTCCCTGATCGTCGGCCACGTCGTCACCAGATGGCAGGCGGTCTGCTCAATGTCCAGACCATCCACGCCAGCCGCACCTTTGTTGGCCCTGACTCGCTTCCACGCTCGCCGCAGGTTCTCTCTCGTCAGCGCCGCCCCCAGCAGTGTCTCGGGCATCCTGACCCTGTGCTCTCGGTGTCATGTCGCGGGCGGCTCGCTTCGTCGCTGACCGGATCGCGCCCGGCTTCACCGTGCGCTACGCCCGCCCGCTCCGCTGTCGCGGACTTCTGACGCCTTGCTTGCTGCATCGACATGGCCTCGAACACTTCTCCTCGTTCGGCCCTTCGCCCCCTACCGGCAGCTACTACGGCCTCTGCTGACTTCTCGCTCCGTGTCTCCACGTCGGCCTTTCAGCCATGAGGCGAGATCTCCCCGGGTAAGAACGCACTCCTTCACTGCACAACCGCCGGATTTACGCCACTTCGCCTTGATCACGAGAGCTTCGCGGAATCATGCCCGCTCGCCCTGGTCGGCAGCGCCTTCTATCCGGTTCTTGTCCATCGGCTCGCAGTTTCGCTCCACGCTTCCTCCCCACACTCGGTCGCCCTCATGCAGTTGCGCTTCGCTTCGCTCGCTGTGATCAACTTGCGGGAGGACTTGCACCTCCAAGAGTGCGCCCGTGCCGGGCGCACAAAAAAGGGGTGCGGCATTCGCCGCATAAGCAAGACTATAGAGACCAGAATGGGTGTTACGCGGCAGCCACTTCCTTCTCGCTTTGAACTTCAGCAGCCTTGGTCTTGGCCTTTGCTTTCGGCTTTGCTTTCACGGCGAGTGTCTTGACCTCTGCAGCGGCCTCTTCTTTCTTCTTGGTCAGCTTTTCTTTCAGCGTAGTCTTAAAGTTCTCGCGCAGTTCCTTGATGCGATCTTCAAGCTTCATGTCCTTGACCAGTTCAATATTCTTGATGCGGTCTTCGGTCTCTTTCAGACGCTGCTCGGCGGTCTTCTGGACTTTTTCGCCGCTCTTGACCAGAATCTTTGAACAGGTCAGCGCGCTTCACGTTGTACAGATCAATCTTTTCGCCGATCACCTCATAGATTTTGCCGTAAACGCCGAGATTGGCCAAGTACAGGTCCTTGGCAAGTTCGGTCAGCTTTTGAGTGCTTAACTCTTTCTTTTCACTCTTATTGGCTGCAGTCGCCATTAGCGGTACTCCTAGGTAAGGTTTGATTAAATTCGAATACTAGGTTACCGAAACCTTGTAGAAAACGCATACTAAAGTGCGCCAACGCACGCCGTGTGTTGTAAACCATGCGGACGTAACCAAACGTCTGAGCCAGCAGTTGCGCTTTCTCATCGGTCGGGTAAAACTTGTGTTTATTTATGTACCACTACTCATTCTCACGATTTAACAGGTTCTTGTGTGAGAGCAAACTATCGACAGTGCTTTCCTCACCTACCTGAAGGAAGGGGTTTCCAGCGCTGAAGATAAGATGAAATATCAGCCACCCTACACCATCACTCCGGCGATTGTGAATCTGGTCGCCGAGATCGCCGAAACCATCGGCCGTTACTCTGTGCTGGCCGAACAGAACCTCACTCCGCGTCTGCGCCGGGAGAACCGCATCCGCACCATCAGGCTTCGCTGGCCATAGAGAACAACACGCTCACCCTTGAACAGGTAAGCGCCGTGATTGAGGGCAAACGGGTGCTGGGGCACCCACGCGAAGTTCAGGAGGTGCGTAACGCCTTTGCGACCTACGAAGCCATGGATGACTGGGACACCTGTGTCGAGAAGGATCTGTTGGCGGCTCATGAGTTGTTGATGCGCGGGCTGGTGGATGAAACGGGTCGCTATCGATCCGGCGGAGTCGGCATCTTCCGGGGAGAGCAGCTGGTACACATGGCTCCTCCCGCTGAACGCGTCCAAGCTGATGGCGGATCTGCTGGGTTGGCTTGCAACTACCCGCGAGCATCCCTTGGTTGTCAGTTGCATCTTTCACTACGAATTCGAGTTCATCCACCCCTTTGCCGACGGCAACGGCCGCATGGGCCGAGTATGGCGAACCCCTGATTCTCCGGAACTGGAAGCCACTGCTGGCTTACCTGCCCGTGGAGACAGTGATCCGTGATCGTCAGGAGGATTATTACCGGGTACTCGCGGTGGCTGATCAGCAGGCGGATGCCACTCCTTTTGTCGAGTTCATGCTGAGTGCGTTGCACGATGCCGTGCGCGAAGCTGTGTCGACCGACCAAGTAGGCGACCAAGTAGGCGACCAAGTAGCGGCCTTGATCCGTGCGATTGGGAGCGGCGAGCTGGGCAGCAACGATTTAATGCAGGCTTTGGGTTTGTCCCACCGTCCCACGTTCCGGAACAACTACCTCAACCCGGCCCTGGAAGACGAATGGATCGAGCGCACGCAACCCGATTCCCCGCGCAGTCCGACCCAGCGCTATCGGTTGACGGGTAAAGGCCAGCGTTGGCTGCAACACCATGCTGACGAGTAGTAGAGGAAAACTAGCGCCAAACTCACGACATGGTTTCTGACAAATGGGCCATGGCATTTCAGTTCGATGGAGATGTTCACAAGAGATGGTATCGGGTGGCGAACAAGATGAACTGCAGCGGCTGCGCGAGGAGAACGCTTGCATCATGGACCTGCTGACCCAGCACGGCATCGCCTGGGAGGAGCAGACCGCTCATGCATACATTTCCGCCCCAACGGCATCGGCAGCAGCTTCAAACCCGTTTCACCACCGACGACAAGATCGCCCTCTTCCGCCGCCTGTTCCGGGGGCGCGAAGATGTCTACCCCCTGCGCTGGGAGTCGGCCAAGGGTACCTCCGGCTATTCACCGGCCTGCGGCAATGAGTGGAAGCCTGGCATCTGCCCCTATTGGGGTAACCATTTTTGGGCCAATGGTTACTGTGTAGATACTGTCGGAGTTGATGCCGACATGATCCGCAAATACGTGCGCTACCAGCAGAAGCAGGAAGAGCTTCAATTAAAAATGAAGCTGGATAGATAGGGCCGAACTGGGACAACTCGGCCAGCCTTCTCAGAAGGCTGGCTTATAGAGCCCCCTTATAGGGGGCATTGAGCAATTCCGGGTTCTTAGAGCCCGGATTTTACGTCGTCCCACCGCCCGGCCTTGTAGTAACAGCGCAGCATGAGCATTTCGTTGGCAGTGTCATCATTCCAGAATATGCCGGCACCCTCCAAGCGCATATTCACGACGCGGCGGAGCATCCAACTCTCTCATTGGCGCCACTGCCAATGGGCATCTGCGCATCAGACACCTTGCCAGAGCGCATGCGCATCTGGTTTCTGATGAAGCAGTCACGTCCTCGACGCAGCAAGGCGCCTCTTCGTAACCCTTGCACTCCAACCGGAGCTCTTCGACGACCGCCTCAACGTGGTCTCCTCCGCAGGCGTCGTCGCTGCTTCCGGTACCCAGCTGTCTCCGCTCCAGCGTCGACCAGCGCCTGGCTTCAACCTGGCGAATGCGCTCAGATGCTCAACGGCATGATAGAAATCGATCAACTCGAAATGCTGGCTGGCCTTCGGCCCCAAAGCGGCCAGCAGAGGCTTGACTCGATCCCGAGATCCAACGGGCGCCGTCAGCGACAAAAAGAACCTGGTCGGCAGCCGATACCTTCAGCTTATCAAGGTAGTAAGCGATCATACCGAACACCGCATCAGGCCCCTCCAGGGTGCCGTCCAGGAAAGGGCGGAAGCACCTTTCCTGCCGCCCCTCATCGTTGGCGATATAGATGATAAACAGCTTGGGTTCACGCCAATCCGTTTTGTATCGGCTATACCCTTTGCGGGCCTTCGGTCCTCGCTTCTCGCGAATACGCCGACGTCCACCATCCGTCGACACGACCACACGGCGTCCCTGAACCGACGCCTGATCCGCCACCCATTCGCTGTCGCCTGATTATTGCTGCGCCACCCGGGCACGGGCCGCAAAGCGCTTGACCACGTCGCGGATGGTTTTGATGTTGAGCAGACTCCCGTGGTTATCCAGCATCTGCCGGGCTTCCTCAAGACAGACACAACGCAGCGCTGGTCAGGGCTATTTCTGCAGCCAATCCCGCGTGCAGCGCTCGTGAATGCCCAGGAGGTACAGGCCGGGAAACATTCCCTTCTTTCGTTTGCCGGAGGCCCTCTTCTCGTCGCACTTCCTCGCGCAATAGTCAAGTACACGGCAGTCCCGCCGGCGAAGCGGATCCGAACCAATCGCCGGCCGCAGTCCCGCAATTTCCCTGGTTGGCGTCTTATCAACTCCTGCGCGCCGTGCCCGAGTTCTGCGCTGTTGAGTGCCTGCTGCACTTGATGTGCTACCAACAAATCTGCCAACTCGCGCGTCTGACCCTGTAATTGTTGCTCCCGCGCTTCGAGCTCTGCGGCTGAGGTCGGAAGCTCATCAGTCGAAGCGACCTGCCAGAATGCCTCGGTCAATGTTTGGATACGAGCCTCGATATCTGTAACAATGACGCTGCTGCCCAAGTGCTTGCTCATGTTATTGACCGTCTTTGCGCGAACAAAAATGGCCGGTAACGTAGCGCCTTGGGCAGCCTATTTAAAGCCCATCCTTAGAAGTATCGACGCTCATGTGCCCACGATTCGGGAATGCGCCCGTCGGTATCTACCGACGAAACGGAACCTCTCAGCCGGCACTGACCTGCGCCGTGGCGGTCTTCGTCGATGTCGCCAGGCACGACTCCTCGTAGGCCTCGATGTCGACCTGCCGGTAGAGCACCCGGCCGCAGAGCTTCAGGAACTTGGGCCCGATCTACTCGCTGCGCCAGCGCTCCAGGGTGGCCTCGCTGATGCTCCAGTGGGCGGCCAGTTGTTTTTGGTTGAGGTGAGCGACTTCCATCTTGGTCTCCGTCCGAATGAGTTGGCAGGAGTCCATGAAGGCGCTGTTCCGCCCGCGAGCCAAGAGTTTTCGAGACGCTGGCCATTCACCGCAGTTTTTGCGGAGATTGGCCGGCTCATTCGCCTCACTCAGAATGCCGCGTGCCGCCATCACTGTGCTGCTGCCGCCCCGGCCAGTGATTCCTACAGCCGCTGCGATTCTTTCGGCGCCTCAGCCAGAAGCTGATCCCAGTCATCAGGTGGATGCCCGCTTTCCAGCATCTTGCGGAACACCCGGTAGGCGTCGTCGCTGCTTTCGTAGGCGCGTTTGGTGCCTTCGTCATTCACCCAGGCGTAGACGATCACCTTGCTCGGAGCATGGTAACGGAAGAATAGACGGCACTGCTGGAAGAACTTGGCCCGGAACCAGTGCTTGTGATCGTCACCGAGCGTCCCACCCTGGCGGTACTCCGGGTCGCGTCGGATCTTGCGGGACGACATCGAACGCCAGCTTGGTGATCGCGACCAGCCGTTTGCTGGCGTTCTTTTTTACGTACCCGGCCGGGTCCTTCTGCTTCAGAGTCTCGCCTGCCGCGCCAGCGCTTCAATCTGCGCCAGGAACAGTGGATGGGCGAAGACCGTCCAGCCATGAATGACCAAGGGCTCAGGCTTCCCTGCGCTCATTCATCGCCTTCCGACAGGGCGGCATCGAGATCGACATCGACGCCGCCGACCAGCGTCTGGATGCGTTGGACGAGGCCGGCATCTACAGCTTGCAGCCGCTCGGGATGGCGAGTGATGTCGGCGGCCAGGAAGCCGAGGAACTGACCGAGCACCGGGTCATCACCGTCGGATGCTTCGACGCGCGTCAGCACCACCTCTCCGCTGGGGCGAATGGTGTAGTGGATCTTGTCGCGCTTGCCCAGCTTGAGGGCACGACGCACGGTTTCCGGCACCGTGGTCTGGTAGCGATCGGTGAGTGTGGATTCGACTTCGAGGGTCGCGGCCATGGCAGTCTCCTGCGGATCTGGGGTTGATGCTTGACTGGTAATGCGGTCGCATTGTCTTGTCAATGCAGTTGCATTGCATCCAAGGACACCCGGCTCGAATGGGTGTAAATGGGTGTGCATTTGGTCGGGGCGTCGGACGCGGGTTCGATTCCCAAACAGGAATTGAACTGGCGCCGGAAAGCAGACTAGGTTGAGCGGCCTTTCCGGGTACCAATGGTTCGGACAGTTTTCATGCCGCTATAGCGCCGTAATCACTGAACTCGTTATAAATCTGTGCTACTTTTTCGTACGATCCGTGTCCAGACCCAAGCGCTCAAAAAGTCTATCCATCAGATTTTCATTGCATTTTTTACGGCGCCAGGACGCGATCGAGATCACCGTCGGTCGATTCGTGCCCTTGTTGCGCCGATCCTCCAGCTTGATCAGATCGAGCGCTGTCAGCGAGGCATTGATATGCGTATGGATCGCCTCCTTGCAACGCGCCTGGCAATCCATCAGACCGGCGAATTGTTTGCCGTCACGGAACAGGAATTCAATCTGAAAGCGCGCCTTGTACCAGGCGATGATCTGCTGCGCATCCAGCGTCAGATCGGTGGAAAACAACAGCGCGTGACCCACTTTGCCGGCCACCCCCCGACGCAGTAACACCACCTTGACCTGCCGTTTGAAGTGGGGTGTCCAAAAGGGCCCCATTTAGGGGTATTTTCATCCCCAGGAATTGGACCCGAGGTTTGAGGCCCCATCCGTCGCTCATGCAGCCACTTTTCTAGAATCTGGGGATGGCGTTTCTGGACAGCTCCTCGTACTGCATTGGGTCCCAGAAGTCTTTGCAGGTCTGGCAGCGCTGCCACGGACCGTCATGGCCATCGATGTAGTGGGAGTAGCACAGGCTGAAGCGCTCGTGCGCATACTGACAGCGACCACCGCCCTGAAAGGAGGCCCAGGCCGTGTCACAGCAAATCCACTGGTGACAACACGGCGTTTGCACCAACGGTGCCGATGTGTCGCCGCAGAAGCGACAGTGCTCGCCTGGAATGGGTGAGGCCTGGGTGCGATCGTTATCCGTCATGAGGGGGGTCATCAACCGTTTGGGGGCAGCCCGACGCGCCGCTTGGATTTATCATCCCGTCTTTTTTCGGGATGAGTGAACGGTGGAAGTTACAACAAAGCCGGGACCGGTGGCAGCAAAAAGCCATCGAGCGCGGGGCGACGGCCAGAGCGCAGCGCAGGACGATCACACGGCTCAGCGTGGAGTGCGACCGTTTCAAGGCCGCGGCGACACCAGTGCCAGTCACCGAGCGCAGCGAGCTGGCACCCCCGGGCGGGCAGAAGACCGCGCTGGTCCACCTGGCCCTGAGCTTGTTTGTCGAGGCTCGCCTCGGCTTCCGCGCCATCGCCCGCGCGCTGGCCGTGTTTGCCGCTCACGGGGGCTTGCCCAAGGCGCCTTGCGCCCAAACGGTCAGCCACTGGGTCACGCGCTTGTCCCTGGTCAGGATGCAAGCGCTCTCCGCGGTCATAAACACCCCCCTGATGCCGCCTTTCGCCAAGGGCCACGTGTGGATGATCGACCTCAGTATCGGCTTGGGTTCAGGGAAGATCCTCAGCGTGCTGACCCTCCCGCTGCAGCACCATGGCACCCACGCTGTGGCGCCTCGCCTACGGGATGTGCGGTGCGTCGCGGTGGCAGTAGAGGACGCGTGGAACGGGGCCTCGATAGCGGACTTTCTGGAGCGGGTGATCGCCAGGACCGGCGCACCCAGTGCCATCCTGAAAGATGGCGGCACCGACCTCAACAAGGCCGTTTGCCTGCTGGCCGAACGCGGGCGGCCCTACCCAGCGATCGCTGATCTGTCGCATGTGATCGCGAACCTGTTCAAACACACCTATGGCGAACACCCGCTGTTTTCAACGTCTGTGTCGGCCTGCGGACGGGTATCGAAACATCTCAAGCAAACAATGCTGGCCAGTCTGGCGCCACCCAAAGTCTCCACCAGGGCGCGCTTCATGAACCTGCACCGCCTGGTCAATTGGGCCGATCCGCTGCTGAAGCACTCCCCCAGCGGGGAGGCCGCCACCGGATCGATGCTCGCTCGATTGCGGGCGAACCTGGATGAACTCCCTCCCTGCAAGCCCTACATCAGGCGCTTTCAGCGCGATGCCAAGGCCATGCTGGCCTGCCAGCAAGTGCTCAAGCACCAGGGGCTCATTAGGAAGACCAAGGGTTGATGACGGAAACACCCGCTGCCTTAAAAGGTGCGACATCGCGCGTGGCAACCGTCATGCCATTGACTGTAGCGATTGCAGCGATATAGCCATCGGCCATGCCAATGACGAGCCCAGCACTTTGTGCTTTGGACATCAGGTCGGCATAGGCCTGGGTTGCAGCGAGATCGAAGGTAAGCACGCGTCCAGCGAACGATGGAATGACTTGGGTTTCCAGTCGTTCCAGCAAAGTATTCCGTCGCTTCCCAGCCGGTAACCGCGCTACGCCGAAACGCAGCTCAGCGATTGTTATCACCGAAAGATAGAGCGTTTCCAGTGGTTGCATGTCGAGCCACTCGACAACCTTGGGTTCCGGCGCCGCACGCAGCGGTTCTGAGATGACATTGGTATCGATCAGGATCATTCGAAACTTACCGGGCTAGGCAGGGATTGGTCACGCCGAGTCATCAACTCCGCTTCTTCGTCGGTTAGTCGAGCCTGTTGACCAATATCCGCCAGCAAGGAACCTAGCTTCAGTCGCCCTTCGGGTCTTACCGCATCTTCCAGTATGGCGCGCACCTCGGCTTCAGTGCTGCGACCGTGGCCTGCAGCGAGCACACGTAACGCGCGATGGACCTCGTCGGGCAAATTACGAACTGTCAGAGTTGCCATGGCATCACCTACTATAAATGCATTCATTGATGTCATTTTATATAAGTGACTACTTTTTGGCAAGTTGCCAGCAGTTTAGGGGAATTATGAACCTAACCCGATCATTTCATAAACGGCCTGCTCAACCATTTGGCGAACCCAAATCGTGATCGTCGCAGCTCGCTTTCCTGCTTCGACGAGTTGTAAAGTGCCGAAGTTCGCTCTGGGTGGGGCGGTCTTACCAGGCTTTCCGGCTAAAAAATGATCAATTCTCGGACGCAAGCCAAGGTCAGCCCTCCTGCGCTCAGGTGTGTGACTGATAGAGGGGGAAGGGCGGGCCGTTTCCAGGGTCAGCTGGTATTCCAGGTAGGCGCTTCGACTTGGTAGAGGATCGCTGTCACGCGATGCAGGAGGTGCTTGACGGGGCAATGGCAAGGCAGCTGCAGCTTGATGCGGTCTTTGTACTGCACCACACGCCCGTGGGCGGGGTCCTCCGAGTGGTCCATGTCCAGCACCATCAACTCGGGCGGTTCGGTGTAGCTGGCAATGAACTGATCGACAAAAACCCGGGCCATACGGTACAGGTCGCGCACTGTCACCGCGTTTTCCAGACGTGAAAAGGTGGGGCCTCTGGCCAGGTCCTGATCAGCATCCAGGGGTGTGCGCTCAAGTCCTAGCTTGAACAACGGGTCCTGGCGGAGCGCATTGGCGTCGTTGGCGTCTTCGTAGCCACAGGCGACCTGAAAGATGCGTTGCCGCAGCAAGTCCTCAAGGGGATGATCGATATAGGAGGGGTGCCGCTGATCCCGGATAGCAGCACTCAATTGCCGAATCAAACCCGTTTGTTGGTCGACCCCGCGCAGGATCATGGGCCCGAAGTCGGAAGACAGTGCACCACCGCTGAAATCGCCTCGGACGGTAAAGCCATTGACAGGAGAAAACGACAATTGCTCTGGGGTAGAATGGCTCATGGGCAAGCTCGGTTTAGCTTCTTCCGAAGCGTTATTGGCGTAACGCCCATTATATCAATGGGTTAAGCCGAGCTTGCCGTAAATATTCGGCCCAGCCCTTCCGGGTTTATAAAAGTACGGTGTACACACCGGGATCGATAGTGTATAACAGGTTCCATGGAGAGCGCTGCTGACATTACCGCCGACCGATCGTTGCTGCAAAGTTGCGATGATGTCCTGGCCAGAAATCCTTTCTCGCAGCAGCAGGTGACGATCAGCAAAGCCGAGCATATAGATCTTAAGGGGGTGGTCAACTAGCGCCTCCTGGCACAAGATATAGGGGTGAACGATTTACGAGATCAAGCGCAAACACGGACAACCCCAAAAGCAGGGATTGACTACCCACGAATATATCGGGAATTTGTGGAGTGGTTTCCTGATGAGGAATCCTGTATCGCCTATCTTGTGAAGCTACGTTGGCCGAATGGTTTTATCTGCCCGGCCTGTAGTTCTGTTTCGGAGCCGTGGCGTCAAACTCGTGGGAGACTGGTTTGCCCTCGATGTCGTCATCAAACAACCGCAACTAGAGGTACAATATTCGACAAAACGCGCACGCCTTTTACGACTTGGTTTGAAACTGCATGGCACATGACGACGGCCAAGAATGGCTTATCTGCAAAAACGCTGCAGAGAACATTGGGCACAAGCTACCGTACAGCATGGAAGATGCTTCATCGGTACCGTATTGCCATGGTGCGGAGCGAACGAGAACAGCTTTCTGGAATTGTAGAGATCGATGAGAGCTTTGTGGGGGGTATCGATCGTGGCGGAAAGCGAGGGCGCGGTGCTGATAAAGCCATCGTTGTTATTGCTGTTGAGCTCAAAGAGCCAAAGGGGTTTGGTCGCATTCGGATGCGCCATATTCCTGATGCATCGGGGGACAGCTTGGTTCCATTTGTCTGTGATGGGGTGGCACCGGGTACGACTGTACAAACAGATGGCTGGGGTGGCTACAATGAACTACAACAGAATGGTTATGTGCACCAAAAGAAGATACTTTCATCCAACGATGATCCTGCACACGTTTCTATGCCGGGCGTTCACCGTATTGCGAGTCTTCTCAAACGATGGATTCTCGGCACACACCAGGGATCTGTTGGCAATGAGCATTTGCAATCGTACCTTGAAGAATTTACTTTCCGATTCAACCGTCGCACATCACGTTGTCGTGGACTGGTATTTTTCAGATTACTTGAACAGGCTGTCAATACGAACCCCATAATCGAGCACGAAATTGCTCATGGTTTTGATTGGCAACACCACAACATATAGTGGTTGGAGGCGCTAGCTGACCACCCCCTTTTTTATATATGCTGAAATTCATGGGTTTTTCGAACGATTCTGGATCTCACCGTGGGTGAAATCCAGAGATTGGCGCGTAAGTCAAACTAAAGCATTTGAATCAATGAGTTACGATTGCAGGGCGCGCTGGCGTATGCAACTGACGGGTTGAGAGAGCCCAGCAACTGGTTTTCCAGTGCAATGTCCAGCGCCACTTCGCCGAACAGTCGGCTCTCGCCATACTGCCCTATATCATCCAGCGTGGCAGCCAGCGCGTCGTAGGTGATATCTTCGGCCCTCAAGCCCGGCGCGATGAGCTTTTCTATCGGCTTGTTCTTGAAAAATTGCCCCATCAAGTACAATCGGCGATTGGTGAAACCCAATCCATTGATGATCATCGCGACGACCGATTCCCCCGGCGTTACGACCCGGCCGGTATCTTCCTGATACAGTACCTGGTCGATTCTTTCGGCAATTTTGAGTTCTTTACAAACTGCCGCCACCAGACCATGATGATCCATCGCCTCTGTTCTGATTTCTTCGCCTACAACTTCCACTGATCGAATTCCAGACTGAACGAAAACGGCACCTTGCCTCATTTCAATGGTGAGGAAAAGCGGTCGTTTCGCTACGGCGGCGATTGAGCAGCGATTGATCAAAATATAGGCAATTTAAAGGCTGGAAACGCTGCTTACCCCCTCAGAAAGCCGGCTTGAGGGCTGCGCCGGGATCTTCGGCTTGAACGATGGCTTCCATGGTGCCCACGAGAGCTTCTGCCTTGATGGACTCGATGAGACAACCCACCGACAGGGGGTCTTTTTGGAAGGAACCGGACGCAAACTGCGAGCTGATCGGGCCCAAAAAGGCCGTCTGCATCGGCAAAAAATTGTTATGCCATCACTTGCTCTGGTCCAACGCCCAGCGCGCCCGCGCTGCCTTCCGTCAGGCTTTGCTACCAGTCTACGATACAGGGGTGTCCGATTCTCGTCCCGACCAGCCGGTACCCTTCGCCAACGGCATCGGCCGCATTCCTGAAGCGCTGCATCGCTTCGCCGACCGGCTCGCGGGAGAGGGGGAAGACATCATAGTGGATCGGCATGACGCGTGCGGCCCCAAGGTCCCCCACGGCCATCTTCCACGCTTGCTCGGGTGAGCAATGGTTCCAAATCCACGGGTCATAGCCGCCGATGGGCATGATGGCGAGGTCCACACCCCGGCCGCCCCTTCGTTGCCGGAGCTTCGCGTATTCGTCGGTAAGAGCCGTATCACCGGCAAACATGAGCGTCATGGGGCCGGCACCCGCTGCGCCGGACGGCGGCCGATCGATCTCTATGAGGAAGCCCCCGTAGCCGCGCCAACGGTCAAGTAAGAGGCGGGCACCGTAGTGGCCCGCCGGTATCGCCGTCACTTTCGCTGTGTCCCCGTGCGCGTTACGGATGATCGTAGCTTCGCCCCAGCGCAGCGGTCGCCGATCCGGGAAGCGCTTCAGCAGATTTCCATTGCGCCAGTGGCAGATCGCCCTCGCCGATTCGGGCAAACGGCTGAGAGAATACTTGTCCGTGTGATCGATGTGGGCGTGGGAGAGGAGCACGGCATCGATGCAAGGTAAATCCTCCGGGAGGATCGGGGGCGGTTGCCTCCGGCTCGACGCAAAGAAAAAGCGACGCAGCGCACCTCCCGGCCCGTCGAAAATCGGGTCGGTGATGAGCCGCAGAGAGCCGATCTCTATCAGGCAGGTAGCGTGCCCCAGAGGCGTCACTCGGACTCTCATGTCAGGCGGATTGCAGCAGCGAACAGCGGGACTCCCTTTCCTTCCTGGGCGGTGGCGCCGAGACCGTGGCCTCTTGCTCGCCGTAGCAGAGGTGGAAGGGGGAGGCGGTAAAGACCTTGTTAGGGTCGATCCGCCGTTTGATGGCCAGAGCCCGCTCGTACTTCTCGCGGGAGTCGAAATAGTTTTTCCACACCACGCGCATGTCTTTTTCGCCGTAGGGCGACCAGAATCCAGCGGCGGTCATGGTCGCAGATCCTGCCGCCGGGCCCCATGCCCTCGGAAAGAATCTTCCGGTGCCACGCTTCGACCTCGTTCTCTGCGCCGGGGTGATCGGGATTGTAGAAAATGTCTATGACCACCACGAAACCGGTATCACGCCAACTGAACGCGGTCTTGCAGGAATCACCGTGCTTCCGGTGCATGGAGGCCGTGCCACCGAGCTGCAGGTACTGCAGAATGACCATGATTCCGTCTCCCTCGCGCCGCATCAGCGGATCCACGCAGTCTACGCACCAGGCGGCGAACTCCGGCGAGGCGGGCCTGTCGGTGAACGCCGTGTACTTCTTCACCGGGTAGTTGAATTCGCGCGTCGCGTTGAACATCCACAGGTGGGACATCGAGCGCGAGATGGGAGTGTGGCGGGCATCGTCCGGGAGCTTCCCGCGCGCGCCCTGAACGGACCAAACGAAAGCCGAGAAGAGTGTGCCGGGCAGGGTGCGGCTGTGCCGCCCGAGCAGGTCCTTGATGCGCTGACACCACGACGGGTCGTAGACTTCGTCTCCGCCCGCTGGATTCGAGTACTGAAAGTACACGACTATGCAGGGATAGGGCGCCGCAGAGAGGTTCTTGGTCGGCGGGCCCTGGCCGTCGGCCTGACCGCCGAAACCGAAGACGTTGGCGAAGAAGCGCTCCTCCGCCGAGGACCAGGTGATGCAGATGTCGTATCCGCGCGGCGCTCTTTCAAACTCCTGAACGATCTCCCCGAGTTCGACGAGCAGCCAGGCGTCCCTGCCTTTCTCGTATGGCACCACGCGACGGTAGGCTCGCGAGTCCGGGTGGTCCTCGTCCCGACCGGGCCTGACTGTGATGTGGGTCAGGACACCGAAGTTACCCGGTCCGGCACCAAATACTGCCCAGAACAGCTCGCGATCAAGCGGGTCCTCCGCATCAGGTGCGATGGTGCGCTTCTCACCGTCAGCGGTGATGATTTCCGCAGAGAGGATGAAGTCTGCGAGCAGGCCAAAGCCCCGGGCAAGCTGCCCGTAGCCTCCTGTCTGGCAGTGTCCCCCTACATGGACGTCACAGCACTGGCCAATCGGGAGAAACAGGGAGTATCCGGGGGAGGTTTCGATGGCGCGCAGGCGTGCATACATCTCTTTGAGGCTGAAGCTGACTCCCATGCGAACTGTGCCTGCCTCGGAGTCGTAGTCCCAGTCCCGGTACGCCTCGCGCAGGTCGAGCTGCAGTGCGTCGGGGCCACAGGACGAGGTCCCGTTGTAGGCGTGGCCTCCCGTTCGCACCGCCACACGGACGCCCTTTGCCTTGGCATAGGCGAGCACGGCCCGCACATCGGCGTCAGCGTCGGGGTGTCGCGGCCGCACGATGGCTCCCGGGGACATATCTCCCGGTGGATAGGACGTCGTCGCGTACTGGTAGCGTGCTTTGTCGTAGCGCGGGTGATCCGGCAGGAAAACGCTGCCCTGGAAAGAGGGCAGTTCGGGTAGTCGGTGGTGCGCGGCGGGTCTGGGCAGCGCGGCGAGTGCGCCTCGGCGGGCGCGTTGCCGCGCGCTCCAAAGCGCCGTTGCGCTGACCAGTCCACCAATGAAACAGCTCGAAAGTAAGAATATGGCAAGCACTGGTGTGCCTCCTGTTGTCATCGGCGGTCTAGGCGTCTTCCAAAACTGCCAAACTGGCGATCGCTGCTGCTCTGGGGGGCGTGTTGCGCTCCGGTTGGTCAGCCGCAGCGCTGTTCGGGTACTGTTCGACTTCGGTGGCCTCACGCTCGCGGGGGAGGTCAAAGCCGATGGAAAAAGGCGTCGCGCTGAAGACACCCCAGGGGTCGACCCTTCGCTTGACGTCTCTGCATTGTATGTAGTTCTCCTCCGTGAAATAGGCGGGCCAGACTTCGGACATCACCTGACTGCCAGTGGGAAAGCTGAACCAGCGGTACATCGCGGGTGAGGTGTAGCCGGGTCGATCGCCCGTGCCCTCTTCGTCGATCCGCTGTTGCCAGGCTCTTGCCTTGTCGGGGGCGCCCGCCACCGACGGGTCGTAGAAGACGTTGAGCCCCACAACCATTCCGTCCCGCCAATGGTAGGAGGTCTCGCCGCGCGCTCCATGTTTGACTTTTCCTGAGTCCGCGCCGCCGAATTGCTGGATCTGCATGGACGCCATCAGCCCGTCAGCCTTGCTCCTGAAGAGTTCGTTCATGCGCTCTGCAGCCCATCGCGAGAAGCCGGGGCCGGTCTCTTGCCGGGTGATGGCGTCATTCTTGATGAACGGATAGCTGTACTCCCGCACGCCGCCGAAAGCCCAGTGCCTGGTGATCATCTCCGAGATGGGGCGGGGCAGGTCATCGTCGATGTTCCGCGCTTCGGGCAGCAAGGGCGTGCGGCTCAGGAGTTCCGCGCCGCGCGCCTTGAAGCGGTGAAACACACTCCCCCTGCCGCCCCGGGACAAGGCGCTGCGAATCGCTTCGACCCACGACGGATCGTAGGAGTCGGGCTGGCCATCGAGATTCGAATATTGGAAAAATACCGCGAGACCCGCGGCTGGCGAGCTCTTGTTGGCCACAAACCAGGGGCGATCAGGCGCATGAAAGGCTGACATGAAGGCGTCCCGATTGGTCACGCCCAGACGATGCCCAAAGAAGCCGGTTTCGCCCGACCCGGCGCTGATACACAGGTCGTAGTCCTGGGGTGCGTGTTGGAATTTGACCGCCAGGTCGATGAGTTGCACCAGCTTTTCCGTGTCCACCCGGGGATCGTAGGGTATGACTCGCCGAAAGCCCCTTGCGTAGGCATGATCGGCATCCCGCAGCGGCCTGAAGGTGATGTGGGTGAGTATGGCGTAGTCTCCCGGCCCCCCGCCGAACATGGCCCAGAACAGCGCCCGGTCTTGCTCGCTCTCGCTCGCGGGACCGATACACCTGCGACTCCCGTCCGCAACAATGACGTCCGCAGTGATGACGTGGTCAGCGAGCATGCCGAAGGCACGGGTCAGCTGGCCCACGCCGCCCGTCATACAGTGACCGCCCAGGTTCACGGCGTAGCATTGCCCGACGGGCATAAAGAGGTGATCGGGGGTGCCGTCGGCGCGTCGATGTCGCGCGAGACGCAACTTGAAGTCGTGCAATGTCCGGCTCACACCACAGCGAATGAGTCCCGTGTTCTCGTCGTAGCGCCAGTCGGTGTAGGACTGGCTCAGGTCGAGCTGGATGTTTTTCCCGCTCGTCGAAGATGTGCCCGCGTAGCAATGGCCTCCCGTGCGGACGGCCACCGCTATGCCACGATCCCGGGCATAGGCAAGAGCTCGAAAGACATCCTCGTCGGCGCTGGCGCCCCTCGGAGAGATGATCGCTCCCGGCGACATCAGCTCCGTGGGTTGGGATGTCGACGCATACTGGTACTGGGCGAGGCGGTAGGACCGCCCGTCCCCCGGTCTGACGACAGGACACGTAAAGCGGGGAAAGGCGTCTCTCATGGTATCTGGCACTCCAGGGCTGGCAGTTCAACGGGGTTGGCGGGGAAGGACGGTCGCCACGGGTGACGCTTCCAGCTTTCGAGAAAGTGCGAAGGTGGCGACTGCACTGCAACTTCGGCTAACACGTTGCCGTCGAGAAATTCGACGAGGTCCAATTCCTGTTTGGAACTGGCATTGCGCTGGGCATAGAAGCGGGCGATATCGTTGGTGGGCATGGCGAACTTTCCGGAAATCTCCCGCACCGCAAGCCCAAGGCCTTCCTGACCCGCGCGGGAGTGAAAGGACTTGTAGACGAGCTCGCTGCAGATCAGGCTGTCGTCCGTCGCAAAATCGAAGCGGTAGTCGTAGGGGCGCCCCACAAAGGAGAACGCGTTTGCCAGCGCTTGGGCCTTGGCCAGTTTTGTGAGCCTGGGCCTGAGCACGGCGAGCGAGTCGACGGCGGAAGTGTATTCGAGGCTCGTGAACGTGACTCCGCTACCGAGCGACTCGAGGATGCGAACCGGCCTCCCATCGCGGAAAAGCAGGCATTGCTCATAGGTCCCCGGGTCTCGCTGCCTCAGCAAATCCTCGAGACATCCGCTCTTCGTGCCTTGCAGGCGAACCCAGGCAGCCACCTCAGGACAGTCGAAATACTGGCGTCGAAGGGATGGTGTCCCTACGTGAATGGCCGAGTGTTTCCAGAAGCCTGGCATTGCCAGGTTGGAAATAAAGAATTCCTGGCGCTCCAGGAGGAGATCACCGGGCAGAAGATGGCTGCCAACGCTGGCTATCTGCTCCTTGGTGATGAGAGCGTGACGTCGACTCGACAACCTAACGTTTCCGATCCGATGAGTGAGCCTCTCCTGCCACCGGACCACCCTCGAACCCGTGACGCCGAAGAGTCGCTGCACGCCGCGGTCTATCAACTCGCCGGCGTCATAGAATTTTCGATAGACTCGCGTGCCCGCGCAAAAGCCTGGCACCTGAGTGCCGCGCATTTGCCAGCTTGCCGGCCATCGCGCTTCGCAATCATTAAAGGGTCCCAGGACGTTTGGTTGCAACGAGGCGGCTGCATCGCCGTTGCCGGCATTCCTCTCGAGCGATCCGGACGCTGAAATACCGAACACTGGCACCTTCCTCCCCGCCTACAACTTCGCACGCCGGCGTATCTAGTCGCCGGCAATCATTTCCCAAGTTCCCTTTGTTTTCCTGTTGGAATTCCCGATTTGAGGCATACAGCTCTGCTTGCAGAAATATAGAAAACGAATCAGCCGATTGAGCGCTGACACTTGGAAATGGGAGCGTGTTCGCAAATCGGGGAAGGCCTGGCGCTGTCTGGAGTCGCTTTATGCCGCGGTATCGACAGAGACGCAATCAGTGCGACGAACTGCAACGGCTTTGTCGCTATGTCTTTCGACCGGCGGTGTTGCATATTCCAGACCAAGCCTGCCACTGATTCCAGACGAAGCCTGCCACCCATTCCACGCGAATGCTGCCACTGATTCCACGGCAAAGCTGCCACCCCGGCAGAGCGCCTGAGATCTTCCCTCGGAGCCAACCGACGCGGGATAACTAACCGGTATTCAGCCCCTTTCCAACCGGAGGGGATCAGATGCCTGCCAAGAGGTTATCCATGCGTAAAATCAAAGAAGTCCTGCGCCTCAAATGGGGCAAGGGAATGAGCAATCGCCAGATTGCGACCAGCAGCGGCATTGGCCGCCCCACCGTCGCTGAATACCTGCGCCGGGCCCAAGAGGCCGGGGTGCGCTGGCCCCTGCCGGCCGATTTGGACGATGCCCGTCTGGAACGGCTGCTGTTCGCGCCACCACCGGAATTGCCGGCCCAGCTCCGCGGCATTCCTGACTGGCTGGTTATCCACCAGGGGCTCAAGCAGAAGTCCGTCACCCTGTTCCTGCTCTGGCGGGAGTACCGGGCAGCCCATCCCGAGGGCCCGTGACCCGCACCCGTGTCCGAGGTACGGGGTACGGGGTACGGAACCGCTACCCGCTGCCTCGCCCCCGGGCCGCGATGGCTCGCTCAGGGCACGCCCGCCTCCTGCCGGCGTTGCCGGGCAGCGCCGAAGAGGCCGCAAATCCAGTGGCCGCTGGCCACAAAGAAATAGACTACCACCAGATAGTGCTCCAACGACGGCACCAAGCCGCCCAGGAAGTCATACTGGAGGTTGCCAGAAGCGTCGTACTCCGTGGGCAGGAACGGCGACACCATTGCCACAAACAGCGCTAGCGGCGACAGGCAGATAGCATAGATCAATACGGTCTGGCCGGCGTTGTCGAACGCTGACTGCTTGCGCGGCGGCGCTTGCGGGACTTCAGTCATGCCGCGACCTCCCGCGCAAACGGCCCCTGAGCGCGCCCTGGCGCCTTCCTCACGGCGCACTGACACGGGTACAGGCCATGCAGCAGCGCCAGCTGCCTGACCGCGCGCACGACCTCGAGGCCGGTGGCGTTCTCGGACTGGCACAGCGCCAGCAGGCGCTCGCTGAGCCGGTCCCGGTCCAGTGACCGCTGCCCGCGGATCGCGGCCTGGCCGGCGGCCACGCGCTCCCGCACCGCCGGCAGCTTGAGCAGCTCGCAGGCCGTCTCCTTGGCGCGGCGCGGCGAGTAGCCGGCCCGGCGCGCGGCCTCGGCGACGTTGGCCGGCGCCGCCAGATATTCGTCGATGAAGCGCTGCCGCGCGGCGTTGATGCTCATGATAATCCCCTTTAATTACAATAGGATACATCGCTATTTTAGTGAACATTCGGACTGCCCCTACCCCCAAGAATCAATCAGTTAGCCGATCCTTGAAGGCCGTATTCAGGGGGTAGACCCATAAGTCTTTGATTGGCACGCTCTGTTTACCGGCTGGACCGAGCTTGCCACGCCCCTTGGTTTGCCCGAGATAACGCCAGTTAGCGGCTTTGTAGCAGGTTCCTTCAAAGCGGGGTTTCTCAACAAAGCTCTCCATCAATACCGGCCGATAAGCGTATTGCGCTTGCCAGTCATCAGGCAGACGCTTGGCAGCCATGGCCAGTATCATCGAGGCGAGATTCTTTGATTGTACCCAGGGCAGAATCAGGAATCGTGCATTGTTGATGATGAGGTGGAGGTTCTTTTTGCGCTGCTCATGGTCCCAACCAATATAGCGGTCACGGGGCGCGGTTTGCCAGGCGGCTGCGCCGAAGCCAAGCAATGCGATGAGCTGATTATCGGCGTAGATCAAGTAGCGCAGCTGAGCCCCAGGCAAGGGCTTGTGGCCAAGGTAGTGGTAACGTTCGATATACTCGTTCCACAGTTGCGATTCCGGTTTACATTGGACGCGCTGCATGGTCAACGGCCTGAGTGCGCCGGCAGGTCGTGCAATGGGTGTGCCGGGTGCGGTGCGATCCGTCAGGTGAACGGTTGGGTCGGGGCGTGTGCGACGTGGCGGTGGCAAGCTAATCAACCCATCGTCCTGCATGCGCAGCATCGCGACCCGTGCGGACATCGCTTTGAGTCCGCCATCGGGCTTGTACCACTGCAGAGCCTGGCAGGTCATCCGCGACAGCTGTGCGCGATGACATGTCGGATGCTCGGCAATCAGGCGGCGGATTTGGGTGAGCTCTTCGTCGCTGAAGTCACGACCGCAATAGCGGACGCTCACGAGGTATCCGGGGTGGCTGGCGACAAGCGGGTGGGTGGTGGACGGGCCAGTTCATCGCGTCGGGCCTGGTCCATCGACCAGGGCAACCAGGGCGTGATATCGGCGGGAGGCTCGCCGCCGTTCTCGGCGCAGGCGGTAAGATAAGCGCTCAGCCAATGGTGGGTGTTGATGCGCCATAAGCCCAGGGTCTTGAATATAGAAAAGGCTGAGGCCGCAAGGAGGGCGCTCCACAAACTCCCCGAACCATAATAATTCTTGCGCCCGGTGACCGGGCCGCGAATGGTATTTTCCGCCAGGTTATTATCCAGGGGAACCTCGGGGTTTTCCATAAACAGCGTCAGGCCAGACCAATGCGTGAGCAAGCTTTTGCAGACCTTGCGCTGTTGCTTGCGAGCGCTGCGTGACAATGCGAGTGTCGTCTCGTCCAGCCGTTCTTGATCGTCCTCGCTGAGGCGGGTGGCTTCTTCGAGCATCCCCTGCAGGGTTTCCTGCACGGCTTGATGGTGCTGGTCAAAGCTCTCACTTTGTTGGTCGAGTGGGCGTTCACTGTCCCAATGCTCAAGACGCAAGTGATTGCGATGGTAGAGTTCGCCGATCCGTGCTTTCCAGTCCAGCGCCCAAGGTTCGAGTGCTTTGTAACTGCGACCGGCATCGAGGTAATCCCTACGCACATGGGCCCAGCAAAATGCCAACAAGATCGCATCGGTTAACCGGGCCAGTTTTTTGTAGGCGCTGTAGCGGTCGCAGACAATGATGACGCGCTCTGCCTGCAATCCGGCAAAATGGGCGCCCGGCACATCGGCGCTACGGCTGGCGTCGAGGACAAAGTAGATCGCCGATTGTGACCTGGTCACCCACAAATACCAGCGATGGCCAACCTTGCCCTCCATCTCGACAAACACTTCCCAGCGGGTCTCATCATTATGAAACAGGGCTTCAGTCATCTGTTTTTGATAGAGGCCTTCCATGATGGGCTTGAACAGCGGGGCAATAGTCTGCAGGCCGCCGGCGACAGTGCCCGGTGAAACCGGCAGGGACCTGTCATTAAGATCTTGTAAGTGGCGGTGGGTGGGTTGCGAATACTGAAATTTACTCAATAAGACTTCCACCCAAAAACCAATCCCGTAGGGGCTGCGGGGTATCAGGCGAGGGGGCGGCGATGCGGTGATAATCGCAGGAACGTCCGAACAATGGCAGCCCGGATTGCGCGCATACGCCGGCCGATGAATACGGCGGATGTAGGCCCGTACCTCGACCTCAATAATGTCACTGGTTTCATCCAGGGCCGGCCGTGGTAAACGCGATAGGCCGCATTCAGGGCAGCACTTCTTATCATCCGGCAGGTCGACTTTCTCGTTGAGAACCGGCAAATTCGGGCGCGCGGTGCGACCATGCCCACGGCTCCCTCGCTGCTGGCCCCGAGGGCGATTGGCCGTCGAAGGCTCCGACTTCTCCGATGTTGCCGTGCTCTGTTTTTCGCTCGTCTTGCCGAAGACCCGGTTGATGAGATCTCTGATCCGGGCATCCTTGCGCTGGCTTTCCTCCTCCAGTCGCGCACACTTTTGTTTTACCTGGGCGTGCAGTGCTTCCCAATAGTGTGCGCGATGGATAAGATCTATATGCTCGGCTTTGCTGATCGTCACCTGCTGCTGCGAGAAAGGATTTCTGGCCAGGACATCATCGTAACTTTGCAGCAACGATCGGTCGGCGGTAATGTCAGCAGCGCTCTCCATGGAACCTGTTATACACTATCGATCCCGGTGTGTCCCGTACTTTTATAAACCCGGAAGGGCTGGGCCGAATATTTGCCTATTTTACCATGCCGACCGGCATCTGACCGGCGCGATCAGGGATTTGCCGGCGGCAGATTGTGGGGTGCGGGTGCGGGTGCGGGTGCGGGTGCGGGTGCGGGTGCGGGTGCGGGTGCGGGTGCGGGTGGATCATAGCCCGCAGCTGTCCGGGTATGTCTGGGGTTGTCCGCCTGAAAAGCGCCCCGCAGAAGCGCTGCAGGCCCCGGATTCACTGGGCTTGTCCGGGGTGTCCGGGTTGTCCGGGTAAAATCGAGTTGTTTTGGATGCGGCTGCGGGGATACCAGGAGAGGGGGGGTATTGTGGGCCAATGGTTCGGACAGTTTTCGCATAATCACGTTATTTTCAACGAGTTGCGGATATTGGCTCGAAAATGCAAGTCATTGATTTAGCTGCAAAAGCTCAAAAACTGTCCGAAGTATTGGTGGGCTGTATTACAGTTAAATTATCTCTCTATAAAATAACCCGGACAACCCGGACATCAAGGACCTATGCGGGCTGCAGCCGACTTTCACCCGGACAGACCCCGGACAAAACCCCATCGACCGCGGACACGGACCCGCTCCCCGCACCCTCGACGGCGACCCGGCAGGGTCCGCATTGTCCCCGTCATCGCCGCGAACCCGGATCACGGATCAGGGACTGGTGCCAGCGCAGTGATACCCGGATAGGTACCAGAGGCAATCCTGCTTCGGGACTGACGGGGGAACTAGCTGTTCTCTTGCTCCCGCTGCATCCACGGCGGCGCAGTTACTGGGGATGCGCGACTGCAGGGGCGAAGTTCGATCGACAATCCCGACACCACCACCATCCGCTTCCTACGCGGACATGAGTGATCTGAGCAGCGCTGATTCAGGAGGGTTTCCGGGCGGCACTGAGCGAGCAGCACCACCCTTGAGCGCACGTCAGAAGCGGTACTGGAGGGACAGTGACAGGCTCGATGCCGTGTAGACCTCATCGCCACCATAGGCATAGTCATAGACAAACGCGGTGCCTTGGCTGGCCAGTTCGATGGCCAGGAACTCGGTCGGGAAGAAGGTAAAGCCAATCACCGCGGTTGCACCCGGCTCGGTTGAGCTCTCGGAGTCCTGATAATAGCCACCGATATAATAATCAGTCCAATTCAACATCATAGGCTACAGCAGACGGTCCCACTTTGAACACGAAGTCCACCCAGGACGCGATCTCCTGCTCGATGACCAGCAGCACGGACAGCGCCTGCGCTTGGACGCTCAGTTCCGCCTTACAGACACTACAGTAGTACTCCTCAATGGTGGCCTTGCCGAAATCGTTATAGGCTCCGACCACGCCCAGGTGAAAACCTCCGGGCTTACCCAGGTCCCAGATGTAACCGCCTTCCAGGCGCCAGCCGGTGACCCGCTCGTCCTCGAACAGACTATCGAAGTCATCGTCGCCGGAACTGCCGTAGACGTTGGAGGTTACGCCCAGGCCGACGTAGGGGCCTGCCTTATCAGCCAGTACAGGCCCGACGAGCAGAAAGGATGTGGCTGCAACTGCTAATTGGCTCTTCATGAGAAATCTCCATCTGCAGAATAAAGGCGCTGCGCCGACGCCCTCACCGCACTCAATGAGATCGGCGAGGCGTCTGCGTCGCGGCTGCGTTAGCCAGGGTTAAATTAGCAAGGACTTTCGCAAGCCGGCGGGATTCTACAGGATTGAGCGAGCTTGGCTTCATTAAAAGTCATACATATTTTATGGTTATGCGGATGCTTTTGATCTAAATCAATTGGTGCCGCCTGCCAAAGCTCAGATGATCAGGCGTCGGAGACGACCTGACGGGTTCAGCGATCAATATGGTGCGGCGGGGGGCATGACAAGCGGTCAGCACAGCGGGCTGCCACACACTTCGATGTGTGTACCAAGCTGTGTACCAAATCGAGGATAAAGCGACCAATAACGAAAAAGCGCGCAACGACTCATTGCAAGTCATTGTTTTATAAGGTTATTTGGTCGGAGTGAGAGGATTTGAACCTCCGGCCCCTGCCTCCCGAAGACAGTGCTCTACCAAGCTGAGCTACACTCCGATACTTCAATTTTCAGCGCGCTGCGGACTATAGCAGATTACTCGGCCAATCTGAACAGGTCTTGCATCGCTATTGCAACACGACGAGCCGTCCCCCGGAACAATGATCCCATCACATTTCCTTCAGCGGGACGGCATGACTTCGCACAAACGGAGGGTGCCGATAGCCTCCGGCCGCTGGTTTGGTATGCTGAAAGTCTAACCCATGGCAATGGCGCCGGAGGCTTACAATGGACAGGCACGGCAGGCAAAGCTCGCTAAGGAACCTTCCGCTGGCGCCGGCACTCTCGCTGATAGCGCTGATCGCCGCCTCGCCAGCGGCGCTGGGAGAGCAGGACCTGGCTCAGGGTGTGCACCAGGACATGTCCGGGCACTACGCCAACCCGCGGCTCAGCGGCACGGAGCCCGTCACGATACCGATCAAAGCCATGATCGAACGGCTGGCCCTTGGCGCATCAGCACAACGCCTTGCAACGCGGCCGTTCCGCTACGATATCGACACCCTGGGCATTGGCCTGGCGTTGCGCATGCGGCTGACGTTCTAGTCAGGTACCGCCGCGGTGGGGTGGCGTCAATAGACGCCGTTCAGGCGGGCGATCCACAGGCTCAGGGAACTCAAGGCGGCGACGACGGCGGTGAGCACCACCATCAGCAGCAGGGGCCGAAAAGGCTTGCGCGGCGTGTCGTTGTAGCCGCTGCGCAGGAACTGTTCGACCCGTTGCATGTCCTCATCGGACAATCGTTCTTTGTCAGCCATGGTCCACCTCTTGCATCCGGAGCGCCTAGTGTAGCGGACGCTCCGAAGCTGGCAAGCGCCCTATCCCAGATAGAAGTTCTCGGCCGCCATATCCATGACGTTGGCCGCGCCGGACCGCACCGCTGCCGCGTGTGCCAGCGTGCGGGGCAGAATGCGCTCGTAGTAAAAGCGGGCGGTCTGGAGTTTGGCGGTGTAGAAATTCGGGTCACCGGCTCCTGCGGCCAGCTGGCGATGCGCCACCTCCGCCATCTGCGCCCAGAACCAGGCCAGCACCAGATAGCCGCTGTACATCAGGTAATCGACCGATGCCGCTCCGACCTCCTCCGGATCATTCATCGCCGCGGCCCCGACCAACATGGTCAGCTCGCCCAACTCCTTGCTCAACTCTGTGAGGCGGGCGACCATCGCAGACAGGTTGTCGTCATCCTTGTGTGCCTGACAGAACGCGTTGAGCACCTTGGCGAAGCCCTTCAGCGTCTCGCCCCCGGTACCCAGCACCTTGCGGCCCAGCAAGTCCAGCGCCTGAATACCGGTAGTACCCTCATAGACCGTGGCGATGCGGGCATCGCGCAGTATCTGCTCGACGCCGTGCTCCTGGATATAGCCATGGCCGCCATACACCTGCACGGCAAGGTTGGCACACTCCAGCCCTGCTTCGGTGACAAAGGCCTTGGCCACCGGCGTCAACAGCTCCAGCAGCATGTGCGATTGCGCCTTCTGTTCATCGCTGCCGTACATGGTATTGTCGACCTGCATGACCAGCCAGTACAGAAACGCGCGGCTGCCCTCCGCAAACGCCTTCTGCGTGAGCAGCATGCGGCGCACGTCGGGGTGCACGATGATCGGATCGGCCGGGCCTTCCGGATTCTTGGGGCCACTGAGAGAGCGCATCTGCAGCCTTTCGCGGGCGTAGTCCACCGAGCGCTGAATCGTGGACTCGGCCACGCACAATCCCTGCATGGCGGTGCCGACGCGGGCTGCGTTCATCATGATGAACATATGATGCAGGCCTTCGTTCTCCTTGCCGATCAGGAAGCCCTTGGCGCCATCGAAATTCAGCACCGCGGTGGCCGAACCCTTGATGCCCATCTTGTGCTCTATCGACCCGCAGTGCACGCCGTTGCGCTCACCGAGGCTGCCATCGTCGTTGACGTTGAATTTGGGCACCAGAAACAGCGAAATGCCTCTGGAGCCATTGGGCGCACCTTTGACCCGCGCCAGCACCATGTGCAGGATATTGTCGGTCAGATCGTGCTCGCCGGCGCTGATGAAGATCTTGGTACCGGTAATGCTGTAGCTGCCATCGGCGCTCGGCTCCGCCTTGGTCTTCAGGATGCCGACATCCGAGCCGCAGTGTGGCTCGGTCAGGCACATCGTCCCGCTCCACTCGCCGGACACCAGGTGGGTGAGGTAGAGCTGCTTCTGCTGCTCGCTGCCCGCTGCGGACAGCAGCCGCGTCGCGGCCTTGCTCAGCCCCGGATACATGCACCACGACCAGTTCGCCGTGCCCATGATTTCATCCACCAGGAAGCTGGCCGAACCGGGCAGGCCCTGGCCGCCGTAGGCCGGGTCCGCGGACAGCCCGGCCCAGCCGCCTTCAACGTACTGACGATAGGCGTCCTTGAAGCCCGCCGGCGTCGTCACGCCCTCGGGGGACCAGTGGCAACCCTCCTGGTCACCGCTGAGATTGATGGGATGGAGCACATCAGTCGCGAACTGCGACATGCCGTCGATGATGGAATTGAGCAGGTCCGGGGTCAGCTTTTCAGCGCTGTCGAGACCCGCATAGTGCTCCTCACTGTTGAAAAGCTCGTGCAGGACAAACTGCATATCCCGAAACGGCGTTCTGTACTCAGACATGTATACCTCCCGACGCTAGAAAAAACTGCAATTGCGCTCTGCGAACGGCTTGGCGCTGCGTTAATTACGCGGCGATTCAGACCTTTGGACCTGCAGCGCAACGCGCCATTGCAGACACGGTTATCCCGCATCAATTCTGACGGCATCGGTGGATTGTTCAATTACCTGCCAGGTAAATCGCTAACTCTTTATCTGTCAATTATTTTTTGGCAAGGGCTGCAGATAGCGCGCGGCCGCATCCGGGGCCGCCGCCGGCAGCCACGGTATCGCGCCCAGGCAGGTCCCCGGCAGGCGCGCCCGCAGGGTATCGAGGTTGGACTGCACCGCGGCCATTTGGGGGTCGACCTGGTTGGCCACCCAGCCCACCAGCGTCAGGCCATCGCGGGCGATGGCCTCGGCCGTCAGCAGCGCGTGGTTGAGACAGCCCAGCTTGAGCCCCACCACCAGAATCACCGGGATATCGAGCCGCCACGGCAGCGCGGACAGGTATTCGCGTTCGTTGACGGGCACGCGCCAGCCGCCGGCCCCCTCGATCAGAACGACGTCGAGCGGCTGCCGCATGACGGCGCGGCAATGCTGCTCGAGCTGCGCAACGGTGATCCTGCGGCCATCGTTGCGGGCCGCGATGTGGGGCGACACCGGGTCGCGCAGCACGACCGGATTGACCTGACCATAGCTCAGGCCCGCGCTCTGCCAGCGCTGCAGAATCTCGCCATCCTCGTTGCGCCAGCCCTGCGCGGTCAGCCGGGCACCGGCGGCCACGGGCTTGACGGCCGCGCTGGTCCGCCCGGCGGCACGCAGCGCACAGAGCAGGGCCGCCGTGACGAGCGTCTTGCCGACGTCGGTGTCGGTGCCGGCGATAAAATAGGCGTCAGTCACGCACGAGCACCGCGTACAGCACCTGCCAGCTGGCGGGCAGGCCCTGCCGCTGCCGACACGCCTCATAGGCGCTGCGCAGCGCGCGCCAGCGGCCCTTGCCGGTCAAGCCGCCGGGGCGACCCTCGTTGAGGTTGTGCGCGCCCAGCGCCTTCAGCTCGTGCACGAGTTCGGCCAGCTCCGCGTAGTAGGTCACGCGCGTCTCCTGGCGCCAGACCAGTGGTCGCAGTCCGGCGCGCTCGGCCGCGCTGCGCCACTCACGGTCACCCAGAAAGCGGTTGACGTGCTCGCGGTCGTCCACGCTGCGCCAGGACGCGCGCAGTTCCGCGAGGGTGCCCTCGAGCAGCGTCGACAGTGCGCACCAGCCGCCGGGCCGCAGCACCCGGTGCGCCTCGGCGAAGAGCCCGTCCAGATCCTGGCACCACTGCACCGCCAGGTTGGAGTAGATGCCCGCCAGGCACGCATCCGCCAGCGGCAGCCGCTCCGCATCGAGCGCCAGCAGCGGTACCCCGCCCAGGCCCCTGGCGCCGCGCGCATAGCGCAGCATGCCCTCGGCGAGGTCGCCGCCAAGCCATTCGCAGGCCGGCACTGCCTGCTGCAGCCGGGGCAGAAAATAGCCGGTGCCGCAGCCCAGATCGAGCGCCGGGCCCGCGCTGACCGGCGGCTCCAGCCGGGCCAGCAGATCGGCGCCCACCTGGCGCTGCAGCGCGGCGACGCCATCGTAGCTGGCAGCCGCCGCGCTGAAAGATTGGGCGATCCGCGCCTTCTGCTGACCGGGACCCGCTGGCTCAGGGCGCGCCATGTGGCCGAACAGCAGCTCCGCCAGCGCTTGAGGCTGCGTCAGCATGGGCAGGTGCGCGGTCTGGGGCAGCACCCGCACACACGGCAGCTGCGCGGCCACGCTGGCGGGGACCAGGGCGTCGGCCTCGCCCAGGATGTAGAGCGGCGCGCTCTGCGCGCGGTAGGCGCGCTGATCCACCCGCCGCAGGAATTCCAGCGCATCGCGCACCGCGCCGCGGTCGAACTGCAGGGGGCCACCGGGCAGCTCGCGCAGGCACAGCGCCAGGCGCCGGCCGTGACCGTCTCCATGGCACTGCAGTTGCGCGAAGCGCTGCAGCGCCCTGGCGGGCTGTGCTGCGAGCAGCTGCGCAAAGCCGGTAAAAATCTCCTCGGGCATGGCGCAGGGCCAGCCGTCCCTGGCGACAAAGGCCGGATTGGTCGCGATCAGGCTCAGCGAGCGCACCCGCAGCGGGTAGCGCCGCGCATAGGCCAGCGCGACGTTGCCGCCCAGCGACCACCCCACCAGATGGGCCGTCGCCGGCAGCACGGCGGCCAGCGCCGCCAGCAGCGCCGGCTCGTCGCGCCAGAGATTGACGTCACGGTTACCACCGAAACCCGGCAGGTCGAGCAGGTGCACGCGGCAGCGCGGGCGCAGCAGCGGCACCAGGTGCTGCCACACGCGGCTGTCGGTACCCCAGCCATGCAGCAGGACGACGTCGCCGATGGCATCGCCCACAGACCCGGTCGCCATGGTCTGCAACCGCAGGGGCTGCAGCGACAGCGCGGCGCTCACGGACACAACCCCGCCAGCGCCGCCAGCAGCCGGTCGACATCGCGCTCGCTGTGCGCGGCGCTGAGGGTAATGCGCAGCCGCGCACCGCCGGCGGGCACTGTCGGAGGCCGTATCGCCGGCACGTAGATGGCCTGCCGCTGCAGACCGGCGCTGAGCGTCAGCGCGGCCTCGGCGCTGCCCACCAGCACCGGCTGAATGGGCGTGGCGCTGGGCAGCAGCGGCCAGGGCAGGCGCTCCAGACCGCTGCGCAGACGCCGCTGCAGGGCCTGCAGCTGGGCGCGGCGCCAGGGCTCCGCCGCCACCAGCCGCAGGGCGGCCCGGCTCGCGGCGGCCACCGCCGGCGGCAACGCGGTGGTGTAGATGTAACTGCGCGACCGCTGTATCAGCGTTTCGATCAGGGCGTCACTGCCTGCCACGAAGGCGCCGAAAGTGCCCAAGGCCTTGCCCAGCGTCCCCATCAGCACGGGCACCTGCGCCTGGCTCAGCGACCAGTGCTCCGTGGCGCCGGCACCGCGCTGGCCGAGCACGCCAAAGCCGTGCGCGTCATCGACCATGAGCAGCGCGCCGAACTCACGGGCAAGGTCCGCCATTGCCGCCAGAGGAGCGCAGTCGCCGTCCATGCTGTAGACGCCCTCCACCGCGATCAGCGTGCGCGCTGCGGCGGGCAACGCCGCCAGGCGCCGTGCCAGCTGCGCCGTATCATTGTGCCCGAAGCGCTGCATGCGGGCACCGCACAGCAGCCCGGCATCCAGCAGTGAGGCGTGATTGAGCCTGTCCTGCAGCAGCTGGTCGCCCTTGCCCACCAGCGCGCCGATCACACCCTGATTGGCCATGTAGCCGGTGGAAAACAGCAGCGCCCGCTCGCGCCCGGTAAAGGCCGCCAGCTCCTGCTCCAGCGCGTCATGTTCGCGGCCGTGGCCGCAGACCAGGTGCGAGGCGCCGCTGCCGAGGCCATAACGCCCGGCCGCCTCGACCGCGGCCGCTACGACCTCGGGGTGGCTGGCCAGCCCCAGGTAGTCGTTGCTGGAGAAATTCAGGCAGGGCTGGCCATCGACGACGATGTGGACGCCCTGCGCCGAGTCCAGCGTGCGGCGGTGCCGGTACAACGCCGCCTCTGCCCGCTGCTGCAGCGCCTGCCTCAGGTGGCTGTCCCAATCCACGTCGGGCGCGGGCTCAGACGCCTGCCGCATCGTAGAACAGGTCGGCATCCGGCTGCGGGCACGGCGCGGCGTGCGGCTCCCCGTGGCTGCCCTCGGCGACGATGCCAAGGCGCCGGAACAGCTCCCGGTCCTTGTCGACGCCGGGATTGCCGGTGGTCAGCAGCTTTTCGCCGTAGAAGATGGAATTGGCCCCGGCGAGAAACGCCAGCGCCTGGGTGGCATCGTCCATCTGCTCGCGCCCGGCCGACAGGCGCACGTGCGAGCGTGGCATCATGATGCGGGCGGCAGCGATGGTGCGCACGAAGTCGATGGGGTCGAGCGCTGCCTCCTGCGCCAGCGGCGTGCCGGCAACCTTGACCAGCATATTGATGGGGACGCTCTGGGGGTGTTCGGGCAGGTTGGCCAGCTGCGCCAGCAGTCCGGCACGGTCGCGCAGGCTCTCGCCCATGCCGAGGATACCCCCGCTGCACACCTTGATGCCGGCCGCGCGCACGCTGGCGAGCGTGTCGAGGCGGTCGCTGTAGCGGCGCGTGGTGATGATCTCAGCGTAGAACTCCGGGGACGTGTCGAGGTTGTGGTTGTAGTAGTCCAGGCCGGCTTCGCCCAGCTCGTGCGCCTGCTCAGCAGTCAGCATGCCGAGCGTCATGCACGTCTCCATGCCCAGGTCCTTGACCCCCTTGACCATCGCCAGCACGTAGGGCATGTCCCTGGACTTCGGTGAGCGCCAGGCCGCGCCCATGCAGAAGCGGGTGGCGCCGGCGTCGCGCGCCGCGCGGGCCTCGGCCAGCACCTTGTCGACCTCCAGCAGTTTCTCCTGGTCGAGGCCGGTATCGTAGCGGTTGCTCTGCGGGCAGTACTTGCAGTCCTCGGGACAGGCGCCGGTCTTGATGGAGAGCAGCTGGCTCACCTGCACCGCATTGGGGTCGAAACACTGCCGATGGATGGTCTGCGCCCGGTGCAGCAGGTCGGCGAAGGGCTGCGACAGCAGCTCAAGGGCCTCGGCCACGGTCCAATCATGTCTGATGCGCGGTTCTGTATGCCCGTTCACGCTGGTTCTCTCCCCTGGTTCCCTACATTATCCGTTGACGCATTGCTCCGCCGGCGCTTTCATGGGCAAGTGTCGAAAGGCCCGGCAATACTAAGTGCCCGGCAGTTTTTGTCAACCCACAGGAGCCATTATGGTTTACCAGTGGCTGCAAGTCGCAGCACACCAGCTGTTGCCGGGCCGCTGCATACTGTGCCGCGCGGCGACCGGCCGTGCGCTGGATCTCTGCAGCCCCTGCGAGGCCGACCTGCTGCGACCGCGGCCGGCCTGCCGGCACTGCGGTCTGGCCACCCCCGTGGACGCGCCCAGCTGCGGCGCGTGTGCGGCCCGCCCGTTCGCCTTCGCGCGCTGCGTGCCGCTGGGCTGCTATAACGCGCCATTGGATGGTCTGATCCGGCGCTTCAAGGTCCAGCGCCAGCCGGCAGTGGGACGCGTGCTGACGCAGTTGCTCGTGCCGCGGCTGCGCCAGCACTATGGCGCCGAACCGATGCCGGCGGCGCTGCTGCCGGTGCCGCTGCACTGGCAGCGGCAGTGGCGGCGGGGCTTCAATCAGTCCTACCTGCTGGCCCGCGACCTGAGCGGGCCGCTGGGCATACCGCTTGACGCCGCATGCCTGCGCCGCAGCCGCCCGACCCCCAGCCAGCAGGGGCTCGACCGCCGGCGCCGCCAGGCCAATCTGCGCGGCGCCTTCGAACTCACCGCACCGCCGCCGGCGCCGCACCTTGCGCTGGTCGATGACGTGGTCACCACCGGCGCCACGGCGGACAGCATCGCCAGGCTGCTGCTTGCCGCCGGCGTGGAGCGGGTCGACCTGTGGTGCCTGGCGCGGACGCCGCCGACCGCCTGACCGCGCCGGGCGGGGCGCGCAGGCAATCCGGCCCGCTTTTGATTACACTAACGGCCGCAACCCGTGAGGCCCAGGCTTTGAGATTTCGCGCATTCCTGTTGTTATTGCTGCCCTGGACGGCCTGCGGGGCAGAGGAGACGCTGCGCATCGCCGTGGCCGCGAGCTTCCGTGCCACCCTGGAGAAGATCGTGCCGCGCTTCGAGAGCAGCCACCCGGCGCGCTGCCGGATCAGTTCGGCGGCCACCGGCGTGCTGTATGCGCAGCTCGTCAACGGCGCGGACTTCGACCTGCTGCTGGCCGCAGACGACCAGATCACCGGCGAACTGGTGCGTGCTGGGCTCGTGCGCCCCGAGGAGCGCATCCTCTACGCCTACGGCAAGCTGATCCTCATCGCGCGCGGGGCATCGCTGCAGGACGCGACGAGCGCCAGGGTGGCAGCGCTGGTGGCGGGCGGCAGCGGGCGCATCGCCCTGGCCAATCCGGCCACCGCACCCTACGGACTGGCGGCGCAGCGCACCCTCGAGGCGCTCGACCTGTGGCAGCTCACCCGCGGCCGCCGGGCCGTCGGCCAGAACGCGGCGCAGGTGCTGCAGTACTTCCTGACCGGCAATGTGGACTACGCCTTCGTCAGCCTGGGGCAGTGGCACAACGGCGGCGCGGGCAGCGGCCACAGCTACTGGCGCGTGCCCCAGGCGCTGTATCCGCCGCTGCGGCAGGAGGCCGTGCTGTTGGCGCGGTCCGCGCACCGCCCCGCCGCCAGTGATTTCCTGCACTTTCTGCACAGCGCCGAAGTGCGCCAGTTGCTGCTGGCCGACGGTTACGGAGTCGAGCCCTGAACGCGGCCAGCGACGTCATACTGACGGCGACCGTGCTCACCGTCCAGCTGGCCGGCTGCACGACGCTCATCCTGCTGTGCCTGGGCGCGCCGCTCGCCTGGTGGCTGGCGCGCACCCGCAATCCGGCCAAACCCCTGATCGAGGCGATCATTGCGCTGCCTCTGGTGCTGCCGCCGACGGTGATCGGCTTTTACCTGCTGCTGGCGTTCTCGCCGCGCCACGCACTGGGTCAGGCGTGGCAATCGCTGCTCGGCACCCAGCTCGCCTTCAGTTTCAACGCGCTGGTGATCGGCTCGGTCATCTACTCACTGCCGTTCGTGGTGCAGCCACTGCAGGCCAGCTTCAGCGCCATCCCGCGCGGCCTGCTGGAGGCCGCCGCGACTCTGGGCGCCGGACCGCTGGACCGCCTGCGCTCGGTGGTATGGCCGCTGGCGAGGCCCGGCTTCGTGGCGGCCGCCAGCCTGGGCTTTGCCCACACCGTGGGCGAATTCGGCATCGTGCTGATGATCGGCGGCAACATCCCGGGCGAAACCCAGGTGCTCGCCATCGCCCTTTACGACCAGGTCGAGCTGCTCAATTACGAGGCCGCGCATCGCATCGCGCTGGGGCTGATCGCCGTGTCGCTGGCGGCGCTGACCCTGATCTACCGCAGCCAGCAGCCGTGGCGGCGAGGTCCGCAGCGATGGCTCTGAGCGCGACCGTGACCTACCGGCGCGAGCGCTGGACGCTGTCGGCAACCCTGCACACGCCGCCCACGGGCATCACCGCCGTGTTCGGGCCCTCCGGCTGCGGCAAGACCACGCTGCTGCGCGTATTGGCCGGGTTGGAGCGGGGCGGCGCCCACACCGACATCCGCTTCGGCACCGACTGCTGGCAGGATCCTCACCGCTGGGTACCCCCCGAGCGGCGCGGCATCGGCTACGTGTTCCAGGACGCCCGCCTGTTTCCCCACCTGCGGGTCATCGACAATCTGCGCTTTGCCGGGCGCCGCCGCTTCGACGCCGACGGGCCCGACCTCGAACAGGTCAGCCACTGGCTGCAGATCGATGAGCTGGCCCGGCGCTGGCCCGCCGAACTCTCCGGCGGCGAACAGCAGCGCGTGGCCATCGCCCGGGCGCTGATCCGCGCGCCGCGCCTGCTGCTGCTGGACGAACCGCTGACGGGCCTGGACCTGGACAGCCGGCAGAGCGTGATGGGGCTGCTGGAGAGCCTGCACCGGCGCATCGCGCTGCCGATCATCTACGTCAGTCACCACCTCGAGGAGGTGATGCGCCTGGCCGACCGGGTCGTGTTGATGCGCGACGGCCGGGTGCAGCACGTCGGCGGCATCGAACAGCTGAGCACTGCGCTCGATTCTCCGCTCAGCCGCCAGCCCGGCGCCGGCGCCGTGCTGGCGGGAGTCATTGCCGAACAGGACCGCGAGTTTGGCCTGAGCGCCGTGGACATCGGTGATAATATGCGCCTGCTGCTGGGCGCGACGCCGACGCCGGTGGGCACCCCGGTGCGGCTGCGGATACCGGCCCATTCTGTCAGCCTGAGCCGCAGCCGTGCCGCCGACAGCAGCATCCTGAACATTCTCCCCGTGCGCATCGAGGACTGGCAGGAGCAGAACACAACGCATGCCATGCTGAGGCTGGCGCTGGGCAGACACTTTCTGCTGGCACTGATCACGCGCCGCTCGATGGCACACCTGGCACTGCAGCGGGGGGAAACTCTCTATGCACAAATCAAAGGAGTGGCACTGCTCAGTGACTTTACCAACGCCTGATGCGGCGCAGCATCCCTACTACAAACTCAGCCCCGACACGGTCATCGACGCCATCGAGAGCGTGGGCCTGATCTGCGACTACCGCGTGCTGGCGCTCAACAGCTTTGAAAACCGCGTGTATCAGATAGGCGTTGAAGAGAGCGAACCGGTGGTGGCGAAATTCTACCGCCCGCAGCGCTGGAGCGATGAGCAGATCATCGAGGAGCATACGTTCTGCCAGGAACTGTGCGACGCCGAGCTGCCCGTGGTGGCGCCGCTGGCGCTGGGGGGCAGCACGCTGCACCGCTTCGGCGACTATCGCTTCGCCGTCTACCCGCGCCGCGGCGGCCATCCCATCGCCATCGACAATCTGGACGTGCTGCACCGCATGGGGCAGTATCTCGGGCGCATCCACGCGCTTGGCGCCATCGCGCCCTTCAAGGCGCGCCCCACCCTGGCGGTGACCGCGGAGCTGGCGGCAGACCTGGAGTTCCTGCACACCCACTTCATCCCGGACGCGCTGCGCGAGGCGCACCGGACGCTCGCCGCCGATCTGCTGAAACGGGTGGAGAGCCGGCTGGCGGGGCTGCCGCGCGCACCGTTCATACGGCTGCACGGGGACTGCCATCCAGGCAACATCCTGTGGCGCGACGACAAGCCCTGGTTTGTGGATTTCGACGACTGCATCAATGGCCCGGCCATCGGCGACATCTGGATGCTGCTGTCCGGGTCGCGCGCCGAGCAGGAGCAGCAGGTCAACGAGATCAGCGAGGGTTATAATGAATTCAACACGTTCAAGGGCGGCGAGCTGGGCTGGCTGGAGATTCTGCGAACGCGCCGCATCGTGCAGCAGGCGGCATGGATCGGGCGCCGCTGGGGCGATCCCGCTTTCCCGCGCACGTTCACCTGGTTCGATGGCCCGCGCTACTGGTCCGATCACATCCTGCAGCTGCGGGAACAGCTGGCTGCGCTCGCCGAAGAGCCGCTGACGCTCTGGACACACTGATCCCGGGAGACCCGCATGGGAAGACTGTTTAAATTGCTGTTTGGCTGCGCACTGCTGGCGCTGCTGCTCAGCCCCGTGGCCATCTATTACCTGGCGCTGGCCACCGGGCCGATGGCGCTGCCAACGCCCCACCTCAGCCAGGAGGACATCAACCGGCTGCAGCGCCTGCTTTACCAGCGGCGGCCGACGGACAATGCCGAGAGCATCAGGGTCATAAAACTGGGCGAGCAGGAACTCAACACCGCCGCCATTTACGGCATGCAGACCCTGAAACTGACGGCGCTGCAGGGCGTGACGGTGTCGCTCGACGAACGGCGCGGCGCGCTGCGGGGCAGCGTCGAGCTGCCGGTCGATCTGTCGCGGCGCTACCTGAACTTCGAGGCCACGCTGCAGCCCGAGGGCAAGACGCTGAACCTGCAGCGCCTGCGGCTGGGCTATGTGCCGCTGCCGGCGCCGCTGCTGCGCTGGCTCGAACAGCGCGCCACCGAGCAACTGCTGCACCACGCGTCGCTGGCCGAGCTGCGCGCCACATGGGAGGCGATACAGGACATCCGGGTCCGCGACTATCAGCTGCAGATCAGCTACCGCAACAGCAAGGCGATGATGGACAGCGTGGCATCGCACCAGGAAAAGCTGCTGCTGGACCGCATCGACGCGGAGCTGGTCGAGCGCTATCTGGCGCACCTCGAGCCCATCAGCCAGGGACTGCGCGGCAACCGCTATCCGCTGCTCGGGCTGATGAGTCCGGCTTTCGAGCTGGCCCGCCAGCGCAGCGGCGCCGGCGGCAGTCCGCCCATGGAAAACACCGCCGCGCTGGTCAGCCTGGCCATGTACGCGGCCGACCCCGTACTGCTGGAGTTCACCCGCCTCGGCTCCCGCTTCGGCCAACCCGCCAAGCGCCTCGAGCTGACCCTGCACCGGCGCAAGGACCTGGCCCAGCATTTCGTCACCTCGGCGCTCATCTCGCTGTTTGCCGGCGACAAGCTCGCCGAGTTCATGGGCCTGCAGAAGGAGCTGAACGACTCCCAGACCTACTCGGGCTTCGACCTCGCCGACCTGATGGCCGACAAGGCCGGCATCCGCTTCGCCGAGCTGGCGGCGGCGCCTGGCACCGCGCAGCGCCTGCAGACGGACGTGGCTGGCCTGGTCTACGACGACCAGCTGCTGCCCCGCCCCAGCGCACTGCCGCAGCAGGACGTCACCCAGCAACTGGCCACCCTGAGCGACGCAGAGATCGAACCCTACCTGGCCGGACTCAACCGGCAGATCGCACTGCTGCTGGCCCGGGTGCCGCTCTACCAGTACTGAAGCGGCGCGCGCGTCAATCGCGCGTGGTCGGCCACAGCAGCATGCGCAGCCAGCTGAACAGGCCGTTGGGCGACAGCACCTGGCGCTCCACCGCATCGTAGTAGCGCAGCAGCGCGGCCGGGTCGGCAAAGTAATCCGCCCGCGTCACGTAACCCCGGTCCGGGTCCAGTTCGCGCACCACGCGGGCCGGATTGCCGGCCACGATCACATTGGCCGGGACGTCCCTGGTGACCACGGCGCGCGCCGCGACGATGCTGTTCGCCCCGATGGTGACGCCTTTGAGCACCGTGCTGTTATCGCCCAGCCAGGCGTTGTCCCCGATCACCACCGGCCGCCGCAGGTCGTCGCGCCGGGTGCGGTCATAGATGCCGTGCCAGTCAGAGTCGGTGATGTAGACGCCGTTGGCCATCATCACCGAGTGGCCGATGGTGATCGACTCCGAGGCGCTGATGCGGGTGCCGGGGCTGATCATCACGTAATCGCCAATGGTGATGCTGCCCCGCCCCGGCGCGCTGCCCCATACGCCGAGCCGCACCCAGGCATCGGGCTCCGCGACCAGGGTGGCGCATTTGCCGATGCGGATGTTGGGGCCGCCGATGTGGACGTACCAGGGTTTCATGACGGTGTGATAGTCGCCCAGTTCATCGCAGGCCGGCCGCAGAAAGTGATTGGTATACCAGGTGCGGTAGCGGATATAGATTTTCTTGACCCAATAGGGCCGTCGATCCTGTCGCATGACGAGGGTGCTCTCAGAATTGTCGAGTTTGACGCCGGCAGGAGCGCTGATCGATCTCCCTGCGCGCCCCCGGGCAGGTCCAGGGCGATGATTTTTGTGTGCGCTTGGGTTAAAGTCGATCTGTAGCGCAACGAGACAGAGTTCAAGCGATGCAAAACGAGGCGACGGGTGCCGGAGCCGCTGAGGACTCCATCTGGCAGACCATCCGCGAGGAAACAGCCGCGGAAGCCGGCAAAGAGCCGATCCTGGCCAGTTTCCTCCATGCGACCATTTTAAACCATGACAGCCTGGCCGCGGCACTGAGTTTTCACCTGGCCAGCAAGCTCGACAGCGCCACCGCCTCCGCCCTGCTGCTGCGCGAGGTGATCGACCGGGCCTTCGTCGCCGATCCGGACATCATCGCTGCCGTCCGCGACGATATCGTCGCCGTCAGACAGCGCGACTCGGCCTGCCCCAGGTACTCCACCTCCCTGCTCTACTTCAAGGGCTTTCACGCCCTGCAGACCTACCGCGTCGCGCACTGGCTATGGCGCCACGGCCGCCGCGAACTGGCGCTGTTCTTTCAGAACCTGATGTCGGTGGAGTTCGCCGTGGACATTCATCCCGCCGCCCGCATCGGCCGCGGCATCATGCTCGACCACGCCACCGGCATCGTCATCGGCGAGACTGCGGTGGTAGGGGACAACGTATCGATCATGCAATCCGTGACCCTGGGCGGCACCGGCAAGGAGAGCGGCGACCGCCACCCCAAGGTCGGCAACGGCGTGCTGATCAGCGCCGGCGCGAAGATTCTCGGCAACATCCGCATCGGCGATGGCGCGCAGATAGCGGCGGGCTCGGTCGTGCTCAACGAGGTGCCCCCGCACACCACGGTCGCCGGCGTGCCCGCGGTCGAGATCGGCCGGCCCAGCTGCGACAACCCGGCCCTGGAAATGAATCACGGCCTGAACGAGCGCGGCTATTCGGCGTCGTAGCCGGTGATGAATTTCGTCACGAACACGCATCTGCCGAATTCGCGCTGGCTCCAGGCCAGCGCATCGTGCAGCGCGTCCATGACCACGGCGTGCTCGCCGACCACCACGGTGCAGGTCGGATAGGTGCTCACGCGCAGCCCGTCGTAGCCGTTCAGCCGCTCGATGAACGCCCGTATGGGCGGCACAAACGCCTCCGCCAGCGGGTACATGCTGATTTCAACCGTCAGTTTCACCGGCGTCGCGCCCTCGCTACGCGGCGACGCCATGCGACGACGCCCAGACCACCAGCAACTGCAGACAGACGAAGGCTAACGAGCCGGCGACGACATCGTCCACCATGATGCCAAGGCCGCCCTTGATGTGGCGATCCAACCAGCCGATCGGCGGCGGCTTGATGATGTCGAACACGCGGAACAGCACAAAGCCGAGCAGTGCCCAGAGCAGCCCCGCCGGCGCGGCAAACAGTGTCAGCCACAGGCCGACGAACTCGTCCCAGACGATGCCGCCGTGGTCGTGCACGCCCAGCTTGTCAGTGGCCGCCTGACACAGATAGACGCCCAGCGCCGCGGCGATCACCAGCACCAGCAGATACAGCAGCGGCGGCAGCTGCTGCAGCAGCAGCAGATAGATCACCAGGGCCGCCGCCGTACCCGCCGTACCGGGCGCCTTGGGCGCCAGCCCGCTGCCCAGACCGAAAGCCAGCAGCAGCACCGGATCGGTCAGCACCTGCCGCGGTGTTGGATTGCGCCGTTCAGAAGTGTTCATAACCCACCTTTTTTGGGGCCAGTGTATCACCATTTGCGTCGATGCAGCGAACGCCGCGCCCGGCGACGATCTCGCCGATGCGGCTGCAGCGGCAGCCGGCGTCGCCAAAACGCCGCTCCAGGGCCGCCGTCAGCGCTGGCGGCACGGTAAAGCAGAGCTCGTAGTCGTCGCCGCCGGCCAGCGCAAAGTCCTGCGCCTGCCCGGGAAAGGCGGCGAGCAGCGCGTCGGAGAGCGGCAGCCGGGGCAGCTGCAGGCTGGCCGCCACCGCGCTGGCGTCACAGATGTGCCCGAGGTCGGCCAGCAGGCCATCCGAGATATCGATGCACGCGCTGGCCAGACCTGCCAGCAGCCCCGCCTCGCGCAGGCGCGGAGAGGGCCGCCGGAAGCGCCGCTGGAGGTAGGCGCTGCCCGCACCACCGGCCTGGATGAGGGCGAGGCCGCCGGCAGCATCGCCGAGCGTGCCGGTGACATAGACGCCGTCGCCGGGTGCGGCGCCCGAGCGCAGCAGCGCCGCACCGGCCTTCACGGTCCCCAGGATCTGTACCGAAATGCACAGCGGCCCACGCGTGGTGTCGCCGCCGACCAGGGATATACCGGTGGTACCAGCGGCCTCGGCGAGGCCGTCACAGAAGCCCGCCAGCCACGCCGCTTCGGCTGCCGGCAGCGTCAGGCACAGGGTGTACCAGCGCGGCGCGGCGCCCATGGCCGCCAGGTCGCTGAGGTTGACGGCCAGCGCGCGGTAGCCGATATCCGCCGCCGCCAGCAGCGGGGGAAAGTGCACGCCCTGCACCAGGGTGTCGGCGGCCACCACCAGCTGGCAATCGCCGGGCACCGACAGCAGCGCCGCGTCGTCGCCGATACCGAGGTCGGCGCCGGCGCCGGCGAGGCGCGCCTGCGCAAAGTAGCGCGCGATCAGGGCGAACTCCGAGAGCGCCACCGCGTGCCGGCCCTAGCAGCCTTTGACTTCGACGCTGCGGACTTCGGCGGCAACCCGGTCGAGCACGCCGTTGATGTACTTGTAGCTGTCAGTGGCGCCGAACTTGCCGGCCAGCGCCACCGCTTCGCTGATCACGACCTTGTAGGGCACGTCCAGCCGGTACTTGAGCTCGAACACGGCCTGCCGCAGCAGCGCCAGCTCGACGGGCGTGAGCTCGGCGAGGGTCCGGTCGAGGTAGACCGCAAAGCCCGCATCGATATCCGCCTGGTGATAGATCACGCCCTCCAGTACCGCCCGGAAGTACTCGGTATCGGTATGGCTGAAGTCGTAATCGCTGCGGAACTCGGCCTCAATTTCGCCGGGGCTGCCGCCATTGAAGTGCCAGCGGTACAGCGCCTGAACGCCGTAGTGCCGCGCCTTGCGGCGCTGCTGCGCGAGTTGTGGTGTCGCCGGCCGGCTGCCGCGGCCGCTGATGGATTTCATTGCAGGCGGTCCAGCAAGCTGACCATTTCCAGGGCGGACGCCGCCGCTTCCTCGCCCTTGTTGCCGGCCTTGGTACCGGCGCGCTCGATGGCCTGCTCGATGGTGTCGACCGTCAGCACGCCGAAAGCGACGGGAATATCGTACTGCAGATTGACGCCGGCAAGGCCCTTGACGCACTCGCCCGCGACGTATTCGAAGTGCGGCGTGCCCCCGCGAATGACCGCTCCGAGCGCTATGATGGCATCGTGGCGGCCGCTGGCGGCCACCTTCTTGACCACCAGCGGCACTTCGAACGCGCCGGGGCAGCGGATGATGCAGAGATTGCCGCGGGGGACGCCGTGGCGGGTCAGGGTGTCGATGGCGCCCTGCAGCAGGTGATCAACGACGAAGCTGTTCCAGCGCGTCACCACCAGGGCAAACCGCTTACCTGCGCCTGAGCTGAAATCGCCTTCAATGGTACTGATCGTTTGCATCTGGTCGGTCCTGTGTCACGCTCGTTTACTTGGCCACCGGCTCAAATTCCACCACTTCGAGATCGAAGCCGGAGATCGCATTGTATTTCACCGGCGCGCCCATCAGCCGCATCTTGCCGACGCCCAGTTCGCGCAGAATCTGCGAGCCCACGCCGACGTTCAGGTAGGTGTTGTGGCTGCCCTCCGAAGTGGTACGCGGCGCCGGCTCGCGTCCCAGCGCGATGTCGACACTGCGCATCATATCATCACCGGTCTCTTCGGCGGCGAGCAACACGACGACGCCGCTGCCGGCCGCGGACACCCGCTCCAGGCAGCGGCGGATGTTCCAGCCCGGCGCCGACCCGGGCAGCTGCGCGCACAGCAGATCGCGCACGCTGGAAGCCACGTGCACCCGCACCAGCGCCGGCTCGGCCGGGTCGATGTCGCCCTTGACCAGCGCCACGTGCACCTTGCCCTCCGTGGTATCGCGAAAGCTGTGCAGCGTGAATTCGCCATAGTCCGTCTGCACGGCCCCGGAGCTGACCCGCTCCACGGTCTTTTCGTGCAGGACGCGATAGTGGATGAGGTCGGCGATAGTGCCGATCTTGAGGCCATGGGCCTGGGCGAACTGCTCGAGGTCGGGGCGCCGGGCCATGGTGCCGTCGGCATTCATGATCTCGACGATGACCGCGGCCGACTCGAAGCCCGCCATGCGCGCCAGATCGCAGCCCGCCTCGGTGTGCCCCGCCCGCGACAGCACCCCGCCGCGCCGCGCCATGATGGGGAAGATGTGCCCGGGCGTCACGATGTCGCTGGGCTTGGCGTGGTGCGCCACCGCCGCGCGCACGGTGCGGGCCCGGTCGGCAGCGGAGATGCCCGTGGTGACGCCCTCGGCCGCCTCGATGGACAGCGTGAAATTGGTGCCGTGCCGCGCCTGGTTGTCGCTCACCATCAGCGGCAGATTGAGTTTGCGGCAGCGCTCCTCGGTGAGCGTCAGGCAGATCAGCCCCCTGGCCTGGGTGGCCATGAAATTGATCGTTTCCGGGGTCGCGCACTCCGCGGCGATCACCAGATCGCCCTCGTTCTCGCGGTCCTCGTCATCCATGAGGATGACCATGCGGCCAAGACGGATTTCGTTGAGAATTTCTTCAGTGGTATTCAGGGGCATAGGGCTCACTATCGTGCTGAATGACATTGGCGGGTGTAACCCTGTGCAGCGAGGGTCTCCAGCTTGAGGCCGGGTGCGCGCCGCGCCCGGGTTCCGCCTTGACCGGCAGCAGGCGCTCGCGATGTCGCGCCATTATATCCGCTTCGCAAGCGGCGCGCCCGCCGGGCGCATGCCCGCCCATGCCGGCGGCTGCCACGCCGTGGGCCATGATTGCCAGTTCAGCACGATCGTCCCCGGCGGCGCTAGGTCCTGCGGCGGCGGCTGGGCACCAGGCGCAGCCACCAGTCATCACCCACCGCGCGCAGCTCCTGCAGGTCCAGCCGCACCTGCTCGCCCATGTGCACCAGCGGCAGCTCGACCAATGGCCGCGCGTTGGAGCCCAGCAGTGTCGGCGCCATGAACAGGTGAATCTCATCCAGCAGGCCGTCGCTCAGCAGGCTGCCCGCCAGCCTGGCGCCGGACTCCACCATCACTTCGTTGCAGGCGCGCTGCTCGGCGAGCCAGTGCAGCAGCGCCGTCATGCTCACCCGCTCGCCGGCAGGGGGCAGTGTCACCACCTGACAACCCAGCGCCTCGTAGCGTCGGATGCGCTTGCGATCCTCCACCAAAGTGGCGATCACCACGTCCCCCGGCTCCGTGAGGATGCGGGACCAGGAATGGGTGCGCAGTCTGGAATCGACGATGACCCGCAGGGGCTGGCGCAGCGTCGCTTCCGGGTAGGGCGCGCCCAGCAGGTCCTCGCGCACCGTGAGCGCCGGATCGTCCTGCAGCACGGTGTCGACCCCGGTGATGATGGCGCAGCTGGCCGCGCGCATGCGCTGTACCTGCTGCCGCGCCGCCGGGCTGGTAATCCACTTGCTCTCGCCGTTGGCCATGGCCGTGCGGCCGTCGATGCTGGAGGCCAGCTTGGCGAAGACAAAGGGCATGCCCCGCTGCATGCGCGCACAGAAGCCGCGGTTCAACGCCCTGGCCTCCGCCGCCAGCAGCCCGAGGCTGACGTCGATCCCGGCACCGCGCAGGGCCGCGATGCCGCGCCCCCGCACCAGCGGGTTGGGATCCTCCATCGCCACCACGACGCGCCCTACGCCGGCGGCGATCAGGCTCTTTACGCAGGGGGGCGTGCGGCCGGTGTGGCTGCAGGGCTCGAGGGTCACGTAGGCGGTGGCGCCGGCGGCATCACTGCCGGCCCGCTGCAGGGCGATCACCTCGGCGTGGTCGCCGCCGGCCACGCGGTGCCAGCCCTCACCCACGATGGCGCCCTGCTTCACCAGCACGCAACCCACGCGCGGATTGGGGGCAGTGGTCATCAGCCCGCGCCTGGCCAAGCGCAGCGCGCGGCTCATGAAGCCGCGATCGATACCGTCCTGGGAGACTTCCGGCATCAGCTACTCCGAGACCGACGCATCGGCCGCAGGCTCGCCGCCGGACAGACGGTCGATTTCGGTCCGGAATTCCTCGAGATCCTGAAAATCGCGGTACACCGACGCAAAGCGCACAAAAGCAACATGATCGAGCCGCCTGAGTTCGTTCATGACCGCCTCGCCTACCACCCGCGACGGCACCTCCCGCTCACCGGAGGACTGCAGCCCACGCCGAATGCGGTTGAGTGCGGCCTCGACCCGCTCGACGCCGACCGGGCGCTTCTCCAGGGCCTTCTGCACCCCGCTGCGCAGCTTGTCCTCGCTGAAGGCCTCACGGGTGCCATCGCTCTTGATGAGCCTGGGCAGCTGCAGTTCCGCCGTCTCGTAGGTGGTGAAGCGCTCCCTGCACGACAGGCACTGGCGGCGTCGCCGCACCTGGTCTCCCTCCGCCACCAGGCGCGAATCGACCACCTTGGTATCTGCCTCGGCACAAAACGGGCAACGCATCGTATCCTGCTCTCCACCAGCGCATACAGGCGCCAAAGGCCGGAGTCTATCACAGGCCCCGCGTGCGGCGCCCCGGCAAAAAGGCGGCCCTGGCCCGATAGCGGCCCCGCGCTGCGCCGGTCTCAGATCCTGCGGTAGACGGGATGGCGGGCACAGATCTCGAGCACCTGCGCCTGCACCCGCTGAATGACCGGCTCGACGTCGCCGCTCTCCAGCCCATCGAGTATGTCGCACATCCAGTGCGTCAACTGCACGGCCTCGGCCTCGCTGAAACCGCGCGTGGTCATGGCCGGGGTGCCGACCCGCAGGCCGCTGGTGACGAAGGGCGGACGGGGATCATTGGGCACTGCGTTCTTGTTGACGGTGATGTTGGCCCGGCCCAGCGCCTCATCGGCGTCTTTGCCGGTGTAGGGCTTGCCGATCAGGTTGACCAGCATCAGGTGGTTGTCGGTACCGCCGGAGACGATATCGATGCCGCGCTCCATGAACGTGCGCGCCATCGCCCTGGCGTTGTCCACGACCTGCTGCTGGTAGGCCTTGAACTCGTCGCTCATCGCCTCTTTGAAGCTCACGGCCTTGGCCGCGATGACGTGCATGAGCGGCCCGCCCTGACCGCCCGGGAACACGGCGGAGTTGAACTTCTTGGCGAGCTCTTCATTGGCGCGGGCGAGAATGACCCCGCCCCGCGGCCCGCGCAGGGTTTTGTGCGTGGTCGAGGTCACCACGTCGGCCACGGGCACCGGGTTGGGGTAGAGGCCGGCGGCTACCAGGCCGGCCACGTGGGCCATGTCCACCAGCAGATAGGCGCCGACCTGGTCGGCGATATCGCGGAAGCGCTGCCAGTCCATCACCCGGGAGTAGGCCGAAAAGCCCGCCACGATCAGGCGCGGCTTGTGTTCCAGCGCCAGGGCCTCGACCTGGTCGTAATCGACCTCGCCGGTGGACGGCACCAGACCATACTGCACGGCATGGTAGGTCTTACCGGAGAAATTCGGCTTGGCGCCGTGGGTGAGGTGACCGCCGTCGGCCAGGCTCATGCCCAGCACCGTGTCGCCGGGCTGGCACAGCGCCTGATACACGGCGGCATTGGCCTGCGAGCCCGAGTGCGGCTGCACGTTGGCGTAAGCGGCGCCGAACAGCGCCTTGACGCGCTCGATGGCCAGCTCCTCTGCCTGATCGACAAATTCGCAACCGCCGTAGTAGCGCTTGTGGGGGTAGCCCTCGGCGTACTTGTTGGTCAGCACGCTGCCCTGCGCCGCCATGACCAGCGGGCTGGCGTAGTTTTCCGAGGCGATGAGCTCGATATGCTCTTCCTGGCGGCGCTCCTCTGCCTGGATCGCGTCCCAGATGTCGGGGTCGAATTGGGCGATGGTTAGCTGGTCGTCGAACATGGTCATACCCCCCAAAAAATGAGGCGGTATTCTACACCAATACGCCACCCCGTCCCATCAGCATGGCGATTTGTTAATCGCCGCCGCGCGCCGCCGATCAGACGGTAGCGGGCAGCGCTGCGGCGCGCTTGCCGAGCAGTCGACGCGACAACTCGGGCGCGCTCATCGGGTGCCCGTACAGGAAGCCCTGCAGCGCCTCACAACCATGCTGGCCCAGAAACCGGGCCTGGGCGGGGTTCTCGACGCCCTCCGCCACCACGGACAGTTTGAAGCTGTGGGCGATGGCGATGATGGCCTGGGTGATGTGACGGTCCTCTTCGTCGTCGGGCAGGCACTGAATGAAGGCCCGGTCGATCTTGAGGCGGTCGATGGGAAAGCGCTTGAGATAACTCAGTGACGAATAGCCGGTACCGAAATCGTCGATGGCCAGCGTCACGCCCATCGCTCTCAATTCATTGAGCGTGGCGAGCGTGTAGCTCATGTCGTCCATGAGGATGCTCTCGGTGAGCTCCAGCTCGAGCCGGCTCGGGGGCAACCCGCTCTCCTCCAGCGCCTTCACCACGTGCTGCACCAGATTGCCCTCGGAGAACTGGCGCGCCGAAATGTTCACCGCCAGCCAGCGCAGCTCGATGCCCTGGCGCAGCCAGTCGGCCATCTGGCGACAGGCCTGCGCCAGCACCCATTGGCCGATCCGCACGATGAGACCCGACTCTTCGGCGACCGGCACGAACTCCGCAGGGCCGATCGGGCCGCGCTCGGGATGATTCCAGCGCAGCAGGGTTTCGACGCCGATGATCCTGCCGCTGGCCAGCTCGACGATGGGCTGGTAGGCGATCTCGAAAGCCTGGTTGACCGCGGCGCGGTAGAGCCCGTTCTGCAGCTCGAGCTTTTCGATGGCGCTGGCATTCATGGCATCGACGTAAAACTGATAGTTGTTCTTGCCGCCCTTCTTGGCATTGAACATGGCGACGTCGGCATGCTGCAGCAGCGTGGCCGGGTCGCCGCCATCGTGCGGATACACGGCGATGCCGATGCTGGCGCTGAGAAACACCTCCCGACCGCGCAGCAGGATGGGCTCCTCCAGCGCCGCCATGACTTTCCTGGCCACACTGACTGAGGCGGCGACGGCCCGGGCACGCTGCGCCATATCACCGAGGATGATGGTGAACTCGTCGCCGCCCATCCGCGCGATGCTGTCACCGGCACGGATGCAGCCACTGAGGCGGCTGGCAATCTTGGCCAGCAGCAGGTCGCCCGCGGCATGCCCCAGCGAGTCGTTGATGGCCTTGAACCGGTCGAGGTCGATGAAGAGCAGGGCCACCTGACCGTCCTTGCCCCGGGCAGCGCGCAGCGACTGATCGAGCCGCTCGAGAAACAGGCTGCGGTTGGGCAGGCCGGTGAGCGGATCGAAATAGGCGAGGGTACGGATGCGCTGTTCGGTGTTCTTGCGCTCGGTGACGTCGGTGAAGGTGGTAATGTAGCCCAGAAACTCGCCATCCCTGCCCACCAGCGTGGTGATGCTCACGGCCGCGGTAAAATCGGCGCCGTGTTTGCGCCGCGACCACAGCTCGCCCTGCCAGAAGCCGGTGCGCTGCAGCGTCGGGCCGATCACCTCGGCAAAGCTGACCCTGCGCCCCCTGACCGCCAGCAGCGAGGGCCGCCGCCCGAGCACGTCCTGCGCCGAGAAGCCCGTGAGCTCGCTGAAGGCCCGGTTCACCTGCACGATGCTGCCCGCGCGATCGGTGATGAAGATGCCCTCCAGACTGTTGTCGAACACCCTCGCGGCCAGCCGCTGGTCGGCCTCCGCCCGCACCCGCGCGGTGACGTCACGCCCCACCAGCAGCAGACCCTGCAGACCCCCGGCGGGGTCCCACATCAGCGAGCACTGCACCTCCAGCACGATGGCGCGGCCGCTGCGGTGCGGCACGGTGATCTCAAACACTCGCACCTGATCGCAGGAGTTAGCGGCCGGCTGCCGCCGCTCCCGGCGGGCTCGCGCCAGGTCGCGGCTGAGCATCTGGTAGATGCCCCGGTACGCGGAGCGCTCGCGCAGGCGCTGCAGCTGCCGCGGGGCGAGCATCTCCAGCTCGTAACCCAGCACGCGCGCCACGGATGGACTGATGTAGGTGACGGCGAGGCTCTCATCGGTGGTGCAGATGATGTCGCTGAAGTTTTCGGCCAGCAGGCGGTAGCGCTGCTCGTGCCGATCGATGCGGGCCTCGGCCAGCAATTGCTCGGTCACGTCCCGCGCCACCATGACCGCCAGCCGGCAGCGGCCCTCACGCTTCTCGAGGCAGGTGCTGCGGGACTGAAAGTGCGTCCAGTGCCCCGCGGCATGGCGCAGGCGCAGTGATCGCTCAACCACTGCGCCACTGCTGAGGCGCTGCAGAAATTCACCGAGTTCGTCGCTGCTGGCAACATCGTCCGGGTGCACCAGCGAGGCGACGAAGCGGCTGCCGAGGCGCTCGATGTCCTCCCATGCGTAGCCCAGCTGGCGACTCAGCGCATCGTTCATGAACAGAGGGCGCTGCTGGGCATAGTCATAGACCAGCAACAGGTCCGGCAGCGCCTTGAGCGTTGCCGACAGCAGCCGCTCGCGCGCCCTGTTATCGGCCTGCTTGTCCGACAACTCCGCCAGGTCCACCGATCTGACCGCCACACCCCGCTGCAGCCGGTCGGCCGGCGGCAGACTGCACAGCGCCAGCAGGCGATGCTGCTGGCCGCTGCCATCCCGATAGTCGTAGAGGTATTCAAAATGCGCCCTGCCCTGACCGATCGCTACGGCCAGCTGCGCGACCTGGTACAGTTGCTCATCGGTGACGACTACCGGCAGCCCGCCCCCCGCTGCCGCGTGCTCCTGCACCTGCCAGAGCAGGCGGGCAGCGGCGTTGGGGCTGTGCAGCCGCACGCAGTCGCGCAGGCCCTCCAGCGCCGCGGGGCGCTCACGCAGCAGCGCCGCCAGCGCCTCAGGCGCCAGCACGCCCTGCTCGCCCATCCAGGCGAAGGCCGCGCGGATATCCAGGCCGAAGGCGGGCAGTGACGGCGCATTGAACAGCGCCTCAAAGTGCTGGCAGCGCAACTGTCCACCGGGGCCGGGCGCCACGCCGGGCCGCAGCGACCAGATAGCGCCGGCGCAGCGCCCGCCTCGATGCAGCGACATGGGCGTCAGCCTCAGCACCTCGTAGCCGGCAGAGCACGCGCGGTAATGCAGCACATCCGGGGGCGGCGCGCCGCTGGCCAGCGCGTCGAGGCAGACCGCCAGCTGTTGGCGCCCGCCCGGGTCGAGCAGCGTCGCCAGATCGCGCCCCTGCCATTGCTCCGGCCCCACCTCGAGCAGTTCCGCGGCGGCGCCGTTGATCTGCAGCATCACACCCGCGCTGTCGGTGAGCAAGGTCGCCGCCTCGTTTTCCTCGACCAGCGCCCGCACCGACTCCAGATTGTTATGCATCCATCCCCACAAACCCTTATCATGCCGTCATGGCCGCCAGCCGCATTACCTCCATGCATGCGGCGATGGCTTTACATGGCGCCGTGCCCGGCCGGAATCCGGCCCCGCAGCGCATGCGAGCATCCAACTCAAACCCGTTGTTATTTCACCTCGCCCAGCCAGCCGTCTGCCTCGTGCCCCTCGGCGTTACCCTCGGCGGGATGGTCACTATCTGGAGCAATCAACACCATGGCGCAGTACGTCTTTACCATGAACCGGGTGGGCAAGGTCGTCCCCCCCAAGCGCGAAATTCTGGCCAATATCTCGTTGTCGTTTTTCCCCGGCGCCAAAATCGGTGTGCTCGGCCTGAACGGGTCCGGCAAATCCACGCTGCTGCGCATCATGGCAGGCCTCGACAAAGACTTCAATGGGGAGGCGAGGCCGCAGCCGGGCATCAAGATAGGCTATCTGTCGCAGGAGCCGCAGCTCGACCCGGCCAAGGACGTGCGCGGCAACGTCGAGGAGGGCGTGCAGGAGGCGATCGACGCCCTGCAAAGCCTCGACCAGGTCTACGCCGCCTATGCAGAGCCCGACGCCGACTTCGACGCCCTGGCCCGCGAGCAGGCCAGGCTGGAGGATATCATCCAGACCTCGGACGCCCACAACCTCGACCACCAGCTGGAGGTCGCCGCCGAGGCGCTGCGCCTGCCGCCCTGGGATGCCGACGTCACCACCATCTCCGGCGGCGAGCGGCGGCGCGTGGCGCTGTGCCGACTGTTGCTGTCCAAGCCCGACATGCTGCTGCTGGACGAGCCCACCAACCACCTCGACGCCGAGAGCGTCGCCTGGCTGGAGCACTTCCTGACCGAGTTTCCCGGCACGGTGGTGGCCATCACCCACGACCGCTACTTTCTGGACAACGCCGCCGGCTGGATTCTGGAACTGGACCGCGGCCGCGGCATTCCCTACGAAGGCAACTACTCGGCCTGGCTGGAAGCGAAGGAGCAGCGCCTGGAGCGCGAGGAGAAGCAGCAGGCGGCCCACCAGAAGACCATCAAGGCGGAACTGGAGTGGGCGCGCAGCAGCCCCAAGGGCCGCCGCGCCAAGAACAAGGCCCGCCTGCAGCGCTTCGAGGAACTCAGCTCGCAGGAATTCCAGGATCGCAACGAGACCAACGAAATTTACATTCCCCCCGGCGAGCGCCTGGGCGACGTCGTCATCGAGGTAGCGGGCCTGACCAAGAGTTTCGGCGACCGCCTGCTGTGCAATGATCTGAGCTTCACCGTGCCCAAGGGCGCCATCGTCGGCGTGATCGGCGGCAACGGCGCCGGCAAATCGACGCTGTTCAAGATGATCACGGGCATGGAGCGGCCCGACTCAGGCACCATCCGCATCGGCGACACGGTGAAGCTGGCCTACGTCGACCAGTCGCGGGACAGCCTCGACGGCAGCAAGACCGCCTGGGAGGAGGTCTCCGACGGGCTGGACATCCTGCGCGTGGGCAGCTACGAGGTGAACTCGCGCTCCTACCTGGGCCGCTTCAACTTCAAGGGCGGCGACCAGCAGAAGCGGGTCAAGGACCTGTCGGGTGGCGAGCGCAACCGCCTGCATCTGGCCAAGCTGCTCAAGCAGGGCGGCAACGTTCTGCTGCTGGACGAGCCGACCAACGACCTCGACGTGGAAACCCTGCGCGCCCTGGAAGAGGCCCTGCTCGCCTTCCCCGGCTGCGTCATGGTCATCTCCCACGACCGCTGGTTCCTCGACCGCATCGCCACCCATATACTCGCCTTCGAGGGCGACAGCGAGGCGGTATTCTTCGAGGGCAACTACACCGAGTACCACGAGGATTCTGGTCGCCCGCAAGGGCCCCCAGGCCACCACGGGCCGCATCAAGTACCGCCGCCTGAAAAGCTGACGGCGGCGCGGCTGGCGCTCAGATCGCCTCGAGAGCGCCGGCCAGCTTCTCCACGGCCACCACCTGCATGCCCGGCGGCGCCTGCTTCGGCAGGTTGCCGCGCGGCACGATGGCGCGGCGGAAGCCGTGCTTGGCGGCTTCCTTCAGGCGCTCCTGGCCACCTGGCACGGGACGGATCTCGCCGCTGAGGCCGACCTCGCCGAACACCACCAGGTCGCGCGCCAGCGGCCGGTCGCGAAAGCTCGACACCACCGCCAGCAGCAGCGCCAGGTCGGCCCCGGTCTCGAGCACCTTGACGCCGCCCACCACGTTGACGAACACGTCCTGATCGCCCACCTGCACGCCGCCATGACGGTGCAGCACGGCCAGCAGCATGGCCAGGCGGTTGTGGTCCGCTCCCACCGCCAGGCGCCGCGGATTGCCGAACTGGGAGCCGTCGACCAGGGCCTGCAGCTCGACCAGCAGCGGCCGGGTGCCCTCCCATACCACCATCACCACCGAGCCGGAACTGACCTCGCTGCCGCGGGTGAGAAAGATGGCCGACGGGTTCCTGACCTCCCGCAGCCCCTGCTCGCCCATGGCGAAGATGCCGAGCTCATTGACCGCGCCGAAGCGGTTCTTGTGGCCCCGCAGGGTGCGGAAGCGGGTGTCGCCGCTGCTCTCGAGCATCAGCGAGCAGTCGATCATGTGCTCCAGCACCTTGGGGCCGGCGATGGCGCCGTCCTTGGTGACGTGTCCCACCAGTATGAGAATGGTGCCGCTGCGCTTGGCGTAGCGGGTCAGCAGCGCGGCGCACTCCCTGACCTGAGACACGCTGCCCGGCGCCGACTGAATGTCGGCCTGATGCGTCACCTGGATCGAATCGACCACCATGACCCGCGGCTGGAGCGCGGTGGCCGCGCCGATGATGGCGTCGATGTCGGTCTCCGCCAGCATGTGCAGCTTGCCGGCCGGCAGGCCAAGGCGCTGCGCCCGCATGGCCACCTGCTCGAGCGACTCCTCCCCGGTCACGTACAGCGCCGGCAGCGCCTCGGCCAGCTGGCACAGCGTCTGCAGCAGCAGGGTACTCTTGCCGGCCCCGGGGCTGCCGCCCACCAGAATGGCCGAGCCCGGCACCAGGCCGCCGCCGAGCACGCGATCCAGCTCGGCCATCCCGCTGGGGATGCGCGGCAGCTCCGCCAGATCGATATCCTTGAGCAGGCGCACCGTGCTGCGGCTGCCGGCATAGCCGCCGCGGACCGCCGACGCCGCCGCCGCCATGCGCACTTCGGAGAGGCTGTTCCAGGCCCCGCAATCGCTGCACTGGCCCTGCCATTTGGGGTAGTCCGCGCCGCAGTCATTGCAGACGTAGGCGCTGCCGCGCTTTTTGACCATGATTCCGCCCGCCTCGCTGAGTGACGGCGATTCTAACCGAAACGCTGGCAGAAATCGGGGCGAGCCTTTAAAATTCCACCACAGCAGACCCGGCAATCCCCATGTCCTCCCCGCTCTTCCAAGAACAGCACATCGTCGTCTCAGCGTCGCTTGCGGCCACCATCGGCCTGGAAGAGGCCGTCATGCTGAGGATCCTGGGCGACTGCCTGACCCACCGGCGCAGCGACTGGCAGGGCGGCTACGTCTGGGTGGAGCTGCCGCGCGACGATGCGCTCAAGCTGATGCCGTTCTGGAGCGACCAGGACATCGACCGCATCAGCCGGAAGCTGCAGAGCCTGGGCGTGATCCGCCTGGACAACCCCACGTTCATGCTGTCCGACACCCTGCGCTTTGCCCTCGACGAGGTCAGCGAGGCGCCAGCGCGCCCGGCGCCGGTGGTCAGCACGCCGCGACCGGCCGTGGCGCCGCCGGCCCGCAGCAAGGGCTCCAGCACGATCGCCAGAGACTGGCAGCCAGGCGCCGAGCTGTTGCGCAAGCTGAGCGAATTTCACGGCATTCCAGCCGACTTCGCCGCTGAGCTGGTACCCGAATTCGTTACCTACTGGGCGCAGCGTGGCGGGTCGACGTTCTCCTGGGACGCGCGCTTCATGAGCCACGCGCTGCGCGCCTGGCAGCAGCAGCAGGCCCAGCCTCCGCAGCGCGAAGCGGACGCCCTGATCAGCGCGGGCAGACCGGAAATCGCGATGCACGACCAATGGCAGCCGGGGGAGGACGCCGTCACCATTCTCGTGCGCAGCGACATCGACGAAGACTTCATCTTCGAGGCCGTGCCCGAGTTTATTCTCTACTGGCGCGACCGGGGCGATGTCTGCAATACCTGGGATACGCGCTTTATCGCGCACATCCGCCGGCAGTGGGGCCGCTATGAGAGCAGCCTGAAGTACGACACCGAGCCTCGCCCCATCGATGCCGACTGGGAGCCCTGTGACGACGTGTTCGATATCCTGCAGATGGCCAACATCGACGACGACTTCGCGCGCGCGCTCGTGGCAGAATTCGTGGTGTACTGGCGCGACACCCGGCAGGCGTACAGTTCGTGGAACACGCGCTTTCTGCAATACGTGAAAACCCAGTGGGCACGCCGCCACCACTGGCAACAGGCAGCAGGGCAGGGCTATGGGCGACACCTTCAAACAGCAGCTGAGCCGGACCGCCGCGGCTTTGTCGAAAAACACACCGACCAGAGCTGGCGCAAAGGACTCTGATCAGCGGGCCGGGCGGCGCGAGCGCCGCGAGGCGGTCATGGACGCGATCGACCGCCTCTTCGCCGAGTTCGAGCTGGTGTTTCACAACCAGTATCAGAAGGCCTACCCGACGCCGGAAAAGCTCATCTACGCCAAGAAACTCTGGTTCGAATACCTGCAGGACTACCGCCCGGAGGCCATCGTCGCCGCCGCCTCACAGGCCGTGCGCGAGTCGGAGTACCTGCCGACCATCGCCAGCCTGCTCAAGTATTGCGGCGGTGCCGGCGGCCTGCAGGGTGTGCCGGACGCCTACAGCGCCTACCGGGAGGCGTGCAATGCGCCGCAGCCCAAGGCGGAGTATGGCTGGTCACATCCGCTGGTGTATTGCGCCGGGGCCGCCAGCGACTGGTATTTTCTCGCCACCACCGGCGAACGCCAGGCCTTCCCGGTGTTCGCCCGCCACTACCGGGACCTGTGCGAGCAGCTCGCCCGCGGCGAGCCGCTGCCCATGCCGTCGCCGCACGCGCTGGCAAAGCCGGCACCCAAGCCGCTGGCCAAAGGGGAAAACCAGCGGCGCCTGCGCGAGCTGCGCAAGCAGACCGGCATCTGAGGCTGGCGCCGGGCGGTCGTCAGCCCCTCAGCCGGCGAATCAGCGCGGAGGTGTCGCAGCGGCCCAGACCGCGGGTCTGCAGCTCCTCGTAGTACGACTCCACCAGCCGCGTCAGCGGCAGGTCGATGTGCAAGCGTGCGGCCTCAGCCAGGCAGATGCCGAGGTCCTTGATCATCCAGTCGATGGCGAAGCCGAAGTCGAACTCGCCACTGGCCATGGTGCGCGCCCGGTTGTCGAGCTGCCACGATTGCGCTGCGCCACCGCCGACGACTTCCACCACGGCATCGATGTCCAGCCCGGACGCCAGGGCCAGCTGCAGGCCCTCGGCAAGCCCCTGCAGAATGCCAGCGATGCAGATCTGGTTGACCATCTTGCAGCGCTGACCAAAGCCCACTTCACCGACGCGGGTGATGGTCCGGCCATAGCTGCTCAGCACCGGCCTGGCCCGCTCGACCAGCGCGGCGGGACCACCGACCATGATGCTGAGCTGGCCGCGCTGAGCGCCCGCCTCACCGCCGGAAACCGGCGCATCGAGGAAGCCCACGCCCCGGCGCCCGCAGGCGTCCGCCAGCTCCTCCGCCAGGCTGGCAGAGGTGGTGGTGTGGTCGATGACCACCGCGCCGGCGCCGATGCCCGCCAGCGCGCCCTGCGGACCCTCCAGCACCGCCCGGACATCGTCGTCGTTGCCCACACAGCTCATCACGAAGTCCGCGCCCGCTGCCGCCTCGGCCGGGGTAGCGGCCCGGCGACCGGAAAAGGCCTCACACCAGGCCAGCGCCCTGGACGGGTTGCGATTGTAGACGCTGACCGGGTAGCCCGCGCGGGCCAGATGCCCCGCCATGGGATAACCCATGACGCCCAGACCCACAAAGGCCAGCGCTGGCTTTGGTTCGGCCGGGGCTACCATTGGCGGTAGGGGTGCAGGGCTAGATTGGCGTTGAGGTAGCGCGGATCGGCGGTCACTTCCTGCGCCAGCCACGGCGGCCGCTCAAACTCCTGATCGGGGCTGTCGAGCTCGATCTCGGCCACGATCAGACCGCGATTGTCGCCGTCGAACACGTCCACCTCCCAGAGGCTGCCGGCATGGCGAATACGGTAGCGCGTCTTGCGGATGACGGGGCCCTCCACCAGATCGGCCAGCATGCTGCGGGCATCCGCCGCCGGGATGGCGTATTCGAATTCCAGGCGCACCGGCACGGCCCCGCCGCTGCCGGCGCTCTTGATGGTGAGCCAGGCGCGATCGCCCGCGATGCGCGCCCGCACCGCCAGGCGATCGCTGCGGGCCAGGTAGCCCTGGACGTACGCCGTGCCCGCCTGCAGCAGCGGCAGCACCGCATCGGTCACCAGGTATTTCCGCTCGATCTCCTGCGCCATATCGCATCGCTCCCCGCTCAAAGGATGAGTCCGACCGGGCCAGTATATGCCCATTCGCGGGCTAATGCCCGACCGGCAGGCCGCACCTTGCAGGTCGCACCTTGCAGGCCGCACCTTGCAAGCCGCAGTCTTATTGCTCGTAGTCGTAGCTGCGGCTGGCCATGTTCTCGAAGCGGGTGCACTCGCCGATAAAGGTGAGGCGACAGGTGCCGATGGGGCCGTTGCGCTGCTTGCCGATGATGATCTCCGCGACACCCTTGTCGGGACTGTCCTCGTTGTAGACCTCGTCCCGATAGATGAAGGCGATGACGTCGGCGTCCTGCTCGATGGCACCCGAGTCGCGCAGGTCGGAATTCACCGGCCGCTTGTTGGGCCGCTGCTCGAGCCCGCGGTTGAGCTGGGACAGCGCCACCATCGGGCAGTTGAATTCCTTGGCGATGGTCTTGAGGCTACGGGAGATCTCGGAGATCTCCGCGACCCGGTTGTCGCCCCGCCCGGGGACCTGCATCAGCTGCAGATAGTCCACCATGATCAGGCCGATATCGCCTTGTTCCCGCTTGATCCGCTTGCAGCGGGCCCGCATCTCCATGGGCGACAGCGCCGGCGTATCGTCGATAAAAAGCTGCCGGTCCTTGAGCTTGTTGATGGCCTGGGTGAGCTTGGGCCAGTCGTCCTCTTCCAGCGCGCCGGTGCGCACGCGGGTCTGGTTGATGCGCCCCAGTGAGGAGAGCATCCGCATGATCAGGGAGCTGGCGGGCATCTCCAGGCTGAACACCACGACGGCCTGGTCGCTGCTCATCACGGCGTGCTCGACCAGGTTCATGGCGAGGGTGGTCTTGCCCATCGACGGTCGCGCAGCGAGCACGATCAGATCGGACTTCTGCAGGCCGGAGGTCATATTGTCGAGCGCTTCGAAGCCGGTACTGAGGCCGGTGATGGAGCCCTCGGAGCGGAACAACTCGTCGATCTTGTCGACCGCCTCGCGCAGCAGCGGCGTGATGTGCTGCGGTCCGCCGTCCTTGGGGCGCCCCTCCGCGATGGCGGCCAGGCGGTTTTCGGCCTCGGCCAGCAGTTGCGCCGAGCTGCGGCCCTCGGGCTGAAACGCCGCGTCCATTGACTCGCGCGACACCGCGATGAGCTGGCGCAGCAGGGCGCGCTCCCGGATGATGTCGGCGTAGGTCTCGATATTGGCGGCACTGGGCGTGTTCTTGACCAGTTCGCCCAGGTACACCAGCCCGCCGATGCGCTCCAGTTCGCCCTTGCTGTCGAGCGCCTCGGACAGCGTGATCACGTCCAGCGGCTGCCTGGCCTCGACCAGTTCGCGCAGGGTGGCAAAGATGAGGCGATGATCCGGGCGGTAAAAGTCATCCGCCATGACGCGGTCGGCGACCTTGTCCCAGCTGTCCGGGGCGATCATCAGACCGCCGATCACCGATTGCTCGGCCTCGAAGGACTGAGGAGGAATCTTCAGGCGCTCGATCTCGGCATCGCGCCGATCGGCTGTTGCGTGGTCGACCATGTCACACTGCCTGCTGCTGAACTGTTGACGCGTTAGCTGCCGTGCCGAGCAACCCTGAGGCGGTCGGGTCGCAGCGGCGTAAAGCCCGGCGCCGGAGCGGCCGACACGGACCCAGCCCTGTCGGTCTCAGCGCCCCGCGCGCGATCGCGGCGACTGCCGGCGATCGCCAGGGACAAAAAAAGCACTGGCGACAGCGAAGCCGGCAGTGCTTTGCGCGTGCGGCGGATCGGCCTCAGCCGGCGACGACGACCAGCTGAACCACGGACATCACGTCCGTATGCAGGCGCAGATCGACCTCGTACTCGCCCACTTCGCGGATCGGCCCGCCGGGCATCTTGACCTCGTGCTTGCCGACGGTGACCCCGGCAGCAACGATGGCGTCGGCGACGTCACGCGCGCCCACCGAACCGAACAGCTTGCCTTCATCGCCGGCATGGGCCGTGATGGTGACCATCAGCTCGGCCAGTTGCGCCGCGCGGGCCTGCGCATCGGCCAGCCTTTGCGCGGCCACTTTTTCGAGCTCGGCGCGGCGGACTTCAAACTGCGCGACGTTGTCCTGCGTCGCAGGCACGGCCTTTCCGAAAGGTATCAGATAGTTGCGTCCGTAGCCCGCCTTTACCCTGACCTGGTCTCCCAGCTCACCCAGATTGACGATCTTTTCGAGCAAAATGACTTCCATTGCAGCTCACCTCATGACTTGTCTGACTGGCGCAGCCGCTGCCGCGCCTGAAAATCTATTACGCGCCGCCCGCAGCGCGGCGCCTGAAATCGAACCAGCTGTCGGCAACGGCAGCCAGAATGACCAATTCTTTCATGGGGTTGATCAGCAACAGCAGCAGGTAGAACAGCACCAGCCAACCACGCCGAAGCTGCCTCAATCCTGCCATGCCATGCACCAGACCAATCCCCGCGAACAAACACGGCAGGGTCGCCAGATAGCCCCAGGGCAGCGCCGCACCGCCCGCGAGCAGGCAGCCCACGGCCACCGCCAGCAGGGCCAGCGCCAGCGCCGGCGGCAACCGCAACTGCCGGAACTCGGCGCCGAAACCGCCGGGGTTGTAGAGCGCCGCCTGCCAGTAGCGGCCCAGTATCACGCACAGCGTCACGGTCAGGCCATCGACCAGTGCTAATATGCCGACGATAAACCCGGCCGACGGCGCTGACAGCTGCAGGGTCTGGCCCTGCTCGGCGAGCGCGCTCTGGTACTGCTGGATAAACTGATCCACCAGCGCCTTGATCTCGCCGACGTAGGCCCCGGCGAAGCCCAGCATGACCAGCCCCGTGGCCGCACCGCAGAGCGCGGCCACCACCAGCGTCGCCGGCCAGGAAACCGTGGTGCGCAGCACCAGCGCCGTCGCAAAGCTGCCCAGGAACGCGGCCAGCGGTGCGAACTCGCGGGCCAGGTACAGCGCCAGACCGGCGGGCAGCAGTGCCCACAACAGCAGTATCAGACCCTCGACCCACCCCTTGCGGAGCGTCACCAGGGCCAGCGCGGCGGCACCCACCCAGAAGAACAGCACCGTCCCGGCGCTGACGCAGGCGACTATCAGGGCCTGCGGGCGGCCCCGCATGACAAACTGCGCCAAGCCCTGCATCACTGGTTACCCCGGAATGCTACTGGTGTCCGTCCGTGTAGGGCAGCAGTGCCAGGTAGCGCGCCCGCTTGATCGCGGTGGAAAGCTGGCGCTGATACTTGGCCTTGGTGCCGGTAATGCGGCTGGGGACGATCTTGCCGTTCTCGGAAACATAGGCCTTGAGCGTTTCCAGATCCTTGTAATCGATTTCCTTCACGCCCTCGGCGGTGAAGCGGCAGAACTTGCGACGACGAAAAAAACGTGCCATGGAGAAAACCCTCAGAAATTATTCGCTAGCTTCGGAATCATCGTTGTCGTCACCGCCGGCTGCGACGGGCGCGCCGCCGTGCCTGCCGGAATCACCGCGGGGCGGGCGCGGGGGACGGCGATCGCGGCCTTCGCGCTCGACCTTGAGGATGGGCGATTCCTCGGTGACGGCATCTTCGCGACGCATGACCAGATTGCGCAACACCGCGTCGTTATAGCGGAAATTGGTGGTCAGCTCGTCCATGACCGCATCGGAGGTCTCGACGTTCATCAGCACATAGTGCGCCTTGTGGATCTTCTCGATGGGATAAGCCAGCTGGCGGCGCCCCCAGTCTTCCAGGCGATGCACTTTGCCGCCGTCGTCCTGGATGAGCTTGGTATACCGCTCGATCATGGCGGAAACCTGTTCACTCTGGTCCGGATGAACCAGAAATACGATCTCGTAATGACGCAATGGAGTACTCCTCTCGGATTGGGCAGCCTCCCGCTGTCAGCGGTGAGGCAAGGAGATGTATTGGGAACCCCAAAAAGGGGACCCGGCATTTTATAGAGGGCGGGCCCCGGGATCAAGGTGCAGCGGAGGTTTTCTCCGCGATGAGCCGCTGGCGCCTCGCCTCGAACAGACACACGCCGGCCGCGACGGACACGTTGAGGCTCTCCACGGCGCCGGCCATGGGAATCTTCACCAGAAAATCACAGCGCTCGCGGGTCAGCCGGCGCAGGCCCCTGCCCTCGGCGCCCAGCAGCAGGGCAATGGGCCCCGCGAGGTCCACCTCGTAGAGGCTCTGAGCGGCCTCGCCGGCCGCCCCCACCAGCCACACGCCGGCCTGCTTGAGCTCGTCCAGCGTGCGCGCGAGGTTGGTCACCACATACAGCGGCACGCTCTCGGCGGCGCCGCTGGCCACCTTGCGCACCACCGGCGTCAAGCCCGCCGACCTGTCCCTGGGCACGATGACGGCATCGACGCCGGCCGCATCGGCGCTGCGCAGACAGGCGCCGAGGTTGTGAGGATCGGTCACGCCATCCAATACCAGCAGCAACGGCCGCGCCAGGCCCGCCAGATGGGCGGACAACGCCTGCTCACCCGGCGGCGGCGCGACCCGGCACTGCGCCACGACGCCCTGGTGCCTGCCGGGCACCCACTCATCGAGCTGCCGCCTGGCGCAGGGCTGCACCGTGATGCCGGCGGCCTCGGCGAGTCCGCGCAGCTCGCGCTGGCGGTCGCCGTCGTCCCCCGGCGCCAGCCACAAGCCCACCACGCGCTCGGGATGTGAGCGCAGGGTGGCCAGTACGGCATGCCAGCCGAAGACGCGCTCGGTGCTAGCCATCGTTGCTGCGGGCCCGCTTCTTCTTGCGCTTGCGCGGTATGCGCGGGGCATCGTCGACCGCACCGGCGCTCACCGGTTCGAGATCGATCTTGCGGTCGTCCAGGTCGACCCGCACCAGCCGCACGCGCAGGCGCCCGCCCAGCTGCCAGCTCGCGCCGGTGCGCTCGCCCACCAGCCGCTGGCGCGCGATGTCGAAGTGATAGTAATCCCGCGGCAGCGAGGTGACGTGCACCAGCCCCTCGATGTAGACATCGACCAGTTCGACGAACAGACCAAAGGAGGTGACGGAGGCCACCACCGCGTCGAACTCCTCGCCGATGCGCTCGTGCAGGTATTCGCACTTGAGCCAGGCCACCACGTCGCGGGTGGCGTCGTCGGCGCGGCGCTCCGCCATCGAGCAGTGCTCGCCCAGCGCCACCATGCGCTTCAGGTCATAGGGATAGATCACCCCGGTATCCATCTTCTCGGCGCCCGCCACGCGCTCGACGCGCGCGGTCTTGGCGTTCGAATGGATCACGCTGCGAATGGCGCGGTGCACCAGCAGGTCCGGATAGCGGCGGATCGGCGAGGTAAAGTGCGCGTAGGCCTCGTAGTGCAGGCCGAAGTGCCCGAGGTTCTGCGGCTGATAGACCGCCTGATTCATCGAGCGCAGCATCATGGTCTGGATGATGTGCGCATCGGGGCGGCCGGCAATCTGCTCAAGCAGCACCTGATAATTGCCGGGCTCGGGATCGTCGCCCCCTCCCAGCGACAAGCCCAGCTCGCCCAGGTAGCGGCGCAGGTTTTCGAGCTTCTCCGCCCGCGGCCCCTCGTGCACGCGGTACAGGGCCGGCAGCTTGAGCTCTGCCAGAAAATCCGCGGCGCACACGTTGGCCGCCAGCATGCACTCCTCGATGAGCTTGTGGGCATCGCCGCGGTAGACCGGCACGATCTTCTCGATCTTGCGGTTGTCACCGAAGACGATGCGGGTCTCCTCGGTGTCGAAATCGATCGCGCCCCGCGCATCGCGCGCCTTGCGCAGCGCCTGGTAGAGTTTGTACAGGTTTTTCAGCGGCTTGCGCACCGAGGCCGGCACGGCCTCGGCTTCGCCCCCCTGCAGGAAGCGGCCGACCTCGTTATAGGTCAGGCGCGCCTTGGAGCGCATCACCCCCTCGAAAAAGCGGTAACTGCCGACCTTGCCCTTGCGGCCGACGCGCATTTCGCACACCATGCACAACCGGTCCACCTCGGGATTGAGGGAACACAGGCCGTTCGACAGCGCCTCCGGCAGCATGGGGATGACCCGCTCAGGAAAATACACCGAGGTGCCCCGCAGCTGCGCTTCGCTATCCAGGGCCGAGCCCACCTGCACGTAGCTCGAGACATCGGCGATGGCCACCCACAGCCGCCAGCCGCCGGTCCTCAGCGGCATGCAGTAGACCGCGTCGTCGAAGTCGCGGGCGTCCTCGCCGTCGATGGTGACCAGATCGAGATCGCGCAGGTCGACGCGGTGCGATTTATCGGCCGGGCGCACCTGCTCGCCGAGCTGGGCGGCCTCATCCAGCGCGTCCTGCGGCCACTGCCAGGGCAGGTCGTGAGAGCGCAGCGCGATTTCGATCTCCAGACCGGGATCCATGGCGTCGCCCAGCGTCTCGATGACGCGCCCCACGGGCTTGCGGCGCCGCTCCGGCTGCTCGGTAATCTCGACCACCACGATCTGACCCGGCTGCGCACTCCCCTCGGCACCCTGCGGCAACTGCACGTCGTGGTTGATGCGGGGGTTTTCCGGGACGACAAACTGGATGCCGCCCTGCCGGGCCAGCCGACCCACCACCTGACTGGTGTTGCGCGCCAGCACCTCGACGATGACGCCCTCGGCGCGGCCCTTGAAGTCTATCGAGTCGACGCGCACCAGCACTTCGTCGCCGTCGAATACCCGGACCATCTGGCGGCTGGACAGATAGATGTCGTCGCCCCCGCCACCCTCGCGCCGGACGAAGCCGAAGCCGTCCCGGTGCGCCAGCACCCGGCCCTTGATCAGATCCATATTGCTGACCAGGCCATAGAGCCCCTTGCGGGTGCACATGACCTGACCATCCCTTTCCATGGCGCGCAGGCGCCGCCGCAGGGCTTCCTCTTCGTCCTCGCTTTGCAGCTTGAGGCGCTTGGCGAGCTCGCTTCGGCTCAGCGGCCGGCCGACCACCGCCAGCATGTCGAGAATCATCTCGCGGCTGGCGATGGGGTTGGCGTAGCGCTCGGCCTCCCGCTGGGCAAAGGGGTCGAGGGGTTTGTTACTTGTTGGCATGGGTAGTTTCCAGACAGTTGCGGGCGTAGGCTCCCAGGGCCAGGGAGGCCGTCAACCCCGGGCTTTCAATCCCGAAAAAATGTACCAGCCCGGCGATGCCGTGCTGCGTGGGGCCCTGAATGTCAAAGTCGGCCGCGGCCTCGCCGGGGCCAGCCAGCTTGGGCCGGACACCGACGTAGCCAGGCTGCAGGCGCAGCGCATCGACCTCTGGCCAATAGTCGCGGATGGCCCGGGCAAACCCTGACCGCAAGCCTTTGGGGAAATCATAGGCAGGTGCGCCGACCCATTGCACATCGGGGCCGAAGCGCGCTTGGCCGGCCATATCCAGGGTCAGGTGAATACCCAGCCCCGCAGCCTGCGGCATGGGATAGATCAAGCGTTTGAATGGCACTGATGCGGAGTATGTCATATAGCGGCCCCGAGCATAATAGGCGGGGGGAATATTGTGGCCAGGAAAGCCGCTGATCGCACGCGCCAGCCGCTGCGCGCCGAGGCCCGCCGCATTGACCAGCCACCGGCAGCCCAGCTCAAAGCGCTGCCCCTGCTGCGCGACATCCAGCTCGAAGCCCGCGGCGCTCAAGCGCCCCCCGACGGCGCGCGCGCCGAATGCCAGCGTGCCGCCCGCCGACTCCACATCGGCCCGCAACGCCAGCAGATAGGCGTGGCTGTCGAAAATACCCGTGGCGGGCGACAGCAGGGCGCCCACTCCCCGCACTGACGGCTCCAGCCGCGCCAGCTCGGCCGCCTCCAGCAGCTGCAGATCATCCACACCACTGGCCCGCCCCCACGCCTGCAGACGCCGCAGCGCCGGCAACTGCGCCGGCGAGGTGGCCACGATGAGTTTGCCCGGACGCCGATGGGCGATGCCGCGGCGGCCAAGGTAATCATACAGCAGCGCGCGGCCCTCGACGCAGAGGCGCGCTTTCAGCGAACCCGGCGGATAGAGCATGCCGGCGTGGATGACCTCCGAGTTGCGCGCGCTGCCGTGCTCCCCGATGCGCCGCTCGGCCTCGAGCACCAGCACTTCGCGGCCACTCTCGGCGAGCGCCCTGGCGCAGGCCAGGCCCACGACACCGGCGCCCACCACCACGCACTCGACCGCGCCCAGACTTTCCAGACACCCCCCTTCGCCGCCGGCCCCGCCAACGCGGCGCCGCGCGCACAAAAATTTGGTTGACACCAGGCTCCAAGGCCAGTATCTTGCGCTTCCGTTCTCGCCAAGCGCAGGACGATGTTAGCCCAGGTGGTGAAATTGGTATACACGCTAGCTTCAGGTGCTAGTGGGGGCAACCCCGTGGAGGTTCAAGTCCTCTCCTGGGCACCATTTTGAAAAACGTCGAAAGACCACGATAGACCATTTAGGATGCTGATTCTTAAATGGTTTTTTTGTTTATGGCATCTCGATCGCTTGTCTCTCATCGTCTCAAATTGTCCCTTCTGTGGAACGCAGAATTGCAGAATTCATTGAACAATGAGCCGCCTGCATAACGACGATTAACCCCGTCGGACGCTCGCAGTTACACACGTTGGCCCTCACCAACAAACTACCGACGACTGCGACTCCACTGAGTAGCGGAACGATCACATCACACCATCGGCTTCCTTGAAACATAGACCCCGTAACTGTAGTAGTCGCGATACTTTTCGTAGAGGGAGATTTCGTTCTGTTCCGCCTCAACGATGGCCACCGCCTCCTCGCTCGCGCCATGCCGTTCGAGGAATGCTTCAAACCGACGCTGCATGGGCCGATAGTAATTATCAAGCCAGCAATGTGCCGGCAGGACAAAGTATGCCTCCGGACTGTAACCGTGCCGCTCCAGGATCCCAATCTTTGCCGAGGCGACATCGATCTCCGGGTACTCAGTCTCCCAATGGGACTGGAGCTCCGTCGGTCGTGTTGCGCTCAGCCATGTGATCTCGGAAACGATGAGCTTTCCACCCGGCTTCAGGAATCGGCTCCAGGCTGATATCCCGGCCTCGAAGCCCATGTTGTAGACGGCCCCTTCGGACCAGATCACATCGAATGCACCTTCATCAAACGGCAGGGCATCCATGGAACAGTTCAGCGTGGTGATCCTGTCCGCCACGCCATGGTCGCCAGCTCTGGCGTGAAGCTCATCGAGAAACTCCGGCAGGAAGTCCACCGCGGTGATGTCGGCATCCAGCGCCTTTGCCAGGAGGATGGTCGATGCACCAGTACCGCAGCCGATATCCGCGATCTTCAAAGGTCGCGAGCGATCGAGCCCCGCCAGCTCCAGCGCTCGTATTGTTTCAGCATCCCCACCAGGCCCCTGTCGTTCCGCAGGCCGGTGGAGATCCAAGAGTAGTTGAAAGTCGGTCATGGTCTTATTTTGATCATCCTAAGTCACCGGGTGTGCGGAGCCTGCGCGACAACGACTGCCTGACGAATGCGTTGCCGGCACCCTGCCTTTCGTCTAGCAGACCACAAAGCTGATCTAACACATTATCTATGTGCGCTCTGTCAGCGGCTGCCAGCGCCAGGTCAAAGGCATCAATCACATCGATGGTGGTGACCTCGTAACCCCAGCCTTCGTTCAACCAGCGAAGTGCCGCCATCGCCGCACCGAGAGCAAACTCAGGTTCCGTCTCAAGAAAATCTCGCGCTGCCCGGGTCAGCGTCTTCGGCTCGCAGGGACTCTGGTCAGCGAGCAGCAACGCGAAGTCATAGAGTTTCAAATCCTTGGCTGTCGCAAACCACTTACCCTCTTCCCCCGGCGTGGTCTTGATCAGATCCGTGAGAATGTCTTCTGGCGCGATCATGGGATAGCGTTTTGCCACGGCACGAAACCGGGCGAGATACGAATTGCCCTGGGCCGCTCTCAATCCATAGCGCTGATAGGCCTCGTCATGCAGGCCAGAGGACATCAGAATCTCTTCGCAGGCCTGATCAATCGCCGAATCGGGTTGGTTGAGCCCTCTGGAGGCCTCGGCGTATTGCAGCGCTTCCGACTTCTTGCCCATTGCCAATAACGCCTCGACGCCATAGCGACGGTAATGCCAGAAGGGTTTACGATCCAGCGCCAGCAGGTCAAGCAGATCCTGATAACGTTCGGCCACCAGCAGACACGACAGGCAGGCCGTTGCGCCATGAAAATAGTTTCCGGGGTTCGGGTCGGTCCAACACGACCTCAGTGTCGGCATCAACTCCTCCGCCCACTGATTGGCCGTTTCCACCGAACCGCATAGCTCGCCCCAGCGATCGCCCACCGGCCCCAGATAGTCGACGCCATCATCCTCCATGGCCTGCCACAGGCGTTCGAGCCATTTGTCACGAGTCTTGGCATCGGCCGGGGCTTTGATGATGAGCGGAATCAGGTCATCGAGTGTTTTGTTCACCGCGGAACCCAGGGCGCCGCTGGAACTGTCCAGCAATACGCTGAAACGAGAGGCCACAG
>CAWBXV010000003.1:0-501889 GCA_963792875.1 uncultured Gammaproteobacteria bacterium | reverse complement strand
GATAAGATCTCTATGCTCGGCTTTGCTGATCGTCACCTGCTGCTGCGAGAAAGGATTTCTGGCCAGGACATCATCGTAACTTTGCAGCAACGATCGGTCGGCGGTAATGTCAGCAGCGCTCTCCATGGAACCTGTTATACACTATCGATCCCGGTGTGTCCCGTACTTTTATAAACCCGCAAGGGCTGGGCCGAATATTTACACGCGCTGGCTGGGGTGGGGATACACTACACACAATCCTCACGCAACCCCCGATTTAATAGGACAGCCCTGGGGAGCCTAGGAAACTGCACGCATCTGACCTGCAAGTATGGTACCTGCCAGCTGACGTCCGGCGATAAGGCGTGCTGCACCATAAAAAATCAGCAGACATCACCTGCTGTTGCGGCGACAGGCCTCAATGACAAGCCAATGCATGATCGGCAACTGCCGTGACTTGAAGGGCATGAAGGCTATGGCGAGGGAAAACCACTACGAATAAAGGGGACCAAGGTCTGCTGCGGACTTGCGGCAACTGGAGTTCTTGGGCCTCAGATCAGTGCAGACCTGCTCGACAACGACGCTAAGCAACTCATCTATACCGCCCCCCTATTGCGCGCTGGTAGTCGCCAGCCATCACCTGACCAGCAGGAACCACCCCGGGGCGGTGAGTTGATGAGCCCCATCGGATGCCCCAGGGTTCACCACGGCTTTCTGCTACAGACCACTTCTATTTGGCGCGACAATCTGGCATCGTTGGGGCAAGGTCAGTTTATGGCGTGGTTCAATAACCATAATTATTGCTCGGCAATGGGCGGTCAGGCCATCGGCAACTGGACATCTTTGCCCCTCTGATGAGGCCCTGCAATGTACCATCACCAGCTGACGCTGGTGGGTCCTGCCTGGCGTCGCGGACTGAAAGTGCGGCGACAGGCAGCGACCGGCTCAGCGACCGGCTAAAAAGGCACAGCCCTGAGCGGTAACACCGCAGCAACGCTAAACCTCAGGATGCGCCGGCAAACTGAAACTGAAGACGGCACCGCGGCGAAAATGTACCGACCCATGCCGGTGGTTTGATCCTGGAGGCGCGCAATCAGCCATGGCCCCCGGGCTCGAAAAATAATAAATGCACTATAACAAGCGCTAATCACTCAGGAGATTGCTCAACATGGGAAACGACCGGCATGACATTGACCCTCAGGAAACGGCTGAGTGGCAAGAGGCGATTGACGTTGTTATCGAGCGCGAAGGGGCTGACCGTGCCCGCTATCTGCTCGACAAGGCCATCGATACCGCCTACGAGGCCGGTGTCGAGCCTCCTGACTCGCGGACCCCTTACATCAATACCATTCCTGTCAGTCAGGAACCCCCCTATCCGGGCGACCTGGACCTGGAGCGCAAAATTCTGCGCGCACTGCGCTGGAATGCCACGGCCATGGTGGTAAGGGCCAATCGCAAACCGGCGGAGCCCGGTGGTCACATCGCTTCGTTCCAGTCGTCCGCCATCATGTACGAAGTGGGCTACAATCACTTCTGGAAGGGCCACGATCATCCCAGCGGCAGCGACCTGATCTTCATTCAAGGGCATACCGCACCCGGCACCTATGCCAGGGCCTATCTCGAAGGGCGTATCGAGGAAGACAAACTCGATAACTTCCGCGTGGAATCCGGCGGGCAAGGCCTGTCTTCTTATCCCCACCCCTATCTGATGCCCGACTTCTGGCAGTTCTCCACCGTTTCGATGGGGCTCGGCCCCCTCATGGCCATTTATCAGGCCCGGTTCTTGAAATATCTGCAGAACAGAGGCCTGACGACCAAAGCTGAAAACATCGCCGATCAGCGCAAGGTCTGGGCCTTTCTCGGCGATGGGGAGATGGACGAACCCGAGTCACAGGGCGCCATCGCTCTGGCGGCCCGCGAAAAACTGGACAACCTGGTGTTCGTAGTGAACTGCAATCTGCAGCGCCTGGATGGCCCGGTGCGGGGCAATGGCAAGATCGTGCAGGAACTGGAAGGCAATTTCCGCGGCGCTGGCTGGAACGTCATCAAGGTTCTTTGGGGTTCCGGCTGGGATCGCCTGCTGGATGATCCTCAACATGGCCAGTTGCTGAAAAAGACGCTGCTGGAGATCGTCGACGGAGAATTCCAGAACTTCAAGAACAAGGGCGGCGCCTACGTTCGGGAGCATCTGTTCGGCAGGCACCCCGAGCTGGCGGCAATGGTCGCGGATATGACCGATGACCAGATCTACTACGACCTCATGCGCGGTGGGCACGATCAGAAAAAGGTGTATGCCGCCTACCACAGGGCGGTCAATACCGAGGGTCGCCCCACTATCATCCTGATGCATACCGTCAAAGGCTACGGCATGGGCGAAGCCGGCGAAGGGATGAACATCAGCCACTCGCAAAAGAAGCTCAGCGCGGCGCAACTGAGCAAAATCCGTGATCGCTTTGCCATCCCTGTCACCGAACAGCAGATCGAGAGCGCCGATTACTTCAAGCCGCCAGCGGATTCAGCGGAGATGCAATACCTGCAGGCGCGCCGCCAGGCGCTGGGCGGCTATCTTCCCAAGCGTCCGCAGGAATATGAAACCCTCACTATTCCCGATCTGTCGCTGTTCGGCGCTTTATTGAAAGCGACCGGCGAGCGCACGATGTCCACCACCATGGCGATGGTGCGGATCATGGTGGCGATCGCGCGCGACAAGACCATCGGCCCTCGCCTGGTGCCGATCGTGCCGGATGAGGCCCGTACCTTCGGCATGGAAGGCATGTTCCGCCAGGTCGGCATCTACGCGCATGAAGGCCAGAAGTATGTACCGATGGATGCCGAAGCCATCACGCCTTATAAGGAATCCCAAAACGGCCAGCTGCTGCAGGAAGGCATCAACGAAGACGGCGCCATGTCATCCTGGGTTGCGGCCGCCACCTCCTATGCCAATAACAACAGGACGATGATCCCGGTCTACATCTTCTATTCCATGTTCGGTTTCCAGCGCATCGGTGACCTCGCCTGGGCCGCAGGCGATATGCTGGCACGGGGCTTCCTGATCGGAGGCACGGCCGGCCGCACGACCCTCAACGGCGAGGGCCTGCAGCACCAGGATGGGCACAGCCAGCTGTTCGCACAGTTCATACCGAACTGCATATCCTATGATCCGACCTTCGCCTACGAACTGGCGGTGATCTTCCACGATGGCATGAAGCGGATGTATGAACACGGCGAAAACGTGTTCTATTACATCACCACGATGAACGAGAACTACAGCATGCCGGCCATGCCCGAAGGTGCAGAGGAAGGCATTCTCAAGGGCATGTACCCGTTGAGTGCCGCGCAGAATCCAGCGCGCAACCATGTGCAGCTGCTGGGTTGCGGCAGCATCCTGCGCGAGGTCATCGCGGCCGCCGAACTGCTGAAGAATGACTGGGGTGTGAGCTCGGACATCTGGGCGACGCCGAGCCTGAACGAGCTGACGCGTGACGGGCAGGCCTGCGAGCGGTGGAATATGCTGCACCCTGACCAGCCGCCACGGCGGAGCTGGGTGGCTCAGTGCCTTGAGGGCGCGCAGGGGCCGGTGATCGCATCAACGGACTACATGAAGCTGTTTGCCGAACAGATTCGTCCGTTTGTGCCCGGTGATTACCATGTGCTGGGTACCGACGGCTTTGGTCGTTCCGACAGCCGCCCGGCGTTGCGCGCGCACTTTGAAGTCGATCGGCACTACGTGACACTCGCGGCGCTGAAGGCCCTGCTCGATCAGGGCGCTGAAGGCATCACCGCAGCAACGCTGCAGGACGCCATGAAGAAGTATGGCATTGACCCTGAAAAGCCCAACCCCTTGTATGCGTGAGCCGGAGCATAATCATGAGCAAAGAATTATTGGTACCTGATATTGGTGATTTCTCCGGTGTCGCTGTCATCGAGATACTGGTCAAGGAGGGTGACACCCTCACGATTGACGACCCTGTGATCACCCTGGAGTCCGACAAGGCGTCCATGGATGTGCCCGCCACCGCCGGCGGCGTGGTCAAGGAAATCAAAGTCGCCGTCGGTGATACGGTTTCCGCGGGCAGCCTGATGCTTATTCTCGAGGAGTCCGGGGACGCCAGCGTCAACGTGGGCGCCAATGATCCACACCCGGTGGTCGCCATCGGAGGCGTCGCCGCGGCGGCGCCGAGCGACGGTGGCGGCGATTACGGTGGTGGCCTGGAAGAAATTCTCGTGCCGGATATCGGCGATTTCGATGAGGTGGATGTCATCGAGGTGCTGGTGGCTGAGGGCGACACCATCGCTGCCGATGACTCACTGATCACCCTGGAATCCGACAAGGCCTCGATGGATATCCCGGCGCCCAAGGCCGGAGTCATCCGACAATTGAAGGTTGCCGTGGGTGACAAGGTCTCCAAGGGCAGTCTGATTATCCTGCTGGAAGTGAAAGGTTCAGCCCGGCCGGCCCCGTCCGCCCCGGCAGCGTCGGCGCCCGGCGGCGCGGCGAAGGCGCCGCAGCGCGTTCCCGCGGCGGGTTCCCGCGAGCAGGCAGAAGCGTTCCGTCGCGCCCACGCCAGCCCGTCGGTACGCCGCATCGCGCGGGAACTCAACATTGATCTGACCCAGGTGACCGGCAGCGGCCGCCACGGCAGGATCACCGCCGACGATGTGCGCCACTTCAGCAAAACCGGCGCGACCGCCCCGGGCAGCGCCGCAGCCGCTGCAAGCGCGGCAGGCAAGCCGGCCAAGGCCGCCAGCGGCAGTGAAATGGGCATCCCGCTCATCAAGCAGCCGGACTGGTCAAAGTTCGGCGACACCGTAACCGTTCCGATGACCCGCATCGGCAAACTGTCGGCAAAACATCTGCATCGCGCCTGGCTGAACATACCGCACGTTACCCATTTTGAAGAGGCGGATATCACCGAACTCGAAGCCTACCGCGGCACGCTCAAGGCCAAGGCCAAGGCCATGGGCTTCAGTTTCACGCCGCTGGTATTCATGATGAAAGCGGTGGTCGCCGGCCTGAAGGAGTACCCGAAGTTCAACTCGGCCATGGATGACGCCGGGGAGAACCTGATCCAGCGCAAGTTCTATAACATCGGTATTGCCGTGGATACGCCCGATGGCCTGGTGGTGCCGGTGATCAGGGACGTCGACCGCAAGGGCATGTTCGAGCTGGCGCGCGAACTGGGCGAGGTTTCAAAAAAGGCGCGTGAGGGCAAGTTGACCGGTGCGGATCTGTCCGGCGGCTGTTTCACCATTTCCAGCCTGGGCGGTATCGGCGGCGTCAATTTCACGCCGATCGTGAATGCACCGGAAGTCGGCATCCTCGGCCTGACGCGCTCACAGCCGCGACTGAAACGGATCGACGGTGACATCGTCGATCGCCTGATCCAGCCGCTGGCCGTGTCCTATGACCATCGCGTCATCGATGGCGCGTATGCCGCACACTTTGCCAGTCACCTCGCCTTCGTGTTGTCCGACGTGCGCAACCTGATGCTGTAAACGGGAGTTGAATCAATGAGCAAAATAATCGAGGTCAAAGTCCCGGATATCGGTGACTTCGCAGAAGTGGATGTCATTGAAGTGCTGGTCGCCCCAGGCGACGTGGTTGCCAAAGACGACGCGCTGGTCACCCTGGAATCCGACAAGGCGTCCATGGATATCCCCTCCTCGCATTCAGGTACCGTCAAGGAACTGAAGCTGTCGGTAGGCGATAAAGCGGGCGAAGGCACCGTGGTATGCCTGCTGGAAGTGGACGCCGCGGCGGCCGGCGCCAGCGCCAGCGCCAAGGCATCGCCATCGGCGGCGGCGGCGACTGCAGCACCGCCCACCGCGGCCGCTGCCCCGCCGCAGGCGGCAAGCCATGGCGGCAGCGCCGATATCGTCTGCCAGATGCTGGTGCTGGGTTCCGGCCCCGGCGGCTATACCGCCGCCTTCCGCGCCGCCGACCTCGGCCTGCAGACGGTATTGGTCGAGCGCTGGAATACGCTGGGCGGCGTCTGCCTGAACGTCGGCTGCATTCCATCGAAGGCCTTGCTGCATGCGGCCAAAGTGATCGACGAGTCGGAAGAGATGGCGGAATTCGGCGTCGAGTTCGCCAAGCCGAAGATTGATATCGACAAGCTGCGCAGCTGGAAAGAAAGCGTGGTGGGCAAGCTGACCGGCGGCCTGGGAGGGCTGGCCAAGCAGCGCAAGGTAGAAGTTGTCCGTGGTGTCGGCGCGTTCATCGACCCGCATCATGTCGCCGTGACCGCAGACGACGGCAGCAGAACCGTGGTCAGATTTGAACACGCCGTGATTGCGGCGGGCTCGGAAGCGGTCAAACTGCCGTTTATTCCGGACGATCCGCGCGTGATCGATTCCACCGGTGCGCTCGAGCTGGCCGACGTGCCCGAGCACATGCTGGTCATCGGTGGCGGCATCATCGGTCTGGAAATGGCGACCGTCTATGCGGCACTGGGCTCGAAGATCACCGTGGTCGAAATGCTGCCCGCGCTGATTGCCGGGGCCGACGCCGACGTGGTGAAACCCTACGTCAACCGCATCAAGAAGCGCTATGAAAACATCTGGCTGGATACCCGGGTGGTCGCGGTCGAAGCGACAGATGCCGGCATGAAGGTCCGCTTTGAGGGCAAGCATGCTCCCGCCGAGCCACAACTGTATGATCGCATTCTGGTCGCGGTAGGGCGCACGCCCAATGGCAAACGTATCGACGCGGACAAGGCCGGTGTCGCGGTCGATGACCGCGGCTTTGTCGAGGTCGTCGACACCCAGATGCGCACCACGCAGCCGCACATCTACGCCATCGGCGACATCATCGGCCAGCCCATGCTGGCCCACAAAGCGGTGCACGAAGGCAAGACAGCCGCCGAAGCGGCCGCCGGCCTGCCCAGCCATTTCGATGCGCGGGTGATTCCGTCAGTGGCCTATACCGACCCGGAGATCGCGTGGGTCGGTGTCACCGAGGCAGAAGCCAAAGCCCAGGGGATCGAGTACGGCAAAGGGGTATTCCCGTGGGCGGCGAGTGGACGCGCCCTGTCGCTTGGGCGCTCCGAGGGTATGACCAAGCTGATTTTCGACGAGTCCAATGAGCGCGTGATTGGTGCGGGCATCGTCGGCAGCAACGCCGGTGATCTGATCGCGGAAGTGGCCCTTGCCATCGAAATGGGCGCCAACGCAGCAGATATCGGCTTGACGGTCCACCCCCACCCCACGCTGTCTGAAACCGTTGCCATGGCGGCGGAGATGTATGAGGGCACGATCACCGATCTGTACGCGCCGAAAAAACGCAAGTAGCCGCTGGCCAAAGCGGTCACCCATCCCTCCCCCGTCCGGGAGGGGGATGGGTAACAAACCCACCAGGCAGTAAACCACAGGTTCTGTTTATGTCGACAACACCCTCCCGCCCGCCGCGCCCCGAACCGGGTGTGCCGATGCGCGGCGCCGACAAGGTATCGCGCATTCCGGTCAAGGTGGTGCCCACCGATGCCCCGCTGAAAAAGCCGTCGTGGCTACGGGTCAGGTTACCCACCGAATCGCAAGCCATTAAAGTGCGCGATATGCTGCGCCATAACAAGCTGCATACCGTCTGCGAGGAAGCCTCCTGCCCCAACCTGCCGGAGTGTTTCGGCGGGGGTACCGCCACCTTTATGATCCTCGGGCAGGTGTGCACCCGGCGCTGTCCCTTCTGCGACGTGGGGCATGGCCGGCCCTTGCCGATCGCCGAGCTGGCGCAGGAACCGGCACAACTGGCCGACGCCGTCAAAAACATGAATCTCCGCTACGTGGTGATCACCTCGGTCGACCGCGATGATCTGCGCGATGGCGGCGCCCGGCATTTTGCGGAGTGCGTGCGCGCCGTGAGGGCGGCACAACCCGGCATCAAGGTGGAAATACTCACGCCGGATTTCCGCGGACGGATGGACATCGCGATTGACGCCCTGTCCGAGTCACCGCCGGATGTCTTCAATCACAATCTGGAAACCGTGCCGCGCTTGTATAAACCGGTACGCCCGGGTGCGGATTATCAGTGGTCACTGGACCTCATCAGAAAATTTGGCGAGCGCCACCCCGATATACCGACGAAATCAGGCCTGATGCTTGGCCTGGGCGAAACCATGGATGAGATCAAGGCCACCCTGCGGGATTTGCGCGCACATGGCTGCCGCATGCTGACCGTGGGCCAGTACCTGGCGCCATCGGCTGCGCATCTGCCGGTCGAGCGTTACTATGCTCCGGAAGAATTCGCAGCATTGCGGGAGTATGGCGAAGCCATCGGTTTCGAGCATGTGGCCAGTGGGCCGTTGGTGCGCTCTTCGTATCACGCGGATCAGCAGGCGCTGGGCATGGTATAGCGCCTTGTCGACGGCCATCGCCGTTACGCCGGTGCCTCAGCAGCTATGCTCGTAGCTGAGCGTACCGGCGCCGCCACAGAATGCGGGTGGTGGTGAACAGCGCTACCTGCAACGCGGGTCCTTGCGCTGCGCCCGGTGAATCAGAAAGTCGGGAATCGGCAGGGGGTCGCAGCCATGGCCCTCCTCGCAGATCATATCCCATTGCGGTGCCGCCTGCTGATGGCAGCCGAAACAGTTGCCGCCAAACTTGTTCACCACCTCAGTGGTGCCGCGCACCTTGATCCTGGTGCCCGCTTCTGTCACATCGAGCTCAAAGAACTCCCAGTCATTGGTTGCCGCGTTCCATCCCTCGTGATGCTTGACCATCGCCTCGGTGGGAATCAACTGCACGACCGAACCCGGCGGATAACGCAGCCCCTCCGGTTTCGTCGCCACGGCGACCGTCGCCTCGAGATCGTCCAGCAGATTCGCCACGAAGAATCCGCGCACGGCCTGCATCGTTTTCAAGCAGACAAAGGAATCCCCCGTCACGGCGATCGCCTTGCCAGGGTCTGCCGTGGTCGGCAGCACGGCGGACGGCCCTGCTGCGCCGCCGAGGGCATCGTCGGCGACGCGGGCCGCGACGCCGCCACTAGCCATCAGCAGCGACCAGCATAACAGCGGCCACACCAAGGATTTACGGGGTTGCTCAACCATTACCTGCTTCCCGGTGACGTCGCCTGGCGACGAGTGGAGCGGCTTTTCACTCCGTCGCATTGCAGCGGCCGGAATGAAAACGCTGCCCATCCACACTACGGGCGAGCACCCCGGCAGTCAAGCGGCACCGCAGGCTACCATGCCGTCACAAGAACCGCAGCAGCTCGCCCTGCCGGCGAACGCGGCCCCGACGTCAACTCAAGACACAGGCACGCGCCCGGTCCTGGTCCCCCACGGCTTTGCGGCGCGCCTGAACCACCTGCTTCCTGCTCGTTTCATCGTCCCCGAACTGCCCGGTCCACTCGGCGTTCTGACTGAGGCGGATGCCTTCGAGCATGGCCCAGCCCATTATCCTGCAATCGGCCGGGATGGTCGTGTTGACCGAATTCCTGCCGAACAGCCTGAGCAGGTCGCCCTGATGCTGCTGAAAGAGGTCCTTTCTGCGCTTCAATGACAGCATGGCGGACGCCAGCTCACTCAGCAGCAGCAGAATGTCAGCCTCCGCGTTGAGGTCCTTCTTGGGGTCGTAACCGCTGTCGTACATGCAGCGGTAGTCCGTGCGGGCAATGCAATCGAGCCAATCGGCAAACATTGCTCCCGAACCGTCGAGGACGTAGTTTTTGCCATCTCTGCGGTGAGTCGTCATTACTCCCTTCTCGTCTAATGCGCCAGCCTGCGCTGCTGACGACCGGTGTGCCAAAAAGGCGGCGGAAAATAGTATTCGCTCGCGGTCATGACAACCCCGCACGCGGCACTACAGGCAGGGCAGCTGCGGCGGGCTGTCGTCGCTATGCAGTATAGGCGCTCACAGAGCAACCGGCCCGGTGCCGGCAGGCCGCCGAGCTGCTCACTGCCAGGTGCTTGTGAGCACTGGTTCCCAGGTCCCGCGGAATCTTCGGCGCGGGTTTCAGCGGCGCCGTCGCGCCGACAGGGAACCGGCACGGACGAGCGCGCGATCCGGCCAATTCTTCGGTTGGCTGAATTCAACCGCAGGTATACCATAGGCTGAACGAATAGCGACGCCTGCACGGCCAAGGCGAAGGGCCTGCAACGGGGCGTTTCCAGAGCCTGTCATGCAAAGGATCAGACGATGTCAGACCTCAGCCAGAAAGCAACCGATGACGGCACTATCAAGGTATTGCTGCAGAGAGCGAAGGGGCGCATCCGCAATCTGCAGGCCGTCAAGCAGCGCCTGCTCGAGGGTAAAACCCTCTCGGACATCGAAATCGTGGAGCTGGATTCGATGCTGGAGCACGCCAAAGATATCCGCCTCCTGCTTGACAGGCATCCGGAATTTCACGAGATCGCTGTCAAGATGATCAGCCTGTACAACGACATTACCGAGCTTGCACTGGCCAACGAGGAAAAGCTCGGCAAACCGTCCAGGAACGGCCCCGCCAGCTAGCGCGGCGATATCGACCCGCCGCTGGGGCTGCCAACCGGCGCGCAGCTGCAATGAGCGTCCGATGTGGATTGATCAAGGCACCAGGCCGGCCCGCGCAAGGCGTGTCACTACTCCCCGGGTAAACTCCCGGTATCCTGCGGCATTGGGATGAATGTGGTCTGCCCTGAGTCTGCCATCAGACAACACATCAGCGAACACCTCATCGACCAACACGACGTTCAACTCCTCTGCCAGTTCGGCATAGATCGGCGAGTCCGACAGCGCGCCAATGCTCGCCCTGAGCGGGGAAACCTTCGGCACGGCGATCAGCACCGTTATGGCGCCGCTGTCGATGGCCTGGGTCAGGATCGCCCGCAGGTCCTCCTTGACCGCGCCTGCCGCGCGCTGCCTGAGAAAATCGTTGCCGCCCAATTCAACCAGGATCAGCGCAGGGCGATACTCGTCAATCAGGGCGCCGATCCTGGTCTTCGCGTTGAGCGCCGTATCCCCGGGTATGCCGGCATTGACCACGCGCCAGCCAGTCTGCCTGGCCAATACGGACGGATAGTCCTCGCTCTTGCCGGCGCCGGTGCCATGAGTGACGCTGTCCCCGAAAGCCAGCACGGTGGTTCCCGCAGCAAGCGCAGCGTAGCCGGCGTCCTGCTGGCAGCCGGCAAGCCAGCACAGCGCCAGCATCAGCAGGATTCTTTTGGCGGTATCGAGCACCATCACGCGCCTCTTCACATCGATGGGGCAAACCTCTCTGCGCCCGCCCTGCCCCGCAGGTGCGTCGGATGCTGCGATCAAGCCATGGCGGGCAGCGGGACAAAAAGTCATTCAGTACTTGCAGCATAGCCGAACCGGGACTGACTCTCGATACCTGCCTGGCTCGGCATCCACAGCTCTCGCAAGCGCCCGCGACGGCAACCCTTTGGGCACCCCCATTGCCAAACCCTCATGCAACCCTCGCTGATTCTGCCCCATCGGCTAGGGTCCCGGCTGGTATCGATCCCCGGGGACTCGATGCGGCGCGCTGTGCTCATCACGCCGGCCCTGCGTCGCCCGTTGCCGGCTCGTGCCTTCAAACCGGGGCGGCATGGCGGCCTCGGCATCGAGGGCTGTGATGACCACCGCGGTCTGCCGCGCCTCGTCCGCCTCCCGCCACCGCCGCCAACACATGCACGCGGCGAAGGCAGTGGCGCCGCGGCGCATTGATTCCTAGAATAACAGCCTAGGTCGGCTGCGCAGTGGCACGCCTGCGCCCTCCCCCGCGAGGCGGCAGGAGCCGCAGCCGGCCACCGCGGGCCCATGAAAACGCACCTGAGACCCCGCCCATGATTGGTCACCGCGCCAACGGCGCTGCGGGTCCGCGACGATCGGCGGCGCTGTGCCTGACCCTGCTCGCGGCCTGCAATCCGCGATCGCCCTCGCCCACTGCGCCAGCGGCGGTCGATCCGGCGCCGCTGGGCGTCTCCGTGGTGGAGGTCCGGGCGCACCCCTGGTTTCAGAGTATCGACACTTTCGGCCGGTTCGTTGCCGCCGAGAAGCTGACCCTGGGTGTCGAGGTGGCCGGCACCGTGACCGAGGTGCTGTTCAGCGAGGGCCAGCACATCGAAGCGGGGCAGACCCTGGTGCGGCTGGACGACCGCAAGCAGCGGCTGCGCCTGGAGCGCGCCCGCGCCGACGCCGCCAGCGCCGGCGTCGAGCTCGGGCAGGCGCGCAGCACCTTCGAGCGCTACCAGGAGCTGATCGAGCGGCGCGTGGTGGCGGAGGAGGCCTACCGGCAGACCGAGTCCGCCTACCAGGCGGCACAGGCACGACTCGAACAGGCCATCGCCGCCCGCGAGATCGCCCGCCAGGAGCTGCGCGACCTGACGCTGTCCAGCCCCGTCGCCGGGATCGTGGAGTCCGAGGCGGTCGAACCGGGACAGAAGGTACTGCCCGGAGACACGCTGGCCGTCATCCAGACCGCCAGCTCGCTCCAGGTGCTCACCTACGTGCGGGAGGAGGAGGTCAACCTGCTGCACCCGGGCGACGCCGCCCCCGTGCAGTCTCCGGGGGTGCCGGGCCGCCTCTACCAGGCCCGCATCGAGTCGATCGCCAGCGCCGCGGACCCGCGCACCGGCAACTTTGCCATCAAACTGCGGGTCGACAACCAGGACGGCCTGCTGCGCGAGGGGATGTCCGCCCGCATCTCCCTGCGCAGTCAGCAGGGCATGCCCGTGCTCACCGTGCCGGCCGGCGCCGTGGTCGACCGCGACCGCCGGCGCGTCGTGTTCCTGGTCCGCGATGGCCTCGCCGCGAGCGTCGCGCCCGTGCTGGGGCTCGCCGCCGACGGCTGGGTGCCGGTCACCGGCGGGCTCGCCGCCGGCGACCGGGTCATCGTCGACCCCATCGCCCTGGTGGCCGACGGCAAGCGGGTGCGGGTGACGGCGATCCAGGCGGACCCGCTGCCGGACGCGCCCCGTGAAGACGCCCCCGGCCGCAGCGAGGGGAGCGCCCCACCTTGAGGACGTTCCTGGCGTTTTTCGTGGCGCGCCCGCTGCTGGTCAATCTGACCATGGTGTTCGTGCTGGCCGCGGGCGTGTCCAGCCTGTACAGCGCGGTGTTCAGCGCCTTCCCCGACTTCGACTTCGGCGTGTTCGACCTCCTGACCCAGGCGCCCGGCCGCAGCCCGGAGGACGTCGAGCTCGGCGTCACCGCCCCCCTGGAGGAAGAGCTGCTCAAGGTGGACGGCGTCCGCGACCTCATGTCCAAGAGCGTCGAGGGCTACTCGGCCATCGTGGTCACCGCCCGCGACGAGGCCAGCAGCACAGAGCTTGAAGACCTGGAGCGCGACCTGCAGCGCGCCGTCGACCGCGCGTCCGCCCGCCTCCCCCGCGACCTCCCCGACAAACCCGTGCTCACCGTTATCAAGCCCGGCCTGCAGCCCGTCATCGAGCTGATGGTGGCAGGCGAGGTGGCCGAAGAACTGCTGCGCGAGATCGCGCAGATGCTGCAGGACGAGCTGCGCGAAGTCCCCGGCGTGGCCGGCGTCGACAAGCGCGGCTCCCGCAGCCGCGAGATCCGCATCCTGCTGGATTCCCTCAAGCTGCACCAGCTGGGCATCACCCAGCAGGAGATCGAGCAGGCCATCCGCGCGCGCAACGTCACTGAAAGCGGCGGCGCGCTGGAGTCCTATGTGGCCGAAAAGGACATCATCGCCGTGGGGCGCTTCCGCGACCCCAAGGAGGTCGGCGACGTGATCATCCGCGCCCCGGACTTCGGCAACGTTATCCGCATCCGCGATGTGGCCGAGGTGGTCGCCGACTACGAGGACTGGTCGGTGCGCAGCTACATCAACGGCCTGCCCGGCATCTACCTGGGCGTGCGCCGCTCATCCGACGCCAACGAGATCGCGGTGGTCGAGCGCGTGCGGGAGCGGGTGGCGCAGATCGGGCAGCGCCTGCCGCCGGGCGTGCACATCGTGGTGGTCAACGAGCTGTCCCGCATGACCACGGCCATGCTCAGCGCCCTGACGCAGAACGGCCTGGCCGGCATGGCCATGGTGTTCCTCGTGCTGCTGCTGTTCTTTCCCTGGCGCGCCGCGCTGTGGGTGGCCGCGGGCATGCCGGTCGCCATCCTGATGGGCTTCGCGCTGATGCCGCTGTTCGGCCTGACCGTCAACCAGTTCACCCTCGCGGCGACCATCCTCATGCTGGGACTGCTGGTCGACGACGCCGTCGTCACCAGCGAGAGCATCTCGCGCCATTACGCCCTGGGGATGCCCCCGCGGCAGGCGGCAATCGAGGGCACCGCCGCCATCGCGCCGGCGGTCATCACCGGCGCGGTCACCACCCTGCTGGCCTTTACGCCGCTGGTGTTCCTGGGCGGCAAGGAGGGCAAGTTCATGTGGATGCTGCCCGTCATGGTGATGCTGATCGTCACCGCCTCGCTGCTGGAGTGCAAGCTGCTGCTGCCCTGCCACATCGCCGGCGCCTTCAGCCACCGCCGGGGCCGGCCGCGCCAGTCCGCCTGGTTCGGCCGCGTCGAGCAGCGCTTCCAGCGCGACATCGCCTGGCTGCTGCGCCGGCGCTACCGGAGCCTGCTGTTGCTGACCGCGGTGTTCGCCGGCATCGTCGTCGCCGGCTTCCGCACGGTGAGCGTCGACCTCTACCCGGACGCCGACGTGGACCAGATCCACATCCGCGCCCAGCTCCCGGCCGGCTCATCGTTCGAGCACACCTACCGGGAGCTGCGGCGGCTGGAGCAATCTATCCAGGGCCTGATCGACCCGCGCGACCTGCAGAACACCCGCCTCACCGTGGGCAGCCACGACATTGGCCGGCCCGAGGAGGTCAACCCCGGCAGCCAGAGCGACCGCGGGCTGATCGACATCTTTCTGCAGCCGCCCGGCGTGCGCCAGGTCAACACCCTGGCGCTGACGCGCCACCTGCGCCAGGAGTTGCAGCAGTTCAAGCAGTTCGAGCACCTGGCGGTGCTGCCCAAGGACGTCGGCCCGCCCGTGGGCTTCCCGGTCGAGGTGCAGGTGATCAGCAACGGCGTCGAGCGCGGCACGGTGGCCTCCGAGCTGCTGGACTGGCTGGCGCGGCAGCGGGGCGTAACCGAGTCCTGGAGCAGCTACGAGCCGGGCAAGGACACCATCGACCTGCAGCTGCGGCACGAGGCCATCGCCGCCTACGGCCTGACCGTCACCGACATCACCCGCGCCATCCGGGTCGCCTTCGACGGCTATATCGTCGACGAGCTGCAGGTGCTGGGCGAACGCATCCGCTATCGGCTGCAGCTCGCCTCCCCCTATCGCGGCGACCCCCAGACCCTGCGCTCGCTGACCATCATCAACCGCGAGGGCGCCCGCATTCCGTTGCGGGCGCTGGTCGACTACCGGGTGATCCAGGGGGAGTCCGCCATCACCCACCACTTCGGCAAGCGGGTCGAGACGCTGTACGCCGAGATCGACCGCGATGTGGTCAGCGTGCTGGAGATCAACCAGGCGCTGACGGCCTTCATCGCCAGCCGCGACTACGCGCAGCGCTTCCCCGGCCTGCGCCTGCGCCAGAGCGGCGAGCTCTCCAGCCAGCAGGCCACACTGGGCAATATGGCCTCGGCGCTGGGCGTCATTCTGATGGCCATCTTCATCATCATGGTGCTGCTGTTCAACTCCCTGACCCAGCCGCTGATCGTGCTGGTGCAGGTGCCGCTGGGCTTTGCCGGCGTCCTCATCGCCTTCATCGTGCAGGGCTTCGACCTCAGCGTACCGGCGATGATGGGTTTCCTGGGGCTGGCCGGCGTGCTGGTGAACAGCGCCATCGTGCTGATCGACCGCATCAATCAATACCGCCGCGACGGCCTGGTAGCGGAGCAGGACATCGCCGCGGGCGCCGCGTACCGGCTGCGCCCCATCCTGGTGACCTCGCTCACCACCATCGCCGGGCTGGCACCGGCCGCCTACGGCTGGCTGGGCTCCAATCCCTTCCTCACGCCGATGATCATGGCCATGCTGTGGGGCATCGCCTTCGGCACGCTCATCACCCTGCTCTACGTGCCCTGCCTGTACGCGGTCGAGCAGGACCTGCGCCGGCGCCTGCGGCGCGCGCTGCCGGGCACCGCCGGACGATAGCGTTGCCGCCGCAGGCGGGCGGCGCCGCGCACGCTCAGACGGCGCTGTCTCCCCTCAGGTGGCGCCAGCGAGCGCGGCGTCAGGACGGCATCAGGCTGTTGAGCCGCGCGAGGGCATCGGCGTACCCGCTGAGCAGCCGGGCCATCAGATGGCGCACGCTCTCCACCCCGTTGATCTGCCCCACCACCTGCCCCACCGGGTTGAAGCCGACAGCCTGGGTATCGGCGACACCGGCATAGGTGGTGGTCCGCCGCATGGCGTCGCTGGTCACCAGCCCCTGCAGCGGCATGCCCAGGGGGTCGGGCGTGTCGGCGCGGTCCCAGGCCTCGGTCCAGTCGTTGCGCAGCACCCGCGCGGTCTTGCCCGTCCACGAGCGGGTGCGCACGGTATCCTCGCTGGTGGCCTTGAAATAAGAGGCCTTCTGCGCCGGCTCGGCGTGCGCCTCCTCGACCGCCAGCCAGATGGACCCCGTCCAGACGCCGGCGCAGCCCATGGCCATCGCCGCCAGCATCTGTTCGCCGCTGCCGATGCCGCCGGCGGCCAGCACCGGGATGTCGCCGGCCGCCTCCACCGCCTGCTTCCACAGCACGATGGACCCGACATCGCCGGCGTGGCCGCCGGCCTCCCCGCCCTGCGCGACGATAAAGTCCAGGCCCGCCGCGGCGTGCGCCTGCACCTGCTTGACGCGCCCGCAGAGCGCGCCCACCAGCCGCCCGCTGTCCTGTATCATGCGGACCTTGTCGGCCGGCGGCGTGCCCAGCGCGTTGGCGATCAGCCGGCACCGGGGCCGGGTCAGCGCCTCCATCAGCAGCGGGGTTGCGGTCGCCTCGGTCCAGCCCAGCAGGCCCATGGAGCGGCTGCCGTCGGGCCACTCGGGCACCCCGTGCTCGGCCAGCAGCGCCTGGGCGAAGTCGATGTGCTGCTGCGGCACCAGGGTCATCAGCTGTCGCTCCAGCGCGGCGGGGTCCATGTCCCCCATGCCCTCGTACTTCTGGGGGATGACCACGTCCACGCCGTAGGGCTTGTCGCCGATGTGCGCGTCGATCCAGTCCAGCTCTGCCTTGAGCTGCGCAGGGGTGAAGCCGACGGCCCCCAACACGCCGATGCCGCCGGCCCTGCTCACCGCCACCACCACGTCGCGGCAGTGGGTGAACGCAAAGATGGCGTGCTCGATGCCCAGCTTGCGGCAGATTTCGGTATACATGGTACCCAGCTCCTCCTGTCGCCTGCCCCGGATCGGGCGTTCAACGCTGCTACCGCTGCAATCTAGCAGATTGCCGCCTCAAAATCAGACGCTGCGGCGCGGCCGGCGCGGCAGGTGCATCGGAGGCTTTGCGATCGGCGCCCGGTTGAGGTCCACATCCTTGATACAGATCAAATACTCTCCCCTGCAATTTCTTTATCATTAATTTAGCAATAGCGAATAACCCTTAGCAGTCACGAGGAGGAAGTCAAAATGAGAGATACCATGAGCGCACCAGGCCGTGTTACGCCAACGGGAAACAGCGCGCCGACGTTTAGAGTAAAGCCGCTGTCGGCGGCTATCGGCATGGCCAGCGTCATGCTGCTGGCCGGTATGAGCGGCGGTGCGTTGGCGAAAAAGGTCTGCGACGATGGCGGCTCGCCGCCCTGCAACAAGCCCGGCGGCGGTGGCAAGCCGCCCACGGAGGCCGGCGCCAACAACCTTTCGTTTCCGTTGATTCTGTCGGAAAACGTGGGGCCCGCCGGTTTCCCTGCGGACGGCGCCTGGCGGTTCGCGGAGATCACCAATCCGCCTAACGATCCGCTTTGCATCGGCGAAGAAGGAGTGGCATCGGGCACGCCGGTGCCGGCTGACTTTCTGTGCTACTACGGCCGCAAGTGGTCGTCATCATCGAGGAAGGCGACGGTCGGCGAGAATCGATTCGATGCCTATCCCGAAGAACCTGCTGGCTGCAGCACGACCAGAAGGAAGGATGCAAGTCGGTGGCTGCAGAAGGCCGCGACAATTTCCGGAAAGCGCTGAGTGTCGGACACGCTGTTTCCACCCCGCTGGTCGTCAGCGCCGTGGACGTGGGCGACCTGCTGGAGTCCACACCGGCGATCCAGGCGCGCCAGATCCGCGTGGAGTTCACCTGCTGCAGAACGTGCCGGCGGATGACCTCGAACTGGGGAAGTTTTTGGTGACCGACTGGACGGATGGCATTCCGTCGCCCTGCCTCGTACCAACGGCGAGCAGTGCGAGCCTCGGCTGCTTTGCGGCCCTGGGGATGAGCGGTGCAGTCCCGGGCACCGAGCAGTCCGGCAACGAGATGCAGGGCACCGACTTTGGCGGCGGCATGGTCGGCGATGTCGGCACGCAGACCCTGCTCAAGAATTACTTCCAACCACCATTCGCGCGGCAGTTCCCGCAGACGGCACCCCGATGCGATCCCGATCCACGCCCGGTGTACTCGCACTGCGCACGACTGGTGATCCAGAAGATCGCCGGCGAGCCGACCTGGGACCAGACGAGCGGTCAATACGGTGTCGGCGTGGGCGCGCCGCTGGTCAATGTCGCTAACTACGCCGGCACGTGGTCGACCGAGATCACTTCCAGCGGCAGCATCGTCTACGGCTACAACTGGAACGCCAAGACCGCCTCCACGGGTACCTACCGCCTGACCATGGTGCTCGACGGCAACGACACTGAGGGACCTGCGTGCAGTACCACGCTGGCGACAAGTGTTCGACGGATGGCACCAAGCTAGTGAACCAGGGCGAAAACAACCTCTCGACCATCGTCTACGCAGGTGACTCCGACCTCGGCGACGAGGGCGGGCTGGTCTACATCGATCTGGAACTCACCACCAAGGGCGGCGGCGGTGGCAGCGGCGGCAAGGGAAAGCCCGACAAGTAGTCAGGACGGCCCGGTCAGGGATGACCGGCAGCCAACATCAGCGGCAGCGCGGCGCGGCAGAACGCGCCGCGCTGCCGTGTGGCAGGTTCCAGCCCAAGGCACAGAACCGCAGTCACGCAGTAACACGTTTTCCAGATGATTCTGCAGGGAGCGACGAGATGAAGAAACTGATAACCGCCGGGGCCGCCGGCGCCTGCCTGCTGATGCAGCCCGCGCTTGCGGCCAGACCCCCGGCACATCCGCAATGGGCGACGGTGGTCAACAACAACGACCTGATGCCGCCGCTCGAGGTGAGAAACTTCAACAGCTACAACCAGCCCTCGGTCAACCTCGACGGCCTGGTGGTGATCCGGGCGCGCAGCCGCGGCGGCCCGCCGCTCGGACCGCCCACCCACGGCATCTATACCCGCGACATGGCAAAGCGCGGCAGCCCCATCGTCAGCATTCTCGACCGGACCACGGCGGTCCCGCAGCCCAACAACCTGGGGAGCAAATTCGTCGAGACCCCGTCCTTTCCCCGCATCGACATGGCGACGGCGACCATCGCCACCCGCGGCAACCACCCGCCCGTGTGGAAGTACGGAGAAACCCGGGCCGGCACCACGGGCATCTACGCCAACCCCTTCGGCGACCTGATCACGGGAGCGAGCAAGCTCGGCGCGGTCGCGGAATTCTCCTTCTTCGAAGTGCCCGAGTACCCGGGAACCTTGTTTGAGGTGTTCCCCGGCGCACCGGCGGTCACCGGCGGCGACACCGTCGTGTTCAAGGGCAACTACACCACCGCCGCAGGCGACGGCCGGACCGGCGTGTACTATCGCCAGCTGCAGGACCAGCCGATCGGCGACGACGACCTGTCTCCGGCCGGGGGCAGCGCACCGGTGGTGCTGATCGCCAACTCCTCCAGCACGCTGATTCCCGGCACCACCACCGTGTTCGGCTCCACCTCGCCGCCCAGCGCGGCCAATGGCAGGGTCGTGTTCGCCGGCTTCGACAACGAGGAAAACCCCACCCTGGGCGGCCTCTACCTGGCGCCGCTGGAGCCCATGCCCGATCTCGTCACCCTGGTCAGCATCGGCGGCCAGGTCCCCGGCGAGGCAGCCGGCAAGCGCTTCAATGGCCTGGGCGAAGGCGGCGCGTTCGACGGCCGCTTCGTCGGCTTCTGGGGCGCCTGGGGCGACCAGATCAAGACCGTGCGCCTGTACTGCCCGAGCGAGGGCAACAAGGACCGCATCGACTACTGCAACCAGGCGCTGGTCTGCGAAGGCGCGGGCGAGCCGATCGGGGACCCGGACAGCATCTGCGATGACGAGTCCGACCCCCGCTACGGCCAGAGCTGCTATCAGGACAGACGGGTGCCGGTACACCAGGGCATCTTCGTCCACGACAGCCGCACCGGGCAGACCCGGGTCGTGGCCAGAACCGGTGCCGGTTTCGATGAGTTCCTGTACTGGAACTACTCCGGCAAGACCCCCTGCGTGGGCAGCGGCCACGGTGAGGACGACGCCGAGGACGACGGCGAACCGGCCCGCTGGCGCTCGTCGGCCTTCGTCGCCGTCTCCGGCCGCGGCGCTGCGGTGTGGACGGCCTTCAAGGCGAGCAGAGGCGGGAACGGCGCCGCCGGCAATGCTGCCGTTGACGGCATCTACCTGGCCAAGAGCCCCGGCAACGCGCCCCTGGTAACCCTGGTCGACACCACCCAGCCCGGCCGGACGCTGGACCCGGAGGCGCCGGCGGCGTCCGTGGTCACGGCCGTGGGCATCGAGCGCGACGGCTTCCGCGGCCGGTGGCTGGTCATCAATGCCGCCATGGAAGCGGAAGGCGGGGAGGAAGACAGCGGCATGGCGGGGATCTATATCACCCGGCTGCCGTGAACCCGAGCGCGCGGCGCAGCCCGCCCGACGCGCGCTGTCGCCCGACCCGGCGACGGCCGCGTCAGCCCCGGGCGGAGCCCGACTGCAGCCGCCAGCGGGGGCCACAGCGGGCAATGCGCTTGCACTGCCCCCGGCGCACCGGTATTCTCCCGCCGCAGGATACGGGGGCTATGCGGGCCGGCGCCGGCTCGCAGTGCAGGCGGCTGCGCCTCGCTGCTCGCGCCCTGACACCTCACACCCTCATGCCGTACGAATGACCATCCATCATGTCCATGCGCTCTGCACTACTGATTGCCCTCAGCCTCACCCTGCTACTGCCCGGCCCAGCGTCCCTGGCCCAGCCGCCCGCGGCAGGCACGCCAGCGAAAGAGACGCGGACCAGCCCGCCGACCGATGACGACCTCGCCGCCCGGGTCAACAGCCTGGCCGAATCGATCAAAAACCAGCGCCAGCAGATCCAGTCGCTCAACGCCCGCCTGGAGAAGCTAAAGGACAGCACCGAGCGCGAGCCGCTCGAGCAGGAACTGCTGCAGCGCAATGAGAGCCTGTCGCGCGCCCGCAAGTCCATGGAGCAGCTGCTCGTGGGCGGGGTAGAGATAGCGGCGCTGACGAACGAACCCGCGCCGGCCGTTTCCTGGCAGGATGAGTTGCAGCAGGTGATGATGCCGCTGCTGGGGAGCCTGCGGGAACTGACCGCCAAACCGCGCCGCATCGAGTCGCTGCGCACCGGCATCGATGCGGACGAGGAGCGCCTGCGGGCGGTCACCAAGGCCCGCGCCGGCCTCGCCCGCTTCGAGAAGCTCGAGCTGTCGCCCGATGCCCGCACAGCGCTCGACAGCCTTAACCGGCAATGGCGCGCGCGGGAATCGGAAATCCAACAGAGTCTGGACGTTGCCCGCACACAGCTCGCCAGCCTCGATGACGAGGACACGAGCTGGGCGGCGGACCTGACCAGCGTCGTCAACGACTTCCTGCGCGACCGCGGCATCACCCTGCTGCTCGCCCTGGGCATCGGCTGCTTCGTCTGGCTCATCCTGCGGGGATTGTACTGGCTCTACGCCTGGCTGGCCTACCGCAAGCAGGGCCCCAAAAGCAGAAGCCACATCCGGCTGGCGCGGTTTATCCGCCTGGGCATGACGACCATGCTGTCCGTCATCGCCATGCTCTGCGTGTTCTATATGCGCAGCGACGTGCTGCTGTTCACCCTGAGCATCGTCATCATCGCGTTCTCCCTGCTGTCGTTGCGCCAGTGGCTGCCGCACTACGTCCGCGAAGCGAGAATGCTGCTCAATGTCGGGCCCGTGCGCGAGGGCGAGCGCGTGCTGATCGACGGCGTCCCCTTCGAGGCCAAGTCGATCAACGTGTACTCCCTGTTCATGAACCCGGACCTGCGGGGCATGCGCCGCCTTCCCATCGGCGCCCTGCATGGGATGACCTCGCGCCCCAGCCTCGGCGACGAAGCGTGGTTCCCCAGCCGCGTGGGCGACTACGTGATGCTGGCAGACGGCACCTTCGGGCAGGTCTTGAGCCAGACCATCGACTTCGTGCAGCTGTCGGTCATGGGCAGCCCGCTGATGCTGCCCACGTCCACCTTTGCACAGCAGGGGGTGCGCAATATCAGCCGCGATGGCTTCGGCATCGGCGTGACCTTCGGCATCGACTACCAGCACCAGGCCATCGCCCTGGACCAGGTGCCTGCAGCCTTCGCCGACGCCGCCCGGGCCGCTTTCCGCGCCGCGGGCCTCGGCCGCCTGCTCAAGGACCTGACGGTGGATTTCAGCGCGGCCAGCGCCAGCTCACTGGACTTCCGCATCTTTGCTACGTTCGATGGCAAGGCCGCCGACAAATATTTCGCCGCCGGGCGCCTGGTACAGCGCGCCTGCGTCGAGACCTGCAACCAGCGCGGCTGGGGCATACCGTTTCAGCAGATCACCGTGCATCAGGCCTGAAGCGGCGGGCCGTCGCCGCGAGCGCTACGGTTCCCCGGCCTGCGCCTGCGCCTGCGCCCCGCGCATGATCATGCGCACTTCGATGACGATGCGGTCCCTCACTGTCCGACGCTCTTCGGGGCTGAAATCGATGGAGCCGGCGCCCAGGTTGAACGCCACCGTCACCATCGCCTCGGCAGCCAGCTCGACATGGGCGATGGCCCGGCCCGAGGCCTCCGCCTCGCGCACCAGGTCCTCCGCCAGGTCATCGGTGAAGCGGCGCACCTCCTTGGACACGGACCGCCGGAATGCCGCGGTGCTGCCCGCCCCCTCGCCCAGCAGCAGGCGGAACAGGTTGGCATTGGCCTCCACGAACTCCATGAAGGTCTCGATCGAGGTGGCGATGACGTTTCTGCCGCCTGCCTCGTCCACGCGCCGGCGCGCCTGACGCACCAGCTGCCGCAGGGACGCGCCGACCTCATCGACCAGCGCCAGCCCCAGGTCATCCATATCCGCGAAATGGCGGTAGAACGTGGTTGGCGCGATGCCGGCCTGCTGCGCTACCTGGCGCAGGCTGAGGCTGGAGAAGCCGCGCTCCGCGCTCAGCTCCAGGGCAGCGTCCAGTATCTGCCGTCGGGTCTGGTTTTTTTTCTCGATTCTATTGTTGGCCATGCCTAACCGCAAAGTTGTGAACCCTAGTGTACTCTACCCTATTTCGCTTTCGCAGGGCGCAGCAGTGACGCATTCGGCAGTCTCCCGGGCCTACAACGGTGTCCCTCGCCGCCGATAGAGTTGCATCCTGCTCGAGGAAGGGGTATTGGTGAACGCCACCGGTCCCCTCCGATCGACGCCCCTACACCAAGGAGATGCTGCCTCGTGCTGGATACTCTTCGCAAGCCGTTCTTTGTTGCCGCACTGCTGGCGCTCCTGCTGGCGGTGCTCATCGAGCTGGGGTCGGGCCCCGCGTTTGCCGCCGCCGCGCCGACCGACCTCCCCGCACCCGGCTTCGGCATCCGCTACCTCGCGCTGCTGGACGGACTGGTGCTGTTCACCGTCTGCCTGTTCGCCGCGCCGATGCTGCTGTCCGCCCGGGTGGTGGGGCGCATTCAGGGCGTCGCCAGCGCCATCGTGGCAGTGCTGATGCTGATCGCAGCCATCATCCTGCTGGTGGTCGCGGTGCAGGCGCTGCTGCTGATGGTGGCGCTGTTCATGGCGGTGCCCTTCGGCACGGCCATCTATGCCGCCTCCTTCGGAAGCTTCCCGATGGACCCCGCCGCCGCTGCGCTCGGCGCCATCATGCTGTGCAAATTGCTGTTCTGCGGCCTGCTGATCGCGGCCCAGCAGCGCTTTCTGGAGAACCGGGGGCTGGTGCTGATCGTGCTGACCTCCCTGCTGGCCACCGCGCTGCTCGGCCTGCTGCACGGTCTGCCGCCGTCTTTTCTGGTGAGCATCAGCGATGACGTCGGCGCCATCATCGTGGCGATACTCGCCCTCATCTGGGCGCTCGCGTACCTGCTCGGCGCCATCCCGGCGATCGTCAAGGCCCTGCGCGTCGACCGCGCCCTCGGCTGAGCGCCCGCCTCAGCGACAGGAGGGCCGGCCATTCAGCGCCAGCCGCAGCGGGCGCCCCTCGCAGCCGGCGAGGCAGCGCAGCACCAGGCGGCCGCCCGCGGGCATGACCACCAGGCGCATCTCATCGGCGCCGACGCTCTCCTTCGCCGACTTTTCTCCGCCGTTGAAGCGGGCCCGGTAAACGACCTCCGCCGTGCCGACAGCGGACGGTGCCGCCGCCAGGCCCGGCCTCGGCCGCCCCACGGCAGCGCGCTCAGGCAGCCTGCGCGCCTCGCCCGGAGACGCTCCCGCGCCGAGCAATCTCAGCCTGGCCACCTGGTGATCGTCGCCACAAGCCGTCGCCTGTCTGGCGATCTCCACCTCGCAGCCCGCGCCTGCTTCGATCTCGATGATATCGTCCAGCAGCCGGCACTGGCTGCCCGGACTGAGCAACCGCAGGCGGCTGCGGTCCAGCTTCGGGCTGAAGCGCTGCATGAGGGTATCGATGGCCCCCACCCAGCCCTTGCGATAGCTATCCTGCTGGCGCTCGAGGGCAGCCCCCTGCTGCTTCCCGCGCATCGCGGTGGCGCCGATACCCAGCATAAAGAGAACGCCCAGCCCGACCAGCACGACGATCGCCACCTTGCCCCGGCTCACGGCGCCACCCGCGCTGTCAGCGCGCTCACCGGGAGGGGTCCGTGCCGAAGTTGTGGGGCGCGGCCGGCAGCCTGATCGGGTCCACCCGGTGCGGCACCACCACGTCCGTCCTCTTCAACTCCCTCAACAGCTCCGGAGAAATCACCATGCCGCGGCGCTTGATACCCAGCCAGAGCATCACCTCAGTGCCCTGCTCAGCCGTGCTGCCGGCTACCGGTTGCTGATCGACCACCTTGTCGACCTGATCCGCAGCCACCACCTTGTACTGAAGGTTCTCGACGTTGAAACCGAGGCCGGCGCGGGCGATGGTCTTCTGAGCGTCAATGATGCCCTTGCCCACCAGCGCGGGCACGCTCACGGTGACCACCTCCGGCGGCGGCTCCGGCGACAGCAGCTTCCAGGCCACCCCGGCGCCGACGGCCAGCAGCACGGCCGCCAGCAGCGCCCAGGGCCACCACCTGCGCCTGGCGGGGGGCTCCGCCGGCGCGGCCTTCTGCGCCACCTCGAAGGCCACCGGCTCGCCTTCGGTGAACTCCTCGCCGGCATCCCTGGCGGAGTAGACCAGCAGCCGATAGCGGTAGCGGCCGGGCGCGCAGTCGGGGGGCACCTGGATGCGCACCGGGATCTGGGTCAGCGCGTTGTCGGCCAGCGACTGCTCGGCGGCGGCGTCCACCTTGAGCCAGCCCTCCCGCGCGGGGTCTTCGACCAGCACCCGCGCGCCCACGGTGAGAGACCGGCCGCTGGTGTTCTTGACGCTGAACACGTGCCGCGCCGCGCCCTGCGCATCGCAGGTGACGATCTTGTCCGGCGCGTCGATGGTGACGATATCGGTTGGCATACTACTCTCCTTGAACGGGTCAACGGTCATTCATAGCGGGCTGCGGCCGGGGCCGTTACGACCGCAGCGCGTCAGGCAAAAACCAGCTCAAACGTCACGTGGGCGGGCTTCTCCTGCTCGATGATGCTGGCGATCAGCGAGCGGTCGCGCGCGCCGGCCGCGGGCGCGGTGACGCGGATATGATAGGGCCGCGCCCTGCCCTGCTCGATGACGCGCTCTTCTATGCCGAAGCCCCGCAGGCCGGTGGCGGTCTCGAGAAACAGCTGCAGGCCGGGCAGCGTGCCCCGCCACTGCGACAGATAGGCCGCGGCCGCGATCAGCTCCCGCAGGCGCCCGTTGCCCGTCGACAGGGCGTCCGCAGCCTGCCCGGCGCGCCCCTGGGCGACCGCGGCGGGGAAGAACCGGTCCAGATCGACCCAGCGGGCGAGATAGGCCAGCTGGCCGTCGGGGGCGCTGTGCGCATTGAACACGGCCTCGATCGCCGCCAGCCGCTCCTCGGCGGGTGCGTGCAGCGCCTCCATGGCGTGCAGCAGCGCATCGAGCGGCGTGTGCGGAGCCGCCGCGGCCTGGAACACCCGCGGCAGCAGCTGCTTAATCTGGCTGCTTTTCATCTTCGCTCACCACCTCGAGCCGATGCTCGCCCGAACAGAACAACCAGGTGGGCGGCAGGGTCACCGCCTCGGTGAACTCGCCGCCGGAGCAGTGCTGGTAGCGCTCGCCGCGGTCGCTGCTGCGGTAGATGCCCTTGGCGCCGGCGGCCAGCAGCCACTGCCCGCGGGCGTCGGCGGCCAGCGCGTCGATGGGCTGCAGGCTCTGGCGGTCGCGCAGCGGCAGCTGGCAATTGATGTCGGGCGTCTCCCAGGCGGGCGCGCTGGCGCCGGAATCCAGCCGCAGCACGCCCAGCCGCAGCGACCCGGCATAGACCTGCCGCCCATGAAAGGCCAGCGCCCGGCAGCCGCCGGCCTCCCAGCCCGCGTGGTAGGCGCGCCAGCCCTCGGGGTTCTCCTCCGCCCCCGTCAGCAGCCAGCGGAAGCAGCCCTTGCCGGGGGCGCTGCCCACCGCCGCGACCCCGGCCCAGAGATAGCGCTGGGCGCCGACATGGTGCACCGCCAGCACCCGCACCAGTTCGTCGCGCAGGCCGATCGCCTTGAAGGTGTTGGGCTGCCCGCCGTCGCTGGACAGATAGACGCCGCCGTCGCCCCGGGCCGCCACGGCGACGCTGGTCCCGCCCCAGACATCGGCGGACACGGCCACCGCGTAGAAACCGAGCTCGGGCTGGGCCGCGTCCACCATGACCTGATGCGGCACCGCCCCGGCCTCCAGCGTCATCTCGTAGAGCCCCTTCGCCGTGGCCAGCAGCAGCAGCGGCACGCCGCCGCGCTCCAGCCAGGCCAGGCCCTCCACCAGAAAGGTGGTCTGCAGGCCCGCCTCCCAGGTCTCGCCGCAATCCCTGGAGATGTGGATGCGCGAGGCGCCCTGGTCGCCCCCCGCGAGCTCACACACCACGGCGACCAGCCCGGCCCAGTGATCGCCGCTGCCGGACTCCCGCGGGAAGGCCACCACCCTCACCACGCTCTCGCCGTCGAAGCGGCCCACGGCCTCCCAGCCCCTGGCGTCGTTCAGAGAGCGGAACACCGCGTCGCCGCTGCCGGCGTACCAGGTGTCGGGCTGAAAGGCATCGGCACACAGCGCCCTGACCGCGGCATCGGGCACCTCGTCGACGACCAGCCGCAGCTTGCCGACGGCGCTGACGCCCGGCTCGGCGCTGATGATCTTGTAGATATCCCAGGCGGTCAGCGACTGGCCGAACGGCCAGCCCTGCTGATCGGACCCGCCGGGCAGGGGGCTGATCTTCTGCCACAGGCGCCGCATGACCCGCTGCCTGACGGCGCCGGGGTCCTCTTCGCGCTGGACCACCACCTCGCCCCGCACCTGCACGGTCTTGTAGCGCGCCCAGCTCACCAGGCACGCGGTGCCGAGCGGCTTGCGGCGCTCCAGCGTGTGCTGGATCTGCCGGCGCGCCTGCTCGGTGGCGTGGGCTGCGAGCGCCGCCGCCGCGACCCTGCCATCGGCACGCTGCTCCTGCGGCACCATGGGCACCAGCAGCACCTCCACCGTGCCGGGCGGCGCATGGCGCCAGAGCGCCGCCTGGGTAAAGGCGCGCGCCCGCGCCACCGCGCCGGAGCTGCGGATCGCCACCAGCTCGTAATCCCTGGCGGTCACGGCGCGGTGCAGGGAGTGCAGTTCGTGGGGACCGCGGATCAGCGCATTGTCCAGCGTCTCCGCCGCGCAACCCCCGGTCGCCGGCTCGGGGTTGCTCACCTGCAGGCCCGGCGTCGAGTCCTTGAGCACCGTCAGCGTGCCGGCGCTGACATTGCCCAGCGCGCCGCCGCCGCGCCGGTACCAGACCCTGATCCGGGCGTTGGCGGGGGGCACCTCCGCCAGCGCCTGTGCCTGCCCGGGCACCTCGCCCGCCGCCGTGCGCAGGCGCGCGGCCGGCGCGAAGCGCAGCGTGCCGGCGAGGCGATCGCTGGTGTAGACGAAGCGCTGATCGCCGAGATTGGAGAAGCTGTCCACCTCGCGCCAGATCCGATAGGCGCTGCCGTCGCACTGCACGACGGCGTCGCCGGCCTCGCTGGCAGCGGCCGGCAGCTCGACGCCGACGACGAGGTCCAGCTCATCGCCGGTCGGGGCGATGATGGGCGGCCGCGCCACGCGCAGCTCCAGACCGGGCAGCCCGCTGCCGAGGCCGATCAGCTCGGCGTCGACCTGTTCGCAGTGCCGGGCGAGCGCGCTGACCTCCAGCTGGCCGGCGGGGATGGTGGCCGGCTCGGTCGTGGTGAACACCGGGACCTCCTCGGGACCGGCCCGCTCGCAGCTCACCCGCAGGCCGCGGGGGATCTCCAGCGGCTGGCTCTGCGCCTGCGCGAGCCGGAAGCGCAGGCTGGCCGAAGCGGCCGCCGGCGGCTGCAGGCGCACGCCGATCAGCCGCAGGAACTCCACATAGGCTTTCTCGGGCAGCCGGTTCAGGCGGTAGATCATGGCCTCGGTGAGGTAGGCAAAGGCCTCCACCAGCGCCATGCCGGGATCGCCCGGCGACAGGTCCGTCCACTCGGGGCAGCGCTGGCTGATGACGCGGCGCGCCTCTTCCAGCAGCTGCTGGAAGTCCCGGTCATCCAGATTGGGTGCCTCGATCGGCATCAACTCCCCTCCGCTTGCAGGTCGACAGAAATGTGCAGCAGGTCGCGCTGCAGCGCATGCCGCAGGCGATACTCGAGCGCGATGTCCATGCGCCCGGGATCGTCGGCGCTGCTGGTGGCGTCGAGTCGCAGAATCTCCACGCGGGGCTCCCAGCGCTGCAGGGCGCGCCGCACGTAGTGGATGGCCAGGCCGTGGGTGGTGGCGTCATTGGGCGCGAACAGCAGGCGCCGCAGATCGCAGCCATAGTCCGGGCGCATGAGCCGCTCTCCGGGCGTCGTCGTCAGCAGCAGCTGGATGGACTGGCGCACGGCGGCGTGGTCGCTCACCATGGCGATGCGCCCCGCGCGCGATAACTGCAAGCCGGGCTCCCCCTGCGCGCCATCGAAATCCGGGTGGAGGAAGCGCCACGAGCGATAGCGGTCGACGGTCACGACAGCTGCCTCACCAGCGCCTGGCCGGCGGCGCGCACCGAGTAATTGACCGTGCCGGGCGGCGAACCGTCGGTGAGGCCCGTCACCGTATCGAGGCAGACCCGCCGGCCCTCGATGCGCAGCAGGTCGGAATACCCAACCCGCACCGGCAGGGTGGTCGTGCAGGGCTTGATGGCCGGACCGACCATGGGGCAGCCGACGATGGCGCGCTGTTCGGGGTCGCGCTCCACCAGCAGGCGCCGGCTGCCGACGGTGACCAGCGGCTGGCTGGGTACGATCGTCACCAGCCCCAGCTCGTGGTCGCAATTGAGGCAGGCATCCTGCGTCAGGAGGTACATCACGCCCTCTCAAAATCGATCGAGGCGCCACGGATGACGACGCTCTGCCCCGGGGCCTCGATCTCCAGGGGCGTCTTGGAGTGGATGGACAGACACTCGCCGGTCATATCGATGCGGCTGCCGGCGCCGTTGCCCACGCGCACCCGGCCGGGCGACAGCTGCAGGAAATTGCCGTTGCGGTTGTCGATTCTCACCTCCCCCTTGGCATCGTCCAGCTGGATGCGCTGCCGGCCCGGCGTGACCAGCGTATAGCGCTGCACGGCGCCATCTTCGACCCCGGCATCGGGCGGCGCACAGGCGCCATAGAGACCGCCCAGCACCAGCGCCTGGGCGGGATCGCCGCCGCTGAACAGCACCAGCACGGTATCCCCGACATCCGGCAGCGCCACCAGGCCCTTGCCCTTGCCGGCGCCCGGCAGCAGCACCCCCAGCCAGTCGCTCTCGACGTCGCCGCAGCTCGGCAGCGACACCTTCACCCGGCCCACCGCCTGGGGATCGTCGACGCGGCTCACCAGCCCCAGGGTGACGTCCACCCCGCCCGGGCGCGCCGGCGCCGGCGGGGCGAGCGTCGAGAGCTCGGTGACGTAACCGCGCTCGGCGTCGATGGTGTGGCGGGTCTCGGTCAGCACGTAGCGCCCCGCGAGCGGACCGGCGATGCCAGCCACCGCGACCGGCGTGCCCGGTCGCAGGCCCGGGTCACCCTCCGCCATACCCCGCAGGCCGATCTCGGCGGCGAAGCGGCGGTCCAGCTCACCCTGCGCGATGGCCTCCGCCTGGCGGTCATCCTGGGTGATCTCGTTGGCGATGGCGCCGCGACCGGAGCCGCCCACCGCGCCCGGCGACAGCTCCAGCTCGATCTGACGCCCCGCCCGCGGCGCCTCGACCTGCCCGCCGTGGCTCTGCGCCAGCCACGGGTCCCAGCTGCGGGTGTCGACGCGCCGGCAGAGGCGCTCGCTGTTGACCTCGACCCGCGCCTCCAGCAGGTTCGCGCCCAGGGTGAGCGGCCTGGCGGCGCCGATGCCCTCCAGCGAGAACACCTGCAGCGCGTCGCCCCACAGACTGAAATACAGGCCGTAGCGCGCGGCGAGATCGGCCAGCAGCTCCAGGTCCGATTGCCGGAACTGCACCAGCTGCCGCTGCACCGGCGTATCCGCGGCCGCCGCCACCGTGATGCCGTGGTCGCACAGCAGCTCGCGGGCCAGTTCTGCGAGCGTGACCTGAATGTAGGTGGCGACCGGCTGATGCTTGCGCAGCCGGTGCAGGCGGTCGCTGGCGCGCACCCGCACGATCTGGCTGCCCGCCGGGCTGTACTCGTAATCCAGTGCCGTCACCTCGCCGCTGAACAGGGGCTCGGTGGCACCCTCCAGCGCGACCCGGAGGGCGCAACCGGGGAGCATGCACGCGGCGCCGGCCAGTGCCCCGCGCGGATCGCAGAAGGTCAGCTCACAGAGCGTCGGCAGCGACAGCCGCTGCTGTACGCACACATCGTCCAGCACCTGACCATACTCCGCAGGCAGCGGCGCGCCGTCGACCGCGATCTGCAGTCCGGGAAGCTGCGCGACGGGCTTCATGGCGCCTCCAGCAATACTGACAGCGGCGGCAGCTGCAGCAGGCTGACCGCGATGTGGAGCGGGTCGTCGATGCCGTTGATCGCGGCCAGCTGCCGCCACAGCGCCGGATCGCCGTAGTAGTGGAAGGCGAGCTGGTCGAGCCGCTCGCCGCCGTCGGCCGCCGCACCGCCGAGCAGCTCGTGCACCAGCCCCTCGGCGGAGGGGCCGGCGCGCAGCGCGGCGGGCACCTCGGGCCATCCGAAGGGCTCGGCGGTCGGCGCCGGCGCCGGCGGCTCCAGGCAGCGCAGCATCCGCAGGCGCAGCCAGGAGCGCCGCGGCACGCCCTCGGCCGTGAAGTTGTCGAGCCGCTCCGCCACCGCGGTGACCACCCCGGGCAGATTCCAGCTCTTGCCCCAGACGAAGCGACAGAGCGGCGGCGCGCTGGCGTCGCCGCCGCGCCTGCGCTCGGCCAGGTCCCAGATCGGGCCGGTCAGGTCGCGCACGTCCTCCACCACCCGCGAAGACCCGGCCAGGGCGACGTCAAACAGCAGATCGAGCGTCAGCACGGTGCGGCCGCCGCCGCCGTAGAACAGCTGATCGTCGGCCAGTCCCGCGCCGCTGACCAGGCCCCCGACAGTATGCCGGGGGCGGATGCCCGCCTCGCGCTGCACCACCAGGCTCTCCGGGTTGAGCAGACAGCCCAGGCGCTCGCCGGTATCCTCGATGAGGAACGCTACCCGCTCCATCGCTGGCCTCGCTGCTCGCCGTCGAGGCGGGCGCGGCGGTCGGCCGACCACCGCGCCGGCGCGGGCGGCGCCTCCGCCTCGTCAGGCAGTGGCGGCCAGGGCTGCCAGTCCGCCCGGCCGGGCTCCGCGGCCACGGGCAGCGCCGCCTCGCCGGGCAGCCGCGGCCAGCGGGCCGGGGCCTCGAAAGCCGCCTCGGGCGCGCCGGCGTCGTCCGCGGCGCGGCGTGCGCCGGGCGCCGCGCACGGCTCGAACGCCGGCAGCGACCGTGCCGGCGCCGCCACGGCCGGCGGCTCAGCGCCCTGCGGTGGACGGGCCAGCGCCGGGGTCGGGAGCGAAGTCGGCGACAGCTCGGACGGCGCCACGCCGGCGCCGAGGTGCGGCGCCTCCCGCGGCACGGCCGTCTGGAACGCTGCCGCCGGCGCCGGACGCCGGCCTGCGCCGGGAACCGGCCCCCGGGCACCCTCGCCCACCGGCCCGCGGTTCGCTGCGGCGGGCGCTGCGGCGGGCGCTTCGGCGGGCGCTGCGGCGGGCGCTGCGGCGGGCGCTTCGGCGAGCGCTGCGGCCTCCGGCCGGTGGGCGGCTGCGGTGGCGCCGCGCAGGTCCGCGAACGGCGCGGACCCGGCGCCGGCTGCATCGCCGGCGCGATGCGGCGCGGGACGCGCGCGCACGGGAGCCACGGCGTCCAGCGCGGCCGCGCGCACGCGTGGGCCGGGTGCGGGGGGAAGGGTCGCGCTGGCGGCGGCGTCCGCAGCGCTCGCCGCCTGCCCGCCTGCCGACCAGCGCGGCGCCGCAGCGCCGGCCGCTGCCGCCGGTGGCGTCGGCCGCGACGCCGGCAGCGGCGCGCCGGCGCGCGCGGGGGCTGCGGCGCCACCGCCGGGGCCGCTGTCAGCATCCGGATGGGGCTCCGCGAACGGCGGCGGCGCTGCGCCGGGCAGCAGCGCGCGGGGCGTCAGCAGCTGGGGGGCATGCCGGCTCACCAGCGCCAGCCAATGCGCCGGTGGCCCCCCTGCGGCACCGGCACGCGCCTGCCCGAGGGGCGGGTTGTCCTTGGGGCCGCCCGCGGCCCGACCGCCCGCGGCCCGACCGATCGCGGCAGGACCCTCATCCGGCGCCACCGGCGGCGCCTCCAGCCAGGACACCAGCCGGCCCGTGCGGCCGTGCAGCACCCGGGCCACCGCCAGTGCCGCCCGCCGCGTGCGCGTCAGCACCACGCTCATGCCCGCTCGACGCGCTCGACGGCCAGGCTCAGGGTTTCGATCGCCACCGTGTCGCTCATGGCATCGAGCCGGGAACCGCGCCAGTCGGAGGGAAAGGTGTTGAAGAGGTTCCAGCGCGTCGCCTCGCTCTGACCGTCAGGCTGCAGCAGGATGACGGACACATCGCGGCGGGTGAAGTCGCCCCGGGTCGTGGCCATCAGCCAGTCCCAGAGCTCGGTCGACTGGCTCAGCCCCCACTTCAGGGTGATGTCGCCGTAGCGGACCCTGCCCGGCAGCTTGCGCACGGCGGGCGCGCCGCCGCCCTCGCGGTACTCGATGGTCTCCACCGATACCCTCAAGCCGCTGACATCGCTGAAGTACGCTGCCTGCACGCCTTGAATATCCAGCAGGAAATGGTAGGAACGGAAAATCTCTGCATCCGACATGGGTCGACTCCCTAGGTTTCGTTGGCGGCTTCACCGGCGGCGCTGCTCGAGTCGCCCCCGCCCAGCCACTGGCCGATGCGGAAGATGATGAACTCCGCGGGCTTCACCGGCGCAATGCCGATCTCGGTGACCAGGCGACCCGCATCGACCACTTCCGGGGGGTTGGTCTCCGCGTCGCACTTCACGAAGAAGGCCTGCTCCGGCGTCGCGCCGCGCAGCGCGCCGTCGCGCCACAGCAGCGTCAGAAAGGAGCGCACATCGCGCTCGACCGATTTCCAGGTGCGCTCGTCATTGGGTTCGAACACCGTCCAGCGGGTGCCGGCAGTGATCGACTCCTCGATCATATTGAACAGCCGCCGCACGCTGACGTAGCGCCACTCGCTGCTCTCTGCCGCCAGGGTGCGCGCCCCCCACACGCGGATGCCGGTGTCGGGGAAGAAGCGCAGACAATTGACGCCCAGGCGGTTCAGCTCGCCCTGCTCGGCGTCCGTGACCCGGTAACACAGACCCAGCGCGCCCCTGATGCCGACATTGGCGGGCGCCTTGTGCACCCCCCGCGTCGCATCCGTGTGCGCATAGATACCCGCCAGATGGCCGGACGGCGGCGTGCCGATGACCTTGGCGGCGTCGAGCGGGTCGCGCGCCATGATCCAGGGAAAGTAGTAGGCGCCGAAGCCGCCGTCGCTGTTGCGCGGCCGCGCACCCGCCCCGCCGTCGTCCGGTTCGTCAGCGGCGCCGCCGGCCGCGGGCGCGGCGACGGTCGCCACCTGCTTCAACCGGTCGATGTCCTCCAGTCCCGCCGGACTGTCGAGAATGGCGACGCGATCGCCCATCCTCTCGCAGTGCGACAGCAGCGCATCATAGGAGCCGGCATCCGCGTAGCCGGGTGCCGCGACGATCGCGATCTCGTCGATGGCCTCGAGTGCGGCCAGCCCCGTGCGCCGCCGCGCGTCGCCGACAATGTCATTGCCCGGCCCGACATTGACCACGTAGCAGCGGCGGCCGCCGTTGTCGAAGAAGCCGAACACCGCGCTGGCCAGCGGCGTGCCGCTGCCCTCATCGCGGACGAATTCCCGCACGAAATGCGACCAGTTGTTGACGGCGAGCGCGCGGCCGACATGGGCGTCGCCGGCGGGGGCGACCCCGACAAAGGCGGCGGTGCTCGTACCCACCGACGCGATGGGCTTGGCGCCGGTCGAGACTTCCTCGATGTAGACTCCGGGGGTCAGGTAGGTCGTTGCCATGTCGTCAGGCCTCGTCAGTGTTGATATGAATGATCAGGGGGCGGCCCTGCTCCGCGGGCGGGTCGACCTGCCCGACAAACCGCCGTCCGCGGGCGTGGACCACCCAGCCCCGCTGCAGCGCGCCCAGGGGCACCGCGTGAAACGCGAAGCGGCCCCGGTCGTCGGTACTGGCGGCCGGGGCGTGCCCGGGCACTTCGACCCGGGCATTGGCGATCGGCTGTCCATTGTGCCCCAGCAGCTGGCCGCTGACCGGCACCAGCGGGCGCCTGACCAGCTCCATGGGACCCTCGATGGTGCGCGCCGCCTCCTGCCCGCGCTCGAAGCGCAGGGGTACGCGCAGGAAAAAGCTGGGCCGGGGCACGACGCCGAAGGCCGACCAGTGGACGGCGGCGAGGGGCCGGGTCTCGACATCCCAGCTGCGATCCTGCAGGGCCGCGAACAGCAGCGTCGACAGCATGGCGTGGGCCTGCTCGGCGCTGTCGGAGCGCGTGGTGACCAGGTAGCGCAGCAGCACCTGCAGGGGCAGGCGCCGCGGGCCGTCGGCGGCGTGGGAGGGGTGAATATCGAAGCAGTAGACGCTGACCTCGGCCGCGGCCGCGGTGTCGGCGGGGGCGTCGAGGGACACGGCCACCCCCGGCAACAGGCTGCCGACCCAATCCCGCAAGCGCTGATCGATCTGTTGGATCACGTCAGCGCACCCGGCCGTGCGGGCCTGGTTTGCAGGCAGCACCGCCGGACCCGCGCATGATGGCGACCATGTCCGCTCCCCTTCTGCCGGCAATCCCGTCGCCAGCAGCAACTACTTGCGCTGCTTGATAGCAGCATTATCGTTTTGATCCGCCACACCCGCGACATCTGACGCGTCACGTCGCGTGGCGGTACCACCCATCCCCAGGCCACGGGCGCAGGCGATCGACGCCACCCCGCCCACCGGCCAGATGCATTCAGCCGCTAGTTAAAAGGGTTTTTCGCGGCATGTCCAGCACCAGCGACAGTGATGCCTCGGCGCGCGGGCGTGCCCGGCAGATGGCACGCGGCGCGGTCAGGGCAGCCAGCGGCGGCGCTCGACGCCCGCGTCCGCAACGCCGCCCGCGCCGCTGGAAAGCGCTCGCGCGAAGGCGCCGTGGCACCCGCAGAACACTGCTCCGAGCAGCAAACACCCGCTATTTTTAGCTTACATTTGTACGCAATAATGGAATACACTTGTTCGCTGAAATTCTTCTCTGCCCCGTTATCGCACCGCTGCGGGCGCGGCAGGCAGGTAAAATTATCACACCGGCAGCCCATCGGGCATCAGAGGTAGCACACCTATGGAAATTATTGGATCGTGGTCCGGCCAGGGCAACCATCCCGCTTTCAAGCAGGCCGAACTGGCAGCGATGGCCGAGCGCATCCGCGAGACAATTCACGTGGTCAGGGACCCCGGCACCGGCGCCATCGGCGTCGCGCAGGGCGGTCAGGCGGCCTCGCCGGCCGTGGCGTCCAACGGTTCGACGGCCTGGCCGCTGCTGGCGACCCTGCCCTGCCTGTATCCCGAGTGGCTCGGCGACCGCTCGTTCGCCGAGGTGCACGACGTGCGCTTCCCCTACGTCGCCGGCGCCATGGCCAACGGCATCGCCAGCACCCGGATCGTGATCGCGATGGCCCGGGCCGGCTTCCTGGCGTTCTTCGGCGCGGCCGGCCTGGCACCCGAGCGGGTGCAGCGCAGCCTCGACGAGCTGGAGCGCGAGCTCGGCCACCCGGACCAGGGCGGCCTCTCCTGGGGCTGTAACCTCATCCACTCGCCCAACGAGCCGGCCATCGAAGAGCGGGTCGCCGACCTGTACATACGGCGGGGCGTGCGCCGGGTCTCCGCCGCGGCCTACATGGGGCTGACACCGCACATCGTGCGCTACGCCTACACCGGCCTTGGCGTCGGCCCGGACGGGCGGGTGCAGCGCCGCAACCACGTGTTCGCCAAGATCTCGCGGCCGGAGGTGGCCAGGCGCTTCATGGAGCCGGCCCCCCAGGCCATGCTCGACGCCCTGGTGGCGCAGGGCGAGCTGACCGCCGAGGAGGCCGCCCTGGCGCGCAAGCTGCCGGTGGCCGAGGACTTCACGGTGGAGGCCGACTCCGGCGGCCACACCGACAACCGCCCGCTCACCGCCCTGCTGCCGACCATCCTGGCCCTGCGCGACGACGTGCTGGCCGAGCGCGGCTACCAGCGCCCGATCCGCATCGGCGCCGCCGGCGGCCTGGGCACGCCCGGCGCCGTCGCCGCCGCCTTCGCCCTGGGCGCCGCCTACGTGCTCACCGGCTCGGTCAACCAGGCCTGCGTCGAGTCGGGCCTGTCCGCCGCCGGCAGAGCCATGCTGGCCGAGGCCGGACTGGCCGACGTGATGATGGCGCCGGCCGCGGACATGTTCGAGCTGGGCGTCGAGGTGCAGGTGCTGCGCCGCGGCACCATGTTCGGCACGCGGGCGCGCAAGCTGTACGAACTGTATCGCCGCTACGATGCGCTGGAGGCGATCCCCGCGGACGAGCGCGCCAAGGTCGAGCGGGACATGCTGCGCAGCAGCTTCGACCAGGCCTGGGCGGACACCCGGGCGTTCTGGGCCAACCGCGATCCCCAGCAGGTGGAGCGGGCCGAGCGCGATCCCAAGCACCGGATGGCGCTGGTGTTCCGCTCCTACCTCGGCCTGTCCAGCCACTGGGCGATCGACGGCGTCGAGGACCGGCGCTCGGACTACCAGATCTGGTGCGGCCCGGCCATGGGCGCATTCAACGCCTGGACCCGGGGCAGCTTCCTGGCCGAGCCCGCCAACCGGGCGGTGGTGCAGGTCGCGCGCAACCTCATCGAGGGCGCCGCCGTCATCACCCGGGCCCAGCAGCTGCGCAGCTTCGGCGTGCCGATGCCCGCCGCCGCCTTCGACTTCCGCCCGCGCCCGCTGCAGTGAGCGCGCTCCCGGACCTGACCACCCTCACCGCATTCGACCATCGACACCAGGAAGAGCGATAACATCATGACCCAAGCCAACCAAACCAAGCGATCCCCGATCGCCGTCGTCGGCGTCAGCGCCCTGTTTCCCGGGTCCATCGAGGCGCGGGGATTCTGGAGAGACATCCTCGCCGGCAGCGACCTCATCACCGACGTGCCACCCAGCCACTGGCTCATCGAGGACTACTACGACCCCGACCCCAGCGTGCCGGACAAGACCTACGCCCGGCGCGGCGCATTCCTCCCGAAGGTCGACTTCGACGCCATGGGCTGGGGCGTGCCGCCGAGCATCGTGCCGGCCACCGACACCTCGCAGCTGCTGGCCCTGATCGTGGCCCAGCAGGTGCTCGAAGACGCCTGCGGCGGCGCGGTCGACGACGTCGACCGCTCGCGCATCTCCGTGCATCCTCGGCGTGACCTCCGGCCAGGAGCTGCTGGGCTCCATGGTCAGCCGCCTGCAGCGGCCCATCTGGGTCAAGGCCCTGCGCGAGGCCGGCCTGCCCGAGGACGAGGTGCAGGCCGCCTGCGACCGCATCAGCGCCAACTACACGCCCTGGCAGGAGAGCACCTTCCCGGGCCTGCTGGGCAACGTGGTGGCGGGCCGCATCGCCAACCGCCTCAACCTGGGCGGCACCAACTGCGTCACCGACGCCGCCTGCGCCTCGACCTTCTCGGCCCTGGCCATGGGCATCAACGAGCTGCAGCTGGGCGACTCCGACATGGTGATCACCGGCGGCGTCGACACCATGAACGACATCTTCATGTACATGTGCTTCAGCAAGACGCCCGCCCTGTCCCCCACCGGCGACTGTCGGCCCTTCTCCGACCAGGCCGACGGCACCATGCTCGGCGAGGGCCTGGGCATGGTGGCCCTGAAGCGGCTGGCGGACGCCGAGCGCGACGGCGACCGCATCTACGCGGTCATCCGCGGCGTCGGCACCTCCTCCGACGGCCGCGCCAAGAGCGTCTACGCGCCGGTCTCCGAGGGCCAGGCCAAGGCCCTGCGCCGCGCCTACGAGCTGGCGGGCTACGGCCCGGACACCGTCGAGCTGGTCGAGGCGCACGGCACCGGCACCAAGGCCGGCGACGCCGCCGAGTTCGGTGGCCTCAAGAGCGTCTTCGACGAGTCCGGCAGGGCCGACCGCCAGTGGTGCGCCCTGGGTTCGGTCAAGTCCCAGATCGGCCACACCAAGGCCGCCGCCGGCGCCGCGGGCCTGTTCAAGGCCATCCTGGCGCTGCACCACAAGGTGCTGCCGCCCACCATCAAGGTCGCGCGCCCCAACCCGGCGCTCGACCTGGAGAGCTCGCCGTTCCAGCTGTCCACGCGGGCGCGCCCCTGGGTGCGCGACGACGCCCACCCGCGGCGCGCCTCGGTCAGCTCCTTCGGCTTCGGCGGCTCCAACTTCCACGTCGCCATGAGGAGTACCGCGGAGACGGCACCAGGCCCGCAGCGCGGCTGCGCTCGCTCGGCAGCGAGCTGGTGGCGCTGGCGGCAGCGAGCGCCGCCGAACTGGCGCAGCAGGCCCGCGAGCACGCCGGCCGGAGCACCAAACCGGGCTATCTGGTGTGGCTGGCGCGCACCAGCCAGCAGCAGTTCGACGCCGGCGCCAAGGCGCGGCTGACCGTGCTGGCCAGCGACGAGGCCGACCTCGCCAGCAAGCTGAGCGCGGCCGCGGACGCCATCAGCGCCGCGCCCGAGTCGCCCTTCACGACGCCCAACGGCGCGCACTTCAGCGTCGGCACCCCCGCGGACCCGGGCGGCGTGGCCTTCCTGTTCGCCGGCCAGGGCAGCCAGTACCTGCACATGGGCGCCGATCTGGCCATGCACTTCGAGGCGGCGATCGAACCCTGGGACGCCGCCGCCAGACAGGACTGGGACGGCGTCCGCAAGCTGCACCACGTGGTGTTTCCCGCCACGGCATTCACGCCTGAGGCCGCCGCCGCACAGGAGGCGCAGCTGGCGGCCACCGACTGGGCCCAGCCGGCCATCGGCTGCACCAGCCTCAGTCAGCTCGCCCTGCTGCAGCAGCTGGGCCTGCAGGCCGGCAGCTACGCCGGTCACAGCTTCGGCGAGGTCACGGCCCTGCACGCCGCCGGCGTCATCTCGCAGGCCGACTTCCTGAGCGTGGCCCGCAAGCGCGGCGAGCTCATGGCCGCCGCCGCCGACATTCCCGGCGCCATGCTGGCGGTCAGCCGACCCATCGAGCAGGTGCGCGAGCTGCTGCAGCAGTGGGGCGGCGAGGTGGTCATCGCCAACCACAACGCGCCCGACCAGGTGGTGCTGTCCGGCCCCACCGAGGCCATCGAGGCCATCGCCGCACGCCTCGCCGCCGCGAAAATCACCGCCCGCCGCCTGCCCGTGGCCACCGCTTTCCACTCACCCGTGGTGGCGGGGGCCAGCGCCGAATTCGGCCAGTTTCTCCAGGGTATCGAGTTCGCCAGGCCCACGGCCAGGGTGTACTCCAACACCACCGGCAGCGCGCACGGCGAGGACCCCGCGACGCTGAAAGAGCGGCTGGGCGAGCAGCTGGCCCGGCCCGTGCGCTTCGTGGAGATGATCGAAGCCATGTACGCCGACGGCGTGAGGACCTTCATCGAGGTCGGCCCGGGCGCCATTCAGGCCGGGCTGGTCGGCCGCATCCTGGGCGACCGCCCCCACCTGGCGCTGCACCTGGACCGCAAGGGCCGGGACGGCGTCACCAGCCTGCTGACCGCCATTGCCAGCCTGCTGGCGAACGGGCACCGCCTGGCACTGGATGCGCTGTGGCAGGGATACCGCGAGCCGGTCAACCCCCACGACCGCGTGCAGCCCAAGCTCACGCTGCAGATCGACGGCGCCAACTACGGCAAGCCCTACCCGCCTCCGGGCGGCGCCGCCGACCTGCCGCGCCCCAACCCCGCACGGCCACCAGTGGCCGCCGCTGCCAAGGAAACCGTCATGGTCAAGGATGAGCGGCTGTTCTCCAAACCCGCCGCCAACGAGGTCAGCGCTCAGCCCGTCGTCCCGGCGCCGGCACTGGCACTGGCACCTGCCCCCGCAGCGCCAGCCACCGGCAGCCCCGGCGCCGCGACCGCGGGCTGGAACCCCATCTACCAGGAGGCGCAGCGCCACACCGCCGAGGCGCACGCCAGCTTTCTGCAAGCCATGACAGCCACCCACACGGCCTTTCTCGATGCGGTGGAACGCAGCTTCCAGGCGCTCGGCACCGCCGCGGCGGCGCAGCCAGCGGCGCTCGCGGCACAGGGCGCAGGCCAGCTGCCGCAGAATCTGCACCAGCCCATGCCGCAGCCCGTGCCGCTGGCACACGCTGCCGTGGCAGTGGCCAGCGGCGCCCCTGCTCCGGCTCCGGCAAGGCAACAGCCGGCGGCGGCTCCCGCCCAGCCCGCGCTGCGCCCGGTGGCGGCCCAGCCGGCGCCCGCCGCTGCGCCCGCGGCCCCGGCCGTCGACCTGCAGGGCCTGATGCTGACCATCGTGTCCGAGAAGACCGGCTACCCCGCCGAGATGCTCAGCCTCGACATGGCCCTGGAGGGCGACCTCGGCATCGACTCCATCAAGCGCGTCGAGATCCTCTCCACCATGAGCGAGCGCGCCCCCGGCCTGCCCGAGGTCGACACCGCCGCCATGGCCGAGCTGCAGACCCTCGGCCAGGTGGTCGGCTACATGCAGGGCCTGCTCGGCCACGGCGCCAGCGCACCCGCTGCCGCCCCGGCCGCTGCGCCCGCGGCCCCGGCCGTCGACCTGCAGGGCCTGATGCTGACCATCGTGGCCGAGAAGACCGGCTACCCCGCCGAGATGCTCAGCCTCGACATGGCGCTGGAGGGCGACCTCGGCATCGACTCCATCAAGCGCGTCGAGATCCTCTCCACCATGAGCGAGCGCGCCCCCGGCCTGCCCGAGGTCGATACCGCCGCCATGGCCGAGCTGCAGACCCTCGGCCAGGTGGTCGACTACATGCAGGGCCTGCTCGGCCACGGCGCCAGCGCACCCGCTGCGGCCCCGGCCGCTGCCCCCGCGGCCCCGGCCGTCGACCTGCAGGGCCTGATGCTGACCATCGTGTCCGAGAAGACCGGCTACCCCGCCGAGATGCTCAGCCTCGACATGGCGCTGGAGGGCGACCTCGGCATCGACTCCATCAAGCGCGTCGAGATCCTCTCCACCATGAGCGAGCGCGCCCCCGGCCTGCCCGAGGTCGACACCGCCGCCATGGCCGAGCTGCAGACCCTCGGCCAGGTGGTCGACTACATGCAGGGCCTGCTCGGCCACGGCGCCAGCGCACCCGCTGCCGCCCCGGCCGCTGCGCCCGCGGCCCCGGCCGTCGACCTGCAGGGCCTGATGCTGACCATCGTGTCCGAGAAGACCGGCTACCCCGCCGAGATGCTCAGCCTCGACATGGCGCTGGAGGGCGACCTCGGCATCGACTCCATCAAGCGCGTCGAGATCCTCTCCACCATGAGCGAGCGCGCCCCCGGCCTGCCCGAGGTCGACACCGCCGCCATGGCCGAGCTGCAGACCCTCGGCCAGGTGGTCGGCTACATGCAGGGCCTGCTCGGCCACGGCGCCGCGCACCCGCTGCGGCCCCGGCCGCTGCGCCCGCGGCCCCGGCCGTCGACCTGCAGGGCCTGATGCTGACCATCGTGTCCGAGAAGACCGGCTACCCCGCCGAGATGCTCAGCCTCGACATGGCCCTGGAGGGCGACCTCGGCATCGACTCCATCAAGCGCGTCGAGATCCTCTCCACCATGAGCGAGCGCGCCCCCGGCCTGCCCGAGGTCGACACCGCCGCCATGGCCGAGCTGCAGACCCTCGGCCAGGTGGTCGACTACATGCAGGGCCTGCTCGGCCACGGCGCCGCCGCACCCGCCGCGGCCCCGGCCGCCGAGGCCGGCCCCGCCGCGCAGGAGGCGGCGCTGGGCCGCTTTACGCTGCAGGCCGTCGACAGCCCGCCGATCGGACTGGCCCAGCAGGGCCTGTACGGCCCCGGCACGCTGATCGTCACCGGCGCTGCCGGCGACGTCGGCGCCGAGCTGGTGGCCGAGCTCGCCCGCCACGGCATCGCCGCAGAGCTGGCCGCCAGCGTGAGCGCCGCTGCCGCCGGCACCGTGCAGGGCGTGATCTACCTGGGCGGCCTGCGCGAGGTCGGCAGCGACGAGGAAGCGATCGCCGTCAACCGCGAGGCCTTCCAGGTCGCCCGCGAAGCCGCCAGACACCTGGCCGGCAACGATGCCGCGCCGGGGCTGTTCGTCACCGTGCAGGATACCGGCGGCGCCTTCGCCACCACCGCTTTCGAGGCGCGCCGCGCCTGGCTGGCGGGGCTCGCGGGCCTGACCCGCACCGCGCGCCAGGAGTGGCCGATGGCCTTCGCCAAGGCCATCGACCTGGAGCGCGCCGGACGCAGCGGCCAGGCTCTGGCCCGGGCCATCGCCGCGGAGCTGATCGCCGGCGGACCCGATCACGACGTCGGCCTGCAGGCCAGCGGCCGCCGCACCGTGCTGGAGAGCCACGCCACGGCTGTCGCGCCAGGCGCCCTGCCGCTGCAGGCGGGCGATGTGGTGGTCGCCTCCGGCGGCGCCCGCGGCGTCACCGCGGCCACGCTGATTGCGCTGGCGGCAGCAGTGCCGCTGCGCCTGGTGCTGCTGGGCCGCAGCCCGCTGCAGGCGGAGCCCGCCTGCTGCCTGGGCATCGACGGGGATGCCGCCCTCAAGCGCGCCCTGCTGGCCGACGCCCAGCACCGCGGCGACAAGCTGACCCCGGCCGCGCTCGGTGCCCAGGTGCGCGGCATCCTCGCCGGTCGCGAGATACAGCAGACCATCGAGGCCATGCGCAGCGTCGGCTCCGAGGCGCGCTACGCCTGCTGCGACGCCACCGACCCGCGCTCGGTCGCCGCGTCGCTGGATGCCGTACGGCGCGAGTGGGGCCCCATCGCAGGGGTCGTCCACGGCGCTGGCGTGCTGGCCGACAAACTGATCGCCGAGAAGACTCCGGCGCAATTCGACCAGGTCTTCGGCTGCAAGATCGACGGCCTGCGGGCGCTGCTGCAGGCCACCGAGCAGGACCCGCTCAAGGTGCTGTGCGTGTTCTCCTCCGTGGCGGCCCGCTGCGGCAACCTCGGTCAATGCGACTATGCCATGGCCAACGAGATCCTCAATAAAGTGGCAGTGGCCGAAGCGCGGCGGCGCGGCGACCGCTGCGTCGTGAAGTCGCTGGGCTGGGGACCCTGGGAGGGCGGGATGGTGACGCCGGCGCTGAAGGCCCACTTCGAGGCCCTGGGCGTGCCGCTGATTCCGCTGGCGGTGGGTTCGCGCATGCTGGTGGACGAGCTGGCCTGCCGCGCCGCCGGCGAGACCGAGCTGGTGCTGGGCGGCGAGCCGCAGAGCGAATCGCTGCACCCCAGCGGCAAGGAGCGCGTGCTGACCCTGGAAGTCAGCGTCGACCGCGACAGCCATCCCTTTCTCGACCACCACGCCATCAAGGGCGCGCCGGTCGTGCCGGTGGCCCTGGTGATCGAGTGGTTCGCCCGCACCGCCAGCGCCTATTCGCCCCGGCTGCAGCTGGCGGGGCTGCAGGACCTCGAAGTCGTCAAGGGCATCGCCCTGCAGCGCTGGGGCAGCGGCAGCGAGCGCTTTGCCGTCCAGTGCCGCCTGCTGAGCAACGGCGCCGGCGCCACGCTGGCGCTCGAGCTGCGCGGCGCCGGCGGCACCGTGCACTATCGCTGCCGCGCCCACATGGTGGCGTGCCTGGACGCGCACGCGCAGGCCGCGCCCGCCGCCGCGGCGCCGGACGTCGACGCGATGGCGCTGGAGGCCTGGGGCGAACGCGCCATCTACGACGGCGAGCTGCTGTTTCATGGCCCGGACTTTCAGGCGCTGCAGACCATCGACGGCATCTCGGCCAAGGGCATGGTGGCCGACCTCAACGGCATCCGCACCACCGCCTGGCCGCCTGCCGCCGAAGACAGCTGGCAGACCGACCCGCTGGCCCTGGACGGCGGCCTGCAGCTGGCCCTGCTGTGGTGCCAGCACGTGCTGGGCGGCGCCTCGCTGCCCACGGGCATCGACGCAGTGCGCGTGTGGAGCAGAGCGCCCGTGGACGGCCCCCTGCGCTGCACCCTGGTCGGCCGCGATGCCTCCGGGCACAAGAGCGTGTCCGACCTGGCGTTCCGCGACGAGCGCGGCCGGCTGGTGGCCGAGCTGCTGGGCGTCAAGACCCACCTGCTGCCCGGCAGCAAACCCCGGCGCCAGGCCGGCGGGAAGGCCTGAGCCATGACGCGCACGCCAATCGCCATCATCGGGCGCGCCTGCGTGCTGCCGGGGGCCAACTCCCCGGAAGCGCTGTGGCAGCACATCGTGGAGGGCCGGGACCTGGTCGGCCGCGCGCCGGCGGACCGCTGGGGCGTCGGCCCCCAGCACATCCTCTGCGCCGCCGGCGAGCCCGCCGCGGACCGCACCTGGTCGGACCGGGGCGGCTACGTCGAGAACTTCGACGCCGTCTTCGACCCCGGCGGCTTCGCGCTGCCAGCCCACGACATCCAGGCGCTGGACCCGGTGTTCCAATGGGTGCTGCACACCGCCCGCGAGGCCCTGCGCGATGCCGGCCACGACGCCGGCAACGAGCGCGTGGGCGCGGTGTTCGGCAACCTGTCGTTTCCCTCGGCCGGGATGTCGCGCTTTGCCGAGTCGCTGTGGCGCGACGACCCCGCCCTGGCGCCCCCGCCGGACCCGCGCAACCGCTTCAGCTCGGGCCTGCCGGCGCTGCTGCTGGAGGACGCGCTGCGACTGGGCGCCGGGGCATTCGCCCTGGATGCCGCCTGCGCCAGCTCGCTGTACGCCATCAAGACGGCCTGTGACTGGCTGCGGGACGGACGCGCCGACCTGATGCTGGCGGGCGCGGTCAACTGCGCCGACGACCTGTTCATCCACGTCGGCTTCAGCGCCCTGGCCGCCCTCAGCAAGAGCGGCCGCAGCCGCCCCTTTCATGCCGCCGCCGACGGACTGGTACCGGCCGAGGGCGCGGGCTTCGTCGCCCTCAAGCGCCTGGCGGATGCCGAGCGCGACGGCGACCGCATCCTGGGTGTGATCCGCGGGGTGGGCCTGTCCAACGACGGGCGCGGGCGGGGCTTTCTGGTGCCCGCGCAGGAGGGGCAGGTACGCGCCCTGCGCGCCGCCTATGCCGACAGCGGTCTGTCCCCGGCGGACATTTCGCTGCTGGAATGCCATGCCACCGGCACCTCGGTCGGCGACGCCACCGAACTGGAGAGCCTGCGGGAAGTGTTCGGCGAGCGCGCCGCGCCCGTGCCCATCGGCTCCCTCAAATCCAACCTGGGCCACCTGATCACCGCCGCCGGCGTGGCGGGGCTGATCAAGGTGCTCGAAGCCATGCGCACCGGCCTGCGGCCACCCACGCTGCACGTGGATCAGCCCAACCCCGCCCTGGCCGGCTCGCCCTTCCGCCTGCTGACCGCCGCCGAACCGTGGACCGTCGAGGGCCCCGCCCCGCGCCGCGCCGGCATCTCGGCGTTCGGCTTCGGCGGCAACAACGCCCACCTCATCGTCGAGGAATACCGCCCGGGGACGGCGGCGGCTGTCAGCGAGGCTGCCGCCGGGGCAGTCCGCGAGGCCGCCAGTGCGCCGCCGGCGGCCGTGGCCATCGTCGGCATCGGCGCCATCCTGGCCGACTGCGACGACCGCGCGGCCTGGGTCAGGGCGCTGCAGGCCGGCGGCCGCGCCGCAGCCGGCGCCGGCCGCATCGACAGCTTTGAGGTCGATGCGGCGGCGCTGGGCATCCCCCCGGCCGACCTGCAGCAGACGCTGCCGCAGCAGCTGCTGATGCTCGAGGCCGGCCGCCAGGCCGCCGCCGAGGTCGGCGCGCTGCCGCGCGAGCGCAGCAGCGTCTTTGTCGGCATGGGCGTGGACCCCACCATCGCCCGCTACGGCGCCCGCTGGCGCGCCGCGGCCTGGGCCGACGCGCTGCCCGCCGAGCAGGCGGCGGACTGGCTGGGGCAGGCGCGCGCCGGCCTCATCGAGGTGCTGCAGTCGGCCGGCGTCATCGGCACCATGCCCAACATGCCCGCCAATCGCCTCAATCGCCAGCTCGACCTGGGCGGTCCGAGCTGCAGCGTCTGTGCCGAGGAGCGCTCAGGCCTGGAGGCGCTGGACCTGGCCGTGCGCGCGCTGCGCCACGGCGAGCTGGACGCCGCGCTGGTCGGCGCCGTCGACCTCAGCTGCGACGCGGTGCACGCGGCCGCGGCCGAGGCCTGCCTGCCGGCGCAGCGCCGGACACCCGGCGACGCCGCCGTCGCGCTGGTGCTCAAGCGCCTGGACGACGCCGAGCGCGACGGCGACCGCATCTACGCCGTGCTGGACCACGCCGGCGCCGCTGGTGCCCTGGCCTGGCCGACCGCCGGCGCGCCGCTGAGCATGGCCGCGCGCTGGGGCCACGCCCACGCCGCCTCGGGCCTGCTGGACCTGGCCGCCGCCGCCCTGAGCCTGCACCATCGCCTGCTGCCGGACGGACGCCCCTGGCTGGCCGCGGCGCCGCGGCGCGCCAGCGTCGCGCCCCCGGCCATGGCGGGCGCGGCCGCCGCCCCCGCGGTAGTACTGCGGGAGGGCTCTGCCGATGCCGACGCCCGCCACCGCTCTCCCTACCGGATGGCCTGCTACGAGGGCGCCGACGGCGCCGCCGTGCTGGCCGCGCTGGAGACCGATGCGGCGCTGCCGCGGCCGACGCCGGGCCACGAGGGCGCACGCCTGGTGCTGGTCGCGGACAGCGCGCAGCAGCTGGCGCAGCGCCGCGAGCGCGCCGCCATGCACCTGCGCGACGGGGCGCCTCCCGGCGAGGGGGTGCACTTCCGCGCCCGTCCCGTGCCGGGCGAGCTGGGCTTCGTGTTCGCCTCGGCCGGCTCCACCTACTTCGGCATGGGGCGCGACCTGCTGCACGCCATGCCGCAGCTGGGCGACCGCCTGGGCGCGCGCTTCAGCGGCCTGGACGCCGCCCTGGGCTGGGTGTACGAGGACCCGGCGCAGTACGTCGCCAACAACAGCCAGCGCCTGTGGGCCTCGTCGGCGCTGTGCCAGCTGCACGCCGAGCTGACCCTGCGCGTGCTGGGCCTGCGCCCGAGCGCCGCCATCGGCTACTGCTCGGGCGAGAGCAACTCCCTGTTCGCCTTCGGGGCGTGGCGCGATCTGGACGCCATGCACGAGAACATCGCCCGCAGCGGCCTGTATGAGCGCGAGCTGGCCGGCGACTTCGCCGCCGTGGCCAGGGCCTGGGGTCTGCCCGCCGGCGCCCCCGTCGAGTGGGCGGTATGGAGCGTGCTGCACCCGCTCGAGCGGGTGCGCGCCTGCGTCGCCGGCGAGGAGCGCGTGCATCTCACCATCATCCACACCGCCGCCAACTGCGTCATCGCCGGCGATGCCGCCGCCTGCCGCCGCGTGGTCGAGGCGCTCGGCCCCAACCAGTGCCGTCCGCTGGACTACAACATGGCGGCCCACGTACCGGAGGTGGACGAGTTCCGCGAGCCCTGGCTCAACATCCACCGGCGCGCGGTGGGCGACTGCGGCGACGTGCGCTTCTATTCCGGCGGCTGCGAGCACGCCTACCGGCCCGAGCGCGAGACCTGCGCCCAGGTCATCGCCCAGCAGAACCGCAGCACCCTGGACTTTCCGCGCATGATCGAACAGGCCTGGGCCGACGGCGTGCGCATCTTCGTCGAGCACGGCCCGCAGGGCGCCTGCTCGAGCTGGATCCGGGAGATTCTCGGCGCGCGCCTGGAGCAGGCCGTGGTGGTGCCGCTGGACCGCCGCAGCCGCGGCTTCGACGCCATCGTCGACGCCGCCGGCGCACTGCTGGCCGCCGGCGTGGCGTTCGACCCCGGCCCGCTGCTGCGCGCCAGCGCCACGGCCAGCGCGGCGACCGCCGACGGCCGCGGGGGGCGCAAACCCCTGCTGCTGTCGCTGCCGGCGCACCGACCCCCGGTCACCCTACCCCCCCGGCCGGCCGCGCGCCGCCCGGCACTACCTTCCAACGGAGTCTGCATGATGGAGCCCGCTCCACGACTACCCTCGGTGTTCGATGAGCACCTGCTGCCCGATTTCAGCGGGGCCGAGCCGCACGCCGAGCGCATCCCGGCGCCGGTCAGCAGGCCGGTCGCCGCGGCGCCCGCCCCGACGGGGCGACCCAGCACAGCAGACGCGGCGCCGCCGCTGGTGTCGGTGGGGCCGGCGGCACACGCCGCCCCCGCCACCATCGCGCTGGCAGCCGCCACCGCGGCCGCACCCGACGCCGCCAACGCGGCCTGGCAGGCGCGCTTCGAGCACCTCACCCAGGTCCACCGCCAGTTCATCGCCCAGCAGGCGCAGCTGCATCAGCACTTCATGGCGCTGCAGCAGCGGCTGGCTCACGGCGCGGGCGCAGCGCCGGCGGCCGAGGCCCGCCTGGCGGTGAACGCTCCCGCCACCCTGCCCGCGGCGGCCATAGCGGTGACGGCGCGCGCGGCACCGGCGCCAGCCGCTGCCGCGGCGCCCCGCGTCGCCCCGGTTCCGGCACCGGCACCCGCGCCCAGCGCGCCGCCCCGGCTGGCGCCGGTCACGCCCATGCCGACGCCACGGCCGCAGCCGGCAGCGGCGTCCGCCGCCCCCGGGCAGCCTGCCAGGGGCGGGCGGCCGCTGCCCAAGGGTCCGCGCCTGGACCGGCAGCAGCTCGAGACCCACGCCTCCGGGCGCATCTCGGCGATTTTCGGCGAGCTGTTCGCGCAGCAGGACGGCTACCAGCGCCAGGTGCGCATGCCCGAGCCTCCGCTGCTGCTGGCGGACCGCGTCACCGGCATCGACGCCGAACCCGGCGTGCTCGGCACCGGCACCCTGTGGACCGAGACCGACGTGCGCGCGGACTCCTGGTACCTCAACCGCGGCCGCATGCCGGCGGGCATTCTGATCGAGTCGGGCCAGGCGGACCTGATGCTGATCTCCTATATGGGCATCGACTTCCTCAACCGCAGCGACCGGGTCTACCGCCTGCTGGGCTGTGAGCTGACCTTCCAGGACGACCTGCCCAGGGCGGGCGATACCCTCTGCTACGACATCCACGTCGACGGCCACGCCCGCCAGGACGCCGTGCGGCTGTTCTTCTTCCACTACGACTGCGTGGTCGACGGCAGACCCCGCATCCAGGTGCGCCACGGCCAGGCCGGCTTCTTCAGCGACGAGGAGCTGGCCAACTCCGCCGGCATCCTGTGGTCGCCGGAGGACGCCAAACCCTGCGCCAGCCCCCGCCTGGACCCGCCGCAGGCGGCGTGCCAGCACCGGCGCTTCAGCGCCGCGCAGGTGCAGGCCTTTGCCGACGGCAGGCCCTATGAGTGCTTCGGCGCCGGTTTCGAGTACACCCTGCCCCACACCGACAGCCCCGCCGTGCAGAGCGGCCGCATGCTGTTCCTGGGCGAGGTCAGCGACTTCGACAGCGCGGGCGGCCCGTGGGGGCGCGGCTACCTGCGCTCGCGCGTCGAACTGGACGGCAGACGAGTGGTATCTTCGACGGCCACTTCAAGAACGACCCGTGCATGCCCGGCACCCTGATGTTCGAGGGCTGCCTGCAGGCGATGTCGTTCTATATCGCCGCACTGGGCTACACCATCGAGCGCGACGGCTGGCGCTTCCAGCCGGTCCGCAACGAGGCCTTCGACCTGCGCTGCCGCGGCCAGGTGACGCCGGACTCCAGAGAGCTGATCTACGAGGTGTTCGTCGAGGAGGTCGTCGCCGGCCCCATCCCCACCGTCTACGCCGATCTGCTGTGCACCGTCGACGGCCGCAAGGCCTTCCACGCCCGCCGCGTGGGCCTGCGAGCTGGTGCCGGACTGGCCGCTGGAACACCAGCCCCTGCTGGAGGGGCACGTCGAGACCAAGGCGGTGGCCAGCGTGCCCACCCCGGACGGCGGCCGCTTCGAGTTCGGCTACCCCTCGCTGCTGGCCTGCGCCTGGGGCAGACCCTCGGCCGCGTTCGGCCCGATGTACGGCCCGTTCGACGGGCCGCGGCGGGTACGCCCGGCTGCCGGGGCCGCCCTACCACTTCCTGTCGCGGGTCACCCGCACCTCGGGCAGCATCGGCGGCATGGAGATCGGCTCGACGGTGGAGGTGGAGTACGACATCCCGCCCGACGCCTGGTACTTCGACGACAACGGCGCCCGCACCATGCCCTACGCGGTGCTGCTGGAGGCGGCCCTGCAGCCCTGCGGCTGGCTGGCCAGCTACGTCGGCTCAGCGCTGACCGTGAAGGACGAGCTGTGCTTCCGCAACCTGGACGGCACCGGCACCCTGGAGGGCGAGCTGTTCGACGACGCCGGGACGCTGGTGACCCGCGTCACGCTGACCAACATCTCGCAGTCCGCCGGCATGATCATCGTCAACTTCGAGGTGGGCTGCTTCCTGGGCGAGCGCCGCGTCTACGACATGACCACGGTGTTCGGCTTCTTCCCGCCGGTGGCGCTGGCCAACCAGGTGGGGCTGCCGACCCGGGACGCCGACCGCCGCTGGCTGACGGAGCCCAGCGACTACCACGCGGACCTGTCGGCGCCGGGGACGACCTGCTTCACCCAGGCGCCGGCCATCGGCAGCGCCAAGCTGCGCATGCTGCACCGCATCACCGGCTACTGGCCCGAGGCCGGCGCCAAGGGGCTGGGCGCTATCCGCGCCGAGCGGGACGTCGCCCCCGACGACTGGTACTTCAAGGCCCACTTCTTCCAGGATCCGGTGCAGCCGGGCTCGCTGGGCATCGAGGCCATGATCCAGCTGCTGCAGTACGCCATGCTCGCGCGCGGCATGCACGAGGGCATCGAGCAGCCCTACTTCGAGCCCATCGCCCTGGACCAGCCCATGACCTGGAAGTACCGCGGTCAGGTGGTGCCGAAGAACCGCCTGGTGCAGGTCACCATGGAGATCACCGAGGTCGGCGGCGACGAGCGCGGCCCGTTTGCGATCGCCTCGGCGTCGCTGTGGGTCGACGGCATGCGCATCTACTGCGCCGACAATATGGGCATGCGCATCGCCTCCGGCACCCCGCCGGACAACCGGGGTCGCCAGCCCGGCCCCGGTGAGCGCACACTGGCTGCCCCCGGCGCCGCCAGCAGGGAAGTGGCGCCCGGCGGCGCCACCACGTGCCGGCTGGACCCGGCGGTCGACCGCTGGCTGGCCGACCACTGCCCCACCTGGAACCGCCCGGCCCTGCCCATGATGTCGATCGTGGACCTGCTGGCCGACGCCGTGCCGGGCCGCGTCATCGGCGTGCGGGACGTCCAGCTCAAGGCGTGGCTCGACTTCGACGGCCCGCGCCAGCTGCGCACCGTGCCCGAGCACAGCGCAGCCGGGCAGTTCCGGGTACGGCTGTTGGCGGCCGACAGCGACGGCGCGGAGCTGGAGGTCGCCAGCGGCGTGGTGCTGACCGGCGACTATCCGCCTCGGCCCGAGCCGCTGCCAGCCCTGGCGGGGGCGGCGATGGCCGACCCCTACGCCTGCGGCCGGCTGTTCCACGGGCCGGCGTTCCAGCTGTGGACCGCGGGCGTGCAGGGCAGCGAGGGCGCCTCGACCGAGGTCGACGCCGGCTTTGTGCCAGCCACGGGCTCAGCGGTGCCGCGCGGCCGCCTGCACCCGGCGCTGCTGGACGCCTCGCTGCACGGCATCCCCCACGACGAGCTGTGGCGCTGGAGCCAGCGCATCCCCCGCGACGTGGTGGGCTATCCGGCGCGCGTGACCGAGCTGAACGTGTACGGCCCCACCCCCGGCGCCGGCACCCTGCGCTGCGAGGTGCGCTTCGACGGCTTCCTGGCGGCGCCCAACCTGCCGCGCTTCAAGGTGCAGATCATCGGGCCGGACGGCGTCTGGCTGGACTATCGGCTGGTGGAGAGCTGCTTTCCCAAGGGCGCGCTGGGCGCTGCCGAACCGCAGGCGCGGCGCGCGTTCCTGCGCGATCACCGCTTTCAGCCCGGCGTCGCCCTGGCGCGCATGCAGGCCGGCAGGACGCGCCTCAATCAGACCGAGGTGGACGCCTGCGACTGGATGCCTGGCACCATCGCCGGCATCTACCATACCACCGACCTGGAGACCATTGCCGTGAAAGAACATATCGCCGCCAGGGAGCAGGTACATCCCTCGCTGGTGCCCGACGGGCTGCCGCTGACAGCACCCAATGTCACCATCGGCCACGACGGCGGCGACGTGGTCGTCGCCGACCGGCCGGCGGTCGGCGTCGGCCACACCCTGGCCCTGGGCGCCGTGCACGCCTGGTGGAACGCCCTGCTGGGCATCGACCACCACTGGCTGGGCCAGGATCTGTGGGAGGGACTGCTGCAGCGCTACGTGAGCCGCGTGGTGCTGGAGGACCCGCAGGCCTTCGCGACGCTGCAGGGCCGAGGCGCCATCTTCGTGGGCAACCATCAGGTGCAGCTGGAATCCCTGCTGATCACCAACATCCTGTCGGCGCTGCTGGGCAAGCCCGTGGTGACCATGGCCAACGCCAAGCACCAGCGGCGCTGGATCGGCTGGATTCTGGGCCAGCTGTTCAGCTACCCGGGCTGCCGCCGGGATCCGCAGAGCATCGTCTACTTCGACCAGACATCGCCCACCGCCATGCCGGGCATACTGGACCGTCTCGCCGGCAGCCTGGCCAGCGGCGAGCGGGCCTTCTTCGTCCACCCGCAGGGCACGCGCAGCCGCAGCTGCCGCGAGGAGGTGACCACGATCAGCTCGCTGTTTCTGGATATGGCGATCAAGCAGCAGCTGCCGATCGTGCCGGTGCGCTTCAGCGGCGGGCTGCCGGTGCAGCCCCTTGCGGGCAAGCTGGAGTTCCCGATCGGCAACACCGGCCAGTGCTATACCATCGGCAGACCCATCGAACCCGACGCGCTGGCGGCGCTGCCCTACGCCGAGCGGCGCACGCACGTGATCCAGGCGATCAACACCCTGGGCCCGGCGGCCAGCGAGGAAGTGCCGGGCGCACCCGACCCGGTTTTTTCGCGCGCCGTGGAGCGCTACTGCCAGGAGACCGGCGCCAATGAGGTGCAGGCCACGTTCATGCTGACCCTGATGGAAGTGGTCAACCCCTGCCACGAGACCCGCATGTTGATCGAAGGCGTCAACCGCGGGCGCCTGCAGGTCGAGAACTCCGCGCTCGGCCGCTGGCTGGGTGAGCTGGCCCGACGCCTGTACGGCCCCCGGGGCGCCGGCCTGCTGGTGCGCGGGCCGGGCAGCGCCGCCTGAGCAAACGCCGGGCCGGCAGTCCGCCCCAGCGCAACCAAGGCACGGCCAGGATGACCACGAGTGGATGCTGCCGCTGCGAGGCGCCGGCATTCACTGCGTGGCGGTAGCGCAGCCGGGCAGCAACGCCGCGACAGGGTCGCTTTGCCCACGGCTTGTATGCTAACGTGACGCGCCCCGGCCAGGCGGCCCCGGGCGGGCGTTCAGTCCAGCCGGCGCGGCGCTGGACGGGCCAACCCTTCCCTGCAGCCAGCACGACGAGCACGCTCCAGCCTATGGCCGATCACCCGACCCACCGCGCGACGTGGCAACGCTGGCGCGAATCCCTGCGCGCCTTCCGGCACCCACGCGTCATCACCATGCTCTTCCTCGGCTTCTCCGCCGGCATCCCCCTGCTGCTGATCTTCTCCTCGCTGTCGCTGTGGCTGCGGGAGGCCGGGGTCGAGCGCTCGGCCGTGACCTTCTTCAGCTGGGCGGCGCTGGCGTACTCGTTCAAATTCATCTGGGCGCCGCTGGTCGACCGCTTGCCGCTGCCCGGGTTGACCCGCTGGCTGGGCCGGCGCCGGGCCTGGATACTGCTGGCCCAGGGCGGCATCATCGCCGCCATCGGCACCATGGCCGCCATCGACCCCGCCAGCGGCGCCCATCCCCTCACGCTGATGGCGCTGGCCGCGGTGCTGCTGGGCTTCGCGGCGGCCACCCAGGACATCGCCATCGACGCCTACCGCATCGAGTCGGCGCCCGCCGAGCTGCAGGCCATGCTGTCGTCGACCTACATCGCCGGCTATCGCATCGGCATGCTGGCGGCGGGCGCCGGCGCGCTGTTCCTGGCCAGCCATTTCGGATCCGACGCCGACAGCTATCGCTACGAGGCATGGCGCGCGGCCTATGGGGTCATGGCAGGACTCATGCTGGTGGGCGTGGTCACCACACTGCTGATCCCCGAGCCGCTATCGTACCGCCCACCCGCAGGGGCCCATGCGGCGAGGGATTACGGCGGCTTTCTGCTGGTGTTCGCCGCCGCCGTCGGCGGCTTCGTGGCCTGCTTCGCCCTGACCGCACAGCCCGCAGCGCACGCCAGCAGTGGCCTGGCCGCGCCCGGGGCGCTGGCGGTCGCGGGGCTGCGGCTGGCGCTGGCGCTGGCCGTCGCCGCGGCGATCGTGGCGCTGCTGACGCGCGCGGGGCTGGCGAGCCCGGCGCTGTTCCGGGAGACCTACGTCGAACCGGTGCGGGAATTCTTCGACCGCTACGGCCTCAAGGCTTCGCTGCTGCTGCTGGCGCTGGTCGGCGTCTACCGCATCTCCGATATCGTGCTGGGCGTGATCGCCAACGTGTTCTACCACGACCTCGGCTTCAGCAAGGTGGAGATCGCCAGCGTCGTCAAGACCTTCGGCCTGCTCATGACCATCGCGGGCGGCTTCGTCGGCGGCCTGCTGGCGCTGCGCTACGGCGTCATGCGCATGCTGTTCCTGGGTGCGCTGCTGTCCGCGGCCACCAACCTGCTGTTTCTGGCGCTCGCCGCCATGGGGCGGGAGCTATGGATGCTCTATGTGGTGATTGCCGCTGACAACCTGTCCGCCGGCCTGGCCAGCGCCGCCTTCGTCGCCTTTCTGTCCAGCCTGACCGATATCCGCTTCACCGCGATGCAGTACGCCATCTTCAGCTCGCTGATGACGCTGCTGCCCAAGCTGCTGGGCGGCTACTCGGGAACACTGGTGGACGCGATGGGCTATGAGGGCTTCTTCGTGCTGACGGCGCTGCTGGGGCTGCCGGTGCTGCTGCTGGTGTGGCGCGCCGGCCTGCTGCTGCCTCCGCAACGGCCCGTCCCGGTAGCAAGCGACGCTGCCGGCCCCCCTTGATCGACCGCTCGTCGCAGTTCCGGGTCGGCCCCGTGAGGCCGGGCTGCCCCCCCAATATCGGCATAGGGGCGGTTAGCAGTGCTGACCGTTCCCCTGCCACACCACCCGGCATGCGGGTCCGCACCGGGCGGTTCGAGAAGTTGAGGTCATGAGAGCCGCGGCACTCCCTGCCGGTCGAAGTAGGCAATCGTCAGCACATGGTGCACAGCAGAGAGGCTGTTATGCCACCAGCGGCGACTCAAGGCCGCCACCGATCTCGCCACCCGGACACTGGCTCCAAGACTGAGCAGTTCCCGGTAGATCGTCTTACCCCGCCGCCACTGCTTGAGCTGGAGGGCACGCAGGCGTCGGCGAACCCACTCGTCCAGCCTGCGCCAGACACTGGGCGTTTGCGCCAGCCCAAAATACCCTTTCCATCCCAACAAGAAGCTTCGCAGCCGTTCGATCACCTCCGCTAGGCTACGTCCGCCGTTGCGCCGGGTCAGTTGCCTGACCCTTTGCCTGAACGTTGCCAGCGCCTTCTCCGACACCGCGCGTCGCACCTCGCCGTTTCCGGCTTGCCATAGGGCGTAGCCGAGGAACTTGCGGCCGAACACACAGGCTACCGCACTCTTGGATTCATTGATCCTCAGATGCAGTTTGTCGTAGCAGCGGCGCAGCAGACACATCACCCGCTCGCCCGCCTTCCTACTGCGCACATACACATTGCAGTCGTCGGCATAGCGGGCAAAGCGATGCCCTCTGCGTTCAAGCGCCCGATCCACTTCGTCCAGCAACACGTTGGCCAGCAGCGGCGAGAGCGGGCCGCCCTGCGGCGTCCCCTCTACCCGCTCGATCACCACACCGCCATCCATGATGCCCGCGTTGAGGTAGGCGCGCACCAGCCGGATCACCCCGGCGTCGTTCACGCGCTTGCTCAGGCGCTCGATCAGAATGTCATGGTTGACCCGGTCGAAGAACTTCGACAGGTCAACGTCCACCACGATGTGGCAACCTTGACTCGCGTACCGCTGCGCGGCCAGCACCGCGTCCCGCGCCCGGCGTCCGGGGCGAAACCCGTAGCTGTGCTCACTGAAGGTCGGATCGATCAACGGTTGCAGCACTTGCAACAGTGCCTGCTGAATCAGACGGTCGGTCACGGTGGGGATCCCCAACTCACGTTCGCTACCGTCCGGCTTCGGGATGCCCACGCGCCGCACAGGCTGCGGCCTGTACGTGCCCTCCAGCAGTTGTTGCCTGATGGTCGGCCACGCGTGTTGGAGGTGTTCTCCCGTCCGGGCTATGTCCAGACCGTCAACACCCGCAGCACCCTTGTTTGCCTTCACGCGCTTCCAGGCGCGCTGCATGTTCTCCCTCGCGAGCGCCTGCACCAGCAGGTCTCGCCCTGCGCCCTCCGGTTCCTGTCGCGGGAGGCCGGTTTCATCACTGGTCGATTGGGACAAGGCTTCACCTCGCCCTTCCACGACCCGCCCCGCCTGCGCGGGCATCTGATGCACTACCGTTCTCATCGACAAGGCGTCTGACGCTCCTTCTCGTTCGGCCCTTCGCCCCTCATCGGCGGCTACTATGGCCTCTGCTGACTTCTCGCTCCGTGTCTCCACGTCGCCCTTTCAGGCATGAGGCGAGATCTCCCCGGGTAAGACCGCACTCCTTCACCGCACAACCGCCGAATTTACGCCACTTCGCCTTGGCCACGAGAGCTTCACGGCTTCTTGCCCGCTCGCCCTGCTCGGCAGCGCCTTCTATCCGGTTCTTGTTCATCGGCTCACGGTTTACGCTCCACGCTTCCTCCCCACGGTCGGTCGCCCTTCCGCAGTTGCGCTTCACTTCGCTCGCTGTGGCCAGCTCACGGGAGGACTTGCGCCTCCAGGAGTGCGCCCGTGCCGGGCGCACAAAAAGGGGCCGCGATCGGCCCCTTCTGACACGCACCCGCTGGACCGGATCAGTCTCCCGTCGGCTGCTGCAGCTTCTCCATGACCTCGGAGAGGCTGAAGCTGGCGGCCTTCTGCCGCGGCGGATAGTCCTTGAAGGTCGCCAGGAACCTGCCGACATAGGCCTGCGCCGGCACCAGCAGGTAGGCGCGGTCGAGCAGCCAGTCGTAGTAGGTGTTGGAGGTGATCTGCGCGCGCTCGTAGGGATCGCGGCGCAGGTTGAAGATCAGCGGCACCCGCAGCGGCGTGAAGGGCTCCGCCCAGACCCGCAGCGTACCCGTGGCGCGCTGCTCCATGAAGATCAGCTTCCAGTCCTCGTAGCGCAGCGCGGTCAGATCGCCCTCGTCGGAGAAGTAGAAGATCTCCTTGCGGGGGCTCGCCTTATCCTTGCCGGTCAGGTAGGGCAGGAAGTTATAGCCGTCGAGGTGCACCTTGTAGTTGCGGCCGATGGCGCTGTAGCCCGTGAGCAGCTTTTGCTTGACTTCAGGCTCGCCCGCGGCGGCCAGCAGGGTCGGCAGCCAGTCCATATGGTGCATGATGTCGTTGGACACCGTGCCGGGCTTGATCCTGCCGGGCCAGCGCGCCATGGCGGGGACGCGCATGGCACCCTCCCAGTTGGAGTTCTTCTCGTTGCGGAACGGCGTCATGGCGGCATCAGGCCACGTGTTCATGTGCGGACCGTTGTCGGTCGAGTAGAACACGATGGTGTTGTCAGCCAGGCCGAGCTGGTCGATCTTGGCGAGAATCTGCCCGACGTGGCGATCGTGCTCGACCATGCCGTCCGCGTACTCGTCCTGCCCGGAGATGCCGCGCAGCTCGGGCTTGACGTGGGTGCGGAAGTGCATGCGGGTGCCGTTCCACCAGACGAAGAAGGGCTTCTTGGCCTTGGCCTGGCGCTCCATGAAGTCGATGGCGGCCGCGACGGTCTCGTCGTCAATGGTCTCCATGCGCTTCTTGGTGAGCGGGCCGGTGTCCTCGATTCTGCCATCGGCCCATGACTTGATCACGCCCCGCGGCCCATAGGCCTGGCGGAAAGTGCGGCCATCGGCGAGGACCATATCGCCGGGGTAGTCCTCGTTCTCCGGCTCCTCCTCCGCGTTGAGGTGGTACAGGTTGCCCAGGAACTCGTCGAAGCCGTGATTGGTGGGCAGAAACTCGTCCTTGTCACCCAGGTGGTTCTTGCCGAACTGCCCGGTGGCGTAGCCCTGCTTCTTGAGCAGCCCCGCGATGGTCGGGTCTTCCACTTTCAGACCCAGGTCAGCGCCCGGCAGGCCGACCTTGCTCAGCCCGGTGCGAAATACGCTCTGCCCGGTGATGAACGACGACCGCCCGGCGGTGCAGCTCTGCTCGCCGTAGTAGTCGGTGAACATCACCCCCTCGCTGGCGATGCGGTCGATGTTGGGCGTCTGATAGCCCATCAGGCCGCGGGAATACGCGCTGATGTTGGACTGACCGATGTCGTCACCCCAGATGACGACGATGTTGGGCTTGTCTGCGGCGACCGCCACCCCCGTGACCAGGGCAGACGCGGCACACCACATACGGGCGAGTCGCAGCCCCGACCTCTTGTGGTTTGGCTTCATGGTTTTTCTCCGGTTATTTTAATTGTTGGAACCGACACAAGCGTAATTGAGTCGTCGCGGCATCGCAACCACCGCATCGCTGGCCCAGCCTCGCCTATACGCGCTACACTAGCCCTGCCAATAAAATAGAAGAAGAGCCCGATGATGCCAGATCGCCTGCCGCGCCAGCCCGCCACCGCCCTTTTCATCCGCAGCGCCCTTTTCTGCCTGGCTGCGCACTGGAGCACGGCTGCCCTGGCGGAACAAGCCCCGGCGGAGGCCCCGTCGAACGAGCGTGAGAGCGCTACCACGCCGGCGGGCACCGGCGCGCAAACCGAACCCGCCAGGGACCGCTCGCCCTGGCTCGCCACGCCGCTGATCAGCAGCAACCCCAAGTTCGGCACGTCGATCGGCGCGCTGGGCGGCTATCTGAAGCCTTTCGATAAAAAGTCCCCGGTCTCCATGTTCGGCATCAAGGGCGACTACAGCGACACGGACTCCTACACGCTCAGCGCGTTTGCCAATACCTTCTTCGATGAAGACCGGCAGCGCCTGATCGCGTTCGCGCTGTGGGGCCACATCGAGAACGATTACGAGGACTTTCTGGGCTCGGGAGTGCGCTTCGAGACCACTGACGAAATCCACCTGTTCTTCACCCGCTACCTCTACCGCGTCGTCGGCAACTGGTTTGTGGGGGCGCAGGGCATCGCGACCAATTTCACGTCGTCATCGAGCGAACCCGGCGGCAACGATATGCTGGACTACCTGGGCCTGAGCGGCTTCCAGTCCAATGCCCTGGGCCTGGTGGTCAACTACGACTCGCGCGACAACACCCGCTCGGCCAGCAGCGGCGCGCAGCTGATGATCAACAATTTCGCCTACCGCGAAGGGCTGGGAGGCGATGACAGCTTCGACGTCTACGATGTCAAGTACGAAGTGTTCCTGCCGCTGTTACAGAGCCAGGTCTCCGCACTCCAGGTCACTGGGCGCTGGACCAGCGGCGCACCCAACAGCGCCTATTCCTCGGTTGCCATCCCGGGCTATACCCGCGGCGAGTACCTGGCCGAGTACATGACGCACGTCTACTGGGACCAGCGCATCGCCTTCACCGAGCGCTGGGGCATGTCGGTCTCCGGCGCCCTGGCCTGCCTGTATGGCGAGGACGTATTCGGCGACGATCAGGATTGTTTCGAGCGCTCGAGCCTGTACCCGGCGCTGGCGGCCGGCGCCATCTTCACCCTCAAACCCGAGGCAAAACTGGTCGCCCGGGCGGAGGTCGCCGTCGGCAAAGCCAGCAATCTGGGCTTCATCCTGCGCTTCGGGCAGCCGTTCTAAGGCCCGTTCAAGCGCGGGCGCATCTGCCCCGCCCACGCCCGCCCGTTTATACCCGAGCCCACCCCTGGACGCCCCACGCATGCAAGCGTGAGGACTTTTAAGTGCCCCGGGTTTGCGGTAACTTAAATCCGTTGTGCCAAGGGCGTTTCCGCTGTGCGCCGTTTTCCGGCCGCGGCCTTCCACTACCAGGCCGCGTGCGGCGAGCCGCGCACAACGCTGTCACCCAGAGGATAGTAAAGCGACATCGACAACAATAAATCAACGGGATGGAGTCGAGATCATGAAGCCGATAAGGAAAACAACAATCGCCGTGAGCATCGCTGCAGGTATCGGCCTGACTGGTGCCGCAGTGGCAAAGCCCCCGCAGGGGATGCCGCAGGCAAAGTTCAGCTGGAGCATGGCCGAGCGCACGCGGGCGGTCGAAAACGTTGATTTCAAGCCCGAGATCACCAGCGTACGCCACTTCATGATCGAGGGCCCCGTGGCGGGCCAGCCCGGACTCTTTGGCGGCGTCTCCAGCGTGCCGCTGGATCAGATCAACCCCCCGGACGGCTACGAGGTGAGCTTCGACGGCTGCGCATCGACCGGCGATATCCAGCAGTACCAGTGGCGCGTCGACGGCAAGCGCATCCCCGGCAACGCCACCCGTTGTACAGTAACGACCCACCTGCCCGAAGGAGTGCACGAGGTGGAACTGCTGGTCAAGAACAAGGGCCGGAAGAGCACTGCGACGCAGACCGTGGAGATCAAGGACTACCTGATCGTGATCATGGGCGACTCCTATTCCTCGGGCGAGGGCAACGCCACGCGCTACGACGGCATGACCGGCGATGACGCCTTTGCCGCCACCCTGGCCAACGACGGCGCCGGCTGGAGTGAGGGCGCCTACTGGGACTACGCCAACTGCCACCGCAGCACCCGCTCCGGCCAGGCCAACGCAGCCATCGACCTGGAGCGGGCCGACCCGCACTCGTCCGTAACCACACTCTACCTCGCCTGCTCGGGCGCCCAGATCGACAGCGGCATTCTCGGCATCAAGGACGGCTATCTCGGCGCTCCCGAGAAGCCCCAGACCTTGCTGGCCTACCAACTGGCCATCGCCAACGGGCGCGATATCGACGCCGTCACGCTCGGCATCGGCGGCAATGACATCGGCTTCGTACCGGTCGTCGCCGAGGGCGCACTGCAGGAGGATGCCTTCCTGTCGACGGAGCTCTCGGCCGTGCGGCTCATCAACCCCAACCTGCCGCTCACGGACACGAGTCCGCTGAGTGAGGACGAACTGAGCAGACTCGTGCTCACACCCAGCGACGAATTTCCCGACGCGGGCGTTCCGGGGCTGCCCGCCGACGCCGTGTTCCGCACGCTGACGCCTGCCACCCTGCACGCCTGCGACTCGCTGTTCCAGAGAGCGGCGTTCGAAGACGGCGGCATCGGACCCGCCGAGAGCTGCCGGGAGTCCATCGGCACGACGGAGTTCGGGCTGTCCCAGGTCGACGCCTGCCTTACCGGCGACGGCGTCGCGGACTGCCGGTTTGCCCGCACCTATTACAACTTTGACGAGGCGCAGTGGAAGTACCCCGATGCCGCCAGCGTGCCAGGCCACGATATTCCCGCCAGCTGGCCCGGTCTGGGGGTCGACCCGTCGCGGGTGTTCTACACCGAGTACCCGGACCTGACCACCGAATTCGCCCGTGGCAGCGCCGAAGGAGATGACAACGAGCAGTACAAATTCTGCAGTATCTCCATCGACAAGGGCAGGATGATACTGCTGCTCAGAGCGATCAAGCCCCTGGTCGACAACCCGGAACTCATCGACGCGATTATCGCCGGCCTCCAGGCCAGCGGCATCAATGAATTCGGGCTTGCCCAGAACGAGTTTCAATGGGCTGCGCAGGCGGTGCTGAACGGCTTTGCCGATCCCATGGACCGCGCGTTGCTCACTGCGCTGACGGGCAAGTGGAAAGCGCCGAAGGAGGGTGTTGGAGCCTCCTGGTTGATCGGTTCAGGCGAGGCTGTCGAAGACATCCGTTACGGCAAGGGCGGCGACGTCGGCCCGGCACTGAACGAGATGACCCTGCTATCGGGCGGGCGCTACGGCTGGACACCGGTCATCGGCACCCACGACCTGGCCTCCGGCCACGGCCTGTGCACGGCCCAGCCCGACGGCAGCAACGACGCGGTGGCAGCGTATGCCTACCTCGTCGGTGGACTTCCCGAGACGACCAACGTCTCCGGCTCCGCCCACCCCAACCTGCTGGGCCAGGAGGCCTACCGGACGCCGCTGGCACAGGCGCTGCAAGCGGCGCTGCTCCAGCAGGACTAGGACCCACCCTGTCGCGTCCCCTCCCTGCCCGCATCGGGCCACCGCCGGCAGGGAGCGGCCATTGCCCGCGCGGTGGACGCCGCTGCTACGCTGCGGATGGAATTATTGCTACCATTGCGCCGAACTCTCTGTGGCTCGGACCATGATGCGCAACGCAGCCCCGCCGACGTCGTCCGGCGGCGACCCGCAATGCTCCACCCGGCGGCCCGCGCCGCATCCCGGCCGGCGAATCCCGCTCCGGCTTCGTCTACACGCAGCTGCAGCCGGGGTCCAAGGGCATGAACCTCGACTTTACTTCGGCGCACTTGCGCTCGTTCAATTTCACCTTCATCGTCCCCATGCCGGGCTTCACCGCCGACTACATGACCGTCGATCCCGAAGGCCTGTATGCCGAGGACGAGATCGTCGATCTCACTGTCGAGACCCTGCGCAGCGCGCTGGAGGCGCTGCCCTGCTGCAGCGTCGACGAGAGCGGCGCGCATCAGGGCATGCCCTTCAACATCGCGCTGATCGGCACGCGGCTGGCGGTGCGGCGCGCGCTGCTGCGAGGCGGCTGGCAGGAAACCGCCGCGGGCGACTCCGCCACCGCCGCGGCCCGCCAGCAGCGGGGCGCCATCGTGTCTGCCGCGCTCAATAACGAGTACCCGCGCGAGGTATTGTTCGAGGCCGTCGCCCGCTACGTCGAGGAACGGCTGGGCCAAGCGCCATAGCGCGCGGCGGCACCGGCGCGAGGCGGCGCCTGCCGGTCTTCAGGCCCGCGCCGGCACCCGGGCGCTGAACTGGCCCTTGAGGTCCTTCTTCAGCACTTTGCCGGTGGGGTTCTTGGGCAACGCCGCCACCAGCTCCAGCTGTTCGGGGATCTTCTGCTTCATCAGCTTCTCCCCCTCCAGGTAGCTGCGCATCTCCGCCAGGGTGATGGGCTCATCCCCGGCCGTGACCACCACCGCGCAGCACAGCTCGCCGCGCTCCTCCTCCGGCAGGCCGATAACGGCGACATCCGCCACCTTGGGGTGGCGCATCAGCAGCTGCTCGATCTCCAGCGGCGCGATGTTCTCGCCCTTGCGGATGATGACGTCCTTCTGGCGGCCGACGATGATCAGATTGCCGTCGTCATCGATGCGCACCAGGTCGCCGGTGCGGAAGAAGCCGTCCGCGGTGAACGCGTCCCGGTTGAGGCTCTCGTCGACGTAGCCCTTGCACAGCTGGGGAGCGCGCAGCAGCAGCTCGCCCTCGCCACCGGCGGCCACCTCTGCCCCGCTGTCGGGATCGACGACCCGGTACTCGGTGCCCGGCGTGTTGAACTGACCCTCGGTATAGGCGAGCTTTTCGTCCGGGTCGCCGATGCGCCCCAGGCTGATGATCGGGCACTCGGTCATGCCGTACACCGAGAGGATGCCGGCGCCGCCGATCTCCCGCTTGAGGTCGTAGTGCAGCTGGGGCGGCTTGGGTGCGCCGCCGCCCTGGAACACGCGGATGGCGGGAAAGATCGGGCCGTCGCCCCGGGCGCGCTGGGCGGCCAGGTAGGCCTGGTGGAATACGGTGCCGGCACCGGCGTGGGTGACGCCGTGAGCGGCCAGAAAATCGAGCACGCCGGGCGCGAAGAACGCGTCCACGACGAGGTGCCCGGCGCCGCTGAACAGCGCCGCGGTCAGGGAGTTGGCGCCGCCGAGGTGCGTCACGGGGAAGACCAGGGCGATGCGGTCGTGCGGCCCCAGGTCCATGGCCCGCGCCATGCCCACCGACGACTCCAGTACGCCGCGGTCGGTGTGCCGCGCACCCTTGGGGGAACCGGTGGTGCCGGAGGTGTAGAAGATCCAGCGCACCTCATCCCCGGAGGACGGCGGCGGCGGCAGTGCGGCCGGATCGGCGCACGGCAGCGCGTCGCCGAACTCGATGACGGTCAGGCCACCGAGGTCGGCAGCCAGCTCGCGCACCATGCCGGCGTGGGAGAAATCCTTGTAGGCCGCCGGCACGATCACAGTCCTGGCGCCGGTCTCGCGCAGGCAGAAGCCCACCTCGCGGTGCCGGTAGATCGGCAGGATGGGGATCTGCACGGCGCCCAGCCGCGCCAGCGCGGCCATCAGGATGAGCGCGTCAAAGCGCGTGGGCAGGATCCAGCTGACCGGCGTGCCAGCGGTGACGCCCCCGGCGTACAGCGCGGCGGCAAGGCCCTCGGCCGCATCGCGATACTCGCCAAAAGTCATCGTCCGCAGTGACTCGTCCAGCCCCATCAGTGCGTCCGGCGTCGCTGCCGCCCTGCGGTCGACCAGTTCCCAGAATGTTCGCGCCTCGATCATGCCAATTACCGCTCCATATCGTGTGAATGAGCACACCGCCCGGTGCCAGCGAGCCTGAGCCGCAGCGACGGCGGCCAGCACGGCGATCCGATGCTGCATCGGTCCGGCCGCATGCTATCACGAACGCCGCGTCTTTTTGACCCCCCGCCGGGCCGCGCAGGCATCGAACCGGGACCCGACCGCAGCGCCTGCACACGTAGACTCGGCGACGAGCGGAGGGTATTCTCGGGACAGAGGTGGCTCTTCATCATCGCCGCTACGCTGCAGGTCGCAGCGCGGGTGAGGCACACATGCGCAGAGCGGATTCGAGGCACAGGCGGTTTGGCTGGCTCGTCAAGGGCAGCGTGGCGTGCACCGGTGTGCTGTTGCTGCTGCTGTGCGCGCTCATGCTGCCCCCGGTCCAGGCGCGCCTGCTGAGACTCGTCAGCGCCAGCCTGGATGGCGTCACCGTCGAGGCCGACGCCATTGGCTTCGGCCCGCGTGGCGGCGCGCTCAAGGGCCTGTCGATCGAGGGGCCCGGTTTCTCGCTACAGGCGGACGCGGTCGACCTGGCGCTGAATCCCTGGGCTTCGTTGCGGGGCCTCAAGCTGGCCGTGGACGCGCTGCAGTTCAGCGCTGTGCGCGTGCACCTGCAGCCCGCACCGGCTGCCGCAGCGGACGCCGCCCCCGGCCCGGCCACGACGTTCCGGGGACTCGCGCCAATGCTGCGGTGGCCGCAGCGCGTGAGCGTAAAGGCGGCCGCGGCGCAAGGCAGCCTGCTGTGGGAGTCCGCGGACCAGCGGACCCTGTCGGGCCCCTGGGAACTCGCGCTGTCCGACCTCGCGGCCGACAGCTCCGCCCACCTGCGGCTGAGCGCCGAGTTGCGGGCAACGCGCGGCGAGCAGGCCGTGGCGGCGGCGAATGCGCTGCTCGACGCGGCCGCGACGGTCGCCGGCGACGGCCTCATCACGGACGCCGAGGCCGACCTGAAGCTGCGGCCCGGCGAAGGGCGCGGCCCCTCGCGACCGCTCGTCGTCGCCGCACAACTGCAGCTGGCAGCCGAGGTGGAATCCGGCCACCTGTCCATCGTCAATGCCCTGGAGCAACAGGTCGCGGCGCTGCGCGCCGACTACCGCCCCGCCAGCGCCGACGCGGACCTGCATTGGTCGATAGACCTGGGCAGCCGCCTGATCAGGACGTTCGCCGCCGCCGGCGTGGACAGCGAGCTCGACCTCAAGAGCAGCGGCCAGGCGCGCCTCGACTTCCGGCAGGCCTCCGCCCACCTCGAGGCGTCCCTCAACGCCAGCGGCCGGGGCTGGGAGTGGCTCGACCCGCGCCTGGCCCAGCTCGGGCGCTTCGCCATCGACGCCGACCTCGAGACCCGCGGCTGGGCGCAGGTATGGACGGCGCGGCAACTGCATGGCCGCCTCACCACCGCGGCCCGCCAGGAAGTACTGAAGCTGGAACTAGGCCAGCCGACGACCATCGATCTGGCGCGGTGGCGGCTGGTCCCCGAGCGCTGGGGCGAGGCGGCGCTCTCGCTGACCGCCCGGGAGCTGCCGTTGGGCTGGCTGCGGGGCTTCGACCCGGCCGGGGTATTCGAGAGCGGCGCCGTCAGCGGCGTGATTGACGTCATTCCCCTGGCGGAGGCCCATGTCAGGATCGCGGCGAGCGAACCCATCCACGTCAGCGACTTGCGCCTGCGGCGGCAGGGCGACCGCCCACTGCCGCTGCTGGATATCACCCTGCAGCCCAAAGCCGAGATTCATGACGGCGCGCTGCAGGCGCTGGTCGAGCCGCTGACCGTTGTGAGCGAGACCGGGCTGCGCCTCGACTTCTGGGGGCAGGCCGCCACGTCGACCGCCGCCTGGCCCACCCTCGATTTCAACGGCATGGTCGCGCTGCGGGCGCCGTTCATTCAGCGGCGCGCGCGCGAGGTCGAAGCGGTGCGGGGGCTGGCCCAGGCCAGTCTGGACCTCGGCGACCTGATGCTCAGCCTCGACGCCCTCGGCCTCGAGGCCATAGACCACGACAAGCAATCGCTCGCGTCGCTGGTGATCAAGGGGGACTCCCCGCTGAAAGTTTCGCTGGCCTCCAGGGCCATCGACTGGGACGATTTCCAGCCGCAGCACGTGCAGCTCGAATTCAAGGGGCTCCCCATCGCCTGGCTCAGCCCCTATCTGCCGGAGATCGATCTGGCGGCCGGAGCGGTGTACGGTGAGTTCGCGGCCGAGGCGCGCCGGGACAGCGGCTTCGAGCTCAAGGCGGTGCGGCCGTTCGAAATTCGCGGCATCGTGCCGCTCTACCGCGGCACGCGCTTCGCCCGCAACCTCAAGCTGAGCCTGGAACCGAGCGTGCGCTTGAACAACACCGGCGGCGCCGTCGTGCTCGACGACATCCTGCTGGTCTCCAGAGGCGGCGACCGGCTCGGCGGCAGCCTCAGGCTCGACTGGGCCAGCAACCCGCCCACGCAGCTCGCCATGAAGCTCGAGCTGGAGGGCTTCTTTCCCTCGCTCACGCCGCGCATCGGCAAGCTCGGTGAGATGCGCTGGACGCAGCGCGGCAGCATCGATCTGGCATCCCGGGAGATGGGCATCGACCAGCTCGCCATCACCCTCAATGACATCAGCGGGACCCGCTTCGTGGCGGTGAACACCCTGCAGCCCTTCCGGATCGCCAACGACCCCCTCGGCTTCGCCACGGATGGCGACGCCACCCGCGTGCTCAAGGTTACCCTGACCCCGCTGGAACTGCAGAGCCTGCTGCCGCGCCTGCTGGGGCTCGACGTCGAGGGCGTGCTGCCCAGGGGCGAGTTCTACGGCCGCGTCGACCGCGAGGGCCGGCTGCTGCTGACCGCCGCCACCCCCCTGGTGTTCCAGGACGTCACCCTGCGCTGGGAGGGCACCACCCTGGTGGAAGAGCTCGACCTGGGGCTGAGCTACGAAGTGGCCTACTCGGTCGATGGCCTGGAGGCGCGGTCGCTGCGGATGGACGCCACCGACAGCCGCAAGCAGCCGCTGGCCGGGGTGACCTTGAAGGCGGTGGCGCCGCTGACGCCGCAGCGCCCCCTGCGCTCGCTGGACCTCGACCTGAATGTGGCATTGAGCGCGCTGTCCAGACAACCCGTACTGGATGGCACGCAGCCCCTCGAGGCGGGCACGCTCAGCGCCCGCCTGACGGTGCTCCGGGAGGCGCGCCGCCAGCTGCGCGGGCGCGTCCAGGTGAACGGCGCCAGGGCCGCCCGGCTCGGGCCGCTGCCCGACCTGGCGGCCTCACTGGAGGTGGACGCCGCGCCCGGCGAGGGCATGACGGTCGCGCTGCCCCTGGCCATGACGTCGCGGCGCGGCAATTCCGACCTGGCGTTCAAGGGCACGGCCTCCCGCCTCGGCGAGCGCTACCGCTTCGAGGCGGGCCTCGAGGGCGAGCGCCTCATCGTCCCCGACCTGCGACAGTGGCGCGCCTGGCTGCTCGATGCCCAGGAGCATGCCCCGGCGCCCGCAGCGGGCCGCAAGGCGCCGTCCCGCACGACCCTGATGCAGCTGCGACAGCGGCGCGACGACACGCCCTTCTGGAGTGACCGGCTGCTGGGGCACGCCGCCCTGAAGGTGGCCCACCTGCAGCTGGCGCACAATACCGTGCAGGACGTTCGCGGCCAGTTTCAAGTCATGCCCGGCCGCGTCGCCCTCTACGGCGTCCGCGCGGCGCTCGGCAAGGGTCGGCTGCGCTCGAGCGGCAGCATTGATTTTCACGGGGATCGCCCCCTCCCCTACGACATGACATATCGCCTGCACATCGATGAACTGCAGATCGCCGATCTGCTGCGCCCCCTGAAGCCGGATGAGCCGCCGGTCGCCGAAGGCCTCTTTGCGCTCACGACCAACCTCAAGGGCCAGGGCCGCAATGGCCTGGACCTGGCCCTGGGCACGCTGGGCGACATCGCCCTGTCCGGACGCCAGGGCGTGTTCCGCGGCCTGGCGGGCAGGGGTAAAACGGCCAGCAAGGCCGCCAAGGTGGTCGGCGCGCTGACTTTCTCCAGGCAGCTGCGCGCGATCGGGCGCCTGCTGGACGATCTGGACGAGCTGCCGTTTTCGCGCATGAGCGTCTCGCTGCTGCGCGACTCGCCGCGCCAACTGCGCCTGGAGGACATCGCCCTGATCGCGCCGCGGTTGCGGCTGGCCGGTCGCGGCAGCGTCACCGCGCAGCCCGGACTAGCGCTGGCACTGAGCCCCATGGAGGCCAGCCTCGACCTCGCCGCCCGGGGCGATATGGCCATACTCTTCGACGGCATGGGCCTGCTCGAGGAGGGCGCCGACGGCCAGGGCTTCCGGGCCATGAACCGCAGCCTCACCATCGGGGGCAGCCTCGCCGAACCGGACACCAGCGCCCTGTGGGACGCGCTGGACGAGGCGGCGGCCAACGCCAGCGGTTCGTTCGGCCTGGGCTTGCGCGCCATCAACCGCAAGCTCAAGGCGGGCCGCTGACAGCGCAGCGCTCGACGGGCTACAGAATGGCCCCCCAGCAGCGGTAGATGAGGGTCCCCAGGTAGGTACCCAGGGCGTAGCCGAACACGCCGACCAGCACGCCGGGGGTGACCAGGTTGTTCCAGCCCTTGGCGGCGGCCAGCGCCGGGGCCGTGGTCGCACCGAGCACCGCGGCGTTGGACGCCGTGATCAATTCCGGCAGGCTCAGGCCCAGCCATCGCCCCAGCAGCAGCGTGATCGACGCGTGCACCACCAGCACAATCGACACCATGGCCACCAGCACGGGCGCCACGCGGATCATCGCGGCGACGTCGGCGCCCGCCGCGATGGTGGCAAAGAACAGCAGCGACAGACACACCCCCAGCTCGAAGCTGCCCGCCAGCCGCTGCGCGGCGCGCGGCGCCAGCGTGGCAAACAGCAGCGCCGCGGTGGTAATGACGATATAGCGCCAGCCCGGCAGCTCGAGCCACGCCACCAGCGCGTCCGCCAGCGCCACCATCAGGGTGGCGAGCGCCAGCGCCAGCGTCAGCGACATGGCCGTGATCGGCAGCAGCGACGCGTCGCCGCCGGCCGGCGTCAGGTCATGCGCCTTGAACTGGCGGCCGAGCCAGCGCCAGCCGGGCAGCAGCGCCAGCACGGCGAGGTAGGCCGCACCGAACAGGTTGTCGGTCGCGGTCGCCGCCGAGAAGAACGAGGCGTCCCGACTGAGTCCGGTGATCTCGCCAAGGGCCGCGTAGTTCACCGAGCCGCCGATGTAGGTTGCCGCAAACAGCCCGGCGATCGCCGGCTCCCGCAATGCCGGCGGCGTGCTCGCCGCCGGGGCGAGGCCGCCGAGGTCCAGGATCAGCGCCGCCGCGGTGACCCCGGCCACCGTCGCCGCGGAGGCCAGCAGGAACGCTGCGGTCGTGCGGGTCGACTCGAACAGGATGCGGCGCAGATCGGCCTGAAACAGAAACAGAGGAATCAGCACAGGCACGATATAGGTGAAGACAAAGCCGTAGGCAGGGGCCGCGTGCGGGATGAGCTGCAGATTGGCGGCCGCCATGGCACCGACGATGGCGATCACGGTGGCGGTCAGCTGGCCACCCAGGCGCGTGCGCTCCAGCACAAAGGCGCCGCCCGCGATGGCCAGCAGGCTGGCCATGACCGCCATGTCGTTATCGGGCGGGATCAGTGCCATGGCGGTGTGCCACCGCAGTCGAGCCGACGGCGCCGGCCCGCCTCACTGCCCCCCCGGCGCCCGCCGGCGCCAGACACGCCGCGTACGCTCATCCTCGTCATGTTTCCCCCTCCACTCAAAGAAACCAGCGGCGCAGCCACCCCGGCTGCTGCTGCGCGCGCAGCAGCAGCATGTCGTGCAGCAGCTCATCGATGCGCTGGGCAGTCTCCTGCCGCACCGTCCGCAGCACGTCCTCGGCTACCTCGGTGCCACCGCCGCCCGGCACGGCAATGGCTTTGCCGAAGGCGGCAAACGCGGGCTGCGGCTTGGGCAGGGGCGTGCCGAGCAGGCCCAGCGACACGGGGGGCAGGATATCCTTGCGCAAGCTGTGGGTCAGCCCCAGGCGGGTGAGCAGCCTGCCCGGCGCGGACTCCAGCAGGGCCGGCCCCTCGAGCACGTGATCGTAACAGTCATCGGGACCGACCATGCCGAAGGGCGTGATGGTATAGCCGTGGCGCGCGGCCATGCGCACGAAACCGTAGCGCTCACGCCACTGCAGCGAGTACTTCAGCGACTCCGGCTTGGTGCTCTCAAAGGCGCCGCCGGGATACACCACGATGTCCTCGCCGGCCTCCATCAGCGCACTGCAGATGCGCGGATTGGCGAGCACCACGCCACGCTTGCGCATAAACTCACCCAGACCTATCTGAAAGAAGAACTGGTCCGCCGTGACCCGGAGGCAGCGCCCGGTCCGATGCAGCATCTCCGACACCAGGATGACCGCATCGATGCCATACAGCGAGTGATTGCCGACAAAGAGGGTCGGTCCAGGCGGGATGTTCTCCAGCCCCACCAGCGTAGTCGGAAAATACCATTGTATAAGCCGGTGCAGCCGTTCGAATTCGTCGCGCGGCACCTCGAAGTCCACGGCCTGGGCCGCCCAGGCTTCGATCTCGGCGCTGGAAAAAGGCTGGTCATTGTGCTGCAGAAACACCGGTATCACCTCTCATGCCGCACGTTCCGGCTGACCCGCCCCGATCGGCAACGACGCCACCCCGGCCAGGCGGCGTCCTGCACGAGCCGCCCGCTGTCATTGCGCCAAACGCCAATATAGCCACCACCGGGAGTGGTGTAAACGTCGGGCCCCGCGCCGGGGTCCACGATGCGCGCCCGGCGCTGCCGCTGTGGCCCGCACCCACTGCCACCGCATCATTGATCTGAATCATGGTTTTGATCCCCCGGCGCGCTATGATAGCGCCCTGAACCGCAGCCAGCAGAGAGACCGCCCATGTCTGTAGAGCACCACGACCTAGCCCACGAGTTTCCGCAACTCAAAGACCGCATCCACGAGCTGAAAGTTGGCAACCATCTGTTCCGCCGCTTGTTCGACGAGTATCATGAACTGACCCGGCTCATCGAAAACATGGAAAACGAAGTGGTCCCGGCGAGCACCACGGTCGAGGAGGAGCACAAGGTCAGACGCGTGCACCTGAAAGACCAGCTCTACCGGATGCTGCAGGCGGCCGGCTGACACACCACACAGGCCACCAGCCATGAACCAGGATGCAATCGCAGCCACCCTGCGCACCAGACTTGCGGACCTCGAGCGGCGCCTGGCGAGAATACGGGAGGATGCCGCACAGGCGCACTCCAGCGACTCTGCCGAACAGGCCCAGGAGAGAGAGAACGACGAGGTGCTCGATGCCATCGGCAACGAGACAGCGGTGGCCATCGCCAGCATCAGGGGCGCGCTGCAGCGGATCGAAGACGGCAGCTACGGCATCTGCGCCGATTGCGGCGAGGCGATCGGCGAGGCACGCCTGAGCACCCTGCCGGAAACCACCACCTGTGTACAGTGCAAGGCAGCCAAGGAACGCGCCGGCTGACACCGAGCGGCGCTACCTGGCCACCCGATACTCCCCCTGTTCCGGTACCCGTCAGGTGCTGCCGCCACTCCCCGCCGCTTCCCTGGCGACTGCCCGGGCCAGCTGCGGCCGGGCGCTCAGGCGCTCGCCGTAAGCCGCGGCCGCCGCGGGCAGCGACAGCTTGAAGCTGGCCGCCCAGTGCAGCGTGTGCGCCAGCAGAATGTCCGCGACCATCGGCTCAGCGCCCAGCAGACAGCCCTCGTCCGGCAGCCACTTCAGCGCCACGTTCATGGCCTGGTCGAATTCTTTGGGCGCCGTCTCCAGCATGGCCGGCACGCGCCACTCCCGGGGCAGCGCGAACTTGTGTTTGGCCATGCTCCAGAGGGGCTGTTCGAGTTCGCACACGATATAGCTGAGCCACTGGAGGTGCAGGCCGGACGCCGCGGTGCCCGGCGCCGGCACATAGCGCCCCTGGCCGTAGCGCTCGGCCAGGTAGAGGCAGATGGCAGCGGATTCGACCAGTACCAGATCCCCGTCGCGCAGCGCAGGCACCTTGCCGGCGGGATTGATCGCCAGAAACTCCGGGGAGCGGTGCCCGCCCCTGCTGAAGTCGACGGGGCGGTAGTCCCACGCCAGGTCGAGTTCCTCGAGCATCCAGGAAACCCGCAGTGAGCGGGTCATCGGTGCGCCATACAGGGTAATGGGCATAGGGGCCTCGCGGATTGGGTCAGAGCGTCTATCCTGGCGCAGGCGGGCGGCGCATTCAACCCCGCGCTCAAGCCGCAAGCGCCGCGACTGCGGCGCCGCAGCGGCAGGTCGCGCAATTCAGCGCAGCGGCACCAGCTCCAGGGTGCGCTGCCCGGACTTCAGCGGCGCTCCACGCAGCTCGACGCCGGCACGATAGCGCAGATTCTGCAACTCGGGCAGCGGCGCCAGCCAGTCCATGCCCCAGTCCATGCCCAGCGGCGGCGCGAGGTAGGCGCTGGAGTCGACCACCGACCTGACCGAAGTAAAAAACTGCACCCCTCCGCCCCGGCCCACGACTTCAGGCCAGCTGGCGGTGCCGTACGCCAGCAGCACCCCGCGACCGTCGAAAAGCAGCAGCGCGGCCTCGTGAAGCGCCCCGCTGCTGCTGGTGATGGCCTTGAACAGGGTGCCGGCGTCAATGTCGACCCAGGAGAACGCCTTGCCCAGGCTGATGCCGAACTGCTGCTCGGTGAGTCTGACATGCTCGTAAAACATCGCCACGCCGTCCTCATGCCGCGCCAGGGCCTGCGGCGTGCCCAGTTCGGCCATCACCTCGGCGCGCCGGGTGATGCCGGGCATCAAGCCGTAGATGCGAAGGTGGTCGATGGGGCTGCCGATTTCCACCCGGAGCGTCGAACAACCGCACAACACCCCTGCCAGCACGCCGCAGCAGCGCACCAGGCCGCGCCGCTCAAGGGAGCGCATCGGTCATCGAATAATCAGTCAGGACGCCCGCGAGATCGAAGAAAAAGACCGCCCGGTCATAGCGCGTGTTCTCGCCGATGTAGTTGTAGACGAACAGCTTCACGGAGCGGCCGCGGGTGCGCTCCTGCATGTAGTACAGTACCGTCTCACGCTCCAGCGCGAGCATCTGGGAGGGAGGCCCTAGCCGCGCCAGCACCTCGTTGCGCGTGGTCTTGCCCCGCTCGAAGCCTGCCACGTCGTGCCACAGGGTGTCGACGCCGCGATCCGTGCGCACCACGGCACAACCGGCGCACGCCAGCACGGCCGCCAACAGCCAGCAGCGGCCGCTGCGCCTGGGACGCGACGCCGCCCGGGCGAGGCCCAATGGGTATGTCATCAACTCGCCTCCACCCGCAGCTTTGACCACCCGCAGACGCGGCTCCACCGCTCAGCGCACTTCACGCACCTGGATGGCATCGGTGCCGACGCCCGCCAGCACGTCGGAAATGACCACCACGGCATCGCCCGGCTGAAAGTGCTCCTTGTCGAGCAGCACGCCAAAAGCGGTCGCGAGGGTCTTCTCGGGCTCGAGGCTGAAATTGATACGATGCGCGTAGACCCCGCGGCACAGAGCCAGCTGGCGACGGGTGCGGCTCTCGTTGCTGAAGGCAAAGATATCGGCATCGCGCGGACGGCAGTTGGCGACGTAGTTGGCCATGCGCCCCTTGCGGGTGATGACCACGATCGCCTTGATGCCGGTGGTCTCGGCCAGGTGCACCGCCGCAGCGGCGATGTTCTGTTTCTGGTTGGCACGGCTCAGGTTGTCGGTGAAACGCAGACCGCGATGCGGCTCGACGCTGACGGCGATCTTGTGCAGGTTTTCGACGCACTTGACCGGGTACTTGCCGATGGTGGTCTCGCCCGAGAGCATCACCGCGTCGACCTCCTCGTAGATCGCGTTGGCGACGTCGGTGACCTCGGCCCGGGTGGGCATGGGATTGACGATCATCGACTCCAGCAGGTGCGTGGCCACGATGACCCGCTTGCCCGACTCGAGGCACAGGCGCACCATGCGGCGCTGGATGTTGGGCAACTCGTAGAAGGGCACCTCGACCCCCAGGTCGCCCCTGGCGACCATGACGCCGTCCGCTTCGGCGATGATCGCCTCGAGATTCCTGACACCCTCCTGATCCTCGATCTTGGCGATGACCTTGATCTTGTCGGCCTTGTCGCCGAGCAGCGTGCGCAGCTGCCTGACATCCTCCACGTCGCGGACGAACGACAGGGCGATGTAATCGACCTCCTGCGCGATGCCGAAGGCGATGTCCCGGCGGTCCTTCTCGGTGATGGCCGGCAGGTTGACGCGCACGCCCGGCAGATTGACGTGTCGCTTGCCCTTGAGCAGGCCGCCGTCGATGACGCGGCAGCGCATGGTGGTGTGCTCTTTGCTCAGCACCTGCAGATTGATCAGACCGTTGTCCACGGTGATCTTGTCCCCCACCGCCACCGTCTCGATGAGACCCTCGTAGTCGATGTGGATGGAACTCTCCTCGACGTCGTCCGCGCCGCGCACCACGACGCTGATCTCCTGCCCCTGTTTGAGATTGAGATCGACCGCCCGATGCCCGGTGCGGATCTCGGGACCCTGGGTGTCGAGCATTACGGGGATGGTATAATTGACCTTGCGATTGAGCGTGCGGATCGCCTTGATCGCCCGCGCGTGCGACTCGTGGTCGCCGTGGGACATGTTGAGGCGCACCACGTTCATGCCCGCGTGGTAGAGCTTTTCCAGCATCGCATACGACGCCGTCGCCGGCCCGATGGTGCAAATAATCTTGGTCTTTCGGTGCATGCCTATCTTGCTCACCAGTCCTCGAGGATGCCGACGCGGAAGGTTTCCGCGCCAAAGCGCATGATCACACCCTGGCGGGTGATGGCAATGAGCTGCAACTGCGCATCGACGTACTCGCCTTCGCGCATCATGCGGTTATTGATGATAATGCTACGCTGTTCGGGCGACTCAGAGTAGACATGGAGCGAAAAATCCAGCGCGGGAATCGCCGCGCGCGTGCTGAGGGGCAGCTGCCAGAGCTCCGGGATCACCGGCTCAGCGGGCGGTTGGGCCGGTTGGGCCGGTTGGGCCGGTTGGGCCGGTTGGGCCGGTTGGGCCGGTTGGGCCGGTTGGCCGGTTGGCGGGAGTATGCACAGCGGACTGCGCGAGCGCTGCCGCTGCGCCCGGCGGCGCCGGCATGACGGTCTGCGGCCGGGCGTTGCCGGCGGGGGTGACGGCGGCGGGCAGCTCCAAGCGCACGTAACCCCCACGGTAGGCCAGATAGCTGACGCCGACGACCAGCGCCAGCGCGGCCACCACCAGGGCCGCCTGCCACCACCGCCCCGGGCGCTCCTGGCCGAAAAAAAATTTCTGATGCTCGGCGCGCGCCAGCACCGGGCCCGCCCGCTGCTGCCGCTCCCGGTCAGATTTCTTCAATGCTTCAAGAATATAAGACACGCTGCCTACCCCGAACGGACCAGCCCGGGCGCCGCCCGGTTGGTCTCGTGATCCAGTTTGACCAGCGTGAGCAGCTCGTCCCGGTCGGTCGCCTCCCAGCCCCAGGCGACCTGCAGCGCCCTGATCACCTCGTCGGCAGCGGCATCGAAACCGGGCGACGGGCCGAGCGGAGCCAGCGTCAGCGTGCGCGCATACAGCCACCCGAAGCGACCGCGCACGGGCTCGCCCACGCTCACTGTCCGCGGCTGGCTCCAGTAGCTGTCCCTGCCCTCGCGCCAGGCGAGGCGCTGCTGCAGCCAATCGGCGTCCGCGCCCCCATCACCCGGGCGCGGCACCCTGGCGCCGACGCCGCGGGCGGGCTGGCGCCAGAACAAGGTGACGCGCAGCGGCCCGCCCGGGTCCTGCAGCTGCTGCAGCGCGCGCTCGCTGTCGATCAGGCTGAATGCCACCGCCTCGCCGGCGGGCGCCTCGATCACCACCGGCAGGCCCAGCCGCTGCAGCTGCGCCACGCTCAGCTCCAGCTCCAGGCAGGCCAGCGCCTGCGCCGCGAGCTGGCTGCACACCGGCACCCCGGGGTCCAGCGCCAGCCGCCAGCGCTGCGCCAGCCCGTGCAGTGCGGCCTCGCGCCGGGCATCGCGCCCGTCCGGCGCCTCGGCAGCCGCGGTCGGGGCCGCCGGGGCGGTGGACTCCGCCGCCCCCGCGACGCCGCTCAGCCGCCGCGAGTAGGCGTCATTGAGCCCCATGGCCACGAGCAGCAGCGCGGCGACGGGCAGCGCCACCCGCCCCAACCCCGCCCAGGGCACGGCGAAGCGCCACTGCCGCCCCTTGCGGCTGCAGCGCTCCGGTTCGCGCAGTTCGCGGATCGCGCGCTTGACGATGCGGCGATCGATGCGGCGGCTGTCGGTGACGTAGGCCCCCAGCATGCAGCGCTCGCACAACACGTTGATCAGTCGCGGCGTGCCGCGGCTGTGGCGATAGATACCGCGCACGGCGGCTTTAGTGAACAGCGGTCCGGGGAAGCCCGCCACTCTGAGGCGGTGATCGATGTAGATGCCCACCTCCCTGACGCTCAGCTCCTGCAGGTGATAGCGCGCGGTGACCCGCTGCGACAACTGCCGCAGCTCGCGCGATGCCAGCATCTGCGCCAGCTCGGGCTGGCCGATCAGCACGAGCTGCAGCAGCTTCTTCTCATCGGTCTCCAGGTTGGTCAGCAGGCGAATCTGTTCGAGCACATCGGCCGAGAGATTCTGCGCCTCGTCGATGATCAGCAGGGTGTGGCGGCCGCGGCTGTGACTGGCCAGCAGATACTTGGTGAGGATATCGAGCAGCACCTTGTTGGTGCGCTCCTGTGAGTTGTAAAACAAGCCCAGCTCGTCGCAGATGATCTGCAGCAGCTCGTTGGCCGTCAGGCGCGGGTTGACGATGTAGGCCACATCGGTGCCCTCGGGCATCTGCTGCAGGATGGTGCGGCAGATCGTGGTCTTGCCCGTGCCGACCTCGCCGGTCAGCACAATGAAGCCCCCTTCATTGCCGATGCCGTAGAACAGATGCGCCAGCGCCTCCTGGTGCTTCTCCCCCAGATAGAGGTAATGAGGGTCGGGGGCGATCGAGAACGGCGAGGCTTCGATGCCGAAAAAGTGGTAGAAGCCGCTGTCGGACGGGCTCGTCATACCCGGATATCCAGCCGCACATCGACGCGCCCGCCACCGGCGGCCGGCGTCACCGACAGCGCCGCAACGTGCAGCTGATGCTCGGTGGCGAGGGCCTGAATCCAGCCCACCAGGTCCTCAAATGCGACCTGCTCCAGCCATACCCGCAGGTTGGACTGATCGATCGGCTGATAGCGGCGCAGCGACAGCCGATGGGCCTGTGCCGAGGAGGCGAGCCTATTCTGCAGCGCCTGCAGGTCGCCGCCGCGGGCGAGCGCGGCGGCGGCCCTGCGGGCTGCGTCCTCCTGCGCCAGCAGCCAGCGGAAATCCGCGTCGGCGCGACGGTAGGCCGCCAGCTGCGCGTTGGCGAAACCCACCGACGGCAGCACCACCGCACCGAGCACCAGCACCACCAGCAGGGCGGCGCCGCCACTCCAGACCAGGCTCTGATCGCGGTCCGGCAGGCGCCGATACCAGCCCAGCAGCCGCTGTCCCGGCGGCGACTCCAGCAGGCCGATTTCCAGGCGTTCGATAGTTTCATTGATCAGACGCATCAGTGTACTCCCGCCAGTTCCAGCCGGCCGGACACCTTGTCGTCACTGCCGGACACGGCTTTGAGTTCTCCCCGCACACCCTGCTTCGCCAGCCGCTGGCGCAGCTCGTCGAGGTCGGCAGCGCTGGCGCCATCGACCTCCAGCGTCAGGCTCGCGGTGTCGCCCCGATAGCTCAGCGAGCGCAACCGCAGGGCCTCCCCGCCAGTACCCCAGCTGCCGGCGAGACCGCCGATATAGGCCAGCAGCACCGCGCTGTCTGCGCCGCGGCCGCTGTTGAGCTGGCTCTGCAGCTGGCGCCGCGGATCGAACACGCGCCGCGCTGCGGGAAACCACTGCTGGTACTGCGCCACCGCATCGGCGCGCGCCGCCTGGGCGCGCCACTGCCACCACAGCCCGGCGGCCGTGGTCACGGCGACGTGAGCCGCCACGCAGGCGGCAAATGTCAGCCCTATCCTGCGCCAGTTGAAGCGACGGGCGCCCGCCGAGCGGTCCGAGCCATAGCCACCCTGCAGCAGGTCGATGCGGTCAGCCGGCGCCTCACCCACCAGCTGCGGACCCAGCACCGCCAGGGGCGCACCCTCCCGCTCGTGCACCGCCACCTCGCCGGCATAGTCCGCGGCTGCGAGCTGCTGTTGCAGGCACCGCCCCCACGCGGCCGGCTCTTCCTCCTCGGGGCAGTAGATGGCGATCGCCGGTGCCACGCCGCCGCCATCCTGGCATTGCCGCGCCAGCGCCGACAGCGCCGTCAGCACGTTGTCGCGATCGCAGCCCAGGCCGCGCCACTGACCCGCGCGGATGAGGCAGCAGTCGCCCGCGATCGCCACGCTGATCTGTCCCTCCCGCCACGGCAGCGCCAGCGGCTCGGGGATCAGGCTCGCGGGCGGCAGGCCGGCGGTGTAGAGGGCATCGAGCCAGGCGATGATCTCGAGGTGCCTGACCACCGCAACGGGCACCGGCTGCTCCCTGGCTACGGGCCCCATAGCGATGTGCACGTCCTCGATGTCCTCGGCGAGCTTCTCCTCGATCAGAAACGGCAGCGCCTGTTTGACGTAGCGCTGCTGCCCCGCGGGCACGTGCGCCGACGACAGCAGCACCTGCCGCGCCGGCGCCAGCGCCACGATGCGCGGCGCCGCGGGCCAATCGGCGCAGTAGCGTCCCAAATCCGGTAGTTCGCACTCGCCGGAATCCACCACCGTGCCCGCTGCATCCAGCCCCATCCACTGCACCGGGGCAGCGTCTCCGGACGCCTGCGACTCCAGACGAATCACCAAGAACTCAAGCATTTAACCTGCCTTCAACCTGCTTCTTTGAGAGCGATAGACCACCCGGGTCGCGCCACTGCGCGGGTCCCGGTAGATGACGCTGCGCAGCCGCGCGCTGCGCTCGCGGTAACTGGCCAGCACCTCGATTTCGAACCACGACGACGCCGTGGTCAGGCGTTCGCCAAAGCCGTCGGCGGCCACACCCTGCGCGCGCAGGGCCTGCTCGATGCCGGCGTAAGTCGACGTCTCCTGGCCCCGGTGCAGCGACCGCGCCACCCCCTCACCCAGGCCGCCGGCCGCGACCAGCACTTCCGCACCGGCGGTGTTGATATTGAGTTTAGTTCGTTCCGGCAAGGTCGTCAGATGCGCGAACAGACCCTGGTACTGCTGTTCGGTCAAGCTGGCGATCGCGTTGATCTCCGCCAGGTCGGCCAGCGGCGCGTTGCCGGCCAGCATCGGCGCGGCGCCATCGCCATAGCTCTCGTCCTCCGCGCCGCCAGGGGACGGCTCCCGGTCCTCGTCGACCCAATCCGCCAGACGCCCGGCGAGAGCGGAGTCGATGCCGATGGCATCGAGCAGCTGCCGCAGCTGCGCCACCACCTGCGGGTCGGCCGCGCCGGCTGCGGAGCGGAGGTTGGTCAGATTGAAGCGCCCCTGGAGATCGGCCACCCAGATCTGCAGGTGCCCGTCATCGATCTCGAAGGTGAGACCCTGGGCGTTCCAGTCGTCCTGCAGCCCATCGGCCTCGCGGCCACCGGCCAGGTCGCCATCGCGGTCCTGCCACAGCAGCTGCCTGGCGTAGGCCTCGCCGCCCAGGGCATAGTAGTAGGCCTGGCGCGAGTCCAGCAGCGCCGTCGCGCCCTGCACCTCCGCCAGGCCGATCAGCATCATGTCGCGGACCACGAGCGTGGCCAGCCCGAACACCATCAATACCGTCAGCAGGGCGATGCCGCGCTGCCGCGGCGGCGCGCTGCCGCGCGTGCGCCCATCGTGCAGCCGCCGCTGCCCGGCCGCACCCCGCCTCATCGCAGACTGACCAATTTCACCACCTCACGGTCATCGACCAGCCTCACGGTGACTTCGACGGCGGCCGGCAACCGGTTCAGCTCGGCCTCGGCGACCACCCCGTCGGCGCCCGCACGAGGCCACTGACTACTCCAGCCACCGGCCGCCGCCATGAAGCGGAACTGCACCGCAGCCACCCCGGGCAACAGTTCCTGACGATAGTGGCCGGTCGCCTCCAGGCGGTCCAAAGCACGGTGGACCACGCGGCAGAGCGTGGCCTCGCCGGCGCTGTCATCCAGCTCGTACACCACCCTGGCGACGCCGTCGCGCCACAGCGCGCGCGGCAGGGGCAGGCCACCGCGACTGAGCTCCAGCAGCTGCCCGCGATTGCTCAGCGCTGCCGCGCGCTGCGAGCCACCGCCCTGCCGCACACTGCGCGGCAGCAGGTGCAGCAGGTCCTGCTCGATCACCAGCAGGCTGCGCTCCAGCTGTCCGCGCCGATCGGCGCTGGCCGCCACCGCGCCGCGGCCGAGCGTCAGGCTGTCGAGCAGGCGGTAGCTGGCGGTGCCGATGAGCGCGAACACGGTCAGCGCGATGATGACCTCCAGCAGGGTAAAACCCGCCGCGCCGCGGCGCGCGGCGGGCTCAATCGACATGCTCCCCCCTGAAACCGACCAGCTTCGCCAGCTCGCGCCCCGGGACGTCCCCCGCGCCGGCAGTGACCGACACCTCGATGCGGCGCAGCAGCGGGACCTCGGTCGCGCTGCTCACCACGCGCACCACAAAGCGCGCGGGGCCGAGGCTGGCGGGCACCTCCACGCTGCCCAGGGGCGGCCACTCCTTGCGCGCCAGCACCCGATTCAGCTCATTTTCGGCCAGCAGGGCGCCGACCTGGCGCAGCTCCACGGCGCGACTGCCCGCCAGCTGCCCGGCCGTCTGGCGCCCGAAGGCGACGGCGAGAATGGCGAAGACCGCCAGCGCGACCATGATCTCCAGCAGCGTGAAGCCGCGCCGTGCGCTCACTGCAGCCGGGCCCGGTTGACGCCGTCGCTCACCACCCGGGCGGCGATGCCGCCGGCGGCAAGCTGCAACTGCAGGGCAATCGGCTCCGCCACGCCGGCGGCATCGAACACCACGTCCGGCCAGCCCTCAGCGGCCGGTGCCGGGGCCTCGGCGGCGGCACCGTCCAGCGCCAGCGCGAGTCCCAGCTGGCCGAGATCGCGCGGGGCCAGCAAGCGGCCGGCGTTGCCCTCCCAGGCCATGTGCTGCTGGTCGAGGCGCAGCGTCTCATAGCCCGTCCCGGTGATGCGCAGTCCCGCGGGCCTGCCCTGCAGCAGGGCCTCGCGCTGCAGGGCGTCGAGCACCCGCACCAGCCGCGACGCCTCCTGCTGTGCCTGGACCTCCGCCCGCCGCGGCAGCACCACCATGGCCAGTGACAACACGACACCGAGCACCGCCATCACGATGGCCAGCTCGATCAGCGTGAAGCCGCCGGCCCTTGGCCGCATTACTCATCCTGCCCGATGTCGGCCTGAACGCCCTCCCCTCCCTCCTGGCCATCGGCGCCGACCGAATACAGATCGAACGGCCCGCTGGCGCCGGGGCTGATATAGCGGTATTCATTGCCCCAGGGGTCCTGCAGCATCTTCTTGCGCCGCACATAGCCCTCCGGGCGCCAGTTGCGCGGGATGGGGTCTGCGGTGGGCTTCTCCACCAGCGCCTCCAGCCCCTGGTCGGTGGTCGGGTAGCTGCTGTTGTCCATGTAATAGCGCTCCAGCGCCGTCACCAGCGTTTCGATGTCGGCCCTGGCGGCGGTGACGCGGGCCTCATCGACATTGCCCACGATATTGGGCGCCACCAGCCCGATGAGAATGCCGATGATGACCACGACCACCATGATCTCGATCAGGGTGAAACCGCGCTGTCTCGATTGACGTGTTCTCATGTGTTGCAAACCTCGCTAGATCAACTGATTCATTGTGAGGATCGGCTGCAGAATGGCCACGACGATGACCAGTACCACGCCGCCCATGATAAGCAGGGTCGCCGGCTCGAACAGGCTGACGAAAGTCTCCACCAGATTGTCCAGCTCCTGCTGCTGATTTTCGCTCACCCGCGCCAGCATGGTATCGAGCTCCCCCGCCGTCTCGCCGCTGGCGATCATGTGCAGCATCAGCGGCGGAAACTGGCCGGTCTGGTCGAGTGAGCGATAGAGACTGCTGCCCTCCTCGACCAGCTTGCCGGCGTCGCGGACCTGATCGCGGATGTGCCGGTTGGCCAGCACCGCGCCGGCGATGCGCATGGCCTCGACCAGCGGCACACCGCCCCGGGTGAGGATGCTGAGCGTGCTGGCGAAGCGCGCCGCGTTGTACTTGCGCACCAGTCCGCCCAGCAGCGGCAGCCGCAGCAGGCCGCGATGCCATGCCAGGCGCAGCTGCGGCCGCTTCAGCGCGGCACGCACCAGGAACGGCAACAGCAGCCCCGCTGCCAACAGATAGACCCCGTGCCGCCGCAAAAAGTCACTCGCATCGATCAGAAAGCGCGTCAGCACCGGCAGCTGCTGCCCCTGGGACACGTAGACCTCGACGATATCGGGCACCACGAACACCATCAGCAGCACGACCACCAGCATCGACATGATAAACAGTAATACCGGATACACCAGCGCCAGGCGCGTCTTCTGCACGCTGGCGTGGGCGCGCTCGGTGTAGTCGGCCAGCTCCTCCATCACCAGGTCGAGATGACCCGACTTCTCGCCGGCGCCGACCGTGGCGCAATAGAGATCGGAGAAGGCCTGCGGATAGGCGCCGAGGCTCTGGGCCAGGCCCCTGCCCTCCAGCACCCCGGAGCGCACGCCCAGAATCACCGAGCGCAGGCGCGGCTTGGCGGTCTGGCGCCCCACCGCACCCAGCGCCTCCTCCAGCGGTATGCCCGCCCGCAGCACGATGGCCATCTGACGGGTGAACGACGCCATCTGTGCGGCGCTGAAACCCCGGCGCCCCAGCGTCAGACCACCCGGCGCCGCGCCACCGGTGGCGGCGGCAGCACCGGCGGGGCGCTGGGCGCTCTCTTCGACGCTGAGCGTGGTCCAGCCCCGCTCGCGCAGCTGCTGGCGGGCATGGCGGCGGCTCTCCGCCTCGACCATGCCCTTGAGTGCCTTGCCGCGCTGGTCCAGCGCGGCGTAGGTATAGGCCTGCACCTCAGTTCTCCTGGGTGACGCGCAGCACTTCCTGCAGCGTCGTCAGGCCCTCCCGCACGCACCGGAAGCCGTCGTCGCGCAGGCTGGGACTGTCCGCCCGCACGAGCTCGAGCAGGTCGCTCTCGGCGCTGCGGTTTCTGATGAGGCGGCGCACGTCCTCGTCGATGAGGATCAGCTCGTAGATGCCCATGCGCCCGCGATAGCCCTGACCGTTGCAGGCCGGACAGCCCACCGGATGGTAGATCGGGGCCGCGGGGTGGTCGAACCCCAGCAGCGCGTGCTCATTCTCCGCCGCCGGTTCGGCCCGCTTGCAGGCCGGACACAACACGCGCACCAGGCGCTGGGACAGCACCGCGACCAGGCTGGAGGACAGCAGGAAGGGTTCGATGCCCATGTCGTCCATGCGCGTGATGGCGCCGACCGCGGAGTTGGTGTGCAGCGTCGACAGCACCAGGTGGCCGGTGAGGCTGGCCTGAACGGCGATCTGGGCGGTCTCCAGGTCGCGAATCTCGCCAACCATCACCACGTCGGGGTCCTGGCGCAGGATGGCTCGCAGCCCGCGGGCGAAGGTCATGTCGGTCTTGGTATTGACCTGGGTCTGACCGATGCCGTCGATGTGGTATTCGATGGGGTCCTCCACCGTGAGGATATTGCGGGTGGAGTGATCGATCTCACCGAGCGAGGCATACAGGGTCGTGGTCTTGCCCGAGCCGGTCGGCCCGGTGACCAGGACGATGCCGTGCGGCTGCGCCAGGGCGCTGACCAGGCGCGCCCGGGCGCCCGGCGACATGCCGAGATTATCCAGCGTAAGGCGCCCGGCCTGCTTGTCGAGCAGGCGCAGCACGACCCGCTCACCCGCGGCCGAGGGCATGGTGGATACCCGCACGTCGACCTCGCGGCCGCCGATGCGCAGGCTGATGCGGCCGTCCTGCGGCACGCGCTTCTCGGCGATGTCGAGCTTGGCCATGACCTTGATGCGCGACACCAGCAACGGCGCCAGCTCTCGGCGCGGCTGCAGCAGCTGCTGCAGCACGCCGTCGACCCTGGCCCGCACCAGCAGGCGCTTTTCGAAGGTCTCGATGTGGATGTCCGAGGCGTTCTGCTTGACGGCTTCGGCCAGGATGGCGTTGATGAGGCGGATGACCGGGGCGTCGTCCTCCTGCTCCAGCAGGTCGGACGTCTCGGGCAGGCTCTCAGCCAGGGTATTCAGATCGATGTCGTCCCCCAGGTCCTCGGCGGCCTGCTGGGCATCCCCCGTCGCGCTCTCGTAGTGCCGGGCCAGCGCCTCGCCGAACGCGTCCGTCGCCATGGCCCGGCAGCGGAAGGGGCGACCGCTGAAGCGACGCACTTCCGCCATCACCTCCAGCTCGAGATCACCCCGGTGGCACAGCGTCCAGCCGTCATCCTCGGGCGTCAGAAACACACCGAAGCGGCGGGCAAAACCATAGGGCAGGCGCGCGCCGCTGTCCCTGGCGTCCTGGTGCAGGGAGGCATTGAACTCGCCGATGGGGGGGGTGGTCTGCATGTCCAACTCAACTACCTCAACTGCGCCTGGCCAGGTCCCGCTGCGGCAGCGCTGGCGACGGCTGCGCTCACGCAGCCCGGCGCCGCCACATTGGTAATTTTTCACTCTATGAACCGTAGCACAGTCTCGGCACCGCGCTCTGAATTTCACCCGGGGTGCCGTCGGGGCCGTGACTATAATCAAGTGAAATTGTGAACCTTATGGCAGGGGGATTGCGCCTTGAGCGAACTCGCGCACAGACTGGCATCGCTTGCCGCCACCATTGGCCATACCCGCTCCCTGCAGCTGGCCATGATAGCGGTCACCGCTGTCAGCCTGACCGCTCTGTCGGGCAGGGCTGCCAGCTCACTCATCGGGCGCACGGACTACCCCGCTCACAGCGGCGCTGCCGCGGCCCCGCCGACCATCGACCTGGCGCTGATCACGGCAGCGCAGCTGTTCGGCACCGCCAGCGCCGCGGTCAAGGAGCCGGTCGCGGCACCTCCGGTGCAGCTCGACTGGGTGCTGCAGGGTGTGTTCACCGGCGCCACGCCAGCGCTCGGGAGCGCCATCATCATGACCGGTCAGGCGCCAGCGCGCCTGTTTCAGACCGATGAGACGCTGCCCGGCGGCGCCACCCTGCTGGAGGTCTACCCCGATCGGGTACTGCTCGAACTGGGCGACACCGTGCAGACCCTGCGCTTTCCCGCCATCAGCGACAGCGCCGCTCAGGGCCTGCGCTCCATGGCGACGGCCAGAGCCACCGGCGGCAGCCCCGGCGACGCCGCGGGCCAGACCAGTGAGCAACGGCGGGAGCTGGTAAGAAAGCGCCTGGAAATGCTGCGGCAGCGGGCGCTCGGCAGTTCATAGAGGAAACGACACCATGCGATTCGCCACCCTGGCAGTGCTTTGCCTGCTGCTGGCAGCTCCCGCTGCCGGCGCCAAACCCACCGATGCCGGCCCGGCCCGCGACATCACCATGAACATGCAGGACGCCGAGCTGCGAGCCATGATTCAATGGATGGCCGACATTTCCGGCAAGAATTTCATCGTGCACAAGGATGTCAAGGGCATCGCCACCGTGGTATCGGCCGAGCCGGTCAGCGTCGACGAGGCCTGGCAGATGTTTCTGCAGGTGCTGGAACTGAATGGCTTCGCCGCGGTGAGCTCCGGCAGCTCGGTGAAAATCGTACCGGCGCCCACGGCTGCGCGCACCGCCTCCAGCGGCGCCGCGGGCAGCGCCGGCGACATCAACGTGAGCATCATCCGCCTGCGCCAGGCCAACGCGCAGGAGCTGAGCCAGCAGTTCAAACCCCTGCTGAGCGAGGCGGGCGTGATCTCCGCCTACCCGCAATCCAATGCGCTCATAATTTCCGACCGCAGCGATAACATCGCGCGGATTCGGCAGCTCGCCGGCCAGATCGACGGCAGCGGCAGCAACGTGTTCGATGTGGTCAAACTCCAGCACGCCGACGCCTACGACGTGATGAAATCCATCTCATCGCTGCTGAGCGATGGCCGCAGCGGCGGCGCGCAGGGCGCCATGCTGTCGGTGGACCCGCGCAGCAATGCCATTCTGCTGGCCGGCAGCGAGCACCAGCGCGAGAAAATCCGGGCGCTGGTCAAGAGCCTCGACAGCCCGGTCGACTCCGGCGCCAGTACCCAGGTCGTCTATCTGCACTACGTCGACGCCGAGGAGCTGGTACCGGTGCTGCGCGGCACCCTCAACAGCATCAACGAAAACGCCAAGGACAACGCGGGACCCGCCAGCATCGAGGCGAGCACCAGCGCCAACGCGCTGGTGATCAACGCGCCGCCGGCGGTGCAGACCCGCCTCAAGCGGGTGATCTCGCAGCTGGACATTCGACGCGCCCAGGTGCTGGTCGAGGCGCTGATCGTCGATGTCATCGACGACGACGGCCAGGAGCTCGGCATCAACTGGGTCACCACCGACCTCTCCGACGAGAACGGTTCCGGCGCCTTTGCCGCCAACAACACCACCGGTACGCTCGGCATCGGTCAGGCCATCACCGATAGCGACGGCGACCTCGTCGACGTGGTGCCCGGCGCCGGGCTGAGTTTCGGCTATATCCGTGACGGCGATCTGCGCGCGGTGTTCCGTGCGCTGTCGTCGAAGACCCGCTCCAACGTGATCTCAACGCCCAGCGTGGTGGCGCTGGACAACGAGGAGGCGTCGCTGCTGGTGGGCCAGAACGTGCCGTTCGTGACCGGGCAGTCGACCAGCGCGGCGGCGCCGACCGACAACCCTTTCACCACGGTGCAGCGCCAGGATATCGGCACCACGCTGAAGATCACCCCCCGCATCAACCTGGGCGACTCGGTGACGCTGAAGATCGAGCAGACCACCGAGCGCATCAACCAGGACGCCTCCTCGCGTGCCTTCGACCTGATCACCAACAAGCGCCAGATACTGACCAACGCCCTGATCCGGGATGGCGAGATTCTGGTGGTGGGCGGCCTGATCAGCGACGAGGACTCGGAAGTGCGGCAGAAGACGCCCCTGCTGGGAGACATCCCCGTGCTCGGCATGCTGTTCCGCTCGACCGCGAAGAAGAAGCAGAAGACCAACCTGATGGTGTTTATCCACCCGATCATCCTCAAGGACGAGATGCAGGTGGCGAACCTGACCCAGCGCCGCTACGAATTCATGCGGGAGGTGCAGCAGACGTACCGGGAGCGCAAGCCGGTCGCCTGGCAGACGTCCTCCCCCATCCTGCCGGAATACGACGAATACGTACCGGCGCGCGGCCACGGGGCCACCCTCCGACCCTCGGCAAATTGACCGGTGGGGTTCCGCGCTGACCCCGGCCGCGGCGATCGGCAGCGGCCTCGAGCAGCGCGAGGTTGGCCCCGGCGTCATTGCCCAGGCGGACCGGGCACCCGCGGCAACGGCGCCATCGCACTGACCGCGGGGCCCTGACCGCGGGGCATGGACGGCGTCGGTCAGCCGATGGCCACCTCGGCGGCGCCGGCGCATGGCGCCCTCAACGCGCAACGCCCACCGCATGCCTGCTGGCACGCCGCCCGGTAAACACGCAATCGGCGATGGCCAGACCGCTCATGTACCCGTTGGAGCTGACCCCCACCGCCGTGCGCCCCACTGCGTACAGGCCCTTGATGACAGAGCCGTCCTCACGCACCACCTCGCCGGTGTCCTCGTTCACCAGCAGGCCGCCCTGGGTCAACGTCGCGCAGGCGAACACCTTGCTGCCCAGCGAGCAGTTGATCGCGATGAACGGGGGCTCGAGCTGGTGGAAGAACTCGGGGAACTTGCCCAGTTCATCGCCCTCGCCGCCGCTGCGCGCGATCCGGTTGTACGCGTCCAGCGTCTTGCGCAGCTCGAACGCATTGATGCCGACCTTCATCGCCAGATGTTCGATGGTGCTGGCCTTGCGCCAGTTGAAGTAGAGGTTAAGCAGGGTCGGGCCCGCCTGGAACCAGGTCGACCGGTCGGGCAGACAGTCGCGGTGGGATGCCAGCCACAGGGTCTTGTCGATGATCAGAAACGCCTCGCCGTTGTTCTCGGGCCTGACCATGTAGTCGCCGGTCCTGGCACCGTAGAGCATCTCATTGCACAGGCGCTTGCCGCTGCGCCCCACCAGCATGCCCTTGGGAAACGAGCGCGGCGGATTGATGAAGCGCCAGGTCGAGATCTTGCTCATATTGCCGGTGGCGCCGCCGATGGCACGCCCCATATTGATGCCGCTGCCGTCATCGCCGTGGCAGCCCAGCGGCGTGCCCACGATGAAGCGGGGATCGGCCTGACGCACCATCTCGCGGTTGTAGATAAAGCCGCCGGAGGCCAGCACCACGCCCTGGCGCGCGCGGATGCGCAGGGGTTTGGCAAAGCGCTCAGCCAGCGCGTACAGACGCCCCGTGACGTGCCGGAAGGGTGGAATGGCCAGCGTGACGTAGCGGGTGCCGTACTCCAGCGCGCTGATCAGGGCGTGCAGGCGCTGCCAGAAGCTCCCCTCCGGGAGCGCGCTGGCCTCAACCCCGATCACCCTGCCCTGTGCGTCGGTGATCAGACCGGTCACGCGGCACTGCTTGCGCACCCGCGCGCCCTTGGTCAGCGCGCTGTCATGCAGCGGCTGGAAAATTTTGGCGCCCCCCAGGCCCCTGCCCAGCGGCTTGTGGCCTCGCGGCGCGGGCCGGGCGTGTTCGCTGTAGGGCACAAATGACTCGTTGCCGGAGTAATAGAGGTTGTAGCTGGCGGTGGGGTACGCGGTCTTGAAGGGACAGTAGGCCGATCCGAACACGACGCCGTTGCTTTCGAGCCATGCGATGTTGTCGAGGCTCTCGTCACAGAATCTGCGCACGGTGCGGTCGGAGACGACATCCTGCACCTCCTGCTTCAGGTAGGCGTACATGTTGTCGGCGCTGTCCTCGAAGCCGGCATCACGCTGGTGCCGCGTACCGCCACCGGCGTAGTAGATGCCGCCGCTCATCCGCGTCGCGCCTCCGCCACTGAAGCGCTCGAGCACCAGCACCCGGGCGCCCTGCTCCCGGGCCTCGATGGCGGCGGCGGCGCCGGCGGCACCCAAGCCGACGACGACAATATCCGCCTCGTCGTCCCAATGACCCGCCGCGCCGGCGTTTTCCTCAGACATACCAAATCCTATCAATGACCCGACGAGAATCTACCACCAGTATCCCCTGGTCGCGGCGGCGGGCGCGGCGCGTGCCGGGTCTTAAATGCGGACCAGGTAGCGGCCCTTGCCGGCGCCTTTGAGCAGGTCCGCCAACGCGGCCGGCGCATCGGCCAGCGCGATCTCACACACCAGGTGCGAGAGCTTCTGCGCATCGTGGTGGGCGGCGATCCAGTCCCAGGCGCGCCGCTTATGCTCCAGCGCCAGCTCCGCCGAATCGATGCCCAGCAGACTGACGCCCCGCAGGATAAAGGGAAAGACTGTGGTCGGCAGATCGGGGGACTGCACCAGGCCGCTGCAGGCCACGGCGCCGCTGTGCCGGATCACCTTGAGCAGATTGGCCAGGGTGGTGCCACCCACGCAGTCGATCGCCCCATCGTACTGGGGTTTGAGCAGCGGCCGCGGGTTCTCCTCTGAGAAGGTCTCGCGCGGCACGAAGTGACTGGCGCCAAGCCGTCCCAGCAATTCGCTCGCAGTGGCCTTGCCGCTGACCGCCGTGATCTCATACCCCAGGTTGCCCAGGAACAGCACGCTCATGGTGCCGACGCCGCCGGTGGCCCCGGTGACGACCACCGGTGCCGGTGGCTGCACGCCGAGCAGCTGCAGCTTCATGACGCTCAATGCGGCCGTGATGCCGGCGGTGCCATAACTCATGGCGGTGCGCGCATCGAGACCGGCCGGCAGCGGCAGCACCCAGGACGCGGGCACTCTGATATATTCGGCCAGCCCGCCGGACGTGTTCATGCCGAGGTCGTAGCCGAATACCACCACCGCATCGCCCGGGCGGAACTGCCCGCTGGCACACTCGACCACTTCGCCGGCAGCGTCGATGCCGGGCGTATGGGGATAACTGCGGGTCACGCCCTTGTTGCCGGCGGAGGACAGCGCATCCTTATAGTTGAGCGAGGAATAGCGCACCCGGATCAGCACATCGTGGTCGGGCAGCTCGTCGAGCGAGCGCTCGGTGAGCACGGTCTGGTAGCTGTCTTCCCGTGCGCTGATCACCAGCGCCTTGAAGGTAGGCGGTATCGTAGACATGACGGTCTCCTCAGGTGAAGAATCGGGACTGCTGCAGCCCCGCCAAAGCCCGCTCAATCGTCCGACTGAGCGCGCCCTCCGCCGCCAGACCGAGGCGCTCCTGAACCGAGCGCTTGGCGACGTATCTGACTTCATAGAGATCGGCGGAATCCCGCTGATCCATGAGATATTGATCACTGGTGTTGATCTCGTCGACCAGCTTTTTGCCGATGGCCTGCGTGCCGAACCAGACCTCACCAGTGGCGATGCGGTCGATGTCGACTTGCGGACGGTGCTCCTGCACGAACACCTTGAACAGTTCGTGCGTCTGCTCGAGCTCCTCGACAAATTTTTCGCGGCCCTTGTCGGTGTTCTCACCGAACAAGGTCAGCGTGCGCTTGTACTCGCCCGCCGTGAGCATCTCGAAGTCGACATCGTGCTTCTTCAGCAGGCGATTGAAATTGGGCAGCTGCGCCACCACCCCGATCGATCCTAACATAGCGAACGGCGCCGCGATAACCTTGTTGGCGATGCAGGCCATCATGTAACCGCCGCTGGCCGCCACTTTATCGACGCAGACCGTGAGAGGGACGCCGCGGTTTCTGATGCGCTGCAGCTGCGAGGCAGCCAGCCCGTAGCTGTGCACCATGCCCCCGCCGCTCTCCAGCTTGACCACGACCTCGTCCATGGCCGTCGCCAGCGTCAGCACCGCGCTGATCTCTTCACGCAGCTGCCGGACCGCGCTGGCCTTGATGTCACCATCGAAGTCAATGACGTAGAGCCGCCGGCGCCGGTCCTCTGCCCGGTGCTCGGCATCGACGCCGCCGCGGCGTTTCTTCTGCGCCTTGCGGCTGGCCTTGTGGGCGTCCTTTTCCGCCTTCTTCTGCTGCTTCAGGTCCTGTTTGATGGCGGCGGCGTCCAGCACCACGTCCTTCAGCGCAGCGGCGAGCTGGTCGAACCGCTCGTTGAGGTGGAGCACCTCGATATGGCCCCGCTCCTCCCGGACGCCGCGCGCGCCAGCGGCGACCACCGTGCCGACAATCACCGCAAACGCAGCCACCACGGTAACCGCTTTCAATAAAAACAAGCCGTAATCGCTTAAGAACTCAACCACTGAACACTCCAAGCCTTGGGTTACGCCGAGTCGCCCGGACCGGCGACGGCCGCCGCGCGGTGCTGGGCAGCGGCCGCACCGGGACAACGACAAAAGCGGCCGGCACCCCGCATCGAGGCCCCGGCCGCCAGGGATGATAAACGGCTAGGTGCTGGAGTACCAGTCAGCCATGGCGGAACTGGCCGCCTGGTTAAGCGGCTGGCCGAGGAAGCCATCCGCGCCGAGAGAGAGGGAATAGACGGCGCCGTCAGCCATCGGCAGAAAGCTGATGCTGCGCGTTCCCGCCTTCAGCAAGGGGACTGCGAGCCCGCAGTGTTTAATGGCTTCCCAGGCATCGACCAGCACCGACGGGGCGATGGCGTAGCTGGTTTTGGCTTGACCGCGCTCCTGCTCCAGCGTCAGATAGCGGCCGCTGACGCGATCGAAGCGGTACAGCGCGGGCGCCTGCTCACCCAGCTGCCAACTGAACACGCGGACATCCAATTGCCACTGATCGCCGGAGAGCAGGTAGGTGGTCTGCTTGCCGTCAGCGTCTACCAGGCGCGCCTCATAACGCTGGGGGGCGGTCTGATGAAAACTGATATTGCCGACCCATGGCTCCGCCGCCACCGGGCGGTAGTTCAGCAGATCGAAGCAGACGCCCCCCAGGCCGAACGCCGCGCCGGCGCACGCGATCGCCGCCATGCCCCGCAGCCACCCCAGCAACCACTGGAGCCGCCCCGTCAGGCGCAGCGCACACAGCAGGCACAGCACCGCCAATACAAAACAGATGATCGGCAACAGCCAACTCGACACGCAGTGTTCTCCTCTACAGCTTCACATTGGCGGGCGCGCACCGGACCGCGCTCGCGGCGGGCGACCCCTCACCCGGCGCCGGACCAGGCGCTGCCCGGGCTCAGGCAGCGGCCTCCAGTTCCGACACGCTCTCCTCGGCGATCGCCAGCAGGCTGTCATTCGGTTCATCCGAGAGCGTCAGGGCATCCAGATAACACTCGATGCTGATCAGCGCATCGGCCAGGGTCTCGACGGACTGCCGGTGTCCGGCATCGCCGGCGACCGACCGGCACACCTCTATGTAGCGCGCGCAGCACTGCAGGACGCTGGCCGCACGCTGGTGTCCGAGCACATACAAGGCCCCCTTCACCAGCGACAGGCTGGTGCCCACGTTCGCCACATGGTTGAGGTCGTAACCCGATTCAATGTAGGCCGTGATACCGCGCTTGGCGATCGCAATGGCCGATTTGCTCTCATTCAACAGCACGCCGGTCGCCTCATCCAGCAGGGCGCGGGCGAGCCAGGCAGCCCCCTGCTCCGCCACGCCCCATTCGTGGTCGGCAAAGCGTTCGGGGTGTGACAGGGTGCCCTCAACCAGCAACAGCGTCTCGGCCAGCGCCTGCAGCGTCATCGGCTCCAGCACCTGCGACGCCGCCACGGCCCGCGTCAGCGACTGGACGTGATCGAGCAACATGCCCTTGAGACGGTTGAATCCGGCATCACCCAGTATCTTCGCCACTTCCTGCAGGCGCTGGCAGACTCTCCCCGCGATCTCGACCGACATGTGCTGGCGCTGCTTCTCCATGGCCTCCTTGACCTCATACAGAGCATCCCTGATCTGCTGGGCATTGCCGCTGAGCAGATCGCCCTCCACGCCGGCCAGCAGGTCTTCGATAGCCCCCAGCCGGCGATCTCCACCCATCGCCTGCAGTCCGTAGTGCGCTGGCAGGGGGCCGACCAGCCTGGAATCCGCCTCCGCCAGTTGAATGAGGTGGAGCAGCTCGCAGCGATGCACGTCGGACAGCTCGATGGCCTGCCGCACATCGCCGCGCAGGCGCCGGCGCAGGTAGCCGTCGATCGCCGCCAGCACGCGCTTGCGACACAGCGTCAGGCGCAGCTCACCCGCCCGGAACAGTCGAATCGACACCAGCACCAGCAGCCACCACTCCTCGGCGGCCACCTCGCCAAAGTCCCGGCGCAGGCGCTCCAGCGAGCGCTCCATCAGCTGCAGATGCTGTTGCTCGCGGTGGTCTCCCAGCACGCCGAGCAGACCGACCTGATACATGTGCAGCAAGCGCCGCGCCGTGGCCAGTGCGTCGTCTTGCAGATCCCGGGGCTGTGCCAGCGGAAAATCCGGCTGCCGCGCCGGCTTGAAGCCCATCTGCTCGGCTTCCAGCAGCGGCGGTTGCCTCACGAAGGCGCGCAGCTCATTGACCAGCGAGTTCACCGCGAGAGGACAGGCGCTGCGGTGCTTGCTGCAATACTCCACATAGCGGCCAAGCGCGCGGAATCCCCTTGCCAGCGCATCGCTGCAGCGGGCAGTGAGCGCGAGCTTGCCATCGGCAAGGCCCTGGCTCACCCGCAGCAGCGCTGCGGACAGTTCTATGGCACCACTGAACTCGACGACGCGGAAGATGCCGTGGACCTGATTGATCTCGGCGATGGCGCGGTCGAGGTTGGCGGTCTCGCTCGGTTCGGCGAGAAAGGCGTCGGCGTACTGCAGCGCCTGATCCAGGCACTTATTGAGCTCGTCACGGACCCAACTCACCGAATTCATGTTAAGGGGAATCTCAAATGCCACCGCGCGCGTACTCCGTGTCCTAACGGCACCCCCGCATCGGGGGCATCCTCTCTGAACGTCTCTGCCCTGCTGCAAGCTTAGCGGAAAATTGCCGTGGCAACGCCGGGAGGCGTCGGGAGAACACCCCGCAACTGGCGAGTTTGCGATTGTTTTCACAATCGGCCGCCGAGGAGGAGCAGGACAGCGGCCGCGGGGTGGAGAGGCTCAGGTCGACTGCACGCGCCAGAGACACTGGCCTCCGCTCTTCTTGTCGATGAGGGTCAGCAGCGCATCGTGCGCTGCCAGTTCAGCGGCGCTGGGTGCATACACGGGCAGCGGCCGGCGATCCGCGGCCAGCTGCCGCTGCGACTGGCTCACCTCGCCGCCGCCGTCGTCCTGCTCCCGGTGCCCCCCCAGGGCCAGGTCGGTCTGGCCGGAGGTCATGGCCAGATAGACGTCAGCGAGGATTTCCGCATCGAGCAACGCGCCATGCAGGTCGCGCTGCGTGTTGTCCACGCCGTAGCGCTCGCACAGGGCATCGAGGTTATTGCGCCGCCCAGGGTGCAGCTGCCGCGCCATGACCAGCGTGTCGATGATGCGGCAGCGGGCGGCGACAGCTCCCCAGCCGCCGCCGAGCCGCTTCACCTCGGCATTGATGAAGCCGACATCGAACGGCGCATTGTGGATGATGAGCTCGGCGCCATCGATGAAATCGAGGAATTCGTCGGCGATCTGCCCGAAGACCGGCTTGTCGCTGAGGTACTCATTGGTAATGCCGTGCACTTCCACGGCGCCGGCATCGACCTCGCGCTGCGGATTGACGTACTGGTGATAGGTGCGCCCGGACGGGCGCCGGCTGATCAGCTCCACGCAACCGATTTCGATGATTCTGTGGCCCTGCTCAGGCTCCAGCCCCGTCGTTTCGGTATCGAGTACGACCTGTCTCACTGTGCGCTCCGGGCGGCTCGGGTAATGGCCTGCGGCACTGCTCAGGCCCTGGCCCGCGCCAGGCCGCCGATGGCCTCATTGGCCAGTCGATCGGCCAGCTCGTTGCCCGGGTCACCGCTATGTCCCTTGACCCAGTGCCAGCGCACCTGGTGGCGGGCGACTTCCGCATCGAGTTCGCGCCAGAGATCGTCGTTTTTTACCGGCTTCTTCGCCGCGGTGAGCCAGTTGCGCGACTTCCAGTTGGCAAGCCACTCGGTAATGCCCTTGCGCACGTATTGGGAGTCCGTGTACAGGTCAACCTGCGAGGGCCTCGTCAACGCCCGCAGCGCCCTGATGGCAGCGGTCAGCTCCATGCGGTTGTTGGTGGTGTGCGGCTCGCCGCCATTGAGCGTCTTGCGGTGCGCTCCGGCCTGCAATACCACACCCCAGCCTCCCGGGCCGGGGTTTCCCTTGCAGGCCCCGTCGGTGTAAATGACGACATCAGTCATGGATAGGCTTACTTGTCCTGTGAATAACAGCTTGAATTGGCGGCGCCCAGCGGCGCGATCTCCGGGCGCCACACCCGCCAGCGGGGACGCAGGGGCGTCAGCCCGACGATCTCCTTGCGCGCCTCGATCAGGTAGACGCCGCCACCGGGCAGCGAATAGCGCTCAGCATAACGCCACAGCCGGCCGAAGCGCCCCAGCAGGCCAGGGGCCTGCACCGGCAGGTGGTGGAACACCCTGTGCACTCCGCACACCCGCAGATCGAGCAGCGACATCCAATCGGCCATGCGCCGCGGACCGATCAGATGTCCCCGCCAGGGACTGCCCCTGAAACTGCCCATCAGCCGCGTGCGCAAGCCGAACAGACTCCAGGGGTTGATGCACAACACCAGCAACTGGCCCCGCGGCATCAACACGCGATAGGCCTCGCGCAGCACCTGGTGCGGTTGCTGGCTGAATTCCAGCACGTGGTGCAGCAGCACCACGTCGATCGTGTCGTCCTCCAGCGGCAGCGCCTCAAAGCGGCTGACACCCCCACAGAGGCCTGGGGAACCGGGATTCGAGGACAGTCGAAAGCGATGTCTGATAGCGCTGCGCCCCGCCAGATCGCAATCGCTGACGGCGCTGAGCTGCAACAGGTAATAGCCGTAGAGACGCTCGAGCCGCTCGCCCAGAATCGCCTGCTCCCGCTCCAGCAGCAAACGACCCAGGGGTGTCTTGAACCAGAACTCAAGAGCCGGACTCCGGCAGTCCGGCGCATCGTTCGCTGCAGACAACATGCGTTTCTCCCGCTCGCCCAACTAGGCTAGAATGGGCCACCACTTAGCAAAGTGTACTGTCAAAACATGCTAAAAATCAAAGCAATTCCAGCCTTCAATGACAACTACATCTGGCTCCTGGATGACGGCAGCGAGGCCTGGATCGTCGATCCCGGCGACGCCGAGCCGGTGCTGGCGCAGCTGCGCGCACTGTCGCGCCCGCTGAGCGGCATCCTCATCACCCACCACCACCCCGACCACGTCGGCGGCGTGGAGCGACTCGTCAGCGCCTACGACGTACCGGTGGTGGGGCCTGCGCAGGCGACGCCGGCCATCACGCGGGCCGTTTGCAGCGGCGATCGCGTCGTCGCCGCCGGCCTCGAGTTCACCGTGCTGGAGGTGCCGGGCCACACCCTCGATCACATCGCCTACTGGGCGCCAGGCGCTGCGGCCACCGCTGGCGTGCTCTTCTGCGGAGACACACTGTTCGCAGGGGGCTGCGGGCGCGTGTTCGAAGGCACGCCAGCCATGCTGCACGAGTCGCTGCAGCGGCTCGCCGCGCTGCCGCCGGCGACCGCGGTCTACTGCGCCCACGAGTACACCCTGTCCAACCTGAGCTTCGCCCTGGCGGTCGATCCCGACAATGCCGAGCTGCGCGAGCGCCTCGCGAGGGATGCCCGGCGCCGCGAGCAGCAGCTGCCCACCGTGCCGTCCACACTGGCCGAGGAGCTGGCGACCAATCCGTTCCTGCGCTGCACCGAGCCCGCCGTGGTCGCGGCGGCGCAGCGGCGGCACCCAGCCGCTGGCGGCGGCGCTCCGCAGCAGGTATTCGCCTGCCTGCGGGAGTGGAAGAACAACTTCTGACGACGCCAGGGTCCCGGCGCCGGGAACCGACCGGCGCCGCCGGCCGCTGCGGCCAGGCCTGTCACCCGCTGCCCCCACGCCGTGCCCTGCTTGACCGGCGACGGGCCTATTTCTAGACTTTACAGGCCACCGCAGGAGGCCGCCATGCCAACCGGGAGAGTCGCTTTGCATCTTGGGGAAACGCACCACCAGCGCCAATCGGACCATGCCCTCCGACGCAATCCAGCCCGGCTGGTGGCGGCATTGCTGACCACCTGGGGCCTGAGCGCCTGCAGCCTGACCCCCACGCAGGATGGCGCGGGGGCCGACGCCACCCCGACGACCGCACACCAGGTGTCGACCCAGCGGGGGCGACAGCCGCGGCCACTGACCCCGCTGGCGCCAGAGGGCAACCTCCGCCGGGTTACCCTGCTCGCCGGCGAGGAGCCACGCTACTGCGCCCCGGATACGGGCCTGGCCTGGTACGACGACGACTTCAGCGATGTCTGGGAGCGCATCCGCGCCGGCCTGAGCCTGGACCACAGGCCGGGCGAGGCGCGCATCGCCGCCGAGATCACCTGGTTCGGCAGCCACCAGGAATACATCAACAAAGTGACCAATCGCGCCGGGCTCTACCTCCACTACGTGGTGGAGCAGATCGAACGCCACGGCTATCCGATGGAGATTGCGCTGCTGCCGATCGTGGAGAGCTCCTACGACCCGTTCGCATTCTCCCAGGGCCAGGCGGCAGGCATGTGGCAGTTCATTGCCAGCACCGGCAAGCTGTATGGCCTGAAGCAGAACTGGTGGTATGACGGGCGCCGCGACGTGCGCGCGTCCACCGACGCCGCCATCGCCTATCTGGGTCATCTGGTGGATCATTTCGGCGGCGACTGGGAGCTGGCGCTGGCGGCCTACAATACCGGTCAGGGCAACGTCGACCGCGCCATCAGGCGCAATAAGAAGCTGGGGAAGCCCACCGACTTCTGGTCGCTGAAGCTGCCCAAGGAAACCAGCGCCTACGTGCCGCGACTGCTGGCGGTGTCCAGAATCGTCGCCCGGCCCCACGCCTACGGCGTCACGCTGGACGCGATCCCCAACGAGGCCTACTTCGCGGCGGTCGACATCGGCAGCCAGATCGACATGGCAGAGGCCGCCCGCCTGGCGGACACCTCCACCGAGGAGCTCTACCAGCTCAACCCCGGCTTCAACCAGTGGGCCACGGACCCGCGCGGCCCGTTCGAACTGCTGGTGCCGGCAGACAAGGCAGCGGCCTTCGCGCAACAGCTGGGGGCCGCATCCAGTGCCAACCGGGTCCGCTGGCAGACCTACCGCGTCGTCGCGGGTGACACGCTGACCACCATCGCCAGGCGCCACAGCACCGACGTCCAGGCCATTGCGCGCGCCAACGCCCTCAGCGGGACGACCATACACCCGGGTCAGCAGCTGATGATCCCACCCGCGCGGGGCCCGCTCACCGCCTCCAGCAGCACCGCCAAACCCACCCGCGTCAGCTACCAGGTCCAACCCGGTGACACCCTGTGGCGCCTGTCGCAGCGCTTCAAAGTCTCCGTGGAGGAGATCGCGCAGTGGAACCAGCTCTCACCGGACGCGCCGCTGCGTACCGGAGCGACGCTGTCGCTGCTGGCGCAGCCGGGGGCAGCGCCACCGCATCGCAGCGCCAGCACGGACATCCCGGCACCGTTTATCCGCAAAGTCGGATACACGGTGCGGCGAGGCGACTCCCTGTCGCAGATCGCCAGCAAGTTCAACGTCAAACTGAATGATATTCTGCAGTGGAACCCGAGCCACAAAACCCGCCCTATCGCACCGGGGCAGCGCCTGACGCTGTTCGTCGACATCACGAAGTTCAACTGAACGGCAGCCAGCAAGGCAGCGCCTGCGCGCGGGAGGCAGACAGCAGCCCGGCCGGGCGTTTTTTTTGATGCGCTTTCCGGAAATGGCCTCACTGGCGTTATAATTCCAGCCCGCAGGATGGCGCCGCCACGCGGCAGCGGCGCTGACCGTGATGAGCGCACACGCCAGGTTCCAGCGCTATCAAGTTTTTTCTCTGGGATCGCAACGGGGAGACCGTGAGGGAAATGTCAGGCAGCGAGGTGCCCATCCGTTTTGCCAGAACCATTCTCAGGGCGGCCGAGTCTCAAGGCTACGCCGCGGCCGACATCCTGGCTGCGGTGGGTGCGGACTTCGATCCTGCCACCAGCGACGATGCAGCGACCATCGCCGCCGCACAATACAACGCCCTCTATCGGCGCATCATGGAGCTGCTGCAGGATGAGTGCTTCGGCCTGCACCTGAACCGCAAAATTCCGGCCGGCAGTCTGCGCATGACCTGCCTGTGTATTATCCACTGTACCAATCTGCGCGCGGCCATCGAGCGGGCCTGGGAATTCAACCAGTTCTGCCGGTCGCTGCTGGACCTGCCCGACTCCAGAATGCCACCCCTCACCGTGCAAGCCGATACGGCGACCATGGTGTTCGAGCACGTGCCCTGGCTGTTCGGCAGGCGCGGCGAGGAGAACATCGCGGCGATGATCTACGCCATGTCGAGTTGGCGACGGCTGTGCAGTTGGCTCATCGGCCGCAATATCGAGCCCATCGAGGTACTGTTGAGCATCCCTGAACCCCAGCGCACCGAGGCCTACCGCGAAGTCTTCACCTGCCCCATCCTCTATGAGCAGCCCGTCAGCGGCTTTCGCTTCGCCGCGTACCACCTCGAGTCGCCCCTGATCCAGACGGAGGACTCCCTCAGAGAGTTTCTGCGCACCGCGCCCTTTCATCTGATCGCCCGTTCGGAGGAGGACGACGACGACGTCATCGCCCAGATGCGCCGCATCGTCGGCAATGATTTCTCCAAGGACTTTCCCGCGGTGACGCAGATGGCACAGACCCTCGGGATGTCGGTCAGAACACTGCGGCGACGCCTCAAGAAGGAGGGCATCACGTTTCAGCAATTCAAGGACAATACCCGGCAGCAGGCGGCGGAACAGTACCTGAGCCGCCCGGAGCTGAAAATCAACACCGTGTCGGCGCTGCTGGGCTTCGACGAGCCCAGCGCCTTCCACCGCTCCTTCAAAAAGTGGACCAGCATGACCCCCGGCGAATACCGTTCACGGCGCGGCATCGCCTGACGCCCTGCCGGCAGCCGCAGAGCAGCCTTCACCCCGCCCGGTCGCCGCCCGGCACCAGGCCGCCGGCCAGCTGGGCACGACTCAGAAAGCGGGACTCGATGCCGCCGCCGAGCACGGGGCGGCTGAGATAGTAGCCCTGCGCCAGATCACAACCCTGCTTTTTCAGAAAGACCTTCTGCAACTCGGTCTCCACCCCTTCAGCGACGACTCTGATCCCCAGCGCGTGGGCCAGATCGATGATGGTCTTGACGATATCGGCGTCAACCTGGTTGCCGATGATGTCCACGATGAAGGAGCGATCGATCTTGATGGCGTCCACCGGCAGGCGCCGGAGATAGTTGAGTGCCGAGTAGCCGGTGCCGAAGTCGTCGATGGCCAGACCCAGGCCCATCGCCTTGAGCTGCACCAGTGTCGCCATCACCTGTTCGGCGTCACTCATGATGATGCTTTCGGTGATCTCCAGCTCCAGGCAACCCGCCGGCAGACCCGACTCGGTCAGGATGCGCCTTATCAACGACGCCAGATCGGGCTGCACGAGCTCCTTGCAGGAGAGGTTGACCGCCACCCGGAAGCCGCAGCGCCACTGCGCCCGCCAGCTCTGCAGCTGCGCACAGACCTGGCGCAGCACCCACTCACCCAGCGGGACGATCTGGGCTGTCTCCTCGGCCAGATCGATGAACTCCTCGGGGCCGATCAGGCCGCGCTCCGGGTGGCGCCAGCGCAGCAGCGCCTCGACGGCGGCAATCTCGCCGCTGCCGAGGTGCTCCTGCGGCTGATAGAAGATCTCGAATTCTTCCCGGTCAAGCGCGCCGCGCAGGTCGCTTTCGAGTTGCAGGCGCCGACCCGCATCCAGCGCCATCTGGCCCTCATAGAAGCGGTAACTCTCACCGAGCTTCTTGGCGCGGTACATCGCCATATCCGCATGCTTCAGCAAGGTGCCGATGTCTTCGCCGTGATCGGGGTAGAGCGCCACCCCGATGCTGGTGCTGACGAACATTTCCCTGCCCATGAAGACAAACGGCCGCGACAGTTGTTCGTGGATTTTTTCAGCCACCTGGCACACCGTCTCCCTGGACTTGACGCGCTCCAGCAGGATGGTGAACTCATCGCCGCCAAAGCGCGCCACCATGTCGCCCCTGCGCAGGCACCGCTGCACCCGCTCTGAAAAATACTTCAGCAGCAGGTCGCCGGTCTCATGGCCCAGGGTGTCATTCACCAGCTTGAAGCGATCGAGGTCCAGAAACAGCACGGCGAGCGCACTGGATGAGCCGCGACTGCGCCCCATCGCCTCACGGATGCGCTCGTTGAACATGACGCGGTTGGGCAGGCCGGTGAGCGTATCGTTATAGGCCAGGCGATGCACATGCCGCTGCGCGTGGCGCGCCTGCACGAGGTGATTGATGCGCCGGCTCAACACCCAGAAATTGACCGGCTTGGCGATGTAGTCGATGGCGCCGCAGGCGAACGCCTTGCTGATCGACGCCTCGTCATCGAGCGCCGTGATGATCAGCACGGGCACACTGCCGGACAAGGGCCGCTCCTGCAGACGCGCACAGGCGGTGAAGCCGTCCAGCTGCGGCATCACCGCATCCATCAGTATGAGGTCAGGCGTCTGCTGCTGGCAGAAGCTCAGTGCCTGCGCGCCGTCCCCGGCCTCATCCACCCGGTATCCCTCCCGGCGCAGCACCTCCGCCATGGCCAGGCGCGAACCACGATCGTCATCGACGATCAGAATGTGGGCCTGCCCACCGCCTGGCTGGCGCTCGTCCAGCACCGGCGCAGTCACCGATGGCGGCGCCGCCGCAGCGAGTTGCCGGCGCAGCTCGTCGCCTGCGAGCAGCGACAACACCGCATCCGCCGCGGTCAGCACCGCATGCAGGTGCCCCTGCGCCACCACGCCATCGCGTGCATGCCGCTCCAGCCGGGCGCTGGCCTCGACCAGCCGGGTGGCGCCGATATTGCCGGCGCTGCCCTTGACCGTGTGAGCGATATCCGCCGCCCGTGCCGCATCCTGGCGCTGCAGCGCCGCCGCCAGGTCTGCGAGATAGCCCGGCAGGTCCTCCGCCACCGCCTCCAGTATGGCGTCGAGCGCGCTTCCCAGCTGCCCGTACAGGGTCTGCAGCACCGGCAGGCTGACAACCGGGCTGTCATTGGCCGCCTGCGTGGCCGGGAGCGGCAGCTCACCGGTCCGCCAGCAGGCCCCGCTGTCCACCGTTGACAGCGCGATGGGCTGATCGAGCGGCAGCCACCGCCGCAGCTTCTGTCTGAGCCCGTCCCTGGAGAGCGGCTTGGCCAGAAAATCGTCCATACCCGCAGCCAGGCATTTCTGTGCTTCCCCATCCTGCACGTTCGCCGTCATGGCGATGACCGGGAGGTGGCTGTTGTCGGCCTCAAAATCGCGAATAATGGCCGTGGTCCGGTAGCCATCAAGCTCCGGCATATGGCAGTCCATCAGCACCAGGTCATAGCTGTCCCTGGCGATCTGCTCAAGGCACTCGCGGCCGTTAGGGACCACATCGGCGCTGCAGCCCATAGTCTCGAGCATGGCGACCACCACCAGTTGATTGGCCCGGTCGTCCTCGACCACCAGCACGCGGCAGCCCTCGAACAGCTGCTGCGTCGGGTCCGGCGCGGCCGGCGCCGGCACGGCGCCGGCTGGCTGGTCCGCGCCTTCGAGGCAGCGGTTGATGGCGGCCAGCAGCGCGTCGTGCTGCACCGGTTTGGCCACCCTGACCCACCCCGCGCCGGCGGGACCTGCGGTGTGACGGCTCATCACCAGGCAGTGCAGGGAGGCATAGCTGGGATGACACCGCGCATGCTCCACCAGCTCGATACCGCGGCCACCATCCAGGCATTCATCGACCAGCAGCACGTTGAACGGCACGCCCTGCGCGGCGACCTGCAGTTTGTGCTCGGCCTCTTTCCAGGAACCGGCGACGTCGTGAGGGGTATCGTAGCGGTCGCACAGGCAGCCGACACTGCGCCGCACCAGGTCACAGTTGTCGACGGCCAGAACCCGCAGCGGTCGCTGTTTGAGGCGCAGCGTCGCAAGCTGCTCCACACCGCCAGCCGCACGCAGCAGCGGTATGCTGAACCAGAAGCGGCTGCCGGAACCCAACTGGCTGTCGACGCCGATCTCGCCACCCATGAGATGCACCAGCTGTCGCGAGATCGCCAGACCCAGCCCGGTGCCGCCGAATTCCCTGGTAGTGGATTCATCGGCCTGGGAGAAGGCCTCGAAGATGCGGCTCTGCTGTTCTCTGCCGATGCCCGTGCCGGTATCGCCCACGGCAAAGCGCAGCGTGCAGCGCCCGGCGCTGACCTCGGTGGCGGCGACCTCGATCGCGACATAGCCCCGGCGGGTGAACCGGATGGCATTGCCGCACAGGTTGAGCAGCACCTGGCCGATGCGCTCGATGTCCCCGACATAAGCGGAGGGCAGGCCCGGGGCGGTCACATAGGCAAAGTCCAGGCCCTTGGCCTGCGCCTGCGGACCCAGCAGGGCAATGATTTCCTCGAGCTTCTGCTCCAGGCGAAATTCCCGCAGTTCCAGGTTGCTCTTGCCTGCCTCGTTCTTGGCAAAACTCAGCAGTTCGTCGATCAGCGTGAGCAGCGACTGCGCCGAGGACCTGGCGACATCGATGTAGTCGCGTCGCTTCCGCTCGTCCGCGGCGTCGGCGAGCAGATCGAGCATGCCCAGCACGCCGTTCATCGGCGTGCGCAGTTCGTGGCTGACGTTGGCTGCAAATTCGGCCTTGGCGCGTGCCGACTCCAGTGCCCGATCGCGCGCCTGCTTCAAGGCCTCTTCGCGCCCCCCCAGCACGTTCATCATGGTGTTGAAGGCACTCTCCATATCGCGGATGTCGCTGGCGCCCTGCAAGCGCGCGCGCACCCCCTTTTCTCCCGCCTCGGCCCTGCGCATGATACCGGCGAGGTCCCGCAGCGGGCGCATGATGCGGCCGGTGATCATCAGCAGCACCAGCAGCAGCAGCACAGCCAGCCCCATGGAGACCAGCAGGTTGTAGCGGAAGATGCCGCTGGCCATGGTATTGAGGGTGTCTTTGCCCATGGCCAGCCGCACGTAGCCGATCACCTCGCCCCGGCGGCCATCGTCAAAGGCCGCGCCGCGGTCAGTGTCGTGCCCCGGATACACGGGCGACACGAACTGCCAGGCTGCCGGAGTCTCGCCACTGATGGCCACTGACTCCGGCCAGCGCGCAGCGGCATCGGGCCCGTCCAGCTGCGGGCCGAGAGCGTACACGCGCCGCCGGTCCGAGGCGAGGATCTCGACGCTCTGGACATCGGGGAACGACAGGAACGCGGCCGCGACTTCAGCGGCGTGGTCATCGTTCTGCAACAGCAGCGCCGCCGCGCTCTGCTCGGCAAAATTCTCGGTGAGTTTCAACCCCTCGGTGACGAGGCGCCCCTTGAGGTTGCGGCCGATCAACCCGGACGTCACCAGGGTCGACGTCAGCGCCAGCAGCAGTATCCCTACGCTGAAGATAATGCCAAGCTGATTGCGGAATGCGAAAGTCTTGAGCATCACGGGCACACAATATTATCGCTATTATTCTGGCGGCCAAGGTTACCGGCTTCAGCGCACGATATCAAACTCGCGGGGCGATTCGCGGGGCGCTTCGCCGGCCGCCGGAGAAGACGGCCGCTATCAGCGGGCGCTCGCGATCAGCCGCTCCACCAGCGGCGGGACAACATCCCCCGCCGGGCCGCGGAGGTGTTCGGCAAAGAGACCCTCAATCCCGTCGGCATCGGGGTTGACTGCCATGGTGTGGGCACCGGCGCGCCGGGCCTGCTGGACAAATCCGGCGGCCGGATAGACGACCCCGGAGGTGCCGATGGCCAGAAACAGATCGCACGCCGCCAGCGCCGCCTCTATCTCCGGCAGGTGCCGCGGCACCTCGCCGAACCACACGACATCCGGCCGCAGACTGCCGAGCCCCTGGCACTGCGGGCAGCGCTCATCCGTGCGGATGTCCTCCAGCGCAGGATACCCGGCGCGGCAGCGATCGCAGAACTTGCGCAGCAGTTCGCCGTGCATGTGACACACCTGACGGCTGCCGGCCCGCTCATGGAGATCGTCGATGTTCTGGGTGACGAGCAGGCATGCGCCCGGCCACTCGCGCTGCAGACGCGCCAGTGCCCGATGCGCGGCATTGGGCCGCACCGCCCCGGAGCGCAACTGGCGGCGCCGCTCGTTGTAGAAAGCCTGTACCAGCGCGGGGTCGGCTCGAAAAGCCCGGGGTGTCGCCACATCGTCCAGGCGCAGGTCGCGCCAGAGCCCGCCGCTGCCGCGGAAACTCGGCAGTCCCGACTCCACCGAAACGCCGGCGCCGGTCAGGATGACAATGGAGGGCGGCATATTGAGCTTCCCGCTTGCAGCGTGTTTAATAAGCGACCCATCCTACTATAGCCGGCGCCCCTGCCACCACCCAGCTCATCGATCGGAGGCCGCATGGCCGTTGGAGTCCTCTTTGTGTGTCTCGGCAACATCTGCCGATCACCGACCGCCCAGGGCATCCTGGAACACAAGGCGCGCCAGCTGGGCCTGGAGGACGCCATCTTCGCCGACTCCTGCGGCACCGCGGCCTTCAACGTCGGCAAGCCCGCCGACCCGCGCGCGCGAGCCGCCGCCAGCGCTGCCGGCTACGACCTCAGCGACCAGTTCGCGCGGCAGATAGCGGACGACGATTACGAGCGCTTCCACTACATCATCGCCATGGACCGCACCAATCTGATCAACGTCGAAGCCTGGCGTCCGGCACATTTCGAAGGCGAGATCAAACTGCTGATGGACTACTGCGAGCACGATGGTTCCAGCCAGATCCCCGACCCCTACTACCAGTCCGCCGAGCATTTCGGCGAAATCATCGGCATCATGGAGCAGGCCATCGATGGCTTGCTCGCCCATATCCGCCACCAGCACAGCCTCTAGGCATGCGGCTCGACAAGTACCTGACCGCGGCCTGCGACATGACGCGCAAGCAGGCGCGCGCGGCCATCAGAGCGGGGGACGTCACCGTCGACGACGCCAGGGTCACGGCGCCGGGCTGGCACGTGGCAACCGACAGCCGCGTCGCGCTCTCCGGCCAGGCGCTGGCCAGTCCCGCCGGGCGCTACTTCATGCTGCACAAGCCCGAGGGCTACATCTGCGCCACGCGCGACGGCCATCGGCCCACCGTGCTCGATCTGCTCGATGAACCGAACCGGGAGCGGCTGCAGATCGTCGGCAGGCTCGATCGGGATACCACGGGGCTGCTCCTGCTCACCGACGACGGGCAGTGGAACCACCAGGTCACCAGTCCGCGCAAGGACTGCGGCAAGGTCTACCTGCTGGAGACCGCCACCCCGATCGACCCCGGCGCGATCGAGGTGTTCGAGCGCGGCATCGTGCTGCAGCCGGAAAACTGCCGGACCCGGCCAGCCCGGCTGGTCATCCTGTCACCGCAGCGGGCTCAGCTGACCATCAGCGAGGGCCGGTATCATCAGGTCAAGCGCATGATGGCCGCCGTCGGCAGCGAAGTGATCCGACTGCACCGCAGCGCCATCGGCGCCATCCTCCTGGACGACGGCCTCGCCCCGGGCCGCTATCGGCCCCTGACCGCAACGGAAATCGAGAGCGTAGGCTGATGGCGGCGCCCGACCCCCTCTACGAGCTGCTGCGGGAACTGCTGGACGAAGGCAATGACCCGACGCTGCTGGTCATCGACGAGAATGTCGACGCCGCCCAGTTGCCGCAAGCGGCCGCCGGGCGCCGGGTCCGCTATCTCACCAACCGCGTCGATCTGGGGCGCGCCCTGGCCGCCAGCGGTGGGAACGTCACCTGCAACGACTTCGATGCCGACGCGTTCCCCGACGGCGCTTTCGACACCATCGGCTATCGGATATCGAAGGAAAAGGCCCTGGTCCACCACATCATCAATGCCTCCGCCCGGCTGCTGGCGCCGGGGGGCCGGCTGGTGCTGATCGGCCATAAGAACGAAGGTCTTAACACCTACGCCGCCAAGGCCGCCGAGCGCCTGGGCGGGGACCACAGCCGTCGGCGTGGGCGGGGCGGCGTGACCGCCTGCAGCATCCATCGCGGCAGCCGGCCGGGCGCGCGACTGGCAGACGACGACTACCGCGACCTGCGCCCGACCGTGGCCATCGGCGACATCACGTTGTGCAGCAAACCCGGCATTTACGGGTGGCAGAAGGTCGACCGGGGCAGCGCCCTGCTGATCGAGTGCCTCGCCCAGTGGCTGGTGGAGGCGCCGCGGCTGCCGCCCTCGCCCCAGGTGCTCGACCTTGGCTGTGGCTACGGCTACCTCTCGGTCATGGCGTCCGGCCTGATGGAGGCCCGCTTCGTGGCCACCGACAACAACCTTGCCGCCATCGCCGCCTGCCGGCAGAACTTCTCGCTGTGCGCGGTGCCGGGCCGCGTGGTGGCGGACGATTGCGCGCAGCAGCTGCCGGAGCAGTTTGATCTGGTCCTGTGCAACCCACCTTTTCATCAGGGCTTTGCCACCAGCCACGACATCACCGGCAGCTTTCTGGCCGCCGCAGCGACCCATCTGACCAGGAACGGCGCGGCCCTGTTCGTGGTCAACCAGTTTATCGGGCTGGAGGCCAAAGCCCGCGACACCTTTCGCTGCGCCGAGGAACTGCGGCGACGGGACGGTTTCAAGGTGGTGCTGCTGCGGCGCTGAGCGGATCTGACGCAAGCCTCGCAGAGCCGGCAATTTTTCTCTACAATTGCCCCCTTTGCCATCTGACGCCTCGATCATCCCCCATGAATGAAGTTGCCGTAGACAATATCAACGTCGATTCCCAGAAAGTGCTGGTGCCGCCTGCCGAGCTCAAGGCGGAGCTGCCCATCAGCGAGCGCTCCCTGGCCACCGTCACGCAGAGCCGGGCCGTCGTGCGGAATATACTCGACCGCAGAGACCACCGCATCTTCGTCGTCGTCGGCCCCTGCTCCATCCACGATGTGGACGCGGCCATGGAATACGCCACGCGCCTGAAGCGGCTGGCCGATGAACTGTCCGACACGCTTTACATCGTCATGCGGGTCTACTTCGAGAAGCCGCGCACCACCGTAGGCTGGAAAGGGCTCATCAACGACCCCTACATCGACGACTCGTTCAAGATACAGGAGGGCCTGCGCATCGGCCGCAAGCTGCTGCTGGACATCACCGGACTGGGCCTGCCCACCGCGACCGAGGCGCTCGACCCGATCTCGCCCCAGTATCTGCAGGACCTCATCAGCTGGTCGGCCATCGGCGCCAGAACCACCGAGTCCCAGACCCACCGCGAGATGGCCAGCGGCCTCTCCTCTGCGGTCGGCTTCAAGAACGGCACCGACGGCAGCCTCAACGTCGCCATCAACGCGCTGCAGTCAGTATCCAGCCCGCACCGCTTTCTGGGCATCAACGGCGCGGGACAGGTGGCCGTCATCTGCACCAGGGGCAATCGCTACGCCCATCTGGTGCTGCGCGGGGGCACGGCCGGCCCCAACTACGACTCCGTGCACATCCGGGTTTGCGAACAGGAGCTGCAGCGGGCCGGACTCGCGCCCAACATCATGGTCGACTGCAGCCACGCCAACTCCAACAAGGACCACAATCTGCAGCCGCTGGTGCTCGACAACGTCGCCAACCAGATTCTTGAGGGCAACCGGTCGATCATCGGCGCGATGATAGAAAGCCATCTTGAAGCCGGCAACCAGCGGATACCGGAGCGGCTCGACGACCTGCGCTACGGCGTGTCGATTACCGACGCCTGCATCGACTGGGAGACCACGGCAGCCGCGCTGCGCAGCATGCGGGAGAAGTTGCACGACACGCTGCCGGCGCGGCTCACCGCCAGCAGCTGAGCGGGCGGCGCCCGCGGTGGCGCCCGTTGCGGCGATGGCGGCCGGCCCATGAACGCCGGCGCCCCGGGGCAACCGCCACCGTCCACCAGCGCCTATTTGAAATAGGCGTTCTCGCGATAGGAATGGTCGGTGACGTCACGCACGCCGGCCAGACCGGTAACCTGCTCCATCAGGGTGCGCTCGACGCCGCCCTTGAGCGTCGCGTCAACCATGCCGCAGCCCTGGCAGCCGCCGCCGAAGCGAAGGATGGCGTAGCCGTCCTCGGAGATCTCCTCCAGGCTCACCTGCCCGCCGTGGGACGCCAGGGACGGGTTGACCTCATTGTGGAGGATATAGTTGATGCGGTCCTCCAGCGGGCTGTCATCCGAGATACGCGGCATCTTGGAGTTGGGCGCCTTGATGGTCAGCTGCCCGCCGAACTTGTCCGACGCATAATCGACCAGGGCCTCATCCAGAAAGGGCACGCTGCGCTTTTCGAAATAAGCGGTAAATGCGCCGTACTGCAGCGTCTCGTCATCGTCGCCATCGTCGCCTTCCCGACAGTAGGCGATGCAGGTCTCAGCCGCTGGCGTGCCCGGCTGGTTCACGAACATGCGAACACCGAGCACACCCTCACCCTGCTTGCTCAACAACCCCGCCAGGTACTCCTGTGCGGATTCAGTGATAGTGATATTGACCATAGAACCCATGCCCTCCCAGTCGAGGGCACATCATAATTTATTTCCGAGTATTTTGGTAGGTTATTGGCGCGGACTGCCGCCCTTGCGACAATGCTGATATACTGGCGCACGCTGTGCGCAAGCCACCGATGCCGCTCGCAGAAAGCCCGAGGACGGTCACTGCGACGACGCCATCAGGCGGCACGCGGCCGGCCGCGCTCCGCACGGGTGGCCATTACGCAGCGAGCAAGCCGCCATCACCGAAGCAACAGGAGACCGCATGGCTCACAACGACGAACCCGCAACGGACGACGCCAGCAACGGCAAGGCGCCCAGTCTGAAACAGGTGGTTGGCAGCGTACTGGCCGCCGCATTTGGCGTGCAGAGCAAGGAGAACCGGCACCGCGACTTTCAGCACGGGAAGCCGATTGTGTTCATCGCGACCGGGATAATATTTACCCTGGTTTTTATCCTGACCGTCATCGGCGTGGTCAACGCGGTACTGTCGACCGCCAATTGACCAGAGGCGCTCGCGATTCGTTCGCGATTAATGCCCGGACACCCACAGGACGGCCGTAGCGACGACCAGCACGATGATGGCGAGCATCGCCATGGCATCGGCCCGATTGTCCGCTTCTCTCTCGGCGAGCGCCTGATTGTTCTGTTGGTCCACAGTCTCTTCCCCCGCATGATCGGTAAAACGGCCGGCATTATGCCCTGTCACCAGTACCCACACAAGCCCGCCAGACGCGGCCGCCCGCGCACCGCGCCGGGCCAACGCCATCCGCTCGGCTGCCAACGCTGGCGCGCCACTGGCGGCACGGGCGTTTAGACAATATGGTTATAAAAAATCAGTATTTTTAAAGTGTGCCCGTTTCTGGTAACTTTCGCGCTCTCCAGGACTATGCACCACTGCGCCCTTCCCCCGCTGACCAGGTAGCCATCATGACCGGCTCACCCTGTTGGCAACCACGGCAAACAGGTTTATCCACATCATGTACGTTTACGACACCATAGACCAGCAGATTCTGAACGAGCGGGTCCGGCAATACCGGGGCCAGACTGCGCGTTTTCTGGCGGGCGAGATGAGCGCGTCGGAGTTTCTGCCCCTGAGGCTGCAGAACGGCCTCTATATTCAGCGCCTGGCCCCCATGCTGCGCGTGAGCGTCCCCTATGGCATGCTGTCCTCGTCGCAGCTGCGCATGCTCGCGCACATCTCGCGCAAGTACGACAAGGGCTACGCCCATGTCAGCACCCGCCAGAACGTCCAGTTCAACTGGCCGCAGCTCGAGCAGGTGCCCGACATTCTGGCCGAACTCGCGACCGTGGAGATGCACGCCATCCAGACCAGCGGCAACTGCATACGGAATGTCACGACCGACCAATTCGCCGGGGTGGCGCCCGACGAGATCGAAGACCCCCGCCCCTGGTGCGAGATCATCCGGCAGTGGTCCACCTTTCATCCGGAGTTCGCCTTCCTGCCGCGCAAATTCAAGATCGCCGTGTGCGGCTCCGAGCTGGACCGGGCGGCCACCGCCTTCCACGATATCGGCCTCGAGCTGGTGCGCGGAGAGGACGGCGAGGCGGACTTCAAGGTATTCGTGGGCGGCGGCCTCGGGCGCACCCCGGTGATCGGCACGCTGATCCGCGAACGCCTGCCCAGGGAGCACCTGCTGACCTACCTCGAGGCCATCCTGCGCATCTACAATCAGCACGGGCGCCGCGACAACAAATACAAGGCCCGCATCAAGATCCTGGTGCGGGCCATGGGGGCCGAGCGGTTCCGCGACGCCGTCGAGGCCGAGTGGGCGCGCCTGCGGGGTGGCCCCAGCACACTGACCGAGGACGCCATCGCGCGCACCAGGGCCTTCTTTACAGCGCCCGACTATGAACGCATGGACACACTGGCCGAAGAGACCGCCCTGCGGGCGCAGGTCAGCGCGGACCCCGCCTTCGCGACCTGGCTGCAGCACAATGTCGTCGCCCATCGCCAGCCGGGCTATGCCATCGTCAACCTCTCCCTGAAAGCGACGGGCTTTGCGCCGGGCGATATCACCGACACCCAGATGGATGCCCTCGCCGACCTGGCGGACCGCTACTCCTATGGCGAAATCCGCACCACCCACGAGCAGAATGTGGTGCTGGCAGACGTCCGCAAGCGGGATCTGTTCGCGGTATGGCAGCGCGCGCGGGAGCTGGCGATGGCGACGCCCAATATCGGCCACCTGACGGATATCATCTGCTGCCCCGGCGGCGATTACTGCGCCCTGGCCAACGCCAAGTCGATACCGGTTGCCGAAGCCATCCAGCGGCGCTTCGATGACCTGGACTACCTGTACGACATCGGCCAGATCGATCTCAATATCTCCGGCTGCATGAACGCCTGCGGGCACCATCACGTCGGCAATATCGGCATCCTGGGCGTGGACAAAAAGGGGCGGGAGTACTATCAGGTGTCCCTGGGCGGCAACGCCGGCAAGGATGCATCGATCGGGGAGATCCTGGGTCCCTCCTTTACTGCAGAGGAGGTGCCGGCCGTGATCGAGACATTGCTGGAAACCTATGTCGAACTGCGCGGCGACGAGGAGAGTTTTCTGGAGACATTCCGCCGCGTTGGTTTGAATCCATTCAAGGAGCGCGCATATGCAAGCGTTAATTAGGGACGGCCAGATCGTCGGCAACGACTGGACGGTGCTCACCGAACTGGCGGCGGACGCAGCGCTGCCGGCGGGCCGCGTGCTGCTGCCGCTGACCGCATGGGAAGCCCGCCGGGACGGCCTGGCCGGGCGCGCGCCACTGGGCGTATGGCTTGACAGCGCCGAAGACCCTGCCAGAATCGCCCAGGACCTGGCGCGGCTGGACGTCGTCGCCATCAATTTCCCGGTCTTTTCCGACGGCAGGGGCTATTCCAGCGCCAGGCGCCTGCGCGAGCAGTACGGCTTCCAGCGCGAATTGCGTGCGGTAGGCGACGTGCTGAGGGATCAACTGTTCTACTTGAAGCGCTGCGGCTTCAACAGCTTCGCGCTGCGCCACGACCAGGATCCGGCAGCCTGCCTGGAGGCTTTTGGTGACTTTTCCGAAACCTACCAGGCGGCCGTTGACCAGCCGCTACCCCTGTTCCGCCGCCGCGGCTAGGCGCCGAGGCAGGGGCACGGCACTGCCGGGCCCCTGAGGTCGGCGTCGAGCCAGCCAGGATCCGACCGCCGACCACTTTGCTGCGCAAGAGGCCCCGCCGTTGACTGAAGGTTCACTCACCTTTTCCATCTTCGTCATCTTCAGCGGCGCCGCGGTACTGGCGTCGCTGTCGCTCTATGCGCGCCAGCCGCTGCTGGTCGCCTACATTTTTGCCGGGGCCCTGGCCGGCCCCTTCGGGCTCGCGTGGGTCAGCGATATGCGCCTGCTGGCCGATATCGCCCACGTGGGGATTCTGTTTCTGCTGTTCCTGCTCGGCCTGGATATGCAACCTCAGGCGCTGCTGGCGGTGATCCGAAAGGCCCTGCCGGTGACCCTGCTGAGCTCCGCCGTCTTTGCGCTGACCGGCTACGGGGTCGGTCGCGCGTTTGATTTCCCGCAGACCGACGCCGTGATCATCGGCGCGGCGATGATGTTTTCCAGCACGATAATCGGCATCAAGCTGCTGCCGACCACCGTCCTGCATCACCGCCGCATGGGTGAACTGATCGTGGGCATACTGCTGATCCAGGACATGCTGGCCATTCTGATCCTGCTGATCCTGATGAGCGGCGAGGACGGGCAGTTCGACCCGCTGGACCTCGCCAAGGTGTTTCTGGCGCTGCCCCTGCTGATTGCCTTCGCCCTCGGCATGGTGCGGGCACTGCTGCTGCCGCTGATCCGCCGCTTCGACCGCTTCCAGGAATACATCTTCCTGCTCGCTATCGGCTGGTGCCTCGGCATGGGCGAACTCGCCCACACGCTGGGGCTGTCCTCTGAGATCGGGGCCTTCATCGCGGGCATCAGCATCGCCACCAGCCCGATCGCGCAGTTCATCGCCACCAGCCTGCGGCCGCTGCGCGACTTCTTTCTGATTATGTTCTTCTTTTCCGTCGGCGCCGCCTTCGACCTGTCGACCCTGCCGTCGATCTGGCTGCCGGCCGCAGTGCTGGCAGCGCTCGTGCTCGGCGGCAAGCCACTGGTCTTTCGCGCGCTGCTGCGCCGCACGAGCGAGCGCCGGGACCTGGCCTGGGACGTCGGCTTCAGGCTGGGCCAGATCAGCGAATTCTCGCTGTTGATCGCCTATCTGGCGGTCAGCCATGGCCTGCTGGGCAAGGCGGCGTCGCACGCCATCCAGGCCGCCGCCATCCTCACGTTCCTGCTATCGAGCTATATCGTGGTCCTGAACTATCCGACGCCCATCGCCGTGTCGGACCGCCTGCGCAGGGACTGACGCAGCGGCTACTGGAACAGCAGCGAAAAATACACCGGCACCACCCGCGCAATGCTGGGCAATTCAGCCAGCGCCTGGAGCTTGTCGACGCCCTCCTCCAGACCGAAATCCTTGAGCGAGAGCAGCAGCGGGTTCACGGTGGTAACCCGCAGAGCGCCCGAGGCCAGTCGCACCATGCGGACATCGGCCTGCAGCTCCTGCTGGAAGCCATGCAGCGTCAGCATCGCCTTGACGGGCACGGTCAATTCCTGACCTACGGCGAGGGCATCGATGGGCTTGACATCGACCCGCCCCTGCACGGTGGCCGCAGGGAAGCGGACCGTCTCGAACAGAAAATCGCGCATGCGCTGGTCGCGCACATCGATCTGCGTGGCGACCGACGACAGGTCGACATCGAGCCTGAACTCGCCCTCGCTGCTCAGGCTACCCTTGATGCGGCTGAACTCGCTGACTTCGGCGATCGCATTCTTTTTGATACTGACAAAGCGGACATAGGATTCGTCCACGACGACGTCCGCTCCCCACAACGCTGCGCTGAACCACATGCCCAGCAACGCCACCATTACCCTCATGCCCTACCTCTCTTCATCCGTAGTTTCCCCGCCAGCCCCGCCACTGCGAAACCAGCGATGTCCCGCATCAAAAAAGCCGGCAGGAGCCGGCTTTTTCACTTCACTCGCTAGAGTTGCTGCTCTAGCTCAGGCAAAGCCTCGAAGAGGTCGGCAACCAGGCCATAATCGGCGACCTGGAAGATGGGAGCGTCCTCATCCTTGTTGATGGCCACGATCACCTTGCTGTCTTTCATGCCGGCAAGGTGCTGAATGGCGCCGGAGATGCCAACCGCGATATAGAGATCGGGGGCAACGATCTTACCCGTCTGGCCGACCTGCATATCGTTGGGCACAAAACCCGCATCCACCGCCGCCCGCGAGGCGCCGACCGCCGCACCGAGCTTGTCAGCGACCTTGTACAGCAGTTCGAAGTTATCGCCGCTCTGCATACCGCGGCCCCCGGAGACGACAATGCTGGCAGCCGTCAGGTCGGGACGGTCCGATTTCACGACCTCCTCGCCGACGAAGCTTGAGACACCGGCATCATGCACCGCAGCGACCGCCTCGATCGTCGCCGAACCACCCGTCGCTGCGACCGGGTCGAAGGCCGTGCTGCGCACGGTGATCACTTTGATCGGGTCGGCAGACTGGACCGTGGCGATGACGTTGCCGGCATAGATCGGCCGCTTGAAGGTGTCGGCGCTTTCCACGCTGATGACCTCAGAGATCTGCCCGACATCCAGCAGCGCAGCGACGCGGGGCATGAAGTTCTTACCCGTTGTCGTAGCAGGCACCAGGATATGCGTGAAGGACTTGCCCAGATCCGCGACCAGCAGGGCCAGATTTTCTGCCAGCTGGTGCCCGTAGGCGGCATTATCCGCCAGCAGCACCTTGCTGACGCCCGCAGCCTTGGCGGCGGCATCCGCCACCGCTGAACAATCCTGCCCCGCTACCAGCACGGAGATATCACCGCCCATCTTCGCGGCCGCTGCCAGCGTGTTGAGGGTGGCGCCCTTTAATGAAGAATTGTCGTGTTCCGCAACTACGAGAATACTCATCCGATCACCTTTGCTTCGTTCTTGAGTTTGTCCACCAGCTGCTCAACGGATTCAACCTTGACACCCGCCTTGCGCTCCGCCGGCGGTTCAACCTTGAGCGTTTTGATGGTAGCGACCACCTCGACGCCGAGGTCGGCCGGCGTCAGCACCTCCAGTGGCTTCTTCTTCGCCTTCATGATATTGGGCAGCGAGGCATAGCGCGGCTCGTTCAGGCGCAGATCGGCTGTGACCACTGCCGGCAGCGTCAACTCGATCGTCTGCAGGCCGCTATCGACCTCGCGCGTCACCTTGACCTTGTCGCCCTCGATGACGAGTTCGGACGCAAAGGTACCCTGAGCGATACCCGCCAGCGCCGCGAGCATCTGCCCGGTCTGATTGTTGTCGCCGTCGATGGACTGCTTGCCGAGAATGACCAGTGAATCACCCTCCTTGTCGAGCAGCGCCTTGAGCAGCTTGGCGACCGCCAGCGGCTGCGCCTCACCCTCGACGTCGATCTGCACGCCGCGGTCCGCGCCCAGCGCGAGCGCGGTGCGAATCTGCTCCTGGCAGGCCTTGCCGCCGACGGACACGGCCACGACCTCGGTCGCCACCCCTTTTTCTTTCAGCCGGACAGCTTCCTCGACGGCGATTTCACAAAACGGATTGATCGCCATCTTGGCATTGGCCAGATCGGGGCCGGAGCCATCAGATTTAGGACGGACTTTTACGTTGTAATCAACCACTCGCTTGACCGCGACGAGAACCTTCATAGTTTGTCCACTCTTGATTGAATTGAGGGGGTCGCCAGGCCTGTCGCAAGCACGGAACGACCAACGGCAGGCAATGAAAGACGGGCCGGTATGGTGACCTCAAATGGCGCCGAGGTCAATAGTGGCCAGCCACTTTCAGGCGGGCGATGCCCATGTGCCGGGCGCTGCTGCCAGTGCCCGGCGCATCGCCGTGGCGCCCCGCGCAACGTTGCTCAAGCCCGCGGCCCCGGCATGGCGGACCATCTTACATAATGCTCATTCGCCCCTGCCGCCCGAAGCAGTTATAATTGCCCGCTTTTTATTATCCAGGCTGGCCACCGGATGCTGCGTCGGCACAAGCTTCGAGCATGGGATGCGGGCATGGGACTTTGACCCACAACCCAGCCTCCACCAAAAGAGGAAATGCACTGTGGAACGTGAATCGATGGAGTTCGATGTCGTCATCGTCGGCGCCGGCCCGGCCGGCCTTGCGGCGGCCTGCCGCCTGCGCCAGCTGAGCGCCGCAACGGGGCAGGACATCAGCGTGTGCGTGGTCGAAAAGGGTTCCGAGGTAGGCGCTCACATCGTCTCCGGCGCCGTTTTCGAACCCACTGCGCTCAACGAGCTGTTCCCCGACTGGCAGGAGATGGGCGCCCCTCTGCATACCCCCGTCACCGGCGATGAGGTCTACGTACTGCGCAGCCAGGACAGCGCCATCAAGGTACCCAACTTCATCATGCCCAAGACCATGCACAACGAGGGCAATTATATTATCAGCCTCGGCAATCTGTGCCGCTGGCTGGGTGAGCAGGCGGAGGGCATGGGCGCCGAGATCTATCCGGGCTTTGCGGCGGCCGAGGTGCTCTACGACGACAGCGGTAAGGTCGCCGGGATCATCACCGGCGACATGGGTGTCGCGGCAGACGGCTCCCACAAGGACAGCTACACGCCGGGCATGGAATTGCGGGCGAAGTACACGATTTTTTCCGAGGGCGCCCGCGGCCACCTCGGCAAGCGCCTGATGGAAAAATTCGACCTGCGCAGCGACTGCGAGCCGCAGCATTTTGGCCTGGGCATCAAAGAGATCTGGAAGATCAAGCCGGAGCTGCACCGCCAGGGCCTGGTCGTGCATGCTACCGGCTGGCCACTGGACGAGCATGGCGCATTCGGCGGCGGCTTCCTTTACCACCTCGAGAACGATGAAGTCTCGGTCGGCCTGGTCACCGACCTGGGCTACGACAACCCCTACCTGAGCCCCTACGAGGAGTTCCAGCGCTTCAAGCAGCACCCGGTGATCCGGCAGTACCTGGAGGGCGGCACCCGGCTGGCCTACGGCGCGCGCGCGATTACCAAGGGCGGCATCCAGTCCCTGCCCCGGCTGTCATTCCCCGGCGGACTGCTGGCCGGCTGTGAAGCCGGGACGCTGAATTTCGCCAAGATCAAGGGCAGCCACACGGCCATGAAGTCGGGCATGCTCGCGGCCGAGGCGATCCACGAAGCCATTGCGAGCGGCAAAACGGGCGAGGAGCTGAGCGACTTCAATGAAACCTTCAAGCAGTCCTGGCTGTACCAGGAGCTGTATCTGCAGCGCAACTTCGGACCCGCGCAGCACAAGTGGGGCAACATCGTCGGCTCTGCCTACTCCATCATCGACATCAATTTCCTGAAGGGACGGGTGCCCTGGACCCTGGGCGACCCGGTCGCAGACCATGAGCAGCTCAAGACCGCGGCGCAGTGCGAGGCGATCGTGTATCCGAAGCCGGACGGAAAGATCAGCTTTGACCGACTGTCCTCGGTGTTCCTGTCGAACACCAACCACGAGGAAGACCAGCCTTGCCACCTGACGCTGAAAGATGCCAGCGTCCCCATCGACTTCAATCTGCCGCGCTTCGCAGAGCCGGCGCAGCGCTACTGCCCTGCAGGCGTCTACGAGGTCATCGAAGAACCCAACGGGGCCAAGCGTTTCCAGATCAACGGCCAGAACTGCGTGCACTGCAAGACCTGCGACATCAAGGACCCCACCCAGAATATCGTCTGGGTCGTCCCCGAGGGCGCCGGTGGACCAAACTATCCCAATATGTAGGCATCGCGCCCGGCGCGCCGGATAGCGGCCGGGCCCGCCCCCACTGAAGGCTGCGGCAACGTCAGGCCTCGAGCGGAAAAAACACTCCCCCGCTCCAGACCCCGTAGCGCCCGTCACGCGTGGCCGCCAAGCCCGCCAGCTCGTAGTAGACGGGCCGGCTCAACTTGGCGCAGATACCGTGGCGAAGCTGGAGATAGGGCTTGCTCACGCCATCGCTGACGCGCAGAAATAGCGGATGTGATGCATCCGCGCACACTTCCTCGCCCACGTTGGTGGCAAAACACAGGCATGGCAGCCCCCCGCATTGGCGCGAAACCACTGCCGTCGCGATAAAGGGGGCGTCTTCCACGTGGATGCGCCACTTCTCCACCGGCGTCACCAGCACGAAGCCCTCGTCATCCTCAAAGCGCAGGATCGAGGCAAACAGCTTTACCAGCTCCTGCCGCTGCATCGACACGCCCTCATGAAACCAGCGGCCATCGGCGTCGATGCGGATATCGATGACTCCCGAGAGCGGCGGATGCCAGCGCTCCAGCGGCGGTCGGGCAAAGTGCCCGACCTGGCTGAGCATGTTCTCTACCGCGTCAGCGGGCATCGCCGCGCACTAGATCAGGCGCACGTTGATGACGCCGTCGATGTCGGCGATCTGCTGCAGCACATCGTCGCTGGGCGCGGTCTCGACGTCGATGAGGTTGTAGGCAATGCTGTCGCGGCTCTTATTGAGCAGATCGACGACATTGATATCGGCGTCGGCCAGCACGGAGGTTATCTGCCCGAGCATATTGGGGACGTTGCTGTTGGTCACCGCCAGCCTGGCGCTACCGGCCCGCTCCAACTGCAGCCTGGGAAAATTGACCGAGTTGACCACATTGCCGTTCTCCAGAAAATCCCGCAGCTGCTGAGCCACCATGATCGCGCAATTCTCCTCCGCTTCCGCCGTGCTCGCGCCGATATGCGGCATGCTGATATTGCCCGGCACACCCAGCAGCGCGGGGTGGGGAAAGTCGGAAATGTACTTGCGCAGGCGCTTGCTCTCAAGGGCTGCGCGCACGGCCCGCGCATCGACCAGCTCGTCGCGGGCAAAGTTCAACAGCACGGCCCCCGGCTTGAACGCGCGCAGCGCCGCGGCATCGATCAGGTTGCGAGTCGACTCCAGCGCCGGCAGGTGCAGCGTCACGTAGTCCGCCCGAGCGAACAGCGCCGCCATGTGCTCCATCTTGACGACCTCGCTCGGCAGACGCCAGGCAGCTTCCACCGAGAGCGCGGGATCGAAGCCGATCACTTCCATACCCAGCCGCAGCGCCGTCTTCGCCACCCGCGAGCCGATGGCACCGAGACCCACCACGCCCAGGGTCTGCCCCACCAGCTCATTGCCGCTGAACTGCTTCTTGTCCTTTTCGACCAGGGCGTTCATGGACTTGTAATCCATGTCGCGATTCAGGCCGTCACAATACGCGATACCCTCGACGATGCCGCGCGATCCCAGCAGCAGCGCCGCCACCACCAACTCCTTCACCGCATTGGCGTTGGCACCGGGGGCATTGAATACCGGAATACCCCGAGCCGTGCAGGCGTCCAGGGGTATGTTGTTGACACCGGCCCCGGCGCGGGCAATGGCGCGCACCGTGGGGCCGATCTCCTCCGGGCTCAGCTTGTAGCTGCGCAGCATGATGCCATCCGGGTGAGCAATCTCGCTGGCCACCTCGTAGCGATCACGTGGCAACTGTTCCAGACCCTTGACGGATATCTGGTTGTAGGTGAGCACCTTGTACACTATCGATCTCCTCTGGATTGGGTCGCCGGCGACGACCGATCCGGGCCTGTCTGTTCGCCGACGGAACTGCTCACGGCAGTTCGATATCTGCGCCTTCATGCAGCGTGGCCCTGAATCCCTCCAGCACCTGCTCAGAGCGGTAACGGCTCAAGACACGCTGCATGTTGGCTCGCTTCTCGTCTTCGATCTCATCCACCGATCCGGGCACAACCTTGTCCACGACGATAAGCGCGGTGTCGCCGTTCTGCAGGTTGCGGATGGCGACTACGGGCTTATCGTCGAGCGGAGGGCTCAGCCGAAAGGCGGCCCCCACGATCTCGGGGTTGGCGTCCTCAATACTGTCCCGGCTCAGGCCGGTGTATTTTTTGTAGGTTAACTGCTGGGCGTCAGCGATGGCTGCAAACGCCTCGCCCTGGCGCAGAGCATCGCGCAGCTGGCGCGCCCGCTCTGTCATCAGTTTGCGGGCCTGGTCCTGCTGCAGCTTTTCGCGGATGGTGCCGCTCACCTCGTCAAAGGGAATCGGTTCGGGCGCGATGCGACGCTTCAGGCGCAACACCACCGAGTGGTCGGGGGCGATCTCGATAACCTCGCTGTTCACCCCCTCCTCGAGTACGCCCATGGTAAAGGCCTCCGCGACCAGCCGCTGATCGGCAAACGGTCCGGCATCCGCACCGTCGCGATCGAAGGGGGGCGACTCATGCAGCGCCAGGCCGAGTTCCTGCGCCACGGACTGCAGATCGGGGGCGTTGAAACTGAGGTCCTTGAGCGCCTCCAGCTTGACGGCATACAGTGGCTCGGCCTTGGACTGCTGCCATTGTCTGGCGATGGCATCGCGGCGCGCCTCGTAGGTCGCCGGCGTGCTGCTCTCCTGCTCCGTGAGCTGAATCAGATGCCAGCCCGCCTCGGTTGCCACGGGCGCCGACACTTCCCCGGGCTGCAGGGTGGCCAGTGCCGCCTCGAATGCCTCCGGAAAGGCGTCGCCGCTGCTGTAGCCGAGATCGCCGCCCGCCGCCTTGGAGCCGAGGTCTTCCGAATATTCACCGGCCAGGGCTGCGAAGTCCTCACCGGCCGCAATGCGCTGGCGCAAGGCCTCCAACTGCGCTCTGGCCTCCTCGGCGGAGCGCTTGTCGCCGGTCTCAAGCAGGATGTGCGCCGCTCGGCGCTTGGTCGAAGCCTCCACCTTGGCAATTTCTGCGGCATAGGCTGCCTTGATCTCGGCTTCGTCGACTTCGGGAAAGAAATCTTCCAGTGTGAGTTCGATATACTCCGCCACGACCCGCTCCCGGGTCATGAATTCCTTCGCGTGCTCGTCGAAGTACTTCTGCACGGCGGCTTCGTCAATGCTGATGTCTTCCCGTGCATCGCTCAGCGAGAATACCGCGTATTCGATATCGCGCTTCTGGCCGGTAATCTGCGCAGCCATGGCCACCTCTGCCGGCGTGACAAATTCAGAGAAACCCAGGCCGCTCAGCAGCTGATTGACCAGCAGCTGGTTTTTCATGGCGCGCTTGTAGTCCATCGGGCTCATGCCGGAACCCCGGACCATCGCGTCGAAGCGTTCCGGTGAGAATTTCCCATCCACCTGAAAGCTCGGGTCCTGCACAATGGCCTCATCGACCATGCGCTCGGACACAACAAATTTCTGAGACTCCGCTGTCGACTCCAGCAAGCGCTGCTCGATCAGACGCTGCAATACGGGTTCGCGCAGCAGGCTCTCATCAATCTGGGAGGGGTCGATATTCTCTCCCATCTGTGCCAGTATCTGCTGCCGCTGCCGGTAGATCTGCTGATTCAGTTCCCATTCGGTGATGGGCTTGCCATTGACCTCGGCGACGTCAGCGTTGCCATGGTCGACGAACAACGCGTCAATGCCCCATAACACAAAAGGCACGCAGATGATGCCGATAATGATCTTGGCCATCATGCCCTGAATGTTGGACCTAATTTTCTGCAGCATCTACGACTCCTGGCATACCTGGGTAAATAAAAAAAGCGCACCGGTAGCGATGCGCTTTTTACCTGCTTTGGCTCAATCGGTGCAGGCAGGACTCCGATCAGTTGACCGCATCCTTGAGAGCTTTTCCAGCTTTGAAGTTGGGAATTCTCGCCGCCGCAATTTCAATCGGCTGACCCGTCTGGGGATTGCGCCCAGTGCGAGCCGGCCTGTCCTTGACCGAAAACGTGCCAAAACCAACCAGTACAACTTGCTCACCGCCCTTCAAACTGTTCGATACGGTGTTGATAACGGCCTCTAATGCCTTGGCGGCCGATGCCTTGGGTAGATCAGCGGCTTCGGCTATTGCATCAATGAGTTCAGATTTATTCACTTTAGTCCCCTTTTTAGACATTTCCTTCTTGCGACTCGCCAAGACCCCACCTCCCCGGCAGTGCGGCAGTGCGGCACCCGCAGCAAGAGATCGCTTTTATACCAAGCGCTTTTTTACCGGTCAAGAAAGTTCCCGCTCAACACCCGGTTTTCTGAGATGCGGGGTGTATTTGCCTGCACCCCGCATGACACAAGGCCTGCAAAGCCGTGACGGCAACCCTCAGTGCGTATTGACGCGCGAGGCGCTTTCGCTCGCACCGTCCTTGCCCGACTCCATTCCCGCCATGTATTCCTCATCGGAAATCGGCTCCGGCATATATTCCAGGGCGATCTGCAGCGCCTCCTCGACCCACTTCACCGGCTTGATCTCGAGGTCGCGCTTGATGTTCTCCGGGACCTCCTTCAAGTCCCTGACATTCTCTTCCGGGATGATCACCGTCTTGATATTGCCGCGATGCGCGGCCAGCAGCTTCTCCTTGAGGCCGCCGATGGCCAGAACCTGCCCGCGCAGGGTGATCTCGCCGGTCATCGCCACGTCGCAGCGCACGGGAATGCGGGTCAGCACGGACACCATGGCGACACACATCGCCACACCCGCGCTGGGACCGTCCTTGGGCGTAGCGCCCTCCGGTACGTGGATGTGGATGTCGGTCTTCTCATGAAAATTGGCCGGTATGCCCAGCATCTGGGAACGACTGCGGACGACAGTGGTAGCCGCCTGAATCGACTCCTGCATCACGTCCCCCAAAGAGCCGGTCTTCACTTGCCGGCCCTTGCCCACCACGGCGGAGGCCTCGATGGTGAGCAGGTCGCCACCGACCTGAGTCCACGCCAGACCGATGACCTGGCCTATCTGATTCTCCTGTTCGGCGCTGCCAAACTTGTATTTGCGCACGCCGAGATAATGTTCGGCGGATTCGGCGGTCACCACCACCGGTGCCGTCACCTCCTCACGCACGATCTCCTTGACCACCTTGCGGCAGACCTTGGCGATGGCTCGCTCCAGGCCACGCACGCCGGCCTCGCGGGTGTAGTAGCGGATCATTTCCCTGATGGCATCACGGGTGACCTCGAGCTCATCCGCTTTCAGGCCGCTCTTCTCCAACTGCTTGGGCAGCAGGTATTTTTCGGCGATGCCCAGCTTTTCCTGCTCGGTATAGCCCGGAATGCGGATGATCTCCATGCGATCCAGCAGCGGGGCCGGAATATTCATCGAGTTCGCCGTGCAGATGAACATCACCTCGGACAGGTCGTAATCCACCTCGAGGTAGTGGTCGTTGAACGCCTTGTTCTGCTCCGGATCGAGCACCTCGAGCATGGCGCTGGCCGGATCACCGCGATGATCCATACCCATCTTGTCAATTTCATCGAGCAGGAACAGCGGATTCCTGACGCCGACCTTGGCCATTTTCTGGACGATCTTGCCGGGCAGGGAGCCGATGTAGGTGCGCCGGTGGCCGCGGATCTCGGCCTCATCGCGCACGCCACCCAGCGCCATGCGGACATACTTGCGGTTCGTCGCCCTGGCGATGGACTCACCCAGAGAGGTCTTGCCGACGCCGGGCGGGCCGACCAGGCACAACACCGGGCCGTTCAAGGTGCGGATGCGCTGCTGCACCGCGAGGAATTCAATGATGCGGTCCTTGACCTCTTCCAGCCCGTAGTGGTCCCTCTCGAGGATCTCCTCGGCCTTCGGCAGGTCGATTCGCGCCTTGCTGCGCTTCTTCCACGGCACGTTGACCATCCAGTCAATGTAGCTGCGAACCACCGACGCCTCGGCGGACATGGGCGACATCATCTTCAGCTTGGCCAGTTCACCGCGGGCTTTATCCGCGGCCTCCTTGGGCATGCCGACCTCTTCGATCTTCTTCCCGAGCAGCTCGATCTCGTTCGGCGCCTCTTCGAGGTCTCCCAACTCGCTCTGGATGGCCTTCATCTGCTCATTCAGATAGTACTCCCGCTGGCTCTTCTCCATCTGGGTCTTGACCCGGCCGCGAATGCGCTTTTCCATCTGGTGCAGGTCGATTTCGCCATTGAGCACTGATATCAGCATCTCGACGCGTTCACCGACGTCCGCGAGTTCGAGTATTTCCTGCTTCTTTTCAATATTCAATGCCATATGCGCGGCGATGGAATCGGCGAGCCGGCCGATTTCATCGATTCCGCTCAGGGAAGACAGCACCTCGGGGGGTGCCTTCTTGCTCAAATTCACATATTGCTCGAACTGCTCCATCAACGTGCGGGCCAGCACGTCCTCTTCCTGCTGGACCCTGGCCTGACAGAAGAGGCGCCTTACCGACGCGCGAAAATAGCCCTTCGATTCATCGATGGCCTCGACTGCCGCCCGATAACCACCCTCGACCAGCACTTTCACGGTACCATCCGGCAGCTTGAGCAATTGCAGAATGGTGGAGACTGTCCCCAGTCGATAGATGCTGCCGGCATCGGGGTCATCATCCGCAGCGCTCCTCTGCGCCACCAGCAGCACCTGCTTGTCGGCGCTCATCGCGTCCTCGAGTGCCTTGATGGACTTTTCGCGCCCGACGAACAGCGGTATCACCATGTGGGGATAGACGACGACGTCGCGCAGCGGCAACAAGGGTATTTCGATGGTTTCGACACCACTTTTAAGAGGATCATTCTGCACGGGGAAACTCCAATGTTATGATGGCGGGACGGCGGCAGCCGCACCAGCCAGCACCTCAAACAAGGATGGCGCCGCTGCGGCGTCAGAGACGGGCACGCCACGGCTTTCGCCACGATGCGATCGAATCCGGCCTGTGATCAAGCTGGCAGCCGGCTGTTGTCCCGCCCCGGCCGCCACCGATGCCCTTTGGGTATAGACAAGGACATGGGGCCACCGTGGACGATTTCAAGTTTTCAGAGGGTGGAAAAGGTCGCGCGATCGCGCGAAGAGAGGGGGTAGCACCGCAATTCAGTCCTCGGGCGCCGCCTTCTGCTGCGCTTCCTGCGTCGCGTACACCACCAAGGGCTCAGAATCGCCCATAATCACGCTTTCATCGATCACGACTTTTCTGACGTTGCGCTCAGAAGGGATGCGATACATCGACTCCAGCAGTACCGACTCGAGGATCGATCGAAGGCCGCGCGCTCCGGTCTTGCGATCCATGGCCTTGCTCGCCACCGCCCGCAGGCCATCCTCACGAAAATCGACCTCGACATTCTCCATCTCGAAGAGCTTGCCATACTGTTTGGTCAGCGAGTTGCGCGGCTCGGTGAGAATGCGCACGAGCGCGTCCTCATCCAGCTCTTCGAGGGTGGCAATCACGGGCAGTCTGCCGACGAACTCGGGAATCAGCCCGTAGCGCACCAGATCTTCGGGCTCGAGATCGTGCAGCATTTCGCCGATATTCTTGCCGCTGTCCTTGCTCTTGACTTCCGCACTGAAACCGATCCCGCCCTTTTCCGAGCGGTCGCGGATGACTTTCTCGAGCCCGGCGAAGGCGCCACCGCAGATGAACAGAATGTTGGACGTATCGACCTGCAGGAACTCCTGCTGGGGATGCTTGCGCCCCCCCTGCGGAGGCACCGATGCCACGGTACCCTCGATGAGTTTGAGAAGTGCCTGCTGGACACCTTCGCCGGACACGTCCCGGGTGATGGACGGGTTGTCAGACTTGCGCGAAATCTTGTCGATCTCGTCGATGTAGACAATCCCCATCTGCGCTCTGTCGACGTCGTAGTCACACTTCTGCAGGAGCTTCTGAATAATGTTCTCGACATCTTCCCCGACGTACCCCGCCTCTGTCAGCGTGGTCGCGTCGGCAATGGTAAAGGGCACATCCAGCAGCCGCGCCAATGTCTCGGCCAGCAGCGTCTTGCCGCTTCCAGTCGGCCCCACCAGCAGAATATTGCTCTTGCCGAGTTCAACCTGCGTGTCGGATTTGCCCTTCTCCTCGTAGCGCAGCCGCTTGTAGTGGTTGTAGACCGCTACCGCCAGCACCTTCTTGGCACGCACCTGGCCGATCACGTACTCGTCGAGAATGGCACTGATTTCGCGCGGGGTCGGCAAGCGGTCCTTGCTGCCACTGGCGCCGCTCTCCTGCACCTCCTCGCGGATGATATCGTTGCACAGGTCGACGCATTCATCGCAGATAAAGACCGACGGGCCGGCAATCAGCTTCCTGACTTCGTGCTGACTTTTACCGCAGAAGGAGCAGTAGAGCAATTTGCCCTTTTCTTCGCCGCCACGCGTGTCGTCAACCATTCACTCACTACCTCGGATAGGTTTTGTGCTTCTAAAGATGGAGATTTTTCCAGAGATTTGCAAGTCCCTTTTACCGGACCGGCCGGATCGGCTCGCGCAATCATCCCATCCGGTGAACCAGTACCTCATCCACCAGCCCATATTCCTTGGATTGCTGCGCGTTCATGAAATTGTCGCGCTCGGTATCGTTGCGGATGCGATTGATGTCCTGCCCGGTATGGGTCGCCATGAGCTGGTTGAGGCGCTCTCTGATGATGAGTATCTCCCTGGCCTGGATGTCGATGTCCGTGGCCTGGCCCTGAGCTCCGCCGCTGGGCTGGTGAATCATGGTGCGGGCATTGGGCAGGGCATAGCGCTTGCCCTTGGCACCGCCACACAACAGGAATGCGCCCATGCTGGCAGCCTGGCCGATGCACATGGTGCTCACATCGGGCTTGATGAACTGCATGGTGTCATAGATTGCCAGACCGGCAGTCACCGAACCGCCAGGCGAGTTGATATAGAGATGCACGTCCTTGTCCGGATTTTCGGACTCGAGAAAGAGCAGCTGCGCCACCACCAGATTGGCCATGTGATCCTCTATCGGCCCGACGATGAAAACCACGCGCTCTTTCAGCAGGCGCGAGTAGATATCGTACGACCGCTCGCCCCGCGCCGACTGCTCGACGACCATGGGCACCAGACCGATCGCCCGCGCGCCGGCGGTTTCAAAACCTTTGCTGTTATTCACTGAGCACTCCAAGCCTTGGGTTTTTACACATTGAACTGCGGGGCCTCATGCCCTCCCCGGAGGAGGGCGCAAACCCCGCGCAAGCCCGCGATTATTCGCCCGGCGCCGCCGCTTCATCGGCGCCGGCATCCTGAGCGGGGACCGAGGGGGCGAGCGCCTGCTCATAGCTCACCGGCACCTCGGTGACTCTGGCTGCCGCCAGCACCTTGCTGACGGCCGCGTCCTCCAGTACGGCGGACCTGACCGAATTCAACAACTCCTTGTTGCCGTAATAGTAGTTCACGACCTCTTCAGGGTCCTGATACGCCGCAGCCAGCTCTTCCACCTTGGCCCTCACTTTATCGGTATCCGCCTCGAGCTTGTCGCGACGAATCAGCTCGCCGAGAATCAGGCCGAGCTCGACCCGCCGCACGGCCTGGTCGCGAAACAGGTCGTCGGGGAGAAACGACGCGTCAAATTGGCCGGCGGCCTGCCCGAACTGCTGGACCATCTGGTTGCGCAGCGCTTCCACTTCTGAGGCGACCAGCGCGGCCGGCAGCGGGACGTCATGTATTTTCACCAACTGGTCCATGACCTGCTCTTTGAGCTTGCCGGTCACCGCCTTGTTCAGCTCGCGCTGCATGTTGCCGGCGATTTCGCTGCGAAACGCCTCGAGGCCACCGCTACTGACGCCGTAGCGCGCAAAAAATTCCTCATTCAGTTCCGGCAGGCGGGAGGCAGCCACTGAGTTGACCTTGATCTTGAACTCCACCGCTGCGCCCTTGAGGGCCTCATTGTGATAGTCCTCGGGAAAGGTCAGTGCCAGCGTCTTCTCGTCGCCAGCCTGCATCCCCTCGATCCCGGCCTCAAACCCGGGGATCATACGCCCCGACCCCAACTGAAGATCAGTGCCAGAGGCGCTGCCGCCGGCAAAGGGCTCGCCGTCGCGCAAGCCCTCGTAGTCGATATTCACCTGATCACCCGCAGCAGCGGGCCTCTCGACCACGTCAAAAGAGGCCTGCTGCTTGCGGAAGGTCTCGATCATCTTGTCGATATCGGCCTCGGTGACCTCAGCGACCAGTTTGTCCACGACGATGCCCGACAGGTCCTGCAACACGACCTCGGGGTAGACCTCGAAGGTCGCCACATATTTGAGATCCTTGCCGGGGGCCATCTCCCGGGGCTCGATAGTGGGCTGACCCGCGGGCTGCAGCGCTTCCTTGACCACGGCCTCGTAGAAGGTCTGACTGATGACCTCGCCGATCACCTCCTGCCGCACGCCGCTGCCGAAACGCTGCTGCAGCACTTTCATCGGCACCTTGCCGGGACGAAAGCCGTCGAGGCGGGCAGAGCTGGCCACTTTCTGCAACCGCTTGTTCACTTCCTGATCAACGCGTTCGGCGGGCACGCCAATGGTCAGCCGCCGTTCCAGACCGGTCATCGTTTCTATGGAAACCTGCATTTAGCAACCTCTGTTCAATAGCAGACGACCGCCTCCTCCCGGAGTCGGCCGCTATAGAGAATAGTAGCGGAAACCGTCATCGACCCGCCGGGGCCGACCAAAGCTACCGTACTTGGACATTTGCCCGGAAAGGGGCGCCTCGGTGTTCGATCAAAAATGGTGCGGGTGGGGAGACTCGAACTCCCACGCCTGGCGGCACCAGAACCTAAATCTGGCGTGTATACCAATTTCACCACACCCGCTTCGCCGCGTTGAGTCGCGTAGAAAACGCCAATAACAATGCCCGCGATTTCCCCGCGCTATCGCGGATACCGCTCTGGGGCATATAAGAAGGCCTGCCCTCTGTTCTGGCAACCCTGCGGAAAAAAGCCTGCGGCGGATTCTCCCACAATACCCCAGAGGTGACAAGCCGCGGCTACTCAGCCGGCACCGCCACCAGCAGGGTGACCGCCTGCCCGGCGGGATTGTGCACCTCGACCGTCCCTAGCGTCGTCGGCACCAGGCAGGCCTGCTCGGGCCCAAGCGCAAGCTGCCCCAGCTGCGCCTCCCCCTCGACCACCATGACCAGCGCGTAGCTGCCGGCCAGCGGCATGCTGTGGCGGCCGCCGGCAGCGATGCGCCAGCGCTGCACTTGAAAATCGGCGAAGTCGACAATGCGCTCCGCCAGCACACCGGGCTGCTGCAGCACCGTCTCGAACGTTCCCTCGGGGGGCGTCCGCACCTGCATCAGCGCCACGGCCTCGGCCGTGTCCCAGTGCCCCTGGGTCAGCACTTTCTGCGCGAACGAGAGGATCTTGCGCTCGTAGACCGGGGTCTGAAACTCGACCGTGCGCACGCCATGCTGCAGCGCATGCGGGGTCAGACAGGGCACCTTGACGACGTCCCCCACGCGCAACGGCCGGCTGCGGGTGAAGGCGTCCATGGCCCTGCGTCGATCGCGTTCGCGGCTGAGCAGTTCACCAGGCACCTCCGCCAGCCACTGCTGCAGCTGCTCCGGCGCCAGGGCTTCGGCGAGGCCGACGCCGGCGCGGGTCCTGCAGTCATCCAGCAGGCGGTCGATATCCCGGCGCACGATCTCATATGCCGCTACGCTGTCGCGATAGGCCCGCTTGAAGGCCGCCTCGTCTTCATACTGCGCGACGACAGCGGGATCGAAGCCGAAGCGTATCGCCCCGGCACCGTCAGGCCAGGCCTGGGGATCGACCCGGGTAACGACGTAGACTTCGCGCTTCTCCTCATGGAGCTCGAAATACAGATCGCCCCACACCGGCTCCGGCCTGGGATCGAGAATTTTCAACAGCACGAGTTGCCGATGGCCTCCCGAGACCAGCGGTGCCAGTGTTTCAAGCAGCCAGGGCAACGGTGCGATGGCGCCACCCTCCCCCTGAAAACCGCACACTCCCCGCTCTTCCACCCCCGTGTACCAGAATCTCCTGGCCCCAGGGCTTGGGAATGTGAACCACCTGCAGCAGCAATGGCTGATCCAGCCGCAGCTCGCAGCACGCAGGGGCCTCAGCGGCCGCATCGGCGCTCCAGAAGCGCACCGCAACCGGCAGGTTCCGCCCGTTGAGCGCGCGCAGCTGCACCGCGAGACGAAAACTTGCTGTCGGCGCGCCCGGGCGCCAACGCTCGACGAGCTCGACCTGGCACTCGACCCAGCCCGAGCGGCCATCCGGCAGCGGGACGTCCCGCTGCTGCGCCAACCAGGCGCCAACCTGCTCCGCCATCACCCTTGCCATCTGCCACCTCCGGAATGCCCGCGCTGCACCGAGCCGCTCAGTCGGTCAGGCAAGCGGGATCAAATTGGTACTGACCGCTCAACCATGCCACCACCTCTCTGGCACAGGGGTGGTCAATGGCGCCGTATTCCCGCCGCAGCGCCGCACCGGCACTGCCCGCGATGGCATCCAAACCGCCCTGGGTGAACAGCGCCACGTCGCGCTGCAACAGCTCGCCCAGGCGCCCCGCACAGACCGTGCCCACGGCCTCGTCAAAGGACGCCGCCGCCGGGACACCGCTGCCCTCCAGCGTACACAGGGCGATGCGTGACAGCCACGCCTGATTCATCGGATTGACCAGATGGCCGCGCACCCAGTCGTCGCCGTGGCCAGGGCGCCCCTGAAAGGGCAGCAGATGAAGAAAGCGGGACATCCTGGCGCCGTCGTTCACCGGGTAATTGTCCCACAACACCGGCGGCCTGCCCATCGCAGCGGTGATGGTGGCGACGGATTGACGGCTGTAGCTGTGTGAACACACCCTGTCGCCGGTCCAGAAGTAGTCGATGGCCGGGTCGAGGCCACTGCCAAGCTCGGCCCAATAGCCCCTCGGCATCGCGCCGAACACCTTCTCCAGCACGCCGTCCTCACTGTAGTAGGTGGGGCAGAAGATATGCCGTCGGGCACGGCTCGCGGCGGCGATGTCATGCACGATAGCCAGCTGCAGCGCCGCCAGCTCGGGCAGGTCGCCGCGCATGTCATCGAACAGCACGCAGAGGATATCGGGTTCCAGTTCATTGAGTTCGGCCAGCTTGTCACGGATGCTGGCGCGGCTTGAGGGCCCGTAGCATCGGTAGACCTCAAAGGGTGACCAGCCGACACCCCAGGCGATACCGGCGGCGCGGCACCGCCGGCCCAGCTGCTGCAGCTGCGCAAAGGTCGCAGACGGCCATGGCTCGGCCCAGCGGCGGCGCAGAAACGGGTCGGATTTCGGGGCGTAGACATAGGCCCCAAGGCCGCGCTGGCGCAGGAAATCGATGGTCGACTCACGCGCCGACCAGGACCACGCACAACCGTAGAAACCCTCGATCACGCCCGCCAGATAGGCGCCTTGCGAAGTAGCGCTCAGCACTGGATTCACCCCTCAGGACGGCCGCCATTGACGTGGCGCCACAACGGCAGGCGCTGCGCAGTCCACCGGTCACGGCGCGCTGCCGCTGCGCCCGGCAGCACGCTACATGGTGTGAGTCGGACGATCAGAATCGAGAGAACTCGCCAGATAGGTTTCAATCTTGCGCGCCGCGGTATCGTCCTGCTCGCTGAACTCGACGCCGATGCCCGCCGTGCGGTTGCCCTGCGCGCCCGGCGGCGTGATCCATACGACTTTGCCGGCGATGGGAATCTTCTCGTGCTCATCCATCAGACTGAGCAGCATGAAGACCTCATCACCCAGCCGATACTCCTTGGTGGTGGGGATAAACAGCCCGCCATGCTTCAGAAAAGGCATATAGGCCCCATACAGCACCGCCTTGTCCTTGATCGTGAGTGACAGTATGCCGCTCTTTGCGCCGCCCTGCTTGATACCTAAATTGCTCATGCTCGATCCCGAAACGGTGCCATTGTGCCGAAGATAGTCGTTGCAGCGATTCGAAATAAGGTTAGCCGCTGATGGCGCGCTTGGCCAACGGGCAGGCAGAGAATCTCGCTCACACGGACGCGAGCGGGCACCCCGAAGCCAGCGCCAGGGTCAGCCCCTCGAGCATCAACTGGCGATTCGGGTTGGCGCCCGCGAGCACCTGGCGGCGCAGCCGCACCACCGCATCGGCCAGCGCGACGAGGCTCTCGATGGAGGCAGTCGCGGTCCAGCCAGCGTGGATGGCCGCCGTATATTCGCCGTGCGCGTCGGCGGCATAGGGCGTGACGCAGGCCCGGGCCAGCCACTGGTAAAGCCACTGCAGCAGGTCGTCGGTTTCCAGCTTCAACCAGCTGCCGGCAACTTCCACGGGGTCGGCCCGGCGGGCGACCAAAGCCACCAGCGCGCGCGCCACCTCACGCATCGCCGCTACCTGCGGCACCAGCCGCAGCGCATACACGGGCTGGCGAGGTGCAAATCCGCACAGAAACTCCAGGTCCTGCCGATCTTCGATGCGGGGCTCCAGCCATGCCCGCGCTGCGTCCGCAGCGGGCGCGGGCAGAGCCACCCCCTGGCAGCGCGACCGGAGCGTCGGCATCACCATGCCCGGGGCATGGCTGACCAACAGCAGCAGCGTCGCCTCGCCAGGCTCTTCCAACGTCTTCAGCAGGGAGTTGGCGGCATTGACGTTCATCGCTTCGGCGGGATTGATGATGACTACGCGGTAACCGCCCTGCTGCGCGGTGGCCTGCCCGAGCGCGACCACCTCCCGCACCTGTTCCACCTTGATGGGCCCGCCGCTGCGCTCCGGGGACAGCAGCATCAGGTCCGGGTGGGTCCCCGCCGCGTTCAGCTGGCACGGACGGCAGCGGCCGCAGGAGTGCTCCTGCAGCGGCCCGCGGCACAAAGTGCGATGCGCCAGGCTGACGGCAAAATCACTCACGCCCGTTCCTGGCAGGCCGCTGAGCAGCAGGGCATGGGGCATGCGGTCCTCGCGCAGCAGCCGCACCAGCCGCAGCCAGGCCTGCCGCTGCCACGGCGCCGCCTGCGGCGCAGGGCTCACCGTCGGCCACCCCGCGCCCGGAGCACCAGCGCCGCCAGGGCGCGCTGCAACTGATCCTGCACGGCGTCGAGGGCGCCGGCAGCGTCAATGACGCAGTAGCGCTCCGGCTCCATCGCCACGCGCTCTAGATACCCGCGACGCACCCGCTCGAAAAAAGCCTGCTGCTCCGCCTCGAAGCGATCGAACTCACCACGCGAACCGGCGCGCGCCAGGCCGGTCGCCACGGGCACATCGAGCAGCAGGGTAAAATCGGGGCGGAAGCTGTCCTGCACCAGCGACTCCAGCGCTGCGACCCGGGCGCCACCGAGATCGCGTCCGCAGGCCTGGTAGGCATAGGTGGCATCGGTAAAGCGATCGCACAGCACCCAGCGGCCAGCGGCCAGCGCAGGCCAGATGACCTGCTGCAGATGCTGGGCGCGGGCGGCAAAGATCAACAGCAGCTCAGCCATGGGTGCGACGGCCTCGGCACGCGGCGCCAGCAGCAGCTGCCTGATCTCCTCGGCCAGCGGGGTTCCCCCCGGCTCGCGCGTCAGCAGCAGATCGACGCCCTGCCCGCGCAGATACTCGGCGATGAAAGCCATGTTGGTGCTCTTGCCGCTGCCCTCGCCGCCCTCCAGGGTGATGAAGACTCCGGCGCGCGCTTCAGCCGCCACCCTGGGTCTCACTCTGAAGCGGGGCCGGGGGCCGGGGTAGACCGGTAATTCTGCCGGCGGTTGCGGATTTGAAACTCCCTCACGGCGCTGTTGTGCTCCTCCAGGGTCGCGGAGAAGTGGTGGCTGCCATCCCCCCTGGCCACGAAATACAGTTTGTCGGTAGCCTGCGGATGCAGCGTCGCCTCAATGGAGCGCAGCGAAGGCAGGGCGATCGGCGTCGGCGGCAGGCCGCTGAACCGATAGGTATTGTAGGGCGAATCGATCGCCAGATCGCGGCGCTTGATATTGCCCTGATAACTGTCGCCCATGGCGTAGATGACGGTGGGATCGGTCTGCAGGCGCATGCCCTTGCGCAAGCGCGCGATGAACACCCCCGCGATCAGCTCGCGCTCAGCATCGACCGCCGTTTCCTTCTCGACGATCGATGCCAGCACGAGCGCCTCGTACGCAGAGCCCAGGGGCAGACCCTCGGCACGCGCCGGCCACTCCCTGTCGAGCGTCTCCTGCATCTTCCGATAGGCGCCTTGCAGCAGATCCCGGTCGCTCATGCCGCGCACATAATGGTAAGTGTCGGGGAAAAACAAGCCCTCGGGATTGGTGAAATCGCCCTCTACCGCCAGCTGCGGCAGCAGATTGGCCAGATCGCCGATATCGAGCTGGTGCACCAGCGACTCCTGCGCCTGCAACTGCTCCAGCGCCTGCCTGACGGTCCAGCCCTCGAGCAGCGTCACCTGATAGGTCTTGACCAGCCCCTGGCTCATCATGTGCAGCAGCGCCCTGGGGCTGGTGCCGGGCTGCAATTCGTATTCGCCGGCCAGCAAGCCCGGCTGCCCCGTGAGGCGCAGCCCGTAGACCAGCCACTGCGGCCGCTGCAGCAGGCCCTCCTGCGCCAGCTGATGCACCACGCGCGTCAGGGAACTGCCCGGCTCGACGACGATGGTCCGGGGCGCGGCGAGCGCGGCGATGGGCGCGTCCAGATAGCGGTTGAACTGCTGCCTGGCAACGGCCAGACCAGCGGCAAGCAGCACCGCCAGCAGGATCAGCGCGGCGGCCAGCCTCCTAATCACTCTCATCGAGCATCCTCGCAAAGCGGCTGCTGATCGCCTCGGTTACAGGACCGGGCTGCCAGCACCACTGATCTATGCGCGACACGGGAGAAATCCCGATAACGCTGTTGCAGATGAACACCTCGTCCGCCCGGTGGATTTCCTCGGGCAGCAGATCGGCCTCCACGAGCGGCAAGTGCAGCTCGCCGGCCTGCTCCTCGATAATCCAGCGACGCACCGTGCCCATGATGCCACAGCGGTGCAGCGCCGGGGTGACCAGTGCCCCACCCATTACCACGAACAGATTCGAAGTCGTGGCCTCGATGACGCGGCCATCACAGTCCATGAGCAGGCCGTCGAGGTCCGCGCCTGGGGTCAGCTCCATTCTGGCCAGCACGTACTCGAGGCAGTTCAGGTGTTTGAGCCCGGCGAGCCAGGGTCGATAGGGCAGCCGCTGCCGACAGCTCAGCAGGCGCCGCCCCTGCAGCGGCTGTCGCGGTTCGATCAGCGGCAGCTCCTGCCAGCACAGCAGCACCGAGGGCTGCGGCTCAAGCGGCGGCGCAAAGCCTCTGAAGCCGTCACCCCGGGTGACCATGAGCTTGACCACGCCGCTGCTGCGCCCCGCCGACAGCGCCAGTCTCAGCAACTGCTGCAGCTGCTGCTGCACCTCGCCCAGCGCCAGCGGGATGGCCAGCCGCTCCAGACCCAGCTGCAGGCGATCCCAATGCAGCCCCGCCAGCACCGGCTTGCCCGCGTGAATCCGCAGGGTTTCGAACAGGCCATCGCCATAGGCAAGGCCCCGATCGAACAGTGACACGCAGGCGGATGGCTGCCCGTTGACCAGCGCGAGCGTGCTCGTAGAAGGTTTCATGCGGCGCGCCGCTATAGCCTGCGGAAGATGAGCGAGCCGTTGGTGCCGCCAAAGCCGAAGGAATTGGACAGGCAGGCATCAATCTTGCGCTCGCGGGCGGTATGGGGCACGTAGTCGAGCTGACAGTCGTCACTGGGCTGGTCCAGGTTGATGGTCGGGGGTACGACCTGGTCCCGCAACGCCAGCACGCTGAAAATCGCCTCCGCAGCACCCGCCGCGCCCAGCATGTGCCCCACCATGGATTTGGTGGAACTGACGGCGACCCGCTGCGCCGCGCTCCCCAGCGCCCGCTCGATGGCCCTGGTTTCGGCGACATCGCCGGCCGCCGTACTGGTACCGTGGGCATTGATGTAATCGATCTGGTCCGGATTGAGACCAGCATCCGCCATGGCGTTGGTCATGGCCAGCGCGGCGCCCCTGCCATCGGCGGGAGGAGCCGTCACATGATACGCATCGGCGCTCATGCCAAATCCGCTCAGCTCGGCATAGATTGTCGCGCCCCGCCGGCGCGCCGTGTCGTACTCCTCCAGCACCATGACACCTGCGCCATCGCTCAGCACAAAACCGTCGCGGTCGCGATCCCACGGGCGGGACGCGCGCTGGGGATCATCATTGCGCGTGGACAAGGCCCGCGCCGCCGCAAATACGCCGACCCCGACCGAGGTGGTCGCCATCTCCGCCCCACCGGCGACCATGACGTCGGCATCGCCGGCGGCAATCAGACGCGCCGCCAGACCGATGCTGTGCGTACCGGTGGTGCAGGCCGTCGCCGCCGCAAGATTGGGCCCGGTGAAGCCATAGCGGATCGAAACGTTGCCGGCGATCATATTGATCACCGAACCGGGAACAAAGTAGGGCAGCACCCGACGCGGGCCCTTGTCGCGAATGATGTCGCGACAGGACTCCACCGAGGCTATGCCGCCGATGCCGGAGCCGATAAACACACCAATGCGGTGCGCAGTGCTCTCGGTGGCAACGATGCCGGCATCCTCGATAGCCTGAATGGCCGCGACCATGCCGTACTGAATAAAGAGATCGAGCTTACGGGCATCCTTGGGGGGAATGTACGCCGCGATATCCAGCCCCTTGACGCTGCCCCCGAACCGGGTGGAAAACCCCGACACATCGAAGCTTTCGATAGGTGCAATGCCGCTCTCACCCGCAACGATTCGCGGCCAACTGCTGGCGACGTCATTGCCCACGGGGCACACCAACCCCACGCCGGTGACGACCACCCTGCGCTTGCCGTGCATACTACTCTCCGCCTATATCACAGCATCAGAGGTCCATCGGGCGCGGATGCTGCCGGCGCACCCGGTGGGATAGCGAGACCCCAGGAGGGCGAAATCGAGGCGCATCGTGGCGGTATCAAGCCGCCACGCCGGCCACACACATCGCCAAAATCAGACCCGCCATAGCACCGGCGCAGCAGCACTGACCCACGCCCGACGGACTTCCCGCCAATTATTCCAGGCAATAAAAAAGCCGCTCTATTATCTCCATAGCAACGGCTTTTGTGCTGCCAGCAAGCGGGATCAGCTGTCGAGATGCTGGGTGATATAGTCAATCGCCAGCTGCACCGTAGTGATGGCTTCGGCTTCCTCATCGGGAATTTCAGTCTCGAACTCTTCTTCCAGAGCCATGACCAATTCCACAGTATCCAGAGAATCAGCGCCCAGATCTTCAACGAATGAGGCCGAATTTTGGATCTCCCCCAGTTTTACGCCCAGCTGCTCCGCAACGATCTTCTTGACGCGCTCTTCAATATTGCTCATGGTCCCTGGTGACTCCTTTAAAGTCGTGAAAAATGCAACAGCCCTTCACTGTTCAAACCTGCCCGAAGGGTCAGCATGAATTCTAACGCTATTCCCCGCAACATTTAATAACTACATGACCGGGAGCGGTGAATTTTGTTGCGCTTTACGCCCGCGCAGCACGCGGTTCAGCTCATATACATGCCGCCGTTGACATGTATGGTCTCGCCCGTGATGTAGCCCGCCGCAGCACTGGCCAGAAAACCGACCACCGCGGCGACCTCCTCCGGCTGGCCCAGGCGCCCGGCAGCGATCCGTCCCAGCAGCGCTTCGCGCTGGGCATCCGGCAGCGCCTGCGTCATCGCCGTGTCGATAAAACCAGGCGCCACGCAATTGACCGTGATACCCCGACTGCTGATTTCACTGGCCAGCGACCTCGAAAACCCCTCGACCCCCGACTTGGTGGCGCAGTAATTGACCTGGCCCGGGTTACCCATCGAGCCGACGATTGAGCTGATCGTAATGATACGCCCCCAGCGCGCCCGGGTCATGCCGCGCAGACAGCCCTTGGTGATGCGATAGACCGCCGTGAGGTTGGTATCGATGACCTCGTTCCACTCATCGTCCTTCATGCGCATGAGCAGATTGTCCCGCGTGATGCCGGCGTTGTTCACCAGGATCAGAGGCGCGCCATGGCGCTCGGACACCACCCCAAGCAGCTCCGCGACCGAGTCGGCAGAGGTGACATCGAGAACCCTGCCCTCTCCCGCGACGCCCAGCGCCCGCAGGCGATCGGAAATTGCGTCCGCGCCGGCAGCCGTCGTCGCCGTGCCCACCACCAGCGCGCCCTGCTGCGCCAGCTGATCGGCGATCGCGGCACCGATCCCACGGCTGGCACCGGTCACCAGCGCCACTTTCCCCTCAACACTCATGCCCTGCCTCCCACTTGTCTTATGTCAGCGTTCGAGTCAACGCCAGGGCCTGCTCCAGCCCCGCGGGCGCCTCCAGACCAGCCACCTGAAGCGATTTGCGGATGCGGCGATTGAGCCCGCTCAGCACGCTGCCGGGACCGCACTCGACGGTCGCCTCGACCCCCATGGTCAGCATGGTCTCGACACAGCCCACCCACTGCACCGGGCTGGATATCTGCTGTACCAGCAGGCGCTTGATCTGCTGCGGATCGGTCTGCACCGACGCATCGACGTTGTTGATGACGGGAATGGACGGTGCCGACAGCTCGATGGCAGCCAGCGCGGCAGCGAGGCGCTCGCCGGCAGGGCGCATCAGCTCGGTATGAAAGGGGGCGCTCACCGGCAGCGGCAGCGCGCGCTTGGCGCCGGCCTGCCTGCACAACTCCGAGGCGCGGGCGACCGCAGCTGCATGCCCTGCAATGACCACCTGACCGGGAGAGTTGAAATTGACGGCGGCGACGACTTCGCCCTGAGCCGCATCCACGCAGGCGCGGTTGATGGCGGCATCGTCCAGGCCGATGATCGCCGCCATCGCCCCCACCCCGACCGGCACGGCGCTCTGCATGAATTCGCCCCGCTGGCGGACCAGTTCGACAGCATCGCGGAACTCGAGGCTGCCGGCGCACACCAGCGCCGTGAACTCGCCCAGGCTGTGGCCCGCCAGCACCGCCGGCAGCGGGCCATCGTGCTGCTGCCAGACCCGCCACAGGGCAACGCCCGCAGCGAGCAGCATGGGCTGGGTTCGCTCGGTCAGGCTGAGAGATTCCGCAGGACCCTGCTGTACCAGCTCCCACAGATCGTAGCCCAGAACCTCCGAGGCCTCGCCGAAGCACGCCTCGATCACCGGGTTGAGCGCAGCCATCTCCGCCAGCATCCCGACTTTCTGAGACCCCTGCCCGGGAAACACGAATGCGATCTTATTGTTGCTCACGATTTCGTCGCTCCTTCGCCAGCGGGGGTCAATACGCCATGACCTCCAGCTTGTACTGCAATCGTTCGATCATGCGGTTTTCAACCGTCATGATGGCTTTTTCGATGGCCAGATGAAAGCCATTGGCTGAAGCCCTGCCGTGGCTCTTGACCAGTACACCTCTGAGCCCCAGAAAAAAGGCCCCATTGTAGGCCTCCGGGTTGACCTCGGCGAGCAACCGCCGCAGCAGCGGGCGCGCAAACCAGCCGATGATGCGAGCCGCAGGGCTGTGGCGGAACACCTGGCTGCTCTTGTCGGCGATAAAGCGTGCCGTGCCCTCGACCGCTTTCAGCGCGACGTTTCCCACAAACCCATCGCACACCACGACGTCGGCGCTGCCGTCAAACAGGCGGTCGGCCTCGAGGTAACCGGCGTAACGAATCCTCGGATCCTGCTCGATCAGCCGCGCTGCCACTCTGACCTGCTCGTTGCCCTTGATGACTTCCTCACCGATATTGAGCAGCATCACCCGTGGCTCGGCAACGTTGTCGAGCGCCTGCGAGAGTACAGTACCCATGAGGGCAAACTGATGCAAATGTTCCGGACAGTTGTCGACGTTGGCGCCGAGGTCGAGCAGATAGCTGTGCCCCAGGCGCGTCGGAATAGCCGCGCAGATGGCAGGGCGATCAATTGCCGGCGCGGTCTTGAGCACCGAATAGCCGATCGCCATCAGCGCGCCCGTATTGCCGGCACTCACACAGGCGGCCACCTCCCCCCGATCGAGCAGATCGACGGCGATGCGCATGGACGACTGCCGCTTGTTTCTGAGGGCATGGCTCGGACGATCGGCCATCTCCACCACCTCAGTACAGTGCCGGACACTGACCCGCCGCCGATCCGCCGCCGCAACGCCGCCAAGCAGCGGCGCGATCTGCGATTCCGCCCCGATCAGGACGAGTTCGAGCGCAGGATGAAGCGCCAGGGAGCACAGCGCGGCGGGTACCGTCACGGGTGGCCCGAAATCCCCCCCCATGGCATCGATGGCGATACGCACCGCTGCGCGCCTGCCATCAGTCTTCCGCGGTGTGGATCACTTTTTTGCCGCGGTAAAAGCCGTCCTTGCTCACATGGTGGCGCAGGTGCACTTCGCCACTGGTCTCATCGACCGCGAGGGTTGGCCCCTGCAGTGCGTCGTGAGAGCGGCGCATACCCCGCCTTGAACGGGATTTACGATCCTTTTGTACTGCCATCGGGAAGCACCTCCAACTGAAATTTCACTTGTTCTTGAGCGCCGCGAGCGCCTCAAAGGGATTCGGACGCGCAGCCTCTGCATTCTTTGTCGACGGGTCGGTCGCTTCATAGCCGACGCTGACACCGCACTCCTGGGCCGCATGGTAACCCACGATCGGCAGACACAGCAGCACCTCGTCCTCGATAATCTCGGCAAGATCCACTACATCCACCACCACCAGCGGCTCAAGATGATCGGGCAGCTGCCGTGCCAGATCGTCGCTCGCGACCACACCCAGCAAAAATTCAGACTGCAGAGCATAGGCCATCGGCTGCAGACAACGCTGGCAGATGAGACGCACGCTGCCACCGATAGTGCCCGCCACGGTAGCACGCCCGGCCTCGTCCCTGCCAAAGCGCAGCGCGTAGCGCACCCGCCCCTCATCGGCAGCGACTGCCGCACGCACGCGAGCCAGCTCCGAAACGGGGACCTCTCCCTCGAATCGAGCCGCCAGCGAAGCTGATTTGCGAATATCTACCTGCTTTGGTAGGGTACCTGTCGACATGGCGCGCAATCATAGTGACCTGCGCTGTCGCTGTCAAAGCATTCCAACAGCCACCCGCACCCCTTGCATCCCCGCAACGGGCAGCGCCCACGCGACCCGCCATGATACCCACCGAGTTCCCAAGGATCGTGCTCGCCTCTTCGTCACCCTATCGGCAGGCGCTGCTGCGCCGGGTACTGCCACAATTCAGCACCGCGGCCCCTGACATCGATGAATCGCCGCTGCCCGCAGAGACGCCTGCGGCCCTGGTGCGGCGCCTGGCCGAAGCCAAAGCGCGCGCAGTGGCGCTGACCCACCCCGACGCGCTCATCATCGGTTCTGACCAGGTCGCCGCGCTCGGCGCTCAATTACTGACCAAACCCGGCCATCGCTCCCGAGCCATCGCACAACTGCACGCCTGCTCCGGCAAACGCGTGCAGTTCTGGACCGGCCTGTGCGTGCTCGACGCGCCGTCCGCCACCGCCGACGTGCTGGTCGAGGCCTTTACCGTGCACTTCCTGTCGCTCAGTCCGGCACAGATCGAACGCTATATCGACCGGGAACAGCCGCTCGACTGCGCCGGCGCCTTCAAAGCGGAGGGACTGGGAGTCGCGCTGTTCGAGCGCCTGGAGGGTGACGATCCCAGCAGCCTCATCGGGCTGCCGCTGATCGCCCTGTGCGGGCTGTTGCGCAAGCGCGGTATCGACCCTCTGCTGCTTTAACGCAGCACCAGACCAGGCCCGGCGGCCACCTGCGCCACCGCATCGACGAGCGAACTGGCGGACATGGCCAGCAGCTTCTCCAGCGGCGGGCGGGCTACCGTGTAATCGCGCAGCTCCTCGAGCCCGAAGCGCTCGCGGGCCAGCTCGCGCTCGCTGGCAAAGCCGTCGATCAGGCCAAGCTTTTTTGCCTGCTCGCCGGGCCAGATCAAGCCGCTGAACACCTCGTCGGCAGCCGCCAGACGATCGCCCCGCCCCTCCTTGACGCGATTGACGAACTGCTGGTGGGTCTGCTCCAGCACGCCGGCCCAGAAGGCCTCCTCCTCGGGCTTGAGCGGCGAGAAGGCATCGAGCATGGCCTTGTGATCACCCGCAGTGAACAGCCTGCGCTCCAGTCCGAATTTTCCCAGCGCATCGACGAAGCCAAACCCCGCGCTGATGACGCCGATCGAGCCGACCAGGCTGGCCTTGTCGGCGAAGATCTCATCCGCCGCCGCCGCGACATAATAGGCGCCGGAGGCACCGACGTCACCGATCACGGCAAACACCGGCTTGTTCGACTGCTGCCGCAGGCGCCGCACCTCCCTGAACACCTGGTCGGCCTGCACGGGGCTGCCGCCCGGACTGTTGATCGACAGCACCACGGCCTTGGCCTTGCTGTCAAAGGCGTTGCGCAGACCGCGAATGATGTTCGCGGCGCTGGCCTTCTGGTCGTTGGCAATCATACCCTCGACGCGGACCACCGCGACGTGATCCTTTTTGGAAGCACCCAGCTTCGACCAGAACGGCGCGACCAGCAGCAGGCCGAAGGACAGATAAGCCACCAGCAGCAGCTTGAAGAACACGCCCCAACGCCGCGCACGCCGCTGTTCGCGCTGCCCTTCGAGCAGCATCGCCTGCAGCAATTGCCACTGCTTTTCAGCCATGGCCGGCACACCGCCGTCGTCGCTATCTTGCCTGAAGTCGCCCACAACCGTCCGCCCTGATCCGATACACCCACTCAAGAATGGTACAGAAATCATCGGCCAGCAAATCCGGCCCGAAATCCAGCAGCCGCTCGCGGCAGTGCGCGCCAAACGACACGGCAACCTCCATTACGCCAGCCTCGCGGGCCATCTGCAGGTCGTGCAGGGTGTCGCCGACCATCACCGCCTCGCGGGGGTGCCGGCCGCTGTCAGCGAGTATTTCCTGCAGCATGAGGGGGTGCGGCTTGGAGCGCGTCTCGTCCGCGCAGCGGGACAGATCGAACAAGTGACCCATATCGCGCACCGCCAGCTCCCGGTTCAGGCCCCGACGACTCTTTCCCGTCGCCACCGCCACGGCAAAACCGTCGGCGCGCAGGCGCTCGAGCGCCGCCAGTGCGCCGGGAAACAGCGGCGGCAGCTGTTCGGTCTGCTCGACGTAACAGCGCGAATACGCCTGACCAAGCGCGTGCCACTGGGCCGCATCGCCCTGCGGATAGAGATGCCGCACCGCCTCCGGCAGCCCCAGACCGATAATGAAGCGCACCGCGTCGTCCGTCGGTGGCGGCAGGCCCACATCCCGGGCAGCCTGCTGCATGGCGTACACGATCGCGCCGGCGGAATCGACCAGCGTGCCATCCCAATCAAATACGACGATCACGGCATCTCCCGCTCGCAGCAATAGCCGAGCGCCGCGCGCTGAGCACGACAACCAGCGGCCGGATCGGGCCGCACCCCCGACCGGCCGGTCGGCTCATTGATTGCGGCAGACCAGCGCGCATCTGGCGACTTGCACAAGGACATCAGAGCCGCTCCAGCAACGCCTGCAGAGGCTCCGGCAGGGGCGCGATGACTTCCACCGGACCCGGTGCCGCGGGGGACGTGAAGCGCAGCCTGCTCGCATGCAGGAACAGGCGATTGCCGCCCAGAGCCCTGAAGCGCTTATTGGCTTCGTCATCTCCGTACTTGTCGTCCCCCACCAGCGGACAACCGACGAAGCGCGCATGCACTCTGATCTGGTGCGTGCGGCCCGTGACGGGCTCCGCCGTCAGCAGCGTGGCTCCCGCGCAGCGGCGCAGCACCTCGAAGCGGGTGTGGCAGGGCTTGCCGTCGCGCGCGACCACCACCATGCGCTCGCCGGAATTCAGCACGTTCTTGCGCAGCGGCGCTCGGACATCTACCGCGTCGCGCGGCCACGCGCCCACCGCCAGCGCCGTATAGTACTTGCCGATGCCGCCGTCGCGCATGGCGGCATGCAGCGCGCGCAGCGCCTGGCGCCGCTTGCTGACAATCAGACAACCGGAGGTCTCGCGATCAAGTCGATGCACCAGTTCCAGCCGCTCATCCGCCCGCACCGCCCGCAGGGCCTCGATCAGACCCAGGTTGACACCACTGCCGCCATGCACCGCCAGCCCCGCCGGCTTGTTCAGGACGAGCAGCATATCGTCCTCATAGAGCACTGACGCCGCCAACACCGCCGCCAGCCCCGAACCCACCTGGCCGGCATCCCGTACCGCGGCCACCCTGGTCGGCGGCACGCGCAGCTGGTCCAGGGTCTGCAGCTTGTAATGCGGGTTGATGCGACCCCGGTTGACCCGCACCTCGCCCTTGCGGATCATGCTGTAAACGCGCGAACGGGGCACGCCTTTGAGCAGACCGATGAGGAAATTATCGATCCGCTGACCGGCGGCTTCCTCGCCAACCTCGAGGTAGGTCACGCGATCTGGGTCAATTTGCTGCCTTGGCGCCATGGATCCTTCATAAAAGTTTCGTAAGTTTTTGAATCATCTGTTTTTTGCTGTTATATTGCAGGATTGAAGAGCGCTATAATTGGCCGCTCGCAAGCGGTATGCCCAAAAGCCAGCGAGCGCCGGGTCCGTCACGACAGCGATCGACGCTTTCAATCAACACGTCGATTACGGACCGGTCGGGCAATATACCGAGGCCCATGCCGCGGGGCGCAGAGCGCCTACTTCAAAAGATGAGCGACAATAGCATATTCCGTTCCGCTCAGTGCACCGAAATTAACCGGCATCGCCTGCACCAGCGGTCGCTGCCAAGGCCAGGGACGCTGCAGGACAGGCTGCAAGCCGCCCTGGGTAAACTCAAGACCAGGCACATCGCCTGAATGGTCCCAGCGACCGCTCGCAGTCGGCGATAGACCCTGGCGCAGCCCCCTAACCAGGAGGGGTACTCAAATCACAGCGCAGGCAAGCAGACCAGCGCTGTGACGGTTTTGGAAGGTCGCCGCCCTCCCATGGAAGGCGGCTATCGTTGATAAAACAGCGACGCAGTTTCAGTTGCAGTCGGTCGAGCTTGAGTGATTGCGGCAACCCCGCCCCCTGCGCTATGCAGCAGGTGCGGACATTGCAGCATTTCACAGGGTCGACGCCCCGTATGTTCGCGTAGAGTGCTGGTCACTGGCCAACGATGCCAACCACCCGCTCCGCGACAGTAGGGCAAAGAATGTTTCAAGCCCGGCTCCAGAGCGGGGCTCACACATAGATTGGCAGACGCGTTTTGCGGCGGGAAAAGGCCGCATCGCAGCTGGCTCAGTGGCAACTATGCAGTGAGAATGACACAGCAACTTGATTCTGATTTCGCGACTTACAGTGAATCAGGACACTATGAAAAGAATGCTAATCAACGCCACCCAACCAGAAGAGTTGCGTGTGGCAATGGTCGATGGTCAGCGGTTGTACGACCTCGACATCGAGGACCGCGCACGGGTATCTAAAAAGGCCAACATCTACAAGGCGAAGATCACTCGGGTAGAACCCAGTCTCGAAGCCGCCTTCGTCGATTTTGGTGCGGAGCGCCACGGTTTCCTTCCCCTCAAGGAGATTTCCAGAGAGTATTTTGCCAAGCGCGCCGCCGCCGATGGCAGCGGCCGGCCAAAGATCAGGGAGCTGATCAAGGAAGGTACCGAGATCATCGTGCAGGTTGATAAAGAAGAGCGCGGCAGCAAGGGTGCGGCGCTCACGTCCTTTATCTCGCTGGCCGGCCGCTACCTGGTGCTCATGCCGAACAACCCCCGCGCCGGGGGCATCTCTCGACGCATCGAAGGCGACGAACGCAACGACCTCCGAGAGGCACTGGCGACACTCAATATCCCCGAGGGCATGGGCGTCATCGTGCGCACCGCAGGCATCGGGCGCAGCGGCGAGGAGCTGCAATGGGACCTGGATTACCTCTGTCACCTGTGGGAGACCATACTCGAGGCATCCGATAAGAGAGCCGCGCCCTTCCTGGTATTGCAGGAGAGCAACGTCATCATCCGGGCCATCAGGGATTACCTGCGCCAGGACATCAACGAAGTCCTGATCGACAATGAAGAGGCCTACGAAGAGGCTCGCAAGTTCGTCGATCAGGTCACGCCACAATTCCAGAACCGCATCAAGCTCTATCGGGACGACGTTCCCCTGTTCAACCGCTACCAGATCGAGGCGCAGATCGAGACCGCGTTCCAGCGGGAGGTGAAGCTGCCATCCGGCGGGTCCATCGTCATCGACCCCACCGAGGCGCTGGTATCCATCGACATCAACTCCGCCCGGGCCACCAAGGGCGGCGATATCGAGGAAACAGCGCTCAATACCAATCTGGAGGCAGCGGACGAGATCGCGCGCCAGCTGCGCCTGCGCGATATCGGGGGCCTCATCGTCATCGATTTCATCGATATGCTGAGCAATCGCAATCAGCGTGACGTCGAGACCCGCGTCCGCGACGCCCTGGCACCGGACCGCGCCCGCGTTCAGCTGGGCAGAATATCGCGCTTCGGCCTGCTCGAAATGTCGCGCCAGCGCCTGCGCCCCTCGCTGGGAGAAACCAGCAATATCACCTGCCCGCGCTGCAATGGACAGGGCTCCATCCGCGATATCAAATCTCTCTCGCTGTCGATTCTGCGCCTGCTCCGCGAGGAAGCCAACAAGGACCGCAGCGCCGAAATTCGCGCCCTGGTACCGGTCAGCGTGGCCACCTACCTGCTGAATGAAAAGCGCAAAGAGCTGGCCGATATCGAGCTGAAATACAACAATCGGGTATTGGTGATTCCCAGCCCGTCCCTGGAAACGCCTCATTTCGACGTCCAACGCCTGCGCGATGACCATAACCTCGCGGCTGCGCGCCAGCTGAGCCATGAGATTCAGCTGGATGTCGATCAGGACGACGACACAGCGCTGCCGCTCGAGCCATCCACCTCAGCCCGGCCGGCACCGGAGCGAGCCGCCGTGCAGTCGATCTCCCCTGCCACACCAGCCCCCACACCGGCCAGCGCGGCCGCGGCCACGCCCCCGGTGCCAGCGGCCCCGGTCAAGGGTGGCGGCATGCTCCATCGCCTGGCGAACGCCCTGTTCGGCAGTCTCGAAGCGAAAAAGCAGCAGGCGGCGGCTTCCGAGCCAACCCCTGCCCCCCAGCAGATCGCCGCCAGGACCAGCGAGACCGGCCAGGAAAAGCCCAAGCCCAAACCCCGCACCAGAACCGAGGGGCGCAGCGGCAATCGCGGCAAGGCAAACCAGCGGCAGCAGAACAAGCCGTCCCCGGGCCAGCAGGAAAGGGACAGGCCCAGTGCGCAGCAGGATGAGGCCAAGTCGGGGCGGCGGCCGCGTGATCAGAAGCCGCCACCCCCGCAGGAACGCAAACGTGGAGGCAATCGCAGTGAAGCTGCGATGCAGTCAAGCGATACCGGCCGCCGGGACGAAACTGCCGCAGCGTCGACTGCCGCCCGGGCGGAAGCGCCCAGCACGCCGCTGCGGCTGGATTACGAGGGTGCCGGCGCTGCCGCGTCAGAACAAGCTGCCGCGGTAGCGCCAGCAGCGCAACCGACCGCAAGCGAGAGTGCGCAGCAGACGCCCGAGCGTCCTGACGTCAGCGCGACAGCTGGCGGCGCAACCGTCGATGAGGCTGTCGATAGGGGCGCGGCGACACCCGCAGGCGGCGAACAGGAAGATGGCACAGCCACCGAAAAGCAGCCTAGATCCGACGGTTCGCGCAGCAGTGGACAACCGGCAAGGCGGCGCGGTGGCAGACGCCGCAGAGGGGGCGATAGCGCAGCGACGCGTCCGGAGCAGGAGAACACCGGGGAGCCCGGCAGCAGTGAAGCCGAAGCGCCGCAGGCAGAGCCCGCGCCCGCCGAAGCCACCGAAGCAGCCGCCAGCACAGATGCCAGTCCAGTCGCGGCAGCCTCAGAACCCTCAGCAGCGGACAGCAGCGTTGTAGACACCGCCACAGCGGCGCCAGCGGCAGTGGTCAGCGTGCCCGAACCAGCGCCGGCACCCGCCCATGGCAACGCGAATCCGCAACCGCCCCTGCCCATAGGCCGTGCCAACAATGACCCACGGTCGCGACAGCGGCTTGCGATCAAGGCGGAAATTGTCACCGAAAGGCCTGCGCTGAACGACGATCTTCCGCCCGCACAGATCGTGGCGCCCACGCGCTCAACTCAACCCAGAGCCCCCAACGACCCGAGGTCCAGGGGCACCGCAGCGGCAGCGACGCCGCAGCCTGACGAGAGCAAGGGCGAGAGCGATACGGCTGCGCCCACCGCAGCCGACAGCACGAGCCCGTAAGCGGGCGCTGCATCCACCCTCTGCCGCAGCATCGCGGCAGAGGGTTCGATCATTTACCGCGCCCACCCCGCGCCCGGCCGCCGCAGAATTTATCTGCCGGCGATTATTGTACTGCGATCGTTCCCCGGTATAATGGCAACCCGTTGCGGAGGGGTGGCAGAGCGGTTGAATGCACCGGTCTTGAAAACCGGCAAGGATGAAAGTCCTTCGTGGGTTCAAATCCCACCCCCTCCGCCATATCCAACGCCGGACGAGACCACAGAGGGAACGCTGCCTCCGATCAGCAGTCTGCCAGACTCACTGACCGTCGGCGGACGATTCCACACACAGCTACAATTCCCCAGCAAGCAGACACTCCCAGACCGCGCCATACCCGAGCGCTGAACCGGTGGGAGCCGCGGCCAGGTCATCCTCTCGATTCCCGGCGGCAACTGCAACCCGACCGGCGCTCTCATCGGACCTCCGCTGGACCTGCGCACTGTCGATCTCGATACCTCTGGCCGTCGCCTCAGCGATGCCAACGCTGTCGCCCCTGCTCATCACTGTCCGCCACATCAGACTGATCACTACAACTCACTATAGAGGGCTAGGAGCGACCTGCCAGCAGCAATACTGCCATCGGGAAGCCTCGGCACGTCGCATCAGTCGCCCTGCGCGCCCGCCTTGCTGGCATTCTGGTTGGCCTGGATCGCGGTCAGAGCGACCGTGTACACGATGTCGTCGACCAGCGCGCCACGGGAGAGGTCGTTGACGGGCTTGCGTATACCCTGCAGCATGGGGCCGATGCTGACCAGATCGGCGCTGCGCTGCACCGCCTTGTAGGTGGTATTGCCGGTGTTGAGGTCCGGAAAGATGAACACCGTGGCCTTGCCAGCGACGGGGCTGTCCGGCGCCTTGCTCTTGGCCACGCTCTCCATGATGGCCGCATCGTATTGCAGCGGACCATCGATCACCAGATCGGGTCTGCGCTCCTTGGCGATGCGGGTCGCCTCCCTCACCTTTTCGACGTCGGAGCCGCTGCCGGATGAGCCGGTCGAATAGCTGATCATGGCGACGCGGGGCTCGATGCCGAATGCCATCGCCGAGTTGGCAGACTGGATGGCGATATCAGCCAACTGGTCGGCGTCGGGAGCGGGATTGATCGCACAATCGCCGTAGACGAGCACTTGATCGGGCAGCAGCATGAAGAAGACGGACGACACCAGGTTGGCGCCCGGGGCGGTCTTGATGAGCTGCAATGCCGGCCTGATGGTATTGGCCGTGGTGTGCACCGCCCCGGAAACCAGCCCGTCGACTTCATCGAGAACCAGCATCATCGTACCGAGCACGACATTATCCAGCAATTGCTCGCGCGCCATGACATGCTGCAGGCCCTTGTGCTTGCGCAAGTCCACCATCGGCTGCACATAGCGATCGCGCACAGCGGCGGGATCGATAATTTCCACCCCGCTGCTGAGCCTCACACCCTGCTGCTCGGCGATGCGGCGAATGGCCTCGGGATTGCCCAGCAGCACCGGCGTGGCAATGCCGCGCTCGACGCAGAGCTGCGCCGCCCGGATCGTGCGCGGCTCCAGCCCCTCCGGCAGCACGATGCGCCGCTTGTGGGCACTGGCCAGCTCGATCAGGTGGTACCGGAAGGCCGGGGGCGACAGCTTCATGCTTCGCTTGGAACCCTTGGTCAGGCTCTCAACCCAGCGCTTGTCGATATGACTGGCAAAAAACTCCTGTACCAGCTCGATGCGCTCCCCATCGTCCGGTGGAATGTCGCTGTTGAAATCGTGGAGCAGCTGCGCGGTCTCCCAGGTATTGGTCCCGACCAGGAGGATGGGCAGGCCGCTGCTTTTGACCGCGCGCTCGCACAGCTTGTAGACAGAGGGTCCGATCTCAATGCTGCCCGTCAGTAGAATACAGCCCAGCTTGATCCCGCTCATTGCCGCCAGACACGCCGCCGCCAGCACATCCGGCCGATCGCCGGACGTTACCAGCAGTGCGCCCGGCTTGAACATGTTGACCATATTGGGGACAGAGCGCGAACAAAACACCACGCTGTGGATGCGACGGGAGTAGATATCTCCCTCATTGACGATGTCGGCATTGAGAAAGCCCGCCAGATCGATGACCCGCGGCGCCACCAGGCTGGCATTCCAGGGGATGCAGCCAAGCGTGCGCAGCGGACTGTCGCCGAGGACCTGCAACACCTCCTCCCCGCTGCTCTCCCCCCTGGCGGGGGCATCGCTCAGTTCCTTCAGCACCGATCGCAGCTGGGCGCGATGGTCGAGCGGCACACCGACCTTGTTGACGATGCAACCCACGATGTTTTCGTTCTCCGGCCCGCCGTAACCGGCGATCGCCATCTCGATCCGCTCCCTGATCTGAAAGCTGGTATCGGTGCCCGATTGCGTCACGAACACGATATCGGCACCCAGCGCCTTGGCCACCTCGTGATTCACCCGGGTGGCGAAAGGGTGCTGGTTGGTGGGCACCAGCCCCTCCACCACGACCACTTCGGCGCCGACAGTGCCGAGCTTGAAGCGCGCCACGATCTGCTCCAGCAGATCGTCCAGTTGATCGTGGGCAATCAGGTCCTCCGCTTCGTGAATGGGAATCGCGTCGGGAGGGATGATATGGGTGGCACGACGAATGATCTGACTCGATCGCTCGGGGCCGTCATAGCCCGGCTTGGGCTGCGCGATCGGCTTGTAGAAGTTTACAGAGACCCCGTGGCGCTCCATGGCCCGGAAAATGCCCAGGCTGACGCAGGTCCCACCCACCCCTGGTTCCAGGGGAATCAACATTACCGTTCTGGACATGGCCAGCATCCCATAGTCAGTGGAGAGGCAGCGGCATCTAACGAGCCGCCAGGCCGCGCCAACGCACACCCGCGACGCCCACACAAGCCACGCAAGCGCATGCCGCAGCGATTCCCGCCGTTACCGCCCGCTGCCGTGAACCCTCAGTCCAATGGCCGCCCCTGCACGACTGCCAGGGTCTGGTGGGCGATCATGTGCTCTTCGTCCGTGGGTATCACCAGCACCGGGATCCTGGATGCCGGCGTGGAAATGCACGTGGCGTTGGCATCATTGGCCGTCGCGCTCACTTCGATTCCCAGCCAGCCCGCCTTGCGGGCGAAGCCCGCCCTGACGGCGCGCGAATTTTCACCGATGCCACCGGTGAAGACCAGGCAGTCGATGCCTCCCAGTGTCGCCACCAGCGCACCGACCTCACGATTGAGGTGATGCACGAAATAGGCGACCGCCATCTGGGCATCCGGCGAAGAGGACTCCACCAGTGTGCGCATGTCGTGACTGATGCCGGACAAGCCGAGCAGGCCGCTCTCGCGATACAGCAGATCCTCCAGCATCTTGCCGTCCATGTGCTTGGACTGCATCAGATAGAGCAGCACACCGGGATCGATGCGGCCGCAGCGCGTTCCCATGCACAGGCCGTCCAGCGCCGAGAAACCCATGGACGTCTCCACCGAGCGCCCCGCCTCCATGGCGCACAAGCTGGCGCCGTTGCCCAGGTGCGCCACGAGCACCTTGCCCTGGTGCAGTTCGGGCATCTCACGGGCAAGGTGATGGGATATATAATCGTACGACAGGCCGTGGAAGCCATAGCGGCGGACGCCTTCGTCGTAGAGCCGCCGCGGCAACGCGAAGCGCTTGACCAACTCGTCCTGGGTGACGTGGAAGGCGGTGTCGAAGCAGGCCACGGAGGGCAGCCCGCCGCTGCGCCGGATCGCATCGATCCCGCTGATGTTGTGAGGCTGATGCAAGGGCGCCAGCGATATCAGGCCGCGCAGTTCTTCGAGCACCTGGTCGTCCACCAGCACCGGCCTGGCATGCCCGGTGCCACCATGCGTCACGCGGTGCCCGACCGCCAGCAAGGTCCCCAGCTCTGACTGCCGGCCCAGCCACGCCGCCAGGTAAGCCAGCGCCTCGGCATGGCTGGCCGCCGCGATGTCTTCCTTGCAGGTTCCGGCGTGAAACCGCGCGGCGCCACCGATATTCTCTATCTGGCCCTTCACTTTGAGGGTCAGATCAGTGCCGTCGACGGCATAAACGGCAAACTTGATGCTCGAAGAGCCGGCATTGAGTACCAGCAAGCTGTCGCTCATGGTCCACCCTCGATGTTATTTGTTATTCTTTTGGGGCCTCAGACCGCCCTTCGCAGCACGATTGCCCTCTCCGGCCACCACAACGACGAACACAGCGAAGCCCTCAACCACGAGGCCTGGGACATGCGTGCGCAACGTCCGGTCGCGGCCCAAAGGCGCCTGCCGGGGCGTCAGCAGTCGCTCGAATATAACGCCAATGAACCGCTATTACAATACGCGGTAGCTGGCCCACCCCGCTTCAGGGCTGCGGGTAACGGGGCAGTTTGCCATCGCTCAGATAGCGGTAGATCGTCGTCTGCGAGCGCAGCGGGGCGTTTTTTCCCCGCTCCACCCTGGCGTTGCTCTGGGTTGCATCGATGAGGCGTGCTTTGACGTTGTCATGCCACTGCTGATCGAGAATATCCTGGATGACCTGCTTGGCAGCGGGGTCGTAGACCGGACAACAGACCTCTACGCGAAAGTCGATATTGCGGGTCATCAGGTCGGCAGAGCCGATGTAGTAGATCGGGTCGCCGTTGTTGTAGAAGCTGTACACCCGGGGGTGCTCCAGAAAGCGATCGACGATACTGATCACCCGGATGTTCTCGCTCGTCCCCTTGACCCCGGGCACGAGGCTGCACATGCCGCGGATGATCAGGCGGACGTCCACGCCCGCGCGGCTGGCCTCATACAGCTTGTTGATCAACTGCACATCGACCAGGTTATTGCATTTCAACATCATGCGGGCAGTTCTGCCGGCGAGTGCGTGCTCGATTTCCCGGTCGATCAGTGCGACCAGGCCCGGGCGGGAACTGTGCGGCGAGACCAGCAGATGCCGGTATTCGTGGCGATGATAGGTGTATTGCACGAAATCGAACACGTTGGCGATATCCGCGCCGATCTCCTGGTTGTAGGTCAGCAGGCTGAAATCCGTGTAGAGCCGGGCGGTTTTCTCATTGAAATTGCCGGTGCCGACGTGGCCGTAGTAGCGCGTTTCCCCGTCCTCCCTGCGCGATATCAGGATCAGCTTGCCGTGCACCTTGAGGCCGGGGATGCCGAAAATCACATTGACGCCGCCATCCGTCAGCCTTCTGGCCCAGCTGATATTGGCCTCTTCATCGAAGCGCGCCTGCAGTTCCACCACGGCGGTGACCCGCTTGTTGTTGGCCACGGCATTGAGCAGGGCATCGATGATGCGCGAATTGCTGGCGACGCGGTACAGGCAGATCTTGATGTCGTAAACCTGCGGGTCGATGGCCGCGGTCTGCACAAATTCAGTGATGTGACTGAAGGAGTGGTAGGGATAATAGAGCAGCACATCCGCATCGCGGATGCAGGAAAAAATATTGACGCAGCGCGACAGCGCCGGCACCGGAATGGGCGGCAGCGGCGCCACCTCGAGTTCCGGCGCGCCCACGTTGGGAAAACCCATGAAATCCTTGGAGTTGTGATAGCGCCCGCCGGGAGCCATGTGATCGTACTTGCTCAGGTTGAAACGCCGCGTCAGATACTCGAGCATCGCCTCCGGCATGCTGCTGTCATAGATGAAGCGCACCGGATCACCGCGCTTGCGTCGCTTCAGGCTGCTGGTCATCTTGTCGATCAGGCTCTGGCTGATGCCTTCGTCGAGGGCCAACTCCGCATCCCGTGTGAACTTGATGGTATAGGACTCGCTGCTGTCGATGGGAATAACACCGCGAAAGACCCGGTTCATGCAGTGGCGGATGATGTTGTCCAGGACGATGTAGACCTTCTTCTGCCGCTTTTTCTTGCGGGGAATTTCGATGAACCGATCCAGCCGCTGGGTCGGTATCTCGATCATGGCATAGCGCCGCTCCTCCCCCGACAGGATCTGCACCGCCAGATAGATGGACTCGTCGGTCAGGTGCGGGATGGGTCGCTTGTCCTCCAGCAGCACCGGTTCCAGCTCGGGCAGCACCTGCTGCGCAAAGAACTCTTCGATAAACTGACTCTGCTCGGCATCCAGCTGCTTCTCATCCACCAGATAGATGCCATGCTCGCGCAGAACCCGCAGCAGATTGCGGTAGGCCTTGTCGAAGCGCTGCTCCAGCTCCCTCACCCGCTGCTGGATCTCTGCCAGCAAGGCCTTGTAATCCTCCCGCTTATCCGGGTCGCCAAACGCGATGAGCCGGCGCACATCGGCCACGCGCACGCGGAAAAACTCATCGAGGTTGTTGGAAAAAATGCCCAGATAGCGCACGCGCTGCACCACCGGCACCTCGGGGTCCTCCGCCTCCTGCAGTACCCGCTCGTTGAACGCAAGCCAACTGAGCTCGCGAGGATACCACCGGCCTTCCTCGCGGCTGACCCCGTCAATTGGTACCATATGCCATGCCCTCTGTCCTGGAAATATCTGCAATCGCCGGCGGCGGCAAGTGCACACCACGAGCAATTCTACCCACTTCAGCACCGATCTGACAAAAGCCGGGCGAAAAATCGCACTGCGGGTGTGGCGCCCACTGATCCGATAGCACCCGCGGCAGCGTAAATTGAGGGAACTTTGCCGCCGCCCTCAGCTCGAATGTTCCGTCTGATGCGGTTGCATCACGGTACCGTCAGCCCTATCATCTGAAAGGCATGCGTCATACTTCTGGAGGAATACATGCAAGACAAGCGCCTGGTAAACGGCAGCATCGCGGCCACACGGCCGGCTGTCGAGATCAACAAGGTTCTCAAGAACACCTACATGCTGCTGGGTATGACCCTGCTGTTCAGCGCCATGACAGCGGGCGTTGCCATGGCCGTAGGCCTGAGTCCCATGATGGGCCTCGGCCTGATGCTGGGCGCGTTCGTGTCGCTCTTCGTCGTCCAAAAGACGGCAGACAGCGGCAAGGGGCTGGTGTGGACATTCGTGTTCACCGGCCTGATGGGCGCATCGCTGGGACCGACCCTCAGCTTCTATCTGCAATTGGCCAACGGGCCTGCCCTGGTGACGCAGGCGCTGGGGGGAACGGCGATCATCTTCTTCGCCCTGTCCGGTTACGCGCTGACCAGCCGCAAGGACTTCTCGTTCATGGGCGGCTTCCTGTTCGTGGGGCTGATCGTTGCCCTCGTGGCAGGCATCGCCAACATCTTTCTGGGCATACCGGCACTGTCGCTGGCGCTGTCCGCGGCCATCATCCTGATCATGTCAGGCCTGATTCTGTTTGACACCAGCCGCATCATCCATGGCGGCGAGACCAACTACATCAGGGCGACAGTGTCTCTCTACCTGAGCATCTACAACATCTTCATCAATCTGCTGGCCCTGCTGGGAATCATGGGCGACGACTGATCACAGCACCCCCGACAGCCCCGCCGGCGCGTCCCGCGGGGCTTTTTTTATTGACCCGAAACTGATTGGCCGCAGGTGGGGCGCGAGGTCTGGCACTGGCCACACCCCTGCGCGGTCCGCTGCCGAACCCGACCCGGATGGTGCCCAGCATGCGCCTGTCACTGATCGTAAACGCCGCGCCCGAGGAGGGACAGAGCGCCTGGAGCGCCTTCCATTTTGCCCGGCAGGCACTGGCCGACGGGCACGAACTCTATCGCATCTTCTTCTACCACGGCGGCGTCGCCAACGGTTGCAATGCCCGGCGCCCCCCGCAGGACGAGACCGATCTCACCCGACTGTGGCAGGCGCTGGCTGAGGAACACGGCCTCGACCTGGTCATCTGCATCTCCGCGGCCAAGCGCCGCGGCATTTTCAACGACGCCGAGGCGCAACGCCACCAGGCGCCATCCAACCTGGCAGCGCAGTTCACCCTCTCCGGCCTCGGCCAGTACACCGACGCGCTGATCAGCTCCGATCGGCTCATCAGCTTCGGCGGTTGATATGCCGCGCCGACTGCACCTGCTCGCCATCTGCAGTTACCCCCCCAGTCGCCGGGTGGAGGCGCGGGAGGCGCTGGATGCGGTGCTGGCCGCGGCGATTTTCGAGCAGCGCGTCAGCGTACTGTTCTGCGGCGACGGCGTCTGGCAACTGCTCCGCGAGCAGGGCGACTACAGCGGGGCCGACAAACCGCTGGCGCGCAGTCTCGAGGCCCTGCCGCTCTACGGTGTGCCGGAACTGCTGGTCGACACCGAATCCCTCGCCGAGCGCGGCCTGGACGCCGGCGACCTGCTCGACATCGCGCAGCCGGTCACCCTGGCGCAGGCCAGGGAGCTGATGCGCCGCTGCGATCGCATCATGAGTTTTTAGCCGCGCTCGCGCACAGGAATGCGTGGCACAAGCCCTGCCAGTGCAGGTAAACTGTCCACCGCCGGCACACGTCTCTCGCCCAGCAGACCCAGTCAACCGTCGCCTACGCTCACATGCTATTGCACACCGTCAACAAGGCCGCCGAGCACAGTTCAGCACTGCGCCTGTGCCTGCGCTTCGCCGAGGCCGCCGATACCGTCCTGCTGCTGGAGGACGGCGTGCTGGCGGCCGTGGCCGGCCACCCCGCCTGCGAGTCACTGCTGGCGGCCCGCGCCAGAGTCGTGGCGCTGCGCCCCGACCTCGAGCACCGGGGCGTTGCCCGCAAACTTCACCCGGCAATCGCAGCCATCGACTACCGGGATTTCGTGGCGCTGTGCTGCGCCTGCGATAAGGTTCAGAGCTGGGTCTGACGTTGCCGGGGCCGGGGAGCGCATCACCGTTCGACGCCGAGGGCTTTCTGCTGCGCCTCGACGACTGGGACGAAGCTCTGGCGCAACGCCTGGCCGCCGCCGCCGGCGTCGCGCTGACACCGGCGCACTGGGAGATCATCTACCTGGTCAGGCGCTTCTACGCGCAGTACAAGCTCGCGCCGGCGATGCGCCCACTGGTGCAGTTTGCGCGGCGCCAGCTGGGGCCGGAAAAAGGCCAGAGCCTGTATCTGATGCAGCTCTTCCCCGGTGGCTCCGCCAAGCTGGTGTGCAAGATCGCCGGACTACCCAAACCCGATAACTGCCTTTGAAGCGACCACCCTATGACGACAGTCGCCCGCGTTAGCCACCCCTTTGCGCAATACCTGAAACTGCTGGGCCGCGGCAAGAAGGGCTCGCGATCCCTTACCGAAGACGAGGCCTTCGAGGCCATGGGCATGATCCTGGCGGGGGACGTCGAACCCATCCAGCTGGGGGCCTTTCTCATGCTGCTCAGGGTCAAGGAGGAAACTGACGAAGAACTCGCCGGCTTCATCCGGGCCGTGCGGGTCCATCTGGCTCCGCCGGCAGCGCAGCTGCGGGTCGACCTCGACTGGTCCTGCTACGCCGGCAAGCGGCAGCACCACCCGTGGTTCCTGCTGGCAGCGCTGGCCCTGGCCGACAGCGGCACGCGGGTACTGATGCACGGCACGCGCGGCCATACGCCGGGGCGTCTCTACGCCCAGGATGCCCTCGAACAGCTGGGCATCGGCGCCTGCGCGAGCTGGGAGGAGGTCGCCGCGGCGCTGGACGGCGACGGCTTCGCCTACCTGCCGCTGGAGCGCTTCTGCCCTCCCCTGGGCGAGATGCTCGAGCTCAAGCCGCTGCTGGGGCTGCGCTCAGCCGCCAACAGCCTGGCGAGGCTGATCAATCCGGCAGCGGCACCCATGAGCCTGCACAGCGTGTTCCATCCCCGCTACGCCGCGATCCATCAGCAGGTCCTGCAGCGCCTGGGGCAGCCTAACGCGGCGGTGCTCAAGGGCGAAGGTGGCGAGATCGAATACCGGCCCGACGCCAGCTGCGAGGTGCTGAGCCTGGGCGATGGGGTAGCGGCGCGGGAAACCTGGCCCCGCCTGCTGGAGACGCGCTGGAATAAGGAAGAAAGCCCCGCGACGGCGCCGCTGCGCGAACTCTGGCGCGGCCACAGCAGCGACCGCTACGGCGAGCAGGCGATTCTGGGCACGCTGGCGGTCGCGCTCAAAGGGCTCAGGCGCCTGACCAGCACGTCACAGGCACAGGACGCGGCACGCGTCCTGTGGGACGCGCGACATCGTTCACGCCTGTAGCCTTTAGCTTTGCCCGGCACAATACGTGTAACTACTATTATCAGGGACAAATGATCAGGAGCCCCCAACGTGGCCTACGCGAACCTGCAAGTGACGACGCCCCGCCCCCATGACCGGGTCTTCAAGAAGAACAGCCAATGGTACTTCCACACCCGGGAAAGCACTGAGCGCGGCCCCTTCATCGACAAGCAACAGGCCTACTGGGCCTTGGCCAAGTACCTGCGCCAACAGTGCAGCTACCGCTGACGCCCGCCACGCATGCGGCCTGCGCAGCGCCGGGGCGTCTCTGCGCGCGACTCCCCATCGGCCGGGACCGGGCGCATTACGCCCGGCCACCATCGCCAACTATTCAATAATTACAATTAGTTATAGATGTTTATTGCAAGCATTTCTAGCTGACGGGATGCGTAATTGTACGTAGCGGGTGCCGCCTAGGCGGCACCGACCGATACCCGATAGCCATCGGGGTTGTTGCTTTGCCAGCGCCAGGTATCCTCGAGCATGCGCTCCAGCCCGTAGGACGCGGACCAGCGCAACTCCCTCGCCGCGAGCGCGGGATCGGCATGACACTCCGCGATATCGCCCGGGCGCCGCTCAACCAGGCGATAGGGGATGGCGCAGCCGCTCACCTTTTCGAAGGCCGCGATCACCTCAAGCACCGAGTAACCCCTGCCCGTCCCCAGATTGTAGGCGACCACACCGGGCCTGTCGGCGATCTTGCGCAGCGCCGCCAGGTGGCCGCGGGCCAGATCGACCACATGGATGTAGTCCCTCACGCCGGTGCCATCGCGCGTGGGCCAGTCGCTGCCGAATACCGACAGCTGCGCCAGCTTACCCACCGCCACCTGGGAAATATACGGCACCAGATTGTTGGGAATATCGCGTGGATCCTCGCCGATGCGGCCGCTGACGTGCGCGCCCACCGGATTGAAATAGCGCAGCAGTATGGCGTTCCAGCGCGGATCGGCAATGTGGACGTCGCGCAGCACCTCCTCGATGAACAGCTTCGATTGCCCGTAGGGGTTGGTGGCCGATAGCGGGAAGTCCTCCCGAATCGGCACGCTCGCCGGATCCCCGTACACCGTGGCAGAGGAACTGAACACGATGTCGAACACGCCGTGCTCCGCCATGACCTCGCACAAGGTCAGCGTTCCGGCGATATTGTTCTGGTAATAGCGCAGCGGCTGACTGACCGACTCGCCCACGGCCTTCAGGCCGGCAAAGTGGATCACGGCGTCGAACGCATGCCGCTCAAACACCTGATGCAGGCCAGCCCTGTCGCCGATATCCATGCGATAGAAATGCGGGCGCACAGCGGCTATCTCGGCGATGCGGTTGACGGCCTCCTCGCTGCTGTTGACCAGATTATCGACGATGACGACGCGGTCACCCTGCGCCAGCAGTTCCAACACGGTGTGACTGCCGATATAGCCGGCACCACCGGTTACTAAGATATTCATAACTTGACCCAATACTCCAGTCGACCTGACAGAAAGCGGCGCCAGCCAATCCCGACGCCGGGCGAGCGCGCCGGCCCCGGTAAAGGCGTGACGCACCGCAACAACTTTACGTGAATCTTAACAGCTATATAATAGACGGCTCACGTCGATGAGCCCATGGCAAAACCGGTCCTGCGCCCCACCCCGATCGGTCTTGTCCTGCACGAAGGGGCATCCAGGCCAGCTTAGCCCCCGCACGGGACACGGTTCATGCCACTGAGCACGTTCAGACCGGACCAGTATCATGCGCTGCTGACAGCCAAGGTCAACGCGGCCCTGCCCGGCTTTGGCGAGTTGTACCGCGGCGAGGTGGACATCGTGCACTCGCCCGCCGAGCACTTCCGGATGCGTGCCGAGTTCCGCATGTGGCACGCGGACGGGCGCATCGAATTTGCCATGTTCCGCCCCCAGGCGCCGCGCCAGCCCGTGTTTCTGACGGACTTTCCGATCGCCTCGCGGCACATCAGCGAGCGCATGCCCGCCTTGAAAGCCGCCCTCGACGCCGACCCCCTGCTGCGCGGCAAACTGTTTCAGGTCGAGTTTCTCACGACCAGCGGCGACGACACCCTGCTGACGCTGATCTATCACCGCCCCCTGGACGAGCGCTGGGATGAGGCGGCGAGCCGCCTGCAGGACGCGCTCGGGCTCAAGATCATCGGCCGCAGCCGCAGGCAGCGGCGGGTGCTGTCCGACGACTTCGTGACGGAAGTGCTGCAACTCGACGGCCGCCGCTACCGCTACCGGCAAGCGGAAGGCGCCTTTACCCAGCCCAATGGCGCGGTCAACCAGCGCATGGTGCAATGGGTCCTGGACCACTCGCCACGCAGCGACGGCGACCTGCTGGAGCTGTACTGCGGCATCGGCAACTTCACGCTGCCACTGGCCAGCCGCTTTCGCCAGGTCCTGGCTACGGAGATCTCCAAGCAGGCGGTCGCCTGCGCCCGCCACAATCTCGCCACCAATGGCATCGACAATGTGCGGCTGCTGAGGATGTCCAGTGAGGAATTCGGCCAGGCCCTGGACCGCGTCCGGCCGTACCGGCGCCTGGCGGACGTCGATCTCGACGCACTGCGCCTGCAGACGGCGCTGGTGGACCCGCCCCGGGCAGGGCTGGACCCGGCGACACTGCAGGTGATACGGGGCTGCGGGCGGATTATCTACATCTCCTGCAATCCCGTCACCCTGCTCGAGAATCTGCACACCCTGGCGAGCAGCCACCACCTCACCGCGCTGGCGTTTTTCGACCAGTTTCCCTACACGCCACACCTGGAATGCGGCGTCATCCTGCAGCGCAATCCGACAGCGCCATGACACAGCCCCACACGACGCCCTGCCGGCCGCTCCCGGATCGAAGCGGGCCGTGATCCGCCGCCCCGACGGAAACCACTGCTGAAAGTGGTACTTTTTCGCCTGGACACGCATGAGGCAGGCGCTATCAGCGGGGGCGATGGTATGCTCGCGCCAGCTATTGAACAAATGTTGCAGTCCACTGTGTAGCTAGGCATACTGCCGCCCCTGGATTATCCGCTGAATTTTGTGAGGAGTTAGATGGCTCTAATTGCGATTCCCAAGGAGACACGGCCTGGAGAGAAGCGCGTACCGGTCAATCCGGCAACGGCCAAAAAACTGGTGAGCGCTGGCGCCGACGTGCAGGTCGAGAGCGGCGCGGGCGCAGAGTCAGGCTACTCCGATCAGGAATATACCCAGGCCGGCGCCACCATCGCAGGCGACCGCGCCGCCCTGCTGTCGCAGGCGGATGTGGTGCTGCGCCTGCAGAAGCCGTCCCTGGACGAAGTCGCCCTGCTCAAGGAAGGCTCAGTGCATATCAGCTACCTCGACCCCTTCAACGAGAGGCCGCTGGTCGAGGCGCTGCAGGCCAGGAAGATATCCGCCATCAGCATGGAAATGATCCCCCGCACCACGCGCTCACAGAAGATGGACGCCCTCAGCTCACAGGCCAACCTCGCCGGCTATGTCATGGTGATCCTGGCGGCCAGCAAGCTCAATCGCATTCTGCCGATGATGATGACCCCGTCCGGCACCATCAAGCCGGCCAAGGTATTCGTGCTCGGCGCCGGCGTGGCGGGCCTGCAGGCCATCGCCACTGCCAAGCGGCTCGGCGCCAAGGTGACCGCCTTCGATACCCGCCCGGTGGTGGCCGAGCAGGTTGAGTCGCTCGGCGCCAAGTTCCTCAAGATCGACCTGGGCGCAACCGGCCAGACCAAGGACGGCTACGCGGTCGAGCTGACCCCAGAACAGCTGCAACTCCAGAAGGCCGGGCAGGCCAAGGAGATTGCCGACTCCGACATCGTCATCACCACCGCTCAGGTGTTCGGGCGCAAGCCGCCCGTGCTGGTGACCAAGGACATGATCGCCGGCATGAAGCCAGGCAGCGTCATCGTCGATATGGCGGCGGAGACCGGCGGCAATGTCGAGGGCTCGGTGCCCGGTGAGAACGTCGACAGCAACGGCGTCAGCATCATCGGCAGCGGCAACTGGTCCAGCGAGGTCTGCCGGGACGCCAGCGACATGTACTCCAATAACCTCTACAACCTGCTGTACGACTTCTGGAATGCCGAAACGAAAGCGCTCGAACTGAACTTCGAAGACGACATTATCCAGGGCTGCGTCATCACCCATCAGGGCGATGTGGTCAACGAAACCATCCGTAAGCACTACGCATAGGAGAGTTGCCAGTGGATGCTATCTATCTGTTGTTTATCCTGATTCTCTCCATATTCCTGGGGTTTGAACTCATTCGCAAGGTGCCCTCGACGCTGCACACGCCACTCATGTCAGGTGCCAATGCCATCTCCGGCATCACCCTCGTGGGCGCGCTGGTCGCTGCGGGCGCGCAGTCTTCCACGCTGACCACCGTGCTGGGAACCGGGGCGGTAGCGTTCGCCACGATCAACGTCGTGGGCGGCTACCTGGTAACCGATCGCATGCTGGCGATGTTCAAGAAAAAGCAAGGCGGTAAGTAATGGGCTCGACGTTGTTGGTGAATCTCTCGTATATCGTTGCTTCGATACTGTTTATCTTCGGTCTGAAGCTGCTCAGCCATCCCGAGACCGCGCGCAGGGGCAACCTGCTGTCGGCGATGGGGATGCTCATAGCCATCGTCTTCACCCTGTTCGATCAGGCCATCGTCGATTTCAAATGGATCGCCATCGGCATCGCCATCGGCGGCGGGGTCGGCGCGCTGGCCGCCACGCGGGTCGCCATGACCTCCATGCCCGAGATGGTCGCGCTGCTTAACGGCTTCGGCGGCATCGCCAGCCTGCTGGTCGGCTGGGCCGCGCTGGGCGACGGCAGCATGCCCGGCTTCACCCTGCTGACCATCTACCTGTCGATTCTCATCGGCGGCGTCACCTTCACCGGCAGCCTGGTAGCGTGGGGCAAACTCAGCGAGAGAATGCCCGGCCGCCCCATCCAGTTTGCGGGACAGAAGGTCGTCAACAGCGCCATCCTGGCCGCCATCGTGCTCTGCGGCGTTATGTTCGTAGTGAACCCTGGCGCCAGCGCCTGGCTGTACCTGGCGATCCTGCTGGCCGTCGTGCTCGGCGTGCTGGCAGTCATCCCCATCGGCGGCGCGGACATGCCAGTGGTGATCTCGCTGCTCAACAGCTACTCCGGTCTTGCCGCCTGCGCCGCCGGCTTCGCCATCAACAACAATGTGTTGATCGTGGCCGGCGCTCTGGTTGGCGCCAGCGGCATCATCCTGACCAATATCATGTGCAAGGCCATGAACCGCTCGCTGTCGAACGTGCTGTTCTCCGGCTTCGGCTCGGTCAAACAGTCGGCGATAGCGATCGAGGGCGAGGTCAAACCGCTGTCCGCGTCCGACGCCTACTACATTCTTGAGGCCGCCCAGACCGTCGCCATCATCCCCGGCTACGGCATGGCGGTGGCCCAGGCCCAGCACACCGTCAAGGAGCTGCAGCAGCTGCTGGAGAACAACGGCGCCGAGGTCATCTACGGCATCCACCCGGTAGCCGGACGGATGCCCGGCCACATGAACGTGCTGCTGGCCGAGGCGGACGTGTCCTACGATCTGCTGCTGGAGATGGATGCCATCAACCCGCGCATGGAAACGGTCGACGTCGCCATCGTCATCGGCGCCAACGACGTGGTCAACCCCGCAGCCCGCGAGATGGAGGGCAGCCCCATCTACGGCATGCCCATCATCAACGTCGACAAGGCCCGCACCGTGTTCGTCCTGAAGCGCTCCATGGCATCCGGTTTTGCCGGCGTGGACAACCCGCTGTTCTTCAAGGACAACACGCGCATGATCTTTGGCGACGCCAAGGAGACGCTGAGCCACCTGGTCCGCGAATTCGGCGACAGCTGAGAACGCCGCTCAGCGGGGCCGGGGGCTGGCAGCCTCCGGCCCCTCCTTCGACACCCCTCACTGAGTCCCCGCACCACCCTGCGCGCGCCCGCCGAGAAGGGTTCGCTCGCTCCCCCCCACTGCGTTCAAAGTGCCTGAGACAGGCCGCCGGTAAGTGGTATCATTGGCGCCGCGCAATCGTTGTCCGGAGCCTTGACCATGCAAGAATTCATCGTCGATGTCACCCCACAGAATGCCCAGCAGGTGCTGCTTGACGAGTCGTTCAATCGTCCGGTAGTCGTCGACTTCTGGGCCGACTGGTGCGAACCCTGCAAAGTGCTGACGCCCATCATGGAGAAGCTCGCCCGGGAGTATCAGGGGCAGTTTCTGCTGGCCAAGGTCAACGCCGATCAGCAGCAGGGGCTGGCCACTCAGCTGGGCATCCGCAGCCTGCCCACCATCATGGTGTTCCGTGACGGCCAGCCGGTCGACGGCTTCAGCGGGGCTCTGCCCGAGGGCGAGATTCGCAGCATGCTGGAGCCGCACCTGCCAAAGCCCTGGGACGAGCAGCTGGCGCAGGCCCGCGCCCTGATGCAGAGCGGCCAGTTCGGCGAAGCCCTGCCCCTGCTGCGCCAGGCCAGGCAGAGCGCGCCCAGGCGCTCCGACATCGCCCTGGAGCTGGCCAGAGTGCTGCTGGAACTCAACCGTCTGGACGATGCCGAGGAAGTGCTCAAGGCCATCCCCATGGTGGATCAGGACGGCCACTACCGGCAGCTGCTGGCGCAGGTCGAGCTCAAGCGGCAGGCCGCCAAGACGCCAGAGATCGAGGCGCTGGAAGCCCGGCTGCGCGAACACCCCGACGACCTCAACGCCGCCTACCAGCTGGCGCTGCAGTTCGAACAGGGTCAGCACCACAAGGAGTGCATGGGGCTCTTGTTCGAGATTCTGCAGAAGGACCGCAACTTTCTCGACGGCGCGGTCAAGAAGACGCTGCTGAACTCCATCGCCTCCCTCGGCAAGGGCGACCCGCTGGCGGCGGAATATCAGCGCAAGCTGTTCGGCCTGCTGTACTGATAGCCGCCTGCCCCTGGTGACCTGACCTCGTGCCGACGCGGCATCACCGCGGCTAGAGCGGCCGCGCGTCGCCTCGGCGCTCGGGGATAGCGGCATAGCGTGCCGCCAGCGCCTGATAAACCCGGGTGGAAAAATCCTCGGCGCGGCTGTCCAGCTCCGCCAGGATTTCCAGCAGATGCTCGTTGTCCTCCCGCCCTGACCAGATCTTGTGGTAGCTGCCGTCCTGATAGCCGTGATCCTGGCGGAAGAAGTTCAGGACATTCTTGCCGATATAGGCCTCGTACAGATCGGCAAAGCGCATGCCGGCGGCGTGCATCAAACTGAAGAAGCAGACGACGTCGAAGCGGCGCTCGGCGAGCGCACGGCTGGCCAGCGCTTCGGCCGCATCGAGCACGGTCATCGACGGGATATCCGCCGGTAGCGCGGCCAGCAGCTCACCGGCGATGTCATCCGGGCTGCGCCCATCCAGCAGCATGCTCATGCCGAAATGCCAGATGTCGACCACCTCGAGCCGCACCTGCTCCAGATCGGGCACCTGTTTCTTCCACCACTTGTAGCCGAAGTGATCGACCAGCTCACCGCACTCGAGCCACAGCGCCCGATACCAGGCGAATTCCTGAGCAATCCAGTCCGGGTGCACCCGCTGGTTCATGCGGTGCTGCATGGCGAGCATGGTGGCCAGTTGTGATTTCATCGCGGAGCTCCTCGTTTTGCGTTGCGCTCCGGAGGCGGGTCCGGGCCGCCCCGCCGGCAGGTCAGTAGTGGGGGGGTGGCGGCTCACTGCCAGGGCCGGCAGCGGCCAGCGCCAGCTCGCGCATGCGCTCCAGCGCGGCACCCAGCGCCGCTTCCAGGCGGTCGATGGCCTGCTGCTGGCGGTAGATGACGTCGCTGAGATCGGCGATCATCCGCTCCTGATGGGCAAGCCTGGATTCGACGTCGGCCCAGCGCTGCTCGTGGCCGTCCATCATCACAGCGCCTCTGACAGTTTCGCTCATCGGGAATATCCTCGCTGTCGCTGCGGGCAGGCTGGCACGCGCAGGGGCCGCGCCGCCAGGGTCCGGGCGGCATCATGCGCACGCCTGGCCGCCCGGGGGCGGGCTATTAACCCTCATTTAGGCGGCAAAGGCAACTGCATCCGGCCGCGTCCCGGCGGCTGCGCCTGGCCCCATCACTCAAGGGCCACGCAGCCCGACGCCCAGTGGCCAGGGGCCAGGGGCCAGGGGCGGCGAATTTTTTGCGACACCCACGGCCCCGGGCGTTATGATGAGGCGACACATCCTGTCAGGGTCGTGGGCAGGAGAGATCAGGGGCACCCGGGGGAGCGGTCGCATTCAGCCCGCCAACAGCGCGAAACCAACAGTCGCCATGTCGAATAAGACCCGATTATCAACCAGCACCGCAAGCCGCACCCAGTCATCCGGGATGGTCCAGCACATTCCCAACGTGCTGACGGTCCTGCGGCTCATGCTGGCAGTGCCGGTCGGCCTGCTCATCGCCCACCAGCAGTACGCTGTCGTGCTGATCGTCGCCTTCTGCGCCGGCCTCAGCGATGGCATCGACGGCTGGATCGCGCGCCGTTTCAACGCCACCTCCCGCTTCGGCTCCATCGTCGACCCCCTCGCCGACAAAGCCCTGATGGTCGCGACGTTCATAGGCCTGGCCAGCGTTGAACTGCTGCCCTGGTGGCTGGCGCTGCTGGTGATCGGACGCGACCTGCTGATCGTCGGCGGCGTCATCGCCTATCACAGGCTGACCGGCCGCATCGACATGGAGCCGTCCCTGCTCAGCAAGTTCAATACCCTGCTGCAGATCGCCTACACCCTGTCGCTGCTGCTGCAGCAGATCTGGCCCATCCTGCCGCAGGCCTGGTTCGTCGGGGCCACCTGGGGCGTCGCCCTGCTCGCCGTCATCACCGCGCTCGACTATATCCTCACCGGCATTCACAAGACCCGCCAGTATGCCCCGCGCGCCCCCCGGCAGCGCACACCCGGCGGCGACTAGGCAGCGCGACCACGCCGGGGCTGGCCCGGCAGCTGCAAAGCAGCCGGCCAGCGCCCCTTTGAAACCGGCCGCCCCCGCCCTATACTGTATGCATGAACAGTATAGAGCAATCTATGGGCTACGCCGAGCTACACTGCATCAGCCATTTCACCTTTCTACGGGGCGCCTCGCGCCCGGCGGAGCTGGTGTCACGGGCCGCGGAGCTGGGTTATCGCGCGCTCGCCATCACCGACGAGTGCTCGCTGGCCGGTATCGTCAAGGCCCACGTCGCTGCGCGCGAACACGGCATCAAGCTGCTGATCGGCAGTGAATTCGTACTGGAGTGCGGCCTCAAAGTCGTGCTGCTGGCAGCGGACCGCAGCGCCTACGAGGACATCTCCCGGCTCATCACCCGGGCCAGGCGGCGCGCAGCGAAAGGCCGATACCGGGTGGAGCCGCGCGACCTCGAGCAGGACCAGCGCCACGCCCTGGCCATCTGGCTGCCGGGCGATGACGGCGGCGCCGCAGTCGAACAGGGCCTGTGGCTGCAAGCGCACTTTGCGGACCGCCTGTGGCTCGGGCTGGAGCGCTGCTGCCGTGCCGGCGAAGCGGCCTACTGCCAGCAGATGCAACGACTCGCCGCCCGGCTGAACCTGCCCCTGGTGGCCTGCGGCGACGTGCACATGCACCGGCCCGAGCGCAAAATGCTGCTGGATGTCCTCACCGCCATCCGCCTCAACAGCACGGTGCAGGCGCTGGGCCGGCGGCTGCAGGGCAACGCCGAACGCTACCTGCGCCCGCTGCCGCGGCTGTCCCGACTCTACCCCCGCGCCCTGCTCGAGGAGAGCTGCCGCGTTGCCGATCGCTGCCGCTTCAGCCTGGATGAGCTGCGCTACGAGTACCCGCAGGCGCTGGTCCCCGACGGCACCAGCGCCGCCGCGTGGCTGCGGCAACTGGTGCAGCGCGGTGCCGGACAGCGCTGGCCCGGCGGGGTCCCGGCAGGCATCCAGGCACAGATCGACAAAGAGCTGGAGCTGATCAGCAGCCTGTCCTACGAGCCGTTTTTCCTGACCGTCTACGACATCGTGCAATTCGCGCGCAGCCGCCGCATCCTGTGCCAGGGCCGGGGGTCGGCCGCCAATTCCGTGGTGTGCTACAGCCTCTTCATTACCGAGGTGTCCCCCGAGCAGACCGACCTCCTGTTCGAGCGCTTCATCTCCAGAGAACGCAACGAGCCCCCGGACATCGACGTCGATTTCGAGCACGAGCGCCGCGAGGAGGTCATCCAGTATATCTACCGCAAGTACACGCGCGAGCACGCCGCGCTCGCCGCCACGGTCATCACCTATCGCCCCCGCAGCGCCATCCGCGACGTCGGCAAGGCGCTGGGCCTGGACGCCCTGTTCCTCGATCAGCTGGCCCGCTCCCTGAGCTGGTGGGACCGCCTGGAGGACCTGAAGCAGCGCTTCGCCGAAGCCAGCCTGCACGACGACGCCAGCGCCGCGCAGTTCATGCAGCTGGTGCGCGATATTCTCGGCGCCCCCCGCCACCTCTCCCAGCACGTGGGCGGCTTCATCATTACGCGCAGCCCCATCAGCCACCTGGTGCCGGTAGAGAACGCGGCCATGCCCGAGCGCACGGTGATACAGTGGGACAAGGAGGACATCGAGGCGCTGGGGCTCCTCAAGGTGGACGTGCTCGCGCTGGGCATGCTCAGCGCCATCCGCAAGGCGTTCGCGCTGATCGCGCGACACCATCACACCGCCATCGACATGGCCACGATCCCTCAGGAGGACCCCGCCACCTACGACATGCTGTGCCGGGCCGACAGCGTGGGCGTGTTCCAGGTGGAATCCAGAGCGCAGATGGCCATGCTGCCACGGCTGCGCCCGCGCACCTTCTACGACCTGGTGATCGAAGTCGCCATCGTGCGCCCGGGGCCGATCCAGGGCGACATGGTGCACCCCTATCTCAGGCGCCGACAGGGCCTGGAGCAGGTCAGCTATCCGAGCGACGACGTCCGCTCGGTGCTGGCGCGCACCCTGGGTGTGCCGATCTTTCAGGAACAGGTGATCAAGCTGGCCATGGTGGCCGCAGGCTTCACCGGCGGCGAGGCGGACCAGCTGCGGCGTGCCATGGCCAGCTGGGGCCACAACGGCAACCTGCTCAACTTCAGGGACAAGCTCATTGCAGGCATGCGGGCACGGGGCCACAGCGCCGAGTTCGCCGAACGCCTGTTCCGGCAGATGCAGGGCTTTGGCGAGTATGGCTTTCCCGAGTCCCACGCCGCCAGCTTTGCCCTGCTGGTCTATGTCTCGGCCTGGCTCAAGTGCCACTACCCCGCCGCCTTCTACTGCGCGCTGCTAAACAGCCAGCCCATGGGCTTCTATACGCCATCGCAGATCGTGCAGGATGCCAGGCGGCACCACCTCCAGGTGCGCCCCATCGACATCGACTGCAGCGACTGGGATCACAGCCTGGAAGCCATCGCGGAGGGGCCGGCCCCGGCCGCGTTGCAGCCGGCGCTGCGCCTGGGCATGCGCCTGGTGCGACAGCTGGGCCAGGCGGCCGCTGCACGCATCGTGGCGGCTCGCCGCCAGGGACCCTTTCACAACCTGCAGGACCTGGCCCATCGGGCAGCGCTGAACAAGGGCGAGCTGGAGGCGCTGATCAGCGCCAACGCGCTGCCCCGGCTGGGCCGCCACCGCCACCAGGCCCACTGGCAGCATCAGGGCCTGCAGGATTACCGCCCCCTGCTCAGCCCGTGCGAATATCGCGCGGCTGAGCAACTGAACGATCAAATCATACTGCCCGCCCCGACAGCGGTCGCCGACATGCTCGCCGACTACGACAGCACCGGCCTCAGCCTCGGCCACCATCCCCTGGCGCTGCTGCGCCCCGATGAGCCCTTCCGGCGCTGTAAAAGAGCGCGCGACCTGCCCGACATCCGCCACGGCGGCTTCGTGCGCGTGGCGGGACTGGTGAGCGGCCGCCAGCGGCCCGGCTCGGCCGCGGGGGTGGTGTTTCTCACCCTGGAAGACGAGACCGGCAATATCAACATCGTGGTGTGGAAAACCGTGCAGGAGCGCTGTCGCAGCGCCCTGCTGGCGGCCAGGCTGCTGCTGGTCAAAGGCGTTCTGGAGTGCCAGGACGGGGTCATTCACATCATCGCGGGTGAACTGCACGACCACACGCCACTGCTGCAGCAGCTGCGCTGTGGCTCTCGCGACTTTCACTGAGCGGGGCGGGCCCAAAGCTTGCCAGGCCTACCCTCGGCACCGCTATAATGTCGGTTCTACAATCGCCGGCAGGCCGCCATGCGCAAAGACCGGATACCCGGGCTGGTTTCGATCATCCTCGCCATAGCAGCCGTCGCCGCGCTCACTTTGCGACAGGGCGCCAACGTGGACTGGCACATGCAGTGGCCGACCTGGCACCACGCGCCGTCAGACGCCGCCCCGCAGTTCGCCAGCGACTTTGCCTCGAGCGCCACCGACCGTTTCGTGCACGCCGCCTCGGTCGCCGCCCTGCCCGATGGGCGCCTGCTGAGCGTGTGGTTTGGCGGCAGCCGCGAGGGCGCCGGCGACGTCAATATCTTCGGCGCGTTCTACGATCCCGCTGCCCGCCGCTGGGGCGAAGAGCGGGTTCTGGCGACGACCCGGGGCACCGGACTGGCCCTGCGGCGGTTCGTGCGCAAGCTCGGCAATCCGGTGGTCAGCCAGGCGCCCGACGGCAAGCTGTGGCTGTTTTACGTGTCGGTGTCGATGGGTGGCTGGGCGGGCAGCGCCCTCAACGCCAGCCACTCCCTCGACGGCGGGGCCAGCTGGTCAGCCCCCAGGCGCCTCATCACGAGCCCCTTTTTCAACATCAGTACCCTGGTCAAAGGCACGCCGTTCTATTACCGCGACGGCAGCATCGGGCTGCCCGTCTACCACGAGTTCCTGGGAAAGTTCGCCGAACTGCTGCGCCTGGATAGCGACGGCAACGTGCTGGACAAGGCCCGCATCAGCCATGGCACGCACTCCCTGCAGCCGGTCATCGTGGCCTCCGGGCCAGCGGACGCGGTCGCGCTGATGCGCTACGCCGGCGAGCATCCCAAGCGGCTGCTGACCAGCCACACCCGCGACGGCGGCCGCCACTGGCAGCGCCCCGGGAAGGTCGCGGTGGCCAACTCCAACGCGGCGGTGTCGGCCGTGCGCATGCCCAACGGCGCCATCCTTGGCGTGATGAACGACCTCGACGGCGGCAGGCACCGCCTCAGTCTGCTGGTCTCGCGGGATGACGGCGACAGCTGGCAACGGCTGACGGAACTGGAGGACTCGGCCGATTTCGGCGGGGACCGCGTGCCGAGGCAGACCTACACACCCGCGCTGCAGCAGAAGATGCTCGACAGCAGCAGTCGCAGCCCCTCGCTGTGGGCGCGCTATCGCGCCAAGCTCGACCGCCGCGTCTGCTCGGATAGCGGCTGCCGCTTTGTCTTTGACTATCCCTTTATGATTCAGGCACCGGACGGCGAGTACCACATCGTCTACAGCTGGAACAAGAGCTTCATCAAACACGTTCGTTTCAATCAGGCCTGGGTGGACACTCTGTAAATGGCACTCGAACTGCTCTACTCCACGCTGAGCTGCGGCATGTTGCTGTTCCTGTTGCTGCCCGGCGGCGCCCGGCTCTCGACGCCGCAGCGCTGGGTGGCGCTCACGGCCTGCATGGCGGTCGCGCTGCTGCCCATGGGCCACGGCCTCACCCCCACCACCGCGCTGCGGGGCGCGGTCGGCGACCTGTCCGTAATCACGGTCTGCTGGCTGGCAGCCGCTACCGCCGGCCGGCTGCTGGGGAGGCGCCCGCTGGTCGACGGGCGCGAGCGCGTGGCCGCGGCCAGCGTCGTGCTGGCCGGCGCCCTGCTGCTGTACCCGGCGGCGCTGGGCCTGACCGGATGGGATCCCTATCGCCTCGGCTACGGCCCGCTGCTTCCCGCCGCCTGTCTGGTCGCATTGCTGGCACTGGCCGCGGCCGGCTATACCTTCATCACCGCCGCCATCGCGCTGGCGCTGGTGGCATGCGCACTGCGCTGGCTGGAATCGCCCAATCTGTGGGACTACCTGCTCGACCCCGCCCTCAGCGCGTATGCCGCGGTGGCGCTCATTACCCGGCGCCGACGCGCAGCGGCGGCGACTGCAGCATCAGCCGCTGACGCGGGGCGGTAACAGGCGGGCCGCCACGCCGATGGTGGCGAACATCAGCACGTTGCCGATGATGCCGGTGTAGTAGAGGTCAAACGGCAGCTGCAGGGCTGGCGGCAGCTTGCCGTAGCTGGCCAGCACGCTCCAGGCGGTAAACGCCATGGTCACCGCCACTCCCAGCCACACCGCGCGGCTGTCTCCCCCCTTGACCAGAAACCCGTAGAGGTAGAGACCCAGCAGGCCGCCGCCGAACAGCGACACCAGAATCGTCGCCGTATCCTGCAACGTCCGGGTGTCGGCCCGCATGATGGCCAGCGCCCCCGCCACCATGATCACCGAAACCACCACCGCGATGCTCCAGGCCACCCGCAGGTAGTGGCGGTCGCTGCGGTCCGGCGCAACGTGGCGGCGGTAGATGTCGGTCACCGCCACCGTGGTCACGGCATTGATACTGGAGTCCAGCGAGGACATGGCCGCCGCCAGCGCCGCCGCCAGCACCAGCCCGAGCGCTCCGCCCGGCAGGTAGTGCGTGGCGAAATAGGGCAGGATCTCCTCGGCCTTGCGGGTACCGGCCAGGATCTCAGCCGACACGTCGGTGGGAAAGTGCTGAAAAAACACCCACAAGCTGGTGCCAAGGAACATATAGAAAGCCCAGATGGGCAGGCTGCTTACGGCACACACCAGCAGGCCGCGCCGCGCCTCCTGCATGCTCCGGGCCGCACAGAAGCGCTGCACCGTGTTCTGATTGCTGCTGTACTCGGTGAGCCAGTTGGTCAGCCCCAGCACCAGCATCATCGTCGCGGTCTTCTCCGAGAGCGACAAGCCCCAGCCGACCGGGACCAGTTGGCCATCGCGGTAATCGGCGACCGACAGCTTGCCGGCGGCGGCCGCCTCCCGCCAGATGGTCGCCAGGCCGCCGGGCAGCAGGTCGATGACGATGTAGAGGCACAGCACCCCCCCCAGCAGCAGCACCAGCGTCTGCATGACATCAGTCCAGATGACCGCGTCGATACCCCCGATCACCGTGTACAGCGACACGAACACCCCGGCCACCCAGATCGCGGTGACCGGGTCAAGACCGGCGACCTGCTGGATGAGCAGCCCCAGCAGATAGAGAATGGTGCTGATGCGCACCAGCTGCCCGATGATGAAGGCCAGTGCGCCATATACGCGCACCGAGGGGCCATAGCGCTGTTCCAGAAATTCATAGGCGCTGATGGTGTTGCCCTGACGAAAGCGCGGCAGAAACACGTAGGCGGCGACGACCACGCTTACCGGCAGCATCAGGTTGGGCAGGTAGCGCAGCCAGGAAGTCTTGAAGGCGTCGCCGGGATAGGCGAGAAAGGTGATGGAGCTGATGGAGGTGCCCACCAGGCTCAGCCCGATCACCCAGCCGGAGAAGCGTCGACCGCCAAGAAAGTACTCCTCCGTGCTGACATTGCGCCGCGAGAAATACACCCCCATCCCCAGCATCAGCGCCAGGTAGGCCAGCAATACCAGCTCGTCGAGAGCGCCTAGTTGCAGCATTCCGCCGCGCTATTGCGCCCCACGCTTGCGGGCCTCTTCCACCGTGTTGTAGTAAAACTGGTACTTCGTGGTTTCGTAGATCCCCTTGGCGATATCCCTCATCTCACCGAACAGCTCCGGGTGCTCGGCGGACACATCCTCCAGCGGGCGATCGGTGTTGAGATCGTGCAGCTTGGCGTCGCTGCCATCGGCATTCATCCGCACCATGTAGTCCTTGGAGAGGGCGCCGATCACCGGGAAGCGCTTGTCGGCGGTCTGGGTGAACACCACGCGCTCGCCCTCCGGAGCGGGCAGGTTGACGTCACGCCCCATGGTGCTGTTGACATACTCGACCCCCAGCAGTCCGGCAATCGTCGGCACCACGTCGACCAGGCTCGTCGCGTCCTCGATCACCCGATGCTTCAGCAGGCCCGGCGCGTAGATCATGTGCGGAACGTGCAGGCCGTCGAGGTCCAGCGCATCGAGGAACGGCGCCATATGCGGCGTGCTCGTGATGCGGTTGTTGTGGTCCCCGTACAGGACGAAGATGGTGTTGTCGAAATAGCCGCTGGCCCGGGCGAAATCCAGGAAGCGGCCCACGCTGTGATCCAGCAGACGCACCGCATTGAATTGCTCCGCACTCCTGAAACCCCACTTCTCCAGCTCGGCGGCGGGCGGGTTGACGATCTCAAAGCCGTCATTGTCCGCGGGAATGGTGAACGGACGATGGTTGCCCGCCGTCTGGATATAGGCAAAAAAGGGCTTGTCATCCGGCAGCTCTTTCAGGATGCGGTCAACCTCCCGGAACAGGCTGAGATCCGAGATGCCCCACACATCGACGATGGGCTCGGACCAGCTGCCCTCCTCGTAGAGCGTCACCCCCTTGATGCTCTGGTTGATCAGGGCGCTCATATTGGCCCAGCCGGCGGCGCCGCCGATGAAGTAGAACTTGCGGTAATCGCCGATGGCGTTGAGCACCAGGCGCTGCTCGGCGATAAACGGGTTGCGCGTGCCCGTCTCGACCGAGGACACATCCGGCAGACCGGTGATGCTGGCGAACACCGTCTTGGCGGTACCCGACACAGGCACGTAGAAATTCTTGAAGAACCAGCCATCCGCGGCGATCTGATCGAGTACCGGCGTCGGTTTGAGGGGGTTGCCATAGGCCCCCACCCGACTCGCACCCAGCGATTCGAGCATGATGAAGATCACGTTGGGCGGCCGCTGGGTCTGCAGGCGATACGGCTGGGGCGCGATGCGCCGATCGATATCCACGCGCGCCGGATCGGGGGGATTGACGCCCAGATAGCGGGCCATGACGGGATAGTACTGGTGCACGAGATCGAGATCGAAGGGCGGTTCGCGCTGCTCGAAAGTATCGAAGAAGAACAATACCGGGTTGATGCCCAGCGCCGAAACGCCGGGATTGCCGGAAAAGAAGGCGTCGCTCCAGCGCAGCGGCACCGGGTTCTGCACGTTGAAGTTGACGAAGCGCCCCAGGATGCCGCCCAGAACGAACACGCCGATGATAGCGGCACCCAGCGCCATCTGGCCCTTGCTGATATGCTCGCCCGGCCGCAGCAGCGTGCGGCGCTCCAGCGCGACCGTGGCGGCGATGAAGACCACTGCCGTGGCGATCCAGCCCAGCAGGATCCACACGACGGGATAGCTCTCCCAGACCATGCGCGCCGATATGGCAGCGTCTCCGGCAAAGCGCAGCACGGTGGAATTGATGCGCACACCGAGATATTGGTAGTGGCCGAAATCGAGGATGTAGAAGGCGACCACCGCCACCACCGCCACGGCCAGATAAATCCGCACCATATAGCGGACGAAGTCCGAGGTGACGACGTTCCAGCGGGGGAAAAAGCTCAGCACCAGTAGCGGCAGGCACACCAGAATCGCCAGGCGCAGGTCGAATTTGAAGCCGATGTACAGCGTCTTGAGCAGCGTGTTGGTATCGGGATGAATGCTGCTGCCGACCTCGGAGAAGCCGAAGTAGAAAATTGCCCGCATGATCACGAACAGCAGCAGGAAGAGCGCGATGCTGCCACCGATGAACTGAACCCGCCTCGATTTCCACCAAGCCATACGCTGCCACCAGTACCGTCGATGCATTGCCGACCATTTTAGTGAAATAGTGCCACGCGAGCTAACAATTTGTTAATGTTCTCAGCGTCCGCTCTTGACCTCGGTCCAGGTGCGCGACTGCACCCGCGCCACCGCAGGCGGCGTCACCGTATAGACATAGAGCCGGCTCTTGACCTCCGGTGAGGGATAAATGGCGCCGTCGTTGATGATCTGGGGATTGACCAGAGGGTTGGAGGCCGGCACCGCGTTGGGGTACCACACGGTATTGGTGATTTCCGCGATGATGTCCGGACGCAACAGAAAGTCGATGAAGCGGTGGGCATTGTCCGGATGCGGGGCGTCCCTGGGGATGGCGAGGGTGTCGATCCACAGATTGGCACCCTCCCTGGGAATCACATAACGCACTTCGACGCCGTTATCCGCCTCACTCGCGCGCTCCGCCGCCTGCAGGACATCGCCCGACCAGCCCAGCGCCAGGCAGATCTCGCCGTTGGCGAGGTCGTTGATGTACTTCGACGAGTGAAAATAGCGAATGTAGGGCCGGATGGCCAGCAGGGCCTGTTTGGCAGGGCCGCGGATCAGCGACAGATTCTGAGAGTTGGGGTCCTCGCCGAGGTAATGCAGGGCATGCGGAATCATCTCGTCGGCCGCGTCCAGCAGCGTGACGCCGCAGCTCTTGAGCTTGGCGACGATGGCGGGGTCGAACAGCAGCGCCCAGCTGTCAAGAGGCACGCTGTCACCCAGCGCCTCGCGCACGGCCTTGACGTTGATGCCCAGCCCCGTGGTGCCCCACAGATACGGGATGGCGTGGCGGTTGCCGGGGTCCAGAGCCGCCAGCTTGGCCATGATCTCGGGGTCCAGCTTGTCGTAGTTGCCGAGCTTGCTGCGATCGAGTTCCAGGAACACCCCCGCATGCACCTGCCGGGCCAGAAAGGTGGCGGTGGGCACGACCACGTCGTAACCGGTCCTCCCGGCCAGCAGTTTGGCTTCGAGCATGCCGTTGTCGTCAAACACATCGTAGACGACGTCGATGCCCGTCTCGGCCTCGAACTTCTCGATAGTGTCAGCGGCGACGTAGTCCGACCAGTTGTAGACATGGAGCACCTTGTCTTCCCCGGCCCGTGCAGCGACCGCACCGAGGCCAAGACTCAACAAGCCCATCAGCAGAACACGCGTAGACACAACCATGGTATGGATTCCTATCGGGATTGCGCGGTTAAAGAAAGAGTCCTCGTCACGATCGCGGACCGCCTCCGGTACTGCCCTCCCCGGCGTCCTGCGCTTGACGGGAACGGGACCCGCCGGCCTGCCGCCAGCTGAGCCAGGCCAGCAGTGCCGTCACCGCTGCCACGGCCGCCACCAACAGAGCCGAAAGCGCGTTGACCTTGGGACTGACCCCCAGCCGTACACTGGAAAATACCTCCATGGGCAAGGTGGTGGCGCCCGGACCGGAGACAAAGCTGGCGATCACGAGGTCGTCGAAGGACAACGTGAACGCCAGCAGCCAGCCGGCCATCAGCGAGGGGGCGATCATGGGCAGCGTGATGACAAAAAAGACCTTGACCCGGGTGGCGCCGAGATCCATGGCGGCCTCCTCCACGCTGCGGTCGGTCTCGCCCAGGCGCGCGCTGACGACGATGGCGGCATACGCCATGCAGAAGGTGGTGTGCGCCAGCCAGACCGTCAGCAGGCCCCGCCCCTGTGGCCAACCCAGCACCTGTTCCAGCGTTACGAACAGCAGCAGCAGCGACAACCCGGTGATCACCTCGGGCATCACCAGTGGCGCGGTGATCATGCCGGCAAACAGCGTGCGGCCGCGAAAGGCGCCCATCCTGACCAGCACCAGGGCCGCCATCGTGCCGAGCACCAGCCCGGCGCTGGCGCTGCTGACGGCAATCTTCAGACTGTTGAACAACGCGCCCATGAGCTGGCGGTCGTGAAACAGCTCGCCATACCAGCGCAGGGAAAAGCCGCCCCAGACCGTCACCAGCCGGCCCGCATTGAACGAGTAGACGATCAGTATCAGCACCGGCAGATACAGAAACGCGAAGCCCAGGGCCAGCACGACTCCGACCCACGTCCGGCCCCGGCGCGCGCTATGCATCGGCGGCGCGCCTCAACTCGGCGGTCTGATAGCGGTAGAAGGCGACAATGGGCAGCAGCAGGATCAGCAGCATCACCACCGCCACCGCGGCCGCTCCCGGCCAGTTGCGCGCGTTGAAGAACTCCGACCACAGCAGCTTGCCGATCATCAGCGTTTCGGCGCCGCCGAGCAACTCGGGGATGACGAACTCGCCCAGGGCCGGAATGAAGACCAGCATGCAGCCGGCGACGATACCCGAGGCGCTCAGGGGCAGGGTGACGCGCAGGAACGCCTGCCAGGGCCGCGCGCCGAGGTCGGCGGCGGCCTCCAGCAGGCTCTCATCCTGGCGCACCAGGCTGGCGTACAGCGGCAGCACCATGAAAGGCAGGTAGGCATAGACGATGCCGATGTAGACCGCCAGGGGCGTGTGCAACAGCACCAGCGGCTGGTCGATGATGCCCAGCGCAAGCAGCGCGTTGTTGATCAGCCCGTTGCTCTGCAGGATGCCCATCCAGGCGTAGATGCGGATGAGAAAAGACGTCCAGGATGGCATGATGACCAGCAGCAGGCAGATATTGCGCAACGGGCCCCTCAGCCGCGCGAGGGCCAGCGCCATGGGATAACCCAGCAGCAGGCAGCAGGCGGTGGAAAGCGCCGCCACCCTGAGCGAGTTGAAATAGCCCTGAAGGTACAGGGGATACTCGTAGAGGTCGAGGTAGTTGAGCAGGCTGAACTCGAACGACAGCACGCCCTCGGCGTAGTGCAGCAGCGCGGAAAATGGCGGCATCGCCACCAGGCTCTGGGCGAAGCTGATCTTCAACACGATGAAGAACGGCACCAGAAAGAACAGCAGCAGCCAGCCGTAGGGCACGGCGATCAGCAAACGCCTGCCAGACCACCAGCGGCGGCGCGAGCTCACGACGCCAGCACCACGCCGCAGTGCTCCGACCAGCACAGATACACTTCCTCGTCCCAGCTCAGGCGTCGCTCTGCGCCGCCCGCTGGCGCGTGCTGATTGGTGCGCGATGCCAGCACCCGCTTGCCCGAGGGCAAGCGCACGTGATAAACGGAATGACTGCCCAGATAGGCGATATCCTCGATGAAGCCTCTGGCCAGGTTGACCTGCTGGCCGGGATGGTGCCTGGAGAGCAGGATCTTCTCAGGCCTGACCGCCACTGACACGTTGAGGCCGACCGTGCCGCTGATTTCCTGGGCAACGCACAGCGGCGCGTCGAGCGCCGGGCTGTCAATCGTGGCCACGCCACCGCCGCTGCTGCGCAGGACGCCGTCGAAGATAGTGACAGAGCCCACGAACTCGGCGGTCATGCGGCTGTTGGGGTGTTCGTAAACGTCCACCGGACTGCCGACCTGTCCCAACACGCCGTTGTTCATGATGCCCACGCGATCAGCCATCGTCATGGCCTCCTCCTGGTCATGGGTCACCATCACGCAGGTCAGCTTCAGCTGATCCAGTATCGCCACGATCTCCAGCTGCATGTGGATGCGCAGCTTGCGGTCCAGGGCCGCCATGGGTTCATCGAGCAGCAGCAGGCGGGGCGATTTGGCCAGGCAGCGCGCCAGCGCCACACGCTGCCGCTGGCCACCGGACAGCTGTTGCGGCCTGCGCTTGCCGTAGTCGCTCAGTTGCACCAGCGAGAGCACCTCCTCGACCTTGGCCGCGATCGCCGGCCTGGCCATGCGGTCCTGCTTGAGGCCGAACGCAATATTCTGCTCCACCGTCATGTGCGGAAAGAGGGCGTAGGACTGGAACATCATGTTGATGGGGCGACGATGGGGGGGCAGCTGACTGAGATCCTCGCCATCGAGCAGAATGCTGCCTGCCGAGGGGCTTTCAAATCCCGCCAGCAGGCGCAGCAACGTCGACTTGCCGCACCCGGAAGGCCCCAGCAGCGCGAAGACCTCACCCGGATAGATCGACAGGTCGAGCTGATTGAGCGCCAACACACCGTCGAAGCGCTTGCTGAGGCCGCGGATCTCCAGCAGGGGCGCGGTCGTCGCCGCATCGAGCTTGCGGATGTAGCTGTTCGATGGCATCTGAGTTTCCTAGCCCCGCACCGCCGCTGTTCCCAGCCGGTACGTGCAGCAGCCCTGCGGATGGCACATACCCGTCGCGACGGCCAGCGCCAGTAAGGCTGCTGCGACAACCGGCGCCGGCAAAACACCCTGCCGGCGCCGACCCCGCTTGTGCACACTGGTGCCGCGCCGGCGCACAGCCGCCGCGCGCGACTGCCGCGGCTCAGGTCTTGCTGACTTTTTTCACCATGCCCTGGGCCGCCATCTTGCGCCGCAGGAAGGCGATCTGGCCGGCGAGCGGCAGCTCCTTGGGGCACATATCCTCGCACCCGAGCAACGTCATGCAGCCGAACACGCCGGACTCATCGCCGACCAGCTCATAGTAGTCGGCATCCTCGCGCTCGTCCCTGGGGTCGAGCCGGAAGCGCGCCAGCTTGTTGAGCCCCACCGCGCCCACGAAGTCCTGCCGCATGTGCGCGGTGCCGCAGGCCGCCACACAGCAGCCGCATTCGATGCAGCGCTCCAGCTCGTAGATCTGCTGCGCCAGCTCCGGCTCCATGCGCTCTTCGAGCCTGTCGACATCGGGATCGACATCGCTGCCGTGGACCCAGGTCTCGAGCCGCTCGCTCATATCCCGCATCCAGCGCCCCGTGTCGACCGAGAGGTCGGAGATCAGCTTGAACACCGGCAGCGGCGTGAGCGTGATATCCGCACCGAAATCCCGCGTCAGGGTGCGGCAGGCCAGCGCCGGCTTGCCGTTGACCAGCATGGCACAACTGCCGCAGATGCCGGCGCGGCAGACGAAGTCGAAATTCAGCGAGGCGTCCTGCTGTTCCCGGATTTCCGTCAGCGCCACAAACAGCGTCATACCCGCCGCTTCGTCCAGGTGGAAGGTCTGCATCGTGGGCTTGCTGCTCTCGTCCTGCGGGTTGTAGCGCAGAATGTGAAAACTCAGGCGCCGGTGCGACGTTTCGATGATGTCAGTCATTGCCGGACTCTCCCAGCCTCTGGTTGCGCCCGCGATAACGGCCGGGCAGCAGGTGTTCATAGGGCAGCAGCGCACGCTGCACGCTGAAGCGATCTTTGGCGTCGAGCTGCGCGACGAGCTGCTCGATCTCGGCGGCGCGCCTGGCCGTATCCGGGTGATCGATGTAGTCCTTGTCGCCATAGCCGCGCCAGCCGGGCGGCAGCTCCATCTTCATGATGGCGATGTCCTCGTAGCTCAGCGTCGGCAGCGTCGCCTCCTCGCCCGGCCACACCGCCAGGGTGCGATTGAGCCAGTCCCGGTCGTTGCGCTGGGGAAAATCGCGGCGGTAGTGGGCGCCGCGGCTCTCGGTGCGCTGCAGCGCGCCATAGGCCACGCACACAGCCAGCTTCAGCATCTTCTGCACGCGATAGGCCGCCACCAGCTCGGGATTGGCCCCGCGGGCCTGATTGCGCAGGCTCAGGCGGCGGCTGCGCACCAGCAGCGCCTGCAGCTGGTCCACGGCCGTCTGCAGGCGCTCCTGATCGCGGAAGATGCCGACGTTGTCCGTCATGGTCTGCTGCATCTCTTTGAGCAGGGTATAGGCATGCTCTCCCCCGGAACGCTCCGCCAGCTGCCGCAGCGCCGCCGCCTGGCGCGCTCCCGTCTCGCGGATCAGGGCCGAGGAGATGGTGATGTCACTGTCGGCGGAATCGCAGTAGTCCGCCACGTACTCGCCCACCAGCATGCCGGCGACCACGGTCTCCGCCACCGAGTTGCCGCCCAGCCGGTTGAACCCGTGCATGTCCCAGCAGGCGGCTTCACCCGCGGAGAACAGCCCCCTCAGGGTCGGGCTGTGTCCGGTGTGGTCGGTGCGGATGCCGCCCATGGAATAGTGCTGCGCGGGCCGCACGGGGATCAGCTCCTCGACCGGGTCGATGCCCAGGAAGTAATGGCAGATCTCCTTCACCTCCCGGAGCTTGGTGTCGATGTGCTGGCGGCCGAGCAGGCGGATATCGAGCCACAGGTGCTCACCGAAGCGGCTGCGGGCGGCGTGGCCGGCGGCGATGTGCTGCTCCATGCGCCGGGACACGACGTCGCGGGAGGCCAGCTCCTTCTTGTCGGGCTCGTAGTCGGGCATGAAGCGGTGCAGCTCGCGGTCGAGCAGCAGGCCGCCATCACCACGGCAACCCTCCGTGACCAGTATCCCCGCCGGGAAGATGCCGGTGGGGTGAAACTGCACCGCCTCCATATTGCCCAGCACCGCGCTGCCGGTCTCCAGGGCGATCGCCGCGCCGATGCCCTCGTTGATGACGGCATTGGTCGATACCCGGTAGATGCGGCCGAAACCGCCGGTGGCGACGCAGGTCGCCTTGGCGACATAGGCGATCAGCTCGCCGGTGATGAGATTGCGCACGATGGCGCCGTAGCAGCGCCCGTCGGCGTGAATCAGCGCGATCGCCTCGGTGCGCTCGTGCACCGGAATGCTCTGGGCGATGGCCTGGTCGCTCATGGTGTAGAGCATGGAATGACCGGTGCCATCGGCGACGTAACTGGTCCGCCACTTCTTGGTGCCGCCGAAATCGCGGGCATCGATCAGGCCGTGCGAGGTGTCCTTCTCCTGCAGCGCGACCCGCTCGCCATTGATGATGACGCTGCGCTCGCCCCGTTGGACGCGGTTCCAGGGCACCCCCCAGGCGGCCAGCTCGCGCACGGCCTTGGGCGCGGTATTGACGAACATGCGCACCACGTCCTGATCGGCGCCCCAGTCGCTGCCGCGCACGGTATCGGCGAAATGCACGTCCTCGTTGTCGCCCTCACCCTTGAGACAATTGGCCAGCGACGCCTGCATGCCGCCCTGGGCAGCGGCCGAGTGGGAGCGCTTGGGCGGCACCAGACTCAACACGATCACGTCGTGGCCGCGGCGCTTGGCGCCGATGCCCACCCTCAGGCCGGCGAGGCCGCCGCCGATAATCAGCACATCGGTTTGAATGATTTGCATAACGATCAGTCCTGCGTTCGCCGGTCGGCGGGAAGCTCCGCTGCCTGGTGGTGCGCGGGCAGGTAGCGCTCACCCACCCGGTCCCGATGGTCATAGCCGACCTTCATATAGGCGGCCAGGGTCAACAGGCCCAACGCCAGGAAAAAACCGGTGATGCCCCACTTCACCTTCTGCAGTTTCTGACGATCGGTATGGCCGTTCTTGTTGGTCAGCCAGCCCCACTTGAGCGCGAGACGGTAGATGCCGATGCCGCCATGCAGCTCGACGGCAAACAGCAGCACCAGGTAGAACGGCCACCAGCGCCCGCTCCACACCCGGTCTGCCGAAGCATAGGGGCCGATATCGGCGGGGTGCACCATCATCTGATAGAGGTGGGCAGCGGCAAAGAACATCAGCAGGAAGCCCGTGGACACCTGCAGCAGCCACAGGCTGGTGTCGGCGTGGCGGAATACCCGCGCGTGGTTGCGAAACGCCCGATACTCCTGGTAACTGGCCGGTATCTTACGGATCGCCACCACCGCATGCAGCACGAACACCAGCAGAATGAAGGCCGCGACGGCCGACACCAGCAGCGGATAGGGCTTGCCGAGAAAAGGCTCGCCCTCGAACATGCGGGCAACGAAGTACATGGCGTCCTTGCCCAGCAGAATGCTGGACACCATGAACATGTGCGCCCACATGAACAGCACGAGAATGAGGCCGCTGCCGCCCTGGAGGACGTCCAGCCAGGCAGGCCACCGCCGAGGCTTGTCGGCACCGCAACGTTGCAGATAGGGTTTAATCAAAGCGGCCCCCTTTTTGGCTCATTATCGTGAATTATTTGAGGCCAAAAGCTGTCTCAGAGACTACTGGGATTACAGGGCCAACGCAAGCGCCGCTACCATGCGGGCTTGCGCAGTCCGCGCTGCAGCCCCGGCTCTAGCGCTGCCAGTCCGCGCCCGAGCGCAGCAGGGCGAGCAGACCACCGCTGAGGTGCTGGACGCGCCCGAAGCCTGCGCGAAGCAACAGCTCCGCCGCCCGCGCGCTGCGCGCACCGGACTGGCAGTACAGCAGGATGGCGCCGTCGCGGGGGAGCTCATGCAGGCGCTGCGGCAGCTGCTCCAGCGCTATATGGATGCCACCGACGTGGAATCCGCGCCGCTCGTCGAGGCCGCGCACGTCCACCAGGCAGGCCCCTGGCCGGGTCATCGCCTCGAGAAACGCCTCGACGCCCAGCCCCGCCCCGTCGGCCGCGCCGTCAGCCGCCGCGCAAGCGGCTTGCGGCGGCGCGGCCGGGAGCGGCACAGAGCCTGCCGCCGCACGGCACGCGCAGTCCCTGCTAGGGGTCAGCGCGAGCTTGCGCAGCGTCAGGGTGCGGGCGTCAAACAGCGCCATGCGGTTGGCCAGGGCGGGCTCCAGGCCGGCCAGCAGGGCGATCGCCTCACTGGCCTGCAGGCAGCCGAGCAGGCCGGGCAGCACCCCCAGCACCCCGGCGGTGTTGCAGTCCGGCGCCTGCTCCGGGGGCTCGGGAAAGACGCAGCGGAAGCAGGCCTGCCCCGGCATGAACAGCGCCGCCTGGCCGGAGAACTGGTGGATACTGGCGTACAGCCAGGGCCGCCGGGCGCCGACGCAGGCATCGTTGATGAGGTAGCGCGTGGCGAAATTGTCGCTGCAATCCACCACCAGATCGGCCGCTGCCACCAGGTCGCCGGCATTGCCAGGATGCAGGTACTGCGCGACCGCCGCCACCTCGATCTCGGGATTGAGCGCCAGCAGGCGCCGCCTCGCGCACTCGGCCTTGGCCTGGCCGACGTCGGCCGTCGCAAACGCGATCTGCCGCTGCAGATTGGCCAGGTCGACCCGGTCGCCGTCCAGCAGCGTGATGCGGCCGACGCCGGCCGCCGCGAGGTACAGCGCCACCGGCGCGCCGAGCCCCCCGCAGCCGACGATCAACACGCGCGCGCGCTTGAGCGCGCTCTGCCCGCCCGCACCGAAACCCGGCAGCTGCAGGTGCCGCGTGTAGCGCAGCCACTCCGCGCCGCTGAACAGCAGCGCCTGCTCCGGCCCGCTCACGCCGCCGGCCCCGACCGGCCCCGCTCGATGGCGGCCAGCAGCCGGCGGGTCGCCTGCTCCGGCTCGCTCGCCGCGGTGATCGCGGAGATCAGCGCGATGCCGCTGACGCCGGTGCCGGCGACCGCCGCCATGCGGTCCTCGTCGATGCCGCCGATCGCCACGAGCGGATAGTCCAGCAGCGACTGCCAGTAACGCAGGCCGGCGATGCCCTGCGGCTGCCACGGCATGACCTTGCTGGTGGTGGGATAAATCGGCCCGCAGGCGATATAGGACGGCCGCACGGCGTGCGCCCTGGCCACCTCGTAGTGACAGTGCGAGCTCACCCCGAGCCGCAGGCCCGCGCGCCGGATGGCCGCGAGGTCCGCGCTGTCCAGGTCCTCCTGCCCCAGATGCACGCCGTAGGCGCCCTGCGCCATCGCCAGGCGCCAGTGATCGTTGATGAACAGCCGGCAGTGGTAGCGCCGGGCCACCGCCACGGCCCGGCTGACCTCAGCCGCCAGCGCAGGGCCGTCGAGGTCCTTGACGCGCAGCTGCGCGGTGGTGACGCCCAGCGGCAGCAGCCGCTCCAGCCAGGCGGCGCGGTCGACCACCGGGTACAGGCCCAGAGCGGGGCCGGTGCAGGCGGCAAACGCCGCGGTCGGGACCGCCGCGCCATCGGCGCGGGACGACAGGCGCGGCAGCTCCTCCTGGCGGTCGGGCCAGCGCTGCACGGCTACCGGCCCGGCCTGCCCGCCAACCGCGTAGGCGTGGCGCAGGCCCTGATGCATGGCCATCTTGGCGATGACGACGGCATCCCGGTAGCGATACCCCAAGGCCAGCGCGGCCGCCGCCGCCGACGCGAAAGCACAGCCGGTGCCGCGCGCGTTGTCCGCGGCAAGGCGCTGACCGGCCAGCCAGAAGCCGCCGCGCGCGCTGCAGAAATAGTCCTGGACGGTGGCCGCATCGCCGACGCTGTTGGGCAGGTGGCCGCCCTTCACCAGCACGCGCCGGGCGCCGGCCCCCAGCAGCGCCCGCGCTGCCCGCTCGACGTCGCCGAAGTCGCGGATAGGCTCCCCCGTGAGGCGCACCAGCTCGGCGACATTGGGCGTCACCAGGTCACAGCGCGGCAGCAGCTTGCGCAGCAGCTGCTCCGCCAGCCCCGGCTCGCCGAGGCTGCGCCCGCTGCTGGCGGACAGCACCGGGTCCAGCACCACCGGCGCCGCCACGCGCTCCAGGTGCTTAAGCACGACCTCGAGCTGCGCTGCGCTCACCAGCAGGCCAATCTTGACGGCGGCCACGTCGAGCTCGGCCAGCGCCGCGAACTGGTCCTCCATGACCTGGACGCTGACCGGGTTCACCGACACCACCCGCTGGCTGTTCTGCGCGGTAGTGGCCGTCACTACCGACAGCGCGTGGACCCCCAGGGCCGCCTGCGTGCGCACGTCCATCTGCACGCCGGCCATGCCGGCGCTGTCGCTGGCGGCGATGGTGAGGACCGCCGGCCGGGTGGTGGGATTCGCCGAGGACATCAGTGACTACCGCGTCAAGTCTGCCAGAACGGCGTGCCCAGGGTGGGCGTGCTGGGCCGCGCCAGGTCCCGCTCGGGCATGGCGCCGGCCTCATAGGCCAGGCGCCCGGCGATGCAGGCGTGCTTCATGGCCCGCGCCATGGCCACCGGATCGCTGGCCTGGGCCACCGCGGTGTTGAGCAGCACGGCGTCGAAACCCAGCTCGAACGCACGGCAGGCATGGGACGGCAGGCCGATGCCGGCATCGACCACCAGGGTGATCCTGGGCAGCCGCTCGCGCAGCGTGCGCAGGGCATAGGGGTTGAGCAGGCCCTTGCCGGTGCCGATGGGCGCGCCCCAGGGCATGAGGATGCGGCAGCCGGCCTCGACCAGGCGTTCGCACAGTACCAGGTCGTCGGTGCAATAGGGAAACACCTCGAAACCCTGGGCGATCAGCTCGCGCGTGGCCTCCAGCAGGCGGAACGGGTCGGGCTGCAGGTTGTAGTCATCGCCGATCACCTCCAGTTTGATCCAGCGGGTGTTGAACAGCTCCCGCGCCATCTGGGCCGTGGTGACCGCCTCCTTGACCGAGTGGCAGCCCGCCGTGTTGGGCAGCACCTGCAGCTGCAGCGAGGACAGCAGCGACCAGAAGTCGTTGCCGCCGCCGCTGGCGGGTGACTGCCGCCGCAGCGACACGGTGACCACCTGCGCCCCCGAGGCACGGATGGCCTCCTGCATGAGTTGCGGGGAGGGGTACTGGGCCGAGCCGATCAGCAGCCGGCTCTCCAATCGAACATCACCTAATTGCAGCATCGCACAGCGCTCGGCTAACCTCCCTGCATGGGTTGAAGAACTTCGACGCGGTCGCCGTCGCGCAGCAGCGCGGCCGCGTAGTCACCGCGCGGTACGAAGGCCTCATTGAGCGCCACGGCAAAGCCGCCGCCGGCGGGCTGCCACTGCGCGAGCGCCTCGCTCAGCGCACAGGGCGCGGCCAGTTGCCGGGGTTCGCCGTTGAGCCAGACCGTGATGGCCGGCCCGGTGGTCGCCGTCGCTGCTGCCATGTCAGGGTACCGCCACCTCTTGGATCAGTTCACCGAAGCGGGCCTCAGCGGCCCCGTCGAGGCGCCAATGCGCCAGCAGCTGCTCGACCAGCACCGGCGCCAGCAGAAAGCCGTGCCGGAACAGGCCGTTGACCCGCACCACGCCGTCGTCGAGCAGGATGGCCGGCAGGTTGTCCGGCAGCGCCGGGCGGCAATTGCTGCGGCATGCCAGCACCCGCGCCTCGGCAAAACCCGAGTGCAGCGTATAGGCCGCCGACAGCAGCTCCAGCGCCGAGCGCACCGTGATCTCACCCATGTCGTCGCTCTCGATCTGGGTGGCGCCGATGACGTAGTGGCTGTGTTCGCGCGGCACCAGGTACAGGCGATAGCGCGGATGCATCAGCCGCACCATGTGGCTGATCGTCACCTCGGGCGCCCGCAGCAGCATGACCTCGCCGCGCACCCCGCGCAGCCCGGCGACGTCCGCACGCGCGCCCAGCCCGCGGCAATCGACGACCCGGTCGAAGTCGTAGCGCCGGCCGCCGCTGTGGATGCAGCCCGCCGCCAGCGCCTGCACCGGCGCGCGTTCGTGCCAGCCGGCGCCCCCGGCCACCAGCTGCCGCCGCAGCGCCGCCATGACCCGGTCGGTGGCCAGCCAGGCCTCCTCGGGCAGATAGTCCGCCGCGCTGAAATTCTCGGCCAGCTCGGGCTCCAGCGCGCGCAGCTCGGCAGCGCCCAGGCAGCGGTACAGCTCCGGGCCCGGCGCCAGCTTGGCATGTACCTGCTGGCGGAAGCGCAGCAGGTCCGGCAGGTCGCCGCCATGCGCGACGATGAGGCTGCCGCGCTGGTGAAAATCCACGTCGCCGCCGAGGGCCGCGACGATCCCGGGCCACAGCTGCAGCGAGCGCCGCCCCATCGCGTACACGGGCGACTCGGCGGATTCGAGCTCGCTGAACGGCGCCAGCATGCCCGCCGCGGTGTAGGCCGCAGCGCTGCCGCCGTCGGCTCCGTCGCGGTCGAACAACGTGACGCGGTGGCCGCGGCGCTGCAGCTCCCACGCCAGCAGCCGCCCCATGATGCCGGCGCCGGCGATGCCGAACGAGTGGCCGTGTCTGCTCAAGCGGCCCGACCCCGCTGCCCGCGCGCGCTACTTGACTTCCACATAGATCGCGCTGCCCTGCTCGCGGAATTCCTGGGATTTCTCCCGCATGCCCTGCTCGGCGTAATCGCGCACCTCCTGACTGATCTTCATCGAGCAGAACTTGGGCCCGCACATCGAGCAGAAGTGCGCCACCTTGGCGGAGTCGCGGGGCAGCGTCTCATCGTGGTAGGCACGCGCGCGGTCGGGGTCGAGCCCCAGGTTGAACTGGTCCTCCCAGCGGAACTCGAAGCGGGCCTTGGACAGCAGGTCGTCGCGGTAGCGCGCGCCCGGATGGCCCTTGGCCACGTCGGCGGCGTGGGCCGCGATCTTGTAGGTGATGATGCCCTCCTTGACGTCGTCCCGGTTGGGCAGGCCGAGGTGCTCCTTGGGGGTGACGTAGCACAACATGGCGCAGCCGAACCAGCCGATCATGGCAGCGCCGATGCCGCTGGTGAAATGGTCGTAGCCCGGGGCGATGTCGGTGGTGAGGGGCCCCAGCGTGTAGAACGGCGCCTCGTCGCAGCATTCGAGCTGCTTGTCCATGTTCTCCTTGATCAGGTGCATCGGCACGTGTCCCGGCCCCTCGATCATGGTCTGCACGTCGTGGCGCCAGGCGATCCGGGTCAGCTCGCCCAGGGTCTCCAGCTCGGCGAACTGCGCCCGGTCGTTGGCATCGGCCAGGCTGCCAGGCCGCAGGCCGTCGCCCAGCGAGAAGCTGACGTCATAGGCCTTCATGATCTCGCAGATCTCCTCGAAATGCGTGTAGAGGAAATTCTCCTGATGGTGGGCGATACACCACTTGGCCATGATCGAGCCGCCGCGCGACACGATGCCCGTGACGCGCTCGGCCGTGAGCGGCACATAGGCCAGGCGCACGCCGGCGTGGATGGTGAAGTAGTCGACGCCCTGCTCGGCCTGCTCGATCAGCGTATCGCGGTAGATCTCCCAGGTGAGGTCCTCGGCGACGCCGTTGACCTTTTCCAGGGCCTGGTAGATGGGCACGGTACCGATGGGCACCGGCGAATTGCGCACGATATAGTCGCGGGTGGCATGGATGTGCTTGCCGGTGGAGAGGTCCATCACCGTGTCGCCGCCCCAGCGGATCGACCACACCAGCTTTTCGACCTCCTCCTCGATGCCCGAACTGAGCGCGGAGTTGCCGATGTTGGCGTTGATCTTGACCAGAAAATTGCGGCCGATGATCATCGGCTCCAGCTCGGTGTGGTTGATGTTGGCGGGGATGATCGCCCGCCCCTGGGCCACCTCGCGGCGCACGAACTCGGGCGTTATCGGCTGCAAGCTGGCGCCCATCGCGTTGCCGGCCAGCCGCCGGCTGCGCTCGGCGGTGGTGAATTCATTGCTGAGCGCCTCGCGGGCCTGGTTCTCGCGAATGGCGATGTACGCCATTTCCGGCGTGATGATGCCGCGGCGGGCGTAGTGCATCTGGGTCACGTTGGCCCCCGCCTTGGCGCGGCGGGGCTGGCGCTGCAGCGCCGGATTGAAATAGCGGAACGCCTTGCCGACGTCGGCCAGGCCGTTGTCCAGGGGCTGCACCGCCCTGCCCTCATAGCGCTCGGTGTCGCCCCGCGCCTCGATCCAGCTGGAGCGGACATCGGCCAGCCCGCGGTGCACGTCGACCTCGACCGCCGGGTCGGTATAGGCGCCGGAGGTGTCGTACACGGTCACCCGGGCGCCGTCGGTCAGGCTGATTTCCCGCATGGGCACCCGCAGCGGCAGCTCGCCGTCGCCGTCGATGTAGACCTTGGAGCTGGCCGGCAGCGGCTTGCGGGTGAGGATGGATGAAGCGGCCTGTTCCAGTGGCTGATAGTTATTCACGTCGTCTCCTGGGCAATGCGCGGGTGATCAGCAGTGGCCAGGAGGGGAAGAATGCCGTTGCGGCAAGCCGGGGAATAGCACTCTTTCCTACGCCAATACTAATCGGATCAGGTTCCACGGGTTTGTCGATGACATCTCAGCTGAAGATCAGCACCCCGAGAGTCGCCTCATTGTAGATAAAAGGCTGCGCCAATGGCACCCCGCCGGAAATCTTTTTGCGGACGCAGCGCAACTCCGGCTCGCGGACGGCGCGCTCAGAATGGCCACACCCGCGGCACCACCGCCAGCGTCACCAGGCCGACGACGACGGTGAGCGGCAGCCCCAGCTTCATGAAGTCCACGAAGCGGTATTCGCCGGGTCCCCACACCATCATATTGGTCTGATAGCCGATCGGCGTGGCGAAGCTGGCCGACGCGGCCACCATCAGCGTCACCGCAAACGGCACTACGCTGACGCCGAAATCCTGACTGGCAGCCAGCGCGATGGGAAACATCAGCACGGACGCGGCCACATTGGTGATGAAGGCCGAGAACAGCGCCGTGAGCAGAAACACCACCGCCAGCATCGCCAGCGGCGTCGCCGCCGTGCTCACCAGCGCCGCGGCGATGGCCTGCGCCAGGCCGCTCTGCTCCATCGCCGCGCCCAGCGCCAGTGAGGCGGCGATCGCCACCAGCAGCTGCCAGCTGAACGCGCGGCGGGCGCCGCCGAGGGTACAGCAGCCGGTCGCCACCATCGCCAGCGCCGCGATCATGGCGGCCTTGAACATGGACAAGGTCCCGGTCCCGGCCAGCAGCACCATGCCCAGCAGAATGGCGATGGCCACCCAGCGCTTGCGGTGGCGCACCGGGTGGAACTCCGCCACCGGACTCACCAGCAGAAAGTCCCGCGAGAATTTCTGCTTCTGCACGAAGGCGCTGTTGGTCTCCAGCAGCAGGGTGTCGCCGGGCCGCAGCACGACATCCCCGATGCGCCCCTTGAGCTGGACACCGGCCCTGGCGACGGCGATGATCACCGCGCCGTAATACTTGCGGAACTCACTCTCGCGCACGGCCTGCCACAGCAGCGGAAACTCCGGCCCGATCACCACCTCCACCAGGCTGCGCTGCGACGCGCCGCCGTCCAGCTTGAACACCTGGTCCTCGGCCGACACCAGCCCCGCGATCTTTTTCAGCTCGACCACGGCATCGACATTGCCGACGAACACCAGGCGATCCTCCGCCCGCAGCAGCACCTTCGGGCTGACCCGGGTCTTCACCTCGCCGGCGCGCACGATCTCCGCGAGGTAGAGACCGGGCAGATGGCGCAGACCGGCCCCCTCGATCGACTTGCCGACCAGCGGGCTCGACCCCTGCACGATCATCTCGACGATGTACTGGCGCGTGTCCTCGAAGCGCCGCGCCGCGCCGATTTTGCTCGGCAGCAGGCGCTGACTGAACAGCAGGATAAAAGCGAGGGCGGCCACCGCCGCCGGCACGCCGACCCAGGCCAGGTCAAAGAGCGCCAGCTGGACGTCGAGGTCCAGTGCCGCCAGCATGCCATTGATGACCAGATTGGTGCTGGTGCCGATGAGGGTGCAGACGCCGCCGATGATGGCCGCGAATGACAGCGGCATCATGAGCTGGGACGCCGGTATATTCAGCCGCCGCGACCAGTCGGTCACCACCGGCACCAGCATGGCCACCACCGGCGTGTTGTTGAGGACGGAGCTGAACAGGGCGACGGGCACCATCAGGCGGGCCTGCGCCACCACGATGGAGCGCGGCCGCCCCAGCAGCCCCGACGACAGCCACTCCACCGCCCCGGCGCTGCTCAGCCCATGAGCGACCACGCCGAGGATGCCGACCGTCGCCACGCCTTCATTGGCGAATCCCGCCAACGCCTGATCGACCGTGATGACGTCGCCCAGCAGCAGCAGGGCCACGCCGGCGAGCAGCACGGCGTCGGCCGGCGCGCGGGTGAGCATGAGCGCGCCAAAGCACCCCAGCACGGTCGCCAGTGTCAGCCAGGCGTCCAGATTCATCATGCTATTTCCAGCCGAAGGTTAACTGCCGCCAGCAGGCGCCAGGCGGGGACGAGGCGTCAACGGCCAGTATAGTGCCGCCTGAAGACCTCGACAAAACGCGGGAACTCGTCCGCCGGCAGATCGTTGATGCCGGCGGCGCCCTTGCGGCCGCCACCGGTGACAAACTGGCGGCACACCTCGTCGGCCCCCGCCTTGTTGCGCGACGGCGCGCGCACGCTGACCAGGTAGTTGCCATTGGCCTTCTCGGTGACGACGGCGTGGGCCCGGCCGGGAAACGCGTTGCTCAGCTCGTTGCTGAACACGCCGCTCACGCGCCGGGCCCAGGGCGCGTCCGGCAGCCGCAGCACGGCCACCCGATCATCCGCCAGCTCCGGCGACAGGCCGCGCGCCCTGGCCACGTCTTCCTCATAGCCGCCATCCAGCGCGCCGAAGGTCGCGCCGTCCTCGGCCATGAAATCGAACGGGCTGCGATGCGCGCTCACGCGCCGGTACAGCTGCTCCGGGGCAAAGTGCAGATCGTCGAGGCTGGCGCCGTAGCCGTTATAGTTGATCAGCAGACCCAGGCGCGCCAGCGCATCGACCTGGGACTGCGCCAGGCCCAGCGGCCGGGCCAGCGCCTGGGCGCTGGCGAGGAGGTTGTCACCGAAGGCACCCACCACGGCCCACTCGACCAGGGCACCCCCGAGATAAGCGTTCACCAGGATGCTGGTGCAGGTGTCGGCGCTGGTGTCGATGACGGCCTCGAGCCCCTCGTGGCGGGGAATGTCGCCGGGAAAGTGATGATCGAAATACAGGCAGCGGGCGCCCTGCGCCAGCGCCTCGAGCAGCGCATCGCAGTTCTTCTCCAGGGAGATATCGAGGATGGTCACCACGTCGCCGCCGCGGATACCTGCCTTGCCGACCAGCGCGATGTCCCGCTTGACGCCCGTCACCAGCCGGCTCTCCCTGGGCTCGGCCAGGCGCAGCTGCGTAAGCGCACAGATGCCGTCGGCATCACCATTGAAAATATCGATATTCGCCACGCCCCGCTCCCCGCTTCGACCAAGGGCGGCAAGAATAGCACAACTCCCGGACGGCCGGGCCCAGGCGGCCGGCAGCAGGGAGCGGCATTTTCCGGAATGCCGCCCGGCCGTCTGTCAGCCGAGGCCCTGACGGCGCCGCGAGCCCCGGCAGACGGCTGAGCGCCCGATCATTGCGCCAGATCAAAATGGCAGCCCGTACCGTGTTGTATCCTGCACTCATCGCCACAGAGGAGGTGGTCGGATGGTCATAGGAACATCAGCAAAGGCGCCCGCGGCACGGCAGTGGTGGCGCGCCGCAGCCTGCCTGCTGGCAGGGCTCGCCGTCGGCCAGCCGGGCCGGGCCGAGCGCCTGGTCGACACCATCAGCGGCACTGCCGGCGCAGTGCACGGCACTGCGGGCGCAGGGCCGCAGGCAGCGGCGGCATTTGAGCTCGGGCAGGCCTCGCGACTGGCGGCGGTGGACTGGCTCGGCGGCTATTACGCAGCTGACATCGGGCCCGCCGCGCCGGTGCGCTTCGTCTTCCAGCTGTATCGTTCCGAGGGCTACCGCCCGGCGGCGGCGCCGCTGCTGAGCCTGACCCTGCGTGCCGACGCCCGCCCCGGCGACGACAGCTTCTCGGGCGGCCTCTGCCAGGCCGATACCTGCAGCCGGCACGCCTACCGCTCGCCGCTGCCGGCCATCGAACTGGCGGCAGGCAAATACTGGCTGCTGCTGAGCGAAGCCGACGAGCGCACCATCGATCAGGGCGACTCCCGGTGGCTTTGGGCACAGAGTGACCTGCCCGGCGAGGTCGCCACGCGCAACGGCGACGACGGCGCATGGTTGGCACAATCCGGCGGCACCCTGCAGTTCGCGCTGGAGGGCACCGCGGGCCTCGCGACGACTGCAGACAGCCCGCCGCACCTGCTGATCGAGAAGACCGTCGACAACGCCACTCCGGCGCCCTCGGAGAGCGTCGAGTTTACGCTGCGCGTCAGCAATCTCGGCAGCGAGACGGTCAGCGACGTGCGGGTGCAGGAACACCTGCCCCCTGAGCTGATGATTCCCGAAGGTACCGCGCCGGCAGCCGGGCAGGGCGTCTACGATCTGGCCAGCCAGCAGTGGCTGCTGGGCGACCTGGCTCCGGAGGCCAGCGCCACGCTGCGCCTGCCCGCCATCGTCAGCGATGCAGCGGCCGGCGGCTGCATCAGCAACCGGGCGTCGCTCAGCCAGGCTGACAGCGCGCCGGACCTCGGCGAGGCCACCGCGGTGCTGTCCGCACCCGGCTCAGAGCGCTGTGCCGACGTTGGCGTCAGCTTCGATCGCGTCACCTATGACGGCCAGTTCTGCGACTTGGCCGGCGCCGTCAGGGTGACGATCGCGCTGCGCAACAGCGGACCCGATACGGCCCGGGACATCGCCGTAAATCTGGTACAACAGCCGGCTATCGCGCCCAATCTGCGCTTTGTCGGCTGCCCTGGCGACAGCGCGACGCAGTGCCGGCTGGCCGAACTGGCCAGCGGCGAGACCGCTCGCCTGGAGGCCGTGTCCGACAGCTTCGTCAACCAGAGCGTCACCCGACAGACCCTGACGGTCAGCGCCAGCAGCGCCGGCGACGATCACGCACCGGGCAACGACCGGGCCAGTCGGGAGTTGTTTGTGCCTGACGTGAGCTGCGCGTGCGAAGGCTGCGCACCGGATTACTATGGTGACGACTGGGACACGGGCACCATAGGCCCGGGCTGCTTTATCGCCACCGCCGCCTACGGCTCATGGCTGGACCCCCACGTGGCGGCCCTGCGCCGTTTCCGCGACGAACGACTGCTGCCGTATGCCGCGGGCCGCGCCATGGTGCGATTTTACTACCGCCACTCGCCGCCCATCGCCGATTACATCGCACCACGCCCCTGGCTGCGGGCCGCTACCCGGCTGATGCTGGCGCCGGTGGTGTGGGCCGTGCAGTTCCCGCCGCTCGCCGCGCTGCTACTGCTGGCGGCAGGCGCCGGATGCGCCCGGCGGATGCGCGAAGTCAGACAGCGGCAGCGGTAGCGTCCCCCCTGCGGCCGGCAAGCCCGGGGACCGATTGAGCTGGCGGGCGAACCGACAAGGAGGGCCGTCGCTCAGACCGGGAGCGCCATAAATAAATCTGTCCCCTTTGGTCGCTTTGGTCGCTTCTGCCGGGTCAGCGGCGCGGCGTTCGAGCGGGGACGGAGCCATGGACTTCGGCATCGAGGATAATTACTCTAGGCTCTGTCTGGCTGCTTCGGCCACGGTACCGGCGGTGACTTCCGGCCCGCTACCCCGCCTGTTTCAGGCGAGCAACGCATAAGAGACCCTCATGACTGCATCACTCGAAGGCCTGCTACCCTTTATCACCTATTTCTGCACCGGCCTCGCGGCCATGACGCTGTTCAAGGTGCTCTACGCCCGGCTGACGCCGTTCGACGAGTGGGGTCTGGTGAAGCAGAAGTACAATACCGCGGCCGCGATCAGCATCGGTGGCGCCCTGCTGGGCTATACCCTGGCGCTGGCCGCCGCCGCCAGCAATTCCGTGGCCTATCTCGACTTCCTGGTCTGGGCGCTGATCGCGATGGCTGCGCAACTGCTGACGTTTCTGGTGGTGCGTTTCGCCCTGATACCCACCATCGTCGACAAGATCGAAAACGACCGGATCGCCGGCGCCGTGGTGCTGGCCAGCATCAACGTCAGCGTCGGCCTGCTCAATGCGGCGTGTATGAGCTATTAGCAGACAGGAGAGGCTATGAAACGCAGTCAGAACGTCCGGAGGCCGCGCTTCCGCAAGGCCCTGCCAATGGCCACGACGCTGTCGGTATCCGTTGGCTTGAGCGGCTGCTCTCCACCGCCCGGACAGGAAGAAGCCGGCATCTACCGCAACGCCCAGGAGTGCCAGCGGGCCTATCCGGACAAGATGGAGTTGTGCGATCAGGTGTTCAGCTCCGCGCAGATGGACCACCTGGCTACGGCGCCGCGCTTTGACGGCCGGGCCCAGTGCGAGGCGGACTTCGGCGCCGGCAACTGTGAGCCGGCACCGGAGAATGCAGCGGCCCATGACCAGCGCAGCGACGCCAACCAGGGCGCCTTCGGCGGTGGCTGGTTCATGCCGATGATGATGGGCTATATGATGGGCAACCTGATGGGCGGCCGCTCCATCCGTCAGGCGCCGGTCTACAGCTCATCGGCCCCCAACTCGCCGATCAAGGACAAGATCGTCACTGGCAAGGGCGACGTCGTGGGCAGGCGGGGCGACAGCAGCGTGCGGGTGGCGCCGTCGGCATTCCACAAGCCGGCAGCACCCGCCCGGGTGACCCGCAGCGGCGGCTTCGGCGCCATGGCGGCTCAGAAGTCGCGGGCGGCCAGCAGCGCCGCCTCGTCCCGCTCGACCAGCCGCAGTTACGGGGGCTGAATGCAGCGCCACCTGGTAACCCCCCGGCCGCATTGGCAGCAGCAGGCCCGGGAGTACGGATTTGACTTCCACACGCTCTTTGATGAGCCCTACTGGGACGAAAGCCGCTACTACGCGTTCAGCCTGCAGCAGATCGAAGGCGATATCGAAGCCCCGACCGAGGAGCTGCAACAGATGTGCCTGGCCGTGGCCGAGGAGGTGGTCCGCGACGAGGAGCTGCTGCGCCGCTTTGCCATTCCCGAAGCCCACTGGGAGCTGGTGGCGTCGTCCTGGGGCGCCCGCGAGCCCAGCCTGTATGCCCGCATGGATCTCGCCTACGACGGCAAGGGACCGGCCAAGCTGCTGGAAAACAACGCCGACACGCCGACCTCCTTGTACGAATCGGCCTTTTTTCAGTGGCTGTGGCTGGAAGACCGCATCGGGGACGGCACCCTGCCGCCCGCTGCCGACCAGTTCAACAGCATCCAGGAAGCCCTGATCCAGCGCTTCAGCGAGCTGCAGGGGCGGTGGCCCGCCAAACCGGTGTACTTTGCGTCGTGCAAGGACAACGTGGAAGATCGCGGCACCGTGCAATACCTCGAAGACTGCGCCGCCGAAGCGGGCCTGGCCACCGCCTATGTCGCCATCGAACAGATCGGGCTCGGCAAATGGGGGCAGTTTGTCGACGCCGACGGGGAAGACATCGACATCTGCTTCAAGCTGTATCCCTGGGAGTTCATGCTGCGCGAGGAGTTCGCCCCCGAGCTCGCGCAAGCCGGCGTTCACTGGCTGGAGCCGGCCTGGAAATCCGTGCTGTCGAACAAAGCGATTCTGCCGATGCTGTGGCGCCGCTACCCGCACCACCCCAATCTGTTGCCCGCCTATTTCGCCGACGATCTGCACCGGTGCAGCGAATCGCGCCTGGTCAAAAAGCCGATCTATTCCCGCGAAGGCGCGAACATCGAGATCATCGAGAACGGCAGCGTGGTGGAGCGCTCCGGGGGCGCCTATGGCGAGGAGGGCGTGATCTATCAGGGCTACCACGACCTGGCCAGGTTCGGCGACGATTATGCCCTGATCGGTGCCTGGCTCGTCGGCGACCGCGCGGTCGGCCTGTCCATCCGCGAAGACCGCAGCCGCATCACCCAGGACCTGTCGCGGTTCGTGCCTCACATCATCGCACCCTGATACGGCGCGATACCCTGCGGTGTCCGTCGCGACAGGGGGACCATTGCCCGCCCTGGTTGCGGTTACAGATACCCCGCCAGTGAGACGAAACCCTCGTCGCTGACCAGCGGGTTGAGTTCGCGGTCGGAGATGACCTGGGAGAGGTCGGCCTCCCGGCCATCGACCAGCGCTCGCCGACTGATCAGGCGCACGCCGTGACTGTAGTCGACGTAGTCGGCGGGGTGGTAGAGGCTCAGGGGCTGGATGGGGGAACCGACGCAGGTGTGCCAGCCGTAGATGGCGACCCGGCTGGGCTGCCGCGAAAGCCGCGGCGTCAGCACGATATCCTTCTTGTGGCCGGCGATGAGGGTCAGCGGGCCGCTGCTGCCGGCCAGCTGCGATTTGATGTGGCGGTCGTGCAGGCGATAGTAGGCGTTCGAGTCCATGTGCTGCCCGGGCGGCATGGGTTGCGGTGCCAGCCGCAGGGTGGAATGCGCGTAGATGTCGTCCACCAGCTTTCTGGTCGGCAGGGTGAACCCGAACTCCCGGGCGATGGCCACCGCCGTGCCCGGTGCCATGGGGATGATGATGTAGTCATCGTCCGAACCCAGCGCGAGATAATCGGGCAGCACATAGAGGGTCGCCGTATGCTGGGCGTGGCGGACCGAAAGCGGGACCAGTCGCCGCAGGTGTCCCGGCACGTTGCCGGCCCGGATCTGGGCGAGAATCGCCGCTTCGCGCTCGGCCGGCGCCAGCCGCCAGGTGTCCACCAGAAACTGCCTGCCCGTAGGGGCATGGTCGGACCGGGCCGGAAAGGCCGCGACGGCGCCGCCGTCAGCAGCCCACCCTGCCGATACCGCGAGCGTGTGACCGGCCGGCGCCGCGGCACTGGACAGGGCGACCAGCAACAGCGCAGCGGCCAGGGTGGTTGAACGGTTCATGCGCCCTATTGTTCACCCTTTGTATCACCCCGTCCAGTCGCGGCGCTGCGCCGATCGGCGCCCTGGCCGATCAGGCGGCGTTGAAGGTTGTCCCAACCGGCTCGCTGCCAACCCCTGAACGCGGCAGGCTGCTAGCTGCCACACTGCGGCGCGCGGCCGTAGTCGACGCGGATATTGCGTATCCGCCGCAACCCGTCTTTCAGGGTCCGCTCGGTGTCGCTGCGATCCAGCAGGTCCGGGTCTTGCTGTTCCAGCGCAGGGAACAGTTTCTCTGCGTCGCCATAGCGGGTCTGGTCCGCGTAGGTAATGGCCTCGAGCCACAGGCCGGCGACGGCGTGGTAGCGATCCTGGTACTGCTGTCCCTTGGCGGCGAGAGCGAGCGCATCCTCGTACTTGCAGTTGGCCAGGGCGACAAAGCCGTCGTAGTTGTGCTGCCCCAGCTCCGCGACGTGGCGCTGCGCATCGGCCTTGTCCCGACTGGCCCCATGGGCGGCGCCGACCGCGGCGCCGCTGGCAGCACCCATGGCAGCGCCGCTGGCCGCGCCCGACACCGGATTGCCGCCGAAGATCAAGGAGCCGACAGCGCCGGCGACGGCACCGCCAAGGGCACCGCTGGCAGCGCCGCCCTTGGCCCCCTCAGCGGTCTGGGTGCCGGAGCAAGCCGCCAGCAGGCAGCAGCACGCGAGCGCGGCGGTAAGGGTTTTATGGTTGGCCATGGCATTTGCTCCTGATTGGTGTCGTGCTTGTCGCCATTGTTGTAGTTGAAAGCCCCGCCCCGACCTCACGCGCCGGCATCCCGGATGCACACCGGGAACCGGTCGACGCGGTGCCGGCGCTAGAACCGGAAGACAACGCCCAACCTGCCGCCGCTGAGCGCCAGCTTCAGGATCAGATTATTCTGACTCTGGCCGTACTGGAGGTGTCGATAATCCAGCACGATATCACCCCAGTCGAAACCGTAGCCGATACCGCCGGACAACTGCCAGGTGTAGTCGGTTTCCCCTGTCCCCACATCGAGGTAATACGGCATGAACCAGTGTTCATTGAGGCCCAGCCTGCCCTTCACGCCAACGATGCCGTCCCATAGCCTGGAGGAGCCCGACCAACTCAGCTCACGCCCGGACGGACCGATGTCACTCAGCCTGAGTTCGGTATCCAGCGCCAGCAAGCGCGCACCGGCCAGCACGTCGACGCGCGAATGCTGGCTGCTCCATGGCGTATAGGCGCCGGCGAGGATCCAGACCCAGGCGGCGAAATCGAGTTCAGCGTCGGCCAGCGTAAAGCTGCCTCCGTCCGGCAGGTTGACCGATTTTGATCTTTCGTCGACCATATCGATGTAGAGCAGGTCAGTGAAACCTGACCAAGCGCCCTTGCGCACCTCGAACGACCCCATGAAAACCATTTGTATGGCGTCGATGATCTTCCCGATATCGACTTCGGGGTCGTCACCGTAATCCGGCGGAGCGTGCTTGAGGTCTCCGCTGACACTCGGCACCCACAGGTAGACAGCCAGGCCAAACTGCCAGTCCGACGGGCTGTCGGCGACATCGCCTGCGGCATTCGCGGCGGCACACACCACCAGCGCCATCGCTGCGACGACAGGATTTCTGTAACGACGTGAAGCCTGTCTGGCCCAGAAATTTTTGCGCATGTATTTATTCGCCCTGTGCTGTTGGGTCAAGTTGATTTCAGATATAGTAACGGCCGATATTGCTGTGACAGCATCTTCTCACGCGGCGGTTGTTTCCGCTCGGGTGATTCGAGTCCCGGCGCCACGATCGTCCGCCTGGTGGCGCGCTATCCCATCAGAGCCATCGCTGCACCACCGGGTCCGCGATTCAGTCCGGCGCCCACCCTTTCAGGTGCGAGCAGGGTGATGCAGATCACATCGCGCGGACATCCTGGCTCGCGTGTTTGCCATCCGCACGCTGCGACCTGTACAAACGACGTTTTAAGGCTAACCTCAATCATTGTCCGATGGCCCTGGCGGCAGGGCGATTCAAGGGTGACGGCGCACTGCCAGACCGATCTGCGCAGCGGCAACCGGCGCAGCGTGCCTGAGCTTTATATGCTCCCGGCCAGGGCAACCCTGAACTTTCAATGGTAGGCCAAGTCGACGCGCGGCTCGACACCTTATCGCCCGCGACCAGGTTGCGAGACAACCGCCTTGAACATGCCAGATTGCTTTGTTTGCGCAAGCGAACCCATGGTCACCGCCGCAAGGCACCAGCCCCTTTTGCAAACCCGTCATGCCGTCATCGCCGAAGTGCCTCGCCGAAGTGCCTCGCCGAAGGCCCCCGTGCCTCGCCGAAGTGCCTCGCCGACGTGCTTGGCAAGAACCCCCTCTTATTGACCGTTGAACTGGATGAGTTGTTACTTTATGGCTGCTCACGCCCTGCCCTTTTCCGACGACCTCGCCGCGTTCACCAACAAACGCGCCCTGCCCGGCGAATTGCGCATGCCTGCCGAGAGCCTTGAATGCCAGTCGTTCATCGCGCATCAGGCCGCAACAGAGTCAAATGCGCGCACCTATCCGCGCAAACTGCCCTTTGCGCTCGCGCAGGGCAAGGGCGTCTATCTGAAGGATGTGGATGGCAACGTCTACTATGACTGCCTCGCCGGCGCTGGCGCCATCGCCCTGGGGCATAACCACGCCGCTGTGCAGAACGCGATCCGCGAGCAGCTCGACGCCGACCTGCCCATGTTGACGCTGGACATCACCACGCCGGTCAAACAAACCTACGTCGATGAGATACTGAGCCTCTTTCCGGAAGAGTTTGCGCGCCATGCCCGCATCCAGTTCTGCGGGCCATCCGGCGCGGATGCGGTCGAGGCGGCCATCAAGCTGGTCAAACATGCCACGGGCCGGCGCGGCATCATGAGCTTTCAGGGCGGCTATCACGGCATGACGCATGGAGCGCTGAGCCTGATGGGCAAGCTCAGCGCCAAGAATATTCCCGGGCTTATGAGCGACGTACAGTTTCTGCCCTACCCCTACCGGTATCGGCCACCGTTTGGCAACGCAGACAGCGTCGATACCGATTGCAGCGCCTATATCGAGAATCTGCTGACCGATGACGAAAGCGGCATCGTCAAGCCCGCCGGCATCATTCTGGAAGCCATCCAGGGCGAAGGCGGTAAGATTCCCGCTTCCGCCCGGTTCCTGCGCGAGCTGCGCCGCATCACCACGGAACAGGACATCCCCCTGATTCTCGACGAAGTGCAGACCGGCCTGGGCCGCACCGGCCGCATGTTCGCCTTCGAACACGCCGGCATCGTCCCCGATGTGGTGGTGCTGTCCAAGGCCATCGGTGGCGCCCTGCCGATGGCCGTCGTGGTCTACCATGAGAAGCTGGACAAATGGGGACCGGGGGCACACGCCGGCACTTTTCGCGGCAATCAGCTGGGCATGGCCGCAGGCATCGCCACCATCCGCTACATTCGCCGCCACGATCTGGCGGGCAACGCCACGCTCATGGGCAATGTATTTCTGGAGCAACTGCGCCAGCTTCAGCGGGAGACCCGGTGCATCGGCGATGTGCGGGGGCTTGGGTTGATGCTGGGGATGGAAATCGTCAATGCCTGGAGCGGCAGGATGCAGCAGGGCCAGCCCGAGCGCTTCGGCGAGATGGCAAGCCGCATTCAATACGAGAGTTTCTGTCGCGGGTTGATTGTGGAGACCGGCGGGCGCCAGGGCAGCGTCATCCGCCTGATGCCCCCGCTGATCATCACCGGGGAACAAGTGCTGCACATCTGCAGCATCCTGCGCGATGCCGTGCGGGCGGCAGAACACGCCCTCGCGCCGGCAGAACCCTGTACCGCCTGATCACGCCGGCGCGGCGACCACACCGTCGAAGACGGTGTCGGGCGACTCGCCAGCTCGCGGTCAGGCGGTGCCACCGCTGGTGGAAATCCCCGGGGACGTGACCACGCGATACCCGGCGTCCCCGATCCAGCGCGGCCACCCCTGGCCGCCGCGAGCGTTTCCTGTCAATTCATTGAGCAACCAACCATGCCCTCAACCCGGCCATTGCCCACCGACAGCATTGTCCAGAGCAACACCAACCGCTTTAAACACTATTTCCTGAGCGACCGCACCGAGAGCGTTGCTGGCTACCGCCGCATCGTCGAGCAGCTGGCCGGAGACATCGCCGGTGCAATCTCCCGGGCACAGCAGCCCTACTCGGGAACCAGCCCTGCCGACCTGCGGCAGCAGATCGCCGCGCTGGACCGCTTCCCGGCGCTCGGTCGCCCCCTGGCCGAAGTCATCGAGCGCACCCGCGCGCTGGTGCTGGAAAACAATATTTCCGTCTATCATCCGCACTGCGTCGCCCACCTGCACTGTCCCTGCTTCATCGCCTCGCTGGCCGCGGAAATGCTGATTTCCGCCTTCAACCAGTCGATGGACTCCTGGGACCAGGCGCCCGCGGCATCCATGATCGAGCAGGCGCTGGGAGAGGACTTGTGCCGGCTCTACGGCCTGGGCGCCGACAGCGACGCCGTCTTCACCAGCGGCGGCACCCTGTCTAACTTCATGGCGCTGCTGCTGGCCAGGGATCACTACAGCGCCACCCGCCTGGGCTGGAACGTGCAGCGATGCGGCCTGCCCCCGGAGGTCGGACGCTACCGCATCGTGTGCTCGGAACATGCACACTTTTCCGTGCAACAATCCGCCTCCATCCTGGGGCTGGGCAGCGACGCCGTGGTCAAAATAGCGGCGCGCGACTTCGGCGAAGAAGCGGGCGCACTGAACGCCGCCATCGCCGAACTCAAGGCCCGCGACCTGCTGCCTATCGCCTACGTCAGCACGGCCGGCACCACCGACTTCGGCGCGATAGGCGACCTCGGCGCGCTGGCCGACGCGGCCCATGGCCACGGCCTGTGGTTTCATGTGGATGCAGCCTACGGCGGCGCGCTGCGCTTCAGCCGGCAACATCGGCACCTGCTGGCCGGCATCGAGCAAGCAGACTCGGTCACCCTGGACTTCCACAAACTGTTTTACCAACCCATCTCCTGCAGCGTGTTGCTGCTGCAGGACAAGCACCGCTTCCGCTACGTCCGCCTGCACGCCGATTACCTGAATCCGCAGAGCAATGAGGCTATCGGCCTGATCGATCTGGTTTACAAATCCATCCAGACCACCCGACGCTTTGATGCACTCAAACCCTTTATCGCGCTGCAGCACGTGGGCACTGAGCAACTCGGAGAGATGATCGACCACACCATCGCGCTGGCACGCGCGGTCGCGGACGGATTGCGCGAGGACGCCCGCTTCCAGCTGGCCACCCCGCCGATGCTGAACGCGCTGGTATTCCGCTACCTGCCGACGGCCGATCTGCCTGAGGCCGCCATCGACGCCATCAACAGCGAAATCAAGACCCGGCTGCTGTTGTCGGGCCGGGCCATCGTCGGCCAGACCCGCATCGACGAGCGGGCCTTCCTCAAGCTCACGCTGCTGAACCCCATGACCGAACTGGCCGACATTCAGGGCCTGGTGGCCGCCATCCGCACGCTGGGCGCGCAACTGGAAGCGGAACAGATTGAACCCCCCGGGGGACCGATGGCCGCTGCGCATGACAGTGAAGCAGCCTGTCATCCTTAGCGGCGAGCACCCGAGAGGACGCCATGGGGCAAAGGGGACAGATCATCTATTTATAGCCAACACTGCCATACGGAAATTCACCTGCCACCTGTGACCCGGGCGAAGTCAGTATCGGGTAAATAAATCTGTCCCCTTTATTTTTGTCCCTTTTTTCTGCCCCGGTAACGCAGGCCGCGGCAAGATTCCGCTAATGCCTCTTTTCACAGCACCTCAGAGGAACCCCCGCGCGCCGTTCATCACGATCTGACCCGGCTCGACGGGTATCCCCCGCTCCTGGATGAACACGCACTTGCCCATCGCCTCGCGCACCAGGTTGCGGTTGAGGCCCGCCGACTTCAGCTCCGCGTCGGTGATGGTGTAGTCGAGCAGTTCGCCCTCGGAGAAATTGCGGATATGCAGCTTGGAGTCCAACGCTCCCGAACCATTGAGCGGGATATAACACCATTCAGAGGATGGCACGCCGGCCTGCCATTCGTTCAGGTCCGCAAACTGGCGGCCGATGGCGAGCTCGTACTCACCGCCAGCCAGCGCGTGGCTGTCAAAGATGACAAACGTCCTGACGTCCGGCAGCGCTGCCGCCGCGGACCCGCCCGGCAGCGGCCCGGCTGCCTGCAAGCTTCCGGGCAGTGGCGGCAGCGGCGGCAGCTCCGCCGATCCCGCGGCCTGCAGGTCGAGGTAGATGATGATGCCGCCGAGGCAGGCGATGACGGCCGTCATCACCTGGGGCAGGCTCGGCAATCTGTCGTAAAAGTCAGGCATGGATGCGTTCCTCTTTGCGTAGACATCTGGCCAGCGCGCGCTCCTGGCGGCGCAGCCAGTTGTGAGCGGTGACCAGAATGCCCAGCAGCACCACGGGCAGCAGATCGATGGCAATGGCGCCCCCCCAAGAGGGGACAAAGTCGCGCCAGTAGCGCATCACCGCCTTGCTGGTCGACATCGGCTCGAAATCCGGCAGGCGCACAGTGGCCTGGTGGCCGATGATGGCGGCCTCGAGTTCATCCACCTGCCCGGCCACAAACACGCGGACCTCCTCCACCGCTGCACGCTGCCGCTGCCGGGTTGCGCCCTGCCCGGTTTCGGCCGGCTGCACGAACTCGTCCGCGTTCTCCAACGCCCGCAGCACGGTGTCGGCGCCGGTGGTCTCCTGCATCTGGGCGATGACCCCGGTCAGGCGCTGCACCGCCTCGCCGAAGCGGTCGACCTTGGCCCTGGGGTCGGCGGCAACAGCGGCGAGCGTGCGCAGATAGCTGACCAGCTCCCCGCCCTGGGCGCGCAACTCCTCGACCCGGCCCGCGTCCATCGCCACCTGCTCCGCCAGAGTGCGGAACTGACTGGCGGTCTGGTGCAGGAACACCGTCACCGTGCCAACGCCCGGAGCACCCGTGAGCGTGCCGCTGCGCTCCTCGCCGGCCGCGAGTTCGTCGAAGCGGCTGGCGACCTGGACGAGATCGCGCTGAAGATTCTGCGGCGCCAGGGCTGCGCGGTGGGCGTCGTCGAACGCGTGCTGCGCTTGCTCGGCGTAGCGGGCCAGATGCTGGTCGATGGCGGCGGCCCCGGCCAGCGCCGTGGCGTTGAGCCAGGACGACATGACCACGGCCGCCAGCGCCCCGAGCAGCAGATAGAACGCGAACCTGACGCGCGCGATCAGCCCGGTCACCCTCGGCGCGACCTCGAACAGCGCCCGCCAGAACAGGTACAGGCCGATGGTGACCGCGATCGAAAAGGTCATCGCGGCCGGCACCGCGCGGTCGCCCACCAGCAGCTCGCGGGCGCCAAGATAGGTATACACGCCTGAGGCCAGCGCGAGGGCGGCAAGGCCGGCGTTGAACAGCGGCGGCAGGCGGTTTTCCAGAATGTCTCGTGTGGTCTGCATCGGCAGGGGTACCTGTGTGCTTGGCGCAGGGCGCCGGTGGAATGGACGCGATCACGTGGCAGCGCCGCACCGCCGACAGCCCGGACGGCGGCCGGACGCGGCCGGCGCAAAGCCCTTGTCACCACCGCCTCTGTCCGCGGCTTCGACTGTCAGATACCCGCGGATGCTGACGTCAATCGTTGCCCCGGAAACTACCCGAATGGGTAGCATTGCGGCGGCGTAGGGGTAATCACTGACTGACCGGATTTGTGGCGCCAGCGGGCAGCCGACGGTGCGGGTTTCGCAGGGAGCGGCATTAAAGCGCCGGGGCCGGGGGTAGTCCATTCTGTACACAAACACAGGTCGCTTTTTCGAGCAGACCCCGGCTTGCGATGACGGCTGTCCCGCCTAAGCCAGGCATCGTCGGTCAGCCGCTGCCGTTGGCCATGGAGTTCAGCAGTCAGCTCGCCTATGGTCGCCGAATCTACCTTTGCGGCACCACATACAACTTGTTGCCGCCATAGGGGTTCCCCGCGCCATAGGGGTTGTTGATGCTGTCCGGCGAATACTTGTTGCCGTAGCGGCCATAGGGATTGGAGACCGAGTCGGGGTCGTGACGATTGGTGCTCAATCTGCCCCGGTAATTGCCGCTCTGGTCGTAAATGCGGGGGGCGTCGGTCGCATAGGGGTTGGTCCAGGACTGGTTGCTGTGGGAACTGCCATAACGGCTGTAGGGATTCATCAACCCATCCGCCTTGTACCGGCTGCCAGCGCCATAGGGGTTGTTCAGACAGTTGGAATCATAGGGGCAGGCCGCAGCAACCGGTGCGGAGACACTGAACAGAGCCGCCATCGCGATCGTCGCTGTGATCACCTTTCTCATCGTTACTCTCCGCAGTCTGTGAGGGGCCATGATGGCGAAGATCATCGGCAGCTACACTACCCGTTCGGGTAGAGTCTGCATTAAGTTTCAGCAACAATAGCCCCGGCAAAGTCACGAATATCACTCAGCTCGTAGAGCATCCGCTTGTCGGGATGCTGAAAGCTCGGAGGGTGATCCTCCAGCAGCTGCCGCCGCTCCAGGGCGAGATCGAAGTGGCCTGATGGGCGGCATCGGGTTGCTTCAGAGGAACTGCGCCCAATGGCTATTGAGGGGTAAATTCATATGTTCGATTACGGTGAAGCATGTCCTATTTCCATGGCGACTTCCGTGCTCTGTGAGAAATGGACTCTGCAGATTGTCAGAGAACTGTTTTTCGGCTCCACTCGATATTCTGAGATACAGAAATATATTCCCAATCTATCGCCCTCTCTATTGCGAACCCGTCTGCGTTTCCTCGAGGAAAAGGGCATCGTCCTGCGAAAACCCAGCGGCGCGGGCAGCCGCTGCGAATACCATCTAACCGCTTCCGGAAAGGCGCTTGCTCCCGTGCTCAATGAGCTCGGGCGATGGGGCATGCGCCATGCCAGCGAGGGCATGACTGACCAGCCTAACGCCGTTCCAAGTCTGGTCAGGGATATTACCGGTGGCATCAACGTTGATGAACTGCCCACCGGCGATACCGTCATCCAATTGCATCTGACTGACGTTGAACCTCCAGCCAGGCATTACATCTATGTGCGCGACAATAGCGCCCAGCAGTGCTCCCAGAACCTCGGCTTCGATGTGGACGTCTACATCACAGCGACGACCAAGGTCTTGAGCCGGATCTGGTATGGTGAAATCGATATACGCCAGGCGGTCGATAATGGCTTAGTGAAGATCGTCGCGCCACCGGTCTACATCAAGACGCTGCAGCGCTGGTTTGGCATAAGCGCTTTTACCACCGAGAATCCTCAGCCTTTCCGCAGCGATCTACTTCAGAATCTGTAGTGAGTTACGACAGATTTTGGCCTGTTTTGGTCGCCGTTCCCTTCATAGAATTTTTCTAACCAAGATCGCTTGGGGAAAGAAAATCTCAATTCGCGAAAAGGAGCAAAGACCATGAACAACGAAACCACTGACCTCATCATTGTCATGACCAAAGGCATTTATGACGAGGTTTCCTCGGTCGGCCTCACGATCGCCAACGGTGCTCTCACTTCAGGAATGACCGTTGGGCTGTTCCTCACCAGCAGCGCAATCGACCTGGTTCGCAAGAACGGCATCGACCATACGCATGTGCATCCTATGGAGAGTCTGAAAAGTCTACTGGATTCTTTCATCGCCCGAGGCGGTGATGTCTGGGCATGTCCGCCCTGCACAACGGCCAGGGGCTATGATCAGGACAGCTTGATAGATGGGGTTGTCATCCATGGTGCCAGCGTCATTATGGAACGTATCCGCAAAGGCGCGGCCACCTTGACTTTTTAACCATCGAGGATGGTTCAGCTACCGGGGGTGGCCGTGCATGGGAGCGGCTGCCCCCAAAAGCACTTACGTGTGAAACGAAACTTTCGGTAGACAATCATGCGCTGTCGCAGGCGGCTTTCGCTTTCGATTCACGCTGATGGCTGTAGGCGGCCACTCGAGGCCGTTCTTCCCCTGATTTCTGCCGCGCATATCCTGCCCTCTGCGGATTGCCGGCCGCCGCCGGCAGCACGAGTCGCTCCCCACCCGGACAACGTGCACTGAAAGAGTTTTCCATAGCAGGCGACGGGATGCACGAGCACCGCTCCGGCCATCTGGGCAGGCGAGACTCCTGCGCCGCCAACCGCCTTGCTGCGGACACACTGCACTACCCTACCGCTTGCGAGGCGAAGCCCCCTTGCTGGGCCAGCATGAGTCAGGTGCGCAACGGGCCTGCCAGCAAGCCCACGCTTGCCGCATGAATGCCGCATGCGCTTGCTTTACCCAGCGAAACGGCGCACTCGTCGAGTAGGCCGCTGGTTTGAAATCATCTCCCCAGAAGCCCCTCGTCAAACCGTGCGAGCGGTTTTCCCGCACACGGCTTTCCGACTGCCTTCTCCTTGTCAGCTTTACGGCGATTCAAGGCGCGCATACCGTTGATTGGCCTCCCACAACAACACCAACAACAACAAGAGAATTCATATTGAATAACCCCTGATAGTTGTAGAACCAAGATGGCGGATGGTCCCTCCACCCCTTAGCGCACTTCTTGTGTTTCTTCCGCAGCATGATGGTGAGCACATAGGTCGTGTAGCTGGCGACGCTCTTCAGGTGCATGCGCGAATTGCCAGTCTTGAAGTAATTGCCCCACCCTCGCAGGATCGGATTGACCCGTTCCCGGATCAGCGATGGCAGATCCCAGTGCTGCCCGTAGCGGACAGCCTCTCGGATCTTCTTCTTGACGGCCTTCATCGCCTTTGGGGTCGGGTAGTAGTAAGTCTTCACCTCGCCAGTCCGTTTGGACGGGCGCACAGCGAAACGATGACCAAGGAAATCGAACGTGTCGATCTTGGCATTCACTACCCGCGTCTTCTCCGTGTTCAGGGTCAGACCAAGATGGTCGAGCACCTGCACGGCGGCGGCCTGATACTGTTCCGGCTGTCGCTTACAGAGAATGACGAAGTCATCGGCATACCGGACGAGATGGGCATCATGCCTCCGTTCGCCGTAGCCGCGACTGACCCACACCTGGTCCAGCCAGTGCAGATAGCGGTTAGCCAGCAGCGGTGAGATCACCCCGCCCTGAGGCGTCCCGGCAGCTTCCTTCCGGACCTGCATGTCCGCCATCACTCCAGCTTTGAGCCAGAGCTCGATCAGCTTCACGACCGAGCGATCAACAACTTTCGATCGCACCGATAGCAGCAGTTTGTCGTGCGGAATCGAATCGAAGTACGTTTTCAAATCCGCATCAATCACCCAACAGCAGCCGAAATTGAGCCACTTGTAGATGTCCCGCAGGGCTTGTTGGGCACTCCTTGAGGGCCGAAACCCATACGAGAAATCCTTGAAGCTCGCCTCAAACAACGGCTCGATGACGATTTTCACTGCTGCCTGCACCACACGATCGGCAATGATCGGGATACCCGGCGGACGGTTCGACCCATCGGGCTTGGGTATATATACCCTGCGCACCGGCGCCGGCCGATAACGCTTGGCCCTGAGTCGGCATTGAATATCACGCAGAAAAGGGCCGACACCGATGTCTTTCTCGATGGCGACAAAGGTTTGCCGGTCGATACCGGGAGCCCCTTTGTTGGCCCTGACCTGCGCGTACGCCTGACTCAGCACCGCATCACTGCAGACCTTGTCGTACAGCACACCAAACTTCCGCGTCGGATTCGCCTTGGCTGCCAGGTAAAGTTTTCGTTGCAGTACTCGCACCCTTTCATCTGGCGTGTTTTGAGCTTTCGCAATCACGCAGTGCCTCTCGCATAGAAAAACATGACAGAAGTAGAGGTCCTTCCCTCCGGCCAGGTTATGTTGTCCTGACCATCGCCAGTACTATGACCTCCTCCGACTCCTCTTGCCCGCATCCCTTGGGATTTCGGTGGTCGCCTTATACCCTCGGTTACACAGCGGGTTAAACTGTGACGAGCAGAGGTTTCGTCTGTTCCGCTCAGTTCTGTATCCACATGCCATCGCCTATACCCCGAGTCCCGCAACCGGTTTCGTGTGATGATTCATCCACCGGTATTCACTGGTCTTCACCCCCATTCTAAAGGCTCGACGGGACCACCCTACACCACGCTCTGCCGACATCATCGCGTGGCTGATATTTACGAGGCTTATCAGCGTTCACTCACGTTACGGCCTGCGGATTCGCTCGCGCCCACGGTTCGGGTCTGGGGCCACGTTGGTCGGCGTTGCTCCCGTGTTCGGGTCACCCCTCGCACGTACGCCATAGCTACGCAGTCAAATCATCAATTACTGCGGCAGGACTCACACCTGCTAGAAACTGAGCAGCTTTCAGACCACTCAGAACGGAATATCGTCATCGAATTCCGAGGGGCCTGCAGAGGGAGGCGCCGGGGGTTGGCCCTGCGCAGCGGGTTTCTGATCCCCTGACTGAGCGACGACTTTCCAACCCTGGAGATTATTGAAATATCGCCCGTTGTACTCTCGACCCCGGATATCAAAAGACACCGTGACTTCCTGACCAGGCTGCAGCGCATCCAGCAACGCGACCTTATCCTGAACGAATTCGATGTTGATGTCCTGCGGGTACTTGCCGTCTTCTACGGTTACGACCATTTCCCGTTTGGTGAATCCACTATCGAACGTTTTTGCCTCCTGAATCAGCTTTACTTTTCCCGTTAAGTCATATGCCACTCGATTACCCCCGTTACCCGATGAATGCGCCAAAGGGGCGACAGTCTAGCCCGCTGCGTCGAACAATAGAAACAGGTTTTCGAAACCAGGCCCGCATCCGTGTCGAATCGATTCGGGTGGAGGACTTGATGAAACCATCGCGATTCCCGCTGACAGGCTGCCCCGGTGATCTGGGCTAATCCCAACGATATTCCGCCATGCGGCCGTTATGAACAGGGGAAATATAAAGCGCATCGTGCCCGAAGTCCAAGGCTGCTGAAGCGCTGCCGCTGGCGTCCGCCTGCCTGCTGGTCAAGCCGATGGAGGCGGCGCTGCCCATCGCCCGCCTCGTCGACTGGCACGGCCTGGAGCGTGCGCCACCGCAGCACCCGGCAGAGCCCGCAGGCGGCGCCCGAGCCGGATCACTGCCGGCCACATCAGTACCAGTTGGTGCGGGGCGAGCGGTCCGCCTGAACCGTCAGAGGGAGTGGTGCCGGTGTCGCTCGCAGATAAGGGAGCGCGGGCGATGAGGACCACCGCAGTGAACCATCGGCACCAGGCCCGCAGCGTGGGCTCGTATCCGGCTTATCGGTCGGCGAGGGAGCGGTCGGCGTGTTAGGTATGGCGGCGGGGTGTAACAAGGCGCCAACCGGCAACTGAATCATTGATTGAGATCAAGAATTGAAAAGTCGCTCAACGGTAATCTGAGCAGGCAGGCTGCTTGCTCAACATGAAGAGGCCGCCTGCTTCATTCGATTGCCCATTGATGGGCGGCTGTTTCAATTGGAGTTGAAAATCATGGATACAACAAAAAGAGCTCGTGGACACTCCCTGGCAGGAACGCTCCGGTGCCTGTCGCTCGCCCCCTTGGTGCTGATTCAGAGTTCACTGGCCATCGCGGCCGACGGAGGCAAGCAGGCGTGCAGCTGGATCGGCAGCTGGGCGGCCAGTGACGGGTCGTGGGCAAGTCAAATACAGGGAAAGAGTGAGTCGGAAGGAACCTCGCTGCTGGTGGGATTCGCCTTCGAGCCGACATTCGGTGGCACCTTTCCGACGGCCGTGGAAGTCATGCCGTATATACATGGCATATGGAAGCGCACCGGCGGCAGCACCTTCAAGGGGACGGGCCTGCTCATCGGCCTTGACGCAGACCATAAGCCCGTGTGGCTCGCCAAAGCGGATGCGGACAGAGTGGCACTGGTCGAAAACTGCAATGTCTCGGTGATTACCGGGTTCAGGTTCTCCGTCTTCCTGCCTGACGCGAACCCCTACGAGGATGAGCCACTCTTCGTGACGCCCGAGGTTCCCGTGCACAGCGGGTATCGGGTGAGGTTCGATTCCCCGTAGCGCCAACCGCTGGCCGAGGTGCTGCCGGTCCGGTGAAGCCTCGGCCAGACACGGGCGCATTCCCATTTTGTAGGCATGTTTCGCCGCCTCACGCAGCGACCTGAAACGCCAGTTTCTTTAGGTCGTCCCACCGCCCGGCCTTGTAGTAACAGCGCAGCATGAGCATTTCGTTGGCAGTGTCCTCATTCCAGAATATGCCGGCACCCTTCAAGCGCATATTCACGACGCGGCGGATCGAACTCTCCATCGCGCCACTGCCAATGGGCATCTGCGCATCAGACACCTTGCCATAGTGCATGCGCATCCGGTTTCTGATGAAGTAGTCACGTTCTCGACGTAGCAAGGCGCTCTTCGTACCCTTGCACTCCAACCGGAGCTCTTCGACCACCGCCTCAATGTGGCCCCTCCGCAGGCGTCGTCGCTGCTTCCTGACCCAGTTGTCTCGCTCCAGCGTCGACCAGCGCGGCTTCAACCTGGCGAATGCGCTCAGATGCTCAACGGCATGATAGAAATCGATCAACTCGAAATGCTGGCTGGCCTTCAGCCCCAAAGCGGCCAGCAGAGGCTTGACTCGATCCCCGATCCAACGGGCGCCGTCAGCGACAAATAGAACCTGGTCGGCAGCCGATACCTTCAGCTTATCAAGGTAGTAAGCGATCATGCCGAACACCGCATCAGGCCCCTCCAGGGTGCCGCCAAGAAAGGACAACTCGCGCGTCTGACCCTGTAATTGTTGCTCCCGCGCTTCGAGCTCTGCGGCTGAGGTCGGAAGCTCATCAGTCGAAGCGACCTGCCGGAATGCCTCGGTCAATGTTTGGATCCGAGCCTCGATATCTGTAACAATGATGCGCTGCTGCCCAAGTGCTTGCTCATGTTATTGACCGTCTTTGCGCGAACAAAAATGGCCGGTAACGTAGCGCCTTGGGCAGCCTATTTAAAGCCCATCCTTAGAAATATCGGCGCTCATGTGCCCACGATTCGGGAATGCGCCCTTTACCGGGCAGTACCGGGGGGATGAGCAGGTCTACGTGATCGACCTCGACGGCGGGGCAGAGCGTACCACCCCCCTGCTGTGATACGGCGGCCTCCAGCAGAGGCCGCCGCAACCTTACATTGACGAGCACCACTTACTTCAGCCTGACGTCCACCGACACCTTCGCGCCTTGCGTGATCGTGTTGAACACGGGCGAGAACTCCGCCAGTTCCGCAATCCGCTGGAGATCCTCGGGCTTGGCCTTGACGCGGAAGTTGGCGCGAATCTCCGTGTAGCCCTTCGGCACATCCGGCGCCAGGCCGAGGAAGCCGCGCAGGTCGATGTCGCCTTCCAGTTCGGATTCCAACTCCTCGATCTCGATGCCGCGCACCGCGGCGTGCGCGACCATGCTGGTGGTCAGGCACGAGGCCAGCGCGTGCAGCAGGTGTTCGACCGGGTTGGCGCCCTGGTCGTGCCCGGCCAGGATGGCGGGCTCGTCGGCATCCATCGTGAAGGTCTGCTGATGCGCGATCTCCTGCTTGGCGCCGTAGAATCCAGTCACCGTGCTGCGGTTGTGATTGCCGCCCAGCCAGGCGTTGCGGGCGCGGAACTTCGAGGCACCCAGCTCCGGGTCGGCCTGGATCGCACCGACGGTTGCCATCAGTGTGTCGAGATTGACGCCGTTGATCCGCCGGCCATTGTCCATTGGTTCGTTTTGATTCGCTTGTTTCATGGTTTTTCCTCCATCGATTGTGTGTTCGTACCGCTATCGTTCGCGGCTTGACTACAGAATGACACCATGCACCCAAGACCGTAAGATGCACATTTGTCATAAACAGGCTTTTCGTGCCATTATTTGATTCATGAGTGCGAAAACGAACGAAACTTCTCCCGTCGACGTGCTGATTGTGGCTATTCCGGAATCCGCCGGATCGGCCCTCTACGGCATGCTGGACGTCCTCGCCGCCACCGGCAGCATCTGGCAGACCCTGCTGCGCTCGGGTGATGAGACACGCTATTTCCGGGTGCGCATTGTCTCGCCGGATGGGTGTCTGTTTACCTGCGGCAATGGCATCCCGGTGAACCCGGACTGCTCGGTCGACGACGATCCGGCGGCGCCTATCGTGATCGTGCCGGAGCTGTGGCTGGGCCCGGACGAATCGCTGGCCGGCCGCTACCCGCAACTGGTCGAATGGATCCGCCGCCGGCACGCCGCCGGCTCGAACATCTACTCGGCCTGCTCCGGGGCCGTGCTGTTGGCCGAAACCGGGTTGCTAGACGGCTGCCCGGCCACGTCGCACTGGGGCTACCAGGACCTGTTCCGCCGGAACTATCCCAAGGTGCGCTTCGATCCTGCGCCCAACCTCGTCTATGCCGACGCCAAGGGCCGTATCGTCACGGCCGGCGGCACCACCTCCTGGCACGACCTGGCACTGCACATCATCGCCCGGCACGTCAGCCCCGGTGAGGCGCTGCGGATCGCCAAGGTCTACCTGTTGAAATGGCACGACGAGGGCGAGCTGCCCTACGCCTCCCTGGTGCGGCCACTGCCGCACGGCGATGCCGTGGTGCGCCGCGCAGAGGAGTGGCTGCAGGACCACTACCGCGCGCATGACGCGGTGGCCCGGGTAGTTGCGCGGGTCCTGCAGCAGGACAACGTTCCCGAACGCACCTTCAAACGGCGCTTCAAGGCCGCCACTGGCGTCCCGCTGATAGACTACCTGCAGAACCTGCGCATCGAGCAAGGCAAGCACTTGCTGGAAACCAGTGACTTGCCGGTAGAGGAGATCAGCGCCCGGGTCGGTTACACCGATACCTCCTTCTTCCGCCGCCTGTTCAAGCGCCTGGCCGGCCTCACGCCGCTGGCCTACCGCCGGATGTTCGGGCACGAAGACTATGCCAAGTGAGAGGAGCCGAATGAACTCAACCCATGTAACAAAGCGGTGCCGCCGGAGCTCATTTTGGCGCGAGGCCACGCGGGCGTCCGTGCTGGCAGGCGCCGTCGTTGCCCAATTCACTGCGGCCACTGGGTCTGGGCCGGCAACCGGGCCGAGGATACGGTCTCCATCATCCTAAAAAAATCAGTCGAGTTTGGGTAGAAGAACATGTTCGGAAAACCTACCAACGGATTCAGCAATTTTTTAATGAATTGAAGGCGAATGCGCCGCAGTTGGATGCACTGGAATGCTGGTGCCGAATTCTGAGCGAAGCGATGAAAAAATACCTGGGTGGGCGAATTTTAAGGCCACCAAAACCGGCCATTGCGGTCGGATAACTCGCTTCTCAGCCTCTCGAAAATGAAAATATTCTGGCCCCAGTGCCCTGGAAGCTTCGCACTCAACTGCAGAATTTAGGTTCAAGGTATTGGCCCGCACCGTCCTGCTGCCGGTTCACTGAGCTCAAACCGCCCAGGAGGCGCAGCAGCAGCACAAACAGCACAAGCAGGACAAAGCCAACCCACCGCCACCCTGACCCACCGTGCCTGGCCGGCGGGGCTAGCGCCACCAGGGGCGACTCACAAGCATTGACTCGCCATCACCAAAGCGGGTATCAATGCAGTTGCCCGCTCGACACGGACACTTCGACTGCATTCACACCGACCCGATCACATTTCTGTCTAATCTCACAGGAGTAGAACCATGACCATCAGAACCGACGGTACCGTCACTGCCGTTGCGAGGCCGTGCCGAGGCCCGGCCACCATTCTTGCAGCGCTGCTGCTGGGTGCCTGTACCGCGCAGCCTTTCATGGATGAGCCGCTGAGCAATGTGCCGGCCGACGCTGAGCAACGCTTTACCCAGACGGTTCAAGGGGGCAGGGATAACGAGATACTGGTGCTGCTGGCCTTTTCCGGCGGTGGCACCCGGGCGGCGGCCTTTGCCTATGGCGTGATGGAGGGCCTGGCGGCGACGACGATCGTCACCCCCCAGGGCAAGCGGCGCCTGCTGGATGAGGTCGACATCATCTCCTCGGTATCCGGGGGGAGCTTTCCCAATGCGTATTTCGCCCTGTACGGCGACCAGATCTTCGAGGACTTCGAATCGCGCTTCCTGCGCGTGCCGGTGCAGAGCATGCTGAAGAAGCGCCTGTTCACCAAGGCTGGGGAACTGGGCAGCCGTGACTTTGGCCGCTCCGATATGGCGGCGCAGCTCTACGACGAACTCCTGTTCGACAACAAGACGTTCGCAGATACCAATCGGTCCGGCGCGCCGCTTTCGATCATCAACAGCACCGACGTCGCGTCGGGCGCCAGAATTTCGTTCAACCATGTGATGTTCGATCTGCTGTGCGCCGACCTCGACAGCTATCCGGTGTCCAGGGCAGTGGCCGCCTCTTCAGCCGTTCCCGGCGCAGCCACCCCGATCACCCTGAAGAACTATGCGGGCCAGTGTGGCTTCAACGCAAAGTCATGGATCAATACCAATTCGAACGGGAAGCTGAGCAAAAAGAATGCCCAGGACTATCTCGCCTATCTCGATCCGTCCGATCGACCCTGGCTGCATCTGGTCGACGGTGGCATTTCGGACAACCTGGGCTTGCGCGCCTTCTATACGATCTTCACCCTGGAACAGAATCCGGAAGTCACTCTGGCGCGCCTTGGCCATGAAAACACCAAGCAGATCATCGTCATCTCGGTGAATGCGGCAACCCACCACTACCCCGAGTGGGCCAAGGAGGCCAGCCCCCCGCGGATTTCGCATGTGCTGGGCAGTGTGTCCGACATCATGATGAGCCGCTACACCGCCGATACCTCACATATCGTGCGCACCGCCTATACGGACTGGACCGAAGCGGAAGCCAGGAGAGGCAATCCGGTTAACTTCGAATTCGTCGAGGTGAGCTTCGACCAGGTGCTCAACCCCCTGGACCGCGAGCGACTCAACGACACGCCCACCAGCTTTGAGATCGATGACGCGCAGGTCGACGCCCTGATCAAGTACGGCCGGGAAGTGCTGGAGCAATCACCGGACTACAAGCAGTTTCTCCAGCGCAACCAGGGTAGTGTCGCGGCCAGATAAGGCCGGCAACCACTGCCCTGGCGCCCATTCCCATGAGCTGAGCACAGGGGCCACGGCCCCTATCAGCAACCCGAAAATCAGCTGGCGCGACAGGACTGCCTATGGCGAACTTCTGAGTTAGCGGCTGTGTGGACCGATCCTGATTTCGATGCGAGTCGGCGTGCGTTCTATTATGCCCGCGTGATGGAAATTCCAACGCCGACCTGGATAATGTCTGACGTCCTGAAGTACGGCATCGACATCCCCGAGGGAGCGGTGAAGATCGCCCAGGAGCAGGCCCAACACTCACCCATCGGGTACACGCCGGAGGCGTGAGGCAGGCACTGCTTGCTGATGATGTTGACTTGAGCACCTTGCAGCGAGGGATTGCGGCAAGGTGACCAGAGGAAAGCGATAACTATGTTTGGCAAAGCCCTGCGGGAGCCCATGCTGCATTTTATGCTGATCGGGATCAGCGTGTTCATGGTATTTCGGATCATGAATGGCCCGCCGCTCGATGAACCCAAGCGGATTGTGGTCACGACAGCCCAGGTGGAATTACTGGCGGAAAATTTTTCCCGCACCTGGATGCGGCAGCCCGGCGACGAGGAAATCCAGGGCATTATCGAAGACTATCTGCGTGATGAGGTGTTCTACCGTGAAGCTGTCGCCCTGGGCCTGGACAAGGGCGACAGCGTCATTCAACGGCGCCTGCGGCTGAAACTGGAATTCATTCTGGCGGACGTAGCGGCCCTGGTAGAGCCGACGGATGCGGAGTTGACGGGTTTCATGCAGCAGTATGCCGACAGCTATCGCCTCATGCCAGATTCCGGCTGGTTTGCATAACTTTCCGGATTTTGATCCGCTTTCACTAAACATTCCTGCAATTGAATAGAACCGGTTGCCCGGTGGCTTGTGTCTGATCGAAGCTGGAGAGCCTTAAACGGGGCAGAGAAGGGCGGTTTCGGCCCGCTGATGCGGTATTCCAGGGTGTTGAAGGGATGATCTGGAATAATTGGTTAATCCGTGGCGTTCATTTCTCTCTTGTCAGCAAGGTGGTGTTGGGTTTATCGCTCCTATATTTTGAGTAAACTGGGAAGGTCGGCAATGATGACTATACTTCGTCCGATTGTGTTCGGACTGGCCGCTCTGGTAGCCGTTCTGATGGCCGCCCCGGTGTCTGCACAGCAGGCTGCGGATACGATCTATTTTGGCGGCGACATACTGACGATGGAAGGCAAAGCGCCACGCTATGTCGAGGCGCTCGCGGTAAAGGACGGCAGGATCACGTTCGCCGGAGCGATTTCCGACGCAGGTCGCTGGAAGGGGCCGAACACACACGAGGTCAACCTCGCCGGTCAAACACTCTTGCCCGGCTTCGTCGATGGCCACAGCCACATCTTCTTGCATGTTGAGGGGCAGGACTGGGCCGATCTCTCGTCTCCTCCGATGGGCATGGTCAACAACTTCGACGACATCCTTTGGGCGATGAAGGACAAACAGAAGGAACTCGGCGCAGATGAAACAGAGTGGTTGATAGGCTCAGGCTACGATGAGGCCCTGCTCGATGAGAAGCGTCATCCAACAGCCGCCGATCTCGACAAGGCATTTCCCGACACGCCGGTGATATTGGTGCATGTATCCGGCCACATCTTCATCGTGAACTCGGCCGGCCTGAAGGCCAAAGGCATCAACGCAGATACAGCCGATCCTTCGGGCGGCGTGATCGTGCGGCTGCCCAACAGTCGTGAGCCCAGCGGCGAGATACAGGAGAACGCTCGCTTTCCGTTTCTTGACGTTGTCATCAAGGATCGGCCAATCGACGAATCTGCGCAAAAGCTGGCGATATCTCTTGCACATTACGCCCGCTACGGGGTGACGACGGTTCAAGAGGGCGCATTGCAGCAATCGCAGCTGGCAGTCGCTCGCGCAGTGGCAGAGCGTGGCGATATGAGCCTGGATTTTGTGGGTCTGGTTTTCCAACCCCTGGCCGAGAAGCTGATCGCGGAGAACCGCACCCAGTGGGGTGTTTACGAGAAAGGCGTCAAACTGGCAGGAATCAAGATTACCATAGACGGCTCACCGCAAGGCAAGACTGCTTACCTCAGCAAGCCTTATCTGACGCCGGTGCCTCACTGCGATGGGGATTGCCGCGGTGTTTCAGCACTGACCGCGGAGGAGGTCAAAGAGCTTATGCTGCTCAGCTACCAGAACAATGTGCAGGTGTACGCTCACTGCAATGGTGACGCCGCGATCGATCTGATGCTGGCGGGTCATGAATATGCCCTCGCTCAGATGAAGGAAGACCCAAAAGCAAAGGATCGCCGCACAGTCATCGTTCATTCCCAAGTCATGCGTCCCGATCAGCTTGATGCGTACGCAAAGTACCGGATCTTTCCCTCCTTTTTCACCAACCACACGTACTTTTGGGGAGACGCGCATCGCGCCAACTTGGGAGAGGAACGCGGATCATTCATTAGTCCCATGCGCTCGGCAATTGACAAGGGTATCCGCGCGGCCAACCACACCGATTACAATGTGACGCCGGTCAACCAGATGTTTGTCGTCTGGTCCGCAGTAAATCGCATAACGCGCACGGGTCGCGTGCTCGGGCCGCAACAACGCATCACGCCCTATGAGGCACTGCAGGCGATCACCATCAATGGTGCGTACATGTACTTCGAGGAAGACAGCAAGGGTTCACTCGAACCGGGCAAGGTTGCCGATCTCGTGATTCTTGACCGAAACCCGCTCAAGGTGGATCCATTGGCCATCAAGGACATAAAGGTGATGGAGACTGTTAAGGCAGGGAAGCCTGTATTCACGCTTAATAAGCCATTATGAGTACACGGCCTAGCAAAAATGCAAATCGATCGCGTGAGCGTGGCTCTCGGCTTTCTTTGAGAAAGCGTTGGTCAGGCGCGCGAAACCGACGCGTATGCATCGGCATCGGCGCCCGGTATGCCTTCCGCTAACGGCAACGAAACGTTTTCGCACCCCGACGTTTGCGAAATGGCCACCTTTCGCGGACAACCCGAACACCACGGCCACGGACTGGAAATCCAATGCCGCCCCAGCGCAGGGGATGTCATTGAGCAGGGGCCAGCCCGCTGCGACGGCACAGACTGTCTGAATAAACAGGTCGCATTTTCAACCACACCCCATTTCAGCCCCCCTTGGCAAGCATCCCCGGCGGGGCTATGATCACCGCTCTTGCATCAAGAGTGAGCTGACGCTCCGCCAACCTGCCTCCCGGGCAAGGTGGTTTCCCTTCAGGGGATGTGGCCATACCGGCAACCAATCGGGATTCCCACACCGCGTCAGCTTCCGATGTGCTTTGTCATCAACGCATTGGAGGCTTTCATGTCACCGAGTAAAAACCCTGCAACCCCGGCCCCCGCGCAACCCGCTGTATCGGCAGCCGTGGCCACCGACCCCGACGACCGCTTCGCCGCGATCGGCGTGTACGGCTTCCGCCCGGGGCGTGCCCCCGGACCTGTTCGATGCGTAATTGTTTGAGGTGGTCAACTGCCGCGAGCCTGAGTGGAGCTACGAACGCTACTCGGAAAGCGTCGTCCGAGACCGCTTTAACAGCCTGGGCGACGCCCTGTGCGCGCTTGCGGAGCACGTAGACGCCGTGGACGTGCTGCACAACACAACGCACAGCGACCACTGGTGCGAACCCACCACGCTGTTCGGGGACGGCTTCGAGTTCACCATAAAAAAGGCCCCCAGAGTAACCATCCCCCTGCTTTGCCGAGGGACGGTTACTTCCGGCATTACTTTTCTAACCCAGCCGTGAAGGTCATTCCGCGCCTGGTCCCACGTGCAGCACCCGCATCATCTCGTGGTCTTCATGCGACAGAATGTGACAATGCCAGACATACCGGCCGGGCTTGTCGAAGGTAGTCCGAATGCGGACCAGTTGCCCCGGCAGCACCGTCACCACGTCACGGGGAAAGTTTTCGATATAGCCTTCGAGATTGCCGACCACTGCACCTGTCTGAATGTTTTCCAGGCGGAAGCCGATGCCGAACGTGCCGTTGTGCTGCAAGACCGGTTGCTCGATCACATCGGCCGTGAACTCTTGCCGGCCCAACACTTCGAAGTGCACCAAATGCAGGTGAATCGGATGAGCGTCGCCCGTGGCATTGTAAATTTCCCATTCCTCGGTAGCGTTGAGCGCCGGGTTCTCGGTGGTGGATGAATGCCAGGCGATGGTACCGCTGACCTGCTGGCCCGAGGCGTCCAGAACCGGTTCAGCCGTTCCGAGCAGTGGCTGCAGTCGGCCATACTCATCCATGCCTTCGAACAACGCGACCTTGCGAACATTGTCGACCTTGCGAACATTGTCGACCTTGTTGTTGCCGGTGTAGACAGCGACGTTGTCGGGGTGAAACGTATCCGCGACGCTCCCGTCGAACGGCAGGTTCACGTCGAAAGCCATGATGCGATCGGTCTGCCGGCCGGGGAACAGGTCATCCTCATCCAGATCATCTCCGTAGTCGCCGCCGAACGGCGCGTCGCCGCCAAGGTTCTCGACAATCACGCGGCTGCCCGCAGGCACCTGCGAAAAATCGATGACCACGTCATAGCGGCCACCGGGCTCGAACAGCAGCGTGTCCGTCTCAGTTGCCGCCGCCGCCAGTCCCTGGTCACCACCGATCACATAAAACGGCAGCGGATTGCCGGCACCGTCGAGGCTGTCGCTATCAGCCGATGCCGCCACCCGGAAACGCAGCACCATGAAGCGCGAGTCGCAACCATTGAGCAGGCGCAGCCGGTAGTGACGTGGTTCGACCTCGGCTTTCGGCCAGATCTTGCCGTTGACGACGATATGATCGCCAAAAAACTCGGCCAGCGCTGAAGGCTGCGGCACTTCATCGTCGTCCAAGCCTTCGTCGGTAATAAAATCCGACCAGAACGGATCACCAGGGAATGCCGGGTAAAAGAGTTCGCCCTTGTCAGTGAACATGCGGTCCTGAACGGCCAGCGCCATTTCATACGGGAAAGCCGGCAGGCCGATCGGGTTGAGCGCATCGCCGGTGTCGATGCCGTCGCGGACGAAGTAGAACCCCGCCATGCCGGCATAGACGTTAAGGCGCGTGATACCCAGCGCATGGTCGTGATACCAGAGTGTGCCGGCAGGCTGATCATTCAGATAAGTAAAGTCTTTCTGCAGTCCGCCCGCCTGCGCCCAGCGCGGGCCGACGATTTCGTAATCCGGGCTGTAGAAAAACTCCGGATTACCATCGAACTCGAACGCCGAATGACCACCGTGAAGGTGGGTGATGATGGGTACGCCGTCGGCTTCGATCGAGTAGTGCTCATATCCCGGCAGGCTGTAGCACCAGTGCAGCGAGGTATCCACGGGCAGCAGGTGCGGCAGCGGCCGGCCGCGCTTGTCGCGCAACGCGTTGTTCCAGCGCACCGTGGTGGGCACGCCGCTCTGCACCTCGAAAGTCCTGCCCGGCCAACTCACGCCACTGCCATTGCTGCCATAACCCCAGACCGTGGTATCGAGTCGCTTGCCGATGCCATCGCGGCGCAGCCCGGTCTGTTGAACTGTCTGGCCGGCCTCTATGTTGTAAATGCCCGCGAGGGGTCCGTTGGCTACCGGCTCATAACGAAAGGCGGGATCCAGCGCGTTCGGCACGAATTCGGCGAACTTGGGCTGGATGGACGGATCGGATAACCGCTTCCCGAGTGATTCGGCAATGGCGCGGCTGATGTTAAGTGAAAGCGGCGCCATAGCGGCCAAGGCAAGGCCCTGGGAGCCTCGCAGAAGAAGCTTGCGTCGAGTAATCATCATTGTACCTCCCGAGGCCTTAATTGTTTTTGTTTGATGATACTTCAACGCTTATAGAACTACGCCTTCACATGATCCATGTCAAAGGTAAAAATCCGGGCTCCCAAGGGCCCTGGCAAAAGTAGATCACCCCAATGGTGGTATAGCCTGCAAGCTGTTGAATTAATTATCTTCGCGCCTCAATCTTGGCAGATTAAGGCGATGCGGGTGTGGATGAAGTATCACTATGCCGGACCACGGCAGAACGGCTGCAAGGGAGTGATCGGCGTATGTTTATGGCTGGCGTGGTGAACCTGATCGGCCGCGGTGGTCAACGCTTAGCCGAGCGCTTGCTGGGATGGAATCGTGGCACGATCAGGAAAGGGCAGACTGAATTGGAATCTGGGCCGTGTGCTGACCGCAGAAAAGGAAGCAGTGGCCGCCCCACGGTAACGCAGAGGCTACCTGAACTCGACGATGACATTCGCGCAACGACTGGGAGTCCAGAGTGTAGATAGGATAAAGCGCACAATGGATGTAGTCTACATCTATCGAACCGCCGTCGCTGGCACCCTTCCTCGCCAATTCCAGCTCATTTCGCCGCCGATTCACCCTCGGCGCACCAGTTTTCAACCTCTTTCAGCCCAATTCTCGGTATCCAGCCAATAGCTTACCCGCCGCTTCCTCAAAAGGCGCAGCAGCGCAGGTGATCAGGGTGCCATGGAGTCAGTCAAATAGACGGGCCTGCGGCGGCGCCCTCCCCTCAGGTAACATCGCCAACTCGGCGGAGGGCTCTGTTTCTCGTCATGGACATCTACAACGACACCTTCATTCTCGAACATGGCGCCGCCGTCGGCATGTTGTCGGAATCGCTGGAGAAGGAACGGCAAATCGGGCAGTTGCAGCGCGATAACTTTCGCAAGGCTTTTGAAGCCGGTGCCCGCATGGCCTTCGGCAGCGATGGCGGCGTGTACCCCCACGGCGACAACGGCAAGCAGTTTCACTACATGGTCGAGTACGGCATGACACCCATGCAGGCGATACAGGCGGCGACGATTCATGCTGCAGAACTGATCGGCTGGACCGGAAAGGTCGGTGCCATCGAGGCAGGCCACTATGCCGACATCATTGCCGTGGAAGGAAACCCGCTGGAAACTGTCGAACTACTCGAGGATGTGAGTTTTGTAATGAAGGGTGGCGAAATTTTCAAGCACTAGGCTTTAGCTCAAGGGAGATCAGGAAGTCTCCAGCGCGCTACATAGAGTGTCCCGCGATAATCGGACGCAACCGCTACCAGGTGGTGGTGTGTATCAAATGCGATGGCCACCGCGTGCAGTCCGTAGCCACCCTCCTCGACAGGCAGTAGAAATTCCTGCGTCCCTCCTTCAATTCGCCAGATGTGGATAGCCTTTGCGCTCGCTGCAGCAACCATCTTTCCGTCCGGGTGAAACGCAATCGGACCGTGGCAGCCATCGTCGTCGTAACCGGGATCTGCTGACAGCGTCATAACCATGGCCGCATCCGGAGTGACTACTTCGGCGCTTTCGTCGGTGAGCCTTTCGTACAGCTGCGCGCTGTCCCAAAACTCCAGGTGTCGGCAACTGTTGCGTGCCAGCCAGCGACCATCGCGCGAGAATTCGAAGTTAGCAGGAGCTCTGTGCCGCGCAAAATCGTTGCGCGGATCGAGAACGATGTTCTCGTGACTGCTCTCGCGAAAAGCTGCACGCGGTGAAGGCTTAAGAGAAGCGCTGTCGAGGGCAGCAACGCGGAAGCTGCCGGGCGGGCTCTGTCTCGTTACGGCCACGCCGGCGATGCCAAAACGCAGACGCCCTTCTCCCTCGACGGTGTCGCTGGTCTCGCCGCTAAGCGTGATGCGGGAGGCCTGGCCAGCACCCAGGCCGATCAGCCCGTCCGGGCAGCACTCAAAACCTGCGACCTTAAGATCATTTACGTTTAGTTGTGCCTCGGGTACGAATTGATCACTGCTGCGCGACAAGAGTGAGATCACGTCCCCTTGCGTGATTGCGATCCGCTGCCCGTCGTCGCTAAATGCAGCCCGCGGTTCCGGGATACCCTTGAGTGACCAGAAGTCAGGCGGAGTATTATCGCTGCGTCCAAGCAGCGTGAAGCTTTCGAGATCGATGATCCAGGTTCTGTTATTTACGTCGGAAGCAGCCAGCATGCTGCCATCGGGTGACAGCACCATGTTGGTGTTGGACCCTGACATCTCCGAATGCCAGAACCGAACATCGGCGAGCCCGGTGATGTCGGCCAGTTCGTGCCATTCCGAGGGGCCGGTCAAGGCCCTCAATTCTGCCGGGTCGAGGCAGCCGAGCTCTTTAAGCTGGTGACTATCCAGTTTTTCGATTGAACAGTCGACGCTGGATACTCGCTGCATATCGTCCAGTACGATCCGCATCCGGAACCGCTGCCCGGCAGTGACGGTTGCGCCCGCCAGGCCGCTATATCCGAGCGGGATGAGAACCAATTGACGATCCGTTGTCCAGTCGTAAATAAGATAACGGCCACTGTCGAGAACCTGAGGGTCGCCAAAGACCTGACGAACGTCTGCCTCGAATTCCCCCCGGTGAGGCATCTGCGCCTCACTCAACGGCGGCGCCATGTCGGGCAAGGGAGCGCAAGCACCAAGAAGGAGAGAGAACAAAAGGTTGTACACACGACAGGTCACATTATGCGGCCGCCCAAATTAGAACATATCCTGATTTTCTTCCGGGCTGTGATCGGTCGCCAGCGAAACGATAACCAGCAATGGCAAGCTGACGAACCAGCCGGGCTGGATTGTCATTTCTCCGTGATGAGAGCTTGGTCGGGCGGATGCCAGCACACCTGTGAGATCAGAACGGGGGTGTCCAAATCACCGCTTTTGGCTTCCCCATGTATTGGACCTCTGATCAGCCACTTCTAGGCGAACGAAGGCCCTCCGGAAGTCGGATCAGTCCATAGTAGTCTGAGAGCGGCGTATAGGACGGATTAAATACATCTTCGCCACAACCAACATCCACCGAACCGCCGTCGCTGAGCCCCTTGCCCGCCAATTCCAACTCATTTCGCCGCCAATACACTCCGAAAAACCCTGCTTTCCCTTGACTCCAGCGCCTCAATTTCTGCCCACCGGGCGCATAGCCAGCCCGCCGCTTCCTCAAAGGGCGCAGCAAATCAGATGATCAGGGTGTCATGCAGTCAGTCGAAGAGGCGGGCTTGCGGTGGTAGCAAACGCTTTGCTGGAAACTATGACGCCGCCCTTGATGGGGCGCTTGGTCTGTTCTGGGCACAAAGCCGTCGTACAGAACAAGGTGGGAAGTGTCTGGCCTGCTGAATGCTATTTCAGCATCACTGTACTAGGACGCAGATCGCCGCTGCAGCGCGATCTCGCCACCTTCGCCCTGCACACCGGGCTGCGCGCCCGCGAGCTCGCTGGCCTGCAATGGGCCTGGGAGCAGCGCTACCGCGACCTCGACCGGCCACTACTGTTCATCCCGGCCGAACACCACAAGAACGACCGCGACCGCGTGGTGGTGATGAATGACGCCGCACTGGCCGTCTACCACCATCAGCAGCAACTGCGTGACGCCCGCAGCCCGGAAGACCCCGCCCGCACCTGGGTGTTCCCCAGCCCGCGCACCGGGCGGCCGTTCTACCAACTGACGACCAATCAGTGGCAGGAGGCGTGGCGCGAGGTGGGGCTGCCCACCGAGGGCTTCACCAGCGGCTTCCACAACCTGCGCCACACCCTGGGCGCGCGGCTGCGCTCGGTGGGCGCCCCGACTACATCATCAGCCAATTCCTCGGCCACACCGGCGCCTCGATCACCCAGCACTATTCTGCGGCAGATTTCAGGACCATGCTGCGCTTCGCCCAGGAGGCGGCAGAGGTGGAGGAATCAGTCATTTTCCGCACTCGGCGGGCGGGACGGGAGGGTTCCATGTGAACCCCTGTTTCACGAAATCTTCACGCTGATTTATGAAACAAAAAAGGCCCTTGAGGGGCCTTTTTCCAACGTTCTGTTTTTAAAGCGTTTATTTGGCGCGCCCGGAGAGATTCGAACTCCCGACCACCTGGTTCGTAGCCAGGTACTCTATCCAACTGAGCTACGGGCGCGTAACTCGTCACGAGGGTGCGAACTATAGAGAATCCGCGCCGTCCAGTCAACATTCCGCAACCCACGAGAGCACAATTTATTGTCGCAGCAGCTGTCCGCATCACCTGACGCCGGCAGCGGACAGCGAGGTGGAGACCTACGGCATTTGCCGCCATAATCTGAGCGGCATAGTCGGCCAGCCGCCTGACCGGCGCCCGCTGCCGGCCACACGGCAGCGCCGACCAGGGGCAGACGAGGAGAACGACAGATGCAGGTCACCGGTTGGGGGCATTATCCGCGGGTGGAGGCCGCCGTGGTCATGCCGCGCAGCACGCATGAGGTGGGCGGGCTGCTGCGCGACGGCTTTCGGGGCATCGCCCGCGGGCTCGGGCGCAGCTACGGCGACAGCTCGCTGGCGCCGCAGCTGATCGACACGAGCGGCCTCGATCACTTCCTCGCCTTCGACCCGGACAGCGGGCAGTTGCGCTGCGAGGCGGGCGTCAGTCTGGCGCAGATTCTGGCCACATTCGTGCCGCGGGGCTGGTTTCTGCCGGTGACGCCGGGAACCAAGTACGTCACCGTGGGCGGCGCCGTCGCCAGCGACGTGCACGGTAAAAATCATCACGTGGCCGGCACGTTCTGCGACCATGTCATAGCGCTGCGCGTCGCGCTGCCCTCCGGCGACCTGATCGAGTGCTCGCCCTCGGTGAACCCCGAGCTGTTCCGGGCCACCTGCGGCGGCATGGGGCTGACCGGGGTGATCGTGGAGGCCGAGTTCAGGCTGCACCGCATCGCCAGCGCCTATATCGACCAGACGACCTGCAAGGCGCGCGACCTCGCCGAAGTGATGGCGCTGTTCGAGGAGCACGCCGCGGCGCCCTTTTCCGTCGCCTGGATCGACTGCCTCGCCAGCGGGCCCCGCCTGGGCCGCTCGCTGCTCAACGTGGGCGATTTCGCCCCGCGCGGCTACCTGACCGCCGGCAAGCCGCCGACGCTGGCCATTCCCGTCGACCTGCCCGGCGCCACCCTCAACCGCCACAGCATCCGCGCGTTCAACGCGCTGTATTACGGCCGCGTCCGGCAGGCCCGGATCTCGGAGCGCGTCCACTACGAGCCGTTTTTCTATCCGCTGGACGGCATCGGGCAGTGGCACCGCATGTACGGCAAGGGCGGCTTCACCCAGTACCAGTTCGTGCTGCCGCGCGCCGCCGGGCTGCAGGGCATGCGGTCGATTATCGAGCGCATCGCGCAATCGCGGCGCGGCTCCTTCCTGGCAGTGCTCAAGGCCTTCGGCCCCGGCAACGACAATTACCTCTCCTTCCCCACCGAAGGCTACACCCTGGCGCTGGACTTCAAGCTGGACCCGGGTCTGTTCAGGCTGCTGGAGGAGTTGGACCACGCGGTGCTGGACTACGGCGGACGCATCTACCTGACCAAGGACGTGCGCATGCGCGGGAGCACCTTCAAGCGCAGCTACCCACAATGGGAGGCGTTCGCAGCGGTCAGGGCCCGCTACGGGGCCGACCGCACATTCTTCTCGCTGCAATCGCAACGCCTGGGAATCTGACGATATGAGCAAGGTACTGATCATCGGCGCGACCTCCGCTATCGCCGAGGCGACCGCAAGACTGCTGGCGCCGCGCGGCGACCAGTTCTTTCTGCTGGGCCGCGACGCCGAGCGCCTGGCGGCGCAATGCGCCGACCTCGCAGTCCGCGGCGCCGCCGGCGCCGCATACGGCATCCTGGACGTCAACCAGATCGACGCGCAAGGCGCCGCGATCGCGCAGGCGCGCGCGGCGCTGGGGCATCTGGACACCGTACTGATCGCCCACGGCACGCTGCCCGACCAGCTCGCCTGCCAGCAGGACCTGGCTGCCGCGCTGGCGGCGCTGCAGACCAATGCCCTCAGCACCGTGGCGCTGCTGACGCAGCTGGCCGGCATGCTGGAACAGCAGCGCGGCGGCACCCTGGCCGTCATCAGCTCGGTCGCCGGCGACCGCGGCCGGCAGTCGAACTACGTCTACGGTTCGGCCAAGGCCATGGTCGACGCCTTCGCATCGGGCCTGCGCAACCGACTGCAGCGCCATGGCGTGCGCGTGTGCACCATCAAGCCGGGATTCGTCGATACCCCCATGACCGCCGGTTTCAGCAAGGGGTTACTGTGGGCCCAGCCGGAACAGGTCGCCCGCAGCATCGTCAAGGCCATGGACCGCGGCCAGCCGGTCAGTTATCAGCCGTTTTTCTGGCGCTATATCATGCTGGCCATCAAGCATATCCCGGAGCGCGTGTTCATGCGGCTGTCACTGTAGCCGTGGCTGTCACTGCAGCCTTGGCGGACAATAGCCCGGCCACACAAAAAAGCCCCCGCTGAACGGGGACTGGAGTGACGCATAATAAACAGGCCGAGACCTGTGTCGATGCGCGCCGCAACCATCACCCCTACCCACCAACTATTGCTGCAATCGACGCGAAGCTAATGCCATTAACGGCTCTACCATAACGCGAATAACCCGCCAGCAACAGCAACGAAAGTGCATTATCAGCCCGCTCGACATAACCAGAGAGCATGTGCCGGAGCCCGCCCCGCGGGTGCCGGCCACGGCCGCCCTGACTGGCTGAACGATACCCCGACCGGTCTTGCGCCGCGAGGCGACTTCAAGGATTGCGACGCGGCATGCAGGCGCTCGATGATCTGGTACACTTTCACGGGACAGCCTGACAGGCCGCCGAGTCGAATGCCGGCGGATCGCGGTCTGAGCAGCACATCCATCGGCGGCATTGGCGACTTCCGGCAGGGAGCCTGGCGACGTGCGAAAGCTCTTGGCAATCAATGGGTCCTATCGGGACGGCGGCATCACCGACCGGCTCGTGGCCGCGGCGGTCGCGCAACTGGCGGCTCAATCGTTTGCCACCGAAGTCATCCAGCTGCGCGATTATCCCATCAATTTCTGCCTGAACTGCCGCCACTGCATGCAGGCGGCGGGCGCGGCACCGGGGCGCTGCGTCCACGACGACGCCATGGCAGCCCTCGTCGAAAAAATTGAGGCCGCAGATGCTCTCATCCTGGCCTCACCCACCAATTTCGGCTCGGTCACCGCGCTGTTCAAGCGCTTCATGGAGCGCCTCGCCGTCTACGGCTACTGGCCGTGGGGCAGGGCCGCGCCGGTACATCGCAAGCAGCACCAGCCGCAGAAAAAGGCGCTGCTGATCAGCGCCTGCGCCGCACCCGGGGTGGCCGGCCGCTGGCTCTACAGTACCAGGGGCCAACTGCGCCTGACCGCCAGGATCCTGGGCGCACGCCCCGTCGGCCTGCTGTTCGCCGGATTGAGCGCCACCGCAGCCGATGCCGATGTGCCCGACGCGACCCTGAAAAAGCTCGCGCGCCTGGCGGACCGGCTAGGCTAGGCAAGCGGCCGGCCCTGGCGGGCACGAGGGTGGGGGGCAGGTCAGATCGATCCGGGGGCGCCCCAACGCGACCTATACGTCTCCGAGAAAGCAAAAAGGGCCCCTTGAAAGGAGCCCTTTTTGTTTGATTGGCGGTGAGGGAGGGATTCGAACCCTCGATAGGGGATTAGCCTATACTCCCTTAGCAGGGGAGCGCCTTCAGCCGCTCGGCCACCTCACCTGATCCACCGCACAGCCATGTCGCCATAGCCATATCGGTTAGTGATGAACGCTGTGGGTTGCAGACACAACCCGCCAACGAACACTGCTTGCAGTCGCGCTACGGCGAACCGAACGCCATCTGCCCGCAAGCGGGCGGAATCATAACACAATCGCGACATAACGAAAGCACAGCTGCCGCCTTTTTACGGTGGTGGCAGCGGTTCGTTGGCCTGCTCCTGCTTGATCCTCTCATAAATCTCTTCGCGATGAACGGCCACGTCCTTGGGTGCATTGACACCAATGCGCACCTGGTTGCCCTTCACGCCGAGCACGGTTACCGTCACCTCGTCGCCGACCATCAATGTTTCGCCTATGCGGCGAGTCAGAATCAACATCACATTCTCCCGGTTAAACTATCCCTCTCGACCCCTGCTTCCGTCGGGGCTGTCTCCGTGGTCGTGACCTCCGGCGCCATGGCGTCCAGGCGATCCGCCACTTTGTTATCGGATTTGGTCTGCAGCCACTTACGCAACGGCAACGGCTTCGGACCTTCTCCCTTCTTATTTCTTTAGCACACGGCGCCCGCCGTGTGCCGACATTGTGTTATTCCAAACCGCAGGACCCTGACTAGCGGGCCTGCTCAAGCCCGAAAGCCGAGTGCAGCGCCCTGACGGCCAGCTCGACGAACTTCTGGTCGATAACCACCGAAACCTTGATTTCCGATGTCGTGATCATCTGAATGTTGATGTTGTTTTCCGCCAGCACCTTGAACATCTTGCTGGCGATGCCCGCGTGCGAGCGCATGCCCACACCGACGAGCGAAACCTTGCAGATTTTGTCATCGGTGCGCACCTCGCGCGCACCCAGTTCTGCCGCCACGCGGTCCAGCATCGCCCTGGCCTTGGCCATATCGTTGCGGTGCACGGTGAACGTCAGGTCGGTAGTGCCGTCCTGGCCGACATTCTGCACGATCACATCCACCTCGATGTTCGCCTCACCCACCGGCCCCAGAATGCGATAGGCAACCCCCGGCTTATCAGGTACGCCGATGATGGTGAGCTTGGCTTCGTCACGCGTGAAGGCGATGCCCGCGATTGCCGGGTTCTCCATGGGTTCCGGGTCCTCTTGAGTGATTAAGGTGCCGGGGCCGTCGACAAAACTCGACAGCACCCGCAGCGGTACATTGTATTTGCCGGCGAATTCCACCGAACGGATCTGCAGCACCTTGGACCCGAGGCTCGCCATCTCCAGCATCTCTTCAAAGGTGATGGACTCGAGGCGACGAGCTTCATCGACCACGCGCGGGTCCGTGGTATAGACGCCGTCCACGTCGGTAAAGATCTGACATTCCTGCGCTTTCAGTGCCGCGGCGAGCGCCACCGCCGTCGTGTCAGAGCCGCCGCGACCGAGCGTGGTGATATTGCCGCGCTCATCCACCCCCTGGAAACCGGCCACGACCACTACCCTGCCGGCGTTCAGATCGGCATGCAGCGCGGCATCGTCAATTTCGCGGATGCGGGCTTTATTGTGGGCGTTGTCCGTCAGAATGCGCACCTGGCTGCCGGTATAGGAGCGCGCCGGGCAGCCCCGCTCGATCAGCGCCATGCACAACAAGGCGATGGTCACCTGCTCACCCGTGGCGACCAATACGTCGAGCTCGCGCGGGTCAGGCGCCTCCTGGATCTGCTGGGCCAGGCCGATCAACCGGTTGGTCTCTCCGCTCATCGCGGACAGGACCACGATCACCTGATCGCCGCGAGCGCGGCTGCCGATGACCCGGTCTGCAACGGCCTCGATCCGCTCGATGCTGCCGACAGAGGTCCCACCATATTTTTGAACGATCAATGCCATAACGATTCTATATGCAGAAAGCGCGCGACCTTATCACCAAAGCCCGCGCAATTGAACACCACTTTAGTGGATGATTAGCGACTTCAGCGGCGCCGGTGTTTCCCGAGCGCGCCAAGGACCCCGGCCTAGAGCCGCTGCTCCACCCACGGCACCACCGCGTCCAGCATAGCGGCCACTCGCGCCGGATCGCCACCACCACCCTGCGCCATGTCCGCGCGCCCGCCACCTTTGCCACCGATGCCGTCGGCGAAGAACTGCAGCAGCTCGCCGGCGCGGATGTCCGCCGTGCGGGCCTTGCTGACGCCGGCCACCAGCGTGACCTTGTCGCCGTCGACGCCCGCCAGCACGATGGCGGCATCGGCAAGCTGGCTCTTCAGCCGGTCCAGCGTGGTTCTGAGCACCTTGGCATCCGCGGTGTCGAGCCTGGCGGCCAGCACCTTGACACCCTTGACGTCCCTGGCCTGGGCCGCCAGATCGGCGCCTGCGCCGCTGGCCAGGCGCGACTCGAGCCTGGCCACCTCCTTCTCCAGCCTGCGCGCATTGGCTAGCAGCTGCTCGATTTTCTGCTGGGCATTCTCGCGACTGCCCTTGACCAGCCCGGCGATCGCCGCCAGCTGCGCCTCCGCTTCAGCATAGCGGACCATCGCCGTGGCGCCCGTGACGGCCTCGATGCGGCGCACGCCGGCGGAAATGCCGGACTCGGACACGATGCGCAGCAGGCCGATGTCGCCCGTACGGTTGACGTGAGTGCCCCCGCACAGCTCTACCGAGAAGCCCTCTCCCATGGTCAGCACGCGCACCAAGGTCCCGTACTTCTCGCCGAACAGCGCCATGGCACCGCGGCTCTTCGCCGTCTCCATGTCCGTCAACTCGACCAGCACCGGGGTATTGCGGCGGATTTCCACGTTGACCCGCGCCTCTACCGCCTCCAGCTGGGCAGCTGTCAACGGCTCGAAGTGTGAGAAGTCAAAGCGCAGCCGCTGGGCGTCCACCAGCGAACCCTTCTGCGCCACGTGCGCACCGAGCACATGGCGCAGCGCCGCGTGCAGCAGATGGGTCGCGGAGTGACCCAGCGCCGTCGCCTGGCGCAGCCCCGGGTCGACACAGGCGGTGACGCGGTCGCCGCGAGCGACGCCGCCGCAGAGCACCACGCCGTGATGCAGGATGGCCGCTCCCGCCTTGACGGTATCGCGCACCTCGAAGCTGAAGCCCTCGCGCGCCAGCACGCCGCGGTCGCCGACCTGGCCGCCCGATTCGGCGTAAAACGGCGTAGTATCCAGCACGATGGCGGCTTCGTCACCCTCCTGCAGGGACTCCACCTCACCGGCCTCAGTGACCAGGCCGACCACGCAACCCTCCGCCGCAGTGCCACCGTAGCCGGTGAACTCGGTGTGCGTATCAAACTGCGCCAGCCGGGTGTAGTCCTGGCGAAAGTGGCCCGACTCCCGCGAGCGGTGGCGCTGAGCCGCCATGGCCGCCTCATAGCCGGCCAGGTCGAGCTGGAGGCCCCGCTCGCGGGCGATATCGTTGGTGAGGTCAAGCGGAAAGCCGTAGGTGTCGTACAGCCGGAATACCACTTCGCCCGGGATCTCATCGCCGTCCAGGGCATCGATGGCGTGATTCAGGATGGCCATGCCATGGTCCAGGGTCGCGGCGAACTGCTGCTCCTCGGCCAGCAGCACGCGCTCGACGCGGCCCTGCTCGCGGCGCAGCTCTGGATAGGCCTCGCCCATCTCCGCCACCAGCGCCGGCACCAGGCGGTGGAAAAACGGCTCGCTGGCGCCCAGGCGATGACCATGGCGGATGGCCCGGCGCACGATCCGGCGCAGGACGTAGTCGCGGCCCTCGTTGCCCGGCACCACGCCATCGACGATGAGGAACGCGCAGGAGCGGATGTGATCCGCGATCACGCGCAGGGACTTGTCGCCGCGGTCCGTGCTGCCGGTGATCGCCATGACCGCGCTGAGCAGGTTCTGGAACAGGTCGATGTCATAGTTGCTGTGCACTCCCTGCATGACCGCGGCGATGCGCTCCAGCCCCATGCCGGTGTCGATCGAGGGATTGGGCAGCGGGGTCAGCGCGCCATCGGCCGAGCGCTGGAACTGCATGAACACCAGGTTCCAGATTTCGATGTAGCGATCGCCATCGTCATCGGGGCTGCCGGGCGGCCCGCCGGCCACCTCAGGCCCGTGATCGTAGAAGATCTCCGAACTGGGCCCGCACGGGCCGGTATCGCCCATCTGCCAGAAGTTGTCTTCGTCCAGCCGCGAGAAGCGCTCGGGGCTGACGCCCACCTCCTTGATCCAGATGTCCGCCGCCTCGTCGTCGCTGACATGCACCGTGATCCAGAGCTTCTCCGGCGGCAGCTCCAGCACCTCGGTGAGGAACTCCCAGGCAAAGCCGATCGCCTCGCGCTTGAAATAGTCGCCGAAGCTGAAGTTGCCGAGCATCTCAAAAAACGTGTGATGGCGGGCGGTGTAACCGACGTTCTCCAGGTCGTTGTGCTTGCCGCCGGCGCGCACGCAACGCTGCGCGGTGGTGGCGCGCCGATAGGGTCGCTGCTCGACCCCGAGAAACACGTCCTTGAATTGCACCATGCCCGAGTTGGTGAACAGCAGCGTCGGGTCATTGCCGGGAATCAGCGAGCTGCTCTCGACGCGGCGGTGCCCTTGCTGCTCAAAATAACTCAGAAATGCTTGGCGAACTTCGGCGCTCTTCATGGGGACTTCCAGTCAATCAATGGGGGTAAGCGGCCGGGAGGTCAGGCCCGACGCTACCGCGCGACGGCCGGTGGCCGTGCCCTACTTGGCCAGTTTTTCTTCTGTGGTCAGGACGCGGGCCTCGCTCTCGAGCATCACCGGTATGTCGTCACGGATAGGATAGGCCAAGCCGCTCGCTTTGCACACGAGCTCCTGCTTTTCCCTGTCGTACACCAGCGGGGCCTTGCTCACCGGGCACACCAGAATGCTGAGAAGTTTTTCGTCGATCATTCATTACCACCTGTGGATTCATGCTTGCTGTACACTGGCGCCGGCGCTGCCGCAACCGGCATCGCCCCCACCAACAATTGCGGGTCCACCCGCTGATCGTACCAGTTCATGCGCCAGTCGAGATGCGGACCGGTCGCCCTGCCGGTGGCGCCGACTTCCGCCACCTGCTGCCCCTGCTCGACGCTATCGCCGGGCTCGACAAGGATGCGGCTCAGGTGAATGAAGGTCGAAGACAAGCCATAGCCGTGATCGATGATCAGGGTGCCACCGGAAAAAAACATATCGCCGTGGGCCAGCGTCACGGTGCCCCCTGCCGGCGCACTGACGCGGGTGCCGACCGGAGCGGCGACGTCGACGCCATAGTGAGGGCGCTTGGGCTGGCCATTATAAACGCGCTGAGAGCCGAAAACACCAGTAATCGGCCCGGTCAACGGCCAGCGGAAATCGCCCAGAAAGAAGCGCTGTGCGGATAGCGTGGCGCGGGCCGCCGCGACCTGGCGGTTGTCGTCCTCGATGCGCCGCAGGTCCTCGGGGCGGGGATTCATGATGCGCTCGGGAATGCCGGTGACCTTCTGGATGGCGTACTTGCGCGGGGCGATGGCGATGGTCTGCTCGGTGGCCGCCCCGCCGCCGGGCGCGACCACCTTCAGGGTGACCGCGGCGGGGGCGTCGCGGTCCAGGCCGACGGCGAACTCGCCTTCGGGGGTGGTCGCGATGCGGCGCTTGCCCCAGTACAGCTGCGCCCCCGCGTCGATGCGCCCGAAAAAGATGCCACCCTGCGTGAAGTGGCCGCGCAGGTCGCGGACGGCGCCGTCGGGGGCGGCGAGGCCGGCCGGCACGCCCGCCAGGGCGAGGCAGGCCAGCAGGCGCTTGCTCAATGCTTTCATAGTTGCCTCACTGGCGCCACGCACAGGGCAGCGGCCCCCGGGCGCGCCCGGGCCGCGTTCACCCCGCTGCAAAACGGCGCAAATCGTTTAAACTAGCCCGCTTTTACCGCATCGAATCGGGATAATCAATGGTCCGCGACAGAAAACCACCCCCCAGGCGCTCCGCCTATATCACGCCCGAGGGCGAGCGGGCGCTGCGCGCCGAACTCCAGCAGCTGTGGAAGGTCGAGCGACCGCAGGTCACCGCGGCCGTGCAGGATGCCGCTAAAAACGGCGACCGCTCGGAGAACGGCGACTACATCTACGGCAAGCGGCGGCTGCGCGAGATCGACCGGCGGGTGCGCTTTCTCAGCAAGCGGCTGGAACAGCTGACCGTCGTGACGGAGCCGCCGGCCGACCGCAGCCGGGTGTACTTCGGCGCGCGGGTCACCGTGGAGGACGAAGCGGGGCAACAGCAGCGCTACCACGTGGTCGGGCCGGACGAGTTCGACCTGAAGGCGGGCAAGCTGAGCATGGATTCTCCCATGGCGCGGGCGATGCTGGGCAAGCGCCTGGACGACGAATTCCACGTGCCCGCCCCCGCCGGCGAGCGCTCTTTCTGCATCGTGGCGATCGCCTACGGGGAGGCCTGACGGCCACTGCGGCTCAGTCGACCAGCAGCTCGGCGACGCGCTGCCGCAGCGCAGGCAGGACCTCCCGGGCAAACCACGGGCGCTCGGCGAGCCAGCGCTGATTGCGCCCTGACGGGTGCACCAGCGGCAGGTAGGCAGGTCCGTACTCGCGCCACGCCCTGACCCGCTCGGTGAGGGTCCGGTGACGGCTGCCCAGATAGTAGCGCTGGGCGTACTGGCCCACCAACAGGGTCAGCTCCACCCGCGGCAGCTGCGCGCGGATCAGGGCGTGCCAGCGGGGCGCGCACTCCGGGCGCGGCGGCAGGTCGCCCGACGGACCGCTGCCCGGGTAACAGAAACCCATGGGCATGATGGCGATGCGGCGGGCGTCGTAGAACTGCGCCCGGTCGAGCCCCAGCCACTGGCGCAGGCGATCGCCGCTGGGATCGTTCCAGGGTATGCCGGTGTGATGCACCCGGGTGCCGGGCGCCTGGCCGACGATCAGCAGGCGGGCGCTGGCCTCGGCCACCAGCACGGGCCTGGGCCCCAGCGGCAGGTGCTGGCGGCAGAGATCACAGGCCCGCACCTGGCCGAGCACCTGCTCGAGACTCACCAGCGGAACGGTCGCGGGTCCGCTCACGCCGCCGCCAGCAGCCGCTGCCAGAACCAGAAGCCCGCCAGGCTGCCGGCAGCGTAGACCGGCAGCTGCCGCCACGCGCCGCGCCAGCGCAGGCCCAGGCGCCCCAGCGCCAGGGTGAGCGCGCACAAGAGCACGATCAGCGCCAACTGGCCCAGCTCGATGCCGACGTTGAACGCGAACAGGGCCAGGGGAATATCGCCCTGGGGCAAGCCGACCTCCCGCAGCGCCCCGGCAAAGCCCAGGCCGTGCAGCAGACCGAACCCGCCGGCCACGGCATAGACCTTCCAGGGCTGCAGGCTATGGCCCGGGTGCGTCAGCACCTCGGTAAAGGCGACGATGATGCTCAGCGCGATCAGCGTCTCCGCCAGGCTCTGGGAAAAGCTGATCACCCCCAGCACGGCCATGCTCAGGGTGACGCTGTGGCCGAGCGTGAACATGGTCACGGTCCAGATCAGCTCGCGCCGCACCCCCACCAGCATGAACAGCGCGATCACGAACAACACGTGATCGACGCCGCCCACCAGGTGCTCGACGCCCATGACCGCATAGCTCTGGGCAATGCGGTACCACGCCTGCCGGGCGGGCACCTGGTAGCTGTCCTGACCCGGCTTGAGCACCTGATAGAGCGCCCGGCCGTCCTCCAGCTTGATCCGCAGGATGACATCGGCCCGGCTGCCGGCGATGCCCCGCACGCTCACGGAGCTGCCGATCAGGCCCCGCGCGCCGCAGTCCACCACCCAACGCCACACCGCGCCGGTGCCCTCGAGCGCCGTGCGCGCCGGCTCGACGGTGGCGCAGTGCGCCGGCAGCCGCGGCTGCAGCTCGCTGCCGGGCACCCGCTGCTGCGGCGTCTTCCACTGCACGGCGTAGCGGCTGCCGCCGAGGGCGTCGCTGCCGACCGCGTCGATGGCGGCCGCTTCGATATCCAGCAGCGACGGCGCCAGCGCATGACACCAGGCCCCGGCCGGCGCCGCGGCCAGCACCAGCAGCACCAGCAGGCGCGCCGGCCCCCACTGCCATCTGATGGCCCGCCTCATGACGTCGCACCTCCCACCTGCCAGTCGCCCACCACCACCTCGTAGCGCCGGCGCAGCGCCTGCAGCGCCTGCTGCAGCAATTCCCGCTCCTTGTCGTAGCGCAGCCGGCCGACAACCTTGTCGCGCACCTCTGCCAGCTCGGGCGACCGCGCCGGGCGCAGCCGGTCGACCCGCACCAGGTGCCAGCCATAGGCCGAGCGCACCGGCCCGGACCAGCGCCCCACCTCGAGGCCGAATGCGGCCTTTGCAAACTCCGGGCCGAACTCCGCCGCCAGCTGCCGCTCGCTGCGGTCGGCAAAGGCATAGCCGCTGAAAAACACGTCGCCCTCCTCGCCGGGGCCGCGCTCGGCGACGCGGGCGAGGGCCGCCTCGGCGTCGGCGCGCGTGCGGCCCTTGTCCGCGCTGTAGAACACGTGCTGCAGATCGAGCCTGGCGGGGTCGAGGTACTCGGCGCGGTGGCGCTCGAAATAGTCGAGCAGTTCCTGCTGGCCGACCTCGATGGCGGCGCCGCCGACCAGGGCGCGCTCCATGGTACTGGCCAGATAGCTGCGGATCACCGGATCGCTCTGCAGCAGGCCCAGGCGCTGCGCCGCAGCCGCGGCGTCGGCGTCACTTGCGGCCGCCGCGCCGTCCGCCTGCAGGAACTCACCCAGCTGCCGCAGGCGCTGCTGCACGGGGGGCAGGCGCTGAAAATCGTGCGCCAGCGCCTCGCGCACCAGGATCTCCTCCATCACCATGCGCTCCAGCGCCCGCTGCTCCTCCTCGCGGGTCAGCGGGGCCCGCAGCTGCTGGCGCTGCGCGGCCAGCCAGGCCGACACCTGCGCGCCGGGGATGACGATGGTGGGCTTGACGTCGGGCTGAGGGTAGATGGCATACAACAGGCCGCCGACCACCAGAAACACCAGCCAGGGCACGCGCGCCAGGCGCGACAGCAATTTCATGAACAACGGCTTCTCCAGTTTCTGCCGGCAACGGTGGCCACCGGGCATCATGCGACCAGCGCCGGCGGCGCGCCACGCCGATCATGGACCGCAGGCCGGCGAAAGCGGTTCCCTGCGGCCGCTGGCGGCGGTAGAATCTCCCGCCCCTACCTCAAGCAAGCGTCGCAGCCACCATGAGCACAGGCCACTGGACTCCCGAACCCGCCGGCAGCGCGATCGCCCTGGACGCCGCCACCCTGCGCGAGCTGCTGGCGCTCAGCCGGCGCGAGCAGTTGCTGGACCTGCCCGACGCGGTGGGCGCCGCGATGCAGCGCTGGCTGGCCGAGGCCATGCACCGGCCCGGCGGCGATTGGGCCGACGCCGCCGATCCGCTGGATAATGACGAGCTGATCCACCTCATGCGCACGCTGGCCGTGGTGGAGATGCGCCTGCCGGGCTGTTCAGTCGGGGACAAGTCCCCGGTCATCGCCCTCAACCGCCTGCTCAAGGCGCGCGGCGCCAGGCTCGACGCCGCGCAGCTGCAGTGGCTGCGCCAGCACAGCAGCAACCGCTTTCTGCCCAACGGGCCGGCGCTCTAGCACAATCTCAGCCCCGGTCCGCGGTCGCGGCGGCCAGCGCTGCCAGCTGCTCGGGCGTCGCCTCCCGCTGATAGCGCTCCTTCCACTGGGCATACGGCATGCCGTAGATGATCTCCCTGGCCTGCTCGTAGTCCAGCTCGACGCCCTGCTGCCCGGCCTCACCGCGGTACCACTTGGCCAGGCAGTTGCGGCAGAAGCCGGCCAGATTCATCAGGTCGATGTTCTGCACATCCTTGCGTTCATCGAGGTGCTGCAGCAGGCGGCGCAGGACGCCCGCCTCGATCGCCTGTTGTCGGAGTTCATCCATCGGTCGTTCCTCCCGTCCGCCGGCCCGGCTGAGACAGCCGGGCGCGTCCGCCTTCAGTGCGGCAGATACTCGCCGCCATTCACATCGAGCGCCGCGCCGGTTATGGCGCGCGCGTAGTCGGACGCCAGAAAAATGGCCGCCTTGGCGCAGTCGGCATCGTCCGGAATCGCCCCCAGGGGAATAGTCTTTTCGATCTCGGCGCGCGGGCCGTGGATCGAGCCGCTGCCGCGCTTGGCCATCTGTTCGAAATAGCTCTGCACGGGCGGACCCCACATCCAGCCCATGAAGGCCGAGTTGACCCGGATATTGTGCGGCCCCAGCTCCAGCGCCAGGTGCGCGGTCGCGCTGGCCAGCGCCGCCTTGGATGCGGCATAGCCGCCCTGGGTCGCCCGCGGCTTGCGCGTGACCATGGTGTTGATCATCACGATGGCGCCCTGCCGCCGCTCCTTCATGCCGGGCACGACCGCCAGCGTGAGGTTCATGGAGCCGAACAGGTTGACCTCCATGGCCCGCCGCCAGCCATCGAGGTCGGCACGGTCGATGGGCGTGAACACCCCCGGGCTATAGGCGCTGTTGATCAGGCAGTCGATGCACCCGTAGGCCGCCAGCGTGGCGGCGACAAAGTCCTGGCACTGAGCCGGGGCGGTGATATCCGTCGCCACCTTGAGCACCGGGTTGTCGAGCCCGGCGGCGCGCAGCTCGCTCTCGCAGTCATCCAGCTTGCTGGCCGTGCGGGCGCAGACCGCCAGCCTGGCGCCCTGCCGGGCCGCCTCCAGCGCCAGCTCCTTGCCAAGCCCGGGACCGATGCCGGAGACCATGACCACCTTGTCCTTCAGCAGCATGACTGGATCCTCACAATAGCGGTAGACAGCTCCGTCAGTGTAACCGATCGCCGGGGCGGGGTTAACTCCAGGGTCCTGCCGGGTGGCGCACTCGCGCGGTACAGCGCGGGGTGCAGAGGGCCCCCGCGGCACGGAGGCCAGCCGGCCCGGCAGACGAGCGCTCAGGCCTCGCCCCGATCCAGGCGCTGATAGTAATCCATGAGTATGCGGGCCACTTCCGGCCGGGAGAACTCCGGCGGTGGCGCGATGCCCTGCCCCAGCAGCTCGCGCACCCGGGTGCCGGACAACAGCACGAAGTCCTCCTTGGCGTGGTCCGGCGCATCGCGCATCATGACGACGCGATTGAGCTTCCTGGAGTAGGCCGTGTGATCCGCCCGGTAGATGTCGATGGCCAGGGCGCCGGCCGGCACCTTCTCGTCGAAGATGGTCTGCGCGTCGAAGGCGCCGTAGTAGTCGCCCACGCCGGCATGATCGCGCCCGACGATAAGATGCGTGCAGCCGCAGTTCTGGCGGAAGATCGCGTGCAGCACGGCCTCCCGCGGGCCGGCGTAGAGCATGTCGAAGCCGTAGCCCGTGACCATGACGGTGTTGGCGGGGAAATACAGCTCCACCATCTTGCGGATCGCCGCGTCGCGCACGTCGGCCGGGATATCACCGGGCTTGAGCTTGCCCAGCAGCATGTGAATCAGCACGCCGTCGGCGCCCAGCTCGTCCATGGCCATGCGGCACAGCTCTTCGTGCGCCCGGTGCATGGGATTGCGCGTCTGGAAGGCGACCACCTTGTCCCAGCCGCGCTCGGCGATCTCGTTGCGAATCTCCACCGCGGTGCGGAAGGTATCGGGAAAGTCGACCTGGAAGTAGCTGAAGTTGAGCACCTGGATGGGGCCCGAGACCAGGTAGCGGCCGAGCTGGCTGAACGTGGCCACGCCGGGGTGCCCGGGGTCGAGCGTGCCGAAGATCTGCTCGGCCATGGTCGCCAGCTGCGCGGCCGAGACCTCCTCGATCGCCTCGACCTCCATCACGGCCAGCACCGGGTTGCCCTCGACGTTGGGGTCGCGCAGGGCGATGCGGGCGGCGCCCTCGATGGCGGCGATGTCGTCCACGATGTTGACGATGGGGACCGGCCAGAACAGGCCGTCCACCGTGCGCAGCGTCGCGGCCACGCTGAGGCTGTCGGCCAGGTTCATGAACCCGGCCAGCGGCGTGAAGTAGCCCGCCCCCAGCATCACCGCGTTGGCGGCCGCCGCCGAGCTGATCACGATGGACGGTAGCGTCTGCGCTTCGTGAACCAGCGCGTCGTGTCGCTCGGTGTCGTAGACGAACAGCGGCTTGAGCTGATCGGCGCCATGGGGTTTGATCATGCGGGGGTCCTCTTGAGGGGTGCCTTTAGTCCTGGTCGCGGATGATGCCGCGCTCGACCAGCAGATCGAGCAGCAGGGCGACCTCCTGCTCCAGCGGCATCTGGTCGCTGCGCAGGGTGATCTCGGGGTTCGACGGCGCCTCGTAGGGGTCATCGATACCGGTGAAGTTCTTGATCTCGCCGGCCCGGGCCTTCTTGTAGAGGCCCTTGGGGTCGCGCTTTTCGGCCTCCGCCAGCGAGCAGTCGACGAACACTTCGATGAAGTCCATGCCGCCCGCCTCGTGCAGCGCACGCACTGCGTCGCGGTCCTCCCGATAGGGGCTGATAAAGCTCGACAGCGCGATCACCCCGGTGTCGACGAACAGCTTGGCGATCTCGCCGATGCGGCGGATGTTCTCCTTGCGGTCCTCGGCGCTGAAGCCGAGATTCTTGTTGATGCCCAGCCGCACGTTGTCGCCGTCGAGGCGATAGGCCAGGTGGCCGCGGCGCAGCAGTTCGCCCTCCAGCGCCACCGCGACCGTGCTCTTGCCGCTGCCGGACAGCCCTGTGAACCAGAGCGTGGCGCCCTTCTGCCCGAGCAGTGCGTTGCGGTCTTCGCGGGTGATGTCGCCCTCGTGCCAGTGAACATTGGTCGCCACTTGCTTTGCCATTGCCAGGTACTCTTTGTCAGATCAGATCAGGCCGGCCCGCTGCGATACAAGGCAGCGCCGGGCAGACGAGACGGTTAGAAAACGGCGGACAAGTCTACACGCTCGACTTGCGCATTACAAAGCGATCGCGCCGGCTACAGCGCCTGGTGCAGCAGCGACAGCAGCAGTGACGCCGCTACCAGCACCATCAGCCAGCGCGACAGGCGCTGTTGCTGCTGGGCCGTCAGCGGTTGCGCCCGCCCCTCCAGCAGCTTGACGACCAGCGCGAGCGCGATGAACAGCGCCGCCAGCACGAGCAAAAGATTCATCATCATCTGTTCTCCGGTTGGCCAGCGGACGCGGCGCCCTCGGCAGGCTCGGGCCGGCGCGGCCGCTGGTATAATGGACGCGCCCCCTGACATCGGACCCGCTGTCGTGAATAACGCTAGCCACTGCGGCACCCCCGCACGATACATCCGGCGCTGTGCCGCCGAGCCCGAGAGTAATCCCTGCGCCGCGCAGCGGCAAGCACGCGGCGCCATCCCGGCCCGGCTGGCGCGCCGATGGCGATGAAGCGGCTGGACGCGCTGCTGGTCGAGCGCGGCCTGCTGCCATCGCGCAGCATGGCGCGACGCCTCGTGCTGGAGGGCGCGGTCGAGGTGCTGGCGCGCGACGGCTGGCGGGCGGCGACCAAGCCCGGGCAGGCCTGCCAGCCCGACCTTGCCGTGCGCATCGGCGACGGCGCCAGCCTGCGCTACGCGTCCCGGGGCGGTCTCAAGCTGGCAGCGGCGCTGCGCCGCAGCGGCATGCCGGTGGCCGGGGCGACCGTACTCGACGTCGGCCAGTCCACCGGCGGCTTCACCGACTGCCTGCTGCAGGCGGGCGCCGCGCGCGTGATCGGCATCGACAGCGGCCACGGACAGCTCGCCCCGGCGCTGCGCGGCGACCCCCGCGTGGTCTGCCTGGAGCGCATCAACGCCCGCCACCTGCCGGCCGGCGTGGCGCCGGAGCTGTTGCCCCCCGGCGGCTTCAGCCACGCGGTCATGGACGTGTCGTTCATCTCGCAGACGCTCATCGTGCCCGGCCTGCTGCCGCTGCTGGCGCCCGGGGCGCTGCTGCTGGCCCTGGTCAAACCGCAGTTCGAGGTGGGGCGCGACCACGTCGGCAAGGGCGGCGTGGTGCGCGACCCGGCCCTGCACGAGCTGACGCGCAGCCGCATCACTGCGCACTACCGCGGGCAGGGGCTGCAGGTGCTGGACTACTTCGACAGCAGCATCGCCGGCGGCGACGGCAACCGGGAGTTCTTCATCTTTGCCCAGGCGCCCCGCTAGGCGCGCAAGCGCCGCCCGCGGCCAGCCCCCCCCCGAAAACAAAAAAGCCGGGCAGTGCCCGGCAGAACGCGTGTTGCTGAAGCGTCGAGGGCTAGTACTCGTAGATAAAGTCCAGACCGTAGGTGCGCGGCGTGCCGTACTGGGCGGCGACCGTCCGGAAAGCGTCAACGGGGTTGTTGTCCCCACCGGAGAAATCCGTGGTCAGCACCGTGTACTCCTCGTCGGTGAGGTTCTTGCCCCACAGCGCCACCCGGATATCGCCGGCCGGCAGCGGAATGCCCAGCCACTGCACCCGCGCATTCAGCAGGCCGTAGGCGTCGTTGCGGTTGTTGGAGTCCGGGTTGGACCAGAACTCGTCCGTCCACAGGTAGTCTAGGCGCGCAGTGACCTGGCCCAGCCCGGTCATCGGGAACGCGTACTCGACGCCGCCCTTGGCCTGGTTTCTGGGCGCCTGGGGTACCTTCTTGACGCCAGAGAGGTCGACGCCGTTGTCGATGTACTCGTCGTAGTCGGCGTCCATGAAGGCGTAGAAGGCGTCGACGGTCAAGCCCCTGGTCAGGCGTGCCACCGCCTCGATCTCCACGCCCTGGATGGTCGCCTGGCCCGCGTTGAGCGTGCGGCCGTTGGCCAGCGGGATATAGGTATCCACCTGCAGGTCGGTGTAGTCGTTGTAGTAGGCCGCGGCGTTCAGGCGCAGGCGGCGCTCCCACAGCTGCGACTTGAAGCCCAGCTCGTAGGACTGCACGGTCTCAGGCTCGAAGCCGTCGGCAAACTCGGTGACCAGCGACCGCGTGCTGAAGCCGCCGGAGCGGTAGCCCGTGGCGTACTTGAAGTAGCTGTTGATATCGTCGGTAAAGAAGTAATCGACGATAAACTGGCCGCTGGTGTTGGAGAAATCCTTCTTGCCGCTGCGCGTGTCGCCCGGCTGCGCAGCGTCGTTTTCATAGGGCGGCAGCGGGGGCAGGTCGGCCCGGATGAACTCCTTGGTCGCCTCCCGGTCGTCCTCGGTCTGGCGCAGGCCGAGGGTAAAGCCGAGCTTCTGGCTCAACGCGTTGGGCCGCCAGCTGGCCTGGCCGTAGAGGGCATAAGACTCGGCCTCGGCGTCCACGCTCCACGAATCGACGACATCGTAGCCGGGATAGTTCGGGGTGCCTGGCGGCCAGGCGTAATTGCCGCCCTGCATCTCGGTGGATTTCTCGCGGAAGTAGTACACGCCGGCCACGTACTGGATGCTGTCTTGCAGGGCGCTGCCGAGCACCTGCAGCTCCTGCGAGAACTGGTCCTGATCGACGCTGTTGGTCTGAATAAACTCAGAAGCCGGCGGCGAGACGCAATTCTGGCCGAAACCCGGGTCTGTCGGAGGAAGGAGGTAGCAATCCGAGACATAGTTCAACCCATCCAGATAGTTCTGGAACAGGTCGCCGTTGAGTTCGCGGTAGCCCGTGACCGACTTCAGCGTCACGGCGCCCACGTCCCAGGCCAGCGTCAGATTGTGGCCCTTGGCCCTGACGGTGCTAGGCGAGAGGCCCCTGGCGAGCATCGCCGAGTCCTGCCGATCACTGGTCGGCGTCACCGTGCTGAAATCGCTGACTCCCGGAGGCGCCACCGACGCCTTCACCACCTGGTAATAGCCGTTGCCGTACTCCAGATCCGAGTAGTCAAAGGCATAGTCGGCCGTGAAGTTGTCGGTCGGCTTCCAGCGCAGCGCCGCCTTGTAGGCCTCGTTGTCGTGCTCGTTGGGGTCGGCCTGATTGGGCAGGCCGCTCGCGTTGTCGTTGTCGACCCAGCCGTCGATGCGGTCGCGCATATAGCCGAACTTGAGAAAAAAGCGCTCGGTCACCGGCAGGTTCAGGTCGAACTGCGCGCCGCCGTAGTTGTAGTTGCCGGTGGACAGGCGCAACTTGGCGGCGAATTCGTCGTGGGGTTTGCGGGTGACGTAGTTGATGGCGCCCGCCGTGGTGTTGCGGCCGTACAGGGTGCCCTGCGGCCCGCGCAGCACTTCGATGCGCTCGAGGTCGGCGATATCCAGCGCCAGGCCGGTGGCGCGGCCCAGCGCGACGCCGTCGAGATAGACGCCGACGGCCGCGTCCTTGGTGGTCTGGACGTCGACGTTGCCCATGCCGCGGATGAATACCACCGGCGCGGCGCTATCGGCGGCGAACGGCGCGATGGACAGTGACGGCACGTAACCCTGCAACTGATCCAGCGAGTTGGCCTTGAGCTCCTCGAGCTGGACGCTGTCGAAGGTGGTCACCGCAACCGGCGTCTCCAGCAGCGACTCCTCGCGGCGCTGCGCGGTGACGACCACCTCTTCCAGCGAGACGTCGTCCTGGGCCCTGGCCCCCTGATGGCCGGCCACCCCGGCCAGACCTGCGACCATCCCCACGGCTACGGCGATGGGACGCTGCTTGTATGCATGTATCGACATTCGTTACCTCTGTGTATGCTAAATGTTGCTCGCGCTGATTGCTGGAGGACGCGACCGGTACGCCGTCGCGGGCACGGCCAGCGTCCTTCCAGTTCGATATACCGATCCCCTGTTACGTCGGGGCTGGCGGTGGTTGACTTGTGGTTGATTGCGGATCTAAGGGGGGCAGTAGAATCCTTGACAAGACGCCCGCGCACCAACACAGCGCACGAGCGTCCCGCATCATACAGGCAGGATGCGTATTTTCAAATGAGAATATTTATTAAATAGAAAAGCCAATGCCGACCGATCCCGCGCAATCGGCAGAATAGCGGGGGCATTGGACAGAGGGGTTCATCCACCGCAGCTCGTTTGCTAGCATGGCTGGATGAACCGGGCCGGGTGAACGCCATGACACGCAACTTCGTCATCAACGAGAGCTTCAGGCCGCCGGCGCTGCTGCGTGGCCCCCACGTGCAATCGATCCTCTCCAGCACCGGCCCGCGCAAGCTCAAGGTCCGCCGCATGAATCAGGCGCTGCTGGCCGCCAGCCGGGACATGATCCTCGACTGCGGCGACGGCGTCAGACTGCTGGGCCACTATGCGCCGGCGCCCATCCCCGAACCCAGGGGACTGGTCACCCTCATCCACGGCTGGGAGGGCAGCGGCGAGTCCAACTACATGCTGTCGGTGTCAGGCCACGCGTTCCGCCACGGCTACAGCGTGTTCCGCCTCAACCTGCGCGACCACGGCCCCAGCCACCACCTCAACCGCGAGCTGTTCAATTCCACCCGGCTCAGCGAAGTGCTGGGCGCCATGGAGGCGATCCAGTCCGCGCTGCCCTATGCGCGCAACTACCTGGTCGGCTTTTCCCTGGGAGGCAATTTCAGCCTGCGCGTCGGGGCGGCCATGAGCGGCCGGCACTTCCGCCTCGACCGCATCATCGCCGTCTGCCCGGTGATCTGCCCGGCCGGCACCATGGAGAGCCTGGAGCAAGGCAGCCGGCTGTACCATGACTACTTCGTCCACAAGTGGAAGCGCTCGCTATCCAGAAAACTGGAGCATTTTCCGGAGTACGATTTCCACAACCACCTCGCCCGCATGAAGTCGCTGCGGGAGATGAACCATTACTTCGTGCCCAACTATACCGGCTACGAGGACCCCGCGACCTACTTCGAGGCCTATTCGATCGCGGGCGACCGCTTGCAGCACCTGGGGGCGCCCTCGCACATCATCACCAGCGCCGACGACCCGGTGGTGCTGGCCCGCGACCTCGAGCTGATCCACAAGCCGCCGCTGCTGACCATCGAGGTCACCCGCTTCGGCGGCCACTGCGGCTTTATCGAGAACCTGAAACTGGACAGCTGGATCGACCGCCGCATCCTGCAGCTGCTGGATGGAGAACGCTGAGGCGGCCTGAGCGGTCGCCCGCGAGCCGCTGCTGACGCCCCAAAGCCAGGCCCGCGAACAGGACTATGCGCGCAAATACCCCAACCGGGCGTGGCACTTCCAGCACGGGCTGGTCAACCTTGAGGCCAAGGCGCTGCTGAATCGTTTCCTGCTGACGCTGCTGGAGCGGGTGGACTGGAGCGCGCTGGATCCGGCCTTCAGGGCGCTGAGCCGCCCCGCCCGGCACGACCACTTTCTCGACGCTATCGCGACGCTGCCGCTGCAGACCGTACTCAAAGCCTGGGGCTTCAGCTTCGACGACGAGCGCCTGCGCGCGCTGTACCGGGCCGGGGTGGCGCTGAACAAATCCTTCGACAATTTTGAGGATGAGGCACTCATTGCCGAGGGCGATCGCGGCCTGGCGCTGGCGGATGGCTATTACTTCGAGCAATTTTCCGACCCCGCGCCGGGCACGCTGTTGTCTGACTACGTCCGAGAGGTCGGGCGGAAGGGCATCGACCCCGCTGACGCGGTGGCCATCCTGGTCGCGGTCAACAACGGGCTCACCAATACCCTGAGCGTGTCGACGGCCTTTGCACTGCGCAATCTGCTGCGGCACCCGGAGGCCGTCGCGCCACTGCGGCGGGACCCGTCGCTGGTCGACGACCAGGTCGTGATGGAGTTTCTGCGCCGCGACAACCACGTCAAATCGCTGTCGCGGCAGGTGCACGCACCCGTCTCACTGCGCGGCTTCGCGCTGCGACCGGGCGATGCGATCTCGATCTTCTACCCCGCGGTGAACATGGATCCGGGCCACTGGCGCGATCCAGCCCGGCTCGATTTCGAGCGCGGTTTCACCCGCGACAATCACTACCTGTTCGGCGGCACGCGCTATGCCTGTATCGGCAGCCGCCTGGCGCTGCAGTATTTCCGACACGCGCTGACCTGCATGCTAGCGGCGATCCCTGCGACGGCGCGCATCGTGGAGGACGACATCGAAACCGACAGCGCGTGGCTCACGGAGCGCATCATCACGCGCCTGCCCATTCTGGTATCCTGAGCCGACACCGGTACCGGCGGCAATCACCGCCTCAGGAGGTCTGCGAACGGCCGCTCGGGTGTGCGCAGGCTGCGCAGAAAGGCGAGCAGCGCGTCCTGTTGGCGGTCGCGCAGGTCGGCGAACTGATCCCGCGCCGCCTGTGCCTCGCCACCGTGCAGCAGGATGGCCTCGGTCAGGGTCGTGGCGCGCCCGTCGTGCAGGTAGGGCGCGGTGTCGGCCACGCCCCACAAGCGCGCGGTGGTGAACTCGCGGTTGCGGCGCTCACTGGCCTGCGCGAAGTTTTCACGCAGCCCGTCGCCCATGTCGTGGCGCTTGAGGTCGGCGAACAGCGGCACGGTGACGCCGCCCTGCCCGTTGCGCGCGAAGCCCGTGCGGCTGGCGGCGAGATCGACCTGCAGATAGACGTTGGCGGACGGGTCGAGCGGGTCTGCGGGGAAGCGCAGCGGCAGCTGCCTGTGCTCGGTGTCCAGCGCGGGCTTGTGGCATTCGCCGCAGCCGATCGCCCCGAACAGGCGCTCGCCTTGCCGCGCCGCCGCCGACAGGCGCACCCTGCGCGACGGCGGACTGGTCGCCGCGAACACGTGCAGCGCCGACAGCTCGCCGACCAGGATCTCGTTGACGACGCCGTCGCCGTCCCCGTCGACGTCCGCGCCGACGACCTCGACCGGCTGCATGCCGAAATGGAACTGCATCGCGTCGACGTCGAAGTCGCGCGTGGTGGCGAACTCGCCCTTGCGCCCGAACGGCCGCACGATGAGGTCGGCGTCGACGCCCACAACCCCGGTGGTGTCGACTTCACCCGCGCCGTCGACCACGATGCTGCCGAAGTCGACGCCCTTGCTGCGCAGGGCGACGCGGCGGCCCGGGCGGTCCAGGGCCTGCTGCCTGAGCCGCTGCAGATCCCGGGTCATCTCCAGAGCCAGCAGCTCCACCCCGCCGGCGCCGAACAGGAACGGCGGATTGGCAAAGCGCCCGTCGAAGTCGGCGGCGCCGTCGAGGTCGCGCAGATCGGCGGGCTCCATCGACAGCGGCTTGATCACGGCATTGCTGTTGGAGCCACCGACGCCCCCGATACCCAGCTCCGCGGGGATGCTGGCATTGCTGATGATCGAGTGGCATTCGAGGCAGGTCTGCGCGTCGAGGCCGTTGACGCGCAGCAGCGTGCCGTTGCCGCCGAGAGTCGGGCGGCCGCCGGGGCTGATGGTGTCGGCGGCATTCATAGGGCCGTCGCCGTAGCCGTCCAGCTTGTTGAACGGCGTCGTGAAGATGCGCAGGCCGCCGGCGCGGATCTGGTCGATCGCCAGCCCGCCCTCGGTGATCGCCGCCTGCGTGATGCGGTCCGGCCCCAGGTTGCCGGTCTCCCCCGCCCCCGCGCACGGCACCAGGGCGCACCACGCCAGCGCCAACAGCAGCCGCCGCTTCGAGCCCAGTGGCATCAACGTGAATCCCGCCATGACTGCCTTCACCTTCTATGATTATTATTCAACGCTGCGGCCCTAGCTTAACCCAACACTGCCACCAAGGAATAGCGCCAGGCCGGCGGGTTGACCGGGGTGGTCCCTTCGCCGCCGATGCCGCCTCGCCGGCACTGGGCAGACCCGAGCGTCCCGGCATGCGGCGACCGCGGCCGGCAACGGCACCCCCGACCGGGGGGCGTCCTAGGATCGCCGCTCGATCGCCGCCTGCAGCCGCAGCAACCGGCCGGCCTCGTCGACGTGCAGATTCTCGACGAGCTTGCCATCGAGCACCAACACGGCCTGCCCCAGTGCCTGCGCCCTCTCCCAGGCCTGGATCATGCGCGCCGCCCGCTCAAGCTCCTGCGGCGACGGGCTGAACGCCGCGTTGGCGGCGGCGATCTGCCCGGGATGAATGAGGCTCTTGCCGTCAAAGCCCAGAGTGCGCCCCTGCTCACAGGCCGCCGCCAGGCCGGTATCATCGGCCAGGTCGAGGTGCACGCCGTCTACCACGTCCAGGCCATGCGCCCGTGCCGCCATGACGCAGTGCGACAGCGCATACCACACCGCCTCGCGGTTTGGCGTGTGCCGCGCGCGCAGGTCCCGCACCAGGTCGGAGGTGCCCAGCATGATGACCTGCAGCAGCGGGTGGCTGGCGGCGATGGCGCCGATGGCAAGCACACCCCTGGGCGTCTCGGCCATCGCCCAGAGCGCCTGCCCCGCCCCCGCGCGCTCGACCAACGCCGCCACCACGCGGACCTCCTCAGCGGACTCCACCTTGGGCAGGCACAGCGCGTGCGCCGCGCTGCCCAGCACCGCGCTGACATCGTCCGCGTGCCAGGGCGTGCCGCGGCCGTTGACCCGCACCACCAGCTCGCGCTCGCCATAACCCCCGAGCGCCAGGGCGCTGCGCAGCTGCTCGCGCGCGGCCACTTTCTGCTCCGGCGCCACGGCATCCTCGAGATCGAACACCAGCACGTCGGCGGGCAGCTCGCGGGCCTTGACCAGGGCGCGTGGGTTGGAAGCGGGCAGGTACAGTACGGAGCGGCGCAGGGCTGGCATGGAGGTCTCGCGGCAGGGTGGTGTCATAGCGCTACAATTGAAAGCGGCGTCGATAGTCGCGCATGACGGCGTCGTCATCGATATCAGCCACGCCGAAGACCGCGGGATCATAGCGGTGGTGGCCATGCTTGTGCTGCTGGTTGGCGGCCAGGAAGCTCGCCATGGCGCTTGCGGCAGCAGGCGTCAGCTGCAGCCCGAAGTGGCTGTAGATGCGCCTTACGCTGTCCAGCGGATCAGCCACGAAGTCGCCGAAGCGCAGGTCGAAGATCGCGTCGGTCGGCCCCATCGCCTCACGGTCGCGCAGCGTCATGCGGGTCATCTCGGTAAAGAACCACGCCTGTCCCCGGCCGCAGCGCAGGGGATCGGCGTCGTCGCTGAACACTTCCTGCATGGTCCACGACAGGCTGGACACCGACCCCATGATCTCGGCGGGCCGGCGATGGGTGTGTATGATCATGGCATCCGGGTAGGTGGCCAGCAGCGTGGGCAGATACTGGACGTGGGCCGGCGACTTCAGCAGCCAGTGATCCCGGTGCCAGGCGGACTGCAGGTGCTGCAGAAAGCGCTGGTGAAACTGCAGGTCCCGACTGAAATCGTGATCCAGCAGCCACCGCTGGAACGACGGCACGACGGCGATGTGCTGCAGGCCGATGCTGGAGAACTGATAGGCCGTGATCTGCTGGCATTCGTCCGGAAAGGGTGCCGCCATCGGATGGATGGCCATGAAATGCGGCACGATGCTGTGGATCACATCCAGCCCGCGCTGTACCTGCCTGACCCGCGGGTCCCGGCGCGCCAAGGCGTGCTCGGCCGGCGGGGGCACCGGTCGATCGATCTCGAAGCGGCGGGGGGCGCGGAACTGGGTATCCTGCGACAGCAGCTGGTGCAGAATGGTGGTGCCTGTGCGCGGCAGGCCGGCGATGATCAGCGGCCGGCGAATCGTCTGCTGCGCCACCTCCGGGTGCGCCTGCCGCCAGGCCTCGAGCCGGAGGCGGTGCTGCAGCAGCAGCCTGATCATCGAACCGATCGCCACGCGCCCGAAGCCATTGAGTCCGGCCTCGTCGTTGAGGGCCGCCACGTAGGCATCAAGGCCCTCGCGGAAGCTGTTATCGCCAAAGCCCTGTCCCCCGTTGCGTCGTATCGCCCCGGCCACCATGCGTTCGGCGGAGAACGGCCTGGCATATCCGAGCTTCGCGGCAAAGCGGTAGTGCGCGTTGATGAGGCGATACCAGAACGGGCGATTGGGCTGCGGCAGCGCCCCAGGCCTAACCTTCATGGCAGCTCCCGCCCTCGCCCGTATGCCGGCTGTCGGCGGCATCGGCAGCGCCCTCGCCGAGCGGGCCGCCCGACAGGTTGCGCTCATAATGACAGCCCTGGGCGTCCATGATGCAGCGATGTCTCGCGCCCGGGCAGTCCGGTTCGCGGTCCTGGTAACCGGCGTCGTCCTGATAGAGGAAATAATAGGCATCGCCGCGGTCGATCATGCGCGGCAGAAAGTCGGGCGCACCCTGCCGCGCGAAGCCGGCCAGCGCGCTGGCGCTATCGGACCAGGCACTCAGCTGCAGCAGGGTGACATAGGTCGGCGGCACCAGCGGCAATGCGCCCCGGCGATGCTCCGCCAGCAGCGCCGCCGCCGGCGCCCAGCGATAATCAGTGATCTCACCGCCATCGACCACCACATCGGGCGCGGGCGGCGCCGACACGGCAAAGAAGTGGGTGGCGAAACGCTTCGGCGCCCCCTCCGGCGTCAGCCAGTGGGCAATCGGCAGCAGAGCCTCCGTGGCCAGACGCAGACTGGCCTCTTCGCGGCACTCCCGCACCGCGGCCACCCGCGCCGCCTCTGCCGCTGAGCGGCCGGCCAGGTCGGCGGCGTCGACCGCGCCGCCGGGGAACACCCAGGCGCCGCCGGCAAAACCCCTGCGGCTGCGCTGCAGCAGCAGCACCTCGAGCTGTTCGTCGTTATCCCGCAGCACGACGACGGTCGCCGCGGGCCTGATGTTGGTCATAGCGGCCCCCCGGCGCGCCCGTGCCTGGTGAAGCGACCCTGCCGCATCGGCGGGACGCTATTGCGCAGGAACGAAGCGGCTGATGGTATCGACCACGCAGGCCGGGCGATCGCCGCCTTCGATCTCGACCGCGATGCGCACCACCGCTTGCACAGACCCCTTGACGTCCTCGGCGCTGATCAGCTCGCCGGTGCCGCGCACGCGCGAATTCACCGGCACGACCGCCGGAAACCTGACCTTGTCACAGCCATAATTCACGCCCATGGCCACACCGCGCACTTCCAGGATCTCGGGCAGGAACTTGTTGACCAGGGAGAGCGTCAGGTAGCCGTGGGCTATGGTCGCGCCAAAGGGCCCGCTGGCGGCCTTCTCCGGGTCGACGTGGATCCACTGATGATCGCCCGTGGCGTCGGCAAACAGGTCGATCCGCTCCTGACTGATCTCGAGCCAGTCGCTGCTGCCCAGCTGCTCGCCGACCGCAGCCTTGAGTTCGTGGGGGGTTTGAAAAATTCGTGCCATGTACGGTGCCTCGTCCAGCGCTATATTCGAAATAACGCCAACTATAGCACCTTGGAGCCAGCCATTGGGCATTCAGCACCGTGGACTACTTGCCCCGGTCGAGGCGAAAGCCCACCCTGAGCACCACCTGATAGTGGTCGACTTTGCCGCCGGCAATGGCACCGCGGGTTTCCTTGACCTCGAACCAGTCGAGAAAGTCGATGGACTCGCTGCAGGTTTCGATAGCGCTCGACACCGCATCCTCGATACTGACCTTGGAGGAACCCACCACCTCGATAATCTTGTACACGTGCCCTGGCATAATGGCCTCCACTGCCTTCGGAAAGAGCAACGCCGGCCGCTGTTGCCGGCCCAGAATCCCGGCCCAGGCTACCAGTACCGCAAGCACCCGCCGGGCCCACACATCCGCACCGCATCATTACCGTATCGCAGGCAACCCTGAGAGTGAAGGCGCCAGAAGGCATAGGAGAATCTGCTGTTATTCCAGAAACTGCTAAGGCGAACGGCTGCCCGCCTTCGGCCTTTATAGTGGCGCGCAATAGCACGCTTTTTCACGTTCAGGTGCGGCGGGCCGCCACCCCGACCGCCACGAGAGTTAGCGCAGCGCGTGGAGGGGCTGACCAGCACACTCTATACTTTGCCGAGCACGCTCTCGCTGCTGGCTGCCCGCAGGAGCACACACCCGACTCGGCGGCATGGATGGAAGCAGGGTCCAGACAATCGTGACCGGCCCAGCGCAGGCCTGCGGATCGCTGGCGCTGCGCGGGCCAGGCGATGCCCCCAACCGAGACATGACGCTATGCCCACCACGCCATCACCTCACGCTATCAGGGCCCCCGTTGCCGCAGCCCCGGTGGTGGAATTATGGCTCAAGGACAGCCCCCCCAGGACCTGCACCATCTCCAAGCTGTCCGGCGACAACCTGATTTTTCTGAGCGTGGTGGATGAGATCGAGCGCGTCGACAAGCCGCTGTCCGTCGCCCAGCCGGTGCTGCTGCTCGTCTACTGGTCGCAGCGCGAGTTCGTCGCCATCCGGGCGCGCGTGTGCCACCAGACGCGGGAGCGCTGGGTACTGGACCCCATGGCCGGCTATCGCGCCGAGCTGCAGAAACTCAGGAGCCGCCCGGCGGGCACCTGGGCGGGACCGGGCTCGTCCCGCCCCCGGCCGACCCTGCGTCAGCGCAGCGAAGTGATGGCCCGCTACGCCCAGCGCGTCGCCGACTACCTCGACCAACGCTACCCCGGCTTCTGCAATGCCCTGGACGATGCCCTGCTGCGAGGAGCGGCCAGCAGCAAAGCGGATCAGGCGTCGTGCCTGGCAGCAATGCGGCAACTCGAAAATCTGCGGCAGGACCTGCGCACCGCGCTGACCGCAGCGGCGCGCAAGCATGTGCTGAGCGCGACGCTGCCAGGCTACCTGCCCGCCAATCCGGATTTTGCCAGCATCGACGCCACCCCCCAGGGGCGGCTTGCAGGCGCCCCACCGACGCTCACCGCGGCGCAGCTGGCGCGCCAGAGCACGGCCACGCACGAGGCCACCCTCGACAGGCTGGCGCTTTACTTCTCGCAGTGGGTACAGCGCCTGACCGATCCCTCGGCCCTGCCCGGCGGCCCCGGCTGGCTCTGCCATTACCTGGCGACGGCGATGCGCTCCATGCCGCTGCCGCAGCCGGTGCAAGCCATGGTTTACGGCGCCTTCAACGACCACTGCCTCAACGAAGTGCACCTGCTGGCGCAGGACCTGATCGCCATCTGCGAAGGCCGGCCCCTGTTGAATGCGCAGGGAACCCTGCCGCCGGCACACGACAAGACGGCCGCCGAGCGGTCCGGCGCAGTCGCCCGGGCACCCGGCCACCTGTTCGCGGCGCTGGAGGAGTTCCAGGAACTGTCCGCAGCGGCCACGCCGTCGTCACCCTCAGGACCCGCGGCACTGACGGCGGCGGAGCTCGCCGAAGCGCTCGCCGAAGCGCTCGCCGAAGCGCTCGCCGATGATCCGGACGATCCGCTGGCTGCCACCACGAGGCCGCAGCCAGGCGGCGTCGGCCTCTCCCTGTGCGACCGGATCGCCCGCAGCCTGCAATCCCGCGGAACCGGCGCCGGCACCTGGTCCGATGACCAGCAGCGCCTGCTGGCGATCACCGAGGCGCTGGTGGACCGCATCGCCGGCGACAGCCGCACGGCGGTCGATGCCCGCGGCCTGCTGCTGGCGCTGAAGCCGGCGCTGTTCAGGCTGGTACTGCTGGACCCCGGCCTGCTCACGCGCAAGGGGCACCCGGCGCTGCGCGCGTTCAACTGCGTGGCACACCTGTGCCGCCAGGACCACTTCCGGGCTCCGCTGGTGAACCGGGACGTGAGCGGCCTCTGTCAGCGCATTGCCTCGGAGGGATGCAGCAACCCCCGCGTCTTCGGCGCCCTGCTGCCGCCCCTGCGCGAATTGTCAGAACGCCAGCAGCGTCTGCACGAGCGCAATCTGCAGCGCCTGGGCGCGACGCTGGACGGTCAACATGCGCTTGAAATCGCCAGTGAGCGCGTCGACGAGACGCTGCGCCAGCGCTACGGGGGGCGCCCCTTCCCCCCGGTACTGCAGGCACTGCTCGATCGCGGCTGGCACCGGCTGCTGGTGCGGGTGCTGCTCGACGGCGACCAGCCCCATTACGCGGGGCCGCACCCGCTGGCGCTGCTGCAGGCGCTGTACTGCCAGCTGCTGCCCGAACAGGCCGGCACCGACTGGGAGCGCGCCGAGCTCAACCACGACGACCTCGCCGCCAGCCTGCTGGCGCCGATGGATGCCTATGCGCTCAATTCCGCGCAATTCCAGCACTGCGTCGGCCGCGTGCTGGAGGCGCTGCGCCAGAGTCCCGCCAGCATGCGCAGCGGCGGCACCTATGCCATCGCCGACACCCTCGACGCACCCGGTGACAGCGGCCCCGGCTGGCACCGGCGCTGCGCCGAGCTCCAGGCCGGCGACTGGCTGGGGGACCTCGACACCTGCTGTGCAGGAGAGGGAACCATCATGCAGCTGGCCTGGAAGAGCCCGGACGCCCGCCGCTTCGTGTTCGTCAATGAGCGGGGCCAGACCGTCGGCGACTGGCGGCAGGATGAGTTGGCTGCCAGGCTCCGCTCAGGACTCGGTCGCGTGCCGGCGCCGGGGCACTGGCCGGCGCTGGAGAGCACCCTGTACGACCTGCTTTGTGAAGCGTTTGAAAGCGCCGCCCGCAGCTTTCGCGGCGACGATATCGCCGGCCTGATGAGCCGTGATGCATTCTGCGCGCGCCTGCGCGAGCTGACCGACGACATGGCGCACAGCCATCTGGAGCACGGGCTGATCGGCCTCCACATCAAGCCGATGCAGCAGATAGCGCGGCGCCACGGCGAACCGGCCACGCTGGCGCTGCTGGCACAATGTGCGGCCATCGTCCGGACCTGCTGCCCCGACAGCGCCTTCGTGGCGCGCGGCGACGGCGCCGATCTGCTGGTAGGCCTGCCATTCATGGAAGCTGCGGGCCTGCAGGCGACCGCCAGGCAACTGCAGCGGGCGCTCCTGGACCAGCCATTCTGCCGCGGGGGCCGCACCTACTCGCTTGCCAGCCGGCTCGGCATCACCGCGGTCAGGCCCGCCCTGGCCGCAGCGGCACTGATCGACGAAGTCGTCGAGGCGACCGCCCAGGCCCGGGCGGGCAAGGGTGAGAGCATCGTCATCGCGGCTGTGACCCAGACCCCGCAGCATGCCGACGGACCGGCCTGGCTGACAGCCCTGGGACGCGCACTCGAGGAGCGTCGCCTGGCGCTGCGCAGCCAGGCGATCGTGCCGCTGGACGGCAAGCGCCCCTGGCAGCACGAGATCCTGCTGGGCATCATCGGCGACGACGGCACGGTGGGTGCACCAGGCGATCTGGTGGCCGCCGCCGAGCAGCACCAGCGCATGGACATCATCGACCGATGGGTCATCCAGCACAGCCTGCAATGGCTGCGGGCCAGAGCAGAACCCGACGGCCAGGCGGGGCTGATCAGCATCAATATTTCCGCCAATGCGCTGTGCAGCGACCCCTTTCTGGATTTCCTGCTCGCAGAGCTCGACGAGGGCGGCTTCCACCACCCGCACTTGCGCTTCGAGGTCACCGAAGCGACCGCGGCCGCCAATCTGGCCCAGACCGTGCATTTCTGCGACAGCGTGCGCAGCCGCGGCTGCCAGGTAGCGCTGGATGAATTCGGCGGTCGCGCAAGCTCGCTCAGGATATTGCGCTACCTGCCGCTGGACGCGATCAAAATAGACGGGCGCGCGATCGCCGCCATGGAGCACGGCCGCTATCACCACGCGGCGCTGGCGGCGATCGTCGCCGCTGCCAGGTTTCTGGGCCTGCAGACCATCGCCAAGTCGGTGGAATGCGCCGAGGTGCTACCGGTACTCAAGACGCTTGGAGTAGACTACGCGCAGGGCTACGGCATCGCCAAACCGGCGCCGCTGGACGAAGCCCGGCCGGGCGATGACGACGAATAGGGAGTGAGACCGTGCGAGCAAAGTCACTTGCCAGCGTGTTAGGCATGGCAACGTGCCTGACGCAGCAACCGGCGGTGGCGCAGGATGACTACAATTTTGGCTGCCGGGATGGCAGCCGCGAACGCCGCATCGCGGTGCTGTACGAGCGCGAGGGCAAGAGCGTACCCTGCGAAGTGCACTATATTACCGACTGGGGCGACACCCTGCTCTGGCAGGCGCAGCAACAGCGCGGCTATTGCGAAGCCAAGGCGATCTCATGGGTGCGGCGCCTGAGCGAGCGTGGCTGGACCTGCCAGCCCCGGGCAGCAGACTGAAGCGGGCCTGCAACCGCCGCTATTGCCGCTATTTATAGAAGTGCATCCGCATAAACACACATTGCCAAGGGTCGGCACTTCGATTACCTTGCGGCCACCTTGGAAGCCTGAACGCTCTGTCAATGCTTAACTGCCCCCTGATGCCTGGCCGCTTTAGCGACGGGCTATTTCACCCCGCACGGCGGCATTAGGCCCGACGGCGTGTCGTTACTGGAGCTGCTGTTCAGCCAGGCCCCGCCGTTGCTGCTCGCCGTGACGGCGCTGGCGGCATGGATCGTGACCACGCTGGTCGCTCGCCGTGCGGCTGCCCTCGGACTGGTGCACGAGCCCACCGGGCGCTGCCTGCACAGCACCGCAACACCACACGGCGGCGGGGTGGGCGTCGTTATCGCCTTTGTCGGTGCGCTCAGTTTCAGCTATGTCAACGGTGCCGTGCCATGGGACCTGTACGCCTTGCTGCTGCTCGCCGGTGGCACCATTGCGGCGCTGGGCCTGTGGGATGACATCACCCCGCTGCCGGCCGGGTTACGCCTTGCGGTGCAGGCGCTCGTGCTGGCCTGCGCCATCGCCCTGCTCAGCCGCGGCGAGGACGACCGCTGGAACCTGGGACTGTGGTGGGGTGCAGGCTGGCTGGCATTGCTCTGGTGGCTCAACCTGTTCAATTTCATGGATGGCATCGATGGCCTGGCGGGCTTGGAGACGCTGTTCATCGCCCTGGGAGGCGCGCTGCTGCTGTACTGGCACGCCGATCAGCCGGCCGCGCTGGCCGCCGCGTCAGTGCTGGGCGCATTCTGTCTGCTGGCCAGTGCAACCGCGGGCTTTCTTGTGGCCAACTGGGCACCAGCGACTATTTTTATGGGCGACGTGGGCAGCACGTTCCTGGGCTTGACGCTGGGCCTGCTGGCGCTGGTCTGCTGTGCCGAGCAGCTCCTGCCGCCGGCAGTCTGGGTCATCCTCGGCGGCGTGTTCTGGGTCGATGGCACCGTGACCTTGCTGCGGCGCATCTACCGCGGCGAAAACTGGCGCCAGCCGCACCGCGACCATGCCTACCAGCGCCTGGCGAGGACACTGGCCTGCGCGGAGGAGACGCGCGGCCGGTCAAAACCCGCGGCCAGAACGCACGCGCACCGACGCGTGTGCCTGCTGGTGGCGTTGATCAACGGACTCTGGTTGCTACCACTGGCGGCCCTTGTCATAATTGCGCCGCAATGGGGCCAGGCGCTGATCGCGCTGGTGGCGCTATTGCCTATCGTGGCAGCGGCTTTCTGGCGGACGACGGGATGAGCAATTCAATGCAGCACGAATGGAAGTCGCGCATGCCCAGAAGCACCATGCAGCGGAGCTTGCTGTGTTTTGACGCGTTGGCACTCCCCCTACTCCTGTGGATCGCCTGTTCTTTAAGACACCTGACGCCCTATGAAATTCCCTCCCAGCAGTGGATTCTGTTTCTAGCGGCACCACTGATCAGCATCCCGGTGTTCATACGCCTGGGACTCTACCGGGCAGTCATTCGCTACATCGGCCAGAAAGCCCTGCTGACGGTGGTCTACTCCATCACGCTCGCCACGCTGCTGTGGTCCCTGCTCGCGATCGGCATCACCAGCGCCCAGGAGCTGCCGCGGTCGCTGCTGCCACTGTTCTGGCTGCTCAACCTCACGGCGATCGGTTCGGTGCGGCTGATTATCCGGCATATCTATCTACTGCCTCACAAGAGCTCCAGCCGCGCGCTCATCTGGGGAGCCGGCGCCGCCGGGGTGCAGCTGGCCGGCGCCATCCACTACAGCCGGTCTCTGGTCGCGGTCGCGTTTATCGACGATGACCGCAGACTGCACGGACAGGAGATCGCCGGGCTGCGGGTCTATCCGCCGGAGGCCATTCCTCACCTGATCGACCAGTACAGCATCACCGATCTGCTGCTGGCGATTCCATCGGCCGACCATCAGAACCGCAAACGCATTCTGCGCCAGATCGAGTCCCTGCCGGTACACGTCAGGGCGCTGCCGCTGGTCAACGAGATCATTTCGTGCAAAGTCGGCGTCAACGATCTGCGCGAGGCCAACATTGGCGACCTGCTGACCCGCGAGGAGGTCGCGCCAGTACCTGAGTTACTCGCGCATAACGTGCAGGGGAAGACCGTACTGGTCACCGGCGCCGGCGGCTCCATCGGCTCGGAGATCTGCCGCCAGATCCTCAAGCTCGACCCCCACCGCGTGGTGCTGCTCGACCACTCAGAGTGTGCGCTCTACACCGTCACGCAGTCGCTGCCGGCCGCGCAGCACCAACGCATCGTCGCGCTGCTCGGCTCCACGCAGGACGACATCTTCCTCAAGTCCGTCATGCGCGAGTACGAGGTGCAGACGGTGTACCATGCCGCCGCCTACAAGCACGTACCCATCGTCGAGCAGAACCCGATCGCCGGGATCAAGAACAACGTGCTGGGCACCCTCTCCGCAGCCGAGGCCGCCCTCGAGGCCGACATCGAAACCTTCGTGCTGATTTCCACCGACAAGGCGGTGCGGCCGGCCAACGTCATGGGCGCGAGCAAACGCGTGGCGGAACTGCTGGTGCAGGCCATCCAGCAGCGGGCGCGCCTGGCCGGCAAGCTCAATATCCGCTTCGAAACCGTGCGCTTCGGCAACGTGCTGGAGTCGTCGGGCTCGGTTGTACCGCTGTTCCGCCAGCAGATCGCCGCTGGCGGCCCCGTCACGGTGACTCACTCTGAGGCGACCCGCTTTCTCATGTCCATTCCCGAGGCCGCTGCGCTGGTCATCCAGGCCGGCGCACTGGGCGCCGGCGGCGATGTCTTTGTGCTGGACATGGGTGAGCCCGTCAAGATCAGCAATCTGGCCCGCAGCATGATCCGCCTGTCGGGAAAGACCGTGCGCGATAACGACAACCCGCTGGGCCAGGTGGAGATCCAGTACATCGGCCTGCGCCCCGGGGAAAAACTGCACGAGGAGTTGTTCATCAGCGGCACCGTCACCGCCACGCAGCATCCCAAAATTCTCCGCTCGGACGAACCGTCTCTCACGTGGTCACAACTGCGGCCCCGCCTCGACCGCCTCAAATCGGCGGTCAAACGCAAGGACATCGCCGCCGCCGAGCGCATTCTCGCCGACATCATCGACGTCGAGCAGATCAAACCCGCCGCCGGCGCCGCCTACACCAGCGAGGTGGTCAACATCCGCTAGCCGCGCTGCCGGCCCCGCGGGCAGGACCGGCGCCGGTTCACTTGCGGCCGTAGGTGTCTTCGAAGCGGACGATATCGTCCTCACCCAGATAACTGCCGCTCTGCACCTCGATCAGATGCAGCGGCAGTTTGCCGGGGTTGGTGAGGCGATGCCGGGCGCCCAGTGGTATGTAGATGCTCTCGTTCTCGCTGATCAGGTGAATGTCACCGTCGAGAGAGACCTCCGCCGTCCCCTGCACCACCACCCAATGCTCGGCGCGATGGTGATGCATCTGCAGCGACAGCGACTGGCCCGGCTTGACCACGATGCGCTTGACCTGAAAGCGCTCGCCGTGGTCGACCGAGTCGTAGCTGCCCCAGGGTCGATAGACCTCGCGATGCACCAGGTGCTCACCGCGCCCCTCGCGCTCGAGTCTGGCCACCAGCTTCTTGACGTCCTGAACCCGGTCCCTGGGGGCTATCATCAGCGCATCCTTGGTATCGATGACCACCAGGTCTTTCACTCCGAGCGCCGCGATGAGGTGCCCCTCGGCGTGAAACAGACTGTTGCTGCAATCCTCGGTGAGCACATCGCCCAGCTTGACGTTGCCATCGGCGTCCTTGTCCATCATCTCCCATATCGATGACCAACTGCCGAGATCGCTCCAATTCAGGTCCAGCGGCACCATCCAGGCGCGCTCGGTGCGCTCCATGAGGGCGTAATCGATTGACTGGGACGGACACCGCTCCAGCGCCGCGCGGTCCGCGCGGATGAAATCCAGGTCAGCCACCGCCAGCTCCATGGCGGCGCGGCAGGCCTCCACCATCTCGGGCTCATAGCGGGCCAGCTCGTCGAGATAGGTGCTGGCTTTGAAAACGAACATGCCGCTGTTCCAGAAGTATTCACCGCTGGCGCAGTAGGCCCTGGCCGTCTCCAGATCGGGCTTCTCGACAAAGCGGTTCACGGGCGCGCCGTCTTCACTGCCGGCGGCCGCCCTGATGTAGCCATAGCCGGTTTCAGGCTTGTCAGGCGTCACCCCGAATACGACCAGGTAATCGTCCTGGGCCCGCTGTATCGCCCTCTGCAGCGCCAGGCGGAAGCGGTCGTCCTCCCTGATGAGGTGGTCAGCGGGCAGCACCACCAGCACGGCATCCGGCTCCCGCGCCACGACCTGCAGCGCCGCCAGGGCGATCGCCGGCGCCGTGTTGCGGGCCAGCGGTTCCAGCAGGATGGTCCACGGTGCGTCGCAGATATCCTGCAGCTGCTCCGCCACCTGGAAGCGCTGGTCGTCGTTGCACACCACCAGCGGCGCGCCCAGGTGAGCCACTCGTTGCACGGTCTGCTGCAGCATCGACAAGGCGCCGGTCAGCTGCAACAACTGCTTGGGATGCTGCTTGCGCGACTTGGGCCACAGGCGCGTACCGCTGCCACCCGACAGGATGACCGGAACCACGGCGTTATTGCCCGACATAACTCACCTCTGCAACCTGTAGAAAAAAAGGGAAACCGGGGCCAGCGACAGCGGGCCGGTTGCGGCTGGTCGATACGCGCGTGCCCAGCAGCAGGCGCTCAACCCTGGTCAGCCGGCGCAGACGCGGCTAGGGTCAAGTGTAGTCCGATCGGCGGCGCCGTGCCGGCGATCAGCCGCCCGCCATGCAACAGCCTGTCAGTGGCCGTCCCCGCTCGCACGCGAACCGCCCATACAGGCCGGCGACGCTGGCTCGGCCTCGGCTCTGGCCTGCCACTCAGCGACCGTATAAGTGTGCAGTGCCAGCGCATGCACGGCATCGGCGATCTGTTCACGCAGCAGCTGGTACACCTGCCGGTGGCGGGCCACCGCCCGCTGACCCGCAAAGGCATCGCTCACCAGCACCACCTTGAAGTGCGACTCAGAGCCCGGCGGCACGTGATGCATATGACTTTCATTGACTACGCTGAGCACAGACGGAGAGAAAGCCTGCTGCAGCGCCTGCTCTATTGACTGCTGAACGTTCATTGCGAATGCCTCTCTGGGGTCGGTGGCCGACGGAAAAACGCGCCTGAGCGGCCAGCGGCGCCCCCGCTTGCACACGGGACGCGCCGCGACCGGCAGACGGCGCTGACGCGCAGCCGCCGCCTGCGGGCGCCCGCCGATAGTACTACAGAAACAGCTCGCCCTGCTCAGCCTTGCGTAGCAGCAGCTCGGGGACGGCAAAGTCACTGCCATAGCGGGCCTCCAGCTCGCGGGCCCTGGCCACGAAGGCCTCCAGCCCGTAGGCATTGATCGCCTGGAACACGCCACCGGTCTGCGCCGGAAAACCGATGCCCATGATCGAACCGATATTGCCGTCCCCGACGCTTTCGATCACGCCCTCTTCCATCGCGCGTGCGGCCTCGAGGCACTGGCAGAAGACCAGCCGATCCTTGATGTCCTGATAGGGAATATCGAGGTAGCCCTGGGGGGCAAACGCCTCCTTCAGGCCCGGCCACATGCGCTTTCTGGCGCCTTCCGGATAGTCGTAGTAACCGCCGCCGTGAATCTTGCCCCTGCGGCCGAACTCGTTGACCATGCGGTCCAGCACCCGGGAGGGCGCGTTGTCCTGCCACTGCCTGCCCTGCGCCAGCGCATCGGCCTTGGCCTGCTGGCCGTTCTTGTAGGCGGTCTCCTGGCTGATCTCGTCGATGGCCGCGAGCGGACCCACGGGCGAGCCGTTGTCCCTGGCCGCCGCTTCGATCAGCACCGGGTTCACGCCCTGTTCGAGCATCTCCGAACCCTGACTGACGGTCTTGCCGATGACGCGGGTGGTAAAGAAGCCGGGCGCGTCATTCACCACGATGGGCGTCTTGCCCAGCTGCTGCGCCAGATCGAACGCTCTGGCCAGCGTCTCGTCAGAGGTCGACGCGCCCGCGATGATCTCGACCAGAGGCATCTTCTCTGCCGGACTGAAGAAGTGCATGCCGACGAAGTTGGCGGGGCGCGCCGACGCCTCGGCCAGTTCGGAGATGGGCAGCGCGGACGTGTTGGAGGCGAACACGGCATCACCGGCCAGCACCGTTTCGGCCTCGCGGGTAACGGCAGCCTTGACCTCGCGGTTCTCGAACACCGCCTCGATCACAAAATCGCAATCGGCCAGGTCCGCCGCGTCAGCGGTCGCCTTGATGCGGGCCAGATAGATCTCGGCCTGCTCGTCGCTGACCCGGCGGTTCTTGGCATAGGCCTTGGCCGCATAGGCCTTGCCGCGCTCGGCATTTTCCTGACTGATGTCCTTGAGCACCACCTCGATGCCGTTCTGCGCCGCTATGGTGGCGATGCCGGCACCCATCTGCCCGGCGCCCAGCAGGCCGAGTTTGCGGCACTTTGTCTTAGTAATACCACGGGGCCGGCTGGCGCCGCGATTGAGCGCTTCCATCTGCACGAAGAACGCGGTCATCATGTTGCGGGAGGTCTGATCCAGCAGGAGGCTCAGGAAGTAGCGGGCCTCGATGAGCTGCGCGGTATCGAAGTCGACGCGGGTGCTGTCGACGACACAGGCAAAAATCGCCTGCTGGGCCGGCATCAAACCCTTGGTCTGCACCATCACATTGACCGGGCCGAAATACATGAGCCCCTGATTGGCCGGATCGGACGGAGCGCCGCCCGGCAGGCTGTAGCCCTTCTGATCCCAGGGCTGGGCCGCCTGGGGGTTGGCCTTGATCCATGCCTTGGCCTTGGCGCGCAGCTCATCCTCATCGCGCACCAGCTCGTGCAGGAGCCCCTTCTCCAGCGCCGCCTCCGCCTTCAGCCGCTTGCCCTGGCTGACCAGGGTGATGGCCTCCTGCATGCCCAGCAGGCGGGTCAGACGCACCACGCCACCCGCCCCCGGCATGAGGCCGATCATGGCTTCGGGCAGGCCGACCTGCACCCCGTGCAGCGCCACCCGGTAGTGACAGGCGAGGGCGATCTCGAAGCCGCCGCCCAGCGCCGGGCCGTTGATGCCGACGGCCACGGGCACGCCGAGCGTCTCGAGCTGCCGCAGCGGCGCCTTGGTGGCGATGATGCCCTGCAGCATCTGGGCCTTTCTCTCCTCGCCGGGGTTGAGGTCCATCTCCAGCATTTCCTTGATGTCGCCGCCGGCGAAGAACTGCCCCGGCTTGCCGCTGCGCACGTACACGCCGGTGAGGCCGCCGCCCGCAACCATGGCCTGCAGCTCGGCGACGGCGGCGCGCATCGCCTCGTCGTATTCCTGCCCCATGGTGTTGACCGCTTTGCCTGGCTGATCGAAGATCAACTCGACGATGCCGTCATTGTCTTTTTCCAGTCTGATGTATCCCATAATCCTACTCACTCCAACTCGCCTGGGCTGCGCGTTCGGGCAGCCGTGAATTCGCCACGATGCCGTTACACGCGCTCGATGACGGTCGCAATGCCGATGCCGCCGCCGGCGCACAGCGTCGCCACCCCGCGCTTGAGATTGCGGCGCTCGAGTTCATCCAGCAGGGTGCCGAGGATCATGCCGCCGGTGGCGCCGATGGGGTGCCCCATGGCGATGGCGCCGCCGTTGACGTTGATCTTGTCGTCGGGGATGCCCAGCAGCTTCTGATACACCAGCACCACCGCGGCGAAGGCCTCGTTGAGCTCGAACAGGTCGATATCCGCCACACTCAGGCCCGCCTTGCGCAGCGCCTTCTGCGTCGCCGGCGCGGGCCCCGCCAGCATGATGGTGGGCTCGGTACCGGTGACCGCGAAGCTGACGATCCGGGCGCGGGGAACGAGCCCGAGGTCCTTGCCGACCCGCTCATTGCCCACCAGCACCAGCGAGGCGCCGTCGACGATGCCGGACGAATTGCCCGGCGTGTGCACGTTCTGGATGTCTTCGAGCTGCGGGTACTTCAGGCGGGCCAGATCGCCGTGGCCGTAGTCGTTGAACATCTTGAAGGAGGGCTTGAGCGCTCCCAGCCCCTCCAGCGTGGTGTCCGGCCGGATAAACTCATCGCGGTCCAGCACCGTCACGCCATTCATGTCCCGCACCGGCACCAGCGACTTGCTGAAGTAGCCCGCATCGCGCGCCGCCGCCGCCCGCTGCTGGGACATCACCGCATAGCGGTCGACGTCCTCGCGCCCGAAGCCCTCGAGCGTGGCCAGCATATCCGCGCCCAGACCCTGCGATATGAAGTAGGTCTTCATCGCCACCCAGGGGTCGCCCTGCGCCGCGCCACTGGCACCGATGCCCAGGCGCGACATGGACTCGACGCCGCCGCCGCAGGACAGGTCCTCGATACCCGCCATCACCTTGGCCGCCACCAGGTTCACCGCATCGAGGCCGCCCGCACAGTAGCGATGCAGCTGCGCGCCGGTGGTGACATCGTCCCAGCTGGAATAGGTGATGGCGGTCTTGGCGATGTTCTGGCCCTGTTCGTTGACCGGCTCACCGGTGGCGACGATCAGGTCCTCGACCCGCGACGTATCCAGGTCGCTGCGATCCTTCAGCGCTTCCAGTAGGTTGGCCAGCAAGTCGATCGGCTTGACTTCGTAGAGGCTGCCGCCAGCCTTGCCCTTGCCCCGCGGAGTGCGGACCGCATCGTAAATATACGCTTCATGAGCCATTACAATACCTGCTTTGTGATGGAATAAAAGGAGGGTTCACCGCCGTCAGGCGGCCCTGCCCGGTGACGCAATCACGCTGTCTAGAGAGGCCGAGAAAGATAACTCCCGACCGTAAAAAGGCAATGGCAAATGCGGCCAGTTGTCGTTTTCAGGCGCTTTGCCGCCGCCCCTGCCTCGCGCCCAATCATCGCTGCGCTCAATCATAGCCGTGCTCGAGCAGGCGGCGGCGGTACTCGCCCGGCGGCGCGCCGGTCCAGCGCTTGAACGAGCGGTGGAAGGCGCTGGGATCGGTGAACCCCATCAGCGCGGCGACCGCATTGACGGAGAGGTCGGGACGATTCAGGTAACCCACCGCCGCATCGCGCCGGCATTCGTCCTTGATCGCCTGGAAAGTGGTTTCCTCGCGCTTGAGGCGCCGCCGCAGCGTCGGCACCGACATGTTCAACTGCTGCGCGATCTGTTCGAACACGGGAAAGCCCTGGCTGAAATCGTGGCCGATCAGCGCGCGCACCTGAGCTACCAGGCTGGAGTCCGCCGTGCGCGCCGGCATCACCATCAGCTGGTAGGGGGCCGTTCGGAGAAAGGCCTTGAGCGACTGCTCGGTATGCACGAGCGCGCAATCCAGGTAGGCGACATCGAACACGATGGCCGTGCGGCTCTGCCCGAAGCGCAGCGGACAGCCGAACAGACGCTCGAAATGCCCGCGCTCCGGAGCCGCGCCCTGAAACTGCACCTCCCGCAGCGCCAGACTGCGCCCGATCAGCCAGGCACAGAAGCGATGCCACATGGCCATGGCATAGATCTCCGTCTGGACCGTCGGCGCCTGCGGCGATGCCCCGGCACGGAGATAGCCCACCAGCGCCGCATCACCCTCGACGTGCACCGACAACACCGCCTGATCGTCGAAAAAAATGCGGAAGAACTGGCTGGCACGACGCAGCGCACTGCCGAGATTGTCGCAGTGAATGATGGCATAGCACATCATCCGGAATGCGCCCGGCGTGACGATGCGCTGATGCGTCACGCCAAACCCCGAGTCCTGCAGCAGCTCGACCACCTGCTCGTACAGCAGGCTGTACTGCTCGGCCGAGACGGTCGGGCAGTAGCCGGTGCTGTCCTGGCGCAACGGGTCGAAGCCGACCCGGGCGTACTCGAGGACGCGCGCCACCGAATAACCGCGCTCTTCAACCAGCTTGAGCAGGCTCGCGGCATAGCGGGAAGCGATGCGCTCGCCCGACGCGTCGATTGACTTGGTCAAAGCATTCAGCTCCTGCTAAGACGCCGCACCGGCGGCTTGCTGTGAACGGGTCGACGCGGGCCCACGCCCGGCGGAAACAGAGCGGCTATACTGTCAGCAAGCCTCAGCGCCGCGACGGGTAGCACAGCCAATGGATGTTTACGAAATCGTGTTCAAGGGCGAAATCATGCCGACTCTGGAGCGGGCCGGGGTATCGACCCAACTGGCGAGCCTGTTCAATGCCCCGCTCGAACGCATCAGCGCGCTGTTCGACGGCCAGCCGCACACGTTGAAATCCGGCCTCGACCGCGCCCAGGCCGAACGATATCGCGCTGCGCTGCGGGATGCCGGGGCAATAGTCTACCTGCGACGGACCCAGTCATCCAGGCAATCCGCGCCGCGCGCCGCGGCCGCAAGCGCTGCGCAGCAGCCCCTGAGCGTGACCCCGCTGGGCTATCTGCTGCGGGACGGCGAGCGCCGCCAGGTCGCGCCGGTGGTGGTCGATACCAGCGGGCTGGCGCTGTCAGCACAGGGTGACGCCAACCTGGCACCCCCGTCCGCCGAGCCACCGGCTGCTCCGGACACCAGTCACATGACCCTCGCCGCGGCGGGCGCGCTGCTGCTGGAGGGCTGCCCGCCGCCCCCGCCGGCCACCCCCGACACCAGCCATCTGCGGCTGGAGCCTGCCGGCCCGCTGCTGCAACCGCACGAACGCCCCCAGCCTGCGCCGCCACCCTCGCTGGCTCTCGATTTCGATCTGGCCGACTGATCGGACAACGGCGGCGTCAGACCACGGGGATGCGGATGAACACCCGCAGCCCCGGCCGATTGTCCTCCAGGCGTATCTCGCCGTTATGGAGCTTGACCACCGCCGCCACCAGGCTGAGCCCCAGCCCGTTGCCCGGCAGCTGGCTCCGGCTCGCCTCGCCGCGGTAGAAGCGCTGCAACACCTTGGCGCGCTCAGCCACCGGGATACCCGGACCGCTATCGGACACGTGCGCGCTCACCGTGCGCCCGTCCCTCGCCGCGCCCAGCCGGATGACGCCGCCGGCGGGAGTATACTTGATCGCGTTGTCGACCAGGTTGGAGAACATCTGAAAGAGCAGGTCGCCATCGGCCGACAGCCGGACTTCGCCCAGCAGCGACAAGTGAATCTGCTGACCCTTTTCCGCGCACAGCGGCTCGTAGAGTTCGACCACGTCCTGCAGCAGGACATTGAGGTGCACGTCCTTCCAGTGCGACCTGCCGCTGCCGGATTCAATGCGCGCAATGCGCAGCAGCGCGAAAAAGGTGGCCAGCAGATTGTCGGCCTCCTCGATCATGCCCTCCACCTTCTCCTCGCCCGCGGGCCCCAGCTCGGTCTGCAGCTGGGCCAGGTTGTTCCGCAACCGCGTCAGCGGCGTGCGCAGATCGTGGGCGATATTGTCGGAGACCTGCCGCAGCCCGGTCATGAGGGACTCGATGCGGTCGAGCATCAGGTTGAGGTTCTTCACCAGCAGATCGAAATCGCCACCCCGCCGCATCAGGGGAATGCGCTCGCTGAGGTCGCCCGTCATGATGGTTTCTATGCTGCGGTTGATCAACTCGACGCGCCGGAGCAGCGACAGGCTCACCAGCGCCCCGCCGACGGTGCCAAGACAGACCATCACCAGCATCCCCCGCAGCAGCAGGCCGGCAATCAGCTCGTAGTAACTGCGGACATCCTGGTAGTCGCGGGCGACCAGCAGGCGTTCGCCACCGGGCAGCACGGCGGAGCGCCCCACATAGTTGCGACCGGCATCGCTATCGTTGCCGTCCTTCTGCAGCACGTCCACGTCGAAGCTGAGCCAGCCGCGGGGATAGCGCGTCAGCCTGGGCCATTCGCTCAGATTGCCGACCAGGTGATCGCGCTGGGAGTCGGCCAGCAGGTAATAGAACTGCGAGAACTTGCCCTCCTGACTGCGCTGCTGCAGAAAGTCATCGACGCCGTCCCGCCCCGCCCGCTCGTAACTGCCGCGCAGTGCCTGGAACTCACGGTCGATGGCGCCGAGTATCTCGTTGGTGGTCTGGTAGGAATAGACCGCGTAGACGACGGCAAGCACCACCGTCACCAGCACGCTGAGCAGCGCGATATAGAGCAGACTGTAGCGAAAGGTGAAGCTGGAGAGGAGCTTATTCAGGTTCATCGAGCATGTAACCCGCACCCCGCACGGTATTGAGCAGGGGCCGGTCGAACCCCCTGTCGATCTTCTGACGCAGCCTGCTGATGTGAACGTCGATGACGTTAGTCTGCGGATCAAAATGGTAATCCCAGACGTTTTCGAGCAGCATCGCGCGCGTTACCACCTGCGAGGCGTGCTTCATGAGGTATTCCAGCAGGCGGAACTCCCTGGGCTGCAGCACGATGTTTTCACCGGCGCGCGTCACCTTGTGGGTGAGCAGGTCCATCTCCAGGTCGGCGACCCGGATGCGCGTCTGCGGGCCACCGCCCTCGCGGCGCCGCACCAGCGCCTGCACCCGCGCCAGCAGCTCGGCGAAGGAGAAGGGTTTGGGCAGGTAGTCGTCGCCGCCGGCATTGAGTCCCTTGACCCGGTCCTCGACTTCACCCAGGGCGCTGAGGATGAGCACGGGCGTATGGTTCTCAGCGGCCCGCAGCGACTGCAGGATGCTCAGGCCATCGACCCTCGGCAGCATGCGGTCGAGTATCAGGACATCATAGACATCACTATCGGCCGCAAAGAGGCCCTCCTTGCCGTCCGCGACATGCTCGACCTCATACCCCACCTCGCGCAGCCCGTTGACGATGTAGTCGGCGACGCTCTGATCATCCTCGATGAGCAATACGCGCATCGCGTTCTCCTTATCGGTCTGTCACCCGCGCAGTACCCGCCAAGCGCGGGCCGCTGCCACGCCAACGCCAACGCCACCCCAAGACTACCAAAAAGCCCGCTCGCTGCGCCAGCATCAGCGCCGCCGGCCGCAACAGCGCTGTGTTAGAATCCGCCGCGCACTCATACCACCACACCACCCGCCACCGGAGCACGACGCGCATGGATTCATCCCCGACAAGGGCCGGCCTCTGGCGACGCCTGGCAGCAATGGGCTACGATGCGCTGCTGGTCTTTGCCCTGCTCTTTTTCGCCACCGCTGCCTACCAGCAGGTGATCCTGACCCTGGATCCGTCCCGCCATGCACCGCCGGTAAACACCGGCGAGGTCATTCACGAACTGCAGCCGATCGCCTCGGGTCCGCTGTTTTCAGTGTACGTGCTGCTGGTGATGTTCGGCTTCTTTGCCTACTTCTGGCACAAGAGTGGCCAGACCCTGGGGATGCAGGCATGGCGCCTGCGCGTCGAAACCCTCGACGGCGGCCGCATCAGCCTGCTTCAGTGCGCGCTGCGCTTCGGCGGCGCCTGGGTCTCTATGATCGCCCTCGGGGCAGGCTATCTGTGGCTGCTGATCGACCGCGACCGGCGCACCTGGCACGACATCTGGTCGCGCTCGCGCGTGGTTCTGCTGCCCAAGCAGCGCTAAACGCGCCGCAGCAGCACGATGCCGAGCAGGGTGCACAGCACGATGGGCATCAGCACCGCCGCCCAGGTGGTAAAGTTATACACCAGGCTGGCCGGGCCCAGCAGTTCCTGCATGGTCCAGAACAGAATACCGACCAGCACACCGGCAAACACCCGGTGGCCCATGGTGACTTCCCGCAGCGGCCCGAACACGAACGATATGGCGACCAGCACCAGGCTCAGTATGGACAGCGGCTGGAACATCTTGCGCCAGAATTCCATCATGTAGTAGTCGGCGTTGAGGCCCTGTTCCGTGCGGTATTTCGAGTATTCCAGCAGCGCCTTGGACGACAGCTGCTCGGGGTCGAGAATCAGTATATCCAGCAGCTCGGGCGTCAATTCATTCTGCCACGGCATGCTCGCGTGGAAGAAGCTGGTCGTGCGATCCTTCTCGAACGCGGTCTCGCTGACTTTTTCCATCAGCCAGGTATCGTCGCTGGTGCTGTAGGTCGCCGTTTCGGCAAACAGGGCCCGCTTGAGCACGCGCTTGCGATCGAACTGGTACTGCACCACGCCATAGAGCAGGCCACCTGGCTGCACCGAGTTGAAGTGCATGTAGGTGTTGCCCTCCTTGTTCCACACCCCGAAGCGGCTCGATACGGTGGTCTTGCCAGACTGCAGCAGGCTCTTTCTGGCCTGCGCGACCTGCTCCGTGCGCGGCGCCACATATTCATTGAGCACGATCGCAACGCCGGTCAGCAGCAGGGTCGGCACAAAAATGATCAAGGCGATCCTGCGGCTCGAAATGCCGGCCGCGCGCATGACCGTCAGCTCGCTGTTGTTGGCCAGCGAACCCAGCCCCACCAGGCAACCCACCATCGCCGCAAACGGCAGCCACAGCCGGATCTTGCCCGGCATGATCAGCAGCAGATACAGCAGCGCCTCGGTAAAGGTGTAGTCGTTCTCGATATCGCTCAGCTCTTCGAGCAGCGTACCGAGAAAATCGAGGCTGAGAATGACCAGCAACACCAGCAGCGTGGCGCTGACAACCTGGATGGCGATATAGTTTCGCAGTATCTTCACCGGGGCTTACCTGTCGTCGGAGTCGGCCGCTTGCGGCTGCGGGGGCGCAAGCGGAACCACCAGTTGCCGCCATAGTACAGCCCGATCCCCAGCAGAAAAAATGCCACGTGCACCGGCCACAGGCCGATCGAGGGCGACAGGGAGCCGCTCTCCAACGCATCGCGCGCGCCATGGAGCGCCACCAGATAGAGCATGTAGACCAGGATCGCGGGAAACATCTTGGCGTAACGCCCCGTGCGCGGATTGGTCTTGCTCAGCGCCAGCGCAATCATGGTCACCACGGGAATGATCAGCGGCAGAGACAGGCGCCACTGCAGCGTGGCCTGATAGGAGGGGTTATCAGACCCGACCAGGGCGAGGGTCGGCACGGCTTCGCGCTCCTCGCGCCGCTCTACGGCGGAGCGCCGGTCGACCAGGCGCACCCCGTAACGGTCGAACTGGGCCACCTGGTAATCATTCATTCCGGGAATGCCGTCGTACTGATAGCCATTGTAGAGCTCGAGGTATTTGTAGCCGCTGGTGGGGTCCTTGATGATCTTGGCCGTCTCCGCGACCACCAGCGCGACGGTGCGGCGGCCTTTTTCCTCGCGCACGCTCGATACGAACACGGTCTTCATGCGCGTCTTGTCGTCGGTGAGCTCCTCCACGTAGGCGGTCTGACGGTCGCCGTTGAAGGAGCGGAAGTCACCGGGAATGATGACCCCCAGACTCTCCTTGGTTTTCGGATCGGCGAGGATCTGCTGCACCTTCGCCTCCCCCGTCGGGGCCAGGTACAGACTGGTCACCGCCATGATGACCACCAGCAGGATCGACAGGACGCCGTTGTAGGCCAGCAGACGCGAGGGACTCATACCGCTGGTCGACAGCACGACCATTTCGCTCTCGGTGTAGAGGCGCCCGTAAGCCAGCAGGATCCCGAGAAAAAAGCCCAGCGGCAGAATCAGCACCAGCAGGTTGGGCATGCGGTAGAAGATGATCTGAAACAGGACATCGGCGGCGATGTCGCCCATGGCGGCCTGATCGAGAATGCGCACGAACCGCCCTGCCATAATCATCAACAACACCACGAAGGTGACGGCGAACATCGTCACCAGCACTTCCCTGGATAGATAGCGAAATATCAGCACCTCTTATATCATTCCTTTATTGGTAGGCATGAGCGGGAAGCGCCAGCTGCTCATACTAGCGCGCGGCACGGTCTTAACTATACACCAAGCAGATCGACGATAGCGCTTTTGGAGCGCGACGCATCGCAACAAACACCAGGCCGCGGCACCGGTTTAAATTACACAGTGGAAGCCCCTATGGAATTCAAGATCAGCACCGAAAAGAAATTCGCCAAACTGAAAGCCGACTGCCTGATCATTCCATACTTCAGCCAACCGAAGCAATGGCCCGGGCAACTCCCTGACGCCACGGCGGCAGCGCTCGACGCGCTGGCCAAAGGCGGCGACCTCGGCGACAAAACCGGCGCCTGCAGCTGGCTGCACAACCCCGAGGGCCTCGGCATGCGCCGCGTGCTGCTGGTCGGGGCCGGCAGGCAGGAGCAATGGGGCGAGCGCAACTGCCATCGCCTGCTGTCGGCCATCGCCGCCAACCTGCTGCAGAGCCCCGCCAAGACCGCCTGCCTGATCCTGCCAGAGGCCGTGCCCGGGCGCGCCGAGGGCTGGATGGGGCAACAGCTCGCCCAGACCCTGGTGGCGAGGACCTACCACTATGATCACACGCTCACCAAGAAGGCCACCCCACCGGCGCTGACCCGGCTGACGGTGTGCCTGCCCGCCGGCGGCGACAAAACCGCCCTGGGCGAGGGTCTCGAGCGGGGCAGCGCCGTCGGCCTGGGCGTCAACGCCGCCAGACTGCTGGCCGACCTGCCGGGCAATATCTGCACGCCAAGCTACCTCGCCCGGGAGGCCCGCAACCTGGCCCGCGGGCACGCCAACGTCACCACCCGCGTACTCGACGAGAAGGAGATGACGCAACTGGGCATGGGCGCCCTGCTCTCGGTCAGCCGGGGCAGCAAGGAGGGAGCCAAGCTGGTCGCCGTCGAATACCAGGGCGCCGCGGAAGGCGAGACCCCCTTCGTACTGGTCGGCAAGGGCATCACCTTCGATTCCGGCGGGATCAGCATCAAGCCCGGCGCAAAAATGGATGAAATGAAATACGACATGAGCGGCGCGGCCAGTGTGCTGGGTACCTTGCAGGCACTGATAGCGCTCAAGGCGCCGCTCAACGTCGTGGGCCTGCTGGCGTGCTCGGAAAATCTGCCCAGCGGCTCCGCCACCAAACCCGGCGACGTCGTCACCAGCATGTCCGGCGCCACGATCGAAGTGCTCAACACCGACGCCGAGGGGCGCCTGGTGCTGTGCGACGCGCTCACCTACGCCCAGCGCTACCAGCCCCGGGTGGTGATCGATATCGCCACCCTGACCGGAGCCTGCATCGTCGCGCTGGGCCATCACCATAGCGGCCTGTTCAGCAACCACCAGCCGCTGGCCGAGAGCCTGCTGAAAGCCGGCCTCGACAGTGGCGATAGCGCCTGGCAGCTGCCCATGGGCGACGACTACCAGAAGCAGCTGCACAGCGACTTTGCCGACATCGCCAATATCGGCGGACCCAGCGCCGGTGCGATCACCGCTGCCTGCTTTCTGTCCCGCTTCGCCAAGGATTACCAATGGGCCCATCTGGATATCGCCGGCGTCGCCTGGCGCAGCGGCGCGCACAAGGGGGCCACCGGCCGACCGGTGCCATTGCTGGTGGAGTATCTGCTGCAGGCATCGGCCTGACGCGGCAGCGGGGCAGCAACGCGTGACCCGCGTGGAGTTCCATGTGCTGCTGGACGACCAGCCCGCCGCCGCTGACCGCTACGCCTGCACCCTGTGCGAGCAAGCCTATGGCGCGGGGCGCCAGGTGCTGCTGTACTGCGCCGATGAGGATCACTGCTCGCGCCTGGACGGCCTGCTGTGGAGCTTCCGGGACAGCAGCTTCCTGCCTCACGGCCGCCTGGGGCGCAGCGCCGCACCCGTGCTGATTGCGAGCGCTGGCACGGGGCCTGCCGAGGCCCTGGCCGAGCGACCGCGGCTGATCAACCTCAGCGACCACATGCCCCCCGGCTTCGAACACTTCGAGGACGTCTGCGAGCTCGTCTACCAGACCCCTGCGCGCCTGCAGCTGGCCCGCACGCATTACCGCCACTATCGCGCCCGCGGCTGCACGCTCGAACACCATCGGCTGCGACAGCGAATCCTGTCACACTCTGTATAGCGCCAGCGCGTCGCCAAGCGCCGTCTGCTATCGTTTAGAGCGTAACGCGGGGGAGCTACAGTGGCGCACAGCAAGCAATTTTCTAGCCGGCCCAAGGAGGCCATCCTGGACGAGCTCGGGTCCGTCAAAGACCTGCTGAACAGCTTCGAGGACAGTATCGAGGACATTCTCGCCAGACACCCGCAACCCGCCGCCGACATTCCGCTGCTCAGCGACGTGGTCGCCAGCGCCACCACGGCAGCGTCCGACCCTCTCCCGCCGCCCGCTGCGGCCGCCGCGCCGGGGACCAGCGAACGAGAGCCCTCAGCGAGCCGGGAACGAGAGCCCTCAGCCAACAGGGAACGAGAGCCCTCAGCCAACAGCGAACGAGAGCCCTCAGCGCCCAGGGAACGAGAGCCCTCAGCGCCCAGTGACCGAGAACCGCCGGCCACGCGCGTGCACCTGCCCGTCGGCGCGCCGCCACCACCCGCAGCGACCGGCCCGGACGGCGGCGGTGACAGCGGCGCCGAAGAGGCGCCGGCTGCAGCCGGCGGCAGCGTCATCGCCGTCGATCTGGACCACGCCGATGTGGAGGAACTGGAGCAGCTGGTCTTTTCCGATGACGGCCCGGCGCTGGCCGGCGCCAGCGCCAGCGCCGCCCCCCCCGCCCCGCGCCGTCAGCCCGGGGCAGCCGCCCAGGCGCAGCGCGCCCTGGACCAGTTGCCGCACCTGGTCGATGACGTGATCGATGCCCATATCCCGCGCCTGCGGGCCGAACTGCTGGCGCGCCTGCGGGCACTGATCGAGTTCGCAGACGAGCAGCAGGAGCAGCCCTGAACGCGCGGCAGCGGCCGCCGCAGTAGCCGCGACCGGCCTGCGCCTGCAGATACCCGCTCATCCGCTCATCAATGCCGGCAGCGTGCTGCCCTCACTCACAGCCTGCGGGGTGTCCGGCGCTGACGCGCCAGGCGCACCTCGCCGCGGCATCCCGCCGTGCTATACTCGCGTCATTTTTTACCCCCGCCGCTCGGCGGCATCAGCCCCGAACGCGGGGCACTTCCTCGACGGCACGCAGCGATCGGCACAAATCATGCACAAAACCTACCAACCCGCCAACATCGAGCAGCACTGGTATCGCACCTGGGAAGAGCGGGGTTACTTCGCCCCCAGCGGCGTGGGCGACCCCTACTGCATCATGATCCCCCCGCCCAATGTCACGGGCAGCCTGCACATGGGGCACGGCTTTCAGGAGAGCATCATGGATGCGCTGATCCGCTACCAGCGCATGAAGGGGCGCAACGTGCTGTGGCAGGTCGGCACCGACCATGCCGGCATCGCCACCCAGATGGTGGTGGAGCGCCGGCTCGAGGAGCAGGGGCTATCGCGGCACGAGCTCGGGCGCGCGGCATTCACCGACAAAGTCTGGGAGTGGAAGGAGCAATCGGGCGGGACCATCACCCGCCAGTTGCGGCGCCTGGGCGCGTCGCCCGACTGGGCGACCGAGCGCTTCACCATGGACGACGGCTTCTCTCGCGCGGTGCAGGAGGCGTTCATCCGGCTCCATGACCAGGGCCTGATCTACCGCGGGCAGCGTCTGGTCAACTGGGACCCGCTGCTGCATACCGCCATCTCGGACCTCGAGGTCATCGCCGAAGAGGAGAACGGTCACCTCTGGCACTTCGCCTACCCGCTGGCCGACGGCTCCGGCCAGCTCGTGGTCGCCACCACCCGTCCCGAGACCATGCTCGGCGACACCGCGGTCGCCGTGCACCCCGACGACGAGCGCTACCGCCACCTGATCGGCCGGTCCGTGCGGCTGCCACTGGCCGACCGCGACATCCCGGTCATCGCCGACGCCTACGTGGATCCCGCCTTCGGCACCGGCTGCGTCAAGATCACCCCGGCCCACGATTTCAACGACTACGAGATGGGGCAGCGCCACGACCTGGCGCTGATCAACATCCTCGATCGCGACGCCGCGCTCAACGAGAACGCCCCCGCGGCCTATCGGGGCCTCGACCGCGCTGCCGCCCGCGAGCGGGTGGTGGCGGACCTGCGCGAGCTGGGCCTGCTGGTGAAAATCGAGGACCACAAGCTCAAGGTACCGCGCGGCGACCGCTCGGGCGTGGTGATCGAGCCCTGGCTCACCGACCAGTGGTACGTGCGCACCGCCCCCCTGGCCGCGGAGGCCATCAGCGCAGTGGAGGACGGCCGCATCCGCTTCGTCCCCCGCCAGTGGGAGAACACCTATTTTGCCTGGATGCGCGACATCCAGGACTGGTGCATTTCCCGCCAGCTGTGGTGGGGGCATCGCATACCCGCCTGGTATGACCAGGAGGGCGAGGTCTATGTGGGCCGCTCCGAGCAGGAGGTCAGGGAGCGCTTCGGGCTGGGCGCGCGGCCGCTGCGCCAGGACGAGGACGTACTCGACACCTGGTTCTCGTCCTCGCTGTGGACCTTCGGCACCCTGGGCTGGCCGGAGGCCACCGAGCGACTGCGGACCTTCCACCCCAGCGACGCGCTGGTCACCGGCTTCGACATCATTTTCTTCTGGGTCGCGCGCATGATCATGATGACGCTGCGCCTGGCCGGGCAGGTACCCTTCCACACCGTCTACGTACACGGGCTGGTGCGGGACAGCCATGGGCAGAAGATGTCCAAGTCCAAGGGCAACGTGCTGGACCCCATCGACCTGATCGACGGCATCGACCTGGAACAGCTGGTCAGCAAACGCACCGCGGGCATGATGCAGCCCCAGCTCAGGACGCGCGTCGAGGCCGTCACCCGCGCGGACTATCCCGACGGACTGGCGGCCTACGGCACCGATGCCCTGCGCTTCACCTACTACTCGCTGGCCGCCACCGGCCGCGACATCAACTTCGACGTGGGCAGAATCCAGGGCTACCGCAACTTCTGCAACAAGATCTGGAACGCCGCCCGCTACGTGCTCATGAACACCGAGGATCTCGCACCCGCGCAGCCCGGCGCCTGCGGACTGGCCGACCGCTGGATCCGCTCGCGCCTCCAGGACACCATCGGCGAGGTGGAGCGGGCGGTCGCCAGCTACCGCTTCGATCTCGCATCGCAGGCACTCTACGAGTTCATCTGGAACGAGTACTGCGACTGGTACCTCGAGCTCTCCAAGCCCGTGCTGTATGGCGACGACGCCACCCCGGCCATGCGGCAGGGCACGCGGCGCACCCTGATCGAGGTGCTGGAGGAGACCCTGCGCCTGCTGCACCCCTTCATGCCCTTCATCACCGAGGAGATCTGGCAGCGCGTGGCGCCGGTCGCGGGCCGGCCGGGTCCGACCATCATGCTGTCCGCCTATCCCGCGGTGGATGCGGCCGCGATCGACGACGCCGCCTGTGCCGACATCGAGTGGCTCAAGGGCGTCATCGTCGCGGTGCGCAACATCCGCGGCGAGATGAACATCCCACCCGGACGCGAACTGCCGCTGCTGCTCAAGAACGGCTCCGACGAGGACCGCCGCCGCCTGGAGGACAATCGCAGCCTGCTCAGCCGCCTGGCGAAACTGGCCAGCCTGCAGTGGCTGGAGGATTCGGCCGCACCGCCGCTGAGCGCCACCGGCCTGGTGGGCGGCATGGAAGTGCTGGTGCCCATGGCGGACCTCATCGACCACGAGGCGGAGTCCGCCCGCCTGCAGAAGGAGATCGAGAAGATCGACAAGGACCTGGCGCGCACCCGCGGCAAGCTGGACAACCCCGCCTTCGTGGACAAGGCGCCGCCGCCGGTGGTGGCCAAGGAGCGCGGCAAACTGGCCGAGATGGAACTCGCCAGAGCCAGGCTGCAGGCGCAGCTCGACACCCTCACCACCCTGGGTTGACCGCATGAGCGTGCCGCCGTCAGCCCCGTTCGCGCTGCAGGGCCTTGACCACATCGTGCTGCGCACGGGCCAGGTGGAGGTCATGATCGACTTTTACGCCACCGTGCTCGGCGCCACGCTGGAGCGCCAACTGCCCGACGAGGGGCTCTACCAGCTGCGCGCGGGCGCGAGCCTGATCGACCTGGTGGACGTCGCCAAGCCCCTGGGAAAGCGCGGCGGCGCCCCTGCCGGACCACAAGGACGCAACCTGGAACACTGCTGCCTGCGGATCACACCGTGGCGGGAGCAGGCACTGCGGCAGCATCTCGCGCGGCACGGCGTCGCCTGCTCGAGCACCGAGCGCCGCTACGGCGCGGAAGGCTTCGGGCCGTCGCTGTACCTGCAGGACCCGGACGGCAACGTCATCGAGCTCAAAGGGGCGCTGAACACCGGGCCGCAACCGCCCGGGTCGAGCCCACAGGCCGCCGGCAAAGACGCTTGAGCGACCGCCGGCGAAGGCTAGATACGCTGTTTTTCGGGGATTTTACTGGTCAATCACACACTTCGTGGTAAACTCCCGCCCCGTCGAGAACGAGGGAGACAGTTAGACCCTCGCGGTGCCACTGTGCAAGCCGGCCGACGCAAGCTCTCGCCAAACCGTGCTTGTCTTCCCCGTTACTCGGAAACCGCCATGCCCTCGCGGGCCAGGCCACTAAGTCCCCGCCGATAGCCGCCCCAGCGGCTTCGGGCCCCACACCAGAGACCATTGAGACTGATCATGTTACCGCTGAAACACCTTATTGCCGCCATTGTGATCGGCATCCTCACCGGCGGACTCGTCGCCAGCATGCAGCCGGGTTCGTTCTTTGCTGCCTGGCTCGCCTGCTCCTGCGCCGCCATCCTTGGCATCGTCGCCACCCGCCTGCTGGATGGCCCCATGCTGCAGCGAGCCACCGCATCGATCAGAGCGCAGCTCGACGCCATCGCGTCGCGCCGCGAACAGGCCACCCCGCGCAGCAGCGCACGGCCCGTCAGCGCAGGCGGCGGCGCCCGCGAGCAGGGCGTGGTGAAGTGGTTCAACTACAGCAAGGGCTTCGGCTTTATCACGCGGGACAACGGCGCGGACATTTTTGTCCACTTCAAGTCGATTGCCGCCGACGGCGACGGCAAGCGCAGCCTGCGCGAAGGCCAGCGCGTGGAATTCGACATCACCGAGGGCGACAAGGGCCCCCAGGCGGACAACGTCTACGTCATCGTACGCAAGTAGGCGCCGTCTATGCCCGCCGCCATCACCCGCTGCCACTGTCGACTTTCGCCCTGGCGGGTGGGAATCATCCGACGAGCCATTGATTTAGATCATCGCAATACCTAGACTCTGGGAAAATAATAGCCGTTTGACGATTCAGGCTGCGGACGCGGCGTTTTCCCCTGGTGCCGCTCCGGTGAATGGCGGGCGCGCACCCGTCAACCCATGGTCAGGATGTACACACTATGAGCACGAGCCCTACCCCACTCGATTCATCGCCCTACAACTACCAGGTCGTCCGACAATTCGCCGTGATGACGGTCGTATGGGGCATCGTCGGCATGCTGGTGGGCGTCCTCATCGCCGCTCAGCTGGCGTGGCCGGTACTGAATTTCGACCTGCCCTGGCTGCACTTCGGGCGCCTGCGGCCGCTGCACACCAACGCCGTCATCTTTGCCTTCGGCGGCTCCGCGCTCATGGGCACTTCGCTGTACGTGGTGCAGCGCACCTGCCAGACGCGCCTGATCTCCGACAAGCTCGCTGCCTTCGTGTTCTGGGGTTGGACCACGGTCATCGTGCTCGCCGCCATCACGCTGCCCCTGGGCATGACCAGCTCGAAGGAGTACGCCGAGCTGGAATGGCCCATCGACATCCTCATCACTGTCGTCTGGGTGGCCTACGCCGTGCTCTACTTCGGCACCATCATGAAGCGCAGGACGCCGCACCTGTACGTGGCCAACTGGTTCTACGCCGCGTTCATCGTGACCGTGGCGGTGCTGCACGTCGTCAACAGCCTCGCCGTTCCAGTCAGCCTGGGCAAATCCTACTCCATCTTCGCCGGCACTACCGACGCCATGGTGCAGTGGTGGTACGGGCACAACGCCGTGGGTTTCTTTCTCACCGCGGGCTTCCTCGGCATGATGTACTACTTCGTGCCCAAGCAGGCGGAGCGGCCGGTCTACTCCTACCGGCTGTCCATCGTGCACTTCTGGGCCCTGATCGCCATCTACATGTGGGCAGGCCCCCACCACCTGCACTACACGGCGCTGCCGGACTGGGCGCAGAGCCTGGGCATGGTGATGTCGCTCATCCTGCTGGCGCCGAGCTGGGGCGGCATGATCAACGGCATGATGACGCTGTCGGGCGCGTGGCACAAACTGCGCACCGACCCCATTCTGCGCTTCCTGGTGGTCTCGCTCTCGTTCTACGGCATGTCGACCTTCGAAGGCCCCATGATGTCGATCAAGACCGTGAACTCGCTGTCGCACTACACCGACTGGACCATCGGCCACGTGCACTCCGGCGCGCTGGGCTGGGTCGCGATGGTGTCGATCGGCGCGACCTATCACCTGCTGCCGATTCTGTTCGACCGCAAGCAGATGTACAGCGTGGCGCTGATCAACCTGCACTTCTGGCTGTCGACCATCGGCACCGTGCTCTACGTCACGTCCATGTGGGTCAACGGTCTGATGCAGGGCCTGATGTGGCGCGCCTACAACGCCGACGGCACCCTCACCTACAGCTTCGTCGAGTCCGTGGCCGCGGCCAAGCCGGGCTACATCGTCCGCTTCGTGGGCGGCAGCATCTTCCTGCTGGGCATGCTGGTGATGGGTTACAACACCTGGCGCACCATCAGGGCGGATAGCACGACTTCCACTGCGCGCACGCAGCCACAGGCGGCCTAACAGGAGCAGGACACATGAAGCACGAAGTCATTGAAAAAAACCTTGGCCTGCTGATCCCGCTGATCGTCGTCGCCATCAGCTTCGGCGGCCTGGTCGAGATCGTACCGCTGTTTTTCGACCGCAACCTCAACGAACCCGTGGACGGGCTCAAGCCCTACACCGCGCTGCAGCTGGAGGGGCGGGATATCTATATGCGCGAAGGCTGCTACGTGTGCCACTCCCAGATGATCCGCCCCTTCCGCTGGGAAACCGAGCGCTACGGCCACTACTCGGTAGCCGGCGAATTCGTCTATGACCACCCCTTCCTGTGGGGCTCCAAGCGCACCGGCCCGGATCTCGCGCGCGTGGGCGGGCGCTACAGCGACGACTGGCAGCGGGCCCATCTGTACAATCCGCGCGACGTCGTGCCCGAGTCGAACATGCCGGCCTTCCCCTGGCTGTTCAAGAACGAGTTGAACGGCGCCATCACCGGCAGCAAGATGGCGGCGTTGCGCAAAGTCGGCGTGCCCTATACCGATGAGGATATCGCCGGGGCCGCCGCCCAGGTTGAGGGCAAACGGGAGGTGGACGCGCTGGTGGCCTACCTGCAGAACCTCGGCACCCTGCTGACCCACAAGCGCTAGCCCGATGGACATCAATACATTGCGCGGCTTGGCAACCGTCATCGTCATGGTGACTTTTCTGGGAATTTGCGTGTGGGCCTTCAGCCGCAAGCGCAAGAAAGCGTTCGATGAGGCCGCCAACCTGCCCTTTGCCGACGACGACGGGCACGAGCGTGACGATCACTGAATTTTCAGGCGCGAGGACTGAATTATGAGCGGTTTCTGGAGTGGATGGATCATCCTCTTAACACTGATCGTCCTGGTGGGGGCCACCTGGCTGCTGTTCGGCAATCGCTATCGCGCCGGCGACCAGGAGACCACCGGGCACGAATTCGATGGCATCGAGGAGTACGACAATCCCCTGCCCGCCTGGTGGCTGTGGGGGTTCTTCATCACCATCGTGTTCGGCGTGCTGTACCTGATAATCTATCCCGGCCTGGGCAATTTCAAGGGGGCGCTGGGCTGGAGCGGCGTCAGCCAGTACGAGGCCGAGCAGGACAAGGCGAGCAAACAATACGGCCCGATCTACCAGAAGTACGCGTCGATGAGCATCGCCGACGTCGCCAAGGACCCGGAGGCCATGCGCATGGCACGGCGCCTGTTCAGCGACAACTGCTCGCAGTGCCATGGCTCCGACGCCAGGGGCGGACGCGGTTACCCCAACCTGCGGGATGGCGTGTGGCAGTGGGGCGGCGAGCCGGAGCAGATTCTGGCGTCCATCAGCAACGGCCGCCAGGCCGCCATGCCGGCCTGGCAGGCGGTCATAGGCGACCAGGGCATCGCCGAGGTCACCGAGTACGTGCTGAGCCTGAGCGGCGTCAGCCATGACGAGGCGACCGCCGCAGCCGGCGCGAAGCGCTTTGCCACGTTCTGCGCGGCCTGCCACGGCGCCGACGCCAAGGGCAACGCAGCGCTGGGCGCACCGTCGCTGGCCGATAACGTCTGGCTCTACGGCGGCAGCCGCACGGCGATCCGGGAGACGCTGCGCCAGGGTCGCAATGGCGTGATGCCGGCCCAGAAGGACCGGCTCTATCCCGAGAAGATCCACCTCCTGGCTGCCTACGTCTACGGACTGAAGGATTAGCTCGCAGCGGGCCCGAAGACAGCGGCCAGATCGAACCGGTATACTGCTCGGGTAGCCGCGGCCTGAGCAGCCGACCTGTCCCCATGCCGGAGACTCCATGCGAGACGAAGACCGGATCAACGTCGAGGAACTGGCGCCGAGCGAAGTCGGCGAAGTCGACCTCTACCAGAAGCGCGAGAAGATCTACACGCGCAAGATCGAGGGCTTTTTCCAGCGCATGCGGCTGTTCACCGGCTGGCCGCTGCTGCTCGGCTATCTGCTGCTGCCCTGGTTTCAATGGCACGGCCGGCAATCCGTGCTGTTCGATCTACCCGCCCGGCAGTTCAACATCTTCGGCCTGACCTTCTGGCCCCAGGACTTTCCCCTGCTGGCCTGGCTGCTGATCATCGCGGCGCTGAGCCTGTTTGCGGTGACCGTGGTCGCCGGGCGCGTGTGGTGCGGCTACAGCTGCCCCCAGACCGTCTGGACCAGCATTTTCATGTGGGCCGAGCAGCGCACCGAGGGCAGCCGCAACCAGCGCATCAAGCTCGACCAGGCCCCCTGGACCCTCGACAAAGTCCTGAGAAAGTCCGCCAAACACGCCATCTGGGTCGGCGTCTCCCTGGCCACCGCGATCACCTTCGTCGGCTACTTCACGCCGATTCGCCAGCTGCTGCCCGACCTGCTGAGCTTCGAGGCCAGCGGCTGGGCGGTATTCTGGGTCGGCTTCTTCACGACGTCCACCTATATCAACGCCGGCTGGCTGCGCGAGCAGGTGTGCATGTACATGTGCCCCTACGCCCGCTTCCAGTCGGTCATGTTCGATTCCGACACCATGATCGTCTCCTACGATGCCGGCCGAGGCGAGCCCCGCGGCTCGCGCAAGCGCGGCCAGCAGAGCGCGCCCAGCGGGCTGGGCGACTGCATCGATTGCCAGCTCTGCGTCCAGGTGTGCCCGACCGGCATCGATATCCGCAACGGCCTGCAGTACCAGTGCATCGGCTGCGCGCTGTGCATCGACGCCTGCGATTCGGTGATGGACAAGATGCACTACCCCAGGGGGCTGATCCGCTATACCACGGAAAACAGCCTGCTGGGCAAGCCGACCCGCCTGCTGCGACCCCGGCTGATCGGCTACGTCGCCGCGATCGTGGCGATGATCGCCCTGTTCAGCTTCACGGTACTGTCCCGCGTGCCGTTGCGCATCGAAGTCGAGCGCGGCCGCAACCAGCTGTTCACCGAGAGCGCCGAGGGTTACATCGAGAACGTCTATTCACTGAAAGTTCTCAACATGGACCAGTCCCCGCACCGCTATCGGCTTGAAGTCGCCAGCCCGATGCCGCTGCAGTGGCTGGGCAGCCAGGAGGTGACGCTCGCGGCCGGCCAGGTATTGGAGCTGCCGCTGCGTTTGAAAGCCGACCCGGCGGACGTGAACGCGCCCAATGTCGAGATCCGCTTTATCGCCACCAACGTCGATCGGCCGAAGCACCGCGCCGAGACCGAGAGCCGCTTTCTGGGGCCGGTCAGATGAGGAACTATGACCGCTGAGACGCCCCGCCCCTGGTACACCCAGTTCTGGCCCTGGCTGCTGATCGCAATCCCCGCCGCGACCGTGATCGCGGGCATCGCGACGATATGGCTCGCTTCGCGCGAGCCCGTGGCCCTGGTCGTCGACGACTATTACAAGGAGGGCCTCGCGGTCAATCGCGATCTGGCCAAGCATCGCCTGGCCAGCGAGCGGGGGCTGAGTGCGGCGCTGGCATTCGACGGGGCGGCAGGCACCGTGCAGGTCATCCTGCAGGGGCGCTCGGACGCGCCCGCGCTGACGCTGACCCTGGTGCACCCGCTGGCCATGAATCAGGACCGCAGCATCCCGCTGCAGCGCAGCTCACCGGGGCACTACCGGGCGCAGGCTGCCATACCCGATGACCGGTGGTATATGGACCTCGAGGGCGCCGACGGCGGCAGCACCTGGCGCCTGTCCGGCGAGATCGACCTGCGCACCACCCGGCGAGTCACGCTGTCCAGCGCGGTACCGTAGGCCCGGCCCGCATGACATCCCAGCCTGCCTGCTATCATTGCGGCCTGCCGGCCGATGCCCGCGGGCGCTATGCGCTGGTGCGCGAAGAGCATACGCTGACCTTCTGCTGCCCCGGCTGCCTGGCCGTCGCCAGCACGATACTCGACGGCGGACTGGGCAGCTACTACCGCTATCGCGATGCCAGCCCGCACTGGCTCCCCACACAGGATCGCGACAGTGATTACAGCCGCTACGATCGGGAGGAATTCCAGCGCCAGTTCGTCACCGGCGAGGGGTCCGAGCGCGCTGCGGTGATGAATATCGGCGGCATGACCTGCGCCGCCTGCGCCTGGCTTATCGAGCAGCACCTGCGCCAGCTGCAGGGCGTGGTGAGCGCCGGCGTCAATCTGGCGCGGCACCGGCTCCACATCGTCTGGCGACCCGGGGAGCTGCCGCTGAGCCGGATTTTCCAGGCCGTCGAGGACGTCGGCTACGCGCCCATGCCCTACACCAGCGGCAGCGAGGAGCAGATGCTGCAGGCCGAACAGCGCCTGGCCCTGCAGCGCCTCGGGGTGGCAGGCATCGGCATGATGCAGGTCGGCATGTACACCATCGGCCTCTACGCCGGGGCCCTGCAGGGCATCTCGGACCTGCACCGCGACTTTCTGCGCCTGGTGAGCCTGATGATCTCGACGGCGGTGGTGTTCTACTCCGCGCGGCCGTTTTTCACCTCCGCCTGGCGAGGCCTGAGAAACCGCTCTCCCGGCATGGATCTGCCCGTATCGCTGGCCATCGCCCTGGCCTACGGCGCCAGCTGCTGGGCCACGTTCAGCCGCAGCGGCGAGGTCTATTTCGACTCGGTCGCCATGTTCACCTTCTTTCTGCTGGGCAGCCGCTACCTGGAGCTGCGCGCCCGTCATCGCCACCACCATATCTCGCAGGGGCTTGCCGCCCTGCAGCCCCCGTTTGCGTGGCGGCTGCAGGGCGAGCCCCCCCTGCCGACGCAGGTGCCGGTGACGCTGCTGGCGGCCGGCGATCACCTGCTGGTCAAACCGGGCGATACCATCGCCGCCGACGGCCGGGTGCTGCAGGGCCGCAGCAGTGTCGACGAGTCCGCCTTCAGCGGCGAGTACCTGCCCGTCGCCAAAGCCGCGGGCGACCCCGTCACCGCCGGCAGCATCAACACCGATGGCGTGCTGACGGTGGAGGTCACGGCGGTGGCGGATCAGACCCGGCTGGCGCTGATCACCCGCCTGCTGGAGCGGGCACAATCGATCAAGCCCCGCAGCGCCCAGCTCGCCGATCGCATCGCGGTAAGCTTCGTCATCGGGGTGCTGCTGTGCGCGGCCGGCGCGGCGGCGTTCTGGCTCTGGCGGCAACCCGATCAGGCCCTGTGGGTCGCCCTCTCAGTGCTGGTGGTCAGCTGCCCCTGTGCGCTGTCGCTGGCCACGCCGACCGCGCTGACCGCGTCGCTGTCCGCGCTCAAATCCCGCGGCATACTGCTCAGCCGCAGCACCCTGCTGGAGGATTTGCCGCGGGCCACCAGCGTTGTGTTCGACAAGACGGGAACCCTCACAACCGGCAGATTACAGCAGGTGAGCACGCAGACCCACGGCTCGCTGGACGAGGCCCAGTGCCAGCTGCTGGCGGCAGCGCTGGAGCGGCACTCCAGCCACCCGATCGCCGGCGCCTTCCCGGCAGCGCCCGACCCGCTGCCGGTAGAGCACGTGGAGATACTGGCCGGCAGGGGCGTCACCGGCTGGTCGGGCGGCACCCGCTACGCCATCGGCTCCGGCAGCCTCATCGAGGCCCTGCTGGGCGCCGCGCTGCCGGCAGAGCCGCCGTCGCACCACGTGCGCGTCTACCTGGCCTCTGAGCACGAGCTGCTGGCGACCTTCACCCTGAGCGACGCCATCCGGCCGTCGGCCGCGGCCGCCGTGGACGCGCTGCGGCGCCAGGGCTTTACCGTCCGCATGCTCACCGGCGACAGCTCCGGCGCGGCCGCGGCGGTAGCCCGCGAGCTGCGCATCGACGACTACCGCCAGGGCCAGTCCGCCGACCAGAAGATGACCGCGCTGCTCGCCTGGCAGCAGCGCGGCGAGCGCGTCGTGATGGTCGGCGATGGCGTCAACGACGTGCCGGTGCTGGCCGCTGCCGACATGTCCATCGCCGTCGTCAATGCCACCGAACTGGCCAAAGCCACTGCCGACTGCCTGCTGCTCTCGAGCGACCTCACCCTGCTCGACACCACCGTCGCCGTCGCCCGCCGCACGCGCCGGGTCATCGCGGAGAATCTCGGCTGGGCGCTGGCCTACAACCTCACGGCGATACCGCTGGCGGCCTGCGCACTCATCCCGCCCTGGCTGGCCGCCATCGGCATGTCGGCCAGCTCCCTGGTGGTCGTCGCCAACGCCCTGCGGCTGTATCGCGTTCCCCGCTGACATCACGCCAGCCACGCCGCCCTCCCGGCAGGATGACCGGGCCCCGCTGCGTCGCCGCAGGGCCGCACAGCACCTCGCGCCACACGCCCCCCTGGACCCCGAAGCCGGGCCGGCGCCACAACGCCCTCCCGGCAGTTTCGCCGGTGCAGCGGTGTCCCTATAATGGGCCAGGACCGGTTCGGGCACAGCGCCGGCGCTACCGCGGCAAGACCACGGGCGCAGCGTGTGGTGGCGCAGCGACGCCGCCGGCCAAACGCGGCTTGACGGAGCGGAGAAGCCCTTGGAAAGTCTGGTAATACTCATTCCCGTCGCCCTGTTTTTCACCGCACTGGCGATCTGGGCCCTGCTCTGGGCGATCAGAACGGGTCAATACGACGACCTCGATCGGGCGGCGCGGGACATTCTGTTCGATGAACAGCCCCCGTCACCGCCGCCGAAGGACGCTACCGCGCCGGAAGACAGGCCATGAGCGGTCCCGGGCCAGCGGTGACACCCTGGAGCGCGGCGTGATCAGTCCGGCGGAGATGACGGCCGCCCTGGCCATCGGCGTGGGTGGCAGCACGCACTGCATCGCCATGTGCGGCGGCATCGCCAGCAGTTTCGGCATGGGCGCGGCGCCGCGTCGCAGCGGCCGCTGGGTGCTGCTGCTGACCTTTCATTGCGGTCGGCTGCTCTCCTACAGCGTCATCGGCGCCGCCCTGGGGGGACTGGCGACGCTGGGCGCCGACCGGCTCGATGCCCTGGCGATTCTGCTGCGGATCGTCGCCGGCCTGCTGCTGATCGCCATGGGCTGCTACGTCGCCAACTGGTGGCGGGTGCTGACCCGGCTGGAGGCCATCGGCAACCCGGTGTGGCGTCGCCTGCAGCCGCTGGTGAAGCGCCTGCTGCCGGCGACAACCGCCGGCAGTGCCCTGCTGCTGGGCAGCCTGTGGGGCTGGCTGCCCTGCGGGCTGGTCTACAGCGCATTGGCCTGGGCGGCCACCGCGGATCATGCCCTGGATGCCGCGACCCGCATGCTCTTTTTCGGGCTTGGGACGCTGCCGGCAATGGTGACGGTCAGCGCCGCCGCCGATGCCACGCGGCGGCTGCTGCTGCATGCCGGCGCCCGGCGCATTTCCGGCATTCTGCTGATAATCTACGGGGTGTGGACGCTGGTGACGCCGGTTCAGCAACTGCTGCCCGCCTCGGCAGCCGACGAGCATCACCACCACCACGCGCCACCGTCGTAAGCGTCGGCCGCCGACGCGGCCGGCACGGCATCAGCCACCCGTTCAGGAGCGTGCAGCATGTCGCCATCCTACGCCAAACCCGCGCTGGCCATTGCCCTGCTGACTACCGGCGTGTGGCAGTTCGCGCCGGCGCCGGCTGAGCTGACCCCGGACGCCTGGCACCTCGCTCTGATATTCGGCGCGACCATCCTGTGCGTGCTGAGCAATGCGCTGCCGATCTTTACTGCAGCCATCAGTGCCGCAGCGGTCGCCGTGCTCACGGGCGTGATGACGCCCTCCCAGGCCTACCGCGGCTTCAGCGAAAGCTTCATCCTGCTGATCGTCGCCGCCCTGCTGGTCGCCAAGGCGGTGGTGAAGTCGGGCCTCGGCAACCGCATCGCCTGGATGATCATCTCGCGCTTCGGCCACTCGACGCTTGGCCTTGCCTACTCGCTGGTCGCGGCCGACCTGTGCATCGCGCCGGCCTTCCCCAGTAACACGGCACGCGCCGGCGTGCTGTACCCGATCGCCAAATCTCTGGCGCTGGGACTGGATTCCCGGCCGGACCCCGCTTCGCGCAAGCGGGTCGGCGCCTTTCTGATGATGACAGGCATCGTCAGCCTCACCGTCTCCTCCACGCTGTGGCTCACGGCCATGGCGGGCAACGCCGCCGGCGTCGCCATGGCCGGCAACAGTGGCGTCGAGATCAGTTTCGGCCGCTGGCTGCTCAACGCCAGCCTGCCCTGCCTGGCCGCGGCCGCATTGCTGCCCTGGCTGCTGTACCGGTGGTTTCCACCAGAGCTGAACCAGACCCCCGGCGCCACGGCCACCGCCCGCGATAACCTGCGGCAGATGGGCAGACTCAGCCGCGCGGAGTGGATCACCGCCGTCACCTTCTGTGCCATGGTGCTGCTGTGGGCGCTGGCCGGCAAGATGGGCACCGATCTGGCCGCCATCGCCTTCGGGGGGCTGGCGCTGCTGCTGATTTTCGGCATCTACGACCTCAAGGACCTGCAGCGGGAAGGCAGCGCGCTGGAAGTGCTGGTATGGTTTGCCATCCTCTTCGCCATGTCGACGGCCCTCAACGAGATGGGTTTCATGCAGTGGCTGGGCGCGCAGATCGCGGCTCAGGTCGAGGCGCTCGCCTGGCCGCAGGTCTACGCCATTCTGCTGGCGGCCTACATCGGCATTCACTACTTCTTCGTCAGCCAGACGGCCCACCTGCTGGCACTCTTCCCCGTCTTCCTGGATGTGGGCACCGCCAGCGGCGTGCCCCCGTCGCTGATGGCGCTGGGCCTGCTGTTCAGCACCAACTATTTTTCCGCGCTGACACCCCAGGCCAGCTCGGCCAACGTCATCTTCGCCGGCACCGGCTATCTGCAGATGAAGGAGATCTATCGCGTCGGCCTGCTGGTGACCATCGCCAACACGCTCATCATCGGTGGCGCCGGGGCGCTGTGGATCCTGGCACTCAACCGGTGAGCAAGGGCGGCGCCGCGGCCGGAGCGACGTCCGGCAGGCTCAGCGCAACGCCGTCGAGCAAGGCCCGGCGCCGACTGCACGCGCCACTTCGCCCATTGTCATCGCCGCGCCCTCCCCCCAGCTGTATCGATCAGCGCCAAGGCATTGACGCAGGTCAATGCGCGCGCGCCGAGCGCTGTTAAAATGGCCCGGACTCCACCGGAACCCTCATGGCTTATGTCTGTCGAACCCTTCCAGCAAGACCGCGCCGCCTGGGACATCGATCTGATTCGGCGCTACAACGTGCCAGGGCCACGGTATACCTCCTACCCGACCGCCAACGTCTTCGATGAGCGCTTCAGCGGCGACGATTATCTGGCGCTAGCAGACCACCCACGGGAGCGGAGCTCGATCGCGCCGCTGTCCCTGTACGTCCACATCCCGTTCTGCCGCCGGGCCTGCCACTATTGCGCCTGTAACAAGCTGGTCACGCGCAAGCGCTCGCTCGTGATCGCCTATCTCGACGCCGTCGCCACGGAGCTGGCGATGCGGGGCGCCCTGCATGGCCACCGCCCGGTCACCCAGCTGCACTGGGGGGGCGGCACACCGACCTACCTGGACGAGGCAGAGCTGACCGAACTGATGCACCATATCGCCAGCCACTTCCGCACGACGCGCCAGGAGAGCCGGGAGTACAGCATCGAGATCGACCCGCGCACGGTGCAGGAAGACACCATCGCCCTGCTCAGGGGGCTGGGCTTCAACCGCATCAGCATGGGCATTCAGGACTTTGACCCCCAGGTGCAGGCCGCGATCAACCGCACCCAGTCACCGGAGCTGGTCGGACGGCTGGTAGAGTGCGTCCGCAAGCATCGCTTCAAGTCGCTCAGCTTCGACCTCATCTATGGGCTGCCCTGCCAGAACCGCCGCTCCTTCGGCCACACCGTCACCGAGGTCATCGCGCTGGCGCCGGACCGCATATCGCTGTACAACTACGCCCACCTGCCCGACAGCTTTCGCAACCAGCGCGCTATCAACGCCTCGAGCCTGCCCGGCGCCGAGGAGAAACTGGCCATCCTGGACGACGCCGGACAAGCGCTGCTGCGGGCTGGCTATGTCTATATCGGCATGGACCATTTCGTTCGCCCCGACGACGAGCTGAGCCTGGCGCGCGAGCGCGGCAGGCTGCAGCGCAACTTTCAGGGCTACTCCACCTGCCTGTCCGACGACCTGATCGGCGTGGGTCCCTCATCGATCAGTCTGTTCGCCGGCAGTTTCTCGCAGAACTGCCGCGACCTCGACGGCTGGGTGCGCCAGCTCCAGGACAAGCGCCTGCCGATCGAGCGTGGCTGGCGCATGGACACGGAGGACCTCCTGCGCCGCGATATCATCATGTCGCTGGCCTGCCAGCTGACCCTGGACATCGCCCAGCTCGAGGCGACGCATCGCATCGATTTCCACGGGCGCTTCCAGCCACAGCTGGCGCAGCTCAAAGCGCTCGCCGCCGACGGCCTGCTCACGCTGTCGCCCGACAGGATCGAGATCACCGGGCAGGGCCGCCTGCTGCTGCGCAACATCTGCATGGTATTCGATGAATACCTGCAGAATGATCGCCAACCGCGCTTCTCGCGCACCATTTAGGTGCCGCGGGCACAGACCATAGTTTCGCTCACCAGCATATACCCGTATACTAAGCGGGTTTATAGCCGGTCGGTGGTATGCATGGGAACACCTAGCGCGCGGGAAATTGCGACCGCAAAACCAAACGAGCACTGCTGCTCCATGGAATATCGCGCGTCGTGCACCATCTGCCGTCTCGCCAGCATCTGCCTGCCCATCGCCCTGGAAGCCAGCGAAGTCAACCGGCTCGACAGCATCATCGAGCGCAACAAGCCGCTGCACAAGGGCGAATACGCGTTTCGCGAAGGACAGCCCTTCACCTCGGTATTCGCGCTGCGCTCGGGCGCGCTCAAGGCCTTCGCCATCACCGGTGACGGCAAGGAGCAGGTGACGGGCTTCTACTTTCCCGGTGAACTGTTCGGCGTGGATGGCATAGCCCAGAACCGGCACGTCATCTCGGTCAAGGCGCTGGAGACCTCCGCGGTCTGCGAGATTCCCTTCGCCCAGCTGGAATCGCTCAGCGCCACGCTGCCCAGCCTGCAGCGCCACGTGTTCAGACTGATGAGCCGCGAAATCACCCAGGACCAGCAACTGATCACGCTGCTGAGCAGGAATTCAGCCGAACGGCGCGTCGCCGCGCTGCTGATCAACCTTTCACAGCGCAATGCCAAGCTGCAGCGCTCAGCCACCGCCTTCCGGCTGCCCATGTCGCGCACCGACATCGGCAACTACCTCGGCCTCACCGTCGAAACCGTCAGCCGCATTTTCAGCCGCTTTCAGAAGTCCCGGCTGCTGGCGGTCGAAAAAAAGGAGATCCGCCTGCTGGACGTGCCCGCGCTGGAGGCGCTGGCCTCCGACTAGGGCAGCAAGCCCGTCAAGGCGACCGGGGTCGCCCGATCGACCCCGCACTTTTGCTGTGCCAGCATTTATCGCATACTGTTAAGATTGCATCGGGACAGAATCAGTCCCCGGGCTAATAATGACACTGTCCCCACCAGCACACGGGAGGTTAGAGGATGATTGGTAAGGTGTTCGGCATTATTTTTCAACCGGTCCCGACCTGGCACGAAGTCGCCGGCATGTCGGAAGCCGAGCTCAAGCGCTACCTCAAGTATCCGGCGATCCTCGCGCTCATCCCGGCGATCGCCTGGTTTTACGGCACGACCCGGGTGGGGTGGTCCGTCGGCGGCCGCGAGACCGTGCATTTCAGTGCGGGCAGCGCCGCGGCCATCGCCCCGCTGTTCTATCTGGCCCAGCTGGTCGCCATCTGGGTTATCGGCTATTTCGTCCACTGGATGGCGCAGACCTACGGCGCCGAGTCGAGCATCAGCAAAGGTGTGGTGCTGGCGGGCTTCTGTGCCACGCCGATACTGCTTTTCGGCGCCTTCGGCGTCCACCCGCTGTTCTGGCTGGATTTTCTGGTCGGCCTGATCGCGGTCAGCCACGCCGTGTACCTGCTGTATCTGGGCATACCGATCGTCATGCGCATCCCCCAGGAGCGCGGCTTTCTGTTCGCCAGCGCCGTCGTCGCGGTCGGGATGGTGATGGCGGTGGTGGTCATGGTCGCCACGGTCATCCTCTGGGACATGGGCTTCACTCCGACCTTCACCGACTGACACCCGCTTATCCAGCGCGTCGGCCCCGTCCGGGACCGGCGCCCCGCTGCGACGGCGCGCGGCGCCCTGAACCTGCCACCAGCGACCAGCCCGGCGCCGACACGCCGCAGCGCTTCACCCCTCCCCGCTCACACCCTCGGACAAGCCGGCAACGTGCACGCACCGCGCGGGCGCGGTGCCGTAGTCGCGGGCCAGCTCGGCGGGATCGGCGCCCAGAAAATAGCGCAGCCGCAGGCGCCACATCAGCAGCACGGTGCGCACCAGGCCGTTGACCTCCCAGCGCCGGCTCGATGACTGCAGCGCCAGCGGCACGAAGGTGGGTGACGCCATGCGCCGCAGGCGCTTGGTCAGTTCGACGTCCTCCATGAGCGGCAGGTCCGCGTAACCACCGAGCCGCTCGAACAGAGCCCGCCGCACAAACAGCCCCTGATCGCCGGTCACGACGCCGGTGGCGCGGCTGCGCCAGCAGATACAGCGCTCGATGAGCCGGAAGGCCGGCCGCCGGCCGCTCAGCCTGAGCCGGAAAAAGCCCCACTGCCCGCCTTGGTTCACCGCCCGCAGATACTCATCGACCGGGCCCGGCAGCTCGGTGTCGGCATGGACGAACCATAGCTGCCGCCCGCGCGCGACGGCGGCGCCCGCATTCAGCTGGGCAGCGCGGCCGGGACTCACCTGCAGCAGCCGGTCGGCCAGCGGCCGCGCCAGTGCCACCGTGGCATCGCGGCTGCCTCCGTCCACCACGATGATCTCGCACGGGGTCCCGGCCGCGCGCAGATCGCGCAGCAGGTGCCCGATGCGCGGCGCCTCATTGAGCACCGGCACGACAATGCTGACGGGAATCAAGCCGTTGCGCCTAGGGGCCAGCGAGCGCGCCGCCGCAGCTGCTGCCCTGACCTGCGGTGCAGCCGTAGCAGTGTTCGCCCACCCGGATGGGAACCCCGGCAAGCTCCTGCTCCATCAGCTCGCGCAGATGCAGCGGCTGCCGGTCGCTGGCCAGCACCCCCGGATGGCGCATGGGCAGGTTCATCATCTGGTTGAAATCGCAGTCGTAGACATAGCCGCGCCAGTCCACGCTGAGCAGCTGGCGGCACATCACCGATGCCAGGTTGAGGTCGCTGTGGCTGTCCTTCAGCAGCTGCAGGTAGCTGTCGAATTCACCCTGCGCAAGCAGCACCGCCCCGAAGCGGCTGACGGGCATATTGGCGATGGTGAGCAGTCGATCGAAGACGATGCCGTGGCGCTCGCCCAGCTCGCGCTTGTAGTCGGCCTGCAGCGCCTCCTGCGCGGGAGGAAGATAGGCTCCCAGGGGATTGTAGACCAGGTCCAGCCGCAGACCCTGACCGCGGCCATAACCCAGCGCGTTGAGGCGGCGCAGCGCCGCCACACTGGCCTGGTACACGCCCTTGCCGCGCTGCCGGGCGACGTTCTGCTCCAGGTAGCACGGCAGCGAGGCGACCACCGCCACCTGTTCCCGCGCCAGAAATTCCGCCAGGTCCTCGTGGCCGGGCTCGAGCAGAATCGTCAGATTGCAGCGATCGATCACCTCCAGCCCACGGCGACGCGCGGCGCTGACCAGCGCGCGGAATTGCGGATGCAGCTCCGGCGCGCCGCCCGTCAGATCGAGCGCCTCCACACCCTGGCGGTGGGCGAATGCCAGCACGAGGTCGATCACCTCGGGCGTCATCGATTCGGTCCGGGTGGGCCCGGCATTGACGTGACAATGGGTGCAGCTGAGATTGCAGCGATAGCCCAGGTTGACCTGCAGCGTCTGCAGGCGGCCTCGCCGCAGGGCGGGAAAATCGGTGCCTAGCAACAGCGCCCTGGTATCCTGCATGGTTGGAACTCCGCGGTGGCTGGGGCCGGACCCATCGCCGGCACCCGCTGACAATTCTACCCCATCGCGGCGCCCGCCGGCACGGCGGCAGCAACGCCGGAAAGTTGACCCGGTTGCCGCGCTGCGTTCCAATGGAGCGCGCGCGTTCTCTCTCAGCCAGAGCCTGTCCCCATGCACCCACAATTGCCCGCGCAGCGCGATCTGCTGCTGGTCGGCGGTGGCCACAGCCACGTCTCAGTCATCAAGCAATTCGGCATGCGCCCCCTCCCAGGCGTGCGCGTCAGCCTGCTGTGCGAGGATACGCTCGCGCCCTATTCCGGCATGCTGCCGGGCTGGATCGCCGGCCACTACGGCGAGGCGGACTGCTTTATCGACCTGCGCCGGCTCTGTCAATGGGCCGGCTGCCGCCTGCTGCAGGGACGGGCGGTGAGGCTGGACCCCGAAGCACGCCTGGTCTACTGCGACGACCGGCCGGCGACGCGCTACGATTGGCTGGCCATCAACGTCGGCTCCACGCCACAGCTGTCGGCCATCGCCGGCGCGAGCGCCAGCGGCGTGCCCGTCAAACCCATCCGCCCCTTTCAGCGGGCGCTGGAGCAGTGGCTGGCGGGCGTCGACGCCCTGCCCGCAGCACCCGTGCTGGCGATCGTCGGCGGGGGCGCCGCCAGCGTCGAGCTGGCGCTCGCCGTGCGCCACCGCCTGGGGCGGCGCCGCGCACGCATCGTGCTGCTCAGCGCCAGTGTCGCCGTGCTGCCGACGCACAACCGCCGGGTGCGGCGCTATTTCGAGCAGCGGCTGGCGGCCGAGGGCATCGAGTTCCAGGGGGGACAACGCGTCGTTGCGGCCGGTGACGGGACCCTGCGCTGCGAGGACGGTCGGGAGCAGGCGGCCGATTTCATCGTCTGGGCGCTGCAGGCCGGACCGCCGCGCTGGCTGGAGTCGTCGGGGCTGGCGCTCGACGAAGGCGGCTTCATCGCGGTCAACCGACAGCTGCAGAGCACCAGCCATCCCACGGTGTTCGGCGCGGGCGACTGCATCGGCCTGGACGCGCGGACGCTGCCCAAAAGCGGCGTGTACGCGGTCCGCCAGGGCCCGGTGCTGGCCGATAACCTGCGCCGCAGCATCAGCGGACGTCCCCTGCGCAGCTACCGGCCGCAGCGACGCTTTCTGTCGCTGCTGGCGACCGGCGACCGCCAGGCGGTGGCCTCGCGCGGCCGCCTGTTCGCCGCGGGGCCCTGGGTCTGGCGCTGGAAAGATCACATCGACCGGCGCTTCATGGCACGCTTCAGCTTCGCCGACGCGCCCCCTGAAGGGAGTGGCGGCGCTGCCGACGCCGCCGCGCCGCAACCGCGCTGCGGCGGCTGCGGCGCCAAAGTCGGGGGGGACGTGCTGGCGCGGGTGTTGGCCAGGTTGCCGGCAGAGGGCGCGACCGGGAGCGCCGGCTTCGAGGACGCGGCGCTGTTCGAGCCACCGCCGGGGCGCCAGATCGTGCAGACCATCGATCACTTCCGGGCATTCATCGACGACCCCTATCTGTTCGGCGCCATCGCCGCCAACCACTGCCTGGGCGATATCTACGCCATGGGAGCCGAACCGCTATCGGCGCTCGCCCTGGCGAATGTGCCCTTCAGCCACCCGCGCATCGCCGAGGACACGCTGCTGCAGCTGATGCTGGGCGCGCTGTCGACGCTGACGACGGCCGGCACCAGGCTGCTGGGCGGCCATACCAGCGAGGCGGCAGAGCTGGCCTTCGGGCTGACCGTCAACGGCGCCGTGGCGCCCGGCACGGCGCTCGCCAAGGGCGGGCTGCAGCCCGGCCAGTGCCTGATACTGACCAAGCGCCTGGGCACGGGCACCCTGCTGGCCGCCCACATGCGCCACCAGTGCCGCGCCCGCTGGCTGGACCAGGCGCTGCAGCACATGCTGGTGAGCAACGCCGCGGCCGCCGCCACACTGCGGCGCTGGGGCGCCACCGGCTGCACGGATGTCACGGGTTTCGGCCTGCTCGGCCACCTGGTGGAGATGCTGCAGGCCAGCGGCCTGGCGGCCGACCTGGAGCTCGCGGCGCTGCCCCTGCTCGACGGCGCCGAAGACTGTCTGTCGCGGGGCATTCTCAGCACCCTGCACCCATCCAATCTCGCCTATGCGCAGGCGCTCGCCGGCCACTGCAGCACGCTCGAACGGCCGCGCGAACGGGCGCTGTTCGACCCGCAGACCGCCGGCGGACTGCTCGCCGGCATCCCGCCGCGGCACCTGGATGCGTGCCTGCGCTCGCTGCAGCAGGCGGGCTACCCCGCAGTGTGCATCGGGCGGACGCATACCGGGCACCCGGCCGGCCGCGTGCAGCTGCGCTAGCGGCCGGCGGACCCGACAGACCGCCCGCCCGGCGCTGCCTCATACCCACGGCAGTAATCCAGCAGCGCCGGGTAGTCGCCGCGGAAAATCACCCGCGGCTGCGCGCGGCTCAGCTGATAGTCGTACATCGGGTCGTAGTAATCGCGCAACAGCGCCGCGATCCAGCCCGCATGCTGCTCCACCGCGCCGCAGCGCTGCGCCTCCAGCGCACTCTCCAGCATGGCGCGCAGTTCAGCGTGGCGCTGTCCGCCCAGGCGCGAGCGGATGCGGGCGAGGCTGTCCAGCAGGTGCTGCTCGTAACCGCGAGCGCCGTCCACCGGGTCCATGGTCAGGTACTGCTGCCGCAGCTCGATCACATACTCCTGCAGGATGCGCTGCACCCGCTGCTCAAAGGGCGCCTCCAGAATCACCAGCGGCGCCCGCGCCATGGCCTGAAAGAGTTCCAGCGGTATCGATACGGCGCCGATGCGGCGGCTCTCGTCCTCGAGAAAAACCGGGCGCAGCGGCCGGGCCTCATCCAGCCTGAGCAGATCGAGCGCCAGCGCATGCTCGAATTCGATCTGACCGGGCGGGCTGATCGTGAGCCGGCCAAAGCTCGAGCCGCGGTGACGGGCGTGCGCCTCCAGGTCGACGCCGCTCGCCAGCGCCGCGATGAGGGGCGTCTTGCCGGCCCCGGTGCGCCCAGCGACGAGCACCAGCGGGCGCTCGGCGGCCGCCGTGGCGGTGACCTGCATCAGAAAGCGCCGCAAGGCCTTATAGCCGCCGGCGATGACCGGCACCGGCCGGCCGGCCTCGGCCATCCACCTGGCCGCCAGCCCCGACCGCATACCGCCGCGCCAGCAGAACACATGGCAGCGCGCATGGGCGTCGGCGAATGCCCGCCAGTCGTCGATGCGCGCCTCGCGCACGGCGCCGCTCACCAGGCGATGCCCCAGCGCCACCGCTTCATCCTGGCCGCGCCGCTTGTAGCAACGCCCCACCTGTTCGCGCTCGGCCGTGTTGAGAATGGGCAGGTTGACCGCACCGGGGATGCTGCCACGCGCGAACTCGACTTCCGCCCGCACGTCGATGAACGGCGTCCCTGCCAGCAGCAGCCGCCGGAACTCCGGCTCGCCCACCAGCTCGGGAGCGCCACCGCCAACGGCGGGGCTCATGCCGATACCGCCAATCTGGCGCCCGGGCGCTGGGGCCCGTCCGGCGCCCGCACCTTGACCACCTCCACGACGAGGCCGTTCAGCGGGGACATGCCCGACAGGGGCTCCAGGCTGGCGGCGCCATCGGGCGCCAGCTCGTTGACATTGACGCCCGCCGCGAGGCGGGCGACGCTCAGCGCATCGGCCCGCCGGTGCCCCCAGCCATGGGGCAGCGCCACCGCCCCAGGCATCAGGTCGGGGGTCAGCCGCACCGGCAGCTCGACCGCGCCCTGCGCGGTGCTCACGCGGACCCAGTCGCCATCCCGCACGCCGCGTACCCCGCCGTCCTGGGGGTTCATGTACAGATAATTGGTGCAGCGTTCGCCCTTCACGTAGCTGGGGTGATTGTGCGTCCACGTGTTGTGGGAAAAGCGCTCCCGCTTGGAGATCAGCCGCAGACTGTCCCGCGTGGCCAGCGCGCGCTCGTAACTGGCCTCCAGCCGGCCGGCCAGCGCCAGCAGGTCGGGCGGCGCCAGATTGAGCTTGCCGTCGGGCGTGAGCAGGCGTTTGCCGAGAAAGCTGCCGGGGCGGTTGCCGGGCAGCGCACGCCCGTGGCGCTGAGCGCGCAGGCGCTGCAAGCTCCCCTGCCGTGCAGCCAGGCTCAGCAGCCCCAACACGCGCTGCGAGCCGGCCGCCGAGGCGCCGTCGCCGTAGGCCCACGACAACAGGCGCTGCACGATGCGCGAATTGAACATCGGGCGCTCCATGATCCGGGCGAGCTGCAGCAGTATCCACGCCTCCTCCCGCGCCGCGCCGGCCAGCGGCAGCACGGCATCCGTGTACTGGAACCACGGCTGCGGCATCATGCCCATGGAGCTCATGAACAGGAAGGGGATGTCGGGGCGCTCCAGCCAGTGACTCGCGGGCAGGATATAGTCGGCATCGCGCGCGGACTCGTTGCGCACCAGGTCGATCGATACGCGCAGGTCCAGTGCGCCCAGCGCCCGCTCCAGACGCTGACTGTTGGCACAGGTCAGCACGGGGTTGCCGCCGACGATCAACAGCGCCCGCAGCTGCCCCGGCCCCGGGGTCAGGATGTCATCGGCCAGCAGCCCTGCGGGGGTGGTGCCCATGACCAGCGGCACCTGATCGATGCGCGCCAGATCGGGCTGCAGCGCCGGGTCGAACACCGTATGACCGCTGGCATCGAGCACGCCCTGTCCCACCAGGCAGCCGCCCAGCCGGTCGAGATTGCCGGTGATGGCGTTGATGGTTTCCTGTATCCAGAACACCACCGTGCCATTGCTGCCCTGGTTGACGCCGGTGGAGGAGTACAACGCCGCGCCGTCGGCCGCCAGATAGGCGCCGACCAGCTCGCGCAGGCTGGCCGCGCTCACCCCGGTGACGGCGGCGGCACGCTCAGGCGTCCACGGTCGGGCGAATTCGCGCAGCGCCGCAAAACCGCGCATGTGGCGCTGAATGAGGTCCTCGCGACAGCCGCCACGCTGAATCACCTCGTTGAGAAAGGCCAGCATGAAGAACGCGTCGGTATCGGGCCGGATGAACACCTGCTCACCCACCTGCTGAGCGGTCTCGGTGCGGCGCGGATTGACCCACACCACGCGGCCGCCGCCGCGCTCGATGGACTTCAGCTGCTGCAGCGGCTGCGGCAGGTTGATGAAGCTCATCTTGGAAATCACCGGGTTGGAACCCAGCGCAATCAGGCAGCGGACGCGCGGAATATCCGGGAACGGCTGCAGCTGGGCGCTGCCATAGAGCCGCTGAGCCACCACAAATTTGTTGTTACAGTCCTGCGAGCCGGTGTGATAGAGCTTGCTCGAGCCGATGCCGGTCATGAAGCCGCTGACGAACAGCGGCGGCAGGAAGCTCATGCTGGGCGGGTTGCCCAGGTAGACGCCGATACTGTCGGCACCGCAGCGGCGCCTGAGCAGCGCCAGCCGGGCACCGATCTCCTGCAGCGCCTGGGGCCAGGCGATGGCCTGGTAGCCGTCCCCGACGCGCTTCAGGGGCACCGTGACGCGATCGCCGGCATCGCGGAAGTCATGCGCGGTGAGTCCCTTGATGCAGGCGTAGCCACGCGAGGCGACGTGCTCCACGTCCGGCTCGATGCGCCCGACCGCCCCGTCGTCGAGCGTCACCTTGAGACCACAGGCCGCCTCGCAGATGCGGCAAAACGTGTACTTCTCGCTGGTCACTGCTCACCCCCCTCGCTGGCCGTCAATGTAGCGTCAACGGCGGCGCCTCACCATTACCTTTTGGTCATTCAGCGGGCCTGGAGCGCCGGCGGCCACGCCGCGCTTTTGAGCCGCGGCCCCGGGCGCGCTACTATATGACCCCCAGCCGGCGGCAAGCGGGGGAACCGCACCGCCAGGGCCACGAGCCCCCACACCCGGGACATGCCGCCAGGCCGACCCACAGTGATCGCCGGACGCCCCGCCAGCGAGAGGAAACCGACGTGCCCGTTGCCAGAGGCATCTACCAGCATTTCAAAGGCGGCCGCTACCAGGTGGTGGACACCGCCAGGCACAGCGAGACCGAGGAGCTGTACGTGGTCTACCGCGCTCTCTACGGCGATGGCGGCCTCTGGATCAGGCCGGCCAGTCAGTTCGAGGAAACCGTGGAGCGCGATGGCCGGCACATACCCCGCTTCGCGCTGATCGAGCGCGAGCGGCAGGAGCCCCGCTAGACGCCGCCTGCGCGCGGCGCCACGCGTCCGGGGAGCGCACTCGCGGCGCGCATTCGCGGCGCGCTGGACCCGTCAGGGGCTTGCCGCTAACATGGCAGCTCGCCTGAAACCACGGCGTGGAACCGCGAGTCACAGGCTCGGACGCCGCCCCACAACGCCAGCAGAAGGTCAGACGCCTTGCACACCGATTTTCGTAATGCCACCACCGCCGACCTGCCGGGCCTGCAGGGCCTTGCCAGGAATGTCATCCACGCGGACTACCGCAGCTTCCTGGGGGACGAAGGCACGGATCAGATCATCGACAGCGGCGCGATCGACGACTACCTCGCAGAAAACATCGCCGATTGTGTCGTCGTCACCAGCGACTCCGGCATCGCCGGCTTCGCCATCTGCAAGGGCGCGCTGATCGCGCTGATGATGATCGCTCCAGGCGCGCGCGGCAAGGGCGTGGGCGCCGCGCTGCTGCACCACTGCGAAGCCGCGCTGTTCCGCAGCAGTGCCCGCCTCACCCTGGAGAGCTTCGAGGGCAATACCCGCGCCCACGAGTTCTACCGCAGGCACGGCTGGCGCCTGGCCGAGCGCAACGAATATTCCAGCAATGGCGTCGTCACCTACGTCTTCCTGAAAGATCAGCCGGCTTGATCGCCTGGAGCGGGGCCCGTGTGCGGCGCCGCAGCGCTGCGGACCGACACCGGACGCGGACCCGGCGAGCGGGGCATATCGCTGCCCTGCTGACCGCGCTGGCCCTGACGGGGCAGCCTGCGGCCGCCGACACCTCGCTGTGGAAGATCGGCAAGGCGGGCCGCACGCTCTACCTCGGCGGCACCATACACGTACTGAGGCCGGGCGATTTTCCCCTGCCGCAGGACTTCGAGCGCGCCTTCGACGCGGCCGATATCGTTGGCCTGGAGACGGACATCGGCCAGCTCCACAGCGCCCGCTTCCAGCAGGCCATGCTGCAGCAGCTGCGCTATCCGACCGGCGACAGCCTGAGCCATTATCTCAGCGAGCCGGCGCACGATGCGCTGGCGTCTTACTGCGGGGCGCGGGGCATCGCGCTCGAACCACTGCTCGGCTTCAAGCCGGCCTTTGCCATGACCACGCTGCTGGCCACCGAGCTGCAGCGCCTGGGCGTCACCTCAGGCGGGGTCGATCTGCATTTTCATCGGCAGGCCGTCGCCGCGGGCAAGCCACTGGCCGCGCTGGAGACGCCGGAGCAGCAGCTCGCCTACGTCACCACCCTGGGAATCGGCGAGGAGAGCGAGTTCATTCTGCAGCTCATCGCAGAGATCGACCAGCTGCAGAGCACCCTGGATGACATGATCGCAGCCTGGCGCGCGGGCGATATCGCCCGGCTCAACGCGCTGATCGTCGAGCCCATGGCCAGCGCCTACCCCGGCGTCTACCGGCAGCTGCTGGTCGAACGCAACCGCGCCTGGCTGCCGGCCATCGAGGCCTGGCTCGCCACCGACGCGACGGAACTGGTGCTGGTCGGCACAGCCCACCTGGCCGGGCCGGACGGCCTGCTGGCCAGCCTGCGACAGCGCGGCTACGCTATCGAGCAACTGTAGCGCGCCGCAGGCAGCGGCGGCGCCCACTGCGCTGGCGCTCACGCGACCTCGAACAGGCCCGCCGCGCCCATGCCGCCGCCAACGCACATCGTCACCACCACGTAGCGTGCGCCACGACGCTTGCCCTCCAGCAGAACGTGGCCGACCATGCGCGCACCGCTCATGCCGAAGGGATGCCCGATCGCGATGGCACCGCCATTGACGTTCAGCTTGTCATTGTCGATGCCCAGCTGGTCGCGGCAGTAGAGGGCCTGGCAGGCGAAGGCCTCGTTCAGCTCCCACAGATCGATATCATCGACCGTCAGGCCATGGCGCTGCAGCAGTTTCGGCACCGCGAAAACCGGGCCGATGCCCATTTCCTCAGGGCCACAGCCGGCCACGGCCAGGCCACGATAGAAGCCCAGCGGCGCCAGGCCCCGACGCTCGGCCAGCTTCGCTTCCATCACCACGCAGGCCGACGCACCATCCGAGAGCTGCGACGCGTTGCCGGCCGTGATGTGCCGACCCTGCTCGACCTGCATGCCGTCCTTGAACACCGGTTCCAGCTTGCGCAGATCGTCCAGGGTGGTAGTGGGGCGATTGCCCTCGTCGCGGGTCAGGCAGACGTCCTCGTAGCTCGTCTCCCTGGTCTGGCGATCGAACACCGACTTGACCGTCTGCATCGGCACGATTTCGTCATCGAACCTGCCCTCAGCCTGAGCTCTTGCCGTGCGCGCCTGGCTCTGGTAGGCATACTCGTCCTGGGCATCGCGGCTGATCTGGTAGCGCTCCGCCACCACTTCCGCCGTCTCGATCATGGGCATGTACATGTACGGCGACAGCGCCGTGACCGCCTTCGATACCGCCCGGTAGCCGTTCTTGTGCTTGTTCTGCACCAGAGAAATCGACTCCAGCCCCCCGGCCACCACGATGTCCTGTTCGTTGCAGCAGATCGCCCTGGCAGCGGCAGCGATGGCCATCAACCCGGAAGAGCACATGCGATCCAGCTGCATGCCGGACACCGTGTCGGGCAGGCCCGCGGCGATGGCGCTGAGCCGCCCGATATTGTAGCCCTGGGTGCCTTGCGGCGCCGCCAGCCCCATCAGCACGTCGTCGACCTCCGCGCCCTCCAGGCCGGCACGCGCCACGGCATGCTTGACCACATGCCCCCCCATAGCGGGCGCTTCAGTCTCGTTGAAGGCGCCTTTATACGCCTTGCCGATGGGTGTGCGGGCCGTTGCCACGATTACGGCTTCTCTCATAGTTACCTCGCAGGATGAATGGGCAGGATCGACCGGCCGGCGCGCACCGTCAAGCGCACAACCGGCGACGGCCCGGGATGTTACTGTGGGCGATCGCCGCGATCAATGACCAGCCCCGCTCGCCCCGAAGCGACGGGAACCCTCGGGCCAGGCTCAGGTGCCTGGCACACGACAACGCCAGACCGTCGAAATATTTTACATATGCGCCGGCAATTATCACGATCCACGACCGCCCCCGGGCGCCGATACGGCGGCCCGAGCGCCCGCTTTTGTGCCATTTGCGCGGCCGAGGCACAGATCATGCCGAGCTGGCTGCCGACAGCGCCAATTTTGTCGAGAAAATTTACACTCTAGTGCTGCATCAACCCACAGAAAAACGCTATCTTACTATTTTTATTGGAATATAAAAACTTGGCCCCATTATTGCTTACTATGGGCCGATGTTTGCCTGGACTGTCCTCCTGAGATATCACCTCGAATCAGGACGATTGCGGTATTTTTCACACGCGGACTGTGCACTGGGCTTTCTCGACGGTCGCGATACGCGCTCATGGTACGAGCGCGCCGGCCACATCAAGAAACCAACCACACACAGAGGTACCACCATGAAGAAATTTTCCGCATTGACGTTGGCCATGATGCTCGCCGGCGGCGCACAGGCAGCCTATATCTTTGACGACGGCTTCATCGGCAGCACCGGCAGCACCGATTTTGTCGACGAAGTAGACGGCGGCGACGGCCCGATCAAGGTCAATGTCTACCTGGGCCAGGACCTGTTCGTGCTGCAGGACCTGAAGGTCACCTTCACGGCTGAATTCCGCGAAGCCCTCTGGGATAGCAAGTTCATCTCCGGCGACAACGAGTTGTCGAATGCAGCGCTCGGCGAAAGCTTCAGCCGCGTCTTCACCGTCGGCGACAACCCGATGGATTTCATGTACTCGGTGCTGAACACCGGCCAGGAAGTCAAGAACGGCAATAACTTCGCGCAGTACGAGGCGGGCATGCTCCCGACCTACGGCTTCGCCAAGTACGGCGACACCTACTACCTGGGCCTCAACGACGACGGCAGCCCGCTGGGCAGCGAGTTCGACTTTGACGTCGACGACTTCGTCGTGTCGTTCACGGTCGAGACCGTGGACGTGAACGTGCCGGAACCCAGCACCATCGCACTGCTCGGCCTCGGCCTGATCGGTGTAGGCCTGAGCCGCATGGGCCGCAAGAAGCAGTAAGCGGCGCTGCCGCTGCCCGCCGCCTGTCGGCAGCGCGACGCGCTGCTGCCGACGACAGCGCGGGCTTCCCTGGCCCCTGCCCCCGCCCGCAAGGCGGCGACAGGGGCCACCGGCTAAGGCTCAGACGCCTCCCCGCCGGCGCCACTCCCGATGCTCCGCCCCCCGCTTCACCACCTCGGCACGACAACCCCGACGCACTCCCAGCGAACTGCACCGGCAGGCAACCCCGCCACCGCTCGGCGCCTCAGCGACCAGCACGCGCATGACCTGCAGCAACCGCCTTCAGCAGTTCCTCGATGACAGCGCTTCCCGCACGCGTCAATGCCACGCCTGCGTGCTACTATTTGATCGCTGCATGACTGTGCCAACGACTTGGATCGCCTTGCGAATCGCCTCGCGTACCGCCTCGCGGATCGCCTCGCGGCAGCCAACCCCGGTACCAGTGGCAGCCCCCATGTCTGCCGGCAGGTGTCACCATGCTCAAACGGCTCTGGTTGCTGATCTTTTTCACGACGTTGATCTGGTCGGGCATCCACCCGGCGGATTTCTACACCTGGCTGCTGGAGGTCTCACCCGCCATCATCGGGCTGGCGCTGATGGTCGCCACCTACCGCCGCTTCCCGCTGACCCCATTGCTGTACTGGCTGATTCTGCTGCACTGCATCGTCCTCATGGTGGGCGGCCACTACACCTACGCACAAGTCCCGCTCTTCGAAACCCTCAAACCCGTCTTCGGCTTCGAGCGCAATAACTACGACAAGCTCGGCCACTTCGTGCAGGGCTTCGTGCCCGCCATCCTCGCGCGGGAAATCCTGCTCAGGCTGCACGTACTGACATCCCGCCGCTGGCTGGGCTTTATCGTCGTGTCGATCTGCCTGGCGTTCAGCGCTTTTTACGAGCTGATCGAGTGGTGGGTGGCGCTGCTCAGCGGCGCGGCGGCAGAGGCGTTTCTCGGCACGCAGGGGGATATCTGGGATACTCAGTCGGACATGGCATTCGCGCTGGTGGGCGCGGTCACAGCGCTCCTGCTGCTGTCCAGGTTCCACGATGGCCAGTTGCACAAGCTCGAACGCGGCGCGCGTCAGGGAGTGAAGGAGACTTAGCGGAGCCAGGGCGGCGCCAAGCCGCCGCGGAATTCAGTCTGCGCTCGAGGGCGCGTCAGACGGCGGATTTTCACCATCGGGTACTGACGGCAGCCTCACCGGACGCGAGGGCATGACGGTGGAAATGGCATGCTTGAAAATGGCCTGGGTGATCACGTTCTTGAGCGTTATCACGAAGCGGTCGGAGTTTTCGATGGTACCCTGCAGCTTGATGCCATTTCTCAGAAAGATGGACACCGGTACCCGCTGCTCGCGCAACGCCTCCAGGAACCGATCCTGTACGTCCGGCCCTTGCTGATCCTGCTGCTTGGCTTGGTCCTGCGTCGCTTGCTCTTGTTCCATGTCTGCTAGGTACTTATCCGCCTCGCTGAACCCGCATACTACACTCTGTGAGCGGACAGGGACAAGTCGATTTGACGACCTCGCGCGCCAGCGTGACAGCAGCGCTCACCCTGACGGAAACTCCGCCGCCGCCCTGAGGCGCCGCATGCGATCCATTCCTGCCAGCACGCCAGGGGCCAGCGCTATTGGCCGGACTGCTGCGGCATCTTCATGACGCAGTGCCGGGCATAGCTGGCCACTTCGTCGGCGGTCCAGTCGCCCTTGGGTTTGCTCTCGAGCCTCTCACACCACTTGTCACTGCCTATGGCCAGGTCCGACACCAGGCAATACTTGGCATAGGTCACGCCGTCGTCGAGCGACCACTCCGATTTCGGCCGCCCGTCCATGATCTTGCACCAGCTCACGCTGCCCTTCTCGGGAGCGCAGGCCACCACGGCGATCGATAGTATGATCCAGCTCAGTCTCTTCAATGCGGCTTTCTCCACCAGCCCAGGTTACCCGCCCAAGAATAAACGCCGGCCCGGACAAATGCCAGCACCCGCGTGGCAGCACCCGTGCCTGGACCGGAAACGGTGCATCGGGGCCTGACGGAGCGGCGCCGCGCCACCCTCGCCAGACCAGAGCCAACCCGGCGGCACGGCACGGGAAAGCGATCGCACAGCGTGCAAAGCGGCCGGCGCGTACGCTATGCTTACACGCGCGTTACCCAATTTGCCGATGACGCAGGCGGCGGCTTTGCGCTACAGGAGACAGCCATGACCGACTCTCGACGCTACGACCTCCCCATTCCCTTTGGCTGGTACGCGGTATCCCTGAGCGATGAGATAGCCGCGGGCGAAGTGAAAACCCTGCGCTACTTCGATCGCGATATCATCCTGTTCCGCACCGAGAGCGGGGCAGCCAGCGTACTCGATGCCTACTGCCCCCATCTTGGCGCCCATCTTGGCCACGGCGGCAAAGTGCAGGGCGAGAGCATCGCCTGCCCGTTTCACGGCTGGCAATTCAACGGCGACGGCATGTGCACCAAGGTGCCCTACGCCACGCGCATGCCGCCCAGGGTCGTCGATCGCCCCTGCATCCGCCACTACTACGCCAGAGAAGACAACGGCGCCATCTGGGCCTGGTACCACCCCCGTGGCGACGCGCCGCATTGGGAACTCGACCACGTCCCCGAAATGAGCGATGAGCAGTACTGGGTCAATCAGGAGGTACGCGAATGGTTCGTCGACTGCCACCTCCAGGACACCAATGAAAACGCGGTCGACAAGGCCCATTTTGCCTATGTGCACATCAGCGAGAGCGTGCCCGAGGGGCAGGTGACCATCGACGGTCACCGCCGCTTCACGGAGTTGGCCAGCCGCACGCTCGCACACGACGCCAGCGGCCAGACGATCGAGGGCGAGTACATCGATACCAGCTTCATCTCCAAGAGCTTCGGCCCCGGATTCACCCTGCAGCAATTCATGGGCGTCACCAACAGCGTCATGATGGGCACGCTCACGCCCATCCACCAGCAGCGCATGCACATGCGCTTCGTGTTCCGGTTTCCCGAGCTGACCAGCGACCTGGCCAGGGTGTTCAACCAGGGCTACATCGACCACGTATGCCAGCAGGTGGAGCAGGACATCATGATCTGGAACCACAAGCGCTATGAACCCGACCCCATCCTCTGCGACGGCGACGGTCCCATCGCCCAGTTCCGCAAGTGGTTTTCCCGGTTCTACGCGGATGACGCCTGAGGCGCGCGGCTCAGCCCCCACCCGCGCCGGTCCCGGCGGACCATCCGGCCAGCGCGCAGGGGCCGCTCAGCTTTTCGACCCGGACGACAGCAGCCGCTGCGGCAGCGTCGAGAGCACCCTGCCGGCATGGCGGAACTGCTGCCACATCAGCCTGCCCTGTTCACCGCGGCGCGCGCTGTCCAGACAGCGCAGGGTACGCGCGCGATCGGCCACCGTCTGCCGCTCCAGGATGGCCGCCCACAGCACGTCTTCCACGTTGTAACTGCGGCCCGGCGCCAGGCAGACGGGCACGATGTCCAGGGTGGCAACGGCCAGGTCCTGGGCGATGGCGGCCAGGGCGTCCACGATATTTCTCACTTTCGGGCGGCGCTCATCGCCCAGGTCGTAAGGTGGCTGCCACTCGTTCACGGGACGCAGCCGATCGATCTGCGTCATCACCACCAGCACCGGGGGCGGGTGCAGTCGCGGACGGGCCGCAAAGTAGTCGCGGATGTCGTCCAGACCCACGCGGTCCAACGCCCGGTCGGCGCGGTGCGCGGGGCACACCCACAGTATCAGGTCGGCTTCGGCCGCCGCCTGGAGCCTGTCCTTTGGAGAAAACTCGTCGAGCCCGGGCGTATCGATCACCAGCGCCCGGGTCATACCCTCGCGCTCCAGGCGGTAGGCGCGCGGCGCCGCCGTGCCCTGCACCGCGTCGACCGCGGCCCTGGGCGCGCCGACCAGGGCATTGACCAGGCTCGACTTTCCCGCATGCCGCTGACCCAGCACCAGCACGCGCAGGGGCTCGACTTCGGCGGGCGCATCCGCTGCGACATCGGCCACACTGGTCGTCGTCATCTGCTGCCGCGGGTCGCCGTCGGTAAACAGCAGCCGGCCGCTGTAGACCTCGATGGCATAGCGCCCGGTGCGGCGCACGTATTCCTGCAGCAGCCACTGCTGGACATCCCCCTTGACGGCGCCGAAGGCACGGTTGCGCAGCTGCTCGGCGAGTTCGGCCAGCACGGCATTGGCAGGATTGATGACCAGGCGCCCGGTCCTCCACAGGCCGTTGAGATCCTGCGCCAGCTCCAGCCATTGCTTCATCTCGATAAAGCGCCCGATCGTGAGGCGGTCGCTGAAGGGGATCTGCTCGCGCACCTCCCGCCCCACGTCGCGCGCAGCCAGCTCGATGATGCGCAGCAGGTGCGGCACGCTCAGCTCCAGCAGCGGCGATGGCGTCTGCGGATGGTACTGCCTGGCAACCTGCTCCACGGTCATGCGCCCCAGCCGCAACAGTCCGGCCCCATCGGTGAGCGGCCAGGCCTGCACATCGAGCGCGTCGGCGAATGCCTCGACCCGCGCCCAGGCGGCGGACTCCGAGGGCGGCCAGTGTGGCGCGGGACCGCTGGGTTCCAGCTGCAAGCGCGCCCGCACCCTGCGGTCCAGCCAGTGATTGCAGCCAAACGCCAGCAGCGAGCAGGTCAGCAGTGCGACCACCCACAGCAGGCCGGCGCCGTGCTGCCACAGCCACACCGCCCCGAGCGCGGGCAGCACCAGCAGCGGCAGCGCCCCGAGCAGCAGCACCAGCACCCGCAGATTGCTGAGCAGCCGCAGCGCCTTAGCCATGGTCTTCACGCCTGCTGAGAAAATCTCCCGCGCTGGCAAAGGCATCGGCGTAGGCCCGCCGCACTGCGTCGACATCGACACCGCCGCCCCCGCGCACTTCATCGAAGTACACGCAGGCCGAGCGGCCCAGCGCGTAGGTGCAGGCACCGCTGGCCGTCGCCCCCCAGGCGGCGCCGATGGTCTGCCCGAAACCGGGCAGCAGCTTGAACAGCTCCCGCCCCGCGTAGCGGGCGAGAAAGCCGCTGCCGACCCCCAACCCCAGCGCCAGCAGAAATTCAGCGCCCAGGCGGCGGTCGAAATCCAGCCCGTACAGACTGGCCAGGCTGTGCAGCAGCTTGCCCTGCAGCGCCGGCACGCCGACCGCGCCCGCTGCCGGCACTGCGCCCAGGGCGGTCGCGGCGATCGCGTAGCCGCGGATGTGGACCTCCGCCCTGCGCATCACCAGATCCTTGACGGCCGGGTCCGCCGTGAGCAGCGGGCGCAGGCTGTAGGGCAGCACCTGCTCGATGGCCTGCCACAGCGCCTCCAGACCATAGTCCGCCGGCTCGAAGCCCTCCTCCACCGGGGTGAGATCGATCGGCACGCAAACCGCGGACAGTCTCCCGGGCAGCGCCTCGAACGCCTGTCGCTGGGCGGCCAGGGCGCGGCGCAGATCGGCAGGCACCGCGTCGGGCAAGCGCCCGGCGGCGAACGGATACGGCAGCACGTGGCCGACGCCGGGCGGGTAACCTTCGTGCAGGCAGGTCTGGGCCACGACCAGCGCCCAATCGGGGTGGCGGGCCCGGATGACGCGCAGCACATCGAGCACCGGCCCCTCGGCGGGCTCCATGGCGCGCACCGTCGCGACGATCAGGTGAGACTGCCCCTCGCAGAACGCGATATCCTCGGCCGGGTCGTAGTCCACCTCGCCGAGCCCGCGCGTATCGAGGAAGCGCACCAGCGGCATGGCGGCCGGATAATCGTAGAGGCTCGCCGTGCGCGTGCAGGCCCGGTAACCGCTGCCGATATCGGCACGCGGGCTGCCCGTCAGCGCGCGCACGATCGTGCTCTTGCCGGACTGCGCCCGTCCCAGCAGCCACAGCACCGGTATCTGCTGCCTGGCCCTGGCCTTACGCAACAGGCCCTCCAACTCGCGCTCATCGATCCGAGGATTGAAAACCGCCTGCGACACATTCGACCAGGCGGTCGTCACGGGTCGCAGATACTTTTTTACTTCCGGCATGGCAATAAACCCCTGAGGCGCGTTGCTTTCACTGACGGCGACCATGGCTTTGCAGCCAGAGCTGCCCGGCTCGAGGACCGCTGCGGCCGTGCACCGATTTACACCACCTTGGCAGTTACCGCAAGCCACCCTTCACCGTGCGCAATGCCCTCAGTAGCGAGTCCCGCAGCGAGGGCAGGCGCGGCGCAGCAGCAGGCAAGGCCCCGGCATCGTATACTTTTCGGCGACAATCGAGTAGTTTGCGCCCTATCGTGGCACGCCACTGCGCACCATGAACGCGCACTCCACAGCGGGACGCGCGGACGCCGTCTTCAACTGCAACCCACCGGATCGAGAGTTAGCTGGCGATGATAACGACGATTAAGGCAGCGACCCTGCTGCTATGGCTGATCATTGTGCTCAACGCGCTGATGCCCTTCGGGGAACCCGCGCATACCATCCTCAACTGGACCGGGCTGGCGCTCATAGCCTCGCACGCCATCGAAACCCTGATCTACCTGCCCATGATCAGGCGCGCCGGCGGCAGCGCGGCCATGCACATCGTCCAGGTGATGCTGTTCGGATACGGTCACTTTCTCGTTTTGCGGCAGCAAACCGGCGAACCTGCGGCATAGCAGCGGGGCAGCCGCGCCACGGGAGGCGCGATCGCCGGGGCTCGGGGCCGCCTACGAGGCCGCGAACACAGCGGCGGGCGCGGGCTGGCCGGCATCATGTTGCAGCAGCTTCATGTCGCGGCAGCTCCGCCACCCACGCGCTGGCGGTGCTTCGGCAGGGGTCACTGCTCAGGCAGAGGGGCCGCCTCGCGCCAGCCGCGTCAGCTCGTCGGAGGTGCCGACGCGGGCAAGCTTTTGCGATACCCGCTGCGTCTGGCCGCTCATGCGCCAGTGGAAGATGGTGTCGGCTTCCAGCACGCGGCGGACATATTTGCGGGTTTCGTTGAAGGGAATGTTTTCTATCCAGATGCGCGCGTCGACGGCTTCGCTATCGGGTAACCACGCCTGCACCCGGTGGGGCCCCGCATTGTAAGCCGCCGTCGCCAGCACCTGACTGGCGCCAAAGCGAGAATACATCCTGCCCAGATAGTTGGTGCCCAGCTGAATATTGCGTTGAGGATCGGTCAGCGTCGCCACGCCGGCATAGGGCACCCGGAGGGATTTTGCGGTTTGTCTGCCGGTCGCCGGCATCAGCTGCATCAGACCTATGGCACCGGCGCCCGAACGGATATCGGGGATAAACAGACTCTCGCTGCGCGCTATGCCGTAGGCCCAGCTGTCGCTGATGCGGGCGTCGGCTGCGAAGCGCTCGAAATTCCGGCGATACGGCAGCGGATAGCGCAGTTCGAGGTCGTCGAATTCCTTGATCATGCCGACGGTGGCGATCGCACGCGAGTGCCAGCCCCACTGGTGCGCCAGCAGGGCCGCCTGGATCTTTTGCGCATGCGACAAGCCCCGCAGCGCCTCGCCCCACTCCGCGCGCCCCTGGCTTTCCAGCCCGACCAGATAGAGCTCCCTGGCTCTGATCAGGGCGCGGTTTTTCAGCAGGGCGCGCGCGCTTGCCGGGTCGGCCTCGAGGGGAACGTGCCCATAGGCGTAGGGCCGCGCCAGGGCATCGGCCGCCATAAAGCCATAGTAACTGCGCTCCCGCGACAGCTGGTCGAGCTGCCGCTTCGCCTGGGACTTGTCACCAGCGCCCAGCGTCGCCTGCGCACGCCAGAACGCCCACTGTTCATCCTCCTGCTCCGCGGCGGGCATCGCCGCAATCGCGGCCCGCACGCCCTGCCAGTCCTGGCGCCGCAAGGCGGCCCTGACCGCCCAGCTCCTGACCTCGGCATCGACCGCTGCCGGTGACAATGCCTGCAGCCAGCGCTCGGACTCCGGCAGCTGCCGGCGGACGGCCCACAGCGCGATAAACCGGGACAGTTCATCGCGCTGCGCGGGAGTAAACGCATAGGACGATGCGATGTCCTGCCACAGCTCATGTGCCCGAGCAGGGTCCGGATAGCCGATGCGCCTGAGCGCATGAAGCAACTGCCGGCGGGTAACGGGCACATCGGCGTAGCCGCTGTGCGCAAGCACAAAGTCCTCGGACTGGCCCTGCGCACGCAGCCAGGCGGCAGCCTCCTCGCGATCCGCCGGGCCGAGAGACTTGGCCAGATAGGCGGCGAGCCGGTAATTGCGCGCATCCACCGCCAGATCGAAGCGCTCCCGGTACGCCTTGGGCCCCAACTGCCCGCTGGCGCGCAGATGCTCGAACACGGGGTCGCATTCGTCGACCTGACTGCGGCCGACGCGCCAGAGCCTGAGTCCGCGCTCGACCACCTCTGCCTGCTCACCCTGCGCGATCAACGCCCGCACGGCGAGACAATCCAGGCGGGCCATGTCGCGCCCGTCGTAGTACTGGCGGTAGAGCTGCATGAAGGACTCGTGCTCGCCCGCGGCGGCGAGCCGCAGCGCGTAGCGATAGCGCAGCGTGCGAGCCGCGCTGCCCTCGCCGTTTTCGGCCAGAAGTGCCCTGATCTGATCGACATCGACGTCACGCACGCGGGCCGCCAGGTAGGCAGCCCGCAAATCCGGCCACAGCGGGTAGGACTGCAGCAGGGCGGCACGCTCCTCTGCAGCGCTCCAATCCCCTGCGGCGGCGACCGGATACACCTCCATGAAGGCCGCACGCTGCCGTTCGAGGAGCCCGCCCTCCGCGCCGCCGGGAGCAACGGTGGTCGCCATGACGGAACACGCTGCCACGACACTCAAACATCCGCCGACCCCAACGACGGCCCGGCGGATCAATGCCACCACAATCTCCATACTGCTCATCACCCCATGCGACCCCGCGACGACGGTGTGGCCGGCAGCTTTGACCGCTTTGACGCCGCCATCAACCGCCGCGGCCCACACCCGCTGCCAACAAACTAAGCACGAAATCGCCGACTACGCAAGCCCTTGCGCCATCGCGTTCATTCACTGCGACGGATCAATTGCGCGGGAAGAGATCACTGCTGCGGGTTGACGGCAAGGAACCGTCGCCGCTGATCAACTGCGGGAATTGACAGTATCCCGCGATCCCTGGCGCTGAGATGTATCGTTCGAGCCAGCCCGGGATACCAGAGTCTTGGGGGCCCAGCGCCTCGCCGTGGACGCGCCAGCGGCGCCCGGTTCAACCGAACCGGCGCGCCACCGGGATGTTACTGCCTGCGGCCGCAGTCACCGGTGCGCTACCAGCCCTCGGTGCGGTGGATGTGCTGCCAGATCAGGCCGGGTATAAAGCGGCGAGCCAGGGCGCCCCGACGGGCATCCTTGTTCGGGTAGACCCAGAATTCGCCCTTGGCCAGACCCTTTTCGACCGCGTCGATGACCTCTACGGGCGTCAGGTAGGCGCCACCGGCGTCGAGCATCTTCGGCCAGTTGTCGCGGGCCTGCTCCAGCAGCGGTGTGGCTACCGTCGGCGGGCAGACGCAGGCGAACTTGATGTTGCTGCTCTTGTGCTCGTGGTACAGGGTCTCGGTGTAGAACACCACCGCGGCCTTGGAGGCAGAGTAGGCCCCCGTCAACAGCGTGGGCATGATACCGGCCATGGACGCAAAGCTGACGAACTCGCCTTCATTGCGGGGCAGCATCTTGTTCATGGTCGTCGTGGCGATATTGACCAGGCCATTCCAGTTGATGTCCATGATCTTGACCTGCAGCGCGGGGTCCTGCTCCACCAGCTTGCCAAAGGGCATGATGGCCGCACAGTTCATCACCCGATAGATCGGCCCCAGGTCCTTTTCGATCGCGTCGACGGCAGTGCGCACCTGTGCCAGATCGGTGATGTCGACGCGATACGCCTGGATGTTCTGAAGGCCTTCAGCCGTTTGCGCCATCCCCTGCTCGTTCACATCGAGCAGGGCGACCTTAGCACCCTCGTTGGCGTAGCGGCGGGCGGCAAACTGCCCCATGCCACTGCCGCCGCCAGTAATAACCACCACTCTGTTCGCTAGAGACATCGCGTCGCTTTCTCCTTTGGATTGACCTGGAACTACCCTTGCGCATCCCGTCCACCGCATCCGACAGCGCGGGACACTACCTGAATTCAGCGAGTTGCGCGCTGCCAACACGCACTCAAATGCGGCGGCTGACGCTGCGGGCATCGGCCAGCGCAGCCGGGCGCGATTATATCAGCTTGGCCGCGATAAAAGGACTCCTGACCCACGCCACCGACTGCGACCGGATTGCACCGGGGGGCCGGCGTGGTAAGATCGGACAGAGCAGCGGTGGCAGCGGGTCGCTCAGCGCCACGCCGCCGCTGCGCCACTGCGGCGAGCCATTGCCTGAAGGCGGGCGCGCGACAGTACGATAATAAATAATAAAAAGGGTAACGTGATGACCGCATCGATACTGGATATCGCCGGCAAGCCGACGGCGTCGCGGGCGAGGGAGGCCAGTCCGGCACTGGAACTGGCACGCAAGGTCGGGTTCATCAACACGCAGAAGCTGCCGGCGGTATTGCGCGCCGACTCCGTGAAATGCGATCTGACATCCCTGCTCACCCAGCACCGGGGCGACCTGCAGCCCCTGCTGCGCAAATACGGGGCGCTGCTGCTGCGCGGCTTCAACATCGCGGACGCTGCGGAATTCAACCGCCTCGCAGCGCTGTATTTTGCCAGCGAGGGCGCGGAGCACAACGCCCCGCAGGAGCAGCCGCGCCCGGCACACCCCGGACTGCTGGCCCTGCAGCCCTCGCCGCGCCCCACCGAGACGGTATTGCAGCACAATGAACTGGCCGACATCGCCGGCCACCCCCAGGACCTGCTGTTGTTCTGTGAAGCGCCTGCCACGAGGGGCGGCGAAACGACGCTGGCCGACACCCGGGCCATCTACGCGCACATCGACACGGACATTCGCAGTGAGTTCGAGCGACGCGGCGTGCAGTACCAGCGCCATCTGGCCGGCGAGCCCCAGCACGTGACGTCCGCGCTGCGCATCCCCCAGCGCCTCGGCCGCCTGCCTCGCACCTGGCAGGCAGTGTTCGGCACCGACTCACGGGCCGGCGTTGAAGCCGCCTGCCAGGCGCACGCGCTGACCGTAGAGTGGCAGGAGGCCGATGGCAGCGCCGCCATCTGCAATCGCCTGCCCGCCACCCTGCTGCATCCGGTCACCCGGGAGCGGCTATGGTTCAATCGCGTACTGCAGGCAGGGCGCTGCGCCGCCAGCTGGGCCGAGCTGGCGCGCCACCCGCTGGCAGCGGCGGCTCCCGGCAAGCGCCGCCCGCTGCAGGTGTTGTTTGGCGACGGCACCCGCATCCCCAGCCGTCATTTCAAGCACCTGGCGGACGTCCACCGCTCCCTGACCACCACCCTACCTCTGCAGCCCGGCGACCTGCTGCTGCTCGACAATCTGCTCACCAGTCACGGCCGCCAGCCCTATCGCGGACCGAGGAAGCTGCTGATGGCCATGGGCTAGGCCGGGGTCTGCAATCGCTCCTGAATCACGCGCGCGACCAGCGGCGAGCAACCCTCGCCACCGCCGGCGGCATAGTCGACCAACTTGCGCGTCATCACCGGGGTCCAGAACTTGCGGATATGTTGCGCCGTCAGCTCGAGTGCGTCCTCGTCGCTGGCCGCAGCCGAGAGGTTCAGTGCTATCTGGTTGGCCATCTTGACCAAGTGCGCTGCCTGGCTCATACGCGCTGCTCCCCTATCCTGTGCGCAAAGCTATAGATTTCGTGGCGCCCCTCACGGGCAAAACCCGCCAGGGTGAGCCCGGTTCTGCGGGCACACTCGATGGCCATGGTGGTCGGTCCCGACACCGCGACCAGCACGGGCCAGCCCAGCCGCGCCGCCTTGAGCACCAGCTCGTAGCTGGCGCGACTGGTGATCAGCACAAAGCCCTCGGCGCTGCGCCCCGCCCGCGCGTGGGCACCGATCAGCTTGTCCAGGGCGTTATGGCGACCCACATCCTCCCTGAGCAGGCAGATTTCGCCAGCCGGCGTACACCAGGCCGCCGCGTGCGCCGCTCCCGTCTGCGCCTGCAGGTTCTGCCAGTCGGACAGGGCCGCCAGCGCCCGCTGCAGCGCGGCGTGGGATACCGACACCGCCTGCGCGACCGGCGCGAGCTCGGGCAGCACCTGCGCGAGCGAATCCAGCCCGCACAGGCCGCAGCCGCTGACGCCCAGCAACTGCCGCCGCCGCTGTTTGAGCCCGGCAAAGGCCTCGGCGGCGATCGCCATGTCGATCTCGACACCGCTGGCATGCCAGGCGATCTCCAGGCCATGGAGCTGGTCGGCGCGGCCAAGGATGCCCTCGGAGAGGCTGAATCCCAGGGCGAAATCCTCGAGATCGGCAGGCGTCGCCATCATGACGGCATGACTGATCCCGTTGTAGCACAGGGCCACCGGGCTCTCGCCGATAACCGCCTGGCTACCGCTGCTGACCTCGCCGGACTGCCAGCGCCGCAGCTCGACGCGACCGAGCGCCGCCCCGGACCCAGCGCCGGCGGCCAAACCTGCCGGCGGCGCCGACGTCACGATGCTCATGCGCCGCGCTCTTGCCGCTGCCGCCACAGCCCGCGCTGCTGCTCCCTGAAGGCCCGATGGCGCTGCTGCCAGGCGGAGGGGCTGCTGACTTTCTCCAGCTGTACCGCGGTCACCTTGTACTCCGGGCAATTGGTGGCCCAGTCGGTGTTGTCGGTGGTGACGACATTGGCCCCGGAACCGGGGTGGTGGAAGGTGGTATAGACGACACCCGGCTGCATGCGCTCGCTCACGCGGGCGCGCAGCACCGTATCGCCCGCCCGGCTGGAGATACCCACCCAGTCGCCATCGACGATACCCCGCTGCTCGGCATCATCCGCGTGAATCTCCAGCACGTCCTCGGCATGCCAGCGGCTGTTGTCCGTGCGGCGGGTCTGGGCGCCCACGTTGTACTGCGACAGAATGCGGCCAGTGGTCAGCAGCAGCGGATACCTGCGACTGGCGCGCTCGTCGGTGGGCACGAACGGCGTGAGCGCAAAAAATCCCTTGCCGCGCTCAAATTCCCGCTCGTGCATGGTGCGCGTACCGGCCGGGTGGTCGGCGTTGCACGGCCACTGGATGCTCCCCAGCCGATCCAGCTGGTCGTAGCTGACCCCCTCGAAGGTCGGCGTCAGGCGCGCGATCTCGTCCATGATTTCCGCGGGGTGCCGGTATTGCATCGGGTATCCGAGGGCGTTGGCCAGCGCCTGCGTCACCTCCCAGTCTTCCTTGCCGCCTAGTGGCGGCATGACCTTGCGCACCGGCGAGATGCGCCGCTCGGCGTTGGTGAAGGTGCCGTTCTTCTCCAGAAACGACGACCCGGGAAGGAACACGTGGGCGAACTGGGCCGTCTCGTTGAGGAAGATATCCTGCACGACGAGACATTCCAGCGCCCGCAGCGCCGCCTCGACGTGCTGGGTATTGGGATCGGACTGGGCCAGGTCTTCCCCCTGACAATAGAGGCCCTTGAAGTCGCCATCCAGCGCGCTGTCGAACATATTGGGGATGCGCAACCCGGGCGCGGGATCGAGCGCGACGCCCCACTGCGCCTCGAACAGACCGCGCGTGGCGGCATCCGACAGATGGCGGTAGCCGGGCAGCTCATGGGGGAAGGACCCCATATCGCAGGAACCCTGCACGTTGTTCTGGCCGCGCAAGGGGTTGACGCCGACGCCGTCACGCCCGATGTTGCCCGTCAGCATCGCCAGATTGGCGATCGCCATGACCGCGGTGGAGCCCTGGCTGTGCTCGGTCACGCCCAGCCCATAGTAGATGGCCGCGTTGCGGGCGGTGGCATACAGCCTGGCGGCAGAGCGCACGTCCTGCGGGTCCACCCCGGTCGCGGCGGCGGTCGCCTCGGGCGAGCGGTCCGGGTCGGCGATGAAGTCGCGCCATCTGTCAAAGGCGGGCAGCTCGCAGCGGGCGTCGATAAAGGCCTGATCCTGCAGGCCCTCGGTGACGATGACGTGGGCCAGGGCATTGAGCAGCGCCACATTGGCGCCCGGCCGCACCGGCAGGTGTTCACAGGCGCTGACATGGGGGCTGGCGACGATCTCGATGCGCCGCGGATCGACCACGATGAGCCGCCCCCCCTCCCGGAGCCGCCGCTTCAGGCGGGAGCCGAACACCGGATGCGCCTCGGTGGGATTGGCGCCGATCACCATGACCACGTCGGCGCTGTCGACCGAATCGAAGCTCTGCGTTCCCGCCGACTCGCCCAGCGTGGCCTTGAGGCCGTAGCCGGTGGGCGAATGACACACCCGGGCGCAGGTGTCGACGTTGTTGTTGCCGAACACCGCCCGCACCAGCTTCTGCACCAGATAGGTCTCCTCATTGGTGCAGCGCGACGAAGTGATGGCGCCGATGCTGTTGCGGCCGTGGCGGGCCTGAATATCGCGCAAGCGCCGCGCCGCGAACTCCAGCGCCTCGTCCCAGGACACCTCGCGCCACGGTTGATCGATGGCGTCGCGGATCATCGGCGTGCGGATGCGGTCGGGATGGGTGGCGTAGCCCAGGGCGAAGCGGCCCTTGACGCAGGCATGGCCCTCGTTGGCTTTGCCGTGGCGGTCGGGCACCATGCGCACCAGCGTGTTGCCGCTCATCTCCGCCCGGAAGGAGCAGCCCACGCCGCAGTAGGCACAGGTGGTCACTATCGCCTGCTCGGGCATCCCGTGCTGCACCACGCTGTTTTCGATCAGCGCCGCCGTGGGGCAGGCCTTGACGCAGGCGCCGCAGGCGACGCACTCGGAATCGATGAAGGACTCGCCCTGTCCCGCGGCGATGATGGAGTCGAAACCCCGCCCCGCCACCGTCAGGGCGAAGGTTCCCTGCACCTCCTCGCAGGCCCGCACGCAGCGCGAACAGACGATGCAGCGGGAGGGATCGAAGGTGAAATAGGGATTGGAGACGTCCTTGGGCTGCCCGAGGTGATCGGCGCCGACGGTGCCGAAGCGCTGCTGGCGCAGGCCGACCTCGCCCACCGTGTCCTGCAGCTCGCAGTCGCCATTGGCCGCACAGGTCAGACAGTCGAGCGGGTGGTCCGAGACGTAGAGCTCGACCACGTTGCGCCGCAGCTGCGCCAGCTTGGGGCTGTGGGTGTTCACCACCATGCCCTCCTCCACCGGCGTGGTGCAGGAGGCCGGAAAGCCGCGCCTGCCGGCGATCTCCACCAGACACACCCGGCAGGAGCCAAAGGCCTCGAGCGCATCCGTGGCGCACAGGCGGGGCAGCTTGATGCCCGCCAGCGCCGCGGCACGCATGACCGAACTGCCGGCGGGCGCGCTGACCGCGAACCCGTTGATGGTGAGCGTGACGCTCCGGTCCGACTTCGGGTCCGGCGTGCCCAGGTCCTGCTCGGGTTGATAGAATTGCAGCATGGCGCTAACCCTCCCCCCCGAGACCGAAGTCAGCGGGAAAATGTTGCAGCGCGCTGCGCACCGGCATCGGCGTCAGCCCGCCCATCGCGCACAGCGAGCCCAGCTCCATGGTCTCGCACAGTTCCAGCAGCTGCGGGACCAGCGTTTCGCCGTGGTCGCTGGCCACCAGCCGGTCGATCAGCTCGACCCCCCTCACCGAGCCGATGCGGCAGGGCGTGCACTTGCCGCAGGACTCCAGCGCGCAGAACGCCATGGCAAAGCGCGCCTGTGCGGCCATGTCCACGGTGTCATCGAACACGACCACACTGCCGTGACCCAGCATCGCACCGGCCGCGGCGAAGGCCTCGTAGTCCAACGGCGTATCCCATTGCGACTCGGCCAGGTAGGCGCCTAGCGGTCCGCCAACCTGCACCGCCCGCACCGGTCTGCCACTGAAGGATCCGCCACCGAAATCCTCAATGAGTTCACGCAGCGTGCCGCCAAATGCCAGCTCAACCAAGCCACCGCAGCGGACGTTGCCCGCCAGCTGCAGCGCGAGTGTGCCGCGCGAGCGCCCCTGGCCGAAATCGCAGTAGTGCTGAGCACCGTGGGCCAGCACGGTCGTCACCGCCGCCAGCGTCAACACATTGTGTACCACCGTGGGTTGCCCGAACAGGCCCTGCAAGGCCGGCACCGGCGGCTTGACCCGCACCATGCCGCGCTTGCCCTCGAGGCTCTCCAGCATCGAGGTCTCTTCGCCGCAGATGTACGCCTCCGCACCCAGGCGCAGCTCCAGCTCGAAGGCCCGACCCGAGCCCAGCACCGACTCCCCCAGGAAGCCAGCGTCGCGGGCGGTCTCGATGGCCCGCGTGAGAAAGTCACGGGCCAGCGGGTACTCGGAGCGCAGATAGATATAACCCTGCGTAGCACCGACCGCGCATCCGGCAATCACCATGCTCTCGATCAGTTGATAGGGGTCGGACTCCATCAACAGGCGGTCGGCGAAGCTGCCCGAGTCGCCTTCGTCGGCGTTGCAGGCGATGTATTTCTGGTCTGCCGGCGCATCGTGTACCGTCTGCCACTTGATGCCCACGGGGAAGGCGGCGCCGCCGCGCCCCCTCAGGCCGGATTGCTTGAGCTCGTCGATAATAGCCTGGGACGTCAGGGTCAGCGCCCGCTCCAGGGCCCGCCAGCCGCCCTGGGCACGGTAGTCCTCGAGCGACAGCGGGTCGGCCACGCCGACGCGGGCGAACGTCAGCCGCTGCTGGCGAGCCAGAAAGGGCAACTCGTCGACCGGCCCCAGGTAATCGGGGTGCCGCTCGGGCTGGCCGGCCCTCACCGCGGCCACAATATCCGGAAGTTGACCGGGCGCAACCGGGCCGAAGGCGACGCGCCGGCCGGCCGCCGCCACTTCGAGCAGGGGTTCGAGCCAATACGCCCCGCGCGAGCCATTGCGCTCGAGGCCTTCTCCGTCGCCCAGCAGCAGCTGCAGGGCGCTGGCCACCTGCTCGGCACCCAGGGCGCAGGCGGTGGTCTCACGGGGCACGAAATAGCGTGTCGTCATCACTCAAGCCTCGCCGTTCGTAAGCTCTGCGACCAGCCGGTCGAACTTGGCTGCGTCGACTCTGGCATGGATGGCGTCGCCGATCCGTACCGATGGCGGGCAGGCGCAATTACCCAGGCAGTAGACGGCCTGCAGCGTGATCGCGCCGTCCGCCGTGGTCTGGCCGAACTCGACGCCGAGCCGGTCCCGGGCATGCGCTGCCAGCGCGCGACTGCCCATCGCCTGGCAGGCCTCGGCATGACAGACCTGCAGCACGTGCCGGCCCGGTGGACTGGTGCGAAAGCCGTGGTAAAAGCTGATCACGCCATGGACTTCTGCACGGGACAGGTGCAGCCCCCGCGCCACCAGCGGCACTGCGGCTGGCGGGACATAACCCAGCTGGTCCTGAATGGCATGGAGAATGGGCAGCAAGGCCCCTGGACGGTGCTTGTCTGCCTCGACGATGTCCGCGACGATGTCCGCGACCGCGGTGGTCAGTTCGGAGCTTCCCTCCATGCGCGCTGCCTCCCTTGGAGTTGTCGTTATCGTAGGCGTTCCGGCCACTCACCGAGGTGGGCGCAGGCATCGCGCGACCCCGGCCACCCTCCTTCGAGCACCACGCCACCAGGCGTCGCGCGCTCGCGGATGCAGCGCTGCCAGCACGCCAGCGGACCACTGATCGTAACCGCTGTGCCGTCGCAAGGCCACGGCATCGCGCGCCCGGTATTGAGGCGCGATGGCGCCGGTCAATAAACGACCACGGAGCGGATGCTCTCGCCGCTGTGCATCAGGTCGAAGGCGCGGTTGATGTCCTGCAGGGGCATGGTATGGGTGATGAGATCATCGATATTGATCCTGCCATCCATATACCAGTCGACGATGCGCGGCACATCGGTGCGACCCCGGGCACCACCAAAGGCCGTGCCGCGCCACGATCGCCCCGTCACCAACTGAAAAGGGCGCGTGGCGATCTCCTGGCCGGCGCCGGCGACGCCGATGATACAGCTCTGACCCCACCCCTTGTGGCAACACTCCAGCGCCTGGCGCATCACTTTGACATTGCCGATGCATTCAAAGCTGTAGTCGACGCCGCCACCGGTGAGCTGCACGATGTGATCGACCACATCGTCGACGTCCCGGGGGTTGACGAAATCGGTCATGCCGAATTTTCTGGCCAGCTCGACCTTGGCCGGGTTGACGTCAACGCCGATGATGCGCGCGGCACCCACCATGCGCGCGCCCTGGATCACGTTGAGGCCGATACCGCCGAGTCCGAACACTGCGACCGTCGCGCCGAGCTCCACCTTCATGGTGAAGGCGACCGCACCGATGCCGGTGGTGACGCCGCAGCCGATGTAGCAGACCTTGTCGAAGGGGGCGTCTTCGCGAATCTTCGCCAGGGAGATTTCCGGCAGCACGGTGTAGTTGGAGAACGTGGAGCACCCCATGTAGTGCAGCAGCGGCCTGCCGTCGAGCGAGAAGCGGCTGGTCCCGTCCGGCATCAGGCCCTGACCCTGGGTAGCGCGCACGGCCTGACAGAGGTTGGTTCGGGGGTGCAGGCAGTATTCGCATTGCCGGCACTCCGCGGTATAGAGCGGGATGACGTGATCGCCCGGCCGCAGGCTGGTCACGCCCGGCCCCACCTCGACGACCACCCCGGCGCCCTCGTGGCCAAGGATGGTGGGGAACGCCCCCTCCGGGTCCTCGCCGGACAGGGTAAAGGCATCGGTGTGGCAGACGCCCGTCGCCCTGATCTCAACCAGCACCTCGCCGGCCCGCGGGCCCTCGAGATCGACCTCGATCACGTCCAGGGGCTTGCCCGGGGCAAACGCGACTGCTGCTCTCGTCTTCATGTGTGCGCGGCTCCCAGTAACGGCCTAGTTTGATGGTCCATCGTCGGAGGGCACGCCGCGGCAACCAGGCGCCGGCGCTGCCCGCTCACTCGGCAAACAGCACCATGCGCCCATGGAGCGGCTGGACATTGCGCGCATCGTGGCCGATCAGTTTCACGTAGGCATCGATCTGCTCCTTGGAGACCTCGATGAGCGCGGGCCACAGAAACCAACGCAGGCCTTCGCTGCAGGGCGGCGTGGTCAGTGAGCCGCTGTAGCGGTAATAGGAGGGAATTTCGCTCTTTTTTACCAGATCGGTCAGCGCAAACCGCAGCGCTGCCCGCTCGCCCTTGGCCGGGGCGACATCCTCCACCCGGGTCACCGACGGATGCCTTTCACCCTCTTTGAACAGTATCCCCAGGACCGCCACCTCACCTTCGGGGCTGTAATGCACGAAGTGCAGCTCCAGCGGATAGTGGTCGCCGTCGATGGTGTGTTCGCTGGGCGAGTGCATGTGGAACTGTGCAAGCTCGAAGCGTTGGCCATCGACCTCCAGGTAGGCACCCTTCTCGACGTTGATCTGCAGGGTGTGGCCGTTGTTCACGATCTCGGTGGTCTGCACCTGGTAGTTCAGATGCAGCGGCGTCAGATCGGCCTTGACGATATTTTCCTTGCGGATATCGATGGGCGACTGATTGCTGCCGACGCTGCAGGTGGCGAATTCCTCGGACAGCTCACCCCATTGCGCGGGGCCATGGGGCCCGCTGTACTCCCAGTGCGGGCCTTCACCGGCCACGGCGTGGCTCGAAAGGATGCAGGCGGCGACCCCCGCCCAACACAGCTCGACGATTGCATGCGCTCTCTTCATGTGACGCTCCATTGCTCCGCAGCTCCATCACTCGGCACAGGACCCCGGCCGGCATCGCGCCGTGAACGCCCGGTGCCGGCCGCAGGATCCGCTATTGCCCCTTGTCTGACGCCAGCGGCTACCGCCCGCCTGGCCTGTCATTCGCACAACGCCCCCACTCTACCAAGTTAGACAGGGCCCGGGCAACGCCCGCGGACAGCGCCCGGCCTGCAGCGGTTGCTGGCCCGCAGCGTGGTCCGCGGTGCCGCTGCGCGAGGCGCTGCCGGCCGTGGCGACGCTCAGTGGGGCGCGGGCTGCACCAGGTCAGCGGCCAGCGCGGCGCGGACCGGGTCCGGCAGCGCGAGGCCCGCGACCGGCAGCCCCGGGTGATCGATGCCGGCGCTGATGGCGGCACCGCTGCTGACCGCGCTGACCATGTCCCGGGTCAGCTCGAAGCGCAGAAAGTGCACCGTTGAGGTCTTGGTGCCGTCGTCGCGCGACAGGTCTTCATCGGCGATGGCATAGACCCGGTCGCAGCCCTCCACTTGCACCCAGACCTTGTCCTCGATGCCTATGAGCTGCGTCACCCGGCGCTGGCGCTCCTGCGGGTCGTCGTATTCCAGCATGAAGGTCGCCTTCCAGTTGGAACCGTCCGGAATGAGCGGATTGTAGGCCTCCAGTTCGTCTTCGATGCCCTGGGCCTCGAACACCTTCTCGATGCGCAGCATCTCCTGAATCTGATAGCGCACCGTGGTCTCGTCCTCGAAATAGAGGCGGGCGTGTTCGTCGAGCGCCACCTGGCGCAGCTTCTTGTGAGCGATGACCTGAGCGCGGAACGCCGGGCGGCGCTCGGCATACTCTTCAAGCGACCACAGATCGGCGCGGGACAGCTTTTTCATACATTACTCCGGGCCAGGCAGGCCATAGGCCTTGCGCAAGAGGGTGACAGGATGCTGCGAACGGCTGACGGACTGCGCCAGCGTGGCCAGCTGGGTGCCCGCCATCGGGCAATCGCTGGCCAGATGATCAGGCTTGAGCTGATCGATCTTGCGCACCACCGGACGGGCGATCTTCACCGAATTGTCGTGCGTCTCCACGCGCACGGCATAGGTGCCGTCGTGCCCGGAGCAGCGCTCCTGGGCGTGAACGCGGGTGTCCGGCACCATGCTCAGAATGTCGCGGGCCTTGATGCCGACGTTCTGCACCCGCAGGTGACAGGCGACGTGGTAGCTGACGTCACCCAGGCCGCGCTTGAATTCGGTGTTGAGGGCGCCGCCCTTGTGGCGCAGCCACAGGTACTCGAAGATATCGTAAAAGGCGTGCTTTACCTTGAGCACGTCGGGATCGTCGGGAAACATCAGCGGCAGCTCCTGCTTGTACATGAGCACGCAGGAGGGCACCGGGGCGATCAGGTCATAGCCCTGGTCGACCAGCGCCGCCAGCACCGGGATATTGGCCTGCCGGGCGCGGTCCACCGATTCCAGGTCGCCCAGCTCCAGCTTGGGCATGCCGCAGCAACGCTCAGACGGCACCAGCTCTATCTGGACGCCGTTATGCTGGAATACCTTGTAGATATCCACGCCCACCTCGGGGCTGTTATTGTTGCCGTAGCAGGTGGCGTACAGCGCCACCTTGCCGGTGGTCTGCCCCACCGGGACCGGGTTGATCTCGCCGGTCATCGGCCCCACCCGTTTGCGCAGGGTCTTGCTGTGATAGCGCGGCACCGGCGCCTCGCGGTGCACGCCGGCGACGCCCTCGAGGTGCTTGCGGAAGGTTGCATTGGCGTTGAGGGCGTTGACCGTCACATCGACCACCGGGATGGTTGCCGCCCTGCCCACCAGGTCGGTGCTGGTCAGCATGCGGTTGCGGAGGGACGCGCCCTTTTCCTTGAAGTCCACCGCCTTGCTGCGCAGCATCAGGTGGGGAAAGTCCACCGCCCACTCGTGCGGGGGCACGTACGGGCACTTGGTCATGTAGCACATGTCGCAGAGATAGCACTGGTCGGCCACCTTGCTGTAATCCGCCGCGTCTACCCCGTCGACTTCCATGGTCTCCGATTCGTCCACCAGGTCGAACAAGGTGGGAAACGCCTCGCACAGGCTGACGCAGCGCCGGCACCCGTGGCAGATGTCGTACACGCGCTCCAGCTCACGATTCAGCGTGGCGCGGTCATAGAATGCGGCCGATCGCCAATCAAGCGGGTGCCGGGTGGGAGCATCCAGGCTACCCTCCCGAGGCGGCGGTTTGCTATTGCTCATGGCTAAAACCCTCTGCTGTTGAAGCCCCGAGGCCACTGGCAATCCATGGGCGCAGCCCGGGACGCTCGCGCTCCCGGGCCAGGGCCCTCAACGCTGCTTAGTCGTCGAGCGCATCCAGCGCCTTCTGGAAGCGGTTGGCGTGGCTGCGCTCGGCCTTGGCCAGCGTCTCAAACCAGTCGGCGATCTCGTCAAAGCCCTCTTCCCGGGCCGATTTGGCCATGCCCGGGTACATGTCGGTGTACTCGTGCGTCTCACCGGCGATGGCGGCCTTGAGGTTGTTGGACGTGCTGCCGATCGGCAGTCCGGTAGCGGGATCGCCCACTTCCTCGAGGTATTCGAGGTGGCCGTGCGCGTGGCCGGTTTCACCCTCGGCGGTCGAGCGGAAAACCGCTGCCACATCGTTATAACCCTCGACGTCGGCCTTGGCGGCGAAGTAGAGATAGCGACGATTGGCCTGGGACTCGCCGGCGAAGGCAGCCTTCAGATTTTCTTCGGTTTTGGAATCTTTCAAAGACATCGGTTTCTCCTGAAGCATTCTGATGAAGACGCAAGGGCTGCACGGCGCTTGCGCCTGGGCCTCTCCAATGGGCTTGAGATCAGCCTATGCGCAAGCATACAATCTGTACAATGAATTTTATATATTGCCCCGATCGATTTTTCCGATGAGCCACGCGCCCACCTTAAAACAGTTGAAATACCTCTGCACGCTGGGCCGCACCCGCCATTTCGGCAAAGCCGCCGAGCAGTGCCACGTGTCGCAATCCACGCTCAGCACCGGCATACAGGAGCTCGAGCAGAACATGGGCGTCGTCCTGGTGGAGCGGGACCACCGCCGCGTCATGCTGAGCCCGCTGGGAGAGGCATTCGTCGCCCGCAGCAGGACGATTCTGAACCACGTCGAAGACCTCATCAGCCTCTGCGACGCCTCGCGCGAACCTCTCAGCGGCAAACTGCGGCTGGGGGTGATCCCCACCATAGCGCCGTTCATTCTGCCCGAACTGCTCAACGCACTGCGCGTCGCCTACCCCAAATGCCAGCTCTACATCCGCGAAGATCTGAGCGCCAACCTGGTCGACGCGCTGACCTTCGGCGAGCTGGATATACTCCTGCTGGCGCTGCCCTATGCCGTCGATAACGCCGAACTCATGCCGCTGTTCGACGACCGCCTGCTGCTGTGCTGTCCGCCGGATCACCCGCTGCTGCAGCGGCCCGCGCTGCACACCCGCGACCTGCAGGGGCAGGACCTGCTGCTGCTGGAGGACGGCCACTGCCTGCGGGACCACGCGCTCGACGCCTGCAAGCTCAAGAGCAACCAGTTCTCGGTACCCTTTTCCGCCACCAGCCTCAACACCATCGTACAGATGGTGGCCAATAATATCGGCATCACGCTGTTGCCAGAGATGGCCGTGAACGCCAGAATACTCAGCGGCACCGACGCCGCAACCCGGGCATTCGACGAGGCCAGGATCAGCCGTTCCATCGGCCTGGCCTGGCGCAAGACCAGCCCCAGGGAGCGGGATTATCGACTGCTGGGTAACTTTATCAGACAGCACCACGGCTGATGACAGCGGCGCGTGGCGGAGGAACGAAGTCATGATGCGTCCCCTGATGCGACGACCAGCCACCCGACTGGCATTGCTGCTGACCCTGGTCTGTCAGCTTGCGGCCTGCACCGACCCCGCGATGGACAGTACAGCCATGACGACGATTACCGCCGAAGTCCTCTATCGCGAGCGCATGGCGCTCCCGCCTGGCGCCACATTGCGCGTCACCATGGAAGATGTCTCGCGCATGGACGCCACGTCGGTATTGATTGCAGAGAAAACGCAGGATGACCTTGGCGCGCCGCCCTATCGCGTCAGCCTGAGCTTCGATCCCGCGCTGATCGATGCCCGCCACCGCTACGCGCTGCGCGCTACCATTCACGCCGGCGATAGACTCCTGTTCACCTCGACCGAGCACGTCGACGCGCTGCAGCCCGCTGACAGCGGACTGATCCGCATCATCCTGCAGCGCGTCCCCGCGCGCAGCGCGGCACCGACCATGGCGCTGACCGGCACCCAGTGGACGCTGACCGAGCTCGACGGGGAGGCCGTGGCAGCCGACGCCGCTGCGCAGCCCCCCACGCTGCAGCTCACTGCCGAGGATGGACGGGCGGGCGGTTTCGCCGGCTGCAACCGCTACACGGGCAGCTATGCGCTCACCGGCGAGGACGGCCTGCAACTGGGGCAGATGGCGAGCACCCGCAAGGCCTGCCCGACGGGCATGGCGCTGGAACAGCACTTTCTCACAACGCTGGCAGCGGTGCGCAGCTGGCGGATCGAAGAGGGCCGCTGGCTGCTGCTGCTCGACGACCAACACCGCGCAGTGGCGCGCTTCAGTGGCGGCCAATGAGCTGGCTTTGCTGCGCGCTGCCCAGCTCGATTGCCCACGGGCAACGGAGCTGTTAGCATCAAAAGCTGCCGGTCAAACCGCACAATAACTTCAAGAGGGACCAGACCATGGGGCTTTTCGATTTTCTCAGAAACAAGGGCGACGGCGTCATCAAGGAGGACGCCAGCGCAGCGGACGATATCAAGTCGCATGTCGAAGCCAATAATCCCGGCGTCAGCGGCTTGCAGGTGGCGTATCAGGATGGCGTCGCCACACTGACGGGGCAGGCGGACAGCGCCGAAGCCAAGGAAAAGGCGGTACTGATGGCGGGCAATATCAAGGACGTCGAGAAGGTCGTGGCGGACGGGCTCACGGCGCCCCCGGCCGAAGGCGCCGTCGAATTCTATGAAATTCAATCCGGTGATACGCTGTCAAAACTGGCCAAGCAGTTCTATGGCGAAGCCATGCTGTATACAAAGATTTTCGAGGCCAATCGGGAGGTCATCCGGGACGCCGACCTGATCTATCCGGGCCAGAAGATTCGGATTCCCCTGTAGGGGGAGTCCGCCGGGCGGCGGCGCCGGACGACGGTGCCATAGTGGCTTGCGCTCGCAGGTTCGACGGGGGACCTCATGTCCGAACTGACACTTGAACAGAAACAACGCCGTTCCCTGGCGATCATCCTTGAATTCGCCCTGGGGTCGACCGCCGCTTCGTCGATCCCCACTCCGGTGTTCGAAGTCCCCAAACAGCTCATGTTGACTGTCGCAGACCTCACGCTCTGCTGGCGGCTCTATGCGCTGTACTACGATGAAGAACTCTCAAAGGACAGCCTGCTGGCGCTGATCAACCGAGCCGGCATCGCGCCGGTGGCGGGCGGTGCCATCGCCTACGCCGGGGCGCGCACCGTGCAGGGCATCGCCGACGAAACGCTCAACCTGAGCATCGTCGGCACCCTGCTCTCCGGCATTATTGCCGGCAGTTCTACGGCCCTGGTCGGCCTGGCATTTCTGGCCTGGGTGAACAACGCGTGGCAGCAGGACCAGGCCCAACTGCAACCTGTGCTCATCGAGAACGCGTCCAGCCAGCGCAGCCAATGACAGCGCTCCCGGGCGGACCCTGCCCGGGAGCGCTCGAGGCGCCTGCCGTCAACCGCCTGCCGGTGCGCCACCGGGATCAGCACCACCGCGCAGGCGCTCGATCACCGCGCTCACCTGCTCTGCGCTGGCTGCTACCGCCATGGCCTCGGTTACCTGCGCGAGTTCGCCCTGCAGCGCCCGCTCCACATCGACCGCAGCATCCAACCGGTCGTCCGCCAGGGCCTGGTTGCGCAGGATTCTGGCGAGGGTCTGTTCGAGCCCGTCGGCTTCACACCCCAACGCCGCGGCGCTGCCTTCCAGGCGGCTCGTGGCGCGCTGGGACGCATCCACAGAACGCGCAAGAGCCAACTGGCGCCGGTAGTACTGCAGCTGCCCCGCAGCCCGCTTCAAGCGACCGACCAACACGTCCTCCCGCTGGCGCAACAGCGCGATGGTGCCCTCGCAATCCTCCCGCGATCGCGTCACTGCGACAATATCCTGCGCCAGCGCCTGCGCTGCCGCCTCGCGCCGCTCGTTCAGCGCTCGGCGCACCTGCTCTTCCCGGGCAGCGATGCGCTCGGCGGCCGCCTTGCTCTCGCGCTCAAGCTGCAGGCGCTGGGCCATGACCTCCGCAAGCTGCCGCTTGGCGACGCCCAGACCCTGCTCCATATCATGGATTTCCTGTTCGAAAATCCGTATCTGATTGACGTCAATCACCGACTCCGCGGATTCCCGGGCCACACTGCGCACCAGGGTATTGAGTTTTCTTACCAGATTCATGCTGAAACCCTCTGCTCCTGCACTCTGGCGGTAACGCGGCCGAAGCCGCCTAACGCCGCCGACTGCCGCACTCAATCGTCCGAAAATTCCTTGATGATCTTGCGGGTCTTGGCCTCTGAGATCTTGTTGATCAGGCGCTCGCTCTCGTGCTCATCGCGCAGCGTTTTCGAGAGCGTGATCGTGGAGTTGACCAGAAACAGCGCACTCACGGCCATGTAGCCCTTCATTACAAGGTCGATCGGCATCATGACGATGCCGGCAATGACTGCCAGCACAGATAGCACAAAGGAGATCTTGACGAAGCCAAGCCAGCTCCTGCTGTTGCCCTGCATTTCTTCGACGACCATGGGTGGTTCTCCCTTCCGTTGATTTGTCGAGCGCTGCGTTGCACGCCCTGACAACAATAGGGGGAGGCACTGAAATGCGAAACCGCAATCGATCAAGTATCGATATACATTCCGCAAAGTACTATTATCCGATACCGTTACGTCCACCGAGAGGAATTTCCTTGAGCGAGACCTATGCTCTGGTCAAGGCGCTCAAACAGGCGCTGCACGCCCGGGGCTTGACGTACCAGGACGTCGCCAGGCATCTGGACCTGAGTGAATCGAGCGTAAAGCGCCTGTTCAGCGGGCGCGATTTTTCGCTGCGGCGGTTGGAAAGCATCTGCCAGATGATGGACTTGCGCCTCGGCGACCTGATCGAGTTGTCTGGCAAAGATCGACCGATGATCAGCCAGCTGAGCCCGGAGCAGGAAGCGCTGCTGGTCAGTGACATCCGACTGCTGCTGATCGCCGTCTGCGTCACCAACCGCTGGACGCTCGATGACGTGCTGCAGACCTACAGGATTTCCCACACGGAAGCCATCCGCGCACTGGCACAGCTGGACCGTCTCAAGCTGATAGAACTGCAACCCGGCAACCGCGTCCGACTGCTGATCAATCAGGACTTCGGCTGGATCAAAGGGGGACCCATCGAGCAGTTCTTTGAGAGTCAGGTGCAGTCAGACTTCTTCGATTCCCGCTTCGATGCGCCGGGAGAGACGCGCAGGTTTGTCTCGGGCATGCTGTCGAGGCACTCGGCAGGCGTCATGTTGCGCCTCATCGAAAAACTGACCAGGGAGTTTCGGCACCTGCATGACGATGACGCGCACTCTGCGCTCGCCGAACGCCACGGCACCAGCATGATGGTCGCCCTGCGTGGCTGGGAACTGAAGGCATTCGAGAGGCTGCGCCGCAGTGAACCCGCACCCATGCCGGAGCCGCCGGACTCACCACCACAGCCCCGACGCTGAGGCGCCTGACCCAGCCAACCACTGCCACCACCGGCGCCTGGCGCCGCCGGTCAAACCCTGGCGGCAACGCCGGCGGGGGCTACACGCGCACCGTCAGCGCATCACAGCTGATGTTGTGCAGCACGGCGCTGGTAGTGGAACCCAGCACCGACAGGATGGCTCCGTAGCCGTGGCTGCCGATCACCAGAAGATCTGCCCCCAGCTCCGCCGCCAGCTTGTGGATTTCTCTGGCCACATGCCCGGACAGCAGATGAATGCGGTCTTCAGGCACATGAAGACCGGTATCCTCCATCAATTTGGCGAGCTCCTTGCCCACCGCGCGTCGATGCGCGTGCTGAAAGTCGTCGTAGTCCGACAAGGACAGCTCGAACGAGTAATCGCCTACCACCGGCACCACGACATGTACCAGGTGCAGCTCAACGTCGCTGTTGGCGAAGAGGTCTTCCGCTCGCTTGACGACCAGCCTGGAGTTCTCGGACAAATCGACAGCTATCAGAACCTTTTTATACGTTGCCATGGCTTCTCCGTCCTCTTATTGATTTTGTTTGCCCACCATCCCCTCGATGAAGCGACCGCAAGGGAAAGCCTTACTATCCTCTCATCACCGGGCAGAGCGCATTGACGGGAATCAAGCACAACGCCGACAGTCACCGACCCTGCCCGTCGAGCGCAGACCACTCAATGGGCGAGTGCTTCATAGTAGCGGGCCAGTCGGGCAATTTCTTCATCGGAGAGATCGTGCGCCGCCTCCGCCATGACACTCTCGGGGTTCTGCTGGCCACGATACCCTTTGAGCTTGCTGGAAAAGACCGCCTGAGGCAGACCCGCGATATCGGGCCAACCCGGAATTGCCGCGCTGCCGCGCTCACCATGGCAGGTCTGACACCGGCTGAGCACGATATCAGGCGTTGACTCCGGCGGAGACTCAGCCATACCCGTCACGGCTGCTCCAGCTAGCACGATAGCGGCTATCACTCTCATGGGCAAGGACCTCATAAACATGTAGAACGCGCTGCAATTTCACACAGCCAGCCAATAATATATGATCCAGCCGATTTAAGCGCTCCATCGCGGCATGGACAGCGCCCGCCGGTCAATCGAACCGGATCCGGTACTCCCTCTCGCGCTGGTCGCGCTGGGCGCGAATGACGACGGTCTCGCCTGGGTCGACCTCTTCCAGCGCGCCGAGCATATCATCGACAGAGCCCACCCTGCGACCGTCGATCGCCAGGATGACGTCACCCAGAATGACGCCTCCCTGCCGGCCCATCGCAGCCCCCCGCATGCCGGCGCGATCTGCCGGTGAGCCAGGCTGCACCTGGGCCACGACAATGCCCTCGATGCCCCTGCTGCGCGACCAGCGCTCATTGGCAGGCTCCACACCGAGCACCGGCCGCCGTATCCTGCCGTACCTGATCAGCTGGGGCACGTAGCGCTTGACCGTGTTGACGGGGATCGCGAAGCCGATACCGGCAGAGCCCCCCGAGGGGCTGTAGATGGCAGTATTGACGCCGATGAGCTGTCCCTGTGAGTTCAGCAGCGGCCCCCCCGAGTTGCCGGGGTTGATGGCTGCATCCGTCTGGATGACGTCGCGGATTTTGCGATCGTTGACGGCTTCTATCTCCCGACCCAGGGCACTGACGATGCCTGTGGTCAAGGTCGTGTCGAGGCCGAACGGATTGCCAATGGCCAGCACTTTCCGCCCCACTTCGAGCTCATCGGAATTGCCCAGAGGCAGGGGCCGCAGCGCCGCTGGCGGTGCGCCCACCTTCAATACGGCCAGGTCCTTTTCCGGTGCGGCACCCACCACTTTGGCCGCCCATTGCGATTGATCGCTCAGCGTGATGATCAGGCGATCGGCGCCGCTGATTACGTGAAAATTGGTGACGACATAACCCTGCCGGTCCCACACGAAACCGCTACCCGAGCCCTGTGGCACCTCGACCGCGTTAAGAGAAAACAGATCACGCCGCACCGCCGTACTCGTGACATACACCACCGCCGGACTGGCGCTGCGAAACACGCTGATGCTGTTGGCTTCATCCTCCGTGAGTCCGGACCGCGCGGGCGCCGCATCGGCCTGCGCCGAGGCCCCGAGGCAACACAGTGCCAGCACCCACATTGCCCACCGAAGCGGAGACTTCACGCCCAAACGCTCACCACAACCGCACCACATCGCACTGCTCCACAGACGTCGCCCCGCGACGCATCCAGACCATCACCAGCGCCACCCCTCGCAGCCATCCCCGCAATGGCTGGCGCCCGGGTCTTCGACGACGACCGTGCCGGCAACGCTCGACGCCCGCCCGCAGACCCGGGCAAGGCCCGCGACAGCGATCACCCCAACCCCTGCCGCTTCAGCCGCCGGTTCCTGGGCGGAAAGCCCGGACGTTGCGCGCCGAGCTGACATGAGCAGGCCCCGCGAACCGCCACGCGCCGGTCGATCCCGCGCAGATGCGTGGCAGCACCGGCTTGCATCACTAACGTAGCGCATTGATTCAAGGATGCAAACCCGATGCCCAGCGTTTTCAATTACGGCGTCGTCGACGCAGACTCGGCCAGCCCGGGCAAGGAGGGCTGGTCATAGCGCGGGGTGCTGCCATTTTACAGCGCTGCGAGGGCCACGAGCGCAATGAATCCTGGCGAGCAGTGCAGCATGGGGAGTAGACTACAGGCACGGCAACTAACGTTGATGACTTGATACCAGCGAGGAGGGGACAGCGTCGTGCTGAAGAAGATCAGCCAGAAAACCGCCGAGCTGGGCGTCCTCATGGCCGTCATGAAGCGCAGCTACGGTCGGCGCATACCCCGCCTGATGCGCATCAAGGAGGCCGTCGACAACGGCGAGAAGCTCACCGATTACCAGATCAACTTTCTCTCCAAGGCACTCAGGGACGCCGCAGGCATGGAGCCCCATTTTAATCGCCATCCTGAGCTGCAGGCTATTGCCACCAAAACGGTCAGCCTCTATCACGACATCACCGAGCAGGCGCTTGAGAACGAGCAGGCCGGCGCCGGCGCGCCCGGGTCCAGGGCCACCGCGTCACAAACCGCCCGCGACCGCAAGCCTAAGGCCTGATCGCAGCCGGGCAACCCGCGTCGAAGGTCGCAGCGGGGCTAGCCCCCACCAGCGTTACCGGATCGACCCCACCGCCCTCTGCCCGGCCTCATCACCGGCTGGTATTGGCCATCGCCACAGTGAGCACATTGCGCACATCCGATTGCGCGGCCCGATCGGATGCCGCTCGCTGATAGGCCGTGAATTGCGGCAGCGCGATGGCGGCGAGCACGCCGATGATCGCCATGACCACGAGCAGTTCCAGCAAGGTGAATCCACGCAGGCGCCTGAGCACGGTCATCCCTTCCTCTCCGATGATGATTGCCTTCGTCCGCACAGTCTGCGCGCTCGCAGCGAAGGCCGGACCACCCTCCAGGAACGCGCGAAAGCATGTCCCCTTGGAGACTAGCACCAACGCCCGGATTCAGGCGGGGCGGGCGCCATCGACGGGGAATTTTTATCTACCGGCACTGAGAAAACGCGAAACCTTGGCACCCGCACTGTCGACAGATTCACAGAAAGCCATCCGCTGCCCGGCAGGGAACCCACGAGCCATGACCAGAGCCGTCCACCACCCGTATCACCATAGCCGCCGGTTGACGTGTCGCTGGATGCAGCCTGGTCCAATGCTGTTGGCAAGGAGGCATGGCATGGGTTACCTTACCGAAACCTTGCAGGGCACTGTATCCCTGCTCCGGTTGCGAGGGCGCCTGCACGCCGCATCATGCTATGCGGCACATGAGTCAGTGACCGGCCGACCCTCGCTCTCATGGCCGCAAGTGTCGGATCCGGGCGGCGCCGGCGCACTGCACCAGGTAATCACCCCGCGCAGACATCACCGCGGCTACGATGGAAAAGGGCAATGGAACCATCACTCCCCCAGCAACACTGGAAGCAGCGCCTGCTGCACGAGATCACCGAATACCTGTTTAACTTCATCTACCTGGCCATTTTTTTCAGCGCCATCATTTTTTACCGCAGAATCGTGTTGGCCCAATACGATATCCATCTGGACGATTATTTCATCGGCGTGGTCAAGGCCCTCATCATTGCCAAAGTGGTGATGATCGGAGCCTTCATGCGCGTCAGCCATAAATTCGAACACAGCCCCCTGATCGTTCCGGTGCTCTACAAAGCAGCGCTGTTTACTGTTCTGGTCATGTTGTTCGATCTGACTGAGGCAATGGTACGCGGGGCCATTGAAAATCCGACAGCGGCTCACGTGCTGCAATCGCTGGAATCGCACGTGTCCCACGAGTGGCTGGCCGCGTTGCTGCTGATTTTTATCTCGTTCATACCCTTCTTCGCCTTGAAGGAAATGATGCGCGTCATGGGTACCGAAACGGTGCGGGATCTGTTTCTGCGTGCCCGCAATCCGGCGCCGTAGGCGGGCGGGCCGCTCAATCGTGGGACGAGTGCCTCATCAGGCCCAGGCGGATGTCCCAGCGGCCGACTGAGAACCTGAGGTTGCGGCCGCCTCGTCACCGCCGCCCGCCCGGCCATGCCGGGCACCCCGACGCCTGGGGCATGCCGTGCAGCATGCGGCAATACCAGACTCGGCTGACCCCACTCATGCGGATCATATCGCCATGAATCAACGTCGCGCAGAGGGCAGCGAGGCTGCCACCGGCGGTACGCCCCGCGCTCACGCAATGGCCGGCGACGGGTGCGTGTTGCCGCCCAATCGCGCCGGGGCGCAGGAGCTTGATGCGGCTTTCTGCCAGTTGCTCGACGATGCCGGCTGCCCTCTGGCTCAGGGCGTGCACAAGCGCCTGGATTTCGAAGTGCTGATGACCGAGCTGTCGTCGCAGTTCATCAATATCCCGGCCAGCCAGGTCGATTCGCAGATCGAGTGGGGCCTGCGGCGCATCGTGGAGCTCCTGGACATCGACCGCTGCGGTCTGGGCCAGGTCTCGGCCGACGGCGGCCAGCTGGTGGTCACGCACTCCTACCAGGTGGCGGGCGTACCGCCGTCGGCAAGAATCATGCTCGATGCGCAGTTTCCCTGCTATGCCAGGATGATCTGCCAGGGCAGAGTCATCCGCCTGCCGGACGATCTACCGGCCGACGCGACCGGGGAGCGGGAGTATTGTCTGCGCACGGGGCTGAAATCCAACGTGACGATCCCTTTGATCGCGATGGGGGCCGTCGTCGGCGGCATCGGCTTCTCGACTTTCCGCTCGCAGCGCAGCTGGCCGGACAGCCTGATACCGCGCCTTCGCCTGCTCGGAGACATGTTCACCAACGCCCTGGCGCGCAAGCGGGCCGATGAAGCGCTCAGCGCCAAGGAACTGTCGCTCCGCCAGGCCCAGGAGGGGCTGCGACGGCTGGCGACCAGACTCATGCATTCTCAGGAGGAGGAGCGCGCCCGAATCGCGCGGGAGATGCACGACGACTGGACCCAGCGTTTGGCCATGCTTGGCATCGACCTGGCCAGGCTGGAAGGGCACTTCGGCCTGCCCTCCCCTGCTTTACCGGTCCTGCAAGCCATGCGGGAGCGGGTCGTGAGCCTGGCAGAGGACGTGCATGCGCTATCGCGGCAACTCCACCCCTCCATCCTCGACGACCTGGGCCTGGTCGAAGCCCTCCGCTCCGAGTGCGCCGCCTTCTCCCGGCGCGAGGACATCGCGGTGGATTACCGAACCGGACAGGTACCCGGCGCATTGCCGAAGGAACTCGCCCTGTGCTTTTACCGCGTGGCACAGGAAAGCCTGCGCAACCTCGCGCGGCACGCGGCGGTGAGCGAGGCCTCGGTGACACTCACTGCCACCGGGCCGGAGCTGACCTTGCAGATCAGTGACCAGGGCGTGGGCTTCGATCCGGAGCACACCCGCTCCCAGCCGGGCCTTGGGCTGGCCAGCATGAAGGAGCGCGTCCACCTCATCGCCGGCGAACTGACGATACACTCCGCTCCCGGCCACGGCACGGTGGTGACGGTGCGGGCGCCTCTGGAGAGCGGCGGACCCCGTGGCTAAAGCGCGCATCCTCATCGCCGATGACCACCAGATTTTCGCCGAGGGCGTGCGCAGCCTGCTCGAGCCAGAGTTCGAGATCGTCGGCACGGTGTTCGACGGCCGGGAGCTGGTCGCCGCCGCCGGCAGGCACCTTCCCGATATCATCGTGACGGATGTCTCCATGCCCACGCTCAACGGCATCGACGCGGCGCTGCAGCTGCGCGGCGCCGGGGTGGCGGCGCGGGTCATCTTTCTGACCATGCACCGTGACGTCGCCTACGCCCGTCGCGCCCTGGAGGCCGGTGCGGTGGGCTTCGTGCTGAAGCACTCCTGCTCGTCCGAACTGGTCACGGCCATCCGCGAGGCACTCCAGGGTAGGACCTACCTTACCCCGATCATCGCCGAAGAACTCCTGCAGTCCCAGCGCGGTGCCACATCGACGTCGCGCGGGTCCGCCCCCCGGCTCACTGCCCGCCAGCGCGAAGCCCTGCAGCTCATCGCCGAGGGCCGCTCGGCCAAGGAAGTCGCAGCGGTGCTGGACATCTCGGTGCGCACGGCAGAGGCCCACAAGGCTCGCATCATGGCGACCCTGGGGCTGCACAGCACGGCGGAACTGGTCCAGTACGCTATCCGCAACGGCATCATCGCCGTCGAGTAGCACCCGCCTGAAAGCGGCATAGCGCGCCGCCACTGTCGTAGTTTTACGAGTATCCTCCGCGGCCCGGAGTTGTCATCATGGAATTCCAGCAGGGATCAGTACCGGCGGGTGTCATCGCAGGAGAGGAATCTCCAGTGGCAGGCCGCGCGCTAAAAAAAACCGATACAACGGAGCCAGCCCAATGAAAGTGATCATCGTAGGTGGAGTGGCGGGCGGCGCCTCGTGTGCGGCGCGGTTGCGCCGGTTGGATGAGGACGCGGAAATCCTGATGGTGGAGCGCGGCCCCTACGTCTCGTACGCCAACTGCGGCCTGCCCTACCACGTCGGCGACGTGATCGAGCAGGAATCCAGCCTGCTGGTGGCGGACGCAGACACCTTCCGCTCGCAGTTCGCCATCGACGTCAGAACCGGCTGTGAGGCGATCGGCATCGCCGCGGACGCGAAGACCGTGGATCTGCGCGACGTGGCTACCGGCGAGGTCACGACCGAGTCCTACGACAAGCTGGTGCTGTCGCCCGGCGCCAGGTCGATTCGCCCGCCGCTGCCCGGCATCGACCTGCCCGGCATCTTCGAGGTCAGGACCGTGCCCGATGCGCGCGTGATCCGCGAGTGGCTCGAGCGCGGCTCTCTCTTCCTGTCGGGCATGCACCGCTATTCCGGCTTTCAGACGGTGCGACCCAAGACCCGGGCGGTGGTGGTCGGCGGTGGCTTCATCGGCCTGGAGACCGCGGAAAACCTCATCCACCGCGGGTTCGACGTGACCCTCGTCGAGATGAGCGACCAGATACTGACGCCGCTGGACAAGGAGATGGCCAGGATCGCGGAGGGCTATTTGGAACGCCACGGTATGCACCTGGCGCTCAACGACGGCGTGGCTGGCTTCGAGCAGGCCGACAACGGCCAGCTCAACGTGTCGACCCAGTCCGGCAAAGTGTATCCGGCCGACATCGTCATCCTCGCGCTGGGTGTGCGCCCGGATACCACGCTGGCCAAGGCGGCCGGCCTCGAGGTGGGCGAGCGCGGCGGCATCCGCGTCGACGAGCAGATGCGCACGAGCGACCCCGACATCTTTGCCGTGGGCGATGCGATCGAGGTCCGGGATTTCGTCACCGGCGAGTGGAGCCTGGTCGCACTGGCGGGGCCGGCTAACCGCCAGGGCCGCATTGCCGCCGATGTCATCGCCGGGCGCGACGCGCGCTTCCGCGGCACCCAGGGCACCGCGATCATCGGCTTCTTCGGCGGCGTGGCGGCGTGGACCGGCGTCTCCGAGAGCACGCTCAAGCGCCTTGGCGACACGGATTATGAGAAGACCTACCTGTACCCCAATTCACACGCCGGGTACTACCCTGGCGCCCGGCCGATCGCGATGAAGGTGCTGTTCCGCAAATCCGACGGCCGCGTGCTGGGCGCGCAGGCCCTTGGCGAGGACCTGGTCGACAAGCGCATCAGCGCGCTGGCCATGGCCATCCAGATGGGCGCGACCATCTACGACCTCGAGGAAGCCGAGCTCTGCTATGCGCCGCCGTTCGGCAGCGCCAAGGACCCGGTCAACTTTGCAGGCATGGTCGCCGCCGATGTGCTGCGCGGCGACATGCCGCTCTGCCACTGGGATGCGGCCGACCAGGGCTTCCTGCTCGACGTGCGCGATCCGGTGGAACTGACCGTGGAATATGCGCCGGGCGCGGTCAATATCCCGATCGGTCAACTGCGGGCGCGCCTCGAGGAACTGCCGCGGGACCGCGACATTCTCGTCATCTGCCGGTCCGGGCAGCGCGCCTACTATGCGACGCGCATGCTGCTGCAGAAGGGCTTCAAGGCCAGGACACTGGCCGGCGGGATGCTGTCGCGGACCCACGCCGAGAACTTCTGGGTCAGTTGAGCAAACCGGGGCGTGCGCGATCCACGCGCCGCGTCGGCACTGACTGCGAGGACATGGTGAGCGCATGAGGCCGCTGCTGCCGGAAGCCCGACACAGTCCGCTGCGGTGGCCGTCGGCCTTCGTGCCGGTGGTCCTGGCCGCCGGCGCCGGGCACGCCGGCAGGCGTCACGGCCTGTGTGGCGCTGCCGGCCGCCACCACCCGACCAGCACCAATAACCGCACAGGAGCGCTATCCGGATGCAGACAACGACCCGACTCCTGACATTGCTCGCGCTGTTACTCTTTGTCTGGTACCTGGTGGCCGACCGGGTCACGCCGTATACGTCGAACGCACGCGTAAAGGCGATCGTCGTCGATATCGTGCCGCAGGTCTCGGGCTACGTCTCCGCGCTCGCGGTCAGCAACGGCGAGCCGGTCGAGGCCGGGGAGCTGCTCGTGCGCATCGACCCGCGCCCGTTCGCCCTCGAGGTGGAGCGGGCGCAATCCGATCTGCAATCCGCCACCCAGGATGTCGGGGCCGGCTCCGCCCAGGTGGAGATCGCCCAGGCCAGCCTCCTCGAGGCGCAGATCACCCTGGAGAATAGCCGGGTGCAGAGCCGGCGCATCTTCGAGCTGGAGCGCAAGGGCATCGTCCCCAAGGCCGATGGCGACAATACGCGGGCCCAACTGGCCGCCGCGAAGAGCCAGCTGGCCGGGGCCGAGGCGGACCTCGAGCGCGCCAGGCAGCAGCTGGGCGATGCCGGCGCGGACAACCCCAGAATCCGCTCGGCCGTCGCCGCGCTGGGCACAGCCCAGCTCAATCTGGAGTGGACCGAGCTGCACGCTCCGGCCCGGGGCACCGTGGTCGATCTGACCATCGCCGAGGGCACCTTCGCCAAGGCGGGACAGTCGCTCATGGCCTTCATCTCGTTTGACGAGGTCTGGGTCGAGGCCTATCTGACCGAGAACAACATCGCACGCATCGCCGCCGGCGACGCCGCCGAGATGACTCTGGACTTGTATCCGGGCCGCATCTTCAAGGGCGTGGTCAGCAGCATCAGCCTCGGTGCGTCCCTTGGCGTGGACAAGGCGGGCGATCTGCCCAAACCGCCCGAGGTCACCGGCTGGATGCGCGATCCGCAGCGCTTCCCCGTGCGCATCCGCATGCAGGGCTACGAGGTGGGTACCAACACCACGGATATCCGCCGCATGCTCAACGGCCAGGCCGATGTCATCGTCTACACCGGGGACAACGGTTTCCTCAACGCGCTGGGGAAGGCCTGGATCAGGCTGATGAGCTGGCTTTCGTATGCCTACTGAGGCAGCACCTGAAGCGGCGGGCGCCGGTTTGATCCTGCCGGGCGCCGGCGCTGCCGAGCGCACGCGCAACCGCCGCGTGGCGCGGCTCGGGGTCGGCGTCACGCTCACCTTCCTGATCGCCATGGCGTTTGACTGGACCCTGGCGTACCTCGCGCCGTCGTTTGTCGCGCCGCTGCTGCAGGCGCCGGCGGCCCCGACGCCGCCGGCGGCCGCTCGCGTGCTGCTGGTGAGCGCCATCCTGATGCTGGCATGCCATCTGCTGGCGGGGTTCGCCCGCATCTACCCGGCTCTGTTCCTGCTCGCCCTCATCCCTGCGCTGTTCTGGACGTTCCGCTACCTGCTGCGCGGGGGAGCGGGCCTGATCGTCCTGCTGCTGCTCATCGGCTTCATGCTCCTGCCGATGGCCGCCAAAGTCGCCCCGCAGCTCTCGTGGGAACTGGCCGCCTCCTTCGTGTGGAATATCGCCCTGGCGCTGGCGGTAACCACCCTGATGTTCGCGGTCTTCCCGCCGCTGCCGGCGGAGCCCGCGCCGGTGCCGAAACCGCTGCCGCCGGCAGCACAGGTTGACCGGCGCGCGTGGATCATGGCCTTGATCACGGGATCGTTCACGATCTTCTACTACAGCTTCGACTGGACCAACGTCCACACGCCGCTCTACATCGCCGTCTACATCCAGCAGCTGAGCCTGGCGCGCAGCGTCGCCGTCACCAAGGGCATTCTCGGGGCCAACGTCGCGGCGGGCCTGCTCGCCATGTGCCTGTACACGCTCATCGCGATGGCCCCGAACTTTGCGTTCATGGCGGTGCTGGTGCTGGCGGTCATGCTGGGCCTGGCCCGCATGATCCTGTCCGGGAAACCGTGGGCACCGCTCGCCGGTCTGGCCTTGAGCTCGACGATGATCCTGCTCGGCAGCGCCATGGGTTCCTTTACCGACGACGGCGGCGCCATGTTTATCGACCGCATGGGCGAGCTCGGCGCGGCCGCGCTCTATGCGGTCGCTGCGCTGTATGCCCTCGAGGCGCTGCTGCCCGGAACAGCCGGTCAGGACATGCAACCGAAAGCGATGACGGACAACTGACCGATACACCCGGCTGAGCGATTGCAAGACTCAAGACCGGCGGCGCGTCATCACACCGCGATCTGCCGGATAAAGGACTCCCCCGACGGGCTCCCCGAAGGCTTTCCCGAGGGGTTTCCCGAGTGCCTTCCCGAGTGCCTTCCCGACATTGACAGCACCTCACCGCAGTGGCAGTGTTGACCGGATATCCTCATAAAACAACAAGGAGAGGAGCAGTCATGAAAGTGCGGAAGCTATCAGCGTATGGTGCCCCCATCAGTATCGTGGTGGCTGGTATTCTCCTGGCACCGGCCCTGGCGCTGGCTGCGGACAGCAAGGTCGAACAGGTGCTCGACAACAGGGCGGTCAGCAGCGATGTCGATGACGCGAGCAGTGACAAGCCCGAGCTGAACCCGGTGGAAGACAAAAAGATCGAGCCCGACGCGCGCCAGGCCGAAACCTTTGAAGACAACGCGCAACCCCATTCCGAGGGGGAGGCGGTAGAGCAGAACCGCTAGGGGCTGGCAGCAGCCTTCCCGGCAGAGAGAACTGCCGCTGGTATTGCTGCCGCAGCTCCCCGGCAGAGCAGACCGCGTTGGCCTGCAGCGGCGGGCTCGATAGGCGGCACGAAACGACCGCGATGATGTGCAACGGGGTGACCGGCGTCATAAAACACCTGAGTCCGAGCCCCCTAGCGGGCCGCATTCTGTGCGGTGACGACCAAAGAGCGTCATCACCCTGCAGGTTCAGGGCGACCTGCACAGCCCTCCGGTGAAGAACACGGCGGCCCGAGAGGTCGTCACCTACCCCTTCCCGGCGCTCAAACGCACGTTGCTGCTGCCCGCCCTCATCGCCGCAAAACTGTCCGAGCGGCAGTCGCACCCGGCGGCCCCCTGACGCGCCCGCAGCACCCGACCGGCCGCCGGCCTTGCCGGCCCGCCCGGATCACGACGCCATCGCCCACCGGCAGCTATCGGCCGATGCTGCCCTGCACTGAGGGCGCGGGGTGGCGGATCGCGGCCGCTGCGCTGACCATGGCACAGCCTGACCGAATCTGGGTGCGAACGGCTGTCATCGCCTTGCACGCCGATCTGCACCTCCGCCACAGGCAGCGCCACCGCGACGGAGGGCATCGACCGGGGCGCCAGCAAGGTCAAGGTCTACGACAGCGCCCGACTCAAGGCGGCGGAACCGACGCGCCTCATCGAGGGCGCCACCACCACGGCGGACTGGCGTGCGAGGGGCTTCTACCCGGTACTGAACGAACACGCCCAGATTGCATCAGCCAATCTGCAGGCCAGCGTCCTGTACCATATGCTGGACCTGAAGCGCAAAAACCCCCTGCCGGACGCCGCCCTGCTGCCGGACAGCCTCGATCTGGGGTTGAACCGCAAGCAGCAGTGCCCCAGGGCCGCCGACTTCGACGACTTCTCAAGCGACTATCCGCTCTGGGGCATGCCCTACGGTCTGCCCGGGCTCTCACAGGACGAGTTCGGCACGCTCGAGCGCTGGCTGCGGCAAGGAGCACCGATGGCCCGCCTCCCTGCCGCAGATCCCGCCACACAGGCGCAGGTCGCGCGCTGCGCAGCGAGGACGATTACCGCTCACTGCTCGACCGCTACGGCGTGCGCCGCACCGCACCGGACTTCTGGTCGTTCAGCGACGAGTAATGGCGGCACACCAGCGGGCCAACCCCGTGGAGAACGGCCTGCTCGACTATAACCGGCTGGAGAACCGCTGAGCGGTTCTCGTCAGCAGCCCCACGCGCCTGAGCTTGAGTCAAGGGCGCGGCATCTGCTTCGCGGTCACGGGGGCACTGCACCGCTCTCGTGGCCTGCGCCGGCTCTGCAACGTCAGTCGCCGGGAGAACAGATGAAGATCGGTATGTCGCGCTCCGTTCTGGCCGCATACCGGGCAAAATCAGGATACATCGCGATGATATGCGGCCAGAAGTGCTGCTTTTCTTGCTGATTCATCTCCACCGCCCGGTAGTTGCGGGTGCTCCCATGAACGGTCAGCGCGATGTGCGGGTTGGCGACGACGTTGTAGTACCAGGCAGGATTGCGCGGCAGGCCCCCTTGCGAAGCGAGCAGGATCTTCTTTTCCATAAACGGCAGGTGCAGGAGGGGCACATCGCGCTTCACCTTGCTTTTTCTGCCCTCGACGGTCACCAGGCAGATGGGGAACCCGCCCGGAAAGGTGTTCATCCAGCGGCCTCTGGAGAGCCGGAAGACGACCACGTTCAGTCGGGTATACCACTTCATGGTCGCGGCGATCGCGGCGGCCTGGAGACCTGACAGCGGCTTCCGGGGTTGAGACTCTTTCATGGCAGTCGGCCCTGCAGGCGATGGACGGGAATTACTGGCTGTGCCGGCTCGCGCCAAGCATCAGCAGCGCTATGGCGATAAACGCGGTAACGATCGGCAACCCACCGAGCAGAGCGGCGATCTGATTGCTGATCGGCGCGGCAAAATCCATTCCCGCCTGACCGCTGACGCCTCTCACCCAGCCGTAGAGCGCATTGCTGTAGCCGGTGAACAGGATGCACCCGTAGAGGGCCGCACCCTGCTTCGGGGTCAGGTACAGCAGGCCGCCGGCCGCGGCCACGGCGAGCATCAGCAGGCCGTTGACCAGGCCCTCCATATGGCTCAGCGTCCAGTCGGACACTTGCGACTCCAGATAGCCCAGCGCGGTCATGGCCAGCGGAATACCCGACAGCATCCCGAGGGTAATGACCATGCCGGCATGAAACACCAGCTTTCGCCTCACCTGTTCTCTCATCAAACGACCTCATTCAGCCCGCGGGCGCTGTGGTGGTGGCGCCACCCTGGTCATCGAAGACGCCAGCTGCCCGGCATCACGCCGGCACGGGATGCACACGCTCGAAACGGCCCCCCGCGGCGGGTCTTGCCCGGGTGCTCATTGCGTCGTCCCGCAGGCCGCCGCCCTTCCGGCGCCGTCAAAGGGCGCATAGCGTAAATGAACCGCACCATCCCCGCAACCGGCAATTACTGGATCGACGTCCAATCATTGCCCCTGCCCCGCCGGAAAACCGCCCCAAAACCCGGCCGATCCATTCAGACCGCCACTGCCGGCCGTCCCGCCGGAATCAACCCGATGCGGTTGACCGGCCCCGATGATTGTCACTCAACAATTGCCGGGCGCGAGGCGATGCAGCAAGGCGCTATGCAGCGAGACTGAGGGGCTCCCATTTTGGTTATAGCGGGAATTGCTGGTAGGCTTAGGACTTACCGTCCGATGCGCCCGCCTGATGGCTCAAAGAAGCAACGATCCCGCAGCAGGGTGATTTGGCGCGTCAATCCGGTTAACTGCACGCAGGAGAGCAGGCAATGATACTTTCAGCTCTTAGCGAGTCGCGCAGATAGTGAACACCTGGCCTATCTCCGCATCGCCGCTACTCGACGCCGGCTCCCCGGACCGTCAGAGCCACCCGCAAAGAAGACAGCGCACCACCCGGACGCCAGCGACCTGGACTCAGCGGCCATGGCCGGGCAACGACAAAGCGGACACAGCGCTGACGGGGACTGACTATCGCCACGGGCCCCACCCTGCAGCAAAAAGGCGTGCCATGGCCATAGCAGTCCTGAGCCTCAGCGCCCCGGCGGGTGCTTCAGAGCCTGCCACCGAGACATCGGCGCTGACGTTTGAACTGGAGGAGGTTCGGCGCGAACGCGACGCAGCCCAGGCGCGCCTGGACGAGTTGGAGGCATCGGCCGAGCGCGCCGACGGTTTCTGGCTGGGCCCGCTGCGGCTGGGCGGGGCGATGCGGGTGAACTTTATTCAGGGCAGCTATGAGACCGACGTCGAGGGCCCGTCGCGAGGCACCGGCAATTTTGAGCTGGACACTTTTCGCATCAACCTGGAACTGCGCTACGGCCAGTGGACAGGGGCGCTCGAGTACCGCTGGTACGACGGCTATAACTTCCTGCACAGCGGCTGGCTGGGCTATGCGTTCAACGAACATAGCGAACTGAGGGCCGGTCTGACCCGGGTGCCGTTCGGGCCCGGCCCCTACGGCGTATCGCAGTCGTGGTTCTTCGATCAGCACTACTACGTCGGCCTCGTTGACGACATGGACCTGGGCATCAACTACACGGCCCGGACCGGCGCCTGGGCGTTCGACCTTGCCTGGTTCATGCGCAGTGAGCCCAACGGCAACGGCAACAGTGTCGGCAGCGCCCGCTACGGGTACGACGCCGTGGTCTGGAACTCGGCCATCGCCGATGACGGCAGCATTGTCGCCGCCGCGACCAACGGCTACCGCGAGCGCAACCAGTTCAACCTGCGCGCGGTCTACGATGGCCTGCCCTTCCCGGCCGACGTCGGCCTGTCTGCCGAATATGGCCAGCTCGACGGCGATGAAGTCGACGACGGCGACCACTGGGCGTTGTCCGTGCACATGGTCAACGCGATCGGCGCGCTGACCGTGGCCAGTCAGCTGACGCGCTACGAGGTGCGCATCGATGCCGACAACCCCTGGGGCACGGACGCGCTGTTCCCCTCGGGCGCCTACGACTTCGCCTGGCTGACCGCGAGCAAAGCCTGGTTGCCGGCAGTGTCGGTGAGCTACCGCGTCGATGCCCCCAATTTTGTGTGGCTGGACTACGTGCTGCCGTACCTTGAGTACAGCAGCGTGATCAAGGACGAGGGCGACTTCAACGACAGCCAGCTGCTGGTCGCCGGGGCTGCCTGGGCCAGTGGCGGCTGGTATATCTATACCGATCTGGCCTGGTCCAACGGCAACCTGTTCGTCGGCAACGAAGGCGACAACTACGCGGTCGCGGACGGCGTCGGCGACTGGGGGGTTTCGGGCAACGACCGCTGGAACTACCGCTTCAATCTGAACCTGGGGTATTACTTCTGATCCGCCGCCGGGCAGGCAGGGGAAAGCCACGCGGGACGTACCACAACACGGGAGATGCAGCGATGCCGGTCGACGAACAGCAACGAGTATCGAGAGTACAGGTCAATCGCCCTGTGTTTGTCTGGGCTAACGTTCTGATCCTGGCGCTGGTAGCCTATGCGGGGCTGGCCCCAGAGCATGCGGTTAAGCACTTCGCTGCATTACAGGCGGCGATCATCGCCTACGCCGGCTGGTTTTACGTCCTGGCCGTGGCGCTCATCCTGATGTTTGTCGCCGTACTCGGCATATCCCGGTTCGGCGATATCAAGCTCGGTCCCGACCACTCCGCGCCGGATTTCAGCAAGAAGACCTGGTTCGCGATGTTGTTCTCGGCCGGCATGGGCATCGGGCTGATGTTTTTCGGCGTCGCGGAGCCGGTCATGCACTTCCTCGACCCGCCCGTTGGCGAGGGGGGTACTGTTGAGGCAGCCCGGGAGGCCATGAAGCTGACCTTCTTTCATTGGGGTCTGCACGCCTGGGCGATCTATGCGGTGGTGGCCTTGATCCTGGCCTATTTCGCCTATCGTCACGGCCTGCCACTGACGTTGCGCAGCGCGCTGTACCCCTTGATCGGTGACCGCATCTACGGCCCAATAGGGCATGCGGTCGATGTGTTCGCGATCCTTGGCACGGTGTTTGGCGTTGCCACGTCGTTGGGCTTTGGTGTCGCCCAGGTCAATGCCGGGCTGAACTACCTGTTCGACGTACCGATCAGCCCACACACGCAGGTTGCGCTGATCATCGCAATCACGCTGTTGGCGACGGTGTCCGTGGTGTCCGGTCTGGAGAAGGGCATCCGCCGCTTGTCAGAGCTGAATCTGGCGCTGGCCGTCGGCTTGATGTTGCTGGTGCTGGCGCTGGGCCCCACGGTGCTGCTGCTGCAGGCCTATGTGCAGAATGTCGGCAGTTACCTGTCCGAAATAGTCAGCAAAACCTTTAATCTCTACGCTTACGATACCAAGGACTGGCTCGGTGGCTGGACCCTGTTCTACTGGGGATGGTGGATTTCCTGGTCACCCTTTGTCGGCATGTTTATCGCCCGCATTTCCCGTGGCCGCACCATCCGCCAGTTCGTCATGGGGGTGCTGTTCGTACCCGCGGGCTTCACCCTGGCCTGGATGACGGTGTTCGGCAACAGCGCCATCGACCTGATTCTGCACCACGGTGTTACCGAGCTGAGCGAGGCGATCCGCGCCGACAGTTCGCTTGCACTGTTTGTTTTCCTGCAGCAGTTCCCGCTGACGAACCTGCTTTCCGCGGTGGCGATTCTGATGGTGGTGGTATTCTTCGTTACCTCCGCTGACTCGGGATCGATGGTCGTGAACATGCTGTCCTCGGGCGGCGTCGACAGGACACCGATCTGGCAGCGCATGTACTGGGCGGGAATGATGGGCCTGGTCGCGGTCGCCCTGCTGCTGGCTGGAGGCCTGTCAGCCCTTCAGACTGTGGCCATCGCCAGCGCGTTACCGTTTGCCCTGGTGCTGCTGATCGCCTGCTACGGCCTGCTAGAGGCGCTGCAGCTGGACATCCAGAAGAGGGACAGCCTGCAGGCGGCCAACCTGGCGCCACGCGCTGCCCGCAACCCGATACCCTGGCAGCGCCGGCTGCGCAACGCGATGCAGTTTCCAAGCCGCAGCCAGGTCAACCACTATATCGCCGAAGTCGTGGATCCGGCCATGCGGGAGATGGTCGGCGAACTTCAGAAGCAGGCGGTCGAGGCCGATGTTATCCGTGACGAACAGGGCCAGGCCGTGCGACTCGAGGTCGCCCTGAGCGGAGCGCTCGATTTCGAGTACGAGGTGCGGCCGCAAGCCTATTTGCGTCCGGCTTTCTCGCTGAGCGAGACCGGGGATGATGAGAACAGCAAGTACTTCCGCGCCGAGGTGCATCTGCGCGAAGGGGGGCAGGACTACGACGTCATGAACTGGTCTCGGGAACAGGTACTGAGCGACATGCTCGACCAGTATGAGAAACACCTGCATTTTCTGCACGTGGTACGCGAATAGCCATAGCGGGCCCTGGCTGCAAGTGAGCAGCCGTCATCTGCGCAATTCTGAGCACGGGGGCCATTGACCGGATCGCCCTGCGATCCCGATCGGCCCAGGCAACATCTTGCTCTGGCTGTGGAGATGAGAAGGATGCCAGTACCATATCCCCCTTGCGTCAGGATAGATGACGTCACCTCCTGCAGCGTTGCGAGAGAGGGCATGGCGTGAAAGCATCCACCTTGCGGGCGCAGCACCCCCTGGCCTGAGCCTGACCAGCCTGCTGGAGGGATCGCAATGATGCACGGGTCGCGCGGGTGTTCCGGCGACCCGCCGGCCCAAGGATCACGGCACCGCCTGATCCGGCACAACGCTCAGGTGGCGTTCAATCGCCTGAAGTGCGATCTGCGCTGAATTGCGCCAGGACAGACGCATCACATCACTTCGCGCAGCCTGCCCCCTCTCCCGGACCTGGGACGCGTTCTGGAAAGATTGACGCATCAGGAACCGCAGGTGATCAATATCAGGCTCAGCCCATTGTCCCGTGCAGATGTTGAAGTCCGGGTCGTGCGCGTCGACCAGGCGCGCCACCTTCAACAGAAACCCGTTGTCTGCCGTTACGTAGTCCAGTGGGGCACTGTAGCCGGTCACGATCGCCGGGACCCCGCAGGCCATTGATTCCAATATCGGCAGACCCCAGCCCTCGGCACGGGTCGGCAGCACGAAGCAGTCAGCGGACCGATACAGTGCGCGCAGCGCGCGCCTGCCGCACCGTTTGCCGATCACGATATTGGACAGATTCGATATGCCGGTCTGCTCAAGTTTCTCAGCAACGCTGAAGTTCGCAATATACGGATTGTGCGCTTGAAGATACAGCTCGACGTCCTCGCGCGGGCTGAATTCGGCCGCGAAGGCGCGCACCAGGCCATCCGTGAATTTGCGGCTTTCCCATTTGCCGACCGAAAGGAATCTGAACCTCTGTGATCGCTCTCTGGACGGCGCCGGCGTGAAAAAATCCGTGTCAACCCCCTCGGGCACGACAGCGACTCGGTGCGCTTCAATGCCGTTGGCGATAAGATTGTCCCGCCCCCAGCTCGACGGGGCCCAGACAAACCCGACCTGGTCACAGAGCTCCTGCTGATGGGCCGGCAGTTCGGTGGTTTCCCAGACATTCCATCTGGACGAGCGCTGCGGGCAGAGCGTCCTGCCGTGGATGACAACGCCGAAATCACCGCACTCCTTGCTGATGCCGCGGTAGAGCATACCCCGGTGGTTATTCAACAGACCCCGAAAAGCGTCCTTCCTTCGCTGCGGCCGCAGACGCACCTCCGCCAATTCGTTCATCGCCCGGGCAAATCCCAGCGCGTGGGTCGCCCACCCGGTAGCGCCATGGACCGGGCCGATGACATCGATTGAATAATCGCGATTCGAGAACGGCATACTCTGCTCTAAGCGCCCGTCGGACTGATCAGTATTCTGGCCATGGCACCGCGTTGCTCCCTGTAAGGTGAGCCGTCACGTGCTCACCAGTGCTGACGAATATACGCAATATGGTAGCCCAAATTCTGAGGGGATAGACAGCCGCCGTTCCATTGATACCGCACGGTTCTGGTGCAACTGGGGCGGTTCAATGGATGATTTTTGTGGTGATCGCGCCGCAAACAGCACAAATGAAAGGTCAGTTCGCTTTGGCGGGCAGCCCGGAACGGGGCCTCGATAGCGGACTTTCTGGAGCGGGTGATCGCCAGGACCGGCGCACCCAGTGCCATCCTGAAAGATGGCGGCACCGACCTCAACAAGGCCGTTTGCCTGCTGGCCGAACGCGGGCGGCCCTACCCAGCGATCGCTGATCTGTCGCATGTGATCGCGAACCTGTTCAAGCACACCTATGGCGAACACCCGCTGTTTTCAACGTCTGTGTCGGCCTGCGGACGGGTATCGAAACATCTCAAGCAAACCATGCTGGCCAGTCTGGCGCCACCCAAAGTCTCCACCAGGGCGCGCTTCATGAACCTGCATCGCCTGGTCAATTGGGCCGATCAGCTGCTGAAGCACTCCCCCCGCGGGGAGGCCGCCACCGGATCGATGCTCGCTCGATTGCGGGCGAACCTGGATGAACTCCCTGCCTGCAAGCCCTTCATCAGGCGCTTTCAACGCGATGCCAAGGCCATGCTGGCTTGCCAGCAAGTGCTCAAGCACCAGGGGCTCAACAAGGAGACTCACCAGGCGTGCCAGAAACTGGTCGAGGTCATCCCCGCGTCCTCCCCCATCCGCCGGGGATTCACGCAATGGGCCGAAGACCAGCTGGCGATCGCCAGCGCCCTGAACCTGGACTCGGTGGGTCTACCCATCAGCACGGACGCTCTCGAATCTCTGTTCGGTATCGGCAAGCGGCTGGGCGTGGGCCAGACCAGGGACGCAACCCGGATCGCGCTGCGCTTGCCATGCTTCTATGGCACCTTGAGCCGCGATGACAGCGAGCGAGTGCTTCAGGTCAGCGTCAAGGAGCAACAGGCACTGACGGCGGGAAAGCGCTCGTTGCTCGCCCAGCGACGACAGGTGCTGCCCCATCCCGGGACGCTGGAAACCCTGGCGGAAACCTCAGCATCTCGGTCGTTCCAGATGCTGCCAACACCCGTGGCTGAGGCAGCCTAGCAGTGGCTGATCAGAGGTCCAAACCATGGGGAAGCCAAAAGCGGTGATTTGGACACCCCAGATCAGGTGGTATCAGTGTGCCCATGAATTGGCCTCCACATGCGGTTTTCCTGGGTGGTGCTTGCAAGCGCCTGCCACTGCAGCCTACTGTGGCCGCCAGGTCTTGCGAGCTTCAATCGCCCGCTTGCGAATCTGCTGCAGGTCCTGATCACTGTAGACGCCGTTAACACCTGATATCGCGGCAAGCTTCATGCCATGCTTGAGGCCGAGCTTGTAGATTTCCTTGACCTTATACCACTCGGTATTGCGGCCAATCGTGAACACCTCAAAGCGACCTTCCAGCGCCAGCGCGATGGTCTCGGCCATGCAGGCAAACACCACGTTCTTCGGCAGCTTGATGGAGCGCATCTGCAAGTCGCCCGGCAGCTCGATTTCACCCGACTCGACAACCAGCACGTCGGGGCGCTTCGCAACCTCGCTGGCGGGCAGGTCCAGTGGCCGCGCAACATCGGTAATGACGCAGCCGGGCTTGACCTTCATGATGTCGAGGATTTTCTTGCCCGCGCCAGAGGTCGAGGTAACGATCATATCCATATCAGCCAGGTAGGCATCGGGATCGGTGGTCCAGGTCACCTTGGCATCCGGAGTGTCTTCAAGAATCGATGCCTGGAGCTTGCGCAGGCGCCGCTCATCGCGTGCGGCGATCACCACTTCGTCAAAGGCCATCGCCATCAGCCGCGCTGAGACTGAGCCTATTGATCCGGTGGCGCCAACCACCATGGTCCGGGCCTTGACGCGCTTGCCCTCCTCGGGTTCGTCCACGAGCTTTAACCGACGCATGGCATCGGTGGCCGCCCACAGCGCGCCGGAGGCGCTGTAACTGTTACCAGTGGTAATTGGAATGGTCGCTCGCCGGGCTACGGTGATGCCGGCGTCACCGACAACTTTGGTGAAGGCGCCGAGGCCCATGATCTGAGCCCCAAGCTTCTCCGCCATCTTTGCCGCAGCGAGCAGCCTCCTGTAGGTGAACTCCGGGCTGTGCGACAGCATTTCCTTCGGCGTGCCACCAACGGTGATCAGCCAGCCCTCCGCCTCCGCCCCGGTTGGGGAGCGGATGCCGCTGACTTCGCTATATACCATCGGCGGCGCATAGGCAAAGCTCTTCTCCAGTGTGTCCATGAGGGGCCTGACGGCCAGCTTTTTCGGAATGGGGGTGACGTTGCGTATATATTCCTGAGACAGCGGGTGCACGACGAAGGCAAAGCGGCGGATCAGCTTGAATTCACCGGTGGGATGGATCAAACGCGGCTCGATGTCTAATTCGCGGATGATTTCGTAGATATCCTCGGACGAGAGCTCACCCGCAGGCACAGACGACGCGGCTAGGATCATGGCCTCGATAACGCTGAGCCCCACCACACGGCCAAACAGCTGCGGTGTGACATCGATGACCAGATTGACCTTCATTTCACGCAGGCGCTCGACGTCCGCGTCTGTAACCATGGAAGAGATCAGGGTCTTTCCTTCAAGGCTCCGAGCGCTGCCGAAACCGATGATATCGGCGATCGTCCCGACGACTACGTGGGCGTCACCCATCGCCTTGCTTATCAACCGCTTCTGCACAAGGCTCAACGTCGGTACGCGCTCACGAACCTCACGAACCATCTCCGGGGTATAGCGATTCAGGCTGTGCTGACCTAAGGCATAGAGCTCAAGCGCACGCAGAGAGGTCAGCAGCTTGGGCACACCAGCCTGCAGAATAGCGTCTGCGAACCTGAGGTTTGGCGTGTATTCGGCAAGTGTTGCGGCCAGCGGATAGTTGGCGATGCCCGAGAGGAACAACACCCTGTTATTATTGAAATAGTTGACCAGAGACCTCTGCACGTGGCGGACAGCGCGACACTGAAGCAGATTGCGCAAACGCGACCCGGTGGACACCGGTACCCGCGTCACAACGCCGGTCAGGCGACGAGTACGCTCATCGACGAAGTTGCGTCCGCCAACCTCGTAGTTATCGGTCACCATGCCGACCGCGATGGCATCGCAACGGGACTGCAAACGCTGGAGCTGTTCCCAGGCCGCCGTATCGTCACCATCAGTGCCTATTCGTCTGATGTGAAAGGGCTGGTCGAGAAACTCAGTATCAAATTCGTAATCCTGCTCGGAAGCGCCCAGGCTGACACAGATCACTTGCTTCATGAGGCGACCTCTTGCTGAAACCAATACTACGCCGACCCGAGCAGGCGTGATCCCGCACTGACCCGTTTGCGGCGTGGGAGTTTGGCGCACATCAATACCGCCGTCTTTAAAAGTTCCTCCCATCGCCGGTGTTTGTCAACACCTTTGCTCGGCGGGAAGTCAGGGCCAAGGCGCCGCAACTGCTTTCCCTGGCGATGTAAGCCTGTTAGCGTTGGTCTGAACACAGGATGCGGATCGAGCGGGTCCACGACGGCTTCCACGACCGACTTCAGCTAAGGAGAACGGCAGGCGATGATTGATCCATTCACCATCAAAAAGGCAGGTTACAAGGGCATTCAGCGCGCAATGAAGGCCGTCGCCAGCGTCCTTCCCTTCCCGCAGCCAACATTGTTTACTGGTCCCGGTTCGTCGCTTGAGTTGTGCGACGCGATAGCGCAGCACGACGAGCGCAAGATCCTGATCATCACTGATAAGACGCTGCTGGAAATCGGCCTGCTGCAGCAGATAGAGGAGCGCCTGCAGCACAATGGTGTGAGCTACTCGGTGTTCGATGGCGTACTTCCCGACCCCACGTTTGCCGAAATCGAGGCAGCCCTCGCCAAACTCGATGCCGAGCGCTGCGACGGCGTGCTGGCGGTTGGCGGCGGCAGCGTCATCGACTGTGCCAAAGTCGTCTGTGCCGCGGCCACCAACCGCAAATCAATCCAGCGGCTGTCCGGCATGTTCAAGGTTTTCAAAGCTCCGCTCCCGCTGTTCGCGGTGCCAACCACGGCGGGGACGGGCTCCGAGGTCACACTCGCCGCAGTTGTTTCCGACCCGGCGACGCAACGCAAGTTCTCAATCCTGGACCCGAAACTGACGCCCTTGATGGCTGCCCTAGACGGCGCACTGATGACTGGCTTACCGCCAGCGATAACCGCCGCCACGGGCATGGACGCGCTGACGCATGCGATCGAGGCTTACTTATCACGCAATGCCTTCGACGACACCGACCGACATGCTCTCGCCGCGACCCGCCTGATCATGGATAACCTCCCTGCTGCATATGCCGACGGTCGCGACGCCGAGACTCGCCAGCAAATGGCGCAGGCCTCTTACTATGCCGGCCTGGCGTTCACCAAGGCAGGCGTCGGCTACGTGCACGCCATCGCCCATGCGTTCGGCGGCCGCTACCACACACCGCACGGCCTCGCCAATGCGATCGTGCTGCCCCACGTGCTTGATTTTTCACGCGATGCCGTGGTGCCGCGCCTGGCCAAACTCGCTGAGGTTTGCGGACTTGAAACTGGCGACGACGCCTCTCGCGCCGACGCGTTCATTGCCCGGGTGCGCGAATTATGTCAGCGCTTCTCGATTCCCGAGACACTCGACGCGCTGCGCGCAGCCGACATCCCGGCGCTTGCCCGGGGCGCACTGAAAGAAGCGCATCTGACCTATGCGGTACCCAAGTACATGGACCAGCCGACTTGCGAGAGGCTGATCCGGCGCATGCTGCCAAACCCCAGATGACAGAATTGACCGCTTGAGTGTGCCTGGCGTTTCAGAGACTGTAGTCGGTATCGGATCGTGCAGCAGTTGCCCATGCCATCAGTCACCGTGTAGCCCGGTTCTTGGGCGGTTGAAAACGGGTGCGTCGGGGGTCAGTTGGCGGCGAAATGTGCTGGAATGCGTGGGGAGGAGGGCCTGCGACGGCGCTTCACTAGCTGTCGACTAAGCGGATGATGTGCATAGTGGTTCCCCTACACGACCTGCTCGAAGGCTTTGCTCTCAAAGGCCCGGTGTTATTGATCAGCAGGTCGACTTCGCCCGCGGGGGCTGAAAGTAGGCCCTCTTCTGTTTGGTAGTCTGGGGTGTCCAAAAGGGCCCCATTCAGGGGGATTTTCATCCCCAGGAATTGGACCCGAGGTTTGAGGCCCCATCCGTCGCTCATGCAGCCACTTTTCTAGAATCTGGGGATGGAGTTTCTGGACAGCTCCTCGTACTGCATTGGGTCCCAGAAGTCTTTGCAGGTCTGGCAGCGCTGCCACGGACCGTCATGGCCATCGATGTAGTGGGAGTAGCACAGGCTGAAGCGCTCGTGCGCATACTGACAGCGACCACCGCCCTGAAAGGAGGCCCAGGCCGTGTCACAGCAAATCCACTGGTGACAACACGGCGTTTGCACCAACGGTGCCGATGCGTCGCCGCAGCAGCGACAGTGCTCGCCTGGAATGGGTGAGGCCTGGGTGCGATCGTTATCCGTCATGAGGGGGGTCATCAACCGTTTGGGGGCAGCCCGACGCGCCGTTTGGCTTTATCATCCCGTCTTTTTTCGGGATGGGTCAGGGGCAACCCGGATGAGTGAACGGTGGAAGTTAAAACAAAGCCGGGACCGGTGGCAGCAAAAAGCCATCGAGCGCGGGGCGACGGCCAGAGCGCAGCGCAGGACGATCACACGGCTCAGCGTGGAGTGCGACCGTTTCAAGGCCGCGGCGACACCAGTGCCAGTCACCGAGCGCAGCGAGCTGGCACCCCCGGGCGGGCAGAAGACCGCGCTGGTCCACCTGGCCCTGAGCTTGTTTGTCGAGGCTCGCCTCGGCTTCCGCGCCATCGCCCGCGCGCTGGCCGTGTTTGCCGCTCACGGGGGCTTGCCCAAGGCGCCTTGCGCCCAAACGGTCAGCCACTGGGTCACGCGCTTGTCCCTGGTCAGGATGCAAGCGCTCTCCGCGGTCATAAACGCCCCCCTGATGCCGCCTTTCGCCAAGGGCCACGTGTGGATGATCGACCTCAGTATCGGCCTGGGTTCAGGGAAGATCCTCAGCGTGCTGACCCTCCCGCTGCAGCACCATGGCACCCACGCTGTGGCGCCTCGCCTACGGGATGTGCGGTGCGTCGCGGTGGCAGTAGAGGACGCGTGGACCGGGGCCCGCGGCGCGATGGTTCAATCGGCGCCCTTGTGCGCGAAACCCCCGATGGAAACCAGCGCGCGCTTGCGCCGGGGCCTCGCGATTGACTAGCATGTCCGCTGATTCATCGACTGAGGCAACACATCATGGCCTATCAGAGCATCGACGGCGTGCAGTATGAGAAAGAATTGCTCGATCTCGCCACCCGGCATACCACGGGGCGTGGTGAGGGGAAGCTTTCCAAGGACGAGGTCGCCGAGCTGTTCAAGTCCGCCCTGGACGGCCAGGGCGTCACCGAAACCGAAAAGCGCACGCTGAAATACATTCGTGAGCATTTCGCTTTCACCGATGCCGCCGCCCGCGACTTCGACGCCGCCTTCGGCAAACTCGGCTAGCATTTCACTGGTTGCACTCGCTGCGGGTGCCGGGGGTTGCTCGCAGCCCCCCTCTGCCCCTCACGGTGACCGCATCGGATGCGGCCCGGCAGGCCATCTTTAGCGGCTGAGCGCTGTCGCCGGCGCCGTTTGATCATTACCTGCCGGGTCAGGCTCCCGGTCCGGGCAGCGGCGTGTATTCGTCGTCGCCCGGCACCGGGTCGAAGCGATGGTTGCGCCAGTCATCCTTGGCCCGCTCGATGCTCTCTGCGCTCGACGAGACGAAGTTCCAGAAGATGTGGCGATCACCGACTGGTGCGCCTCCGGCCAATATCACCCTGGCAGCCGTCTCAGCCCGCAGCACCGCCCTGTGGCCCGGGCGCAGTACCGACATGCTGCCGGCCGCGAGCGGGCAGGCGCCGATGCGCACCGAACCGGCGACGCTGTACACCCCGAGCTCCGCCACCTCGCGGGGCAGTGCGATCTCCACCCCGGCGCTCAGGTCCAGGTCTGCGTACAGCGTATCGACGTGCACTGCGACCGGCGAGCTAACGCCGAACGCAGCGCCGATAATCACCGTAGCGCGCACCCCTTCGGCCCTATAAACGGGCAACCGCTCTGCCGCCACGTGCTCGAACGCCGGCGCCATCTCCTCCTGGCCAACCGGCAGTGCCATCCAGGTCTGGATGCCGTGCACATGCTGCCCGCTGGCCAGCAGCGCCGGCGGCGTTCGCTCAGAGTGCACGATGCCGCGGCCGGCGGTCATCAGGTTCACCGCCCCCGGCGTGATGGCTTGCACATAGCCAAGGCTGTCGCGGTGCAGAATTTCACCGGCGAACAGGTAGGTCACCGTCGCCAGCCCGATATGGGGATGCGGCTTCACATTGACGCCCTGACCTGCCGCGAAGTCGACCGGCCCGATGTGGTCGATGAAGATAAACGGACCCACGCGCTGCCGCTCCCGGGCCGGCAATACGCGGCGAACGCCCACCCCGCCGATATCGCCGCGGCGCGACGCGATCGTCAGTTCGATCGGGCCTGCGCCTTCACTGCGCCGGGAAGAATGACTCATGGCGCACCTCCCTCATCGCGTTGTCCTGGCCGGCGCCACCCATCGATCAACGGCCATAGCGCTGGCGCAGGTAGCGGATGATGGCGTCGGATTCGAACAGCGAGCGGCCGCTATCGGGGTCATGCAGATACGGGATACTGACCTTCCCCTCGCGTTCGTTGATCGCGCGGCGGTTGGCCAGCACGCTGTCGCAGGGCAGCCGCGCCAGTTCCCGCAGCGCCGGCGGGACCCACTCCAGCAGGCGATTGCGCCCGCAGTTGCGCAGCACGTAGGCCACCTCCAGCTCGCACAGGGTCTCGCGCACGCGGCGCGCGAACGGGCTGGCCTCGAAGCTGTACAGCTCGGGCAGCTGGCGGTCGGGGCCGGGGTCGGGGGCGGGAGCGGCCGACGGCGGGCGCGCCCGGTCCCGGAACATGCCGCGGCCTGCGCGAGGCAGGCCCGCGATCATCGAGCCGAGCTTCTGCCAGTCGCCCCGCCGCCACTTCGCCGGCAGTTCGCGCCCGCCGTAGGTCTGGTAGAGGTAGGCGATGATATCGAGGCTCTCGTAGAGCGCCACGCCCGTATTGGGATCGACCAGGTAGGGGAACTGCTGCTTGCCGCCCCGCCGCGCCACCTCGGGACGGAAGCGCACGCCGTTCTTCGGGCAGGGATAGATCTCGGCGTCGAGGTTCAGTTCGGTCAGGGCCTCGCGCACCAGCCGACAGTAGGGACAGCCCTCGATGTCGTACAACTGCAGCAGGCGCTTGGGCGTTACTGCGGCGGGCTCTGCGGAGATACCCGCCAGGCCCCGCAGGGAGGTGGTAAGCATCGAGGTCATAAATTCGACGGGCTGCATGCATTATTCTCCGGATAGACAAGATGATTACGTCCGCGCGGGCTGGTCAGATCAGGCCGCCGCCAGAACCGCGCTGCGCCGTCCTCCCGGTCCGGATGGCGGCGCGGTGACGCCCCGGCGGGCCGCAACCAGGCGGGCCAGACGACATGCGCCGCTTGCCCGTGCCGTCGCTGCGGTTTAGTCTGGGGGATGAGATCGTACCGCCTGGACCGCGCCGCAGCGTCCCCCGGCGTCGATCCGCGGCACGCCCGCCGCCACGCTGCGCCGAAGGAGGCAACGATGATATCCGGCCCCGATCAGGACGCCACCACACCGGACTCTTGGGGCGCGGGCTTTCAGCCCCCGCCGCCGGAGGCACTCGAGCCCTTCCCGGAATACCCGTTCCACCAGCGCTGCGAGCGCTCGGTGCCGCTGTCGCTGGCGGATGCCGCCGGCATCGCCCTGGATTTCACCCATCAGTGCATGACCTGCCGCTACAAGGTCGGCAGCGTCGTGGGACAGGAGGTATTCGAGCGGGAGCAGTCGCCGTACCGCTTCATCGTCTGGCAGGACGTCAGCAAACAGATCCTCCCCCACATTCACGTCAAGTCGAGCAGCTTCGCCGAGGTGCGCCTGTTCGGCAGCCTCACGGGCGAGCGCTTCCTCATCGACACCAAGTCGCTCGACAAGGAGCACGCCCGGCAGAAATCGGCCCGGTACCACCGCCGCAGCGCGCCGGCCTTCTCGGTGCTGCACTCGCGCTGGACCCTGCAGCGCCAGCCCGCCGGCGCGGGCGGCGGCGCCAGCGTGCACATCACCCTGGAGGCCGGCGGCAGAACGGCCGGCATCGCCAAGCTCGTTCCCAAGGCGATCCTGCGCCACGAGCTGCGCCATGTCATCCTGGAGTCGCTGGAGTTTTACGACGTCCCCGGGTAGCCGCGGACGGCCCGCTGGCTCAGCAGATGCGTGGCAGCTGCTCGCCGCTGGGCATGTCCAGCAGTCGCTCGCCGCCGATGCGGCTGCGCAGTATCACCTGGCCACCCGGACAAGCCGCCGACACTTCGCCGATCATCACCGCGCATGGCGCACCGGCACCACGCAGCGCCGCCAGCGCCGGCGGCACCTGCGCGGCCGGCACAAAGGCGACGAAGCGGCCCTCGCAGGCCACGTACAGCGGGTCCAGACCGAGCAGCTCGCAGACTGCGGCGACCTCGTCAGCAAGCGGCAGCGCGCTCTCCTCCAGTCGCAGTCGCAGACCCGCGCCGGCGGCGATCTCCACCAGATTGGCCGCCAGCCCGCCGCGGGTGAGGTCGCGCAGGCAGTGCACTTCGATACCGGCGGCAAGCAGCGCTCGCACCTGGCCGGAGACATCGGCGCAATCGCTGTCGATGGCGTTCTCAAACTCGAAACCCGGGCGCTGGGTGAGCACGGCGATGCCGTGCCTGGCCAGATCGCCATTGGCGACAATGGCGTCACCCGGCTGCAGCCTCCGGGGAGAAATGTCGGCACCTGCGACCACCCGGCCGACGCCCGCGGTGTTGATGTAGACGCCATCGCCGCAGCCCCGCTCGACCACCTTGGTATCGCCCGTGACGATGCTGACACCGGCCTGTCTTGCCGCGGCGGCCATGGACTGCACCACCCGCCGCAGGGTCGCCATGCTGAAACCCTCCTCCAGAATGAAGCCCGCGGACAGCGCCAGCGGCAGCGCGCCGCACATGGCCAGGTCGTTGACGGTGCCCCACACCGCCAGCTTGCCGATATCACCGCCGGGAAAGAACAACGGGCGCACCACGTAGGAGTCAGTGGTAAAGGCCAGTGGACCGGGCGGCGCTGCAAATACGGCGCCGTCGTGGTGCACCCGGGTCCCATCGGCCTCGAAGGCCGGGTAGAACACCGCTTCGAGCAGCTGCCGGGCGAGGCGCCCGCCGCCGCCATGCGCCATGACGATGACCTCGTGGCCGCTGACCGCAAGCGGGCACTGCGGTCCCTCCGGCAGCCCGGCCTGCCCGCGTTCCGCGCTCATCGGCTGCCTCCGGCTGCGCGCCGGTAGCGGTAGTAGGCGGCACAGGCGCCCTCGCCCGAGACCATGGGCGCGCCGAGCGGGGTCTCGGGCGTACAGCGGCCGCCGAACGCCGGACAATCGCCCGGCTGCCGCAGCCCGGTGAGCACCTGCCCGGCGATGCAGACAGCGGGCTCGGGCGCCACGGCGTCCGGCAGCCCGAAGCGGGCGACGGCATCGAACGCGGCGTACTCGGGGCGCAGGGTCAGACCGCTGTCGGGGATGGTGCCGATGCCCCGCCAGGGGCGGGAAGCCACCGCGAATACCCGATCGACCAGGGCGCGCGCCGCCGGATTGCCGTCGCTGCGGACCACGCGGTCGTAGGCGTTCTCGACCTCGGCCCGGCCGGCTTCGAGCTGCCGGACGCACAACAGCAGGGCCTGCAGGATGTCCAGGGGCTCGAAGCCGGCCACCACGACGGGCACGCGATAGCGGCCGGCGACGGCCCGGTAGGGCTCGATGCCCATCACGGCGCAGACGTGCCCGGCGGCGAGAAAGCCCTGGACGCGATGCTCGGGCGCGTCGAGCATCGCCGCCAGGGCGGGCGGCACCAGCGCCTGCGACACCAGCACTGAGAGGTTTTCGAGACCCTGGCGCTGCGCCTGATGGATGAGCATGGCGTTGGCCGGCGCCGTGGTCTCAAAGCCGACGGCCAGAAACACCACCTGCCGGTCGGGATTGGCGTGCGCCAGCGCCAGCACGTCCAACGGCGAGTAAACGACCCTGACGTCGCCCCCGCGCGCCTTCACCGTCAGCAGGTCGCTGCGGCTGCCCGGCACCCTCAGCATATCGCCGAAAGAGCACAGGATCACCCCGGGGCGCGCGGCGATGGCCTGCGCCTGATCCAGGATCTCGACGGGGGTGATGCACACCGGGCAGCCGGGGCCGTGCAGCAGCGTGAGCGGCTCCGGCAGCAGCTGATCGATGCCGTACCTGAGGATGGCGTGGGTCTGCCCGCCGCACACCTCCATCACCGCCCACGGCCGCGTCACGGCCCGCCGCAGTTGCCGCGCGAGCTGCGCGGCCAGCCTGCCGTCGCGAAATTCCTCGACGTATTTCACTCCGGGCCGGCCTCGGCTGCCGCCGCCCGCGCCAGCTCCTGCAGCACCTGATCGGCCCGCTGCTCATCCAGGATGCTGATGGCAAAGCCCACGTGCACCACCAGGTAGTCCCCGACCTGCGCTGCGGGCACATAGGCCAGGTACACCTTGCGCACTGCGCCGCCAAAGCTGACCCGCCCCTGTCGCAGCAGCGGGTCGTCGCCCTCGATACTCAGCAGCCTGCCGGGCACGGCCAGACACATGGTCAGCGCTCCCCCGCCAGCAGCTGCCCCACTGCGAGACCGCCGTCGTTGGCGGGAATGCGCCGGTGCCAGCAGGGGCGGAAGCCCGCCTCCCGCAGCCGCGCGACAGCCGCCTCCGCCAGCAGGCGGTTCTGAAAGCAGCCGCCGCTCAATGCCACCTGTTCCAGTCCGATGCACCGTGCGACCGCCACGATTCCCTCCACCAGCATATTGTGAAAGCGCGCCGCGCACAGCGCCGGCGCGACCCGCGCTGAGATGTCGGCCAGCAGCGCGCGCAGCCCGCTCTCCCAGTCGAGCTGGGCTACACCGCCGACGCGGCGCAGCACCACCGGATAAGCGTCCCGCGTCGCCGCCGCGCGGGCCAGGTTCTCCAGCAGGCTGGCGGCGTGGCCCTCACAGCTGGCCCGCTGACACAGGCCCAACAGCGCCGCGGCCGCGTCGAACAGGCGGCCGACACTCGAAGTATACGGGGCATTGATGCGCTGTTCGACCATGGCGACCAGCGTGCGCCGCTCATGCGGGGCGAAGTCGCGCAGCGGCGGCAGCGCCTCCTGAGCGCCCGCCAGGTCGCCGCCGTACAGCGCCGCCAGCAACCCGACGGCGGCCCGGCGCGGCTCCCGCGCGGCGGCCTCGCCGCCGGGCAGCGCGAAGCGGCGCCAGTGCGCCACCCGCTCGAAGCCCCCGTCACCGTCGAGGCGCAGGAACTCTCCCCCCCACAGCGTGCCATCCGTGCCGCGGCCGGCGCCGTCCCAGGTCACTGCCAGCATCGCCCCGCTGACGGCGTTGTCGAGGCGGCAGGCCAGGGCGTGGGCGTAGTGGTGCTGCACCGCCGCGACCGGCAGCCGCTGCGTCGCGGCCCAGACCGTGGTGGCGTAATCCGGGTGCAGGTCGCAGCGCAGCCGCGCCACAGCGCCGCCGCTCAGACGCTGCAGTGCGGCCACCGCCTCGCCGAAGGCCTGCAGCGCCAGCGGCCCGCCGAGATCGCCCACGTGGGGGGCGAGCACGATACCCGCGGGCAGCGCCAGCGCCGGCGCCACCTTCAGGTGCCCGCCGGTGGCCAGCGTACCCGCCGGGCTGGCCGCGCAGGCGATCATCATCGGGGCGTAGCCGCGGGCGCAGCGCAGCACCTGCGCGCGGTCGGCCACCGTCCGCACGATGGAGTCGTCGATGCGATTCACGATCGGCCGGTCGTGCACCAGCCAGGCGTCGGCGACGCCGGCCAGCCGCCCCAGCGCCTCGCGCTCGTCGCGGCACAGCGGCTCCCCGCCGGCGTTGCCGCTGGTCGCCACCACGGCGCGGCCCAGCTCTCGCAGCAGCAGGTGGTGCAGCGGGGTGCAGGGCAGCATGACGCCGAGGTCGGGGTAACCCGGCGCCACGCCATCGGCGACCGCTTCCACCATCCCGCTGCGGCGCACCAGCACGATGGGGGCTGCCGGCGATGCCAGCAGTTCCAGCTCCAGCGCCGTCGGCGAGCACACGGCCGCCAGGTCATCCGTCCCCGGCACCATCAGCGCCAGCGGCTTGTCGGGCCGCCGCTTGCGGCGGCGCAGCCGGGCGACCGCGGCCGGGTTGCCGGCGTCGACCAGCAGGTGGAAACCGCCGAGCCCCTTGAGGGCCAGCACCTGGCCCTGGCGCAGCCGCGCCGCGGCCGCCAGCAGGGCCTGGTCGCGCCGGGCCAGGACGCGGCCGGCGCCGTCCCACAGCGCCAGCTGCGGGCCGCATTGCGCGCAGGCGATGGGCTGGGCGTGAAAGCGGCGGTCATCCGGATCGTCGAATTCGCGGCGGCACTCACGGCACATCTCGAAGGCACGCATGCTGGTGCGCTCGCGATCGTAGGGCAGCCGCTCGATAATGCTGAAGCGCGGCCCGCAGGCGGTACAGTTGATGAACGGATAGCGAAAGCGGCGATCGGCGGGGTCGAACAGTTCACGCAGGCAGTCCGCACAACAGGTCCGATCCAGCGGAATGGCCGTGGCGGCGGCGCCACCGGTGGCGCTGGCGAGGATAGTAAACTGGCGATAGCCCGCTGCGCCCTGCCAGGCAGCGTCCACGCCGGCGGCGCCAAAGCGCTCGCGCAGCTCCGCCAGCATACTCCGCAGCGCCGTCGGCCGCCCCTCCACCTCCAGTTCCACCCCGCCGCCGGCGTTGCGCACCCAGCCCGTGAGCCCGCGGCGCCTGGCCTGGCGGTAGATGGCCGGGCGCACGCCCAGCCCCTGCACCGCCCCCCGCAGCAGCACGCGCAGGCGGGCCACCGGCGGCTCCCCGTCCGCGCCGCCGATCACGGCAGCACGTCCACGCTCAGCAGGCGCACGTCGCCGGCACGTGCATCATGGATGTCAGCCGATGTCACGACAGCGAGCGCCGCACCCTCGGCCAGGCTGCCGCGCGCCGCCGCCTCGAAATGTTCGCGAAAGTGCGAGGGCGACAGGTGGCACAGAGCGCCCAACCACACCTCGACCCGGGTGACCCGCTGCGCCTGCTGCTGCCGCGCGATCTCGAGCACTTTGGCCATGAGGTCGGCCATCAGCGAGAACTCGTGCATGGCGGGACCTCCTGCAGCCAGTGAGCCAGCTCGCGGCGCACCACCGCCGCCGCCGGATCGACCGCCTGCGCCACCGGCGGCGACAGCGGCTCACCCGGCGCAAAGTCCCGCGCCTCGATGGCCACCACCGTCACCCGGTGGGGCCGGCGCTGCAGCGCCTCGGCCAGAGCGAGCGCGTCGGCGACGCCCAGCGCGTGGGTGGAACTGCGCAGCACCGCCAGCGCCGGACCGTCGTCGCGCCAGCAGTACACCGTGCCCGGTTCGGCACCGCTGCAGACCGCATCGACCACAATGGCAGCGCGCCGGCCCGACAGCGCGTCAAGCAGCCCCGTCACCTCGCCGTCGGACTCGCACAATTCGACGCCGGCAGGGCACTCTGCCCGCAGGCGTCCCAGCACGGCGGGCCCTGCGCCATCGTCGCCGCGCAGCGCGTTGCCGACGCCGATCACGGCAATGGCCGGGCGCCGCTCCAGTGGCATCAGCCGCGCTCCACCGTGGTCTTCAGGAAATGGGTCGCGCAGGAGATGCAGGGGTCGTAATTGCGTATCGCGCGCTCGCATTGCAGCGACAGCCCGGCATCCGACAGGCGCAGGTAGCGCGGCACCAGCCGGCGCAGATCCTCCTCGATGGCCCGCTGATTCTGCGCCGTCGGCGGTACGATTCTCGCCGACTCGATGAGGCCATCGTCACCTATCCGGTAGTGGTGGTAGAGGATGCCACGGGGCGCTTCCGTGCACGCCATGCCCTCACCCGCCCGCGGCTGCACGGGTACGGCCGGCCGCGGCGGCGCCTGGTAGGCGTCGATGATGCGCAGGGCCTCCTCAAGGGCGTACAGCACCTCGACGGCGCGCACGATGATGCTCTTGAACGGGTTGCGGCAACCGTGCCCCAGGCCCACGGCCGCGGCGGCGGCGCGCACGCCCGCCGGCAAGCGCTCGTAGTTGAGGTTGAAGCGCGCCAGCGGCCCCACCATATAGTGACCGCCGGCGCGCAGAGTCGCCTGCAGCGCGTTGGAGTAGGCGACGTGGCGCTCCTCGATGTGCTCTTCAAACGCAGCCACATCGCAGTCCAGGCCCCGGCTGGACGCCAGGCGTCCCTCGTTCATGGGATATTCCAGGTGGTGGCGCAGGCTGACGAAGGTATAGTCCTGCTCGAAATCGGGGAAGGGCAGGCCCGCGACAAACTCCAGGGCCTGCCGGGCAAAGCCGCAACCCCACACCAGGCGCTCGCGCAGGCGCTGCAGGTCGGCGGCGGCCGGGGCCTTGTAGAAACCGCCCACCCGCACATTGACCGGATGTATTTCGCGCCCTCCGACCGCGGTCACGATATCGTTTCCCAGCTGCTTCAGGCGCAGCGCCGCCTCCACCAGCTCGCGGTGATCCCGCGCGATCTGGATGGCGTCATCGTAGCCCAGGAAATCGGGCGCGTGCAGCATGAAGATATGCAGCACGTGGCTCTCGATCCACTCACCGCAGTACAACAGGCGCCGCAGCTCGCGCAGGGCTCCGCCCACCTCGACGCCAAAGGCCCGCTCCACTGCGTGCGCCGCGCTCATCATATAGGCCACCGGGCAGATGCCGCAGATGCGCGCGGTGATGTCCGGCGCCTCGGCGAACGAGCGCCCCTGCAGGAAGGCCTCGAAGAACCGCGGCGGCTCGAAGATCCTCAGCTTCACGTCCTCCACGACGCCTCCCTTCAGGCGGATAGTGAGCGCGCCCTCGCCCTCGACCCGCGCCAGGTAGTCGACCTTGATGGTGCGGCTCTGATCAGCGCGGGTCATGGCGCCTGCTCTCCTCGTCGAATTCCGGGGCGCCGGCGTTGAAGCTGCGGAAGGCCCGCTGAATAGCCGCGCGGTCCATGCCCAGGGCGGCAAACTGGCGCGCGAGCGCGGCGGTATTGGGCGTCTCCTGCGGGCCGAAACAGCCATAGCAGCCGCGATCCCAGGCGGGGCAGAGGGCACCGCAGCCGGCCTGGGTGACCGGCCCCATGCACGGCTCGCCCCTGGCCACCATGACGCAGACGCAGCCCCGCAGCTTGCACTCGACGCAGACGCTGCAGGTGGGGATATCGGGTCGGCGCCGCTGCAGGAACGCCAGCAGCACCTCCAGCAGCTGGGTCTTGCTGATCGGGCAGCCGCGCAGCTCGAAATCGACCGCGACGTGATCGGCAATGGGGGTCGAGCGGTCGAGCGCCTCGATGGTCCGGGGCGAGGCGTAGACGAGGCCGGCGTAGCGCCTGACATCGTCGAAATTGCGCAGCGCCTGAATGCCGCCCGCGGTGGCGCAGGCGCCGATGGCCACCAGGTGGCGTGACTGACTGCGAATGCGGTGGACGCGCTCCAGGTCGCCGGGCGTAGTCACCGAGCCCTCCACCAGCGAAAGATCGTAGGGACCCGCGACGACGGCGCTGGAGGCCTCGGGAAAGTAAGCGATGTCGATCTCGCCGGCCAGGGCCAGCAACTGCTCCTCGCAGTCCAGCAGGGTCAGCTGGCAGCCGTCGCAGGAGGCGAACTTCCACACCGCCAGCCGGGGTTTGCGCCGCGTCATCGCTACAGCTCCCGCGTGGCCAGCAGGCGCTCGACGCGGGCATAGCTCAGCACCGGGCCGTCCCTGCACACGAACAGCGGACCGAGCTGGCAGTGGCCGCAGAGGCCCAGGGCACACTTCATATTGCGCTCCATCGACAGGTAGACGTTATCCGCGCCCAGGCCCGCGGCGAGCAGCTCGCCGACGGCGTACTGCATCATGGTCTCGGGTCCGCAGATCAGCGCCACGGCGCTGGCGGGATCGAAGCGGCACTGGGGGATCAGGCGCGTGACCACGCCCACCCGGCCGTGCCAGCCGCGCCCGGCGCAATCGACCGTCACCTCCACGTGGATGCCCCGGCGCTCGCGCCACAGCGATAATTCGCGCCGGAACAGCAGCTCTTCCGGGCTGCGCGCGCCGCACAGGACGGTGATATTGCCATAGCGCCGGCGCTGCCTCAGCAGCGCGTAGATGGCCGGCCGCAGCGGCGCCAGCCCCAGGCCGCCGCCGATGATCAGCACGTCCCTGCCCTGCGCCTGCTGCAGCGGCCAGGCGCTGCCGAACGGGCCCCGCACACCGACGCTGTCGCCCCTGCGCAGCTCCTGAATGGCCTGCGTCACCGGCCCCACGGCCCGCGTCGTGTGCACCAGGCGATCGCGTTGCCGGTGGTCGCCGCTGATGGAGATGGGCACCTCGCCCACCCCGAACAGGTAGAGCATGTTGAACTGACCCGGCAGGAAGTCGGCAGCGCCTCCAGGCGCCTCGACCACCAGCGTGCAGCAGTCCGCCGTCTCGCGACTGCGCCGCAGCACGCGGCACGGTACCGGCACCATGTCGGCGCCGGCGGCGCGTTCAGCGGTGAACATTGTAGACATCCATCAGCTGCAGCTCCGCCTGTTTGAGGCGTTCGGCGAACAGCGGCAGAAAGCGCCGCATCAGCGCATAGCCCAGGTCGTGATCCTGGTCGCACTTGTCCCGCAGGCAGCGCGCATCGATCGCTACCAGGCGGGCCCAGCCGATGGCGCGCGCGTCATTGTGGTGCCGAAAGGGCGGCACCAGCCAGGAGATGCCCAGCACATCGCCCCGGCCGAGCGTCTGGATGGTGAGCACACCCCGCTCCACCGAGGCATTCTCCAGCGCCACCGCGCCATGGCGCACGATATAGAAGCGATCCGCGTCCTCGCCGGTCCGGTAGATGAAAGCGCCGGGCTTGTGCACCTCGTTGCGGGCACAGCCGGCCAGCAGATCGAGCGTTTCCTGCGACAGCCCCTGAAAGAGCGGGTGCTCGCTGAGCAGCCGTCCCAGCGTCCTGATGGTCATGGCAGCGCCTCCGCCGTCCCCAGCAGCGCCGACGCCTCCGCAGTGATATCGATGCCCACCGGACACCAGACGATGCAGCGCCCGCAGCCCACACACCCCGGCGAGCCGAACTGGGCGTGCCAGGTCGAGAGCTTGTGCGTGAGCCACTGGCGGTATCTGGCGCGGGGACTGCAGCGGGTACAGTGGCCGTGGGTGTAGGTGAACTCCGTGGTGAAGCACGAGTCCCAGCGGCGCCAGCGCGCTGTCGCGTCGCCGTCGAGGCCGCTGCGGTCCTCGACCGTCGTGCAGAAACAGGTGGGGCACACCGCGGTACAGTTACCGCAGCTCAGGCAGCGGTCCGCCACCGCCTGCCAATGGGGGTGCTCCGGCTGCCCGGCCAGCCCCGCAGCCGCGGCCGTGCGGTCGAGCCGCCGCGTGATGGCGGCGGCGACGCCTGCGGGAACCGCCGCGGCGGCAGCCAGTTCAGCCGGCGCGGGCGCCCGCCACTGCAACTGCGCCAGCACGGACGCGCCCCGTTCGCTGCCCACTTCGACCACGAAGCGGTGGCCGCCGTCATCGAGCAGTTCGGTCAGCGCCAGGTCGTGGCCGGACTCCACCTGCGGCCCGGCCGCCATGGAGGTGCAGAAACAGGTCGGGGCCGCCTGAGCGCAATTGACGGCCACGATGAAGGCGCGCTGGCGCCGCTCTCGATAATCGGCATCGGCAAAGGGGCCGTCGCAGAGTACGCGATCCTGGATCGCCATGGCGTGCAGTTCGCAGGCGCGCACCCCCACCAGCGCCAGCGGCGCGCTGACATCGCCGTCGCTGGCGATCACCTCGAAGGAACGCCCCTGGCGCCTGGCCTCAAAGAGCAGCGCCTGGGGCGGGAACAGCTCCCGCTTCCAGGTGTCGGGGCCCGGGTTATGGGAAAACAGCGCACCGTGCCCGCTGGGTGTGAGGCGATAGTAGCCCGCCTCCTGCTGGTCGCTCCAGCCGATGGGCAGCGCATCGAGAGAGGGCAGCTCGTCGTAGACGATGGCGTGATCGCGGACCACCGGCCCCACCACCCGGTGCTCCCGCCGCAACACCGCCACCAGCGCATCGAGGTGGCGCCGCTCGACCACGACCCGGTCGCCAACCGCTGCAGTGCTATCGGACATGTCTGCTTTCCCCTCCTCGCGAGGCCTCGCGCAGAGGCTGCCGCTGCCGGGATCAAGCTCTCGAGTCTACGCCAAAAGGAGACCGCTGCATTGATCCCGGACAAATTCAACGGACTTCATGGCGGGGGTATGGCGGCGGCAGGGACGCCTCAGGTGAGTTTTTCGCCGCACTTGCGGCAGAACTTGGCATCGAGCAGGTGCCCGTGGACCCCGCAGGCCGGGCAGGCGTCGGTGGTCTCGTCGCGCTTGCTGGCGGCGATGAACTCGCTGGTGACGATGCCCGTCGGCACCGCGATGATGGCGTAGCCGGTGAGGATGAGGAAGGTCGTGATGATCTTGCCCAGTACCGTCGTCGCCACCATGTCGCCGTAGCCCACGGTGGTGATCGACACCACCGCGTAGTAGACGCTGATGGGAATGCTGTCGAAGCGGGAGTCGGGCTGGCCGCTCTCGACGATGTACATCAGGTTGCCGAAGATCAGCGCCAGCAGCGCGACCGTGAGGAAGAACACCACGATCTTCGGCCGCGCCTCGCGCAGGCCGCGCATGATCACGTTGGCGCCGCGGATGTAGTGCACCATCTTCAGTACGCGGAACATACGCAGCAGGCGCAGCACCCGCACCACCGCGAAGTGGCCCTGGGTCGGATAGAAGAGCGTCAGGTAGGTCGGCAGACAGGAGACCAGATCGACGATGCCGTAGAAGCTGAAGATATAGGCGCTGGGCCGGCGCACCAGCCAGATGCGCAGGAAGTACTCCAGGGTGAAGATGACGGTGAACACCCACTCGGCGATGTCGAAATAGTCGCCGTAGCGCGCCTCGAAGTCGGGAATGGTGCCGATCATGATGGTGGCGACGCTGATGGCGATGAGCCACAGCAGCAGCACGTCGAAAGCGCGGCCGGCCCTGGTCTCGGCCTCGAACACGATCTCCCACATCCGCTGCTTGAAGGGCGAGTAGGTCTTGTCGGCGCTGGTTTCGTTATTGTTGCTCGTTTCGTTCGTCACGCGAAGATCATGGCGAGTGCGCCACCTCGTGTCAGTCGGCGATGCTGCGGCAGCTCAGCGAGCCCGGCGCGTTTATAGTACCATTGTCCACCGCAACCGGCAGCGTTCCGACAATCCCAATAACAGGAGCCGACCATGGCCCGCTCGCATATCGTACAGATCGCCGACACTTTCTGGAACATCCGCGGCTCGTTCAGGATCGGCTACCTGATCGACGTGGGCACGCATGCCTCCCTGGTCAGGCTGGGCAGCGGCCGCTTCGTCATGCTCGACGCCTACACCCTGCCAGCTGAGGCGAAAGCCGCCGTGGACGCGCTGACCGACGACGGCGCCGCGCTGGAGGCGATCATCAACCTGCACCCCTTTCACACGGTACACGTCGAAGGGATCCACAGGCTGTATCCGCACGCCGCCCTGTACGGCACGCAGCGGCATCACCGCCTGTTCCCGGGCCTGCCGTGGCAGCCGCTGTGCAGTGACGACCCGGCGCTGCACCGCCAGTTTGCCGACGACCTCAGCTTCTCCGTGCCGCGCGGCGTCGACTTCATTTCGGCCAACGACAACGTCCACTTCGCGTCGGTGCTGGCGTTTCATCGCGCCTCACGGACCGTGCACGTGGACGACACGTTCATGTACCTGCAGCTGCCCTACGCGGTGAACTGGCTGGGCCTGCCCGGCTATGTCGGCCTGCACCCCACCCTCGCCTTCGCGCTCCAGAAGCGCGCCGGAGCGGCCGCTGAGCTGCGCCAATGGGTGCGGGAACTGGCCGCCGACTGGGCCGGGGCAGAAAACCTCTGCGCCGCCCACAACGGCATCCTGCAGTGCCGCAGGCAGCAGGGCGCGCCGCTGGGGGAGCGCATGCTCAAGGCGCTGGGGCACGTCGAGCGCATTCTGACAGCGCACGAAAACAGATACGGCTGAGCCTGGCAGGCGCGCGCAGCCTGAGCATCGCACCGAACCTCCGCCCTGACCGCCGCGGCCAAACGCCGCGCGGCCGGTTGGCGTGGCCGGCTGGCGCAGCGTGGCCGCTCAGGGCGAGGGCGAATACCAGATGGGCGAGGTGTAGGCGCGCTCCTGGGTGATCATCTCGACGTCGTCGGACATCTTCACGCCAAACCGCACGGCGTCGTAGGCGGGCCAGCGCGGCGTGGGTATCTCGAGCACCCGGGCATAGTAGAACGCCTTGTGACGGGGGTCGAAGTCGGGATCGGACCACACCACCCCCAGCTCCGAAGCGCCGATGGTATTGGTCCAGCTGGCGCTGGCGACATCCACGGTATTGCCCACGGCAGGCAGTTTGCCCTTGGCGTCCGGGACCCGGCCATCCGACCACGCGACGTCATAGACCTTCTCGTAGGTCTTGCCCTTGTCGTCGCTCCAGCCCTTGACGATCTGGATCCGGTCCAGATTGGCGCCGACCGGATCGCGCAGCGCATAAACCATAAATCTGGGTGCAGTCCCCCCGGCGGGCGCTGGCCGCAGGTCGCCGCCCATGGGTACGCCCCTTTCATAGCCGGCCACGACGGGGGTGCGCGATTGCAGGTCACGCTCCGTGAAGTCCCAGCCGCCGAACAGGCGCACCGTCATGCGCGGACCGGTGGTGCCGTAGACTTCCTTGCGCTCCATGGCATCGAACAGGGACTCGCGCGTGTTGTCCTTCGCCCACACGGCGGCGAGCCCGGACGCCACCATCTGCCAGCCCATGATCTCGCCCTTGTCGGTCTTCATGAAGGGATGCTCCCAGCGCTTGGCGCTGGGCTCGGCGCCGGAATGCTTGCCGAAGAAGTTGTCCTCATCGGCCGTGACCAGCGAGGTGTGGCTGTCAGTGGCGCCGATCATGCCGAATTTGTAGGGGTTCGTGCCCAGCCTGGACTCGATCGCCAGACCGCGCTTGAGGGCCTCGCGGGCGTACTCGCCGGCCAGCATGTCGTTGGTCTTGGCCTCGGACACGTCCAGATTGCCGATGTCCCAGGTCTCGTAGTCCGCAAACTCGTCATCCGGCGACAGAAACGGGTGCGTCTCCCCGTCGCCCTTGATCTGGGTGACCTCATACAGCGGCTCCCACTTGCCGCGCTCGGTGACATAGGACTTGTCGAGCTTGACGCCATTCCACTGCGCCTCCAGCGGAAACATGATGCCGTTCGACAGGTTGCCGTTGTGGGGAATCGCCAGCACGTTGCCGCCCGTCCTGGCCTCGTAGCTGGCCAGGTATTTCCAGAGATCGCGCGGGTCCGGGCTGCCGATCGGCGGCGTCATGATCAAAGGCTCGACCTGGGAAACCCGCTCCCGCCCATCGCGGAAGATCACCACCCGGTGCATGTTGTTGCCCTTGATGAGCGAGGTCCATTCGAAGCCGATCAGCGCGGTGAAGCGGCCGGGGTCATTGGCGCGCTCCGCTTCGTCGAGCACCTTGTCCCACACGGTGCGGAACGTCTTTGAGCCCGGCGAGTAGAGCGCCAGCAGCGCGGGCTCGATGGCGCCCTGGGAGGCCGCGCCGATCAGGTTGAGCGCGGCGTCGACCGCCGCCTGCCCGCCCGCCTTGAGGCCCTTGTTCCAGCGCTGCGCCTGCTCGAAAGCCAGCAGCTCGGGGGTGCCGGCCTTGAGGTCGTCGATCATGCCCATGCCGTCGGAATGGTCAGCCACCACCAGCCAGTCGAGCGGGCGCGACAGGCGCACCGGTTGCCCGGTGGAACTGACGACTTCCTCGCCGCGCGCGAAGCGATAGGCCTCCCGGGGCGGCAGCCGGTTGCCGAACAGACCCGCGTCCATGGACAGCGAAGTGTGCAGATGCGAATCACCCCACAGCGGTCGCTCCGGGAAGGTGCGCCGTGCATAGGGGGAATAGACTTTCTCCGCGGGGGCGATGCTGTCCGCCGTGGCAATGCCGGCATCCTGCGCCGTTGCGGGCTGCATCAGGGTCAGCGCCAGCATTGACATGGCGGATAAGGTCGTCCGGTTCATCGCTTCCATCCCTCTGGTGTTGTTATTCGCGTTCTATTGTTAATCGCAGGGGTCGGATAGGCACAACCCCTTCGGACCGTGGTCAACCCCCTCGCCACAGAGTGTACCAGACGCTGCCCGGCATTGAACGCGCCGCCACGGCGCTCGCGCAACCAGGGGGGCGGCCCCGGGCGGCATGACCGCCCCGGCCGCCAGTCGGAACGCCGCTCAGGGATGCTGGCTGCTCACCGAGACGATCTCACCGGTCATGTACGACGAGTAGTCCGAGGCCAGGAACATCATCACATTGGCCACCTCCCAGACCTCGGCGGCGCGGCCGAAGGCCTCCTTGGCGGCCAGTTCCTCCAGCAGTTCCATGGGCGTGGTCTTCTTGAGGAACTCATGAAAGGCGATGGACGGCGACACGGCGTTGATGCGCACGCCGTAGTCTGCCGCCTCCAGCGCCGCGCAGCGGGTCAGTGCCATGACGCCGGCCTTGGCCGCCGCGTAGTGGCACTGCTCCTTCTGGGCGCGCCAGCCCAGCACCGAGGCGTTGTTGACGATGACCCCCGCGCCGCGCTGCTGCATCCGCCGCAGCATGGCGCGGGTCATGCGCATGGTGCCGGTGAGGGTGATGTCCAGCACCCGGCTCCACTCGTCGTCCGCCATGTCGACCAGGCGCCGGGTGCCGCCGAGGCCGGCGTTGTTGATGAGCACGTCGACGCCCCCCAGGCGCTGTTCGGCCTCGTCGACGAGCGCCTGCACGTCGGCCTCGTCGGTGACGTTGGCCAGCCTGCCGAACACCGCCTCCAGGCCGGTCTCAGCCTGCAGGGCAGCCACGGCCTTGGCCAGCCGGCCCTCGTGGATGTCGCTGATCATGAGGCCGCGGCAGCCCTCTTCAGCGGCGCGCGTAGCCGCAGCGAAGCCGATGCCGGCGCCGGCCGCGGCCGTGATGAGCACGGACTTGCCCGCCAGCAGCTGGTGGCCGGCGACGTAGGGTGGCGGTGCTTTCAATGTCATACGCTGTTTCTCTCCTGGTGGTGGCCGCTGAGCCGCGCTATCTGATGGCGACCTTGGGCTCCTTGGGCATGCCGAGGCCGCGCTCGGCGATGATATTGCGCTGAATCTGGTTGGTGCCCCCGTAGATGGTGTCGGAGCGCACGAACAGGTACATCGACTGCAGGCGCGACAGCTCGTAGGGCGCGCCCTCGAGGATGTCGCACTCCGGCCCCAGCACGTCCATGGCCAGCTCGCCCAGGTCCCGGTGCCAGCTGGCCCAGTACAGCTTGTAGATCAGCGCCTCCCGCTGCAGGCTGCCGTCGGCGCTGCCCGAGAGCATGCGCATGGCGTTGTAGCGCATGATCTTCAGGCCGATATGCGCCTGGGCGATGCGCTGCCGGATGGTCGGATCGCGGGCCGCGCCGTTGGCCCTGGCCAGCGCGACGATCTGGTCCAGCTCGTTCTGGAAGTCCATCTGCTGACCCAGCGTGGACACGCCGCGCTCGAAGCCCAGCAGGCCCATGGCCACCTTCCAGCCGTCGCCGGGCTGGCCCACGATGTCGTCGGCGTCGCACTGGGCGTCGTCGAAAAAGACCTCGTTGAACTCCGAGGTGCCGGTGATCTGCTCGATGGGCCTGACCTCGATGCCGGGCTGATCCATCTTGACCAGGAAGAAGCCCAGGCCCTGGTGCGCCACCGAGTCCGGGTCGGTGCGGGCGATGACGAAGCAGTAGTCCGCCTCGTGGGCCAGCGAGGTCCAGACCTTCTGGCCGTTGAGCACCCACACGCCGCGCTGCTCATCGAAGCGCGCCTTGGTCTTGACGTTGGCGAGGTCTGAGCCGGCGCCCGGCTCCGAGTAGCCCTGGCACCAGAACTCGGTGCCGGCGACGATGCCGGGCAGGTAGCGGGCCCGCTGGGACTCGCTGCCGAAGGCGATCAGGGTGGGGCCCGTGAGCCCCTCGCCGATGTGGCCCACGCGCCCCGGGGCGCCGGCACGGGCGTACTCCTCGAAGAAGATCACCTGCTGCTCGATCGAGCAGCCGCGGCCGCCATGGGCCCTGGGCCAGCCCACGCAGGTCCAGCCGCCCTGCGCCAGCTTGCGCTCCCAGCGCTTGCGCTGCTCCGGGTACATGTGCTCGTCGCCGGGGCCGCCGCGGTACTTGAGCTGCTCGAACTCGCCGACCAGATTGTCCCGCAGCCATCCCGCCACTTCCTGGCGAAAGGCCTCGTCTTCGGCGCTGAATTGCAATCGCATCGCTAGTGCCTCCCGCTTCTATTGGTCCAGCAGCATCGCCGCCACCTGCTCGCGATGCCAGGCGCCGCTGCCCAGAAGGTGCTCCGACGCCTTGGCCCGCTTGAGGTACAGGTGCACGTCGTACTCCCAGGTAAAGCCCACGCCGCCGAATATCTGCAGGCTGTCGCCGGCGTTGCGGAAATAGGCGTCGGAGCACCAGGCCTTGGCCACGCTGGCGGCCTCGGGCAGCTCGTCCGCCAGGCGTCCGCCGCCCAGCGCCTCGTCGGCGATGCAGGCGGCATAGTACACGCCCGAGCGCGCCCCTTCGGCGCGCAGCATCATGTCGGCAGCCTTGTGCTTGATGGCCTGGAAGCCGGCGATGGGGCGGTTGAACTGGCAGCGCTCCTTGCCGTAGGCCACGGCCAGGTCGAGCACGCGCTGGGCGCCGCCCGCCTGCTCGGCCGCCAGCGCCACCGTCGCCAGCCCGATAATGCGCCGCAGCGCCGGCCAGCCGGCCCCCGCCTCGCCCATCAGTCCGTCGGCGCCCACCACCACGCCCTCGAGCACCAGCTCGGCCTGGCGCCGGGTCTGGTCCATGGTCGGCAGCCAGCGGCGCGTCAGGCCGGGGCTGTCGCCGGACAGCAGAAACAGGCTGACGCCGGCCTCCCCGCTGGTTCCCGGCGCCCTGGCCGCCACCGCCACCAGCCCGGCGGTGTGGCCGTCGAGCACGTAGCGCAGCGTACCGTTGAGCACATAGCCGTCGCCGCGGGGTTCGCAGCTCACCGCGATCGCGTCGGCATCCCAGCGCCGCGACACGCCGGTATAGGCCAGGGTGGCCGTGAGACTGCCCTCGGCGATGGCCGGCAGGTAGCGCGCCCGCTGCTCGTCACTGCCGGCCACCAGCAGGGCGTTCACCCCCAGGCACACCGTGGAAAAGAACGGCGCGCACAGCAGCGAGGCGCCCATCTGCTCCAGCACCGCGACCAGCTCCACGTAGCCCAGGCCCATGCCGCCGTAGGCCTCGGGGATGTGCATGGCCTGCCAGACCATCTCCTGGCAGACGCGCTGCCACACGCCATCCTCGTAGCCCTGCTCGGTCGCCATGGCGCGGCGCACGGCCTCGCTGTCCGACACCTCGGCCAGAAACGCTGCGGCCGTGTCCCGGATCATCTGTTGCTCTTCGGTAAACGCAAATTCCATGGCGGACTCCGTTATCAGTACCCCGTCGACGACCCGGCGGCTGCGCTCAGGTGCCGTAGACCTTCTGCGCCGGCACCTCGGCCGCCAGCAGCTGCTCCATGGCCCCGGCGACCTCCGCCGGTTCCCAGCGCGCGCCCTTGTCGACCCCCTGGGTGCTGCGCCAGCCGTCGGCGATAGCGATGCGGCCGCCCTCGACCTCGAATACGCGGCCGGTGATGTGCTGGCTCTGCGCGCTGCCCAGCCACACCACCAGCGGTGCGACGTTGGCGGGGTCGTAGTGGTCGAAGCCGCCGTCCTCAGGCATCTTCATCATGTCGGCGAACACTTCCGCGGTCATGCCGGTGCGCGCCGACGGCGCCAGGGCGTTGGCGGTGATGCCGTAGCGGCCCAGCTCGGCCGCCTGGTTGAGCGTGAGGCTGGCGATGCCGCCCTTGGCCGCGGCGTAGTTGCTCTGGCCGATGGAGCCGTTGAGGCCCGCGCCCGACGAGGTGTTGATGATGCGACCGCTGACCTTGGCGCCGGCCTTCTGCTGAGCCCGCCAGTGGTGGACGGCGTGGGAGCTGATGCAGAAATGGCCCTTGAGGTGCACCGCGATCACGGCGTCCCACTCCTCCTCGCTCATGGCGGCGAACATGCGGTCGCGGCAGATACCGGCGTTGTTGACCACCACGTGCACATCGCCAAAGGCCTCGATGGCCTTGTCGACGGCATGCTTGGAGTCCGCGTAGCTGGTGATATCGGAGTGGTTGGCGACCGCCCGCCCGCCGGCGGCGACGATGGCCTCCACGGTCGACTGCGCCGCCGCCGGGTTGATGTCGTTGACCACCACGCAGCCGCCCTCGGCCGCAAAGGCCAGCGCGTAGGCGCGGCCCAGGCCGCCGCCGGCCCCGGTGATGATGGCGACCCGATCTTGACAAATTCCGCTCATGTTCTGCTCCTGTTGTTCGTGGTAACGCTCGCCGCTGGGTGCCCCGATCGGGTCCTTACAGGCGCTCGATGATGGTGACGTTGGCCTGGCCGCCGCCCTCGCACATGGTCTGCAGGCCATAGCGGCCGCCGGTCCGCTCCAGCTCGTGCAGCAGCGTGGTCATCAGCTTGGTGCCGGTCGCGCCCAGCGGATGACCCAGGGCGATGGCGCCACCGTTGACGTTGGTCTTCTCGTGCGGATAGCCGGTCTCGGCCAGCCAGGCCATGGGCACGGCCGCGAAGGCCTCGTTGATCTCCACCAGGTCGATGTCCTCGAGCTTCATGCCGGCTCTCTTGAGGGCGTAGGCCGTGGCCGGGATGGGCGCGGTCAGCATCCAGATGGGGTCTTCGGCGCGCACGCTCAGGTGATGGATGCGGGCCCGCGGGGTGAGCCCGTAGCGCTTGAGCGCCGCCTCGGATACCACCAGCACCGCGCTGGAGGCGTCGCAGGTCTGGCTGGAGATGCCGGCGGTGACCTTGTCGCAGCCGAAGATGCCCTCCAGCTCCGCCATCTTGGCCAGGCTGGTCTGGCGCGGGGTCTCGTCGTGCTCGACGCCCTCCAGGGGCACGATCTCGCGCCGGAAGCGGCCCTCCTGGATGGCCTGCAGGGCGCGCCGGTGCGACTCGAGGGAGTACTCCTCCAGCTGCGCCCGGCTGAAGCCCCACTTGTCGGCGATCATCTGCGCGGAGTTGAACTGGGTGGGGGGCACCGCGCCGTAGCGCGCCACCCAGCCCTTGGAGCCGGTGAAGGGGTCACTGAAGCCCAGCGGCTCGGCCGCCGTCATGGCCGAGCTGATGGGGATCTGGGTCATGGTCTGCACGCCGCCGGCCAGCACCACGTCCATGGTGCCGGACATGACGGCCTGGGCGGCGAAGTGCACCGCCTGCTGCGACGAGCCGCACTGGCGGTCGATGGTGGTGCCCGGCACGGCGTCGGACAGGCCGGCCACCAGCCAGCAGGTGCGGGCGATATCCCCCGCCAGCGGCCCGATGGTATCGACGCAGCCGAACACGACGTCGTCGTACTCGTCGTCGGGGATGGGATTGCGCGCGACGATGGCCCGGATGACGTGGGCGCCGAGGTCGGCGCCGTGGACGTGGGCGAGGCCGCCCTTGCGGCGGCCGGTGGGGCTGCGCAGGGCATCGACGATATAGGCTTCAGGCATGGTGTACTCCCGCTGATCAATTCACTGGCGCGCGGCCCGGCGGCTGTGCGCCGCCGCTGTGGCTACGGCGCGATAAACGTGCTGCCGGCACCCAGCGGCGCGCCCGGCGCCAGGGCGAATGCGGCCACGCGGCCCTTGTGGAAGGCCGCGTCGCCCCAGGCGTTGTTGAAGGCCCAGGCCCGCTTCATGAAGATGTGCAGGTCCACCTCCCAGGTGTAACCCATGGCGCCGTGGACCTGCATGCTGTTCTTCGCTGCCAGGTCCGCCACCTCGGCCGCCACCAGCTTGGCGTGGCTGACATTCAGGTGACGGGTCGACAAGCCCTCGCTCAGGGCGTAGGCGGCGCGATAGACCGGCGCCTTGGCGTATTCCAGCCGGTAGGCGACGTTGGCCAGGTGATGTTTCACCGCCTGGAAGGTGCCGATGGCCACCCCGAACTGCTTGCGCTCGCTGGTGTACTGCACCGACAGGTCGATCATGCGCTGCGCCAGCCCCAGGCACTGCGCCGCGACGCCGAGGGCGCCGCGGTCGAGCGCGGCGCGGGTCCAGGCTGCCGCCGCGTCACCCTCCAGCAGCGCGGTGGCCGCGGCCGGCGCGAAATCCACCGCAAACAGCCGACGGCCGGGATCGACCGACGCGTTGGCGCGCAGGCTGGCAGCCCCCGCCTCGACGGCGTAGACCACACCGCCCCGCTCCAGCAGCAGCAGGTCGGCGACGTGGGCGTCCTCCACCAGCAGGTTCTGCTCCAGGCCCACCACCACCTTGGCCTGCCCGCTGGCGATCTCGGGCAGCCAGCGCGCCTGCAGCGCCTGGTCGCCGCAGTCCAGCAGCGCCGGCACCGCCACCAGGGCCAGGTGCACCAGGGGCTCGGCCAATGCCGCGTAGCCGGCCTCCTGGGCGAGCAGCACGAAATCGAGCGCGGACATGCCCAGCCCGCCGAACGCCTCCGGCACCGTCATGCCGGTCAGGCCCAGCTCGGCCAGCTGCGCCCACAGCGCGTCGGAGCGTCCGCTGTCGCTCTCCCAGCCGCGGCGCAGCGTGTCGGGCGTCACCTCGCGGGTGAGAAAATCGCGCACCGACTGCTGAAACAGCAGCTGGTCGTCGCTAAAGGTGAAATCCATGGTCCCGCCTCCTACTTCCGCGGCATGCCCAGCATGCGCTCGGCGATGATGTTGCGTTGAATTTCATTGGTGCCGGCGTAGATCGGGCCGGACTGCGCGAACAGCCAGCCGTCCAGCCAGTTCCCCACCCCGGCGGCATCGGGCGCATGCGGCAGCAGCTCGGCACGGGCACCCAGAATGGTCATGGCCGTGGCGTGCATCTGCCGGTCCAGCTCGGACCAGAAGATCTTGTTGGTGGAGGCCTCGGCGCCGATCCTGCCGCCCTTGATCAGCCGGCAGGCGGTCTGGTAGGTGGTGAGGGCGTAGGCCTCGGCGTCCAGGTAGGCGCGCAGCACGGTGTCGCGCAGCGCCGGATCGCGGTCGGCGCTGGCGCGGTTGTCGAGGTAGAGACCGACCAGCCGCCGCGCCGTCTCCTGGAAGCGGGCCGGGCTGCGCAGCATCAGGCCGCGCTCGAAGCCGGCGGTGGCCATGGCCACGCTCCAGCCCTCGCCCTCGCCGCCGAGGCGGCAGTCGACGGGCACCTTGACGTTGTCGAAGAAGATCTCGGCAAAGCCGGGCAGGCCGTCGAGCTGCGGAATGGGCCGCACGGTGATGCCCTCGCTGCGCAGCGGCACCAGGATAAAGGTCAGGCCGTGGTGGCGCTGCGACGCGGGGTCGGTGCGGAACATGCCGAAGCACCAGTCCGCCCACACGGCGCGGGTGGACCAGGTCTTCTGGCCGTTGATGACGTAGTGGTCGCCCTGCAGCTCGGCCCGGGCCCGCACCGCGGCCATGTCGGAGCCGGCATTGGGCTCGGACCAGCCCTGGCACCAGATATCCTCACCGGTCGCCATTCTGGGCAGAAAGCGCCGCTTCTGCTCGTCGCTGCCGTACTCCATGAGGGTCGGCCCCAGCAGGAAGATGCCGTTCTGGTTGACCCGCAGCGGGGCGCCGGCGCGGTAGTACTCCTCCTCGAAGATCAGCCACTCGATCAGGTCGCAGCCGCGGCCGCCGAGCGCCTCGGGCCAGGTGACCATGCCCCAGCGGCCCTCGTGCAGTCTGGCCTCCCAGGCGCGGTGCTGGGCGAAGCCCTGTTCGGTGTCGAAGCTCTGCAGCGGCTCGGCCGGCAGGTTGTCGACCAGCCACTGGCGAATCTCCGCGCGGAACGCCTGCTGTCGTTCGGTGTAGTTGAGGTTCATCGTATCCTCGTCGAAGGGTTGCGGCCGCGCTGCCGCCGGGCGGTTGCCGGACGGGACGGGCGGCGGGCTGCGCTCAGCTGTCGGCGAATCTGGCGTCGCGCTTGTCCACGAAGGCGGCGCGGGCCTCCTGGGAGTCGCTCATGGTGTAGGCCTCGAAGGTGAAGCCCTGCTCCCAGCGGTACTTGTCCTCGAGATCGCCGTCCTCCACGCCGGTCAGGGCCTCCTTGGCCAGGCGCACCATGGCCGGGGACTTGACGGCGATCTTGCGGGCGATCTCCCGGGCGCTGTTCATCAGCTCGTCGCGCGGCACCACGCGCTCGATGGCGCCCAGGCGCCACGCCTCCTGGGCGTCGATGAACTCGCCGGTGAAGTACATGTAGCGGACCTTCTGCACCGGGAACATGCGCTGCAGGTGGGCGCCGCCGCCCATGGCGCCGCGGTCGATCTCGGGCACCCCGAAGCGGGCGCACTCCGAGGCGACGATGATGTCGGCCGCGCCGCTGATGCCGATGCCGCCGCCGAGCACGAAGCCGTGCAGGGCGGCGATCACGGGCTTGGGATTGCGGTGGATGGCCTTGAAGGTGGCGTAGTTGCCCTGGTTGACCTTGACGATGGCGCCGCTGTCGGCGGCCAGCTCCTTGATGTCGACGCCCGCGCAGAAGCCCTTGCCCTGGGCGGCGATGATGATGACGCGCACGGCGTCGTCGCGGCCCAGCGCCTCGATGGCCTCGGCGATGGCGAACCAGCCCGCGCTGTCGAACGCGTTGACCGGGGGGTGGTTGAACACCAGTTCGGCGATGCCGTCAGCGATGTGGATATCAAAAGGTTTGGACATAGTTCACCCGTCTGCAAACGTTGAGGTTCAACTGCGGCCCGCCGCCGGGCGCGCGCCGCCATGGCGCCACGGCATCCGCCGCGGCCCTAGTCGCGGGATACCCGCTGCGCCAGGCGCTCCAGGCACTCGCCGGCCTCGCGCACGATGCCGTCGATGATCTCCTGGCAGCTGAGCAGCTCGGTGATGGTGCCGGCCACCTGGCCGGACGGCAGCACCCCCTCGTCCGGCCTGCCATCGACCATGGCGCGCTGGATGATCATGGGGGCGTTGGCCGACATGATGGCCTGGGCCAGCGTGACATCGCCGCTGCGGCTCATATCCAGCGCCGACTTCAGCAGGCTGAACAGGCTGGCGCCCGAGTGCGCGCGAAAGCGCAGGCCGCTCATCATCGCCACCCACAGCTTCCTGACGGGCCCGGCGCGCTCGAGCTGCTCCAGGGTGCGGTTCAGTATCATGCGCTGCGGCAGGCCGTCCATCGCCTTGGACACGATGATGGCGGAGGGATCGCGGCAGTCGACGTAGCGCTGCTTGGTCTGCGCCGGCACCGGGGCCTCCTGACTCATCAGGAAGCGGGTCCCCATGGCGATGCCGTCGGCGCCCCAGGCCAGCGCCCCCACCAGGCCGCGGCCATCCTTGAAGCCGCCGGCGGCCACCACCGGCACGCGGTCGCCGACCGCGTCGACCACCTGCGGAATCAGCAGGGTGGTGGGCACGCTGCCGGTGTGACCGCCGCCCTCGCCGCCCTGCACGGTGACGGCATCGGCGCCCAGCTCGATGGCTTTGACGGCGTGCTTGGGCAGGCCGATGGTCGGCATGCACACGACGCCATGGTCCTTGAGGCGGGCGATCAGGTCCTTGCCGGGCGAGCGCGAGTAGCTCACCGCCCTGACCCCGTGCCGGATCACCAGCTCGACGATGTCGCCGGCATTGGGCTGGTACATGTGGAAATTGACCCCGAAGGGCTGGTCGGTGAGCGCCTTGGTGCGCAGGATATCGCGCTCCATTTCAGCCGGCGGGATAGTCGCCCCCGCCAGGAAGCCGAAGGCCCCCGCGTTGCAGGTGGCCGCGACCAGCTCCGGGTTGGCCACCCAGCCCATCGCGGTCTGCACGATGGGATACCTGCAGCCCAGCAGTCCGGTCAGGCGGGTATCGAGAGAGATTGCCATATCGGGGCCTCGCGCTAGGAGCGGTCGCCGGGCGGATTGCCCTGCAGCTGCCTGGCGCGCTGATTGTGCGGGTCCAGGGCGGCGATGATCGCCAGCTGCGCCGCGGTGGGCGCCGGCGTGGTGGGCACAGCGTCGGGGATGTGCAGCGCGAAGCCGGTGTTGTCCTGCACCTGCTCGGCGCTGATGCCCGGATGCAGGGACACCAGGCGCAGCTGATGGTCCGGCCCGCCGAAGTCGAGCACACACAGATCGGTGATCACCAGGCGCAGGTCGATGTCGTCGAGGCGGTAGCCGCGCGGCAGGCGCGCGGGGTTGTAGCCGATGGTGCAGACCACGTCGCACTCGCCCTCGACGAACACCCGCTTGTTGTGGGACGGCACGAACCACGAGTTGGCATGGCAGATGGAGTTGCCCGGAAAGCCGCGCACGCCCAGCATCTGAATCTTGGGCTGCCGGTAGCTGTCGCCCAGCGCGGAGATATTGGCCTGGCCGAAGCGATCGATCTGGGTGGGGCCGCCGGTGATGTGGCGGCGGCCGCTCCACACGTTGTCGAAGATGCGCGAGAAGCCCATCCAGGTCTCGTTCATCTGGCGGAAACCGTCCGGGCGCGCGCCCAGCGGGTTGGGCTCGGACAGCAGCCAGGCCTCCGAATCGGTCATCATGATGTCGGTGTTGACGGTCTTCATGGCCAGGCTGGCGGCGAGCCGCGGCAGCACGCCGATGCCCGTCACCAGCACTTCGCCGTCATCGGCGTAGGCGGCGGCGTTGGCGCAGATCATCAGCTCCGCCAGGGTGTAGTCTTTCGCAACGGTGCTCATGGGGACAGTCCTCTAGTAAACCGGCATGGGCAGTTTGCGGATGGCGTCGATGCCGCCCACCAGCGCCTGGTATTCGTCCTCGGTTCTGCCGAGGATGTACTTGCCCGCATAGCCCGCGAAACCGCCCTCAGCCTTGGCGGAGGCGTTGTACTCGTTGAAGTGCGGCACGTCGAAGCCGTACAGCGGCGCGCAGGAGCTGGGGTGGGCGCCGCCGGGGATGTGCACCACGCCGGTGGTCATGCTGCGCTCCCAGAACACGTAGCGCGCCTCGTCGCCGTCGGCGAAATACGACGCGTCCACCAGCTCGTCGCAGCTGACGAAGGTCTGCGCCGCGGCGCGGGCGAACCAGTCGTCCATGTAGTGGTCGGGCCCCTTGATCTGGCACACGCCGCGCGCGTCGGCGCGGTCGACATGCAGCAGCGCGGCATCGAGCTTCAGCGCCGGCATCGCCACCCACTCCTTGTCGTCGTAGGGGCTGTCGATCACCTTGATGCCGTCGTTGACCCTGATGACGTCGGTGCCCAGGCCGATGCGGGTGGGGATATAGGGGCAGCCCCAGGCCGCCGCCCGCAGGCCCAGCAGCATCATGCCCTCGTCGATCTCCATGGTCTCGATGGCGCCCTGCTGGCGCGCCTGGCGGAAATAGGGCTCCAGCGGAATGAAATCCAACGAGACGAAGGCGAATACGACCTTCCTGACCTTGCCGGCGGCGCACAGCATGCCGACGTCGGCGCCGCCATAGGCGACGACGGTCAGGTCTTTGAGGTCCGAACGCAGTATCTCGCGCACCAGCGCCATGGGCTTGCGCCGGGGGCCCCAGCCGCCGATACCGAGCGTCATGCCGTCCCGCAATTGCGCCACGACAGCCCCGGCGGTCATCTGTTTATCCATGCTTGTCCTCACTCGATTGGCAGGCGGCCGGCGGTGGCGGCCGGAGCGCCCATCTTCTTCACGCATTGGGCGCGTATTGTAACGCACTATTAATTAAATGAGTAAAGTCGACACAAATTGATTACGCATTTCAACCCACCAACCGATCATTGTCGCCGCTCAATCGACGATGCGGCTGATGCGGTAGTCGTGCTTGATGAACTTGACGCCCAGGGTCACGTCCGTGCGATGCACGCCGTCGATGCCGCTGATTTCCTGGTGGATGAAATCGGTCAGCTCCACCGTATGCTGCACCATGGTGATGGCCAGGATGTCGAAGCGGCCCAGCATCTTGCCGACGAAGCCCAGGCGCGGCAGGCCCGCCAGCCGGCGCGCCACGGCGTCGGCGTCGGCGCTCTTGTCGACATCGATCCAGATGAACGCCAGCATGGGATTGGCCAGCCGCTCGATGTTGGTCACCGCGGTAATGCGGATCAGCTTGTCATCGACCAGGCGCTTGATGCGGGCCCGCACGGTGCCCTCGGTCACCCCCAGCGCGGCGGCGATGCGCCGGTTGCTGGTGCGGGCGTCGCGGCTCAGCCAGTCGATGATCCGCTGATCGACCTCGTCGAGCTTGCGCTTAGTCATGGTTGAAGGGCACCCAGCGCGCCTGATTCTTGAGCACATTGACCGCCAGCGACGGCAGCAGGCGGCGCACGCCCGCGACCCGGGCCAGCCGCCCCAGCAGCTCGTCGAGCTGCTCCAGGTCCCGCGCCACGATCAGAATCTCGATATCGTGGGTGCCGATCACCACGCTGACCGAGAACACCTCAGCGATGCCGGCCAGATCGTCCGCCACCGCCGTGGCAGGGCGCCCCTCCACCTCCACCCCCACGGCCAGCAGCATGCCGAAGCCGGCCGCCTCGAGATCGCTGACCGCCACCACGCGCATGCTGTTGCCCTCCTCCAGCCGGCGCACGCGGGCGCGCACGGTGGCCTCGGTCAGGCCCAGCGCGCGCGCTATGCCGCGATAGGGCATGCGGCCGTCGCGGCCGAGCAGCGCGATGATGCGGTGATCCACCTCATCCAGACTGAGGCTGCCGCGACGACCGCCGGCGGCGGCCTGTTCGGCGCCATCCTGCGGCGCTTTCATGGCTGCGGGCTCCCGGCGCTCAAGCGAGCAGCTCTGCGGCCAGCTTCTTCAGCTCGGGCTTGACCACCTTGCCGGTGGCGTTGAGCGGCAGCGCATCGACGAAGCGCACGAAATACGGCCGCTTGTAGCGGGCCAGCCGCCCCTCACACCAGGCCAGCACCGCCTCCTGATCCAGGTTCGCACCCGGCGCCCGCACCACGAACGCCATACCCACCTCGCCCTGCGGCTGCCGGGGCACGCCGATCACGGCGACCTGGGCGACGCCGTCCAGGGCATAGATCGCCTTCTCGACCTCCGCCGGGTAGACGTTCTCACCGTTCATGATGTACATGTCCTTGAGCCGGTCGGTGATGCGGATATAGCCGCGCTCGTCCATGACGCCGATATCGCCCGTGCGCAGCCAGCCCTCGGCGGTGATCGCCTCGCGGGTGGCCTCGGGCATCTCGAAATAGCCGGACATCACGTTGTAGCCCCGCACCCAGATCTCGCCCTCCACGCCGGCGGCGACCCCCTGCAGCGAGTGGGGATCGACAATCTTCACCTCGACCCCCTCGATGGCGCGCCCGGAGGTCGTGGCGATGGTCTGGGCGTCGTCTTCGGGCCGACAGATCGACACCACGCCGCAGCACTCGGTGAGACCGTAGGCGGTGACCACCGTGTCGAAGCCGAGCTCGCGCTTCATGGCCTCCACCAGCGCCACCGACACGGGCGCGGCACCGGTGACGCCGAGCCGGAGGCTGGACAGGTCGTAGTCGCGGCGGGCGGGATGCGCCAGGATCATCTCGTACAGGGACGGCGCCCCCGGCCACATGGTGATGCGCTTGTCCTGAATGAGCTTCAGCACCAGATCGCGGTCGAAGGCGGATACCGGCACCATCTTGCAGCCGGTCAGCAGACCGGCGAACCAGCCCGCCTTGTAGCCGAACGAGTGGAAGAAGGGGTTCACGCCCAGATACACGTCATCGGCCCGCAGCCCCACCGTGTCGGCCCAGGTCTCGAAGACGCGGATATTCTGGCTGTGGGTGCACAGCACGCCCTTGGGCCTGCCCGTGGTGCCGGAGGTGAACAGCATGTCCATGACGTCGCCGCCGCTGAGCGACCCGGCGCGAGCCTCCACCTCGCTCTGCGGGATCGCCGCGCCGCGCTCGAGAAACTCGTCCCAGCTCACGGCGCCATCGTCCGCCGAGCCGCGCAGCAGCACCATGGCCTCCAGGGCGGGCAGATCGTAATCGAACAGCATGGCCGGCAGCGTGCCCTGCTCCAGCATCGGATAGGCGAACAGCACCCGCACGCCGGCGCGCTGCAGAATGTCAGCGGCCTCCGCGCCATGCAGCCGATTGGGCAGCGGCACCAGCACGGCGCCGATCGTCTGCAGGCCGACGGCGGCAAAGATCCACTCGGGGATATTGGGGCACCAGATGGCGACGCGATCGCCCTTGCGCACGCCCATGGCCAGCAGGGAGCGGCTGACGCGGTGCGCCTCCTGCTGCAGCTCCAGGAACGTCCACTGCCGATCCCCCGCCTCCACGGCGATGCGGTCACCCCAGCACTGTACCGCCCGGTTGACGACGGCGGGCAGGGTCTGTGGCGCGGCGGTGGCGTTGGCGGCTGGCATCGGCGTTTCCCTATGATGGCGCGGACTGGGGGGGCAATACTATGCGCAGAAACCCACAGCAGCAAGTGCTTCGCGTAGCATTGGATGATAGAAACTACGAATAAGCCTGTAAAATGCCCGCCACCGCATCGCTTTGTGCGGGCAGCTACCGCGCCAGCCAGCGCCACACGGCGTCATCGCGGCCGGCGAGCCCCTCGCGCTCGAGCTTGATCAGGTGCGCCTGCAGGGACAGCTTGGCGATCGGATGCACCTCGACCGCGACGTCGTCGTAGACCAGCGCCACCAGCGCATCGAGTTCGGCGGCCCCCACGCCGCGCAGCGCGCCGACCACCTTCGCCTCGCGGGCCAGCCGATGCTGCAGCAGCCCGTCGATCACCTGGCGGGGGTCGTCCATGACGTCGCCGTGACCCGGCGCCAGCTGCCGCAGCGGATACTCCAGCAGCAGCGCGAGGGAGCGCATATAGGCCGCCATGTCGCCGCCCGGCGGAATGATCACCACCGTGGAACCGTTCATGATGTGATCGCCGGTCATCAGCAGGCCGTTGCGCTCATCGAGAAAGCAGAAGTGATTGGCGACGTGGCCCGGCGTGGCGATGGCCCGCAGCCGGTACTCGGCGGTCTCGAACACCTGATCGTGCACGCACTGGAGGTCGGGACGGAAGGTTGTATCCTGAAACAGGTCGTCCGGGGGCAGCGCACCGATCAGCTCGGCGCCGACCTCCCTGAGCAGCAGGGCGGTCGCAGGCGAATGATCGATGTGCGTATGCGTCACGAAGACGCGATGCAGCTCGCCGCCCTTGGCCCTGATGGCGCCCAGGATGGCCGCGGCGTGATCGGGCATGAGGGGGCCGGGATCGATCACCGCGACCTGCTTTTCGCCCAGCAGATAGGTATTGGTGCCCTCACCGGTCATATACCCGGGGTTCGGCGCGGTCATGCGCCTGACCCCGGGAGCGATCTGAACGGTCTGGCGGTGTCTCAGTTCCGGCATGGCAGCGCGCTCATCGGGGACTCGGGGCGGCAGGGCAGGACCCCGCCTACAGCGCCGCCTTCAGGCGCGTCATATACTCCTGCAACCTCGCCAGATTGTCCGGCCCCAGACGCCACAGCAGCTTCTCGAGATCGGTGGCCGCCTCGCGATGAGGCTCGGCGTAGAGATACAGCACGTGGGGCTGCCGCAATGCCGGCGCGGCGGGCAGCGGCCTGACCTCGCGGACCCGGTCCAGCAGGCGGATGAGGTGCTCGTGATAGCTGCCCTTCATGCCCAGTTCGCCGAAGGACTGCTCCAGCACGGGCGACCACTGGCGATAGTAGGCCGCCATCTTTTCCGGCGGGATCGCCGTGAACGCATCGATCAGCTTCACGGCGCGCTCGTAATTGGCCGTGCTCATGACCAGCCGGCCGCCCGCGGTGGCGGTCTTGAAAGCCGGCATGGGATAGGCCAGGGGGCGGTTCTTGCTGGGCAGGTCACCATTGGCCAGATTCGCGGTGAGCAGCACCCACTTGCGCAGCTGCTCCTGCGGGGTGAACCAGGCCAGCAGCGGCGGCGACATATCCCGCACCGCTTCGCGGACCTGCTCGTCGCTGCCGTCCACCGCAGGCGGCCGCGGCACCGGCGCGACGACCGGGTCTGCCTGCTTCGGCGCCGGCGCCACCGCCGCTGGCGGCACCGTGGCGGCACGCGGTGCCGCCGTCGCCACGGGCTCGACCGGCGCGGGCTGCTGCCGCTGATGCCACAGGTACCAGGCGCCGCCGGCGCCCAGCAGCAGGATGCCGACCAGCACCAGGTTGATCGGCGGTCGCTGGCGCCGGCCGCCGGGCGTGGGTCTGGGTTCTTCCGTCAGTCGCTCTGAGTCAGCTCGCATCGCTACGTCGTCCATCCCTATCTGATCTGCAACCGGGCACGGCTCTGCCCCCCACCCATCGCTCGCGGCAGCGCCGGCGCGATGCCATAACCGCAGCATCTGCACAGCCCGACGCCGGGGTCCCGAGCCTGCCGCTGCCGGGCAAGATTAGCACCTGAGCCGCCCCCGAATCCATGCCCGCGGCGACAAACGGGGGACCGCTCACATTCCACGAGGCGGCCGCCGGCGCTGCGCGCAGCCGCGCCCGGGGCCTCAGCTCAGATGGGCGATCGGCGCCACGGTGTCGACGTCGGCGTCGTAGTCGATGCCCTCGACCCCGAAGCCGAACAGCTTGAGAAACTCCTGCCGGTAGCCCTCGAAATCCGTCAGCTCGCGCAGATTCTCCGTCGTCACCTGCCCCCACAAGCGCTCCACCTCGCCCTGGATCTCCGGCCGCAGCTCCAGGGTATCGGCCCGCAGCCGGCCCTCGCCATCGAGCACGGGCCGGGCGCCGTAGAGACTCTGCCGGAACAGCCCGTCGATCTGCTCGATACACCCCTCGTGGCTGCCGTCGGCCTTCATGACCTTGAACAGCAGCGACAGGTACAGCGGCATGATGGGAATCGCGGTACTGGCCTGCGTGACCACGGCCTTGAGCACCGAGACCCGGGCGTCGCCGCCGCTGGCCTCCAGCCGCCGGCGGATGTCGACCACGCGCCGGTCCAGATCCTTTTTGGCGGCGCCGATGGTGCCGTCCCAGTAGATGTCGTGGGTGACGCGCTCGCCGATGTAGGTGAACGCCGTGGTCCTGGCGCCGGGGGCCAGCACGCCGGCGTCATCGAGCGCCTCGATCCACATCTGCCAGTCCTCACCGCCCATCACCGCCACGGTGTTGGCGATTTCCTCCGTGGTGGCGGCGCCGATGGTGACCTCTTCGACCTGCTCCCGGTCGGTGTTGATGCCGCGCTGGGTGATCGACTGGCCGATGGGTTTGAGCGTGGACTGGTGCACCGCGCCGGTTTTCGGGTGCTGCCGGCGCGGCGCGGCCAGGCTGTAGATCACCAGGTCGACCTGCCCGAGGTCCTGCCGGATGCGCGCGATGGTCTGCTGCTTGACCTCGTCCGAGAAGGCGTCGCCGTTGATGCTGTGACAGTAGAGGCCCTCGGCCTCGGCCAGGCGGTGAAACGCCGCCGAGTTGTACCAGCCGGCGCTGCCGGGCTTCTTCTCGGTGCCGGGCTTCTCGAAGAAGACCCCGATGGTGGCGGCGCCGGCGCCGAAGGCGGCGACGATGCGGGAGGCCAGACCATAGCCGGTCGAGGCGCCCAGCACCAGCACGCGCCTGGGGCCATCCGCCAGCGGGCCACGGCCTTTGACGTAGTCGATCTGCTCTCTGACGTTGGCTTCGCAGCCGGCCGGATGGGTGGTGACACACAAAAATCCACGTACCTTCGGTTTGATGATCATCGATTCTTCCACTGTTGTCGTTGTTGATGCGCCAGATCAAAGCGCTGCATTATAAACGCGGGTTTAATTTCAACCACCCCATTGACGGCGCGCGGCCGTGACGGGGGCGCCCCATTGCTGGCAGAATGACCCGTATCGATCAATGCAATCGCCGGAGGCGAGAGGATGACCGAGCAAGCACTGATGATCGATGGCAACGAAGCCGTCGCCCGCATCGCCCACCTGCTGAGCGAATTCATCGCCATCTACCCCATCACGCCGGCCTCGCCGATGGGCGAGCACGCCGACGCCTGGAGCGCCGAGGGCAGGACCAACCTGTGGGGCGGCGTGCCCGCAGTGGTCGAGATGCAGAGCGAGGCCGGCGCCGCCGGCGCCATTCACGGCGCCGTGCAGGCGGGCAGCCTGGCCACGACCTTCACCGCCTCCCAGGGCCTGCTGCTGATGCTGCCCAATATGTACAAGATCGCCGGGGAGCTGAGCCCCTGCGTGATCCACGTCGCGGCGCGCACCGTGGCGACGCACGCCCTGTCCATCTTCGGCGACCACAGCGACGTGATGGCGGCCCGCAGCACCGGCTTCGGCCTGCTGTGCGCCAACTCCGTGCAGGAGGCCATGGATTTCGCCTGCCTGGCCCACGCCGCCTCGCTCGCCACCCGCATTCCGCTGCTGCACTTCTTCGACGGTTTCCGCACATCCCACGAGATCAACAAGATCAGCGCGCCGGACGCCGCGGTGCTGGCCGCCCTGCTCGATGAGGACGCCATCACCGCGCACCGCCGCCGCGCGCTGTCCCCCGAGCACCCCGTGATCCGCGGCACCTCGCAGAACCCCGACGTGTTCTTCCAGAGCCGGGAGGCCATCAACCCCTTCTACCAGCACTTCCCGCAGGCGCTGCAGGACACCATGGACCGCTTCGCGGCACTCACCGGGCGCCAGTACCAGCTCTACGAGTATCTCGGCGACCCGCAGGCCGAACGCGTGATCGTGCTGATGGGCTCGGGGGCGGAAACCGCCATGGAGACGCTGGCGTTCCTGCAGCAGCGGGGCGACCGGGTCGGCCTGCTGAAGGTCCGCCTGTACCGGCCGCTGGATGGCCGCCGCCTGGTTGACGCCCTGCCCGCCAGCACCAGGGCCATCGCCGTGCTCGACCGCACCAAGGAACCCGGCGCCGAGGGCGAGCCGCTGTACAAGGATGTCGTCACGGCGCTGGCCCGCCATCGGGAGGGGCCGCTGCCGCGCGTGATCGGCGGCGTCTACGGCCTGGCGTCCCGTGAGTTCACGCCCGGCATGGTCAAGGCGGTCTACGACGAGCTCGCGGCGGCAGCGCCCCGCGCCTATTTTACGGTGGGCATAGCGGACGACCTCAACCACAGCTCGCTGGACTGGGACGGCGGCTTCCGCACCGATGCCCACCGCGACAGCGTGCAGGCGCTGTTCTACGGGCTGGGCTCGGACGGCACCGTCAGCGCCAACAAGAACTCCATCAAGATCATCGGCGACAATACGCCGCTGCACGCGCAGGGCTACTTCGTCTATGACTCCAAGAAGGCCGGCGCGGTGACCATATCGCACCTGCGCTTCGGGCCCCGCCCCATCCACTCCGCCTACCTGATCGAGGACGGCGAGGCCAATTTCATCGGCTGCCACCAGCCCCAGTTTCTGCAGCGCTACGACATGCTGGCCAAGGCGGCGCGCGGCGCCACCTTCCTGCTCAACACGCCGGAGCCGGCAGCCAGCGCCTGGGCCTCCCTGCCCGCCACGATGCAGCGGCAGATCCTCGACCAGGACATCCATCTGTACGTGATCGACGCCTACCGCGTGGCACGCGAGACCGGCATGGGCCGGCGCATCAACACCATCATGCAGAGCTGCTTTTTTGCCCTGTCCGGGGTGCTGCCCCAGCAGGAGGCCATACACGCCATCAAGGACGCCGTGCGCAAGACCTACGGCCGCCGCAGCCGCAAGCTGGTCGCGCTCAACATCGAGGCCATCGACCAGAGCCTGGCCCACCTCTACCCGGTGACGCCGGACGGCGGCGTCCGCGGCCAGCCGCCGGCTCTCCACCCCGTTCCCGCCACCGCCCCGGACTTCGTCCGCAGGGTCACCAGCGAACTCATCGCCGGCAGGGGCGAGCTCATCCCCGTCAGCGCGCTGCCGCCCGACGGCACCTATCCGCTGGGCACCGCGGCCTACGAGAAGCGCAACCTGGCGCTGGAGATACCGGTGTGGGAGCCCGACCTGTGTACCCACTGCGGCAAGTGCGTGTTCGTGTGCCCGCACTCCGCCATCCGCTCCAAGGCCTTCCCGGAGGCGGCGGTCGCCAACGCGCCCGCCGCGTTCAAGCACGACCAGATCAAGGGCGCAGACTACCCCGCGGGCGTGCACATCAGCTATCAGGTGGCGCCGGAGGACTGCACGGGCTGCACCCTGTGCGTGGACATCTGCCCCATCCGCGACAAGTCCAACGCCAGCCGCAAGGCGCTTAACATGGCACCGCACGACGCCCTGGTGGCACAGGAGGCGGCCAACTGGGCGTTCTTCGAGGGCCTGCCGGAGTACGACCACCGCCAGCTGAAGACCAATACGCTGAAGGGCTCGATGCTGATGGAGCCGCACTTCGAGTTCTCGGGGGCCTGCGTAGGCTGTGGCGAGACGCCCTACCTCCGCATCGTGAGCCAGCTGTTCGGCGACCGCATGGTGGTGGCCAACGCGACCGGCTGCTCCTCCATCTACGGCGGCAACCTGCCCACCACGCCCTGGCGCGCCAATGCCCAGGGCCGCGGCCCGGCCTGGAACAACTCGCTGTTCGAGGACAATGCCGAGTTCGGCCTGGGCATCCGCGTCGCCATCGATCAGCACCGCGCCTTCGCCCGGACCCTGCTGGCGTCGCTGCGCGACGCGGTCGGGCCCGAGCTGGCCGACGCCATACTCGACAGCCCTGAGGGGGATGAAGCGCAGGTGCACGAGCAGCGCGAGCGGGTGGCCGCCCTGCGGCAGCGCCTGGCCGCACTGGATGGCGACGCGCCGCGCCAGCTCGAACGGCTGGCCGAGAACCTCTGCCGCAAGAGCGTGTGGATCGTCGGCGGCGACGGCTGGGCCTACGACATCGGCTTCGGCGGGCTCGACCACGTGCTGGCGTCCGGCCTGGACGTCAACATCCTGGTGCTGGACACCGAGGTGTACTCCAATACCGGCGGGCAGACCTCCAAGGCCACGCCCAGGGGCGCGGTGGCCAAGTTCTCGGCGGGCGGCAAGGGCACCGGCAAGAAGGACCTGGCCCGCATCGCCATGGACTACGAGAACGTCTATGTGGCGCACATCGCCTACGGCGCCAAGGACACGCAGACCCTGCACGCCATCCTGGAGGCGGAGAGCTACCCGGGCACCTCGCTGCTGATCGCCTACGCGCCCTGCATCGCGCACGGGGTGGACCTGTCCTTCAATCACCGCCAGCAGCAGCTCGCTGCCGACAGCGGGCACTGGCCGCTGTTCCGCTTCGACCCGCGCCGGGCGCAGGCCGGCAAGAACCCGCTGCGGCTGGATTCCCGCCCGCCCTCGGTGCCCTACCGCGAGTTCGCCGAGTCGGAGGCGCGCTTCAGCATGCTCTGGCACACCCATCCGGAGACTGCCGAGCGGCTGCTGGCGCTCGCCCAGCACGATGTGCGGGAGCGCTATCACCGCTACCAGCAGCTGGCCTCACTGGCGTGGGATGAGCCCGCACCGGAGTGAGCCGCCCCCTCGCCCGGCACACCAAGACAGCAGGGAACTGACCGTTATGGACTTGCGCACCAACTATCTGGGCCTGGCCCTGAAGAACCCCCTCGTACCGTCGGCGTCGCCGCTGAGCCGCAACCTCGACACCGCCCGCCGCCTGGAAGACGCGGGCGCCAGCGCGCTGGTGATGTACTCGCTGTTCGAGGAGCAGCTGCTGGCGGAAGAACAGCGGCTGGATCGCTTCATCCATCACCAGTCCCTGGGGCACCCGGAGGCGGACAGCTTCCTGCCGCTGTCAGGGCACTATCAGAGCACTCTGGATCGGTATGTCGGCCAGCTCGAGCGCTTGAAGTCCAGCCTGGAGATCCCCGTCATCGCCAGCCTCAACGGCACCAGCGACGAGGGCTGGATCGACTACGCCGCCGAGCTGGAACAGGCCGGGGCCGACGCGCTGGAGCTCAACATCTATTACGTGGCGGCGGATATCGACGAGAGCGCCGAGCAGGTCGAACAGCGCTATATCGATGTGCTGAGCCGTCTGCTGCGCACGGTGAACATTCCCGTCGCCGTCAAGATCTCCTCTCAGTTCTCCTCGCCGCTGCACTTTGCCTCGCGCCTGGCGCAGACGGGTGTGCAGGGCCTGGCGCTCTTCAATCGCTTCTACCAGGCTGACATCAACCTCGACACCCTGGCGGTGGAACCCACGCTGCAGCTCTCCACACCCTATGAGGCCCTGCTGCGCGTCCGCTGGGCCGCCATCGTGCGCGGCCATCTGGACATCGACCTGGCGGTCACCGGCGGCTTTCACCACGCCGAGGACGTGCTCAAGGCGCTGCTGGCCGGCGCCAATGTGGTTCACCTCTGCAGCGCGCTGCTGAACCATGGCCCGGCCCACATCAGCAGTCTGCTCGACGCCATGAGCCGCTGGCTGGAGGAGCGCGAGTACTCCTCGGTGCGGCAGCTGCAGGGCAGCCTGAGCGTCGGCAAGGCGATCGACCCGGGCGCCTTCGCGCGCGCCAATTATCTCAAGGCGCTCGACAGCTACACCCCACCCGATGGCGTGCGCTACTGAGAGCCGCACGCCGCCCTGACCTTCGGCCAGGCGCCGCGGCATTTTGCGCCGCGGCCGGCGATTTTCTCGGCGCGGGAGTTGACCGCCCCTGTTTTGAACCATATAAAGCAGTGAGCGCGCGGACCGTCCTGCGCGGCGCGATACAATGGCGAAACCCGGAACCAGTGGTTGGTGAGAACTATGGAACAACTGTCCAGCACAGACAGCGCTTTTATCTATGCGGAAGACCGCAAACTGCCGATGCACGTGACCACGGCGACGATCTACGATCCCTCGACCGCCCCGCAGGGCAAGGTCCGCCTGAAAGAGATCATGAACCTGTTCGAGCGCGCGGTCTACAACGTGCCGATGTTCCGGCAGCGGCTCGTCGAAGTCCCGCTGGGGCTCGATCAACCCTATTGGGTGGAAGATCCCGACTTCGACATCGAGTATCACGTGCGCCACGTCGCCCTGCCCAAACCCGGGGACTGGCGCCAGTTCTACATTCAGGTGGCGCGCATGACCACGCGGCCGCTCGACCGCAGCCGCCCGCTGTGGGAGGTGTACGTGGTGGAAGGGCTGAATAATCTCGAAGGCGTACCGGCCGGCTCGTTCGCCGTGGTGATGAAGCTGCACCACGCCTCGCTGAAGGGCGAAGCGCTGCGCTCGCTGTTCGGGTCGCTCAACACCAGGACGCCCGAGGCGCCAACGGAGCAGCCGCAATTCCAGCGCGCGCTGCAGCGGGAGATCCTGCGCGGCAACCTGCCCCTGCTGATCAACGCCGCCCAGAACAACTTCACCCGGTCCTTGAAAGCCAGCCGGGTGATGCGCGATGCCTACCTGAGCCTGCGGCGCATCCGCAAGGGTCAGGCGCTGGGAGACCTCAGAGAGCCGGCGCCGGTGCCGCCGACCCGCTTCAACGGCGCCCCGTCGCCACACCGCTCCGTCAGTTCCTACTCGATGCCCTTCGAGGACGTGCAGGCTGCCAGGTCCACCCTCGAGGGCGCCACGGTCAATGACCTGGCGATGACCATCATCGGCGGGGCGATGCGCCGCTATCTGATCAATCAGAGCGAGCTGCCGGACGATTCCGTGGTCGGCCAGGTGCTGATGGGCATCAAGGAAGGGGAACCCCTGAACCCCGACCAGCGCAGGCTGTCACCGGTCAACGTCCCGCTGCGCTCGGATATCGAGGACGACCTGGAGCGCTTCTACGCGGTGCACGACGAGGCCGAGCACGCCAGAAGATACCTGAAGGCGCGGGGCGTCGAAATCGGCGAAGAGGTGGCCGCCAGCATGAACCCGCTCGCGGCCAGGAGCGTGCTGAAAGTGCAGGAAAGCTTGGGACAGTTGTCGCTGCTCAAGCACTTCTACCCGGCATCGCCCAACACGACCATTTACAATATGCCCGGTCCGCTGGACACCGTGTACTTCTGCGGGGCCAGGATCGTCACCAGCTTCGGCTTCGGTCCTTGCATGCCCGAGATCGGCCTGGTGCACACGGTAACCTCCGCCGCCGGCCAGCTGACCATCGGCGTCAATGCCTGCCGCGTGATGCTGCCCAACCCGGAGTTCTATCAATCCTGCCTGCAGGAATCCTGGCAGCAGCTGCAGCAGCTGCTGGTGGCGCAGCGGCAACGCCCCCAGCGCGCCAAGAGCAAAGCGACGCCCGCCGCGTCAGCCTGACCCTGCGCTCCGATAGGCAGCGGCAGCGACCGGCAAACCCTGTGCCGCTGCCGCCTCAGCACTCGAACTTGCCGCAGGACTCGACGGTGACGGACACGCTGTCGTAGTAGATCCTGTTCATGGTCGCCACGCCGTCCGGCACCGTATCCACGCCGAAGTACACGACGTACCGGCCCACGCCCAGCTTCGGCAGCGGCAGCGTCACGCCGCCGAGGTCCTGCAGCGACCCCCGCAAAGCCGGCTGCAGGCCGGCGAACCAGCCCGGGAACAACCCGCTGCGGTAGGAGAGATAATTTCCTCCAGGCTGCTGGATGACCAGCCACCAGTCCGCGTTGGCACGATTGCCGAAGCTGCTGAGGCCAAGTTCGAGTGAGGGCGTCGCCCCGACCTTGATGGTGATCGCGGTGCGGCCGCCGCCAACGGTCAGCGTTGCCCGGGGGTCGACGAAGGCGCGCAGCCCCGGGTCATAGCTGCTCGGGTCGCTGCAGCCGCCGCTGTTGCAGGCCCTGACCCGGTAGTAGTAGGTCCTGCCGGTGACGGCGCCGGTGTCGTTGAGCGCAGTCTGCGCGGTGCTGCCGACGCTGGCGCAGGCGCCCAGCCCCGTATCGCCGCAGCGATACAGCTCATAGCGCTCCGCTCGCGCGGCGCTGGACCAGCTGACCCGCACCTTGTCGGTGAAGCTGCCGTCACTGGCGGCCGGCTTCGCGGGGGTCGGCGGTGGCAGCGGCGGCGCAATGCGCACCTCCACCGCGACATGATGCAGCTGCGCGGCACTGAACTGGCCGTCCGCCACCGTGTCGACGGCGAACGAATAGGTATACGTGCCGGCGCCGGTAACCCTGTCGGTGAGCACAGCCAGCGGCGCCAGGTCGAACAACGCCCCCTGATAGGCCACCACGGCGCGCTCCAGCCATCGCCCGCTGGCGGGATCGAAGTAGCGCAGACCATCGGGGCCGGACCGCGTCACCCACCAGTCCGCGGGTTTGGGATTGCCGTTGGCCTCCAGAGCCACGCGGATGGTCAGCGGGTCGCCGACGCGACCGTCCAACTGACCCTGACCGTTGACGGTCAGGCGCGGGGTGGGGTCGCGGTATTCGGCGCGGCCGATGTCATAGGCGCTGTAGTCGCTGCAGCCGTCGGCGCCACAGGCCTTGAGGCGATAGTAATACGATGTGCCGGGGCTGACGCCCGCATCGTCAAACGCGGCATCCTCGGCGGCGAACTGCTGGCACCCCGACAGCGCCGCGCCGGGACAGCGGTAGACTTCGTAGCGGTCGGCACCCGCCACACCAACCCAGCGGACGCGGACCAGACCGATCACCGCGTCACTGGCGTCGGGGCGCGCCGGAACGGCGGGCAGCGCCGCGGCGCGAAAACCGCTGTCGCCGGCGCTGGGTTCACTGCACCCGGCGGCGTTGCAGGCTCGCACCCGGTAGTACAGCGTCACCTTGGCCGGCATGCCGGCATCGTCAAAGGCGGTATTGGCGGTATCGGTCTCTGCGCAGCTCTTGCCTGCGGCATCGGTGCAGCGGGACACCTTGTACGCCGTGGCACCAGCGACCGCAGGCCACGTCACGCGGATCCGATCGGTGTAGGCGCCGTCGCTGGCTACCGGCGCTGCCGGCACCGCCGGCACCGCCCGCGCCCGCGAACCGGCATCGGCCGCGCTGTAGCCGCTGCAGTCATTGGCGTTGCAGGCGCGCAGGCTGTAGTAGTAAGTGCGCCCCGGCTCCGCGGCCGTATCCGCGTAGCTGGTGGCGGTCACGCTCAGGCTGTCACAGCTGCCGTTGACGCCGCCGGCGCTGTCGCAGCGCGCCAGCTCGTAGGACTGCGCGCCGGCCACCGCTGCCCAGTTCACCTGCACCCGGTCGCCGTAGCTGCCGTCGCTGGCCACCGGCGCTGCCGGCACCGCCGGCACCGCCACGGCCCGCGAACCGGCATCGGCCGCGCTGAAACCGCTGCAGCCGCTGGCGTTGCAGGCGCGCAGGCTGTAGTAGTAGGTGCGCCCCGGCTCCGCCAACTCATCCGCGACGCTGGTGGCGGTGAGGCTCAGGCTGGCACAGCTGCCGTTGACGCTGCCGGCGCTGTCGCAGCGCGCCAGGTCGTAGGACTGCGCACCCGCGACTGCGGCCCAGTTCACCTGTACCCGATCGCCGAAGGTGCCGTCGCTGGCCACCGGCGCTGCCGGCACGGGCGGCACCGGCTCGGCCGCTGCGAGCACGCTGATCGGCTGATCCAGCCAGGACGAGTCGTTGGCGCTCTCGTCGCCGCCATTGGCCAGCGCGGCCCTCAGGTAGTAAGACCCCGGCGCAAACGACTGCGGCACGGTCAGCACGCGCCGCGCCTGCAGCGCCTGGCCTGGGTTCAGCGACTGGTGGTCACTGCTGCCGATATATTGGCCGCTGAAATCGTTGGGTGCAGGATCGAGGTACCAGTGCACCCGCGGCACCACACCGCCGCCGTCGGCCAGATTCTCAATGACGAAATTCTGCACCTGGAAGCTCTCGCCCTGCACCACGCTGGTCGCACTGAGCTTGGCCGCGTCGTATTTGTTGGTGGCGCCCGCGCGGTACAGATAGACGCCCAGGTCGGCGACCGCGCCGGCCCGCGTCGGGAATGCCGCGCGGACGTTGAACACATCCTCGCCGTACAACAGGCCCAGGTCACCGTACTTGTCGGCGCTGTTGCGCAAATTCATCACCGACAGCTCGGCGCCCTGCCAGTTGAGCCCCACCGACGAACCCAGCGCCCGCAGCAGGGCGCGGTTGGCGCTGTACCGATCGGCATCGGCGTAGGCCAGGCCGTCGTCGAAGGTCCAGTTGACCGCCGGATTCAGCAGCACGTCGCTCTCGACCATGACATCGTTTTCGTAGCGGCCGAGCACCGTGACGATGGAGCCGTCGCCCCAGCCCGTGCCGTGCTGCTCGCGGCGATCTTGCTCGCTCACCAGGCCCGGGACGTCGTTGACGCCGTTGCCGAACGCCCACTCCTGACCGCTTTTTACATCGACTGTAAACAGCGACGCGTAGCGGTTCCAGGAGCCGACCGCCCGCTCCAGCGCGGCCCGCCAGGCCGAATCCGCCGGTACCGTGCCGATCGCCACCGGCACGAGATCGCGCTCGGTGAAAAAATCCGCCGCCTGCAGACTGCGGGAACGCAGCTCATCACTGTCGGCGGGGTCGCTGAACAGCACGAGTTCCTCTGGCGACGGCGACCCGGAGGAGGATTGCTTGCGGTCGTCCTTCCCCTGCAGCTGTATCGACGCGGCGGCAAGCACCACCGGTGGCCGCGCCCTGGCCATCGGGATGTAGTCGCGCAGCGCCTCGATCCCCTCGTCATAGCCGTAATAGCCCGCGGCGCCCGCCCTGGGGATCAGCACGCCGCTGCCGTCGGCCATATACCAGCGCGGGTCGCCCGCCCGCTGCACGGCGCGGAACTGTCCCTGAAAGACGCCGACGATCGCCAGGGAGCCCTCCATGCCGCCCTCGCGCAGCATCAGTACCGCGCGGTCACCCACGGCAAAGTCGGGCATATCGGACACGGTGTCGCGGACTTCGTCGATCTCACCGCCGGCGATCGTCAGCGTCAGATAGGCGGCGCTGCTGCCGAACAGGACCTCGCGCACGGCGAACTGATAATCGGTGACGATCAGGTTACCCTTGAGGTTCAACCGGCTGCGCTTGCCGATGAATTCCCCTTCGACGATAGGGGCGGCACGCTGGATGAGCTCATCCAGCGTCATCTTGACCACATCGGCACGCGCCGGGCCGCCACCGACCAGCAGCAGCGCCAGCAGGCACAGGCAGAACCGGCCCATAAACGACGCCCATGCTAACGGCCCGCCGTGGGCCGGTGGTTTACGCAAGTCCGTCCGTGAGACGGCGACCCTGAAACCTGGCATGGCAATACCCTTGTCGGATGCCCCGATCACCTGAGTCATCGGGAGGTTCACGGCATACAGTTAACCGGCTGTAAGCCCCGCGAAACAAGTCACCCGAGGCGAAAGTGCGAAAAAGTGACAGTATTCTGGCGACGCCCGCCGCAGGGGCGTCGTGCCTTGCTTCACACTGAGTCACGGCAGACTACCCTGTGCTCACGCCGCTATTGCCCCAAACCGGCCGCAGATAACGAATGCCCTGGCGTGAGGCCGATTTTAACGGTTTCGGCCCGACGCAACAATTTAGTTCACCAAACCGTAATATAGGCGCACGACCCTCGGCAGCGGCGCCCGCCCCCCCCAAGCCCCCTGGCCCGCCCTCCGCACACCGGCATCCGCGCCGGCCGTGACCGACTTTGGCGCAGACGCCGGCCGCCCGATTGGCCTACAATGACGGGGCATCGGGCTCAAGTCCGATCCCGGTGGACGGCATGACCATCGCCCGGCGTCAGGTGGGGGGAGTACCCCGATGCAGCGGCGGTGGCGGCAGCCGGCCCCGCCATCACAACCAACAGGGGAAACACATGCAGCGCAAGCACCTATCGGCCGCACTCGTCGGCGCAGGCCTGATCACTACGCCGATCACCGCCCTGGCCGCGGGCTGGAGTTTCGTGCCCAGCATCGGCTTCGAGTTGAAGAATCTGGCCTTTGACCAGGATCTCAGCGTGCCAGCCTTTGGCCGGGATTTGAGTGGCGACCTCAGCGTCAACCTGCCCACCGTGGCGCTGAGCTTTGTCGCAGCCTACGACCGCTTCTACCTCTCGCTGAAATATGAGAACAGCTTCGAATCCAGCGCCGACTCGGACGTTCCAGGCACCGCAGCGATCGATTTCTCAGTATCGCCCCGCTGGTCACGGAGGCGGAAACCAACGTCACCCGCACCGACTTCAGCATTGCCTTCGGCTACAACGCCTGGCGCAGCCTGAACGTATTCATCGGCTATCTGGACGGAGAAACCGAGCTGACCCCCGACGCCGTCACCACCCCCGGTGGCGCGACAAACTTCGCCCAGCGACAGTGGAATGCGGGCGGCTCCACCTATCGCCAGACCTACCAGGAAACCGGCGGCTTTCTGGGCGCGAGCTACGGCTGGGTCATCGGCGAGGCCGGCACCATCTCCGTCAGCGGCGCCTACGCGTTCATGAAGGGCACCTACAAGGACAACTTCTACGACGGCAACTTCAAGTATCAGGGCGACTCCCAGGGCCTGAGCCTGGGCGTGACCTGGTCGGCCACGCTGAGCGAGCGCGTCGGCTATTTTGTGGACCTGCGCCGCCAGGCCTACGACTTTGACGGCAGCGACGAGACCGGCAATCCCGACTTCGCCGACAGCGATGTCAAAACCCAGGAAGTGATCACCGGCCTCACCGCGGGCATTCAGTGGTACCTGTAGAGGCCCGCTGACCCCGGCGCCGCCTCAGAAGCTGCCGGGCCGCACCGACGGCTTCCTGCCGCGCGCCGACGCGGCGTCGGCATAGCGGCGCTGCAGGTCGGCGCTGCCGCCGGGCAGGTCCATGACGCTGACGTCCTCGACAAACTCGCCGGCGAATTTGAGCCGATCGGCATCGATCAACGCCATGACGATGGCATCGTAGCGGGTCAGCAGCGCTCGCTGCGCGGACGGGATGCCCGGGTGGCCCGCATCCACCTGCCGCGCCGCCTCGATATCGACGTAAGCCGAGCGCAGCTGCGCCCTCGCCGCGTCATTGCTGCGGCGCGAGCGGGACGGCGTGAAGCGGGCCGCGATCTTGGCCGAGGCCTCGGTCAGCAGCTGGGACGCGCGCTCCGCGGCGCGCTGGGCATCGCGCAGCCGATTCTGCAGGGGCTCCAGCTCAGGGTGCTCCGGCGTTGCCTGGCGCACGGCGGCGAGGTGTTCGTCCGTCTGCGCATAGGCCCGCCGCTCCAGGGTACCGCGCCCCAGCAGCAGCTCGAAGTCACTGGTGGCCCACAAGCCGGCGGCGGCGGCCGCGCTGTCCGGCGCGAGCTCCAGCGCCCGCAGATACAGCGCCCGCAGCTCGCCGTTGACAGCCACGGTGCGCTGCCTCTGCTCCAGCGCGGCCGCCTGCTGCAATATCTTTGCGTCGGCCGGCGGCCTGGCGGCGCGCGGCGCGGCAGCGGCCGCCTGCGCCGCCCTGGCCGCCGCTGCTGTCGTGGCCGCCTCCGCCGCTCTCGCCTCCTCAGCGGCTCGGGCCTTCTCAGCCGCCGCCCTGTCCTGCTCCGCCGCCTGCGCGACCCTGGCTGCCTCTGCCGCCCTGGCCTGCTCAGCCGCCTCCGACGCTCTGGCCCTCTCCGCCGCTACTCTGGCCGCCTCCCCCTCTGCCGCCCTGGCCTGCTCCGCCGCCTCCGCCGCCCTGGCCTGCTCCGCCGCCTCCGCCGCTCTGGCCTGCTCCGCCGCTCTGGCCGCCACCAGCGACTGCTCGAGTGATGCCTTGAGGGCATCGACGCGGTCGGCATCGGCATCCGCCCGCTCGAGCAGCTCGATACTGCGGCGCGCCTGGTCGAACGCGCCGCCGGCGATCGCACCCTCCGCGGCGCTGAACAGCTGCTGCTGCAACGCCTTCAGGGACTCCTGGGCTGGCCCGTTGCCCGGCTCGAGCGCCAGCACGCTCCGCAGACTGCGCATCGCGCCCAGCGGATCGTCGGATTCAAGCCGCGCCTGCGCCTGCGCCAGCTGCTGCGCGATAAACTGATCCCGCGCCCGATCCCGCGCCCTGAAGCTCTGCGCCTCCAGCAAGCGGCTGCGCAGGCGCACCACGCGCGGGTCACCCGGCGCAAGCTGCTGGGCGGCGATCAGGTGCCGGTCCGCCACCTCCAGCTTGCCGCCGTCGAGGGCGGCGCGCGCCAGATCGATGAAGCGGCTGGCTTCGTCGTCGCTCTGCCCGGGCGCCGCTGTGCCCGGCGCCTCCACCCGCAGGCCGCTGAACGGCCCAAGCTGGCGGTAGTCGAGCCAGATATACGCGGCGACCGCCGCCGCCGTCACCGCCGCCAGGGCGAGCAGCGCCCGCGTCCGCCTGTGCTCGGCCCGCTCCCTGGCCTCGCGGCGGGCGCGCAGATCGACGCCGTCGAGCGGCAGCGGCGCCGGCGCGCTCGATGGCATCGAACCGGAGCGCAGCGAGGGCGCCCCTGCCGCGGCATCGCGCCGCCGCTGCGCACCCCGCCTGCCGGCGCGCGCCGAGAGGCCGAGCTCCCGCTCCAGGCTCTCCAGCGCATCGGCCAGGTCGTGGCCGGTCTGAAAGCGCTGCTGCGGATCCAGCGCCAGCGCACGATCCATGAAGTCCTGGAAAGCTGCCACCTCTGGCGGCAGCTCCGGCGCCGGGGCACTGAGGCGCTGCAATTCGATGGCGACGGCAGAGTCCCCCTGGAAGGGCACCCTGCCCACCAGCATCTCGTAGAAGACCACGCCCAGGCTATAGAGGTCCGAGCGGCCATCGATGTCGCCGCCTTTGGACTGCTCCGGGCTCATGTAGCTGGGACTGCCGGCGACGATGCCCGCCAGACTCTGGGTCGAGACCGGGTCGAAGTCCTTCTTCCAGGCGATGCCGAAATCGGACAGCACGGGACTGCCGTCCTCCCGGAACAGGATGTTCTCCGGCTTGATGTCGCGATGCACGCAGTGCTTGCTGGCGGCGTAGTCCAGCGCCCCGGCGATGGTCTTGACGACGTAGATGGCCTCCTCCACCTCCACGCCCTCGCCCAGCCGCTGCCGCAGATCGCCGCCGGGCAGATACTCCATGGCGATGTAATGGCAGCCGTCCTGACGCCCGACATCGTAGACCGGGATGATGTGCGGGTGGTTCAGCTGCGCGACGACCTGCGCCTCGTGCAGAAAGCGCTCGCCGAAACCGGCGTCGACCTGCAGATGGCTGGCCAGGACCTTGATGGCGACGCGGCGCTCGAACTTCTCCTGATGCGCCAGGTACACGATCGCCATGCCGCCCTTGCCCAGCTGGCGCTCTATGTCGTAACCCGTCAGTCGGGGAAAATCCATACTCACCTGTGCATCGATCGGTTAGCTGCCGCAAGCCATCGGCATCGGCCGGGCCATCCGGCAGATGCGCCATTATTGTGCCTGCGCCCTCCCGGCGCTACGGTAACTTTACCCACGGTTGCCCCTGGGTGCGGCCAGGGTCAGTGCACCAGGTGCTGGCTTACCCACTGCTGGAGCTGCCCCTCGCTCAGCGCGCCGGACACCCGCGCCACTTCCACACCCTCGCGGAACAGCGCCAGCGTCGGGATGCTGCGGATGCCGAACCGTTCGGCGCTGCGGGGATTGGCCTGGGTGTCGAGCTTGAGCAGGCGCAAGCGGGGCTCCGCGCGGGCGGCAAAGCCGGCGAAAACCGGCGCAAATGCCTTGCACGGGCCGCACCAGGGCGCCCAGAAATCCACCAGCAGCGGCACCCCCGAGTGTTCGATATGCCTGTTCAGCGAGGCATCGTCGACGACGATGGGAGCGCCGGACAGCAGCGCCTGCTTGCACTGCCCGCAGCGGGGGCGCTGGCCCAGGCGGTCAAAGGGCAGGCGGTTGATGGCGCCGCACCCCGCGCAAACCAGTTCAATTTTTTCCATCACGACAGCCCCTTCTGCAAACCTTTACCCCCATATGGGGGCGCCGCCGTCCGCTTTCCAGACCCGGCGCCACTGCCGCCGCGCCGCCGGCGGGCCTGCGACCAACCGGGCAGGCACCCCGTTCGTTTAGACATTTGCGGCTGCTTCTTTAGAACGCGGCGCGCTAACCCAACGCAATCGACACCCCATAGCCAGGTATTACGCCAATTGGCTGTGAAAATGTTGCTCGCCATTTGGCTTTTATGTTAGCGTATCTTTAAACGGTCACAATATAATATGACCGCAAAGTGGCTGGATTTAGCCTTATAAATCAAACTAGAATGCAGATAATGCTAAAGCTGTTTCGATATTAAAGCTGTTTCGATATTGTCGGGATAGCGCTCATACAGAGCATCGGTCGGGGACCATCAGCACGGTCGGGAGCGCCAGACGCCGCGCGGGAACATCGCTCCCACCATGCATCGGATGGCGACGCCAATAACGAAAGGGCGACAAAGGGATAACAACAACAGAGCAAGACCGTTAGCGCGTCCAGCGGGCGATCAGCATTGCTTGATGCAGTGGGGAGCGCTAACCTGACGCGGTAAATAAAAAAAACCATCACAGGAGTACAACAATGAAAACAAGCAGACTGCTACAAACCGTTGCGCTGGGGGGCGCGCTGGTCTCGGCAAACGCCCATGCCCAGATGGAAATTCCCAAGGGTCAGTACTGGGACAGCGGGTCGGAAGAATTCCGCATCGTCGTCGCCTTCCCCATGCTGTGGGCGCCGGAGATCAACCTCAATATCGAAACGGACGCCGACGACCTGGAGGTGACCATCCCGTTCAAGGATATCCTGACCAACCTCGGCATGGGCTTTATGGGTGAGTTCTACCTCAACTACAAGTGGTTCGGCTTCGTCGCCAAGGCCATGTACATGGACCTGCGGCCCGAAACCGTATCTACGGGCTTTGAGGGCGATTTGGGCGGCCTGGATCTCGATATCGACGTCGGCCTCAAGATGGGCATGTACGACATCGGCCTCTCTTGGAATCTGTGGCGCAACCTGCGGCTGTTCACCCTCGGGCGCGTAACCCAGGTGGATGTCACCGTGGAACTCGAAGGCAACGCCAAGATCAATTTCCCTGGATATCCCGCGGGCTGCAGCAAGCTCTGTATTGTTCCCCCGGTTGACGCCGATGAAAACTTCAAGGGGGATGCAAGCGTCGAGCCCGATGACATGTGGGACTACCTGCTGGGCCTGCAGTACGCCTGGTGGATGGGCAACACCAAGCGCCACGGCATCAACCTCTACGGCGACGTGGCCGTTGCCGGCGACAGCGGCTCCGCCTGGCAGGTCGACGTTCGCTACATGTACCGCGTGAGCAAACTCAACAACTTCTGGCTGGGCTGGCGCACCTACCAGAGCGTCACCGAAGAGGATGATAATGGCCATGCGACCACCATCAACCTCAACGGGCCGCTGGCGGGCTGGGCCTTCAGCTTCTGATCCGTCGATCGGCCTGAGCTGAAACCCCGAGGGAGCCGCAAGGCTCCCTCTTTTTTTGCCCGGCGTTCGGGCGGCCGCCGCCCCACGGCCGGGCGCCGCGCTCAGGTCCCCGGATAGTACCGCGCCATATCCACCCCCGCCGCCTGCTCGGCGAACCACCGGGTCACCCACTCGGGCTGGGGCAACCGCTCGGGCCGGTGCCCCGGCAGCAGCGTCGCGGCCAGGCGGCACAGCAGACCCAGCTGCCGGCGCCGCGGTATCGCCGCCAGGGCGCTCCGGACGTCCCCCGCCGCGACCCCGCCGGGACCGGCCGGGACCACCCGGTTGAAACCCTCGCGGGCGATGCGCTCGATAGCGGCCAGCTGCCGCGCCACCGCCGGCAGGGTCCGCAGGCGGTAGCCGTGGCGGCCCACGACGTCATTGAAGATGTCGATGGCGCTGTTGCGGTGTTCGAACTCCTCCACCAGATGCCACAGGATAAAGGCGGCGATGCGCGGGTCCGCGTCGACGAACAGGGCCCGGCGATTGTCGATGAAAAAAGCGGCCAGCGGGCCGAAGCACAGCTCCACGGTGGCCACGTAGGCCAGGTGGTAGCGCAGGGGCTCGCGCCGGTACATGGCTTCGAAGGAGGCATTGATGGCCCCCACCACGTCGCCCAGGCCCGGGTGCTGGCGCAGCAGCAGCGCCATGTGGGCGATGTGGTGGCGCGCGTGCTGCGCCTCCTGCCGGCAGAACAGCTCGGCGTCGCGCCGCACCGCCGGGTCCCGGATCAGCGGCAGCGCAGCGCGCGTGGCGCGAATGGCGTAGCGCTCGAAGGCCGGCGCGATCAGGGTGATGAAGTTGACCAGGTTGCCCCAGCACGGGTTGCCGGGATTCCAGTGGAAGGGAATGCTGTCGTCGAAGCGGAAGTCGATGTCGCGCACGACCAGGGGCGGCACCACCGGCACCCTCAACCCGCCGGAGCCCGGTCGCGGGTCGCGATCAGGGCGATCAGCAGCAGCAGCGCCGACGGCAGCTCCAGCAGCCACAGCGCCCCCGGGTTGTAGCTGCCGGGCAGGGCATCGGCGCCAAACGCCAGCGCGTAGCTGCCGCCCCATTGGGCAATGCCCACCAGCCGCCCCACCACCAGCGCGGAGTAGATAAAAAACCACAGCAGCAGGGCCGGGTGCATATAGCGCTGCGGCCTGAGCACGCCCAGCAGCGCGAACACGCCGAGCATGAACTCCACCGCGCCGTACATCGCCTGCACCTCGACGATGGCGCTCCAGTGGGTCAGCTCGAAGCCGGCGTAGCGCAGACCGGTGGGATCGAAAAAGAGCCAACCGCCATAGCCCATCCAGATCGCGGCGGTAATCGAGAGAATCAGTCTGGCCAACGGCATCGGCGTGGTCTCTGCTCGGCAGGTGCAGCCGGACCCGCGGCCCGACCGAGACCATCATACGACAGCCGCTGCGCCGCTGCCAGCCGCCGCGGCCCGCGGCCGGTAGCTGACCTTTTCACTAACAATCTTCCGCCACTTCTTTATAATCGGAGACGTGCTGTGCTCATCGAATCGCCATGACGCGCTCCCGCGCCAGCCCGGCGCAGCCGCGCGGCGGTCACGATGAGCGCATAAGCCAATAACAACAGCGTTGCAGAGCGAGTACCCCCATGCAGTCACAACAGGGCGGCAGTTACCGGGATCGCCACCGGCCGAGCAGTGAATTCACATCACGATCGGACTATCTCGACCACGAACTCACCATCATGAACCCCAGGCGCTGGCGCCTGAATCTGCCGGGGCGCGATTTCCGCTTCGAGTGGGAAGACCTCGTCCCCGCACTCGCCGGCACCATCGGCATCACCGTGATGTACTCCGCGGTGATGGCGTCCTACGCCAAGGGCTTCGGCCTGGGCCCGGACTTCGTCATCGAGAACGTGCGCATCGAGCTGCTGGTATCCGCCACGCTGTTCGTTATCCTGACGTCGGGCTTTCTGAACCCGCGCGCCAACCTGGCGGGCAATCACGGCCCCATGATCCCCATGATCCCCATGATCGTCGCCGCCGGCGGCCACCCCCTGGCGCTGGCCATCCTGCTGGGCATCTTCGGCTTGATTCTGAGCATTACCAAGGGGGGCTCGCGCCTGGTCAACCTGACCGGCGACGGCGTGGCCGGCGGGCTGCTGGTATTCCTCGGCCTGATGGGCGCGCTGTCGCAGATCAACAGCCTCAAGACCTGGGCGACCGAGCTGGACATGGGGTATATCGCCCTCGCCGTGCTGTTCGCCAATATCTGCCTCTACGCCTACCTGGCCCGCATCGGCAAGCGCTGGCTGTCCATACCGGCCTGCTCCGCGTTGGCCGTCGCCATCGCCCTGGCCATGGGTGCCCCCCTGGAGTTCACCACGGACCCCGGACTGCCCAACCTGAACCCGGCGTACTGGTGGGGCGGCACCGAGACGGGCTGGAAGCTGGGCCTGCCCAACGCCGGCCACTTCATCGCATCCCTGCCCTTCGCCATCCTGGCGGTGGCCATGTGGTCGCCGGATTTCCTGGGGCACCGCATCTTCCAGGAGCTGAATTACCCCAAGGACGCGAAGCATGTATTGATGGATGTCGACGACACCATGACGGCCTGCTCGATCCGGCAGATTATCGGCACCGGCTTCGGCGGCGGCAACATCACCTCGTCGTGGGGCACGTACATGATTCCGGCCGCCATCGCCAAGCGCCCCATCCCGGGAGGGGCCATTCTGCTGGGCATCATGTGCGTGCTGGTGGCCGTCATCGGCTACCCGATGGACGTGACCGTGTGGGTGCCGGTCATGAGCATCGCCCTGCTGGTGGGCGTATTCCTGCCCCTGCTGGAGGCCGGCATGCAGATGGTCAAGGACACCAAGGATGCCCAGGCCGCGGGCATCTGCATCTTCGCCTCCGCCGTGGTCAACCCGGTGTTCGGCTGGGCCATCACCATGCTGCTGGACAACAACAGCCTGATCGGCGACAGGCACCGCAAGGACAAGCTCTCAACCGCCGACCGCCTGATCATCCCGGGCCTGGCCTTTGCGGTCTGCTGCGCCGCGATGGCGACGGTGGGCATGCTGCCCGGCATCCCGGCGCTGCTCTGAGCGTCGGCCCGCGGCGCAGATCAGGGGTCAGGGGTCAGGGGTCAGGGGTCAGGGGTCAGGGGTCAGGGGTCAGGGGTCAGGGTCAGGGGTCAGTATGCGCTGGCCGCGTGGCCGCGGCCGGCAGGGATCAGGCCGGCGCTGCGGCGTCGACGCTGACCATGACGTGCTCGCCCAGCGCCTCGAGGTCACGTATCAGCAGCGACAAATCGACGCCACCGGGAACGGCGACGTCGAACTCACCGCGAAACATGCTGGTGCCCAGCCCTGCGGCGACCATGCGGTGGCACTGCATGTCCTGGATGGTCACCTGATGCTCCTGCAGCAGGTGCGTGATGTCGCTGACCAGCCCGGGGCGATCCTCGGCGTCGACCGTCAACGCACAGGTCCGGGTCGCCGCGTCTGCGGCGGTCCTGACGTCGGAAAACGCCACATGACAGCCCTCCAGGCCGGCGAACATCGCCCGCAGCCGGGCGCTTTCGACCGCGGGCACTTCCACCCGGATCAGGGCGGCGAACTGCCCGCCGAGGCGAATCACCTTGCTGTTGAGCCACTGTCCACCCAGTTCATGGGTCGCGGACGCGAGATGCTTCGGCAGGCCGAAGCGATCGGGTCCGACGATGGAAACGATAAACTGGACGTGCATGGTGCCTGCCCCCCGGGCCGTTAGTACGCACACGCCACCGCGCGCGATGCGACGGGTGCCCCTGCGGGCACAGCGGTAGCGCTTCTTTTTTCTATAGGACCAGCACCCTGGCGCCACCCTCGCTCAAGCAAGGCCACAGGCCCGCCGACGCCTTGCCCGCATCAGCACTCCGCCAGATTGGTGGCATAGATCGCCAGCCCACCCAGGGAGGTCTCACGGTACTTGGCCTGGATATCCATGCCGGTGCGGTACATGGTCTCGATCACCGCATCCAGCGAGACGGTGTGCGTGCCATCCCCCCGCAGGGACAGGCGGCTGGCCGTGATAGCCTTGATGGCACCCATGCTGTTGCGCTCGATGCAGGGCACCTGCACCAGACCGCCGATGGGGTCGCAGGTCATGCCCAGGTGATGCTCCATGCCGATCTCGGCGGCATTCTCGACCTGCATCATGGTGCCGCCCATTACCCGCGTCAGCCCCCCCGCCGCCATCGAGCAGGCGACGCCGACCTCGCCCTGGCAACCGACCTCGGCGCCGGAGATGGAAGCATTCAGTTTGTAGAGCATGCCGATCGCGCCGGCGGTCAGCATGAACTCGCGGATGCCCTGCTGGTCCGCGCCGGGAACGAAGCGCTTGTAGTAGGAGATGACCGCGGGAATCACCCCGGCGGCACCGTTGGTGGGCGCGGTCACCACGCGCCCGCCGCAGGCGTTCTCCTCGTTGGCGGCCATGGCGAACAGCGCCACCCAGTCCAGGATGGCGAAGTGGTCTTTCAGCATGGCTTCCGGATGGGCCACCAAGGCCCGGTGCAGTTCGGCTGCACGCCGCTTGATGCCGCTCACCGGCATGACCCCGCTCTGCTGAATACCGCGGTTGACGCAGGATTCCATGACATCCCAGATGGCGTCCAGTCTTTCGTCAATGGCCTCCTTGCCGCAATTGTGCAAAACCATCTCATTGGCGTAGACCACCTCCTGGATGGAGATATTGTACTTGTGGTAGTACGCCAGCAGATCTTTTGCGTAGCGGAAGGGATACGGCACCACAGGTCCCTTCGCAGCAGCAGCGGCCGCAGGGTTTTTGCCGCCGGTACCCGTGCCCTCCGCCTTTTTTTCGCTGGAACCGGACTCATCCCGCATTTCGTCCGCGGTCTTGATGAAACCGCCGCCGACCGAGAGGTAGGTCTTGTAGAACACCACGATGCCGCTGGCGTCGCTGGCAAAGATGCGCATGCCGTTGGGGTGCTCGGGCAGCGACTCGCCCATATGAAATACCATCTGGGTATCGTAGTTGAACGGAACGTCGCGCTCGCCGGCAAAATGCAGAATGCCCTGCTCCTTGACCCGCTCGAAGATTTCGTCGGCCTCATCCGGGTCGATGGTGTCCGGGCGGAACCCCGCCAGGCCGAGAATGCACGCCTTGTCGGTACCGTGCCCGATGCCGGTCAGCGCCAGGGAGCCGTAGAGTCCGACGCGCACCGACACGACGCTGTTGATGATGCCCTTGTCGCGGAGCTCCTGGATAAAGCGGTGGCCGGCCCACATCGGCCCCACGGTATGCGAACTGGAAGGGCCGATGCCCACCTTGAAGATGTCAAATACGCTGAGAGTCATGCTGGTTCACCCCTGCCTGTGCCTTCACCGCCTGTACTGACACACCCGCGGCCCTTCGATTTGTCCATCGAAGGACCGCGCGCCTTACCGCTAGATCAGCGAGATTATCTTGCCTCCGACCGCGATGAGACCGGCCACCAGGGTGAAGATATCCGCAGCGCTGCGATACTTGGCCATCGCCGGCACCGTGCGGGTGGCGACCACCGGCATGATGAACAGGATGATCGCCAGGATGGGGGACACGATGTCCTCGATCATGCCGATCACGCTCCAGTTGGCGTTGGCCACCCACCACACGGTCGCGACGATGAAGATGGTCACGAAGGTGCGGATCGCCTTGTCATTGATCGCCTTGTTCGCATCGCCACCCCGCAGGCGCTGCGCGATCAGGCCATGCAGACCCTCGGCCGTGCCCAGGTAGTGGCCGAAGAAGGAACTGGTGATGGCGATCATGGCGACGATACTGGCGAGCCAGCCGAACCAGTTGATGCCCTCCACGTCTCTGCCGGCAAAGGCGTCCAGCGTGGACAGGTTGTTCGCCCTGGCCTGCGCCAGTTCATCGGGCGAGAGCGCCATGACGCAGGAGAACACGAAGAACATCACGAACACGGTCAGCATCATCGACGTGCGCAGCAGCGTGCGCGAGGCCAGGGGCTCTGCGTTGACATCGCCCTCGGCCTTGCGGTAGTCGCCCGCGAAGGTGGAAACCGCCGGCGAGTGGTTGAACGCGAACACCAGCAGGGGGATCATCAGCAGCACCGTCTTGACCATGCCGCCCCAGTCACCGTCAAACTCAAACCGGCTGAATTCCCACTGCGGAATCAGGTAGAGCGAAACACCCAGGAGAATCAGCACCAGCGGCGTGACGATCAGTTCCGTGACGCGCACCACGACCTTGTGGCTGGTCAGCATGATCAGCACCAGGCCGATGACGATCACGCCACTGAGGATCAGCCGGTTCGGCGTCTCCATGCCCAGCAGATTGACCGCCACGTTGGTCACCGCGTTGGTGAGCCCGATGCCGTAGACCATCACGATCGGGTAGATGGCGATAAAGTATCCCAGGGTGATGAGCGATCCGGCCGCGCCGCCGAAATGTTCGGTAACGGCGTCGGTGATGTCACCGTCGGGGTTGGACGAGGTCAGACAGACCCGCGCCAGGCCGCGGTGCGCCAGATAGGTCATCGGGCCGATGAGCAGGGCCGCGATGAGCACGGGCCAGATGCCCCCGCTACCGGCCTTGAGCGGCAGAAACAGAATGCCGGCACCCACCGCGGTGCCGAACAGCGTAAACATCCACGCGGTATCCTCACCGCTCCACTTTCTTATATTTGCATTATTACCGGACATAGCTCAGCTCCCTGATACACGAAAACAGTTGTTATTGATCTTATCTGCCGTGCTTCGATTGCCAGCAACAATTACGGATGGCAGCTCCAGGGGCGCTTCCCCTGCTGTCGCTGGCCGCTCTCCCGGCGGACAGGGGGCACTGGTGCCGCCTGCCAGCGGGGCTGCGGACCTATCAAAAGCCCAGCGTGCTTCGGGTGCTCAACCACCGCCTCCGCATCGGATTTCGGCACGTCTCGCCAACCCCAACCTTGTGCGCCCAACCGCAGACCCGTCACGCACTGCAGGCGCGCTGTACGCGCGCTTAACAACGCAACGCCTTAGGCACAGGGCTAGCATAAACGGCTGATTCTTTGAAATCCAGCACAATACGGGCGGGCAGGGCAGCCGCCGCGCCAGCGCCACGAACGCGCGCGGCGGAACTTGTGCGGCGCCAGCACGTCAAAACTGCCAATGAAGCAACGGAAACCTGCCATGATTCGCCGCCACTGCACGCGCACCATCGTCCCCCTGCTTGCCGTCACCGCCTGGCTGGCCGCCTCGGCCGCTGCGGGCTTCGACCCCAGCACCTTCAGCAAGCCCGACGACCGCACCCTGCGGGAGAATCTGAGCGACCTGCAGTACCGCGTCACCCAGCAGGACGCCACGGAGCCGCCCTTCGACAATCTGTACTGGAACAACACCGAGGAGGGCATCTACGTCGACGTGGTCAGCGGCGAGCCGCTGTTTTCGTCGACGCACATGTACAAATCAGGCACCGGCTGGCCGAGCTTCTGGCGCTCACTGGAACCCGGCAATATCGTCACCCGCACCGACTTCGTGCTGTTCCTCCCGCGCACCGAGCTGCGCAGCCGCCATGCCGACTCACACCTGGGCCACGTCTTCAACGACGGCCCCAAGCCGACCGGCAAGCGCTACTGCATCAACTCAGCGGCGCTGAGGTTCGTGCCGCGCGAGGCCATGGAGGACGAGGGCTACGGCGAGTACCTGGTGCTGTTCGCCCGCGACGCCAGCACCCAGGCAGAGCGGGACTGACGCCGGCGCAGCGGCGGTTTCAGGCGAGCGTCGGCAGCCGCGGGGCGGCGTCCAGCAGCGTGCGCGTATAGTCGTCGCGCGGCTGGCGCAGCACCGTTGCCGCGGCTCCCTGCTCGACGATGCGGCCGTCGCGCATGACCGCCACGCGATGGGCGATGTGGGCGATGAGCGACAGGTCGTGGGTGATGAACAGGTAGGAGAGCCCCTCCTCGTCCTGCAGCTGCTTCAGCAGGTCGAGCACCTGGCAGCGGATCGACACGTCCAGGGCGCTGGTGGGTTCGTCGCAGACGATCACGCTGGGCTTGACCGCCAGCGCGCGCGCGATGGCGATGCGCTGCCGCTGTCCGCCGGAAAACTCGTGCGGGTAGCGCCGCCGGTGGTCGCCCTCCAGGCCGACCCGCAGCAGCAGCTCGAGCACCCGCTGCCGTCGGCGCGCAGGGTCGGACTCGACGCCGAGGCTGACCATGCCCTCCTCGATGATGTCCTGCACCGTCATGCGCGGGTTCATCGATGAGAACGGGTCCTGGAAGATGACCTGTATCTCCTTGCGGAAGGGCAGGTAGGCCGCCCGGGACAGCCCGTTCAGCGGCTGGCCGCGGAAGCGTATGGTGCCCTCGCGCAGCGGATTGAAGCCCAGTATGGCCATGCCGGTGGTGGTCTTGCCGCAGCCCGATTCGCCGACCAGCGCCAGAGTCTCGCCCTGCTGCAGCGCGATGTCGACGCCGTCCACCGCGCGCGTGTAACCGGTCACCCGCTGCAACAGGCCCTTGCGCAGCGGGAACCACACCTTGAGATTGGTGACCTCCAGCACCGGCGCCCCCTCCCCCGCAGGCCGCGCCGGCAGAAAGTGATCGGGGTCGGGCAGCGCGCCGATGAGCTCGCGGCTGTAGGGGTGCTGCGGGTCGCGGAAGAACGCCGCCGCCGCCGCCTCCTCGACGATCGCGCCGCTGCGCATCACCGCCACCCGGTCCGCCATCTCGGCGACCACCCCCATGTCGTGGGTGATCAGCAGCACGGCCAGATCGCGCTTGCGGCAGAGCCGCTTGAGCAGATCGAGCACCTGCTTCTGAATGGTCACGTCCAGCGCGGTGGTGGGCTCATCCGCGATCAGCAGCGCCGGCTCGCAGGCCAGCGCCATGGCGATCATGATGCGCTGCTTCTGCCCGCCGGAGAGCTGATGCGGGTACCAGCTCAAGCGCGCGGCGGGGTCCGGTATGCCCACCTCCTCCAGCAGCGCCAGCATGCGGGGCCGCGCCTGCTGCAGGCGCATGCCGCGGTGCAGCCGCAGCACCTCGAACAGCTGCTGCTCGATGGTCAGCACCGGATTGAGGGAGGACTGGGGCTCCTGGAAGATCATGGCCACCCGGCGGCCGCGCTCGCGGTTCATGCTGCGCTCGCTGCAGGCGAACAGATCGTCGCCGCCGAGCTCGACGCCACCGCCGGCGATCACCAGCGGCTCGGGCAGCAGGCGCATCACCGCCAGCGCGGTCAGCGACTTACCCGATCCGGACTCTCCCACCAGGGCGAAGATCTCGCCGCGCGCGATGGCGAAGCTCACGCCGCGCACCAGCTCGACGCCCCCGCCCAGAGTGACGCGCAGCCCCTCGACCCGCAGCACCGGCGCCGCGCTCATCGCCGGCCTCCGGCGCTGCGGGGGTCGAAGGCGGCGCGCACCTCGTCGGCAAACAGGTTGGCGGCCAGCACCAGGACGACCATGAGGATGAAGGCGGACATCACGCTCCACCACACGCTGGGGTCACGCGACAACTCCGAGCGCGCGGCGTTGATCATATTGCCCCAGCTCATCATCGATGCGTCCACGCCCACGCCGATATAGGACAGCACCGACTCCGCCATGACGAAGGCGCTGAAGTCCAGCACCAGCGAGATCAGCACGAGGTGCATGACGTTGGGCAGGATGTGGCGGCGGATGATCCTGGCCTGGCTGACGCCGAAGGCCTGCGCCGCCCGCACATACTCGAGCTGGCTGATCTTCAGCGTCTCGGCCCGCAGCAGGCGGCACAGCGTCGTCCAGCTGGTCAGCCCGAGGATGAAGCACAGGGCCAGAAACTTGAAATCCGCGCGCACGACCGTGAGCTCGAAGCGCTCCGGGTGGGTCTGGATGTACACGTCGATCAGCAGCACGGAAGCGGCGATCAGGAGAATGCCGGGAATCGAGTTCAGCGTGGTGTAGACGTACTGCACCACGTCGTCGACGGCGCCCTTGAAATAGCCGGCGCCGATACCCAGCACGATCGCCAGCGGCAGGGTCAGCAGCGTCGCCAGCGTGCCGATGAGCACGCCCGTGCGGATGGACTTGACGCTCTGGTAGAGCACGTCCGTCCCCACCTGGTCGGTACCGAGGATATGGTAGACGCTGCCCAGCTCCAGCACCCAGGTGGACACCAGGACCAGCGCGACCAGCGTCAGGTTGACGGCCCGCCACGGCAGCCCGACCCGCGCCAGGCGCCGCCGCCGCAGCCACGCCAGCAGCCCCAGCAGCACGGCGGCCAGCAGCGCGCCCCGCACCAGCGCGACGGCGCTGCGCTGGAGGATATCGCCGACGCGCTGCGCCGGGTCGGCCAGATGCGCGCCGCCGTGCGCCAGCCGCGGAAAATCGCGGTACAGCCGGCCCTGCTCGTCGAGCATGTTCTCTTTCGAGAAGGAGTAGACGGCGAACGGCGCCGAGTAGGTGGTCTCGGTGCCCTCCTGCATGTCGTGCAGCAGCAGGTCCAGTACGCTGCGGATGCTGTGGCTGTAGTGGACGTCGGCGCTGTGCTCGGTCGCCGGCAGGGACTCGCGAAAGTGCACCGAGTCCAGCAGCGCGACCAGCACGTAGGCGCAGACCACCATGAAGGAGCTGACGCCGATGCGCGACCGGAACACCTGCGCCCACTTCTGGCGGGTCTGCGGGTTGCGCCTGAGGGTGGCCACGAAGGCCAGCAGGCTCGCCACCAGCAGAAAAATCAGGCCGTCGCTCCACAGCAGCACGGGTTGCAGCGTCGTCGGCTCCGTCATGACAGCCGCACCCTCGGATCGACCCAGGTATAGGAGATATCGGTCAGCAGCAGGCCGGCGATGTACAGCACCGAGCCCAGGAACACCATGCTGCGCACGATGGCGAAGTCCTGGGCCTGAATGGCATCGAGCGTGTAGCTGCCAAGGCCCGGGATGCCGAAGAAGGACTCCATCAGCAGGCTGCCCATGAACAGCGACGGGATCACCACCACCACGCCGGTGAGGATGGGGATCATGGCGTTGGGGAGCAGGTGCCTGAACAGCACCTGCAGCTCCGAAACGCCCTTGGAGCGCGCCGTGCGCACGTAGTCGCGGTGGATCTCCTCCAAGAAGATGCTGCGGTACAGGCGCGTGCTGGCGCCGATCCCCGCGACCACGCCGATGATGATGGGCAGCAGCAGAAAGCGCACGGCGCCCAGCCCCTCCAGGTAGCCGCTGACCGGCACCAGGTGCCAGAGCTTGCCGAAGAAGAACTGGCTGCCGATGATGTAGAACACGGTCGAGATCGAAAACAGCGCGATGCACAATACCATCGCAGCCAGCTCGAACAGACTGGCACGGAACAGCACCACCACCAGCGCGAAGCTGATATTGACGGCGATGCCCACGATCAGGGTCGGCACCTGAATGGCCAGGCTGGGCCACATGCGCTCGCGAATCTCCGCCCCGATATTGCGCCCCTCATCGGACTTGCCGAAATCGAACACGAACAGCCGCACCGACTTCTCGAAGAAGATGGTGTCGGTGAGCACGCCTAGCCCCGCCGCGTCGCGGTTGATGAACAGCGGCCGGTCGTAGCCGCGCTCGGCCTTCCAGTTGGCCACGGCCTCGGGCGAGGTAAACTTGCCGCCCAGCTGCACCTGAGCCATCTGCTCCGGGGTATTGACCAGGAAAAACAGCGCGAAAGTCAGCACATTGACGCCGAACAGGATCGGCAGCGCATAGAGCAGGCGCCTGGCGATATAGGTCAGCACGAGCCCTCCTCCCCGACGACGCTGCGCCGCTGCCGGGCGCGGTAGGCGCGGTAGCCCGGCACGGTGACCACCAGCAGCGCCAACCCCAGCAGGGCCAGCGGCCACCACACGGGCCGGTTCCATTCACGCTGGCTGCGCGCGCGGGCCGCCAGGTCGACGTCCAGGTATTTCAGCGTGGCCTGAGAGACCCCGTGCGGCTTAAAATTTTTGACCCAGCCGTTATTGAGCACGAAGGCCTGCGGGTGATAGGCGGACGCCCAGGGCAGATCGCGGTGGAAGATCGCCAGCATCTGCTCGATCAGCGCCATCCGCTCGGGGGTGTCCTCCATGGTCTTGACCCGGTCGAACAGGGCATCGTAGCGCGCGCTGCTGTAGTTGGCGGAGTTCACGCCCGCGCCGCCGCTGCCGGCGCGCCCATTGGGCCCGTAGAGCAGGAACAGGAAATTCTCCGCGTCGGGGTAGTCGGCGAACCAGCCCCAGAAAAACAGCTGGGCGGCGCCCTTCTCCATCTTCTCCTGGAAGCGGTTGTAGTCCGTGGCGCGGATGTTCAGCTGGATGTCGATCTTCTCGAACTGCTTGATCAGCCAGACCTGCCGCGCGCTGTCGCCGGAGGAGCCGGAGGTCATGTCCATGTTCAGCACCAGCGGCCGGCCGCTGCGGGCGTCGCGCCCGCGCGGATAGCCCGCCTCGGCCAGCAGCCGGCGCGCCTCCTCCAGCGGCTTGCGCTGGACCGCGCCGGCGCGCCAGTCGAACACGTAGGGGTTGAGGCCGGCCCGGCCCGGGCGATAGCCGAAGATACCCGGCGGCACGGGGCTCATGGCGACCTCCCCGCGCCCGTTGAGGAAGATGGAAATCTGCTCCGACTCGTCGTAGGCGATGGCGATGGCCCGGCGCAGTTTGCGGGCGCGCTCGCTGTCGCCGCCGACCACCTCGTCCGTCATATTGAAGCCCAGGTAGTAGGTGGCGGCGTCGATGGTGCGGAACAGCACGATGCCCCGCGCGATCATCTCGTCGCTCAACCCGATGCCGTCGGCGTTGACCTTGACCGCCTGGTCGAAGCTCTCCCGGTTGACGCCGGAGACATCGTAGTAGCCCTGCATGAACTTGGTCCAGGCCGGAATGGGCTCCTTCTCCATGCTGAACACGACCTTGTCGAGGAAGGGCAGCGGCTTGCCGGCATCGGCCAGCAGGCCGGCCTCGGCGTCGCCCGGCTCGCCGGTCCGGGGGTAGTAGTCCTCGTGGTAATTGGGATTGCGCTCCAGCACGATCTCGCGCGTGGGCTGATGGCGCGTCATCATGAAGGCGCCCGTGCCCACCGGGTAGAACGCCAGGCTGATATTGCGGTCGCGCAGGCCGGGCTGCGCGTAAAAGCGATCGACCTCCATGGGGATGGGCGCGAAGAAGTGGAACGCCAGCCAGTACTTGAACTGCGGATACTTGCCGCGCAGGCGGATGGTGAAGGTATAGGGGTCGAGCACCTGCACCCCCTCCAGGGGCAAGGTCTGCAGATTGAGCCAGCCGCTGCCGCCGGCGCGCTGCGCGACGATGGCCTCGCGCAGCTCGGTCAGCCCGACGATGTAGCCGGACACGATGTCCCAGATGGGCAGCTGCAGCTCGGGGTCGGCCATGCGCTTGATCTGGTAGACATAGTCCTCGGCGCGCAGCTCGCGCGTACCGCTCCGGGAGAAGTCGTCCAGCGTCTTGTAGCGCCGGCTCTGCCGCGCGTCGGCGAACCGGTACAACGGCTCGCCGGCGGCGTCCACCGCGAACGCCGGGTGCGGCTGGTAGCGGATGCCGCGCCGGAGCGTCAGCGTATACACCGAGTAGGCGGGCGCCGGCGCAGTGGCCGGCAGTACCGCGCCGGCCTCGTCGTAGTAGACCACCTCGGGCATGCGCTCGAGGGTGAGCGGTTGCAGCTCGTAGGGCCGCTTCAGGTAGTGGTATTCCAGGGGCGGCTCGTAGATATTGTCGATCAGCGTCGCCTCGGCGCGGTTATAGGTGCGGACCGGGTCGAGGTTGCGGGTGCGGGACGAGAACAGGGAGTAGAACACCCGCTGCCCCTCCCGCTCAGCGGCGTGCGGATCGTTCCACGGCCGGCCATCGCAGGCGCTCAGGCTCAGCAGGACCGCCGCCGCCGCGAGGCGGCGCGGCAGGCGCAGCGCGACGCCCGGCGCCGGCCTCACCGGCGCGCGCTCCGGGCGCGGGGCACAACGCGAAGACGGGATGTCTGGAGGTATTCAAACGGCAAGGACAGCAACCACTACGTCGACGACGGGCGGATTCTTTCACGAGTCGCCCCGCAGGGCAACGGCTTTCGGGGCGGGGCGATCGCCGTTTACTGCCGCCGGCAACGATCGCACCACCTGCAGGCCCGCACCGCCAGCGCGTCGGCTAGGTCAGGTCACCAGGCACATACCCGCCGGGTTGCCCTCGAAGAAGGCATTGATGTTCTGCATGGTCACCTGACCGATGGCATTGAGCGCCTCGCCGGTAAAAAACGCCTGATGGCCCGTGATCAGCACATTGTTGAAGGTCAGCAGGCGCGCAAAGATATCGTCCTGCAGTACCTGGCTGGAATAGTTTTCGAAGAACAGCGCGGCCTCCTCCTCGTAGACATCCAGCCCGAGATAGCCGACCTTGCCGGATTTGATTCCCTCGATGACGGCATAGGTATCGATCAGCCCGCCCCGGCTGGTGTTGATGATCATGACCCGGTCCCGCATGCTGTCGAGCGCCTTGCGATCGATCAGATGGTGGGTGGCGGCGACCAGCGGGCAGTGCAGCGAGATGATGTGGCTGTTGCGCCAGAGTTCGTCCAGCGAGCCGTAAACGGCCCCCATGGCCGTGACCTCGGGGTTGACGAACGGGTCATGGCAGATGACCTCACAGCCGAATCCCCGCATGATGCGGATAAAGGCGACACCGATCTTGCCTGTGCCCACCACGCCCACCGTCTTGCCATGCATGTCGAAACCCAGCAGGCCGTCCAGGGAAAAATCATTCTCGCGGATGCGCGCCTGAGCGCGCATGATCTGCCGATTGAGCCCCATGATAAGGGCCACTGTGTGCTCCGCCACGGCATAGGGCGAATATTCCGGTACGCGCGCGACGACGATGCCAGCCCGCTTCGCCGCCTCGACGTCGACGTTGTTGTAGCCGGCGCAGCGCATCGCGATGAGCCTGACACCCCCGTCGGCCAGCACATCGATGACCGCGCTGTTGAGCGTATCATTGACGAAGCAGCACACCGCGTCAGCACCGACAGCGAGCCTGGCGGTCTGCTCGGTCAGCTGCGGCGCCAGGAATTCCAGCTGATGTCGCTCATTGAAGCGGTTGAGATGGATGATATCGTAGGGCTTCACACTGAACACCGCGATCTTCATAGCTTTTCCGCCGTCTTATTGTGAGCGATCGATCTGTCGCCGCGACGTCTGCGCGAGCGCTGTGCCGGGGTGCCGGCGCACCGAGTCACCCGCTATTTATACTGGTCGAACGGCAAACGTTCAAGCGCGGTACCGATCGCGATGTCGCTGCCGGCGCGCACCGGGGCAGAACCGCGGCCGATCGATTAGACTGAAACCCGTGCACGAAATCATTCATGAGGAGGAACCCGCCGCCATGACCAAACCGATTGCCACTATCCTGGCTTGCGCGTTGGCGTTGCCCCTGAACCTGTATGCCGCGCCGCCGGCCGACAAGGGCAAACCCGACAAGCAGCCGACCCGACAGGAACAGCACCGGCAGGGGCAAGGCGCGGCGGACGCGTCAGCGAGCGGTCTGCTGATCCGCGCCGGCATCAGCGTCGGCTCCGCCAGGCAGATCGCGCTGGGCGCGGGCCTGTCCGGCGCCAACCCCCTACCCCCGGGCATCCGCAAAAACCTGGCGCGCGGCAAACCGCTGCCTCCGGGCATTGCCAAGCACCGCATGCCCGACGGTGTGATCAGCCAGCTGCCGAGCTACGGCGGCTACGAGTGGCGCATGGCGGGGTGCGACCTGGTCCTGGTGTCAACCACCACGCAGGTCGTGGCCGATGTGCTGATCGACGTCTTTCGCTGACCCGGCCGGGGGCCCGGCAACTGGCCGCGACCGCCGGACAGTGGTATCTTGCGCGCTTTCAATGAGCCCGGTCGCCACGGACGACGCCCGTACTGTGCCGAACGCCAGCGGACGCCCCGCTTGCGCCCGGGTTCAGGGGCCCGCTGCAGACTCTTCAAGAAGGGGCATCCCCACCACCTCCCGCCAGCGACGGAGACACTGACGCTATGTACGCGAACCCCTTGACGGACGCGGAGCTCGATTTCATCGATCGCGTACTCGGAGACTACGGCAACGACCATGCGGTGCTGGACTGCTCTGAACTGGACGGCTTCCTGACCGCGATCGCCTCGGCACCGGAGGCGATCGCGCCGGCGGAGTGGCTGCCCGCCCTATGGGGCGACGCCAGCGCGCAGCCGCGCTGGCGCAGCGAGGAGGAGAGGCAGTATTTCACCGGCCTGCTGATACAGCACCTGAACCACATCACCACGACGCTGCGGGAACAGCCAGACAACTTCGAGGCCATCTACCAGGAACGCGAGATCGAAGGCCTCTACTACACGGTGGTAGAGGCGTGGTGCTTCGGCTACATCCGCGGCGTGTGCCTGCGGGCGGACACCTGGGCCACGCTACCCCCGGCAGCCATCGGCCATCTCTCCTGCATCTATCTGTTCGGCTCCGAACCACATTTTGACAGCCTGGAGGCGCTCAGCCAGCACACTGTGCAGATGCTGCAGGAGCGCATCGAGCCCGCCGCCCGCGCATTGCACGCACACTGGCTGGCGCAGCGCGCCAGCCCGATGCCGGCCGAACCCGACGTCAGGCTGGCGCACTTCGCGCAGGACGTTGACATCGAGGAGCGCGACCTACTCTGCCCCTGCGGCAGCGGCCGCCCCTATCACAAATGCTGCGGTCTGCACTGATGCCCGCGGCGGCGCGGCATTGCCCATCCAACGACGACCGGCCCCGCGGCCAACAAAGCATGGACCGGCCCGCGCGAACGAATTATCCTGTGAGGCGTTAGCACAGACAGCGAGTTGCCCGCTATCGGCCCCAGGCTTGCGAACCCAGAATAAGACGGCAGGCCAGTCGCTGGCTGTACCCGGCGTTACCTGCGCAGACCGCTTGGCCCCGCATGACCTGCAGGCCGCGACGCGCAGTCGGTGGCATCCCGCAACGCAGCACCACCGCCAGGCCGCGTTGCGCCCGATGATCATCGCCCCCGCGCGAGGCGCTGACGCCATCACCGGACCAGGCCGCAGGCGCACGCGGCCGGTACGCACCGTTTCTGTTACCTGAGCGAAGACGATGCCATGGAGCTGACCTTTACCATCCTGCTGATCACCATCGCTCTGTTCATGTCCGGCCGCTTTCGCGCCGATGGCGTGGCCGTGATGTCAATGCTGGCCCTGCTGCTGTGCGGCCTGGTCGACCCCAAGGCGGCGCTGGCCGGCTTCTCCTCCGGCCCGGTGGTCATGATCGCCACCCTGTTCGTGGTCGGCGGCGGGCTCACCGCCACCGGCATCACCCACTGGCTGGGCCAGCGGATGATTGCGCTGGCCGGCAGCAGCGAGACGCGCCTGGTGCTGCTGGTCATGATTGCGACCGGTGCGCTATCGGCCTTCATGAGCAACACCGGCGTGGTCGCGATGCTGCTGCCGGCCGTGCTGGCCGCCATCATGGGCATCGGCAGCCAGCCCAAGCGCGTGCTGCTGTCCATGGCCTATGCGGCCAACCTGGGCGGCCTGCTGACGATGATCGGCACGCCGCCGAACCTGATCGTCAACGGAGAACTGAGCCGGCAAGGGCTGGAACCTTTCGGCTTCTTCACCTTCGCCCTCATCGGCCTGCCGCTGCTGGCCATCGTCGCGCTGTACATGACCTTTATCGGGCGCAGCCTGCTCCACCGCGGCACCGCCGCCGCCGCGCCGGAGCGGCGCGGCGGCAGGCTGGCCGGCCTGATCACCAGCTACGGCCTGTCAGAAAAGTTCTTTGAGCTGGTCGTCGGGGAGGGTTCCGACCTCATCGGCAAGAACAGCGAAGAGTCGCGGCTGCTGCAGGACTTCGGCGCCGTGCTGCTGCAGCATCGACGCGCAGACGACACCAGCCCGCCGCAGGAGGACGTGTTCGAGTCCTGGGACCTGGCCTTCAAACCCGGCGATCGACTGCTGATCAAAGTCGACCCCGACGCCGTCGCAGGCCTCGCCCAGCGGCACGGCTGCAGCTACCAGGCACTGAGCGTGGATGACGTGCTCAAGCAGCGCGTGCTGTTCTCCAAGAAGATCGGTCTGGTCGAAGTGCTGCTGCCGCCCCGCTCCAGCCTCATTGGCCGCGAGGCCCTGCCCGGCCGGCTCAACCGGGATATGCGCATCCAGCTGCTGGCCATGCAGCGCCACGGCTCGCTGATGAAGCACTCCGAAACCGCCAGCGGGGCCACCATTCTGCGCGAGGGCGATGTCGCCCTCGCGCGGGCCAGCTGGTCGGCCATACGCGGCTTTGCCGACCGCCCCCAGGAGCTGATCCTGATCGGCGACCCCAAGCGGCTGGCCAGGGAGAACATGGCACTCGACCGCTACTCCTATACCGCCCTGGCCATTCTGGCCGGCATGGTCGTGCTCATGCTCACCGGCGCGGTGCCGGCAGTGACCGCCACCCTGCTGGCAGCGGCGGCCATGGTGCTGAGCGGCTGCCTGTCGATGGAGGACAGCTACCGCGAGATCAACTGGCAGAGCGTCATCCTCATCGCCGCGATGTTCCCCATGGCCACCGCCATCCAGGACAGCGGCGGCGCCGAGTGGCTGGCCAACGGGGTCACGGCCCTCACGGAGGGGCTGCCGCCGGTCTTTCTGCTGGCAGGCGTGTTCACGCTCACCTGCCTGCTGAGCCAGGTCATCAGCAATACCGCCGCTACCATCCTGGTGGTGCCGATCGTGGTCGCGACCGCTAAAACGATGGGCGTGTCGCCCTATCCCCTGCTCATGGGCACCGCCGCCGCGGCCTCCACCGCCCTGATGACGCCCATCGGTACGGTCCCCAACCTGCTGGTCATGGTGCCGGGCGGCTACGAGTTCAAAGACTACATCAAGTGCGGCCTGCCCCTGACGCTCCTGCTGTTCGCCGCCACCCTGGTGCTGGTGCCGATGATCTGGCCGTTCTACCCATGATCTGGCCGCTCTAGCCCGACCACCGGTTGGGCTCGCGCCGCTGGTCGCCGCCGGCGCCGGGCGTGCTGCCCTCGCCGGCCACCGCAGCCCCCGGCCGGAAGAAGCCCGGATGCAGACTGCAGCGGCTCACCGGCCCCAGCTATCGGGTGAATGCCATGCTGATAGCGGGACCCGCGCCGGGCAAGTTGCCGGCAAGGCCGTCCTGCGCCGCACCAGCGGGTCAGCGCGGCTGGCCAGCCCGACCACTGGCCGCGGACAGCGCCCGATGCAGCTCGCTCTCGCACACTTCCAGCTGCTGTACCGCGGCGGCGCGCTTCTGCTTGCCCTCCTCGGCAATCTGCAGGCTCTCCTGAATGGTCTGGATGAGCTTGTCGTTGGCGCGCTTGACCACCTCGATGTCGAACACGCCGCGCTCGATCTGCTTTCTTACCTCGCGATTGGCCATCTGCAGCGCGTCGGCATTTTTCTCCAGCAGATCATTGGTCAGATCGGTCGCGGCCTTGACCGTCTCGGCGGCCTGACCGGAACGGTAAATGGTGATGGCCTGCGCGAGCTGCTGGCGCCACAGGGGGATGGTGTTGACCACGGTGGACTGAATCTTGCGCACCAGCCCCTTGTCGTTCTCCTGCACCAGGCGGATGCTGGGCAGCGCCTGCATGGTCACCTGCCGGGTGAGGCGCAGATCGTGCACCCGCCGCTCCAGGTCATCCCTGGCCCCGCGCAGATCGGCCAGCCGCTGTGCCTCCAGCACCGCACCGGCCGCCGCCGCTCGCTGCTCCGCCGCCGGGATCAGCTCGCCGTCGAGCTGGCGCAGCTTCTCCTCCCCGGCGGCGATGTAGGTCTCGAGGGTGTGGAAGTATTCCAGGCTGGAGTCGTAGAGGCGGTCCAGCGAGACGATATCGGTGAGCAGCTGCGTCTTATGTGACTCCAGGCTGTCGGTGATCGAGTCTATCTGGCCCCTGACGGTCTCGTACTGCTGCAGGAACTTGACCACGGGCTTGCCGGCCCCAAACAGGCGCGCCACCAGGCCCGGCTTTTTCGCCAGGTCTTCGGCGCCAAAACCGCGCAGCGTGGTGACCATGTCGCTCAGCGAGTCAGAAGCCGGCCCCACATCCTTGTTGCGCACGCCCTCCAGCATGCTGTCCGATATCTGGGTGAGCTCCTGCTGAATCTTGTTGCCGAAGAACAGCAGCGCATTGCTGTCGCGCAGGTCGATCTCCTTGACCAGCGCCACGACGGCGTCCCGCTGCTCCGGCGCCAATGCGGCCAGCGGCGTGTCCTGACCGGCCTCGATAGCCGCGGCCTGGTCGCCCGGTTTGGTTTCCATCTCGCTCACTCCTCTGTTTGCGCATGCGCTACCAATTAGATGACGCCCTCTTCCTTGAGCTGTCTGGTCAGCACTTCGATCTGCACGTCGAGATCGAGGGCGTCCTTCTCCTGCAGTTTGCGCTGCTGTTCGACGAAAGTATCCTCAATGGTGACCAGCACGTTGCGAAAGTTGTCCTCCAGCTGGCGGCTGGGCTGGTCGCGGTGGACGCGGGCATAGCCCTCGGTCACCCGCTGCGCGCCGTCGAGGTAGACCTTGAGAAATTTGCGCGCGCGCCGCACGATGGCAGGATCATCGGCAATGGTCGCCAGAATCTCGACTGCCCGCGCGTTGATGCGGCGGATGCGGCGGTTGAGTTCGGGGTTGTGAATCTGCCGGCTGGCCCGGTCGATGCTGTCGATCTTGAGGCGCGCCTCTTCCAGCAGCTCTGCCACGTCGCGGTCGGCGGTGGTCAGGGGCGCCCGTCGCAAGCGACCGTAGAACAGGCTATCGATGCCATAGCTGAGCAGCACGCCCGCCAGGGTCGCCAGGGCCACACTCCCGGCCATGACCGGGGGCCGCCTGAGGATCAGCAGCGTACACAGGCCCGTGGCGACGCCGACAGCCAGGCCGCCCAGCAATTTCCAGGGCCGCGCCGGCAGGCGGGACCACCCCAGCCGCTGTATCTCGACATCGCGCTTGATGCCGCGCCGGGTCAGCCAGGCGCCGCCCCACACCAGCGACAGGGCCACCAGACTGGCGAGGAAATTGACGACATTGCCCTTGAGCAGGGCGATGAAAATCGCCGGCAGCAGGGGCAGCGGCAGAAAATACAAGAGCATCGGCCCCACGACCGGAATCTGATCGCGCTTGCCTTGCGCGGGCATCGCAGACGGCTTTGCGGGCAATTCAGTGCTCCCCGGAAACGATGAAGGCCCCAGCGTTCGCGGCGGCGTTCAGCGGACGATGACAAAGAAAAACGACTGCAGGCTGATCAGGCCCACCGTGCCCCACAGCAACAGGCTCCCCACGGACTTGCGCAGAATCAACACCGAAAGCGGGCGCTTGGCCATCATCGATCTCGCCATCACAGATGTGTCGTCAAACTAACACAGGCGCCGGCCAGGGGGCAATCTCACCCGCCGCCGGCAGCTGCGCAATAGGCACTTGACGGCATACCCACAGGGTATCTACGGATATTGGCGGGCCGACCGGCCGCCTAGAATGCGAGCGTCAAGTCAACCCATGGTCTGGAGGCCACTATGACTTACCTACTGGACGTATGCTGGAAAGGCATCAAAGCCGATTACGAAAGCGGCAGACTGACACCGCTGAGCTACTCCATGGATGTGTACTGCCGTTCCATGCTGGCAGACATGAGAGAGCTGACCGCCAGGTAAGCCCTCTGCATGGCGGGCATCACGCCCGCCAGTGTGCCAAGGACGGCACTCCCCCGCCCCTCTTTCTTTGCCGCCACGGCGGCAGACCCTGACCTGCCGCAGCCCCTGCCTGCACGGGAGCCGGCGACGCGCCTGCCGCACGGCCATGCTAAACCAGCAGCACCGCCGCGGAACCCAGGAACACCATGAAACCCACGACATCCGTCACCGTCGTCAGGATCACCGAGCCGGCCAGTGCCGGGTCGATGCCGTTGCGCTCCAGCAGCACCGGGATAGCGATGCCGGCGCCCGACGCCACCAGCATATTGACCAGCAGCGAGCCGGCGATGATGTAGGAGAGCTGCGGGTTGCCGAACCACAGCCCGGCGCAGACGGCCACCACCGCACCCCACAACAGACCGTTGAGCAGCGCCACCGACAGCTCCTTGCTGCCCAGCGCGCCGAGATTGGACGGCGCCAGGCGGCCGGTGGCCAGGCCGCGAATGGTCAGCGTCAGCGTCTGGCTGCCGGTGATGCCGCCCATGCTCGCGACGATGGGCATCAGCACGGCCAGCGCCACCACCTGGGCCACCACGTCTTCGAAGATGCCGATCACCGCCGACGCCATGAAGGCCGTCAGCAGGTTGATACCCAGCCAGATGGCGCGCCGGCCGGCGCTGACCGCGATGGGGGCGAACAGGTCCTCGTCGGCGACCTGCCCCAGGTGCATGATCTGCGCTTCAAAGTGCTCCTGGAACACGTCCAGGGCATCGCGCAGCGAGAAGCGCCCGAGCAGCTGCCCACCGCTATCGAGCACCGGCAGCATCGAGCGGCCACTGTTCTTGACCCGATTGGATGCCTCCAGCAGGGGCATGTCGGTGGTGAGCACCTCGTCCAGGCTGTCTGCGATGTCCCGCAGGCGCGCGCTGCGCGGGCTGCCGAGCAGCATGTTGAGGTCGACCTGGCCGAGGTAGCGGCCAGCGGCGTCGGTCACCAGAAAGCTGTCGGTGTAGGGCGGCAGCTCCTGGGTCTTGAGTTCGACCAGCAGATTGCCCACCGTCGCCGTGCCGCTGACCACGTAGGCCTCGCGCACGAGGTAGCGACCAAGCTGCTCCTCGTCGTAGGCCATGGCCGAGGTGATGGAATCCTGGTCTTCGGGCGATAGGCGCCGGATGATGCGCTGGGCGACGCCCTCGGACACGGCATCGAGGATCTCGACGACCTGCTCGGGCGTGCTGTTGCGGGCGATGCTGACGATCTCGGGCTGATCGATATGGCCCAGCAGCTGATTGCGGGCGTCATCGCGCATCGCCGCCAGGATCGCGCCCTTGTCCGTATCCGGCAGCATCTCCCAGAGGCGGTAGCGGTCGTCCGAGGGGATGGCCTCGAGCACGAAGGCCCAGTCGTCGACGGTGAGCTCGCCCGCCTCGATCGGCAGCGCGGCGACGTCATCGTGGAGCGCCCAGAGCAGCCATTCCAGGGTATTCTCGAGTTGCTCTTCTGAAATCATCGCGGCTCCTCAAGGTCGGGCGTCGGGTTGGCAAAGGGGCGGACCGGCAGCCAACTTAACCGATCCCAGGTTTTGAGGCCAGCGGCGCCAGGCATCGACCGGCGCCCCAGCCGAGCCGTGGGCCCTCTGGCATGCTCCCCAGCCAGCCCTGCAAGGCAGGCTGGCTGGCGGTCGGCGCCCCGAACACATATCCTCAGCACTGAGCCATGGCATACTCCGGCGCGCTGCCGCGCCGTCGACCGCTCATGGCGAGACGCCCGTCAACCGCTAGAGCCACATAAGGAAGCACCATGCGACGTTCTGTCATTGCCCTGACAATCCTGCTGGCCGCCGCCGCGCCCGCCTCCGCCCAGAGCTTCAAGCGGGGCATCGGCGTCATATTCGGCGACCCGACGGGCATCAACTTCAAGTATCACATCGACCCCACCAACGCGATCGACGCCGCAGCGGCCTGGTCGCTGTCAGGCAATAAGCATCTGCATCTGCAGGCCGACTATCTCTTCCACAACTATAATCCGATCAAGGTCAGCAAGGGGCGGCTGCCGGTGTATTACGGCATCGGGGGACGCGTCGTGCTGCGCGAGGACAAAAAGGACCTCTGGGGAATCCGCATACCGTTGGGGCTGGACTACTATTTTTCCGGAGCGCCCTTCGACATCTTTGCGGCAATCGTGCCGGTGATCGAAGTGCTGCCCGACACCGACTTCGACATCGAAGGCTCCATCGGCTTTCGCTTCTGGTTCTGAGGGCAGTCGGCCTGCCGTCAAGCAGGTACCGCAGTTCCGGGTGGCGGCGAAACGCGCCGTTCGGCGGGTTGGGAGCCGATGGGGGCCGATGAGAATGGAGCGGGTGAAGGGAATCGAACCCTCGTCGTAAGCTTGGGAAGCTTCTGCTCTACCATTGAGCTACACCCGCGGGGCGCGGCTATTCTACCCGCGGCAGACCGCCTTGTCACTGCCCCGCTCGCAACATCCTTCCCCCGGGCGGGCGGGCGGCCCGCGCCCGCTGGCAAATCGCCGCAGCGCGGTATATGTTTGAGGCTGGGCGACACCTGCACAATAAGACCAAGGCATCCGCGTCATGCGGACCCAGACCAGCGAGACCCGCACCATGCGCATCGGCACCCTGTTTCTTACCGACAACTGGCCGGACAAGAACATCCGCAAATTTCTTAACTACATCCAGCACCTGGAGGCGGAGGGCTTCGACAATGTGTGGATGGCCAATCTGCAGGACCTCGACGCCCTCACCGCGCTGGCTCTGGCGGGCCCGGCCACGAGCAGCATCGGCCTTGGCAGCGCCGTCACCCCCATTCAGGTGAGGCACCCGGTGGCCATGGCGCAGCAGGCGCTCACCACGGCGATAGCCTGCGACAACCGCTTCACCCTCGGCATCGGCCTGTCCCACAAGGTCGTGATCGAGGACATGCTGGGGCTGAGCTACCAGCACCCGGCCGCGCACATGCAGGAATACCTGGAAATCCTCATGCCACTGCTGCGAGGCGAGGCGGTGCGCCACCAGGGCCCGCTGTACCGGGTCGACGGTCGGCTCAAACTCGGCACCGGCCGGCCGGTGCCCTGCATCGTCGGCGCGCTCGGGCCGAGAATGCTGAAAATCGCCGGCACCCTGGCCGATGGCACCGTGACCTGGATGACCGGCCCGAAAACGCTGAACTCGCACATCATCCCGACCATCACCCGGGCGGCCGCCGCGGCGGGGCGGCCATCACCGCGGGTGGTCGCGGGCCTGCCGGTTTCGCTGTGCCAGGACGTGCCCGCGGCGCGCGCGCGCTTGAACGAGTCGCTGAAACTGTACGGCGTCCTGCCCTCCTACCGCGCCATGCTCGACCGGGAGGGGGTGGCAGGACCAGGCGACATCGCCCTGCTGGGCGACGAAGAGTCGCTGCAGCGGCAGGTCGTGGCGCTGCGCGACATGGGCGTTACGGACCTGAATGCGGCGGTACTGGAGGTGGAGCCCGGTTCGCAGCGCAGAACCATCGCGTTTCTGGCCAAACTGAGGGCATGGATGGACGCCTGAGCGCGGCGCTTCAGTTGACGACCAGGATGTCGATATGGGTGTGGTCGAGCAGCTTTTCGACGGTGTTGCCGATCCACTTGCCAACCAGGCCGCTGCGCCCTACCGTCCCCAGCACGATCAGGTCCACCTCCAGCCTTTCGGCCGTGCTCACGATGGCCTCGTGGGGGGGGCCTGCGCATACCAGAACCTGCTCCTCCGGCACGCCGCAGCGGCCTGCCAGCGCCGAGGCGTCGGGCACCTCCTGACCGTCTTCACAGGCATTGATGAAATACTGCCTCGCGCCCAGGGCGGAGGCAAAGCCTCGCGTCGCGCCGATGACGAGCTTGTTCAGGCGGGCATGGGCACCATCCCGCGCGTTGAAATTGACCGCCCCGAGCACGCCCTGGTGGGTCCAGCGGCGGTGATGCTTGACCAGCAGCACCGGACAGGGCGCTTTGCGCAGCAGGGTCCAGTCGGAGGTGGCGCGCAATTCCCGCTGCAGCGCGCTGTGGTCGAAGCTGTATTTGACCAGCAGATCGGCACCGCAGCGGGAGGCGGCCCGCACTGCCTGGACCTGCCAGTCGGCATCCCGCTCCAGCTCTGAGCTCACCGCCAACCCGGCGGCCGCGGCCTGCCCGGCGAGCCCCTCGAGCAGGCGCTCAGCCGCCGTTACTGCCGCCGCCGGCGCCGTCTCGTCGATACAGGCATAGAGATGCAGCCTGGCTCCCATTGCCCTGGCGGTCTCCAGCACATCGAGCAGCGCGGGTTGCAGCTCCAGGGCGGGGTCGATCACGATCATATACGTTACAAATGCCATGCGCGTTGGCTCACACTGCGGTCACCAGCCGCCATGTTAAACCCTGGCCTCCCAAGGCGCCAGGACGCGCCGCGGCCGCGCACGCCGCTGCAAACCGGTGCGGCGAGGGCGTTCAGGCGGCGGCGGGCAAGGCGGCGACGGCCCGATCGCCGCGCACCGTCAGCGCCTGACTGACAACCAGCGCACACGTGAACAGGCCGATGGCACCCGCCTGGTGGGCCGAGGCCAGGGGCACCGGCACCAGCAGCAGCAGCGTGCTGATGCCGAGCCCCACCTGCAGCAGCAGCATCGCCAGCAGGGCATAGACTCCCGCGCGCGCCCTGCCGGCGATGCCGCTGCGCAACGCGGTCACCGCAAAGCTGACGATCAGCGCCGACAGCACATAGGCGAGCAGGCGATGGTTGAATTGAATCGTCGTGGTATCCTCGAACGCGGCCAGCCAGGGCGGCTGCATCGCGTAGAGCCCCTGGGGAATAAAAGAGGTGCCCATCAGCGGAAAGGTATTGTAGCCCAGCCCGGCGCGCGTACCCGCGACCAGTCCTCCCGAGAGGATCATGATAAACAGCAGGCCGGTGATGAGATACGCGAAGCGGCGCAGCCCGTCGCCGGCAGGGACGGCGCGGGGCGCGTCCGCAAAGCGCAGCCCCAGCGCCACCCACATGATGGAGGCATAGATCAGCACGGCAGCACCGAGGTGGGCGGTGAGCCGATACTGACTCACGCGTGGGTTATCGACCAGCCCGCTCTTGACCATGTACCAGCCGAGCACGCCCTGCAGACCACCGAGGACGAACAGCATGACGAGCTTGGGGGTCAGGCGCGGAGCGATCCTTCCCTTCAGGTAGAAAAACACCAGCGGCAGCAGAAACGCCAGCCCGATCAGGCGCCCCAGCAGGCGATGCAGGTATTCGAACATGAAGATGGCCTTGAACTCACCGAGACTCATGCCCGCGTTGACCAGCTGATACTCAGGATACGCCTGGTACTTGACAAAGACCTCGTGCCACTGCGCCTCATTGAGCGGCGGAATGGCACCGAGCAGCGGCTTCCATTCGACGATGGACAGCCCGGAATGCGTCAGGCGGGTGACCCCGCCCAACAGTATCATGGCCACGACCAGCGCAGCACAGAAAAACAACCAGCGGGCGATCTGCCGATCGCACCGCAGCTGGGACATAGGGCTCATCGATCACCTCCGGAGCACGGCATCGGCCCCTCCCGGCGGCGGCACAGGTCACCGCGGTGGCCGCGGACCATCGACGGGAAAACCCTGAGGATGGTGGCCGAATCCAAAAAGCGGGTACACTAACCACTTTGCCACGGAATTGCCATGACAAATCAGCAACAATCCAGCCGCCCCGTCTACTCCACGGCGCTCGGCAGGCTCTGCCCCGCGTGCGGCAACGCCGTCAAGGCCTGCAGCTGCAGCCAGCGCCCCGCTGTCCCCGGTGACGGCGTCGTGCGCGTCAGCCGCCAGACCAAGGGCCGCAAGGGCAAGGGTGTTACCCTCATCACGGGAATTCCCCTGCAGGGTGACGAGCTCAAGGCCTGCGCTGCGGAACTCAGGCGGCTGTGCGCCACCGGCGGCGCGATCAAGGGCGACGTGGTGGAAATCCAGGGTGACCACCGCGACCGCCTCGTCGAAGTATTGAGCCGCCGCGGCTGGACCGTCAAACGCAGCGGCGCCTGAAGCCGGCCCGACGCCGACCGCAGCAGCCCCGTCAGCGGTCGGCAGCGGCGTCGATACCCAGCTCTTCCATCAGCTGGTCAAATGCCTGGGCCACACCCCTGGGCACGGCGTGGATATCGGGCACCAGATCGTAGTCGGCGTTGAAGCTCCAGCACATCTTGCCGTGGTAGCTCATCAGGCCCGTGGTCAAGCCGATGCCCGGCTGCAGCGGCACGTGGGGATAGATGCCAATCATCTTGGCCCCCATCGAGTAGAGCGGAGCCTGCGGGCCCGCTATCGGGGCCATCAGGGTATTGGCGCACAGCTGCTTGCCCGTGCTGAACAGCGACAGAAAGCCCGGCGCGGCCCAGCGCGTTGGATTCATCATGCGCTCGATGGAGACCTCACTCTCCTCGCCATCCATATCGGCGCTCTGCGCTGCGATATGGTTGAGTCGGGCGGACGGGCTGGGCTCGTCGATGCACAGATCGAGCAGCCAGGTGGCGGAGCGGCCACCCTCGGGGTCGGAGTCCGGCAGATAGACCGGCACCGCCACCCTGAACGCTCCGCCTGGCGGCGCGATGTCCCGCTCACGGTAGATCGCGCGCACGCCGCCACCGAGCAGCGCAATCAGCACATCGCTGAGGCTGCAGACCAGCATGCGCCGCGCCTGCAGCAGCGGCGCCAACGGCAGGTCCAGCCACTCCACGCGACGCTGCCCGCTGAGTTCGCCGTTGACCGGAGTGGCGCGCGGCCGCCTGATGATCGACGTCCAGGAGTGCTTCATCGCACCGACTCGCCGCTCCAGTTCACTGCGCCCGCCCCGGGTGCGCAGCAGCATCTCCCCGGCATTGCGCAGGGCGTCGATGGGCATGGAGTAGCGCCGCTGCCACTCATCCCAGAGCAGCGACACCTCGGACGGCGGCTTCGACGGCACGAAAGGCCGCAGGGGGGGCACCTTGGGCACCGGCTCCTTCGACATCAGCACCGTGGCAAGGCTGGGTGCGTCCACCGCACTCAGCATAGCGTGATGGATCTTGCTGATGATGGCATAGCCACCCTGCTCGAGCCCCTCAACCAGCCAGATCTCCCAGAGCGGGCGATCGCGATCGAGCGCGCGACCGGCGATACGCGCCGTGAGCTTTTTCAGCTGCTGCGGCGAACCGGGCCGGGGCAGCGCCGTGTGGCGGATGTGATAGTCGATCGAGAAAGCCGGGTCATCCACCCAGACCGGGATGTCCGCATAAGGTATCCACTTGAGCTTCTTGCGAAAGCGCGGCATGCGCTGCAGCATGGCGCCGATCAGCTCCCGGTAGGCGGCAAGGTCCACGCCGCCATCCGGGGTCGACAGCCGCCCGGCGCCATAGACCTGCGTGGAGACGATATCCATCGGCACCGATGGCGCCTCCATCACCAGAAACTGCAGTTCCTCCGCCGTGAGGCGCGTGAAGCTACTGCTAGCCATCAAATAGCTCCTGTCTGGTCACTCCCTTACCACTCCACCGGGTCATGTGCCGCAACTGAGGCACCTCCACAGCGACCGCCGGGCTCCCCTGATACTAGCCCAGGACGCGCCCGCGGCACCAGCAATGGCGGCGGGACGCCCGGCCACCGATGGCTTTCGCGTGGAGAAGCCGGTAATCTAGACCGCCCGTCGACCGATGCAAGCGACCCCCGCCATGGCTATCAGCAATCTCGTCAAGCAGAGTGTAGTGAGAAACCACAAGAGCTACCTGCGCGCCATCAACCTGGCCAATGACTACCTGCGCAACCCGGAGGATATGAAGCGGCTGATCAGCGACGCCCAGACTAAAATCAACGATGTCGCCAGCCAATCCATCGAGGCGGTCGGCGAAGGCCTGCAAGTGCTGATGCGCATGCTGACCGCCTACGCGACCGGGCAGTATCGGGCCATCCCATGGCGCACGCTGGCCGTGGTCACGGCGGCCATCGTCTACTTCGTCATGCCGCTGGATTTTATCCCCGACCTGCTGCCGGTGCTCGGACTCATGGATGACGTGGCGCTGATCGCCTGGACCATCAGCCAGGTGAAAGTGGACATCGACCGCTTTCTGGAATGGGAGGCACGACAGCAGGCACAGGCCTCGGATGCCGCCCTGCCCGACGCGCCCCGCCAGCACGCCGCGGTGCCGGCGCCCACCGCCGGCACCGCGGCGGGGACGAGCCCAGGCAGCACGGGCGGGCCGGGGCAGCCAGCGGGCGACTAATCCGGCACCTTGAGCACCTCGACGCGGACCTTGGCGACACCGGCATCCAGGATGCCCAGCTTGCTCGCGGCCGCGCGCGACAGATCAATGATGCGGCGCTTGGTATGCGGACCGCGGTCGTTGATCGTCACCTCCACCGCTTTGCCGTTGGCCACATTGGTCACTCTGACGCGCGTCCCGAAGCGCAGCGTCTGGTGAGCGGCCGTCAGGGCATTCTTGTCATACTTGGCGCCGCTGGCGGTGCGATTGCCCTGCAGGGAATCCGCATAATAGGAGGCCATACCCTCCTGCGGCGCGGGCAGGCCGCCCCAGGCCAGCCACGAGACCAGCAGTAAACACAGCGCCATAAGCGCGTTGGCATCGAAGCTCTTCGTCATTGGCTGTAACACTCCTCTGTTGAAACCGACCAAAGGCCGCCAATGATACGAGACCCTGTGCGCAATCGAAACACCGGCGGCCGGCGTACCGGCGGCCGGTGCTGCCGATGCCCCGGCGGCGCCCCGGGACAGGCCCGCCGAAAAGGGTTTGCTTCTCACCGGACAGCCCTTTAGCATTGGGAGCGGCGCCAATGGAGCGCTGCCTGCTGCGGCATACCGGGCAGCGCCACCCGCCAGCATCACAATAACAACGGCAGCCAACGGGTTATCGACATGAACACGCTCATTCCACCTCGCGTAGAAGGCACCTTGCGACTGAAGGACGGGCGCAAGCTGGGCTACGCCGAATTCGGACCAGCCGCCGGGCTGCCGCTGCTGTGGTTTCACGGCACCCCTGGCGCACGCCGCCAGATCGCCCCCGAGACGCGGCGGCTGGCCCTGAAAAAAGGGGTACGCATCATCTGCATCGAGCGCCCCGGGGTCGGCGACTCGACTCCCCACCGCCACGCCTGCATCGGCGATTTTGCCAACGATGTCGGCGAGCTGGCCGACGCCATGTCGCTCGACCGCTTCGGCGTCGCCGGGCTCTCGGGCGGGGGTCCGTTCGCGCTGGCCTGCGCCGCCAGGATGCCCGACCGCGTGGTGGTGGCAGCTATCCTGGGGGGGGTCGCCCCCGCCCATGGCCCCGATGCGGCCAAAGGCGCCGCCAGCGAGGGCTGGCGGCGCGTGGGCGGCGTAGTCGGCCCGTTGCACCGTCCGCTGGGCAGCCTGTTGCAGGGCGCTATCTACGCCCTGACACCGCTGGCGGAACAGTGCATCAAGACCTTCTCCCGCTTCATGCCGCCGGGAGATCAGCGGGTCTTTGCCGACCCGCTGGTCCGCGAAATGTTTCTGGACGACCTGATTCTCGGCAGCCGCGGCAACATGCAGGCGATATTCCTGGACACGCGGCTGTTTGCTCGCGACTGGGGCTTCCGCCTGGCCGACATCCGGGTTCCGGTGTACCTCATCTACGGGGACGCCGACACGATCGTGCCGATCGAGCACGGCCACCACATTGCCAGCAGGATACCCCATGCCAACCTGCACGTGCGCGCGGAGGCCGGCCACCTGGGCGGACTGGAAGCGTCCGCGGAGATCATCGATGTGCTGCTGACCGCCTGGCACAAGGACACGCTGGATGACGGCGACCAGCCGCGCGGGCGCAAGTCCACACACTGAGCGCTGCGCCCTCTACCCGGCCCGGGCGGAGGAGGGACGTTCGCGCCGAGGCGCGGCGCCAGGCGCGTGCTGGGACCCGCGCTACCGACCGCGCAGCCGGGAGCGTTGACATGAACCAACCAGACATCCAGTGGGTCCTCGCCGAGGGTAGTCACCCGGCGCTGCTCGCCAGCCGGGCCGACGGCAGCGGGCGGGCGTTTATCTGGGGCCATACGCTGCTGGGCAGCATGGCGCAGGAAGACACCATGGGCGTATTCGGCTGGCAGGAGTGCGTCGATATCGCCCGCATCATTCGCTACGATGCCCGCGGGCACGGTCGCTCAGAGTCGGCCGGCGCAGCGGTGGACTACGCCTGGCCGGGTCTCGCCAGAGACATGTGGCAGGTCGCCGATTGCCATGCCGGCAACCGCGCCAAGGTCATCCTCGGCGGCGCCTCCATGGGCTGCGCTACGGCACTGCATGCCGCCTGCCAGCACCCCGACCGCGTGCGGGGGCTGGTGCTGGTGCTGCCTCCCACCGCCTACGCGGACCGCAAAAAGACCGCCAGAGTCTACGAGCTGTCCGCCTCGCTCGTCGCCCTCACGCGCGGCCTGCCGCTGAAACTGCTGCGATGGCTACCGCTTGCCCCCGGCGCTGACCTGCGCACGCGCATGGAGCGGGCAAGCGGCCGCCTGCTGGCCGATGCCAGCCCCAGCGGCATCAGTAACGCCCTGCGCGGCGCCGCGCTGTCGGACCTGCCGCCGCCGGAACGGCTGGCCAGGCTGACCATGCCCGCGCTCGTGCTGGCCTGGCCCGACGACGCGGTGCACCCGCTGGCCAATGCCATCGCCCTGGCCAACACGCTGCCCCATGCCGAGTTGCAGGTGAGCGGCAGCGCCCAGGATCCCGAGCGCTGGCCGCACACCGTGCGCCGCTTTCTGATGTCGCTGAACCAGGCGGACCAGGACTGGGCGAATGTACCGCTCGACTAAGCCGGCGCCTCGGGCCTGGCGGGCACGCACGCCGGACCGCGGCGACATCGGCTGGCATCGCGGGCACGGGCGGAACGCTGACCACCTCGTCCCTTTGCCATGCCCGGCGGCCCCTCACACAGGCACGGAAGATCCGGTGACTCGATGGCCCCGATGACCCAAGCGACGCAGTCCAGATTCAATCGGCACAGCACCGCCGAGGAGGTGTGCGACGGCATCAATCTGACCGGAAAGACCATGGTCATCACCGGCGTCAGCTCGGGGCTGGGCTTCGAGTCGATGCGCGTACTGGCCTCCCGAGGCGCTCACGTGATCGGTCTGGCCAGGACCCGGGACAGCGCGGCACAGGCCTGCGCCAGGGTACCGGGCCCGACCACCCCCCTTGCCTGCGACCTGAGCGATCTGTCATCGGTAGCACGCTGCGCGGACGCCGTGGCGGCGCTGGCCCTGCCGCTGGACGTGCTGATGTGCAACGCGGGCATCATGGCGCTGCCCGATCTGCACATCAAGGCGGGGCTGGAGCTGCAGTTCCTCACCAACCACCTCGGGCATTTTCTGCTGATCAACCGCCTGCTCGCGCAGCTCACTCAGGCCCCGGCGGGCCGCTGCGTGATCGTTTCGAGCATGGCGCATCACCACACCGTCAAGGGCGGCATCGACTTCGACAATCTGAATGGCGCCAGGGGCTATGATCCCTGGCGCTTCTATGGCCAGTCGAAACTCGCCAACCTGCTGACGTCCAACGAGCTGGCGCGGCGCCTCTATGGCGGCACGACCACCGCCAATGCCGTCCACCCCGGCGTGGTGGTCACCCGTCTCGGCCGCCACGCCAGTGGTCACTTTGCCCAGGCGCTTGCCACGCTCAGCAAGCCGCTGCAGCGGAGCGTCGCGGCCGGCGCCGCCACCCAATGCTACGTCGCGGCCCACCGCGACCTGCGCAGGGTCAGCGGCCAGTACTTCGCCGACTGCAACCCCGCAACACCCAGCCGCCTGGCCAGCGATGCCGCGCTGGCGAGGGCGCTCTGGGACCGATCGCTGGAACTGACCGCAGCGTACCGCTAGGCACCTGGCGCAGACCACCCCAGGAACAGGCGCCAAACGAGCCGGAGGGACCGTCACTCATGCCGCCACTGAAAACCCGCCCAAGTGACGCCGACGTAGGCGCTTTTATCGACGCCATCGGGCACCCTCGCAAGCGTGCCGACGCTCACACGAGAGTCGCCATGATGAGCGCCCCGATTGCCCGCGCCGTCGCCGACATGCGGCAGCGATACGGCTGAGTCCGGCCCCTGCCGCGCCGCCCGCAGCAACCACGCATGGGGCTGGATTGCAAGCGTTGATTAGGTTAGGATGGCGTCGCCTGAGGCTTTTGTGACGCCCGGCAGGTATTGGCAGGAGGGAAACAGGGAAGTAACGGCGATCATCGCGGCAAGTGCGCAACCGGTGGCGTGGCCACCGCCTCTCTGGCGAGGTTCCGGCAACGGGCACCTCACGGGGAAGCCAACGGTTGGGCCGCCGCCTTGTCGATCCGTCAGACAGCGACCGGAGTGCATAACGCTCCCGATAATAATACAGACTATGCTATAGAGTCCGCTGCATGAATATCGATATCGACAACCTCACGGAAGACCAACTGATTGCGCTCAACCTTCGAGTCGTGGAGAGACTCAAAGAACTGCACTCGCAGCACATCCACCGCGAAATGATGCAGTTCGACGTGGGCGAGAGCGTCTGTTTCAAACCGCCAGGCAGGCATCGTCAGACTGGCACGCTGGTCCGCTTCAACAAGAAGACCGTCACGGTCATTACCGAGGGCGGCCAGCGCTGGAATGTATCCCCCAACCTGCTGTCGAGAGTGCGGGACTGCGAGCCCATCAACGACGACGCGCCACTGCGGGCGTGGCAGGACCACAGCAACGTCGTGATGCTGCGGTCCAGCCTCGGCAAGACCCGCTGAACCCTGCGGGTCTGCGCTGCGGCGGCCTGAGCGCCGCCAGCGCAGCGCGCACCCGCCCTAGAAGGGCTCGGGCCTCGGTGTGGCGTCCACGGACGGCGGCAGAATGGGCAGCGGGAACGTCGGCTGGTCGCCGGTCAGCGTCTTCAGAAAGGCGACGATGCTGGCGTTTTCCTCGGGACTGAACTCCCGGCCCAACTGCAGCTTGCCCATGGTAGCCACCGCCTCTCCCAGCGTGGCTGCCCCGCCATCATGGAAATAGGGGTAGGTCAGCTCGATGTTTCTGAGCGTGGGCACCTTGAAGTGCATGCGGTCGGCATCCTTGCCCGTCACCGCCGCGCGCCCGACCGCCGGGTTGTCGGTCTCGTAGGGCTTTACCAGCCCCATCTTCTGAAACGACGTGCCGCCCAGCGCCGGGCCATTGTGGCAGGCCACACAGCCGGCGCTCTTGAACAGCTCGTAGCCGGCCAGCTCCTGCGCGTCCAGCGCCTTCTGGTCGCCCTTCAGCCATTGGTCAAAGCGCGAGTTGGGAGTGACCAGAGTCTTCTCAAACTCGGCGATGGCGCTGGTGATGCGGTCGACGGTGACCCCACTGTTGCCGAATACCTGCTGGAAGGTTGCGACATAGCCTGGGATGGCGGCGATCACCGCCACGGCCGCCTCATGCGTGAACGCCATCTCACCCGGGTTGGCGATGGGGCCGGCGGCCTGCTCCTTGAGGTCCGCGGCCCGGCCATCCCAGAACTGCGCGATGTTGTAACTGGAATTCAGCACGGTCGGCGAATTGATCGGTCCCTGGTGCCAATTGTGGCCGATGGAGGTCTTGATGTTGTCCGTGCCACCCATGCTCAGATTGTGGCAGGAATTGCACGAGATGAAACCCGACCTGGACAGCCGGGGATCGAAATAGAGCTGCCTGCCCAGTGCCACCAGGGCGGCATTCTCAACCTTGGCCGGCTCGATCGGCTGCACGGGTTCGCTGGCCCAACCCAGCGTCGGCAGCACGCACAAGCTCGACAACAGGACCGCCTGACATCGCGTTCTCAAAAACATCATCCCCTCCATTTTGTCAGAAATAAGGCTACGGATAGCCATTCACTTTTCGCTTTTTGTCATCGCGCCAAAGACCCTGCGCCAGATCGACGCAGGACCCAGGCCATCATCCGCCGGCGCCCGGCTGGTCCGCCGGCTGCGGGCTCTCGCCATCTGCGGCCGCCACGCGATCGCCGTTGACCAGCGCCACCACCAGCAGCGGCGCGTCCGGCGGCGCGGTCCCGCCGGCATGCGGGTACGCCCGGCGCCGCTCGGGGTCTACCCATACCAGCGGGATGGCGTCGCCCGCATAACGGCTGGCCACCTCGGCCCAGCCCGCGGCCTCGTCGAGCCGGACCGTTTTCACCGTCCAGCCCTGGGACAAGCGCTTGGCCAGGGCGCCATAGCCCTCCTCGCCGGCAAACAGCAACTGACGACGCCGAAACAACGCGCTCTCTCTACGCACCCCGCCCTCACCCGGATTCGAGCGCAAGGCAAACACCTTCTCTTCCCCCAGCAGGTGGCTGAAGTGGTAGACCGCCAGCGCGTTCTGGTGGGTATTGGCCGACAGCGCCAGCACGACCCCGATGCTGCCGAGATCCAGCGCCGCCTCGGCCTGCTCCGACTGCGGCAGACCGTAGTAGGCAGGCAGGCCCGCCATGCGCGAGCGCCGATAGTTTTCCCACACCGGGTCCGCCATCAGCACCGGAAAACCCTGCGCCTGCAGCGCGAGGCCGAGCTCCCTGGCCAGGCGGTTGGCCCCGGCGATCAGCACACCGTTCGACGGCGGCCGCCGCACACCCAGCGCGCTGAGCAGGGGCTTTGCGGTGAGGCTCTGCAGGACGACCGTCCCGATGATGATGGCGAACACCACCGAGACGAGCTTGTCGGCATCGGCCAGCCCCGCGTTGGCCATGGACAACGCGAACAGCGACGACACCGCGGCCGCCACGATGCCCCGCGGGGCAATCCAGCCCAGCGCGGCCTTCTCGCGCCAGTCCAGCGCCTGCCCGAGCGTCGATACCCACACCCCGAGCGGGCGCACCAGCCACTGCACGATGGCTAGAAAGAGCAGCAGTGGCCAGCCAAACTCGATGAGTCCCCGCAGGTCGAGTCGCGCCGCCAGCAGGACGAACACGGCCGACAGCAGAATGACGGAGAGATTTTCCTTGAACTCGGTGATCTCCTCAAGCTCCAGCTCGCCCCAGTTCGCCAGCCACAGCCCCATCACCGTCACCGCCAGCAGACCGGACTCGTGGGCCAGCATCTCTGCGCCGGCATAGATAAAGAGCACCCACGCCAGCATGCCGAAATTGCGCAGCGCGCGGGGCAGCCAACCCCGTCGGACGACCTGATCGAAGAGCCAGCCGCCGACGGTCCCCAGCACGAGCCCCACCAGAATGATCGCCGCCAGATCCGCGCACATCGCCAGCAGCGCGCCGGTCTGATGGCTGGACAGCAGCAGCTGGAACACGAGCACGGCAAACACGGCACCGATCGGGTCGATGAGGATGCCCTCCCAGCGCAGAATCCGGTCGATGCCGGGGCTGGGCCTGGCGACCCGCAGCAGCGGCGCGATAACGGTCGGCCCGGTCACGACCGAAACCGCCCCCACCAGCAGCGACGCCGGCACCGACAGCCCCAGAACCAGCAGCGACGCCAGAGAGATCAGCACGAAGCTTACCAGCAGTCCCCGCGTGACCAGACGGGTGACTACTTTGCCGTGGCCTTGAATATCGGCGAACTTGAGACTGAGCGCACCCTCGAACAGGATGACGGCCACCGAGAGTGAAACAAAGGGAAACAACAGCTCGCCGAACAGGGCGTCCGGGTCCAGCAGGCCCGTCACCGGCCCCAGCACGATGCCCGCCAGCAGCAGCGGCAGAATGGCCGGCAGCCGGACTGCCCACGCCAGCCACTGACACAGCAGCGCGATCATGCCCACGGCCGCCAGGGCAAAGACCACCTCAGCCGTCATAATTATCGCCTCGCTTCATCACGATCATAGACCCACCTCATGGCGCGGCCCTGGTAGACGGCACCCGGACCCTGCCCCCGGGGGTCCGCGCTACAACAGCAGGCGCCGGATATCCGACAACAACAGGCCGACTTCCGTCGCGAACTTGCCGGCATCGGCGCCGTTGACCGCGCGATGATCGTAGGACAAGGCGATCGGCAGCAGCTTGCGCGGCACGAACTCCTGCCCGTTCCAGACCGGCTTCACCGCCAGCCTGGACACGCCGAGAATGGCAACCTCCGGCACGTTGACGATCGGCGTGAAACCGGTGCCGCCGATATTGCCGAGGCTGGAGATGGTAAAGCAGGCGCCCTGCATCTCCTGCGGCTTGAGCTTTTTGTCCTTCGCCCGCAACGCCAGCTCGGCCGACTCGGCGGCCAGTTCGGTAATGCTCTTGCGGTCGACATCGCGCACCACCGGCACCATCAATCCTGCCGGCGTCGCCACGGCGATGCCGATGTGCACGTAGTCCTTGAACACGATGCTCTGACCATCCGCCGCCAGCGAGGCGTTGAATACCGGATTGCTGCGCAGCGCGACCGCGCAGGCCTTGAGCATGAAGGGCAGCGGCGTCAGCCTGACGCCCTGGGCCTTCTGCTCCTCGCGAAACGCCTCGAGATCGGTGATGTCGACCTCATCGAACTGGGTCACCCTGGGCACATTGAGCCAGCTGCGGTGCATGTTCTGGGCCGTCAAGCGCTGCAGCTTGCTCATGGGCGCGACGCGCACGGGGCCGAACTGGGCGAAATCGACCTCGGGCACGGAGGGGATGCCGGCGCCAGCCACCTGGCCGCCTGCGGGAGCCCGCTGCAGCTGCTGTTTGACCCAGGCCTGCACGTCTTCCTTGAGGATGCGCGCATGGGGACCGGTGCCCCTGAGCGCCCCGAGATCGACGCCGAACTCGCGCGCCAGCTTGCGCACCGCCGGCCCGGCGTGTACGGGACCGGCCTGGACAGGTCCGGCCTGGATCCAGGTCCGGCCTGGATAGGCCCGGCCTGGGCTGGTCCCGTCTGGACGGGTTTCGACGGCGCGGCCGCTGCCGGGACGGCGGCGGGTGCCGGCTGCGAGACCGGCGCGGGACTGACCGGGCGGCCGGCGCTGACCTGCTCCAGGCGCAGGATCACATCGCCTTCGGTGACGTTGTCGCCGACCTGCAGGCGCACCTCCACGACCTTGCCCGTCGCCGGCGCGGGCACCTCCATGGAGGCCTTGTCACTCTCCAGCACGATCAGGGTATCGCCCTGGGCGATCACGTCACCCGGCTTGACGCCGACCTCGATCACATCGACGCGGTCGGCGCCCCCCAGATCGGGCACGGGCACGTCGATCACCGAGGGCGCCGCGTCGACCTGCCCCGCCGGGGCTGCCGCAGGGGGCTGCGGTTCGGGTGCAGGTGCGGGTGCAGGTGCGGGCGGGGCGGATGCCGGTGCGGAGGGCGCCGCAGCAGAGGCCTCGGCATCGCCACCGGCCTCATCCGCCACCTCGATAGTGCCCACCACATCGCCCTGCGCGACCTGATCACCCACCTTGAGCGCCAGCGACAACAGCCTGCCGGCAAAGGGGCAGGGCACCTCCATCGAGGCCTTGTCCGTCTCCAGCACGACGAGGACATCGTCGACTTTCAGCTCGTCGCCCACGGACACCGCGACTTCGACGATCGCCACGTCGGACGCGCCACCCAGATCCGGTATTTTTATGACTTCGCTTGCCACATCAATGCCCTTCTAATCGCTGCCCGAGATCAAACGGCCCCGGCCGCCGCCAGCGCGCCGGGGCGGGCTCAGTTGAATGCCGGGTCCGGACGATTCGACTTGATTCCAAACTTCTTCAGCGCCCCGGCCACGACCGAGGCCGCGATGGCGCCGTCGTCCGCCAGCGACTTCAGCGCGGCCACCGTGACGTGGTAGCGGTCGACCTCGAAGAAGCTGCGCAACTTGGCACGCGTATCGCTGCGGCCGTAACCGTCGGTGCCCAGCGCCAGAAAGCGGCGCGGCATGAAGGGGCTGAGTTGATTGGTGTAGGGCTTGATGTAGTCGGTCGCGGCTATGATCGGCCCGCCCTGCGCATCAGCGAGCTGTTGCTGCAGGTAGCAGGTCCTGGGTTCGTCCTCGGGATGCAGCAGGTTCCAGCGCTCACAGGAGAGGCCATCGCGGGCCAGCTCGTTGACGCTCGTCAGGCTCCAGACATCCGCCTCGACGCCGAAGCCGTCGCGCAGCAAGCCGGCAGCGGCGACCACCTCGTTGAGAATCGCGCCGGCGCCCATCAGCTGCACGCGCAGGCTGGCGCCCGCCTTGCCCTCGGCCACCTTGTGCATGCCGCGGATGATGCCCTCGACGTTGCCGATGGGCAGCTTCGGCTGCGGGTAGTTCTCGTTCATCAGCGTGATGTAGTAAAAGCAGTTGCGCTTCTCCTGATACATCCGCTGCAGGCCATGCTGCACGATGACCGCCACTTCGTAGGCATAGGCCGGATCGTACGAAATGCAATTGGGTATCATCGCCGCCATCAGATGGCTGTGACCATCCTGGTGCTGCAGTCCCTCGCCGTTCAGGGTGGTGCGCCCGCTGGTGCCACCCATGAGAAAACCACGGGCCTGGGCGTCGCCGGCCGCCCACACCAGATCCATGACGCGCTGCAGGCCGAACATGGAATAAAAGATATAAAAGGGCACCATCGGGAAGCCGGACACGCTGTAGGAGGTCGCCGCCGCGATCCAGGCCGAGGTCGCGCCGGCCTCAGTGATGCCCTCCTCGAGGATCTGGCCCTTCTCGTCCTCCTTGTAATACATGATCTGATCGGCGTCGTGGGGCGTGTAGCGCTGCCCTACCGAGGAGTAGATGCCGAGCTGCCGGAACATGCCCTCCATGCCGAAGGTCCTGGCCTCGTCGGGCACGATCGGCACGATGCGCTGGCCGATGCGCTTGTCCTTGGACAGCGTGGACAGCATGCGCACGAACGCCATGGTGGTGGAGATCGCGCGCTCGCCGGAACCCTTCAACTGCGCCTCGAACACGTCCAGGGAGGGCGTCTCCAGCGCCTCGAACTCGCTCTGGCGCTGCGGGATCAAGCCACCCAGCGCGTCGCGGCGCTTGCGCATGTAGACCATCTCGGGGCTGTCCGGCGCCGGCCGGTAATAGGGCACGCTTTCCAGTTCATGGTCGGTCAGCGGCAGCATAAACCGGTCGCGGAACGACTTCAGGCTCGCGAGATCGAGCTTCTTGACGGAGTGCGTCTCGTTCTGGGCCTCGGCGGATGATCCCATGCCGTAGCCCTTGACGGTGCCGGCCAGGATGACCGTCGGCTGCCCCCGATGGTTCACCGCCGCATGGTAGGCGGCATACAGCTTGTACGGGTCGTGGCCGCCACGGTTGAGGGCCATGATATCGTCGTCGGACATGTCCGCGACCAGTGCCAGCAGCTCCGGGTACTTGCCGAAGAAGTGCTCCCGGGTATAGCCCCCGCCATTGGCCTTGAAATTCTGCAGCTCGCCGTCACAGACCTCGTCCATGCGGCGCTGCAGCAGGCCGGTCTTGTCGCGCTCCAGCAGCGGATCCCAGCGACGCCCCCACAGCACCTTGATCACGTTCCAGCCGGCGCCGCGGAATACGCCTTCGAGCTCCTGCACGATCTTGCCGTTGCCGCGCACCGGGCCGTCGAGCCGCTGCAGATTGCAGTTGACCACAAAGATCAGGTTGTCCAGCGACTCGCGCCCCGCCAGCGCGATGGCTCCCAGGCTCTCCGGCTCGTCGGATTCGCCGTCGCCCATGAAGCCCCACACCTTGCGCGCGCTGTTGTCGACCAGCCCGCGCTTGGTCTGGTACTTCAGGAAGTGCGCCTGATAGATGGCCTGTATGGGCCCCAGGCCCATGGAGACGGTGGGAAACTGCCAGTAATCCGGCATCAGCCAGGGATGCGGATAGGAGGGCAGCCCGATGCCGTCCACCTCGCGGCGGAAGTTGTCGAGCTGTTCTTCGCTGAGGCGCCCCTCGAGGAACGAGCGCGCATAGATGCCCGGCGCGCAGTGCCCCTGGTAAAAGATCAGGTCGCCCCGCTGATCGCCCTGGTCGCCCCGAAAAAAATGGTTGAAGCCCATCTCGTAGAGCAGCGCGCTGGACGAGAAGGAGGACAGGTGGCCGCCGAGGCCCTCGTTGTTGTCGTTGGCCCGCATCACCATCGCCAGGGCATTCCAGCGCACCAGCGAGCGGATGCGCCGCTCCATGAACAGATCGCCCATCATGGGCTGTTCCTGCTCGGGGGGGATGGTGTTGCGGTAGTGGGTGGTGATCGCCGACGGCAGCTTGATGCCGAGCTCCACGGCGTGTTCACCCAGTGCGATCAGCAGTTCGGTTGCCCGCTTGCTCCCGGCATTGGCCAGCAGCGAGTCCAGGGCCTCGAGCCACTCCCTGGTTTCAACGGGATCGATATCCTCTCGCATGCGGTCACCTCATTGTGGTTATCTGACTCGACAGAGGACGAGATTTCGGCACCGCCGCACGCGCTGCCCCGCAGGCCGCGTGCCAACTCACCAGCGCATAGCTCCCGGCAGTGAACAGCCCCGTATTTCCGTTCGATGATCGCGCTTTGATTCTTCGTCACTGCGCTGGATCATACAGACTAACCCTGACCAAGAAAAGCGGGGCGCCGCGCGCGGCACCGGGCAGGGAAACGGGGCACGCCTCACTCGATCAGCGTCACCTGCATCTCGACGCGATTGTTCATCGCCGCGATGGCGTTCCAGTCGCCCGCCATGGCGATGGCGGCATCGGGCGGATAGGGCAGCCGCGGCTCAAAAATGCCGACGGGCACGATGCTGAGCTCGACGCCGGGCGCCAGTTCGCTCAGCTGCGCCAGGAAATCCCGGAACCGGGGCGACTGTGCGGCCGCGATCCGCTGCGCCTCAGCGGGCTCGTAGCCGATCATCTCACAGCGCTCGATGGGCGTATCCCGGGGCGGCAGCGCGCTGCCGCTGTCGCCGCCGTAGACGCGGCAGAACTCACCGACGTGGGAGCGCAGCTCGATGCGGGCCCGCAAGCCCGCAAGCGACAGCAGCCGGGCGACGCCGCTGACGATCTCATAGCGCCGGTCATCGAATGGGATGGTGCCGAAGCTGACCTCCTGCTGCTGATTGCCCAGCTGCGTGAGCGCATCCACCAGCGCCCCAGGCTCCAGCCGCCGCGGGCCGGCCAGCGAACCCAGCAGAGCCCCGGCCAGCAGCAGCGCCACAACGCCCGCCACCAGCGCGTGCCAGCGCGGACGCCGTGAAGGCGTTGCCGCTGCGTCCTGTCCGGCGCGTGGCGGCGCCAGCGCGGCCGGGGCGGGCTGGGGCGCCGCTGGCACCGCCGCCACGCGCTCGGCAGGCGGCGATACCACCGCCGCAGCCCGCTCCGGGCGGCCCCCACCGTCGCGCCTGACCCGCTCCAGGATAGCGACCAGATCGGCATCGATCGCCGGCTTCTTCAGCACGCCGACCGCCCCCAGTGCCCGCGCCTGCCCGATATACTGATCACCGCTCTGCGAGGTGTACATGACGATGGGAATGGCGCGCAGCTTGGTCTGCTGCTTGATGGCCTTGAGCGCCTCGAAGCCGTCCATGCCCGGCATGAGGTGATCCATGAAGATGATGTCGGGATTTGCCGAGGCGAGGTAAGCCAGGCACTCCTCGCCCGAGATGACCTTGTCGCTGCCAAGCTGGTGCCTGGCGAGCATCTTGCCGAGAATGGCCGCCGACGTGCGGGAGTCGTCGACGATCAGCGCGCGGTGCAGCTTCTGCGGCAGGGGCACGACGCGCGGCTGCGGCCGCGGCTGCGCCGACAGCCAGCTGGGCAGCTCCGCCCTGCCCTGCTCCAGCGCCGCCTCCGGTGTGGCCTGGGAATCGTTGGCTGCGCGGGAACCCGCCAGGCGCTGCGCCTGTTCGTGCCGCAGGCGCTCGAGCAGTTCCGCCACATCGTGCTCGGCAGCGGGCTTCTGCAGTACCCCCACCGCACCCAGCGCCCGCGCCTGTCCGCTGTAGATATCGCCCTCCTTGGAGGTGTACATGACGATGGGGATATGCCTGAGCTCCGGCTGCTGCTTGATGGCCTTGACCGCCTGAAAGCCATCCATGCCCGGCATCATGTGGTCCATGAAAATGACGTCGGGCGTCGATGCCACCAGATAGGCAAGGCACTCCTCGCCGGAGGTGACCTTGTCGCTGCCAAGCTGGTGCCTGGCGAGCATCTTGCCGAGAATGGCCGCCGACGTGCGGGAGTCGTCGACGATTAAGGCATTGTTCAGTGGCATTCACCCGGTCCCGGCTGCGCTTTAATGGCAGGCCCTGTCATGCATCATCACGGTCGGAGCAGGATGCCGCCGGCCAGGCGGGCCTCCCGCACAACGAGAGTCCCCGACCCAGCCGCGCCGGGCTGACGCCACCCCGGCTGACTGCCCGGTCATGCCGCCATGAGTTCCCTCTCTACATAATCTAGCAACAGAGTCAGCTCTCGTCTAAGCGATGTTGCAGGGGGCGACCCAGGTCCGCTGCGACCGCCTCGCCGTCACGGATAGTGACGCAGCGTGTGCAGCGCCTGGAAATCCGTGCGATCCACCACCGGCCGCAGTGGCGCCAGCGCCTCGTGCCGCGGCTCCCGCGCCCCGGGCTGAAACACCAGCAGCGAACGCCCAGGGGTGCTGGCGAAGCGGGCCGCATAGAAGGCCCGCCACTCATCGAGCGTCAGCGCGTCCAGCGCCGCGGTGAGCTGTTGGCGCCGATCGAAGCGCTCGTAGCCCTGCATGAGCTCGTCCCACAGGAAGCTGGACGCCTTCGCCAGATTCTGATGAGGCCGGTTGATCTGGCTGGCCAGCGCGACCTTGTGCTGCGCGAAAGTCTCGGCGCTCATCGACTGGGCCTCCTGGTTGAACGACGCCAGCATGTGGTTAGTGGCCTCATAGAGAGTGCCCGCATCCGCGACCGGCGACTGCACGATAAAGGTCAAGCCCGGCATCCGCTCAAACACAGTCGGCGCGGCATAGACCACGTAGCCGAACTGCTGGTCGGTGCGCAGGGACTGATAGTAAGGGGTAGCGATGATCTGTCCCGTCAGGCCCATGCGCACGCGCTGCTCATTGCTGTCGCCATCGCCCTGCACGTAGTAGGCGATCGCGGCATCGCTGTGCGGCAGGCTGACCGCGTGGCGCCAGCGCTCCTGGCTGCCGAGCTCGACGAGGCCTGCCTCCGGCACCGCGACGTCCTCACCGGCGCCCCGCAACACCGGCGCCAGCGCGTACAGCAGGCCGCGAGCCTGCTCGGGGCTGCTGCTGCCGTAGACCAGCAGGCGCGCCCGCAACGCGCTCAGGAACTCCCTGCGGTACGCCATGAGATCGGACAGCCTCACCGACGCGGCCGCTGCGAGCAGCTCGGCGTCGCTCCAGTCCGGCCGATACAGCAGGTGCTTTACCTCATCGTACAGGAAGCTGTAGGGCGATTTACGCCGGGCATTCTCCCAGTCGCGCAGGGCTGCGCGCTTGATATCGCCGAAGCGTGCGGCATTCCATGGGGCGGCGGCGATCTCCGCCCCGATCATCTCCAGCAGCTGCTCCTGCTTGTCGCTGAAGCCGTCGATGGCCAGCATCAGACCACGGCGGTTGGCGCGAAGCTCGGCGTCGAAGCCAACCAGCGCCGCGGGATAGAACTTGGGGTTGAGACGGTCCTTGACCATGCGCCCCAGCAGCTCCAGCAGCACCCGGTGGCGCGCGCTGTCATTGGCGATGGGGCTCATCAGCGCCAGCCTGACGCTGGTTCTGGGCAGGGCGAACGCCGCGTCATCGCCGTGCCACAGCTCGACGCCGCCAGCATTCGCCAGTCGCACCGGGCGCGCATCGCTATAGGCGTTTTTTACGCGGGCGAGCTGCGCGGGGATAAAGGCATTGGGGTCAGGCAGGCGGATGCGCGCATCGAGGCCGGCGTGCCGCCAGCGGTCGAGCTGCTGCTCGCTGAGCGGCGCCAGGGCATAGGGCGTCTGATACAGCGCTGACACGCGGTCGGTGGCCAGACCCGGGCCGATCACGGTCAGCAGCATATTGTCGGGGCGCAGCTGCGCCAGGTAGTCGCGATACAGCCGGGGCTGGTAATCGCTGAATTCAAAGGGCGCCTTGAGCAGCATGGCGGGCGGATACAGCGCCATGGCGCCGGCCAGCGCGACGACATAGTCGACGTTCTCGGCCTTCTCCTGGTAGCGGAAGCGCAGCTCGGCGATCTGGCGCTGCTCCTCGAAGCGCTGCTCGCTGATACCCTCGTCGGCGATGCGGTCGATCGCCTGGAAGATCGCGGTCACCACCTGGTCGCGCTGGGCAAAGCCCTGCTCGGTGAGCGCCACGGTGATATTGAACGTGGCCCCGCCCCGGTAGGCCAGGCCCTCGCCCGCCGACAGCCCCTGCGCCCATCCCCTCGCCTTGAGGTATTGCAGCAGGCTGCCCTCCCCCTCGTGGCCGATGATGTCGCCCAACAGGGCGACGGGCTTGGCCCGCCACTGCTCCAGGCTGTCGGCGACCGGGAAGGTGAGCTCGAGCCGGCGCATGTTCTTCTCGGGCGTGATGAACACCTGCGCCGGCAGCGATCCCTCGGTAAACAGCGGCGTGCCGATCGGCGCCACTTCCAGCTGCCGGTCGGGCACCGCGGCAAAGGCGCGCTCCACCAAGGCCCGCAGTACATCGACCGGCTGGGCCCCGAGCACTGCCAGGTGCATCACATCGGCGGAATAGTGTCCGGCATAGAACGCCAGCAGTTCATCCCGCACGGGCGAGCCCTCGCGGTCGGCCAGGGAATCCAGGCTGCCGACGGCATAATCGGCGAACGGGTGGTCCGGGTTGATGACCTCGGTAAAGACGTCGAGACCGCGCCGCCCATCGTCCTTGAAGCGGGTGCGGTACTCCGACTCCACCGCATGCTTTTCCCGCTCCACATAGGCCGCCGTAAAGAGCGGATCGATGAAGAACTGGCTGAACCGATCCAGCGCCGGCGCCAGCTGGGCGGCATTGATATCGAAGAAGTAATTGGTGTTCTCGAAGGCGGTGTACGCGTTGTGCTGCCCGCCGTGGCTGGCGATGAACGCCTGATACTCGCCGGCATCAGGGTATTTGCCGGTCCCCAGAAACAGCATGTGCTCAAGAAAATGCGCCAGCCCCTCGCGCCCGGGAGGGTCGTCCTTGCTGCCGGCCAGCACATCGAGGCTGACCGCGGCCTTCTCCGCGTCGGGGTCGGAGATCACCAGCACCCGCATGCCGTTGGCGAGCTGAAAGGTCGCGTAGTCGCGCTGATCGCCGGGGCTCTTGATGACCTCGACCGCCGCCGCCGCCCACTGCTTGTCCAGCGCCGCCGTGGGCGTGCTCTGACAGGACCACAGCCCCGCGAGGGCGGCGAGGATCACTACATAGAGGGAAAGGCGGGACAGGCTGGCGTTATTGGGCATTGGCTTCCACATCGACTGTTTGGGCCCCGCGCCGGGGCCATGATTGAATGAGCGCTTTGATGAGCGTGGCCAGGGGGATGGCGAAGAAGACGCCCCACAGCCCCCACAGGCCACCAAACACCAGCACCGCCAGGATGATGGCGATGGGGTGAATCTTGACCGTCTCGGAGAACAGCAGCGGCACCAGCAGGTTGCCATCGAGAAACTGGATGATGCCGTAGACCGCGCAGAGCCAGAAAAAATCCTCGGTCCAGCCCCACTGAAAGTAGCCGACCAGGGCAACCGGCAGCGTCACCACCGCGGCGCCGATATAGGGTATCAGCACGGAGACGCCCACCAGCAGGCCCAGCAAGGCGGCATATTTGAGCCCCATGATGACGAACGCCAGATAGCTGGCCACCCACACCAGCAGGATCTCGATGGCCTTGCCGCGCGCGTAATTGGCGACCTGCTGATCCATCTCCCGCCACACCTTGTACATCAGCGGCCGCCGACTGGGCAGGAAGGCGGCAAACCAGGCAAAGATCGCATCCTTGTCCTTCAGCAGGAAGAACACCAGGATGGGCACCAGCACCAGGTAGATCAGCACGCCGAACACGTTGGGCAGCTGGGACACGGACACCGACAGCATCCACTGGCCGACCCGGGTCAGCTCAGAGGTCGCCTCGGCCGTCCATTCGGCCAGCAGCGCCTCGCTGACCACCTCAGGATAGCGCTGCTGCACCAGCACGAGGCCCTGCTTGGCCGCCTCGATCATGCGCGGCAGCTCCGTAAACAGCGTAACGAGCTGCTTCCAGGCCAGCGGCAGCACAAAGATCAGCAGCACCAGAAAACTGCCGACAAAGCACAGATAGGTCAGCGCCAGCGCCAGCCAGCGCGGCAGCCCCCAGCGCTGCAGGGTCGACACCAGCCCCTGCAGCAGGAAGGCAAAAATCAGGCTGGCTATGAACGGCGCCAGTATCCCCCCCATCGTGACCACGATGGCGAGCCCGGCGAAGACGATGATCAGCAGAATCAGCGACTCTTCGTCGGCGAAGATATCATGGAACCACTTGCGAAAGACGTCCTGCATGGCGAGTTTCCCCGGTTAACTGCGGCGCGAATCCGCCAGACCGCTGGCACGGGCGGCAGCCGCTGGTGACCCCGCAGCGTTCGACAACGCAGCGGTCACCGACCAGCATGAGGCCCGGCGGCCGCCGACCTGGGGCAGCGCGCAGACAGTGGCGACCATACGTGTAGTGTAGAGGCAAAAACGGCCAGCGCTGTGCCGATAGATTTTCAGGATTTCTGCAGCAGGTAAGCGTAGACGCCGTCGCACTCGGACGACTCCAGCAGCAGATGACCGCTCTGCTCACAGAACACGCGAAAATCCCTCACCGAACCGCCGTCGGTGGCCCATACTCTGAGCTGTTCCCCGCGCGCCATGCGGTTCAGCGCCAGCTTGGCTTTCAACAGCGGCAACGGGCAATCCAGGCCTTTGACGTCCAGCTCATGTACCATCGACTAACGGCCCCAACCCCTGCGCTCCGCCTGCACAAACCGGCGCTATGCTATCACAGTTGACACCGTTGGCCAGGGCTGCAGCGGGGGCGGCAGCAACCGCCGCAATGGGAAAACGCGCCTAAAACGGCTACAGTAGCAGCGCACACCGGGGCATATCCGCACCCGCTGCCCGCAGCGGCTGCACTTCCCGGCGGCGCAACCAATCAGATCGCCACGGCGCGCCGCCGGCCAACGCTCCCGGCGGGCGCAACCCTACACAGTGAAACCGGCTCGATGCACTGCTTATGCCCTTTCGCCTGACCCGACGCCCACTGCTGGCCTGCACCCTGACCACCTGCCTGGTGGCGCAGCCGGCAGGCGCCGTGAGTTCCAGCATGCAGCTGCCCAACCTGGGCGACGCCAGTTCCAGCCTGTTCTCCAGTCAGCAGGAATACCAGCTCGGGCGCGCCTGGCTGATGGCCTTTCGCGGTCAGGCCCCGATCATTTCCGATCCACTGCTGTCCGACTATCTCGAACACCTGGTCTACAAACTCGCCACCTTCAGCCAATTGACCGACCGCCGGCTCGAACTGGTGGTGGTGGACAACAAGACGCTGAACGCTTTCGCCGTGCCGGGCGGCGTCGTGGGCGTTCACAACGGCATGTTCCTGTTCGCCCAGAACGAAGACGAGCTGGCCTCGGTGCTGGCGCACGAACTGGCGCACCTCAGCCAGCGTCACTTTGCGCGGGGCATGGAACAACAGAAGAGCTCCACCATCATCAACCTCGCCACGCTGCTCGGCGCGCTGGTGATCGCCGCCACCGCCGGTGGCGACGCCGGCCTCGCCGCCATCACCGCCAGCCAGGCCGCAGCGCTTGAAAACCAGCTGCGCTACAGCCGCCAGAATGAGGCGGAGGCCGACCGGGTGGGCATGATCACCCTGATCCGCGCCGGGCTGGACCCCATGTCGATGGCCACCATGTTCGAGCAGATGCAGCGCGCCTCGCGCTACTACGGGCGCCCGCCCGAATTTCTGCTGACCCACCCGGTCACCGAGCGGCGCATCGCCGATGCCCGCAGCCGCGCCGCGCGCTACGCCCGCCAGCAGCACCCGGACGATTTAGAGTACCGCCTGATGCAGGCGCGGGTCGCGCTGCACTTTGAGCCCAACGTCAACGCCGCCATCAAGCGCTTCCGCAGCGATCTGAGCGCCAACAGCGAGCACCCTGACGCCCACCGCTATGGCCTCGTGCTGGCACTGATCAAGGCCGTGCGCTTCGACGAAGCGCAACAGCAGCTGGACGAGTTGCTGAAGAAGGACCCGGAGCGCATCACCTATCTGCTGGCACAGGGGGATATATGGCTCGGGCAGGGCAAGCCCGAACAGGCCAGGGACATGCTGGCCAGGCAGCTGCGCTTCAACCCCAACAATCACCCGCTGACCATGGCCTACTTCGAGGCGCTGCTGCGCACCGGCGACAAGCAGGCGGCCGAGCAGCTGCTGACGCGGCACAGCAGGCAGCGGCCGAGCGACCCTCAGCTCTGGTACGAGCTCGCCGAGGTCAGGGGGCTTACCGGGGACATCCTGGGCGTGCACCAGGCGCGCGCCGAATACTTCGTGCTGATGGGGGCCCCCGACCACGCCATTCGCCAGCTGGGCTATGCGCTGCAGACACCGGGCATCAGCCGTACCGACGCCGCGCAGATACAGCAGCGCATCGAGGATATCCAGGCCTGGAAGGAGGCCCTGGACTTCTGAGCCGCAGCTGCAGGCCGCAGACCCCCTCAAATCGGCATAGGGGCGGTCAGCAGTGCTGACCGTTCCCCTGCCACACCACCCGGCATGCGGGTCCGCACCGGGCGGTTCGAGAAGTTGAGGTCATGAGAGCCGCGGCACTCCCTGCCGGTCGAAGTAGGCAATCGTCAGCACATGGTGCACAGCAGAGAGGCTGTTATGCCACCAGCGGCGACTCAAGGCCGCCACCGATCTCGCCACCCGGACACTGGCTCCAAGACTGAGCAGTTCCCGGTAGATCGTCTTACCCCGCCGCCACTGCTTGAGCTGGAGGGCACGCAGGCGTCGGCGAACCCACTCGTCCAGCCTGCGCCAGACACTGGGCGTTTGCGCCAGCCCAAAATACCCTTTCCATCCCAACAAGAAGCTTCGCAGCCGTTCGATCACCTCCGCTAGGCTACGTCCGCCGTTGCGCCGGGTCAGTTGCCTGACCCTTTGCCTGAACGTTGCCAGCGCCTTCTCCGACACCGCGCGTCGCACCTCGCCGTTTCCGGCTTGCCATAGGGCGTAGCCGAGGAACTTGCGGCCGAACACACAGGCTACCGCACTCTTGGATTCATTGATCCTCAGATGCAGTTTGTCGTAGCAGCGGCGCAGCAGACACATCACCCGCTCGCCCGCCTTCCTACTGCGCACATACACATTGCAGTCGTCGGCATAGCGGGCAAAGCGATGCCCTCTGCGTTCAAGCGCCCGATCCACTTCGTCCAGCAACACGTTGGCCAGCAGCGGCGAGAGCGGGCCGCCCTGCGGCGTCCCCTCTACCCGCTCGATCACCACACCGCCATCCATGATGCCCGCGTTGAGGTAGGCGCGCACCAGCCGGATCACCCCGGCGTCGTTCACGCGCTTGCTCAGGCGCTCGATCAGAATGTCATGGTTGACCCGGTCGAAGAACTTCGACAGGTCAACGTCCACCACGATGTGGCAACCTTGACTCGCGTACCGCTGCGCGGCCAGCACCGCGTCCCGCGCCCGGCGTCCGGGGCGAAACCCGTAGCTGTGCTCACTGAAGGTCGGATCGATCAACGGTTGCAGCACTTGCAACAGTGCCTGCTGAATCAGACGGTCGGTCACGGTGGGGATCCCCAACTCACGTTCGCTACCGTCCGGCTTCGGGATGCCCACGCGCCGCACAGGCTGCGGCCTGTACGTGCCCTCCAGCAGTTGTTGCCTGATGGTCGGCCACGCGTGTTGGAGGTGTTCTCCCGTCCGGGCTATGTCCAGACCGTCAACACCCGCAGCACCCTTGTTTGCCTTCACGCGCTTCCAGGCGCGCTGCATGTTCTCCCTCGCGAGCGCCTGCACCAGCAGGTCTCGCCCTGCGCCCTCCGGTTCCTGTCGCGGGAGGCCGGTTTCATCACTGGTCGATTGGGACAAGGCTTCACCTCGCCCTTCCACGACCCGCCCCGCCTGCGCGGGCATCTGATGCACTACCGTTCTCATCGACAAGGCGTCTGACGCTCCTTCTCGTTCGGCCCTTCGCCCCTCATCGGCGGCTACTATGGCCTCTGCTGACTTCTCGCTCCGTGTCTCCACGTCGCCCTTTCAGGCATGAGGCGAGATCTCCCCGGGTAAGACCGCACTCCTTCACCGCACAACCGCCGAATTTACGCCACTTCGCCTTGGCCACGAGAGCTTCACGGCTTCTTGCCCGCTCGCCCTGCTCGGCAGCGCCTTCTATCCGGTTCTTGTTCATCGGCTCACGGTTTACGCTCCACGCTTCCTCCCCACGGTCGGTCGCCCTTCCGCAGTTGCGCTTCACTTCGCTCGCTGTGGCCAGCTCACGGGAGGACTTGCACCTCCAGGAGTGCGCCCGTGCCGGGCGCACAAAAAACCCCGCTCCTTGCGGAGCGGGGTCGCGGGATAGACCCGATGCCGATCAGTACTGGTTGAAGTACTGCTGAATCTTGGCGGCATCGCTGGTCTTGAGCAGCGCCAGCTTGAGCAGCACGCGCGCCTTGGCCGGGTTCAGCTCGTTCGAGGCGACCGTGCCGACCTCGTCGTCGTTGACCTCGACGTTGCGGCCGACCGTGCCGAAGGGTACGCGGCTGGCGCGCACCACGACGACGCCCTTCTTCACCGCTTTCTCGGTTTCCTTCAGCGCAGCGGCCGTCATGTTGCCGTTGCCCACGCCGGCGCTCACGATGCCCTTGGCGCCCTTGGCAACGGCGGAGCTGATGAGGTCAGGCGAGACATCGGCGGTCATGTAGATCACGTCGACGCGGGGCAGCTTGTCCACGCCCTTGACGGAGAACTCGCTCTTGGCACCGAAGGTCTTGTAAGGGGTGCGGAAGAAGGTGTTCTCGCCGTAGAGGGTGACGCCGATCAGGCCCTTCTCGGGCGACCGAAAGGTCTGCACATCGGTCGTGCTGGTCTTGGTGAACGCTCTGGCCTCATGGATGTCGTCATTGACGGCGACCATGACACCGCGGCCCTTGGCGTTCTTGTCAGCCGCGATCGCCACCGCGTTGTAGATGTTCAAAGGGCCGTCGGCCGACAGCGCCGTGGATGGCCGCATGGCGGCGGTCATCACCACGGGCTTGTCGCTCTTGACGGTCAGGCTCAGGAAGAACGCGGTCTCCTCCAGCGTGTCGGTGCCGTGGGTGACGACCACGCCATCGACGTCGGACTTGGCCAGCAGCTCGTTGATGCGATTGGCCAGCTTCAGCCAGATCGCGTCGGACATATCCTGACTGCCCACGTTGGAGATCTGCTCTCCCGAGATGTCAGCCAGCTCCTGGATCTGGGGTACGGCGCCGATGAGAATATCGACTCCGACCTGGCCGGAGGTGTAGCCCGCCTGCGTCTGCGTCGCCGCGGAGCCGGCAATGGTGCCGCCCGTGGCGAGGATGACCACGTTGGGCTTGTCGGCCGCCACGGCATGCATCGCAGTGAACGCCAGTGCCAGCAGCAGGTGGCGGGGAGTGAATGGGACTTTCATAGTGTTCTCCTGTGTTGTTATCGGTCCGGTGAGGGGTGTTGCCTTATTGGTACTGCTTCTTGTCGAGCCCGGTGAGGGCAGCGGGATTGAGAATTTCCTTGATCTGCTCTTCGGTCAGCACTTTTTTCTCGCGCACGATCTCGAGGATGCCCTTGTTGGTGCTGTAGGCTTCCTTGGCCAGCTCCGTCGCACGGTCGTAGCCGATCACGGGGTTGAGCGCGGTGACGATGCCCACGGTGCGCTCGATATAGCCCGCCAGGGTGTCCGCGTTGACGGTGATGCCATCGATGCACTTGCTGCGGACGGTGCTCATGGTGTTGGCCAGCAGGCGCTGCGAATCCAGCACGGCGATGGCCTCCAGGGGCTCGTAGGCGTTGAGCTGCAGCTGGCCGTTGCGCGCCGCCAGCACTACTGACACATCATTGCCGATCACGCGGAAGGACACCAGATTGAGCAGCTCGGGCATGACCGGGTTGACCTTGCCCGGCATGATCGACGAGCCCGGCTGTACCGGCGGCAGGTTGATCTCGCCAAGACCTGCCCGCGGGCCGGAGGCGAGCAGGATCAGGTCGCTGGCGATCTTGGACAATTTGACCGCCAGGCTGCGCATGGCGCCGGACGCCGCCAGGAAGGAGTGCTGGTCCCAGGTGGCGGCGATCATGTCGTCGGCTTTCACGAAGGGCTTGCCGGTCAGCTTGGCCAGGTGCGCGGCCGTCTTCTCGGCATATCCCTTGGGTGCGTTGAGGCCGGTGCCGATGGCCGTGCCGCCCATGTTGATAGCGAACAGCGGCTTCTCGGACGCGCGGATGAAGGCGATCTCACCCTCCAGCGCCGCGGCCAGCGCATGAAACTCCTGGCCCACCGTCATCGGCACGGCATCCTGCATCTCGGTGCGGCCCATCTTCAGCACGTCGATGAACTCGTTGCCCTTGGCACGCAGGGCGGCCACGAGCTGCTCGATCTCCTTGATCACCATGTCGTTGTTGGTGGCTATGGCGACCTTGAGCGCCGTGGGGTAGGCGTCATTGGTCGACTGCGACATATTGAGATCGTCGTGGGGTTCGACGATGTCGTACTCGCCCAGCTTGTGGCCGGTCTCGACGAGGGCGACGTTGGCCATGACTTCGTTGGCGGCCATGTTGGTCGAGGTCCCGGCGCCGCCCTGATAGGGGTCCACCGGGAACTGATCATGGTATTTGCCGGCCAGGATCGCCTCGCCGGCCTTGATGATGGCGTCCCGCACCTCCTTTTTCATTTTGCCGACATCGGTGTTGGCCATGGCCGCCGCCATCTTGACCTGGGCAAAGCCGTTGATCAGCTCCGGGTAGTCGCTCAGGGTGCGGCCGGATATCTGAAAGTTTTCGATGGCACGGGCCGTCTGCACGCCGTAGAAGGCGTCGGCGGGGATCGCTTTCTGGCCCAGCAGGTCGTGCTCGATGCGCACCGCCTGCGGTCCCGTCGCCTTGGGCACGGCCTGCGCGTGCAGATTGACACTGGCCACGGCCAGGCTAAGGACCGATACGGCCAATGGTAGAGTCGTTATTTTCATTGTCACCTCCAGAGTGATCGTTGACGTCAGGAAATCAGCAGGTTGCCCAACAGCAAACCGGCCAGGGTTGCGGTGACGGTAGTCACCATGCCAGGCACCATGAAACTGTGGTTCAACAGGTAGCGGCCGATGCGGGTAGTGCCGGTCTGGTCGAAGGATACGGCCGCCAGCACCGTGCCGTAGGTCGGCAGAAAGAAGTTGCCGTTCACGGCCGGGTAGACCCCGATCAGGACGCTGGGGGGCAGCCCCAGGGCAACCCCCACCGGCACCAGTATCACGATGGTCGCCGCCTGACTGAACAGCAGGATGGACAGCACGAACAGCCCGAGGGCGAACACCCACGGGTAGGCGCGGATCACCGAGGCGATGCCATCGACGATGGTCGCCTCATTGGCGGCAAAAAACGATGAGCCCAGCCACGACACCCCGAGAATGGAGATGATGGCCACCAGGCCACCGCGCATGAGGCTGCCTTTGACGGCATCCGCCGGACTGGCCTTGAACGCCACGGTAATGAGGCCCCCGGCGGCGAGCATGATGATCATGATCAGCTGCCCCATGTCGGCCTGCCCCTGCCGCAGGCTCTCTCCGACGCCCTGCTGGTAGACGGGGCGCAGATCGGGGAACAGCCCCAGCAGCACCACCAGCGCCACCGCACCGAGGAAGACGGCACAGGAACCGATGGCGCGACTGCGCTCGATGCCCTGCAGCGGAGGCTGCTGCCGGGGCGGCGTGACGATGCCCTGCTCGATGCGACGCTGGTATTCCGGGTCGTCCGCCAGCGCCTTGCCGCGCCAGGCGACCGACAGAATCCCGGCGGCCACGCCGATCAGGGTGGCCGGAATCGTCACCATCATGATATCGATGAGGCCGACGTTCAGCCCCGCCAACCCGGCCACCAGCGCCACGGTGGCGGCCGAAACCGGGGACGCGATCAGACCGTGCTGGGCCGCGATCACGCTCATGGACAGCGGCCGCTCGGGCCGCACGCCCGCTTTGCGAGATACCTCCGCGATGACCGGCAGCAGCGAGTAGATGACGTGCTGGGTGCCGGCCGCGAAGATCAGCGCGTAGGTCACCAGCGGCGCCAGGAAGGTGATGCGGCTGGGGTGGCGGTGCAGCAGTTTTTCGGCCGTCTCAACCAGGTAATTCAGCCCCCCCGCCGCCTCCATCATGGACAGCGCGGTGATCACGGCGAGGATCATGCCCAGCACCACCGCCGGCGGCTGCCCCGGCGGCATGCCCAACAGCAGCACGAATACCAACAGGCCGATGCCGGACAGGGTGCCCAGGGCGATTCCCCCCAGCCGCGCGCCCAGCACGATGCAAAGCAGCAGGATACCGAGCTCAAGCAGCAGCATTGAGATCCCTGCTATTCGTTATTGTTATCCTTATCACCACTCACCATTATTGTTATCTATTGTTATCGTCCGGCACAGCGCAGTCGCTCAGGCCCCTGCCCCGACAGCACCCGGGCCGATGGTCGCGCCTGGGCCTTCATTGGCCGCCCTACCCGACGCTTCGCGGCCGGAACCGCCGCAGCGCTTACGCCGCAGCCCTTATCACCAGCGGGCCTCAGCTCTCATCGTGGCCACGAATTCAGCGTCAGGCCACCACCCGTGTCCCCACTGTAACCGAAAGCCCGTCAACGCCCGCTTGATCCATGTCAAACTTCAGCTGGCTTGATACTATCGACAAAACCTGTCGGCGACAACCGCCAGGCGCGGGCCCTCACCCCACGCCGGCGTGGATTTACCCGGGTCGGTGTTTTATGCTCACGGTTTGAGCCGACGGCCAGCCGCGGCGGCGGCTATCGAACGACGAATAAGCAGAAGGCTCACCGGCCCAATCCATGTCCATTCTCCCGTCGAGGCGTTAGGCTATGACGATCCTCCGCATGATCTTCGGCATCCTGCTCCTGGTACTGATCGCCCTGGGCGGCGCCCTCGCCTATCTGCACTTTGCCGACCTCAACAAGCTTCGACCGCACATCGAGAAGGCGTTCAGCGACGCGACGGGGCGCGAGCTGCGCATTGCCGGCGACCTGCAGCTCGACCTGCTGCCCACGCTCACGCTGCTGGTCGAAGACCTGAGCCTGGCCAACGCACCGTGGGGCTCTGCACCCGACATGGTGAAGATCGGCCACTTCTCCGCGGCCATCGACCTGTGGTCGGCCCTTTCCGGCCCGGCGGTGATCGAAGACATCAAGCTGGAGAATGCCAGCCTGCTGCTGGAACAAGGCCCCGACGGCAAGGCCAACTGGGAGTTCGCAGCGGCCGCCGAGGAACCCGCGGAGCCCGCACCGCCGCGGGACGGCGGCGCGGGCTCGCTGCCGGCGATGATCCGCCATGCCCAGCTCAGCAACGTCTCGGTGGTCTACCGGGCGGCGGGGCAGGACGAGCAGCGCGTCATGATCGACGACCTCACGCTGGCTCCCGGGCAGGACGACAACCTGGCGCTGCAGGGCAAGGGCACGGTCCTGCAGCAACCCCTGTCACTGGACGGCACGGTGGGCCCCCTGGACGAACTCGAGGCGCTGGGAGCCGTGGCCTTTAACCTCAAGGGGCGGCTAGGCCCGCTGAAAGTCAGGCTCGGCGGCCAGACCACGCGGCTCGACCCGCTGACCGGGTCCAGCGTGGCGGCGGTCCTCACCGCCGACGAACTGGCAGAACTCATGAAGCTCGCCAGGCTGGACCTGCCGCTGCGCGGCCCCATCCAGGTCGATGCGGACCTGGCCCAGCTCGAGCGGGGCGCCAATCTGCAGTTGAAAGCGCGCTTTGCCGACATCGACGCCAGCGCCGACGCGCGGTTGCGCCAGCGGACGGTCGACCTGGACGCCAGCGTCAGCGCGCTGGAGAAGCTGGGCAAGGCCCTGGGCATAGCGGGTCTGCCACCCGGCAAACTGACGCTCAATGGCACCGTCACGCAGGAGGGCGGCGCTATCGCCCTGCAGGAACTGACCGCCAAAGTGGGGGAGGCCGTGGCCGTGATCAATGGCACCGTGGCCAGCGGCGGCGGCCCCTCCGCGCTCGACATCGAGGCCGACGGCCCGCGCCTCACCGATCTGCAGCCCTCGCTGCCGCCCATCCCCTGGAAGCTCAAGGCGCAGACCGAGGTCGATGGCAGGCTGGTGGTCCTCAAGCCCTTCGAGGCGCGCTTTGGCGACAGCGACCTCAGCGGCGACCTGCGCATCGCCGAACACGGCAAGGGCAAGGCCGTCGACGTCACGCTGCGCTCCAGACTGCTCGACCTCAGCCCGTTCATGAAGGACGACGACGAGCCCGCGGACGCCGCCGCCAAGCCGCCGGCCCCCGCGGAAGCTCAAACCCGCAAGGCGCAGCGCGCGTTCGTCTTCAAGGATGAGCCCCTGCCCTTCGCCGCATTGAAACACAACACGCTCGATGCCGACCTCGCCATCAGGCAGTTCCGCGCCAGCACCACCAAGCTGAGCAACGTCAAACTGCAGGGGAGCCTGCACGACCAGGTGCTCAAAGGCGACGCCAGCCTCGCCGGCCCGCTGGGCGGCAAGGCCACGTCCAGGGTCGAGCTGGACGCCGGCGGCGACGTCGCTAAGCTGTCGATCAAACTGAAGGCGAAGGATATGCGGCTCAACCTGACCTCGGGCAAGGATGCCACGCCGACCCAGATCCCGGCCGTGGGGGCCACCGTGGACATCGCCTCCCGCGGCAACACGCCCCGCGCCCTCGCCGCCTCAAGCAACGGCCGCGTGCTGCTGACCCAGGGGCCGGGCAAGCTCGACAACGAGCTGCTCGGCCGGGTATCCGGCGACATCCTCTCCCAGCTGTTCTCCGCGCTCAACCCGTTCGCCAAGGACGAGCAGTACTCCAACTGGGACTGCAGCGTCATCGGTGTGGATATCGTCGACGGCGACGCCGACTTGACGGTGTTCCTGTTGCAGGGCGAAAAAATCATGGCCCTGGCGGCGGGGGGCGTCGATCTCAACACGGAGAAAATCGGCATCGAGTTCAACACCAAGCCCCGCAAGGGCGTGGGCATCAGCGCCGATATGTTCGTGACGCCCTTCGTCAAGCTGAGCGGTACGCTCGCTGATCCCGGCATCGGCCTCAACGAGAAGGGCGCGCTGCTCACCACCGGCGCCGCGGTGGCGACCGGCGGCATTTCGCTGCTGGTCACCGGCGTGCTCGACCGGGCGACCGCCGAGGGCGATCAATGCGCCAAGGCGATGGAGAAGTTCAACAAGCACGGCGCCGAGACCGGCCGGTAACACGTCCCGCGCGCGGCCCGCCGTCAGCCGCAGGCCGGGCCGAGGCGGCGGCAGACCGCCTGCGCACGCGGCGGCATCAGCCAGGTCGGCATCGGCAGCACGTCACAGGCCGTCACCCAACCGGCGCCCGCAAGCGCCGCCTTGACCTGCCGCCGCGCGCGACCGGTGCGCGCGGATCGAGTCACGCTCAGGCATTGCCCCGCAGCGCGCGCTGGTTGCGCTGGGCAAAATTCACCATGCGCTCCAGCGGCAGCAGGGCGCGGCGCCGCAGCTCGGGGTCGACATCGATCTCGCCGCTGCCCGTCTCCAGCGCCGCGGCGAGTTTTTCGAGCGAGTTCATCGCCATCCACGGGCAGTTGGCGCAGCTGCGGCAGGTGGCGCCGCTGCCGGCCGTGGGCGCGATGATGAACTCGCGCTCGGGCATGGCCTGCTGCATCTTGTAGAAGATGCCCTGATCGGTGGCGACGATATACTGCTCGTTGGGCAGGGTGCTGGCGGCATGGATGAGCTGCGAGGTGGACCCGACCACATCGGCCAGTTCCACCACCGCCGCCGGCGATTCGGGGTGCACCAGCACCGCCGCATCCGGGTACACGGCCTTCAGATCCAGCACCCCCTGCGCCTTGAACTCGTCGTGCACGATACAGGCGCCATCCCAGCACAGCACGTCCGCACCGGTCTGCTTGCGCACATAGGCACCGAGGTGCTTGTCGGGCGCCCACAGGATCTTCTCACCGCGCGCTGACAGATACTCGACCACCTCCAGGGCGATGCTGGAGGTCACGACCCAGTCGGCCCTGGCCTTCACCGCCGCCGAGGTGTTGGCATAGACCACCACGGTGCGATCGGGGTGGGCATCGCAGAACGCGGCAAACTCATCGACCGGGCAACCGACGTCCAGCGAGCAGGTCGCCTCGAGGTCCGGCATGAGGATGCGCTTCTCCGGGCTCAGTATCTTGGCGGTCTCGCCCATGAACCGCACACCGGCCACGATCAGCGTCGTGGCCGCATGCCGCTTGCCGAAGCGCGCCATCTCCAGCGAGTCCGACACGCAGCCGCCGGTCTCCTCGGCCAGCGCCTGCAGCAGCGGGTCGGTGTAGTAGTGGGCCACCACCGCCGCATTCTGAGTGCGCAGCAGTTCGATGATGCGGTCCCTGATCGAGTCGACGTGCCGTTCTGGGTTGCGGGCGCCGGAGAGCTGCCCACGGGTGATGTAGTCCCGCACCAGAGCCCTCTGCGATCGGTCCGCGCGCTGAAGAATGCTCATAACAAACACCCGCTGGCAGAATATTCAGCCGATATTACCACATTCGGCGCCCCTGCAACCTGCCACTATTTTATGGCGGCGCCACCCGCATTCATGGCGGCGCCGCCCGGGAGCTGCGGGGCATCGTCCGCCGCCGGCGGCTGGGCGAAGAGGTGCACATCCCGCTGCGGAAACGGGATCGAGATACCCTCCTGGTCGAAGCGGAGCTTGACCGCCCGGGTCAGGTCCCAGTACACGTCCCAGTAGTCCTCCGTCTTGACCCAGGGCCGCACGATGAAGTCCACCGAGGAATCGGCCAGCTGATGCAGGCGCACCAGGGGCTCGGGCATCGACAGCACGCGATCGTGGCCGTTGACGAGTTCGGTCAGTATCGCCTCGGTGCGGGCAATGTCGTCGCTGTAAGAGACGCTGAACAGCAGGTCGACCCGGCGCGTGCGCTGCGAGGTGACATTCTTGATCACATTGCCCCAGATCTTGTTGTTCGGCACCACCAGCGTCTGGTTGTCGAAGGTGAGGATGGTGGTATTGACCAGGCTCATGTGGCTGACCTTGCCCGACACGCCGCCCGCCTCGACGATGTCCCCGACGTCAAAGGGCCGGTACATCAGAATCATCATGCCCGCGGCGAAGTTCGACAGGGTATCCTGCAGCGCAAAGCCGATGACGAAACCGGCCACCCCGAGGCCGGCCAGCACCGGGCCCAGCGAAATGCCCACCTGGGAGAGGGCGATGAGAACGCCCAGGCTGATGATGAGCGTGCGGCTGAAACTGACGATCATATTGCGCAGCAGCCGCGAGAGCTGCAGCTGCGAGCGCCCCAGAGCGGCCTCGATGAGACGCTGCACGATGCCGGCAAGGCGCCTGAACAGCAGTACGATGGCGATGAACAGCAGCAGTTTGAGGAACAGATTGGGACCGTGCCTGACGACCATCTCGACGAGGGACCGCAGCCAGCCACCGGCCAGGGACAGCAGCACTCTGGGATCGAAGATGTCGGTGCTGATCTCGCCGGTGGCGGCGATCACCTGCTGGCGGTAGGACAGGGTGTCGAGGCTCATGTCGTTCATGAGCTTCACCGCCGAGTCCAGCGAAGCCGCCAGGCGGGAGACCTCGCGCTCGGCGACCGACACCTTCGCCTGCACCTCGGCATCGGCCGGCATGACCGCGAGCCCGGCCTTGCGACCCTTGACCTCGTTCATGGCCAGCGCCAGCATCACCGAATTGTTGACGGCGCGCTCGGACACATAGGCGCGCAGGGCCTGCTCCTGCCCGGTGACATCGGCACCCAGTGCGCGGCCCGCGTCCACGGCATCGACCAGCTGTTTGATGAGGGCGTCGCTGGAGGCGATCAGATCGAACAACCAGTAGTTGACGCGCGCCTCCTCGACGGCGCTGGCCGTGGCCTCGGGAACGGTGATCTGATCCCACAGCGCGGTGCGCGCGGCGCGCGCTGCGGTGCCGAAGCGTGCCATATCATCGAGCGCGCGGGCGCGATCGGCCGCGACCTCGTAGCCCTGGGACTGTTTCTTGGCGACGAGCCGGGCAAATTCGACGCTCCTGCCCAGCAGCTGCGACCAGTCGTCGGCCAGTCGCACCCGCAGCACGGGCGCGAGGCTTGGCACGGCGTCGCCGAGCTTCTTCTGCAGGCCCTGCGCCGCCGCGTAGCGCACGTCAATGGCCTGCAGCTTGTCATCGAACTCGGCCCTGTCCGCATCCGCCAGCGGCTTGGACGCGCCGCCCTGCTGCGCACCGCCCTCCTGTGCGGCTGCCTCCTGTGCGATCGCCGGCGCCGCCGCCCACGGCAGCGACAACACCAGCGCCAGCACCGCGACCAGGCAGCCCCGCCACCTCGCAGGCAACCCGCGCCTGCCCGATAACCTTTCGCTCACAGCGCTCTCCCACCTGCCGAAGTGCCGCCGGTACCCTGCGCGCGGGCGCGTCAAACCACGCGCTGCCGCCGCATATCCGACCCATGCGCGAGCATAGCATGGCGGCCGCGCCCGATCACCCGCACCAGGCCGCTGCCGCTCAGGCCCCGTCCGCCGGCGGCGCGTTCATCAGCGCCACGGTGAGCGGCTTGCCGCGATCGAAATGCACGTCGAGCTGCGGCAGGGCGATGACGATGCCCTCCTCGGCAAAGCGCCGGTAGATCGCCTGGCGCAGGCGGCTGGCGGTCGCGATGCGGGCGTCGATGTCGTCCAGGTAACAGCGCAGGCGCAGCTTGAGACTGCTGTCACTGTAGCCCTCGAAGGTGGTAAAGGGCGCCGGGTCGCGAATGACCTTCTCGTCGCTCTCGGCGAGTTCGGTGATGATGGCCATGGCGCGCGCGACATCGGAGTCGCAGGCGACGCCGACGTCGATCAGCAGGCGGGAAATGGGGTCGGACAGGCTCCAGTTGAGCAGATTGCCCGTGATGAAGTCCTTGTTGGGCACCAGCAGCTCCTGGCGATCATAGGTGAGAATGGTAGTGGCCCGCATGCGGATGTTGGTCACAAAGCCCTCCACGTTGCCCACGGTCACCAGATCGCCCACGCGGATGGGCCGCTCGAACAGGAGGATGAGACCGCTGATGAAGTTGGCGACGATCTCCTGCAGGCCGAAACCGATACCGACCCCCAGGGCCGCGGCCAGCCACTGAAACTTCGACCACTCGAAGCCGAGCACCACCGCGACCGAAGAGATACTGATCAGGACGACGGTGTACAGGACCAGCGTGATGAGGGTATAGCGATCGGCCTTGTTCATCGAGAACAGCTGCAGCAGGATCAGTTCCATCAGCGCGGGCAGATTGCGGTACAGGAAGAACGCGGCGCCACTGATGAGCAGCGCCAGCCCCAGATCGGCCAGCGTGATGGGCTCCAGCACGACATCGCCATCGAACATGGTGGCCGAGTCCCACAGCTGTATGGTATCCAGGTAGCCGAGCGCGGGCAGCACGTCCGACCACACCATCAGCAGCCCGACCGTGGCGACGACCCCGGTGATGGCGTTGACCAGCCGGATGCTGCCCCGGCCCAGCCGGGTGAGGTCCGGAAACGACTCGTCGTCGCTGTCAGTCGGCATCCCCCCGGCGCGGTTGGTTTCGAAGATCGCCTGCAGCTGGCGCTTGCGCTCATCCTGCAGCGACTGGTAGTTGAGCTTGGTGGCGGTCTTGCGCAGCCAGCGCAAGGCAAGCTGGTGGCCCAGCACCAGCGCCAGCAGCAGCCAGAACGACTGGATCAGGCTCAGCAGCAGCGTCGCGGCCGTGTATACATAGCCCATGGCCGTCAACGCCGCCAGACCGACCGGAAGGATCACGGCCAGTGCAGACCAGAACCAGCGCAGGCGCACCAGCAGCGCGCCGGCGTTCAGACTGTCCAGCGCCCGCATGATCTCGCCCTGCGGGCGCAGCATGCGCATGAAAAACGACGCGAACAGCAGCAGCATCAGCATCAGCCCCAGGCGCACGATGCCCCACTCGATGCCGGAGGAGTCCAAGGCGATGAGGCAGGCATTGAAAAAACCCAGCGGCATGAAGCCCAGCATCAGCAGGTACAGTTCGCGCCGCAGCGGTTTGAGGGCCGGCAGATACCAGCGGAAATGCCGGTGGGCCAGCCCCTCCGGCTGACAGATTTGTATGGAAAAGCGCACCACGAACCAGTTGACCGACAACCATAGCAGCCCCGGCCCCAGCGCCTGTGCGAGCGCCGAATCGTAGTCGGCAGGCTTCAGCTTCCAGCCCAGTACGGCGCACACCAGCGGCCCCGGCGCCGACAGCGCTGCCGAGATCAGCAGCGCCTGCAGGGTATAGCTGAAATGGTCGCTGACCGGATTGCCCAGATAGCGGTTGGTGCGCAGCAGCATCTCCCGCAGCATGGGTCTCTTGTACCGGATAACGGCCGCCAGCAGCAGACCCAGGAACACCACCGGAGACAAGACGTTGACCTCGAGCAGGGTCCAGGCAACCGCCTCCAGCTCCCCCAGCGAGAGGTACCTGCCAGCGTCTCCCGAAAAGCTCAGCAAGTTATCGAAGCTGGGATTGGGCACGCTTCGCACCCAGAGCAGGCGCTCCGACAGGTAGGTCTCGAAATCCGCAACGGCCTTCATCAGCCGGCGCTGCTCGTATTCCAGGTCGCTGAGAGCGCGCAGGTAGATGGTCGTCGCGCTGTTGACCTCCTGGTAGATGCGCAGCCGCTCCCCGAGCAGCTGTTCCAGATCTTTGCGCATACGCCGGCCACCGCTGGCGGCGTCGCCGTATTCTTCCGCGAGCGCGGCATCGGTGACCGGCTGCATGAGGTAGTCCGCGTAGGCCGGAATATCCTTCAGCGCCTTCATTTTCTCATCGAGCATCAGCTGCTCCAGCGTGATGTCGGAGATCAGCCCCTCGCGTTCCCGCAGCGCGGCCGCCAGCGCTTTCCTGCTCGGCAGGGCGGCCCGCTGCTCCTGCAGAATCCGGCCCAGCGCCTGGTTCATCCCCGCCAGCTCGAGCTTCTGCCGCACGCTGCGGAACTCCTCCTCGATGTCCCGCACCTGGCGCCCGGTGCCCAGCGCCTCACTGTTCGCCTGCTCTGTGCCGAGGGCGATCTCGAGCAGACGATTGCTGACGACCGCCGTCTCGGCGGCGGCACTGACGAGTACGGGATGCGATCCCTGCGCCTGCAATTGCGCGGCCTGGGCCCTGGCGATGGCCTGGTCGGCATCCGCCTGGCGCCGGCTGCCGAGCAGGGTCTCGATGGTGGCCACGCGGGTCCGCAGCAACCCCAGCTGCAGTTCGGCAAGCTCCCGCTGGCTCTGCAGCAGCGCCACCCTGGGGCCATGACTGAGCAGTTCCTGGTCGAGCTTCTTGATCAGCGCCCCCAGCGCCAGCCTGGAGGTCTCCTGCTCCCACTGGCGCGCGCGCCTGCGCTCGAGCGACTCGGCCGGCGACGGCTTGCCGTCACCGTCGGCGCGGGCCTGCCCCAAGCGGCTACTGGACTCTGCGAGCTCCCTCCTCGCCACCGGCAGGCGCTGCTGCTCGGCATCCAGCGCCAGCCGCAGCCGCACCACCTCCGCATCGTATGCCGCCATTTCGGCTCTGGCTTCAACCAGCTCCTGCGCGATCGCTGCCGCAGAGGCTGTCACGGCGACGCCCAGCCGCATGGACTGCCGTCCTTGCTTCAGGCGATCGATCTCCCGTTCGATGCGGCGGGACTCTGCGGCTGCCGACTCGATGCTGGCGGAATACCTGGCGATGTCAGCCAGGCTGGCCTCGTAGGCCTCGAGATTGCTGATGGCGTGCCGATATTGCTCGATCAGCTCCTTGCGGGTCTCCGCCGCGAGTTCCGAATTGCCCTCGACCTCGGTGATCTTCTTCGTCAGCGTCTGCTCATCGACGCTCGGCTGCTCGTCGCCGGCCGGCAGCGCCGTCGCAACACCCAGCGGGCACAGCACTACCATCGCCATGAGCAGCAGCCGTCTCCATGGCGCCAGCTTCGCGCCATGCCTCAGGGCCAACAGACCGGCCGCCCTCCTCGCTCGTCGCATCATCCGGTCAGCGCCCCGCCAGCACAATCTGCAGGGGCCGGTCGGCATCGAAGTGGAGATCGCGCTGGGGAAACGCGACGGTGATGCCCTCCTTCCTGAAAGCGGCGTTGATCGCTTCGTACAGCCGGCTGCGCACCACGGGACGCGCCTCCAGGTCATCCAGATAACAGCGCAGGCGAATCTCGAGCGCGTTGACGCCGAACTGCTCCAGCGTGATCAACGGCTTGGGGTCCCGGAGCACCTTCTGCTCGGCCTCGGCCGCGGCCGCGACCAGCGCCATCGCCCGGGCGACATCGCTGCCGTGGGCCACCCCGACGTCGACGACGAGCCTGGAGATAGGGTCAGAGAGGCTCCAGTTCAGCACCGGCCCCGTGATGAAGGACTTGTTGGGCACCAGCAGTTCCTGGCGATCCCAGGTGACAATCGTGGTCGCACGGATCTGGATGCGCATGACAATACCCTCGACGGTGCCGATGGTGACGCGGTCACCGACGCGCACCGGACGCTCGAACAGAATGATGAGGCCGCTGATGAAATTGGCCAGGATCTCCTGCAGGCCGAAACCGATGCCGACGCCCAGCGCGGCCGCCAGCCACTGAAACCTGGCCCACTCGAAACCCAGCATGATCACCACCGCGCCGATGCTGACAGCGATCAGCAGATAGCGCACCAGGGTAATGGCGGTCGCGCGCTCGTTGGCGGCGAGCGCCGTGAACTGGATGAGCATCAGCTCGAGCATGGACGGCAGTTTGCGATAGAGAAACACGGCGGCGCCCAGCACCAGCACCGCCAGACCCACGTCAGCCAGGCTGATCGCCCGCCCGACTGGCGCGCCAGGCACCAGCGCGCCCACGTGCCAGACCGTAACGTTGTCCATAAAGCGCAGGGCCGGCAGGATCTGCGCCCACACCAGCGCGAATCCCGCCACCGCCACCACGGTGCTGATGGCATTGACCAGCCGCAGACTGTCGCGTCCAAGGCCCAGCACATCGACCTCCGGCAGCGACGGCGGGCCGCGGGCGACCTCCTGCGAGGGGTCGAACTGGGACATCTCCTGCAGGCGGCGGGCCTGGTTCGCCATCAGCACCTGATGGTTGAGGCGGCTCGCCGTGATGCGCAACCAGCGCACGCACAGCTGGTGCACGATGACGACGACAATCACCACCCAGAAACTTTGAATGACACTGCTCAGCAGGATGCCGGCCAGATAGACGTAACCGGCCGACAGCAGCACCAGCATCGCCAGCGGCACCAGCACGACCAGCGCCTGCCAGACCCTGCGCAGACGCACCAGCGACACATAGGCCTTCGGCTGCTCCAGCGCGCGCATCAACGCGCCATTGCGCCGCAGCACGCGGACAAAGAAGCCCGTCAGCAACAGCACGCCAGCCATCAGGCCCAGGCGCAGGCCATCCCAGGCGATGCCGGTGGCATCCAGCTGGAACACCAGATTGATCACAAAAGTGAGGGGTATCAGCAGGGCGATCAAGCGGCCGAGTTCACGCCGCAGCGGCTTCAGCGCAGGCTCGAACCACAGGAAATGGCGCTGCCCCAGCCCCTCCGGACCGCAGATAGAAAAAAAGAGCAGGAGGAAGAACAGGTTCCTGGCGGCGCCGAACAGCGCCACGGCCAGCGCATGCGCCAGCAGCAGGGGATCATTGGAGAACTCCAGCTTGAGCGCCAGGCTTGCCAGCAGCAGCGGCCCTGGCAGCACCAGCAGCAGCACGATCGCCAGCGCCTGCAGCGTATAGCGAAAGCTGTCCTTCACCGGGTTGCCGACCAGACGGCTGCTCTCCCGCAGGCGCCCGCGCAAGGGTCCGCGCGCGGCCAGCAGCAGCAGCGCCACCAGCACACCGAGCCACTGCAGGGGCGCAAAGAAACCGGGGCCGAGCAGAATATCCACCACCTCCCGGAGGTCCTGGGGCGCCAGCAGTTTGCCGAAGTCGCTGGGCAGTTCCGTCAGGTTGGAGAAAAATTCCCGGCTAGGCAGACTGCGCACCCACAGCAGCCGCTCGACCAGATAGGCCTCGTAGCCGCCGACGGCGTCGATGAGCCGACGCTGCACGAAGCTGTACTCGCCGAGCACGCCCGAGTAGCTGCTCATCGCCACCTGGGTCTGCCGGTAGATCTCGCGCTGCTGCTCCAGCAGATCGCCGAGGGCCGACATATTGATGGGCGGCAGCGGGCCGGACGCGGTCTCGGCGCGGGCGCGGACCTGAAAATCCTTCAGCAGGCCCATGCTGAAGTGGCTCTTGTCCCCCAGCGCTTTGAGGTGATCATCGACCGCGATCTTCTGCAGTGCCAGCTCGGTCTGCTCGTCGTCCCGCTGCTTCAGCTCGATCTGCAGGCCCCGCCGCTGCGGCAGGGACGTATACTGGTCCTGCAGCACGTGCCCCAGCGACCTGCTCATACCGGCCAGTTCCAATTTCTGGCGCAGATTCTGGTAGCTCTCCTCGACGTTGCGCGCCTCCTGGTCGATCTCGGCGACGCGCGCTTCGAACCGTTCGATACGCCGTGCCAACTGCTCCAGCCTGCGGCTGGCGTCGATATTGTCCTGCGCCGTCGCCTCCAGCACGGGATGCTGACCCTGCACCGCCCGCTGCGCAGCCTCCGCCTGCTGCAGCATGCGCACGGCCTCCGACTCGCGCTGTCCGCGCAGCTGCGCTTCCAGCATCGCCACCTGCTGGCGCACGCGGGCCACTACCAGCGCCTGCAGTTCACTCCGCGCCTTGAGCAATTCGTTGCGAGGCGCATAGCTGATCAGCTCCTGATCCAGCATCTGAATGCGGGAACTCAACTCCTTCTCGGTCGTCTCGCGCAGCCAGCTGCGCGCCTGCGCCAGGTCCGCCGCGCCGACCAGGGCGCCGCCGGCGGCCTTGGGCTCCTGGCCAGCGCTGTCGAGGAGGCCCATCGCCTCGGTCAGCTCCCGGCGGGCAGCGGATGGCCGCTGGCTCTCCTCCTCCAGGCGCGCCCGCAGGGCATTGAGATCGGCCTCCTCCGACAGCAGCTCGACGCGGGCCTCGAGCAGGGCCTGCGTGGCCGCCTCGGCCGAGCCGGGCCGCGGCAGCGGGATGGGCTCGCCCTGGAGCCGCTCGATATCGGCCCGCACCGCGCCAAGCTGCCGGGGCGCGCTGGCAACACTGGCAGCGAAACCCTCAATCGCCTGCAGGTGAGCGTCGTCGTCGTCGAGATTGCCGAGGGCGCGCTGGTAGATTTCGATCAGCGACGCGCGGGTCTTGTCATCGTATTCCGGGCTGTCGGTGGCATCGCGGACAGCGGCCTCCAGCAGCGGCCTGGTCACACCCTGCGCGACCGGCAGGCGATCGGCGAGGGCCGCGCAACTGACTGCCGCCAGCCCCGCGCACAACCAGCGCAGGCAGGCTTTACCGCGATGTAACCCCATACGCATGCTTCCGATGCCCCGCCAGCGGGCGCCGGCGCGGTGGCTTAGCGTGGGCCGGACGTCCCGCTAGGCGTTGTTATCGTGATGGCGCTCGGCCTGGCCCGGGAGCGCGCCCGCGCCAGGGGCGCTGCGCACGGCATCGGGCTGGTCCGGCTCGAGCCAGCTGTGGATCAAAGTATAACCGAGTACAAAAACCACGGCTCCGGTGAACAGGCCCACGATGCCCCAGAGCATGAAGCCGCCAATGGCGCCGATGAAGATCACCATCATCGGCACGGTGGAACCGCGCCCCAGCAGTATCGGCTTGAGCAGGGAATCGCTGAAACCCACCAGCAGGCTCCACGCCGCGAACAGCCCCGCCAGCAGACCGATCCGCAGCGCGGCCTCTATCGCCAGCGCCTGATAGGCCTTGCCCTGCTCGGGCGTCGGTGCGGTCGATTCCATCAACAGCTCCCCTCGGAAAAACCCTTCAGCGACATCTGCGTACGCGCTGCCGCGGCACCGGTCGTCACCCCCGGCACTATGCTACCGCCTCAGGGCGCTTCGCGCTCGCAAATACTGCACCGGCGCCCGCTCATCCCGGGCAGCCAACACCCGCCCGCAGTGCACCGCAGCGCGGCCCGCCCCTAGGTACATCCCCCTATGGCACTGCGGGCGCCAGCGTGCGTTGCGCCACAATCGCCGCAAATGCCTTTATTTACAGTAAAAAAATGAAAAAAGCCCTTTGAATCGCTTGAAATTCCAGCCCTCACAGATAATGTATAGTGTTAGCAGCGCCGCTGCACCAATAAGGTGCCGATCGCGCTGCCGGTACAGCGTTGAAAAGAGGCCGCAGCAACGGCTGCCGCGGCTGTTTAAGCAGACCCTGTTATCGGTTATTCTGCCCTGAGTTAGCCGCGACGGATAACTAGCATAATAAAGCAATAAAATATGCCACAGAAAAGACACCCGATAAGCCCGATAAAAACCCAGGGAGAACACCATGAGTAAAAGAACGCCAAACCGCCCGCACCAGCCCATCGCGCGCTGGCTGGGCGCATCGGCCCTGTCGCTCGCGCTGTCCGGCAGCGCGCTGGCCCTCTCGGTCGGCGATCTGCAGACGGCGGTCAACGCCGCTCACGCCAAGTACAAGGGCCTCAACGCCGGCGCCACCGCCGACTACATCCCCGAGCTGGCCAAGGTGCCCGCCGACCTGTTCGGCGTCGCCATCGTCACCCTGGACGGCAAGGTCTATACCGCCGGCGACGTCGACTACGCCTTCTCCATCCAGTCCATCAGCAAGCCCTTCGCCTCCGCGCTGATGATGGAGCAGCAGGGCGTCGAGGCGGTGCGCGCGAAGATCGGCGTCGAGCCCACCGGCATGCCCTTCAACTCCATCCTCGCCATCGACCTGCAGGGCCGATCAGCCCGCAACCCGCTGGTCAACGCCGGCGCCATCGCCACCATCAGCGCCATCGAGGCCAAGAACGAGAAGGAGCGCTGGACCAAGGTGCTCGACTGGATGAGCGACATGGCCGGCGAGAAGCTCACCATGCTCGATGACGTGTACAAGTCCGAGGCGGCGACCAACTGGAACAACCGCGCCATCGGCTGGATGCTGCACAACCGCGGCAAGATGTACAGCGAGCCCATGGAGGCCGTGGACGTCTATACCAAGGAGTGCTCCATCGGCGTCACCGCCAAGCAGCTGGCCATGATGGGCGCCACCCTGGCCAACGGCGGCAAGAACGTCAAGACCGGCAAACAGGTCATGAAGGGCGAGAACGTGCCCGAGCTGCTGGCCGTGATGATGATGGCCGGCTTCTACGACGAGTCCGGGCTGTGGGCCTACACCGCCGGCCTGCCCGCCAAGACCGGCGTCGGCGGCGGCATCGTCGCCGTGGTGCCCGGCAAGATGGCCATCGCCGCCTTCTCGCCGCGGGTCAATGACGCCGGCAACAGCGTGCGCGCCATGAACGCCATCGAGTACATCTCGCGCGAGCTGGGCCTGAGTATCTTCGGCGCCAACGCCGGCGAGGCGGTGCTGGCGAAGATCACGGCGTCGCAGTAGACCGCATCGCCCTCGCGGCCGCAGCGCGCGACCGCGAGGGTGTGGGCAGCAGGCGAGACGGATCAGAACGCGGCACCGCATACCCGCGCCCGCTGTTCGCGAGGGGCAGCAAGAATAATAACCGCCCGCAGACGCGGCCGGATGTTATAAGAGCGATAACAACGCACAACCACAGAGCTAGGGAGCACAACCTATGAAAATGCCACTATCCACTCTCGCGCTGGCCGTGACGGCCGCCTCGGCGTTCGCCGGAACGGCTTCCGACGAGCCGGGCGTCTCCGGCGCCTACCACCTGCAGGAGCCCGACGCCCAGGAGTACAAGACCCGCGGCGAGGAGAAGGCGCGCGGCGAGCTGTACGGCTTCGCCATGATCGACATGGGCTACAACGGCGGCAGCACCAACGACAACTGGTTCGACGTCATCCGCCCCACCCGCCTGCCCGGCAGCGACGCGGATATCGAAGGCGACGGCTTCACTGCGGAGGGCAGCACCTATGCCAGCGTGCGCCAGAGCCGCCTGGGCGTGAAGGGCTGGTTCCCGACCGCGGCCGGCGAAGTCTACACCATCTTCGAGTTCGAGCTGTTCGGCACCGGCGTCGACGAGGGCCAGACCACCTTCCGCCTGCGCCACGCCTACGGCGAGATGGGCGCGTTCGGCGCCGGCCAGTACTGGAGCCCGTTCATGGACATCAACGTGTTCCCCAACTCGATCGAGTACTGGGGCCCGACCGGGATGGCCTTCTTCCGCAACGTGCAGTTCCGCTGGATGCCCCTCCGCGGCGACAACAGCCTGACCTTCGCCCTGGAGCGCCCGGGCTTCGGCCGGGATGGCGAGGCCGAAGAAATGTCCGACAACGTTACCAGCATCGACTCCTCCATCACCCGGTATCCGGTGCCGGACCTGTCCGCCGCCTACTCCTTCAGCGGCGACTGGGGCTATGTCCGCCTGGCCGGCATCCTGCGCTACGTCGAGTGGGAAGGTGACGCCGGCCATAGCCATAACGAGCATCCCATGCGTCACGATCACGGCTGACGACGACGCCATCGGCTGGGGCCTGAACTTCAGCACCAACATCAAGGTCGGCCCCGGCGACAGCGTGCTCAAGCTCGCCGTCGTCGGCGGCGAGGCCATCGAGAACTACATGAACGACGGCACCGGCGACCTCGGATTCGACGGCAATCAGCTGTAACGGCGCCGGCACGTCCTGCACCGCCGACTTCAAACCCATCCGGATGCTCGGCACCACGGTGTTCTACGACCTGTACTGGAGCGACCGCTGGTCCAGCACCATCGGTTTCTCGACCTATGACGTCGACAACCGCGACCTCGACAACGCCAGCAACTTCAAGAACGCCCGCTACGGCCTGGTCAACCTGCTGTACTACCCGGCCAGCAACGTCATGTTCGGCGGCGAGCTGCAGTACGGCAAGCGCGAAAACTTCGACGACGGCTTTGACTACGACACGTGGCGCATCCAGTTCTCGGCGCGCTACAACTTCTCGTTCGGCCTCGGCGGCTGATCGACCCCCGCGACTGCAAGGGCGGCGCCAGCCGCCCTTTTTTATGCCCGCTCTGTGTTGTTCCCGCCAGGTGTCATTGCCACCCGGAAAGCGTTCCGTGCCAGCGGCTACTGCTCGACCGGCAGGCCGTCCGCGGCGCCCCACTCGCTCCACGAGCCGTCGTACACGGCCCAGTCGTCGTAGCCCGCCACCTCGGCCGCCAGCGCCAGCACGCAGGCCGACACCCCGGAGCCGCAGCTGAGGATCAGGCCGCCGCCGGGCGGCACCCGCTCCCGCAACAAGGTACGCAGCTCTGCGGCAGGCCGCAGGTGGCCGTCCCGCAGCAGCTCGCCGTGCGGCAGGTTCACCGAGCCGGGAATGCGGCCGCGCCGCAGCCCCGGCCTCGGCTCGGGCGCGCGGCCATGGAAGCGCTCGCCGGGGCGCGCATCGACCAGGGCGATGCCGGGCTCGCCGATGGCCCGCAGCACCCGCGCCGCATCCGCCACCCGCCCCGCCTGCAGCCTGGCGGTGAAATCCCCCGGCGCCGGCACGGCCGGCACCCCGGCCTCGGTCGGCAGGTCCGCCGCCAGCCACGCGGGGAAGCCGCCGTCGAGCACGGCGACGTTGTCAAAGCCCATGGCGCGGAACATCCACCAGGCGCGGGCGCTGCCGAAGATGCCGGCGCCGTCGTACACCACCACGGCGCTGTCGGCGGCGACGCCGAGGGACTGCACCTCCGCGGTGAACTGCGCCGCGCCCGGCAGCATGTGGGGCAGCGGCGAGTCGCGGTCGCAGATGCGCGTGTCGAAGTCGAACAGGCGCGCACCCGGGATGTGCCCCTGCAGCCACTCGTCCTCGGCGTCGCGGCCGCTGCCCGGCAGGTACCAGCTCGCGTCCAGCACGACCAGCGCCGGATGCCACAAATCCGCCGCCAGCCACTCGGCCGACACCAGCGGCCCCGGCACCCGCAGCGTGCTCGCCCCGTTCCAGCCCTCGATCATCACGCGCCTCTCCCCTCGTTTCGCCCGTCGTTTCGCCCCACGAGCATAGCGCCGAACGCGGGCGCGGTCACGGCCGCGGTGAGGCGGGTCATGCCGCCACCGCGCGCTGCGCCCGCACGGGAGGCCGAGCGTATTCAGGACCAGGCTACAGGATCACCGTGCGCTCGCCGTCGATGATGACGCGGTCCTGCACGTGCAGCAGCACCGCCCGGGACAGCGCGGTGGCCTCGATGTCGTGCCCCAGGTTGACCATGTCCTCGACGGTGTGGGTGTGGTTCACCGCCTGCACCTCCTGCACGATGATCGGCCCCTCGTCCAGTGCGGGCGTGACGTAGTGGGCGGTGGCGCCGATCACCTTGACCCCGCGGGCGTGGGCCTGGTGGTAGGGACGCGCGCCCTTGAAGCCGGGCAGGAAGGAGTGGTGGATATTGATGGCGCGGCCCTTGAGCAGCTCGCACAGGCCGTCGGAGAGGATCTGCATATAGCGCGCCAGCACCAGCAGGTCGACGCGCTCGCGCTCGATCAGCTCCAGCAGCTGCGCCTCCTGCCGGCGCTTGGTGGCGGGCGTCACGGGCAGGCAGTGAAAGGGGATGCCGTGGAACTCCACCAGCGGCCGGCAGTCCTCGTGGTTGGACACCACGCCGGCGATGTCCACCGGCAGCACGCCCGCGCGCCAGCGGGTCAGCAGCACATTGAGGCAGTGGTCGGTGCGGGACACCGCGATCAGCAGGCGCGGCCGATAGGCCGCCGGGCGCAGCGTGTAGCTGATGTCCTCGCGCCGCGCCAGCTCGGCCAGCGCGATCTCGAACTCGGCCAGGCTGGCGGTCATCTCGCGGTCGTCGAACACCACCCGCGACACGTACTGCCCGGTATCCGGCGAGCCGTAGTGCGCGATCTCGGTGACAAACGCGCCGTGGGCGTACAGCAGGCCGGAGGTCTTGGCCAGCAGCCCCAGCCGGTCCCGGCATTTCATCTTGAAAATGTAGGCGTTGGTCTGCCCGTCGCTCGTCATCGCTCGCTGTCTCCCGTTATTGGTCGCGGCGGCCGCACCTGGCCCGCCGCACCTTGCCCGCCGCACCTCGCCGGCCGCACCTGGCCGGCCGCACCTGGCCGGCCGCACCTGAAGCATAGCCAGGCCGGACCGGCGCCGCTCAGCGTCCCGCCAGCTGCCCGCCGTCGACGCTGTAGAGCTGGCCGCTGATCCACGCCCCCTGATCGCTGCACAGGTAGGCCACCATGGCGCCGATCTCGTCCGGCCGGCCCGCCCGGCGCAGCGGGATATAGCGCTCGACGATGTCCTGCCACTGCGCCGGCGGGAGGTCGTCCAGGCGCGAGGTGCTGACGATGCCCGGGCACACCGCGTTGACGCGGATGCCGTACTGCCCCACCTCGCCCGCCATGGCCGCCGTCATGGCCTGCACCGCCGCCTTGCTGGCGGCATAGGCGGCGGTGTTGGGCGCCAGCAGCTTGCCGCCGATGGACGAGATGTTGACGATGGCGCCGCCCTCGCCCTGCGCGATCAGCCGCTGGCCGAACACCTGGCTCATGTAGAAGCTGCCGTGCAGGTTGATGTCGAACACCCGGCGCCACACCGCCGGGTCGACCGCCACCACCGGCTCCCGGTCGCCCGCGCGGGGGGCGCCGGCATTGTTGACGATGAAGTCCACCCGGCCCCACTCCCGCTGTATGGCCTCGTCCAGCGCCCGCACCGCGGCCAGGTCCGCGACGTCGCTGACCAGCGGCAGGCAGCGCCGGCCGAGCGCGCGCAGCTCATCGGCCACGGACTCGATGTCGCGCCAGCCGGCCCGCCGCTCGTCCTCGGGGTAGCGCTCCGGGGCGCGGCCGGTGCCCGTCACCACCACGTCGCAGCCGGCCCGGGCCAGCGCCGCGGCGATGGCGCGGCCGATGCTGCGCATGCGCCCGGCGCCGGTGACGACTGCGACTTTGCCTTCCAGACCGGTCAGGGTCAGTGCCATGTCGGTGCTCCTGCAATGCTTCGCTGGCGGGCATTGTAACGCCAAATGCCGGCGCCGCGGGCGCCAAAGGGCGCCACCGCGAGGTAACACCGGCAGCGCCAGCCCTGCCCCACTGGGTAAACCGGTAACAGTTTTTCGTGCGCTGTCAGCAAAAGGCCACGCTAAAGTGCTATGCTGCGCCGCTATCCCCAAGCGCCCATGAGGGCGCGCTTTGCGGACCGATAACAGAGGTGGAGAAGAACATGCGGGTGATGATTACCGGAGGCACGGGATTTATCGGCTATCACAGCGCCGTGGCGCTGCTCGACGCCGGCCACGAGGTGCGGCTGCTGGTGCGCAGCGTGGACAAGATGCGCGCGCTGTACGGGGACCGCATCACCGACTACGTCGTCGGCGACATCGGCGAGCAGGCCGCCATCGAGCGCGCCCTGGACGGCTGCGACGCCGTGCTCCACTCCGCCGCCATGGTGTCCACCGACGCCAGGGACGCGGCCCGCGTGTACGCCACCAACGTCAACGGCACCCGCCTGGTGATCGGCGGCGCGGCAGCGCGCGGCATCCGCGCCATCCACGTCTCCAGCGTCACCGCGCTGTACGACCCCGACGCGGACAGCCTGAGCGAAAGCTCGCCCGTCGGCACCGCCGAGAACGCCTACGGCTGCTCCAAGGTGGCCTGCGAGCGCTTCGTGCGCGAGTTGCAGGCGGCCGGGGCGCCGGTCTACGTCACCTACCCCGCCTCGGTCATCGGCCCCGACTCGCCCACCCTCACCGAACCCCACGAGGGCATCGTGATCTACCTGCAACGCGTGGTGCCCAGCATCGTCAGCGGCACCCAGTTCGTGGACGTGCGGGACGTGGCGCTGGCGCACCGCCAGCTGCTGGAGAACCCGGCGCTGCCGGCCGGCGGCTATCCCCTGGGCGGGCACTATCTGCCCTGGCAGGGCCTGGCCGACCGCGTGGAGCGGCTGACGGGCATCGGCAAGCTGCGCGTGCCGGTACCGGCGCCGCTGCTGCGCCTGATCGGCCGCCTGGCCGACCTGCTCAAGCACTTCGTGACCTTCGACTTTCCGCTCAGCCACGAGGGCACCGTCTACGCCACCAACTGGAAGCTGCTGGACAATGCCAAGCTCGAGCGCGAGCTGGGGTTCCGCTTCCGCGATCTGGACGGCTCGCTGATCGACACCCTGCGCTGGCTGGGGCAGGCCGGCCACGTCAGGCCGGCCCTGCTCGGCAAGCTGGGCGCGCCGCGCCCGGCGCCCGCCCCGGCGGCAGAGCCGGTATCCGAGGGCTGACGCCGCCCGACGCGCTGCCGGTCACAGCGTAAAGAACAGCACCAGCGGAATGAACAGCAGGCTGGCCAGGTTGCCCATCAGCACGATGGAGGCCACCTGCGCCGGCTCCTGCCCGAAGCGCTCGGCGAGGATGAAGTTCATCACCGCCGGCGGCAGCGCCCCGTACAGCAGCAGGCTGCGGGACAGCTCCGGCCCCAGCGGCAGCGCCAGCGACGCCAGCCACGCCACCAGCACCCCCAGCAGCGGGCACAGGCAGGCGCCCGCCAGGCCGATGCGCCAGGCCGACAGGTCGACGCTGGTCATGCGCACCCCCAGCGCGAACAGCATCAACGGAATCGACACCTGCCCCAGCATATCGACGAAGGTCGCCGCGGCGGCCGGCAGGGCCACCCCGGACGCGCTCCACAGCAGCCCGGCCACGCCCGCCAGAATCATCGGCATCTTCAGCAGCGCCAGCGGATGGGCGCGGCGGTCCAGCAGGGACACGCCCAGGGAAAAGTGGGTCATATTGGTGGTGATGAACAGCACCACGGCGGCCGGCAGCGCCTGCTCGCCAAAGGCCAGCACCGCCACCGGCAGCCCGAGGTTGCCGCTGTTTCTGAACATCATGGGCGGCAGCAGCGTCCTGGCCTGCACCCCCAGCAGCCGGCCGAGCGGGTACACCAGCGCCCCGGAGCCGAGGATCACCAGCAGACCGGCCAGCACCAGCAGCGAGAAGCGGCCGAAGTCGATGGCGTGCGCGGACAGCACCGAGAACACCAGGGCCGGCACGAACACGTCCAGGTTGATGCGGTTGACGGCGTCCATGTCGGGCCGGAAGCGGCGCGCGTAGGCGAAGCCGACGCCCACCACCGCCGCCAGCGGAAACACGGTGAGAAAGATGCGCTCAAGGACTGCGGCGGTGCTGGCGTTCATGCTATCGACACCCGAGGGGAGGGTCCTGCGCGGGGCGGAACCTGGCGACGGCGGGCCCGCGCCCGGCTACATCGCCGGGGCCGTGATCAGGCCGCGCTCGACCAGAAACCCCCGGAGCTGCTCGACGCGCTTGCGGTTGACGCCGAGGTCGGAGTGGCCCACCCGCGCCGCCGAGCGCACCTGCACCACCCCGCCGCCCGTCCAGTGCAGCTCCAGGTCGTCCACAAAGCGGAACAGCGCGCTGGTCGACTCCGCCCGCAGGTAGTCGTCGCGCGCCTCCACCACCACGGTGCGCGGCAGCAGCTCCACCGCGGCCCGCAGCGCGGGCCAGGGCGCATCGGCCGCCTTCGACGACAGGAAGAAGGCATCGACGGCGTGTTCCTCGTCCCGCGCCAGACTGCTGACGCAGTTGGGGCTGGGCGGGCACGGCGCCAGCTGGCCGTCGCGCAGGCCGACGCTGTCGGGCGCACCCACGGTACAGGCCGACAGCGCCGCGACCACGGCCCCGGCGCTCAGCCACCGCGCGCCGCAGCGCAACCCGGCCACGCCGGTCAATCTGATCGGTGCCAACATAGTAACGCCCTCTCCCTTACAGATGACTAAGCTAAGGCCAAAGCGCGGCCGACACAAGCGGCGCCGCACCGGCCCCGGAGCGGAGCGGGCGGCCCGGGCCCCGACTTGTCGATCCGCTTTACACCCGGGCCGCGCCGGCGGCCCGCGCGCCCGATCAGTCCGGCAATAGTGCCGTCCCATCAGGCGGCTTATTACCGCCTCAGCAACCCGGCCGGCAAGTCAAGCGCACAGCCCGGCAATTTGCCCGCAAAGCCGCGGCCCCGCACCGTTTTCTTCGAGCGCTGCCGTCGACGCGCTTGACAGTGCGGCCTCCCGGACTGCCAGCGGGCGCCGGATCTGGCCCGACAACATAAAACATCCCTTTGTTTTTATTAGGGTTATTTGAACTGGTCCGGCGCTTGCTTCAATGCCTGCTGACACCGAGCGCGCACGCCGGCGGCAAACCCGCGGCGCGGCGCAAAGCGACCCGACCAACGAGGCGAATGCCATGCCAACCACCAGACATCTCCTGACCGCCGCCCTGCTGCTGGCTGCCGGCGTCAGCACCAGCCAGGCCGCCGCCCTGCTGCAGATCAGCGGCGGCACCGACCTGGCCATCCCATCGAGCAACGACGTGCTGCACCCCCTGGAGGGCAACACCAGCAATCGGGGCATCCTCAGCACCACTGCCGACAATGTCACCCTGGAGTTCTTCTACTGGGGGTCGGAGTCGGGCTACCGCAACACCCTGCACGCCGGCGGCTTCAGCCACACGGAGATCGACAACGTCGCCATCGGCGGCGGCCCCGTGGCCTTTCCGGGCTTCGGCTCGCCGCTGCTCAGCTACGCGCAGGCCAGCGCCGGCGCTATCCAGCTGTCCTTCACCTCCAGCGGCTTCAGCGGCACCCTGCTGCCCGGCAGCGACGACCTCATCAAGAGCATCGCCTTCGGCTACCTGACTGCGGACGGCAAGCTCTCCGCGACCCCTACCGACATCGCCCTGATCACCCTGGACGACGGCGGCGCCGGCCCCGACGACAACCACGACGACTACGTCGGCTTCGTGCGCGCCACGGCCGTGCCCGCCCCGGCCGCGGCGTGGCTGTTCGGCTCCGCCCTGCTGGGGCTGGCTGCCGCCATCAGAAGGCGGGGGTAAGCTGCGACGCCGCGGCGCCGAGATCGAGTGCGGCGCTGGCGGCAGCTGCAACGCCGCGCCTGACGGCCCGGCGTTGACGGCGCAGGTCTGGACTCGTCCCCTCTCGTTCGCCGCATCAGCTCAGCCTGCCTGCTGGTGCGGCATTGCCCGCAAGCGCGCACGCCCGGCGGTCTCCCCCGTTTCGCCTGGCGCCCAAGCGGCTGCGATGCCCGCCCCCGATCCCCCGCTACAACTCGCACTGCCCGGCCGCTGACACTATTTGCACCGCTGGCCGCGATGCCGCGTAGTGAGGTGGTGCGCGGGATGGTATATTGCGCGACCTCGCAGCCGGCCACCGGCCCGCTGCGCCGCATTGACAGGGGGAAAACCATGCGAGTACTGATTACCGGCGGCACGGGCTTTGTCGGCTACCACAGCGCCCGGGCTCTGCTGGACGCCGGCCACGAGGTCAAACTGCTGGTGCGCAGCGCCGACAAGATGCGCGGCCTCTACGGCGCCCGGGCGCTCGACCACGTGGTGGGCGACGTCACCGACGAAGCCGCCGTCGAGCGGGCGCTGGAGGGCTGCGACGCCGTCATCCACAGCGCCGCCATGGTCTCCACCAACGCCCGGGACGCCGGCCGCGTCTACGAGACCAACGTCCAGGGCACCCGCCTGGTGGTGGGGGGCGCCGCCCGGCTCGGCCTGCGCACCGTGCACGTGTCCAGCGTCACCGCCCTCTACGACCCCCGCGCCGAAGCCCTGGACGAGCACGCCCCCCTGGGCACCGCCGAGAGCGCCTACGGCCGCTCCAAGCTGGCCAGCGAGCACTTCGTGCGGGAGCTGCAGGAGCAGGGCGCGCCGGTGTACATCACCCACCCGGCCGGCATCATCGGCCCCGACTCCCCCACCCTCACCGAGCCCCACCAGGGCCTGGTGATCTACCTGGGGCGGGTCATCCCCATCAGCGTCAGCGGCACCCAGTTCGTGGACGTGCGGGACGTGGCCCTGGCCCACCGCCTGCTGCTGGAGTCCGACGCCGCGCCCGGCCGCTATCCCCTGGGCGGCCACTACATCGAGTGGCGGGACCTGGTGCGCCGGATCGAGCAGCTCACCGGCCTGAACAAGCTGACCTACCCGATCCCCGCCCCACTGCTGCGCCTGATCGGGCGCCTGGCGGACCTGCTTCGCCACGCGATCACCATCGAGGCACCGGTCAGCCACGAGGGCTCGGTCTACGCCACCGACTGGAAGATCCTGGACAACGCCAAGCTGGAGCGCACCCTGGACTTCCGCTTCCGCGACCTGGACACCACCCTGGCCGATTCCCTGCGCTGGCTGGCCCGGGCCGGCCACGTCGAGCCGGGGCGCTTGGGCCGACTGATCCCGACGCCGGTGGCGGCCGACGGGGCATCGCTGTCGGAGACTTGAGTCGGGGGCCGGGGGCTGCCGACAGCTATCGCAGGGCCTCCACCCGTTTGCGGTTGACCCTGGGATCGGAGTGGGCGTGGCGGGAGGCCTAGGGCGCCGCCACCTCCGTCAGGGTAGCGCTGGCTGGGGTAATCAGGATGAGGGGGGGGGGTTGATACCGTGGGGCGCTGGTAGCGACTGAATAAGAGGGCACAAGACCCATCACCGAGCCTGATGGCTCGGGGTGGATGGTACAGGTCAGCAGGTTCAGCAGGTCTTGGCCCCCTTTGTTTTTTTACTTCTTGTTTCGACGCGCCACGCCCAATCCAGCCAAAGCGATGCCGAATAGCCCTATGGCTCCCGGCAGCGGCACAACACCTATCGCACCGGTGGCACCGTTGCAACTCCCGCTAATGCAAATCACATCGGCCGCAAAATACGCGCCTTTGCTACTTAGCTGATTGGCAAAATCCGCCTCTACCGCATTGAGAACAGTGAATGTCAGCGGATCCACAATCTGCCCACCTGCACCGTTAGAGCAACCCGACCCGGTGCAATCAACCGCCAGGGTAAACATGCCGTACGGCTCGTTTTGCCCAGGCGCCACCACGGTGTAGTTCGCGTTTGAACTCCCGCTGAACAGGATGTTGGTTACATCAGCCGCCTCGGCATCGTCTACCATGAACGAGAAAGTCGAGTGCGGTCCACCCGTCGTCACGAAGTTCAAATCGGAACGCAGATCTACCCTAACGTTTACGTCACCCCCGGTCTGCTCGAGTGTAACCGTTCCATACGGACCAGCACCGAAAGCGCCAACTTCCGTCGCATTAAACGTGTAGACAGTCGTCGCGTTCGCCACACCGGCCAACAGCATAGAAAAAGAAATTGCAGCAACCTTCTGAAATAAGCTCATTGTCATCCCCCAACCAAACATCAAAAACCACCCTGACAAATATGATATTACAAATATCGTGCCATCCGCGCCTTTTCCTTATATATCAATACAATTGATCAATGGCAGCATCTCTCATCCATGCCATTGTGTAAAATATTTCGACAATCTACGGGGTCATGTATAGATTCGCAATCTACCCCCAGCCACGCGAGCAGAGACCACTACCATCCTGATATTACAACCTTCTCTGACGCAACAACCTCAACCCAACTCCTGCGCCATTATCCCCAAACCGCACCCCGACAGCAAAAGATTCGCAGCCCCCGCCCCATCCATCAACTGTAAAAAATCTCGACACCCACCTTATCGCCCCCGATCATTAAAGGGCCTGGCGATGCAGCCGCCCGCCCCGCCCTACAGCACCACTGCCGCCGGCCGCTCACGCCCCAGCGCGTACCCCCGCATCACCGCCGCCGTCCGCTCGGCATCGCCGGCCGACCAGTCGCGCGCGTAGTCGCCCGCCCGGGCGGCGTCGAGGCCGGCGGCGGCCAGGCCCCCGCCCACGCCCTGCCACAGGCCCGGCTCGGCCTCCCAGTCGCTGATGCCGTAGCGGCCGGCGATGCCGGCCAGACCCTGGTACAGGGCCTCCCTGGCGACCGTGCCGCGCTGCAGCAGCACGATGATATAGCCCTCGATCTCCCGCCGCTGCCGTTGCTGCTCCTGCTGTTGCTGCTGCTCGCCCGACGAGCGCGAGCTCGCGCGGAAGGGGCTGGAGATCAGCTCAGAGCTGCTGGCGGAGCTGATCATGCTGGCGGCGCTGGTGACGCTGGCCGAGCTGGCCATCTGCACGCAGCCCTGCAGCAGCGCCGCAGCGCACAGCGCCAGCACGCGCCACCCCGGCGCCGCGCAATGGGCCGCGCGCAGCGGCGCCGCTGCGGCAGCCCTGGAGGCACTGCAGGGTTCACATCGCATCGTGGGCCACCCCTCGGCTCAGCCGCATCCCGCCACCCTGGTGCCCGACAGGGTCACTGCGACCCGCCAGCGCGCCAGCGACACCGCCAGCACCCTGCGTCAGGCAGCTCCGGCGAGCGCGGCCGGCACCGCCAGCCCGGCGCCCCGGACGGGTGCGACAGCGACACTTCAACATGCTCATAACTCCCTCCATGCTCAAGGGATTGTCTGCCATCGTCATGTGCTAAGCAACCGGGCGGCGGCCCCAAACCGAAGGGGGAACCAAAGGGGACACCAAAGAACCAAAGGGGACAGATTTATTTGTGCTCAGCAAATAAATCTGTCCCCTTTAGCGCCCTTCAGCGCGCGTAAACGCTCTGCCAACCGGGCAGCGGCACGGTGACGCGGTTTGTGTTCCATCTGCAGGAGGGGGTTGAGCAGTAAAGATCGGGGTCCGGCATCGCGGTGCCGAGAGCGGGGTGGTGGGGTCTCTGTACGCCCCGCGGGAGACGCAGCCGGCCCGGTCATTCGATCCGGTCCCGGCTGCAGCGGGTGGGGCCGACCACGGTCGCGGCTCGGCCCCACCCGCTCACGATGCACGTTATGCGGTGCGCCGCTTTCTGGCGACACCCGCCAGGCCCATCAGACCAGAGCCGAACAACCAGGCTGCGGCCGGCACCGGCACGGCGGTCACGGTCAGCGTTTCGAGGTAGATCTTGTCGAACTCCAATTCGCTACCCACCAGGTTCGGAAGAATTCGGGTCTGAATCCAGAAGGTCGTCCCCACCCGATTCGCACCGAGGCCGCTGAGGTCGGCGACGCCGTTGGTTGCGGACGCGTTGGCCGCAATGACGGCGTCGCTGACGCTGGACACTTTAAATTCTTCCAGACCATCGTTGTCACCCAGCGGATTGTGGTCGCCGTCGCGCAGGGTCATCGCGTCGATGCGCACCAGCGTGCTGAACTCCAGCCTGAGGATCTCGCCGACGCTCAGGTTGTCGTCGTTTGAGGGGCTGCACTGGTCGCCCGCCGTCAGCACCTTGCAGACGCCGAGGCCGCCGGGTTTGCCGCTGGAGTATCCGTCCATATAGGCGAAGGCGGCGACGGGATCGCTCACTACGGTCCCAGCGGAGGTGACCCGGGTGGTGCCGAAGGCGGACAGCGCGATGCCATTGATTGTTGGTGCCACGTACTCCACGTAGCCCTGCTCATTGCCGTTGGCCAGCGTCCCGAAATCCCAGGACGCGGTAGCCGCCGAGGCGGCGCCGGTGTTCAGCAGACCCGCGGCGAATGATGCCGCCATAACGGCCGTGCCCACATTGCTTTTGCGACTGTACATTGTCAGTTCCTCTCTGCCATGGTCTGGGTCGGGGCGTCACCGATCGACCGCTCACCGCCATCGGGCGAGCGGCCGGAGCCCCCACACATCGTTGCCACTTTGGCATTACGTTAGACCGGCGGAGCCGTCACGCTATAGCCAAAGTGTTATGGCGAAGGTTAAAGAAAAAGCGTGCGCTGCGTCACAGGTATTCGTGTCAACTGCTGCGGGCTAAAACTGCGGCAATTTGCCAATCGGAGAACTGGCCGGGATCGAGCGAGAACCAAAGGGGACAGATTTATTTACGGCAATAAATAAATCTGTCCCCTTTAGCGCTGGCGTTGTGCAGGGGAGTGTTAAAGCATCTGGAGGAGCGACGGGGAAGCCCTAGGGACTGCCCCGCAGCGAAGACAGGGGGGTGTTTCGAATTGAAGCGATCGCGAAGTTGACCGACTGATGGCCGGAAGACAGCCCAATCCTGACCTGAAACCACTCAAACTCAAGGTAATTTAAATTTCCGCGCAAAGGCTCCGTTTTACCGGGACAGACATGCCAACGAAGCTGGCCTCGCAAGAACTCGCGCAGAGCCGCCTGTCAGGTGGCCCTGCGCGATGGTACAGGCTTACACCTTCCAATCAGCCCTTCGCGCTGCTGCGCCTGCGAGCAACGCCCGCCAAGCCAAGCAACCCGGAGCCGAAGAGCCAGGCAGCGGCGGGCAACGGAACCAAGCGTGCCTCTGGAATTGCAAAGTACTGCTCTTGTCCGTCAACACTCCCGCTCTGGACAACATTAATCTGAATTTTCCAGTCAGCGTCAAAGCCGGAAATATCGATAATCTGCCCTAATACCCGAATCACTGAAGCCCGTTCCATTTTGTATGTCCCCCGCTCCTATAACTGTGCCTTCAACGCCACCGTCGGCCATTGCGCGAGTAGTGTAAGCCGTGTGAGGATTCAGGAAGGATTGATCAACGGCATCTGGGTCCCAGATGCCTACAACACCTTATCCAGTGTTTCAGTCTCAGCCGTCGTAGTATTGACGTCGATGCCGATGAAGAACCCGTCACCCAACACGGCTCTGACGTTGCCGATAGTATACTCCGGGCTGTCAGAGATCCCAAGTTCCGCTCGTTCCTCCGGGAATTACTGTATATGAAGTTGGACTATCATTATTTACAAGAGGAATCACCAATGAAGCAGGGTTCAGCGGCGGTCTGCTTGATTTCCTGCCCTTCAGGAACATCGATAAGTATATCAAGATACTTTGTATCTGTCGTGTGTACGGCCAGTGCTTGGCTACAAGCCAATGTGCCTAGTACATCGCTGTGCAAATATCATTCATCAAATCAGGCCTTCAATACCTTGCCTTCATAGGTCCACTTGAATGGCTTGGCCATTGTTTCGTTGAAGTATTTGATGAACGCGTAAATTTTCTGCTTCAGGTCCTCTTGTGAAGAGAAATTGCCACGCCGAACGACTTTCCTCATCAATATCCCAAACCAGATTTCAATCTGATTCATCCAGGAAGTGTGTCGCGGCGTGTAATGAAACACGACGGACCTACTTCTGTCGTTCAGAAACCGCTCACGCGTCTCCATCGATTTTAGAATGCCCGACTTACCCTTCACGCCCAGATCAGTATCGGCACCACAATGATCCGCAACGAATCTCACCAGGCTTTCGGACTTGTGGGTATTCAGTTGATCACAGACGAAATGATAGACACTGTAGCGGGGTTTTTCTGGATCATGCCACGGATGAAGCCAACAAAATCCTCTTCTGTCCGGGTCTCCCCACAGATACCCTGAACCTTGCCGGTCGCCACATTGATACCCGCTATCAGGATCTGGGTACCATGGCGCTCATATTCAAATTCCCTCGCCCGGGGCTTCCCTGGAGCAATGGGCAGATATGTCATCGGTTCGCTCCAGCGCCTGAATTCCGCTGGCTTCATCAACACTCAAGACCAACTCCCCAGGCGCAGTCGCAGCACGCTGGTAGCACCCCGCAGATCTCAGTGATCCTCTCCTCTTTGCGCGCATCCGGCTTGGCGTTCAGCCAGTAGCGGGTTCGGTGCGGCTGGATGTCCTTTTTTTAACTCCCTGCCCAGATGCGACGGCGATATCGCTTCCACAATCCCTTGCTTGATGACTGCCTTTGCCAATTCACGTTGCGACCAATCGGTAATCGGCAAACCATACTCCGATGGTTTTTCGCAGGACATGGCGATAATCTGGCACCATTGTTCCGGTGTGATCACCCTAGGAGACCCTGGGCGCGGAAGGTCCTGAAGACGCTCAATCACTGCGCACTCCTTCCTATCAAGCCAGCGCTTTATCCATGTGGTTACCAAATGCTCTTCGACCCCTAACTTCGCCGCGATGACCTTACGCTGCTGCTGGTCTTCATCAACACGAAGGATGATTTTGGCTCTTGTGACAACATGCTGACTTTCCGTATGTTTACGAACAATTCGGTTCAAAACATCCCGCTCTTCTTCCGTCAACGTAATGCGATACTTCGGTACACCCATTCTGGACTTCGCTCGTGGCTACTCTCTTTGGCACACACCGTGCCAGAAACTAACGAGCTTGCCAAGAGGTCATTCTGATGTGGGGCTATTAAGCATCGCTGTACTAGTAGGCGATATGCCCCGAGTGATAACTATCGTCGTCCCAGAATCCCGAGGCGGCCAGTTGCCACTCGACCGTCCCGCTGGGGCGCCTGTTATCGAGCGCCGTTTTCGCGGTTCGCTCGGTTTCGATCTCTACATTGCAGGCGTCGAGGATGGCCCGGCACTCCGCGGCGAGGGCATCGAGCTGCCCGGGACGGCGAACGTAGAGGTTGCAGCCCGAGCCACCGCACATGCCATTCGTCGACCACCCGGGCGCATTGTGGCCTTTTTCAAGGGTTTTCAAGACTTCCGCAAAATCCATATGTGAACATTCGGGCTGCCCCTACCCCCAAGAATCAATCAGTTAGCCGA
>CAWBXV010000002.1:0-1052777 GCA_963792875.1 uncultured Gammaproteobacteria bacterium | reverse complement strand
CACCGAAAAATAAATGTATCCATCTGATATTAAAGGGTTTTATCTAGACCCCCTAATAGTTCAAGTCCTCTCCTGGGCACCATTTTGAAAAACCTCGCAAGACCATCACTGACCGTTTAAGACACCACATCTTAAACCGTTGTTAGTTTGTGATCGCTCAATATCAGGCCTCTCATCCGGTGTCGCCTTGACCCTTCTGCGGAACGCAGCAACCACAATCAGACGCTCCAGATACGATTCTTGCAAGCCTGTCCGCAGCCCGTTTGACCGCTGATTGGCAGAACCTCGGCATGCCGCGTTGGCTTTCTCCAGCCTCTCATCCGCACACGCGCCCTCATCAACTCTCCAGAAAACGTGAGGCCGCGCGTCCGGAACAGCATAGCGACATCACCGCACGGCCCGCACCCTGACCAATGTGAAACTGAACTCATTCAGCACTCTCGAGCCTGGCGGGCAGTTGAAGACCAACAGCGATTTCGAGCTGAACCACCTTGGCATACGCGCCAGGCGCTGGCTCACCCGCAGCACCATCGCAGCCGGCCGCAACGACGAACTGGGCATCAACCTGCGGGGGGGGGGGTGTCGGCTATGGCGGTGGACGGGCCGTCGTGTTGAGCAACCGCACCAACCTCTGGCTGTCGGGCTTACTGAGCGGCAACCGGGAATATACCAACGATGGCCGACAGAAGAACAACCTGGAACTGGTGTTCGACACGAACCTGCTGGCGTTCCGGTACGACAACCCGCGCCTGGAACTCAAGGCCGACCTGTCCACCTTTGCCAACCTCACGACGGCAGGCCGCTACCGGGTCAATTTCGACGGCCGCATCAGCCTTGAGCTGCTCAAGGATTTCTTCTGGGACGTCGGTCAGGTCTATTACCGCTACGACAACGAACCCTCGACAGAGGCCGAATCGACCAGTGATTACGGCATCGTCACCGGCGTTCGCTACAAATTCTGAGGCGTGGACCGCAGGTGCCCGGCGGTATAAGATCAACCGAGGGGCATCCGCCTGAACGTTGTCATGCCCATATCGTGGCGTCCGCTGCAGCGGTATCGCGACCGGCATCTGCAAGCCTGAGCAACCGGGAATCGACCATGACTGACGCTCCAGCCAGCCACGCCCAGGCGCCCGTCTCTCGTGGAGCAGAGCGCCTCGCCTTCATCGTGCTCGCCGCATCTGCCGCACCCACCATCGCCGCCACTGCGGTGGGCGGCGCATCGCCGGCACCTATGGCCAGCGTGGCCCACTTCATGGATCGCGACGGCAATTTTCCGGCGGCAGTTTCGCCGCGGCGCTATTTCTGCGACCAGTGCCACGTGGCGCAGACCCACTGAGGGCGCAGCAGCCACCCAGAGACCGCCCCGCCATGAGCCGACCATCCCGCAACCCGACCGCCGCCCCGCTGCAGCCCAACGGGGCGGCGGTGCCTGAGGACAGGACGCTGCTGGTCAAGCGCATTCATACCCTGGTGACGATGGATGACGCGCGCCGGGAGATCGCCGATGGCGCGCTGCTGCTGCGCGGCAACACCATCGCCGCCGTGGGCACCACCCAGGAGCTTGCCGGCGCCGGCGCCGACGAGGTGTTGGACCTGCGGGGGCGCTACGTGGTGACGCCCGGGCTGGTCAACACCCACCACCACTTCTGCCAGGTGCTGACGCGGGCGGTGGCGCCGGACGGCACCCTGTTCCCCTGGCTCAAGGCCCTCTACCCCGTCTGGGCCAATCTGCGCGCCGCCGACATCTACCTCAGCGCGCAGTTCGCCGCGGCCGAGCTGCTGCTCAGCGGCTGCACCACCACCAGCGACCACCTGTACATCCTGCCCAACGACTGCCGCATCGACGACGAGATCCGGGCGCTGCAGGAGATCGGCCTGCGCTTTACCGCAGTGCGCGGCAGCATGAGCATCGGCGAGAGTGCGGGCGGGCTGCCGCCCGACCGCTTGGTCGAGCGCGAGGAACACATCCTCAGGGACTCGCAGCGCCTCATCGAGCACTACCACGACCCCTCGCGCTACGCCATGCTGCGGATAGCGCTGGGCCCGTGCGCGCCCTTCACGGTGTCCAGCGGACTGATGCGGGACAGCGCCGCGCTCGCGCGCCAGTATCCCGGGGTGCGCCTGCACACCCACCTGGCGGAAAACCGCGAGGACATCGCCTTCATGGCCCGCCACTACCGCCTGCGCCCCGGCGCCTGGGCCGAGGCCGTCGGCTGGCTAGGCGACGACGTCTGGCACGCCCACTGCGTGCAGCTCGACGGACAGGAGATCGCGCTGTTCGCCGGCACCGGCACGGCCGTGGCGCACTGCCCCTGCAGCAATATGCGCCTGGCCAGTGGGGCCGCGCCAGTGCGGGCCATGCTCGACGCCGGCGTCCGCGTCGGGCTGGGCGTGGACGGCTCGGCGTCCAACGACACCGGCAACCTGCTGCAGGAGGCACGCATGGCGCTGCTGCTGGCCCGTACCAGAGAGCTGGACGTCGCCGGCATGACCGCCCGCGAGGCGCTGGCGATCGCCACCCGCGGCGGCGCGCAGTGCCTGGGTCGCGACGATATCGGCTACCTGGCGCCCGGCATGGCGGCGGATTTCATCGCCTTCGACACCTGGCGGCACGATTTCGTCGGGGCCCACGCCGACCCGGTGGCAGCCCTGCTGCTGTGCCAGAACGCACGGGTGGATTACAGCTGGGTCAACGGCCGCCTGCTGGTGCAGGAGGGCCGCCTGACCCGGCTCGACGCGGAGACGCTGGCACGGCAGACCCGCAGCGCCGCCATCCGGCTCAGCGACAGCCCGGCGTGATCGACGGACGGCGGCGTGGGCGACCGTCAGCGCGGCGGGTCCAACTGGCCGCAGACCGAGTTGTTCAGCCGGAACCAGCCGGTCAGGCTGTAGCGCGGCCGGTGGGTGACGGCCACTTCGTGGGGGAATTCCTCGCTGAGAAAGATCACCAGTCGGCCCCAGGCGGGCGCGACCGTCTCGATGATGTCGCCGCCAGCGCGGTCGAACACCAGCAACTCCCCGGCATGCTCGCGCTGCCACTGCGGATTCAGGTACAGCACCGTGCTGACGATGCGGTTGCGCTGCCCCTTGAAGGCATCCAGATGCTTTCTGTAAAAGGCGCCCTCGGCATAGCGGGCGAAATGGCACTCGTAGTCGAACAACCCCAGAAAGAGGCGGCGATTGAGGGCCTGGCGCAGCTCCTCCATCCAGGCGAGATAGCCGCGGATAGCGCCGTCCGGGTGCTCGACCCAGGCGATCTCGTCGGTGCGCACGAAGCGGTTGAGCTGGCGGCAGTCCTCGCGACCCACACCGGCTTGCCGGAACTGATCGAAATCGAGCGCCTTGAGTTGCACGAACAGAGCGTCGGTGAGGCCGGGCGGCAGGCACTGATCGAGAACGATGTAGCCGGGGGCTTCCAGAGCCAGCGCAATATGCTCGAATACATCCCCGCCGCCCTCACCGGACAGCGATGTTGACTGGTTCAATGACGGGCCCCCGCGCAAAAGATACCGCCACTTATAGAGCATCCGCTGCCGGCAGCATAGTCGCGGTGCGATGATTTGATCAAAAAATTGTCGATGGCGTGCTTCGCGGCGCGTGGCAGCCCGCTCGATGGCGGCGCCGACCTCAGCGGAGGCGGCGGGCGATCAGCTGCACCACGGCACCCCGGCCGGTGTGCAGCGTGCCCTCGACCACGTCGCGCTCGATTTCGCGCAGCAGCTCGCAGGACAGCCCCTGCAGCTCCCGCTCCAGCGCCGCGGCACTCACCAGCAGCGCCGCGTCGGGCGGTCCGCCGGTGCCGCGCCCGAGCTGGGCCGGCGCGTAGGCCTCGAGCAGCAGTACGCCCTGCGATCGGAGCGACGACACCACCCTGCGGTGCAGATCCACCCGCAGCGCCTCGGGCAGGTGGCAGAAGATCGACACGACGCCGTCCCAGCGCTCCTCGCCAAGATCGTAGCTCGCCAGATCCGCGCACACCCACTCGACGCTGACGCGGCGCTCGCGGGCCAGCCGCTCGCCCTTGGCCAGCCCCACCGCCGAGGCGTCCACGGCGGTCACGGCAAAGCCCTGCTGCGCCAGAAACACGGCGTTGCGCCCCTCGCCCTCGGCCACGCACAGCACGCGCCCCCCAGGCGGCAGCCGCGACACGTACTCCCGCAGAAAGTCATTGGGCTCCACGCCGTAGACATAGTGCCCGGCGCGGTAGCGCTCATCCCACATCACTCGATTCTCCTCCTCGATCAGCCGCCGTGACCAGGCCGCCGATCGCCGCGATGCGGCGCTCGCGCAGCCGTGCCGCCAGCGCCTTGCCGCGCAGGCCCTCGGCCAGCAGCGGCTGCACATCGACGCTGCGTACGGCATCGGCCGCAAGGCGCAGCAGGCGCCCCTGGGGGTAGTCCCGCCCGGAAAAGCCCGACCTGCCGCGCGCGTCGGCCTCGCAGACCTGCGCAAACAGCTCCAGGCGCTGCGGGCGCCGCAGCGCGTCGAGGCGCTCCAGCAGCCGCATGACGGTGGCCGGACGCAGCTCCTGCAGGCGGTGGCACAGCAGGTGATACTCGCAGGCGAGCTCGGCGAGCTCGGCGTGGGCATTGGGCACCTTGAAGCGCGCGCACACCGCCCGCACCAGCGCCACCCCGGCCCGCTCGTGGCCGATATGCCGGGGCCACTTCGCCGGCGGCGTCAGGCCCTTGCCCAGATCGTGCAGCAGCGCCGCCCAGGCCACCATCGGCTCATCGCTCAGCGCCCGCGCGCACTCCAGCACCAGCATGACGTGCTCGCCGGTATCCACCTCCGGATGGTGGGCCGGCGGCTGGGGCACGCCGAACAGCGCATCGACTTCGGGCAGCAGCACGCGCAGCGCCCCGCAGGATCGCAGCACGCGGAAAAATGCGCTCGGTGCCGGCTCGACCAGCGCGCGCGAAAGCTCCTTCCAGACCCGCTCGGGCGTCAGCTCGGACAGCTCGCCCGTCTCCACCAGGCGCCGCATCAGGGCGAGCGTGTCGGGATGCACCGCAAAGCCCAGCGGCGCCAGCCGCGCCTGGAAGCGCGCCACCCGCAGCACCCGCAGCGGGTCCTCGACGAAGGCCTCCGACACGTGGCGCAGCACCCGCGCCCGCAGGTCGGCACGACCGCCATAGGGGTCGATGTAGCGCCCATCCTCAGCCCGGGCGATGGCGTTGATGGTGAGGTCCCGACGGGCCAGATCGGCCTCCAGCGTGACTTCCGGGCCGAAGTCGCAGATGAAGCCGGTGTGCCCACGGCCCGACTTGCGCTCGGTGCGCGCCAGCGCATACTCCTCGTGGGTCTCGGGGTGCAGAAAGCAGGGAAACTCGCGACCGACCTGCCTGAAGCCGCGGTCGAGCAGTTCCTGCGGGGTGGCGCCCACCACTACCCAGTCGCGATCGGCCATGGCACGGCCCAGGAGTTCGTCCCGGACCGCACCGCCGACCAGATAGACATCCACCGCTGCAATTCCTCCACGCCTTCGCGCCGCTGGCTGCGCAGTCTACCCGCATTGCCAGCACAGCTCAAAAGGCGCCGCACGCGACCCCTCCCGATGTGCGCGCCCTGCCCACAGCTTGAACGCGCCCTGCGGTTGACAGCCACAGCGGCTTTGCATAGGCTTGGCCGCGCTGCAGAGACGGGTTGCGACCCGGACCTGCCGCCGCAACGGACACGCAACGGACAACCACAGCAAGCAGCCAAGATCACCCTTGATACGCCCGCGCACTTTCCCTTCATCCACGCCAGCGCATGTCATGGGCACCGCGCGCCGCGTCGCGTCGCTGAATTGTGCGCCGCGGCGGCGAACCGATCGCCCCCGCCGCGGTCTCAACGCAGACCACGCCCTGCGCCGCAGGCGTGGCAGGCTCGCCAGGCCGGGCGCAGGCCCGCTCGCAGCCGTTGCCATAACCCGCCCCGGGCCCCGGGGCATCATCAATAATACGCAAATACGCAGTGAGGAGTACCATGCTGGAAGTCAGACAGCTGAGCCGCAGCTACGGGGATTTCGTAGCTGTGGCGGACGTCAATTTCGCTATCGGCAAGGGTGAGATCGTGGGGCTGCTGGGCCACAACGGCGCCGGCAAGACCACGATCATGAAGATGCTCAGCGGCTACCTGGAACCCGACCAGGGCAGCATCGCCGTCAACGGTTTCGAGATCGCGAGCCACGCCCGGCAGATTCAGCAGAACCTGGGCTATCTGCCCGAGTGCCTGCCGGTGTACCCGGAGATGTCCGTCGCCGACTACCTGGACTACGCCGCCACGCTCAAGGGCCTGGCCGGCGCGTACAAGGTGGCCCAGATTCGCCGCGCCATCGGCGCCACCGACATCGGCGACAAGCTGCTGGCGCCCATCGCCACGCTGTCGCGCGGCTTCAAGCAGCGGGTGGGCGTCGCCCAGGCGCTGCTGGGACAGCCCGAGCTGCTGATCCTGGACGAGCCCACCAATGGGCTCGACCCCACTCAGACCGACCAGATGCGCCAGCTGATCCGCGACATCGCCCGCGAAGCCACGGTCATCCTCTCCACCCACATCATGCAGGAGGTCGACGCGCTGTGCGACCGCGTGCTGATTCTGCGCGGTGGCCGGCTGGTGGTCGATGCCCGGCTGGAGACGCTGCGCCGCAGCAATCACCTGCTGCTGGACACCAGCATGGCGCCCGAGAACGTCACCGGCGCCGTGGGCAGCCTGGCCGGCGTGGTCGGCGTCGAGCGGGCGCAGGCGCGGCCCGGTGAAAAGCTCCCGGGAGACCGCTACCGCATCACGCTGGCCCAGGACAGCGACGCGAGCGCGCTGTGCGCCGCCATCGCGGCGACGGTGGTCAACGGCGGCCACCAGCTGTATCAGCTGCGCGGCGAGCACCGCGATCTGGAGAGTCTGTTCCGCGAGGTCAGCAACGCCCACACGGCCCCGCAACCCCAGGAGACACTGAACCATGCAGCCTGACAACAAGCACTCCTCCACCGTCCGGCGCATCGCCGGCAAGGAGATCACCCTGTTTTTCGCGTCCCCGGTGGCCTACCTGTTTCTGGGTACCTTTGCCGCCGTGACGCTGTTCGTGTTTTTCTGGGGCGAGGCGTTTTTCGCCCGCAATATCGCCGACGTGCGGCCGCTGTTCGAGTGGATGCCGCTGCTGCTGATCTTCCTGGCGAGCACGCTGACCATGCGTCAGTGGAGCGAGGAGCGGCGCACCGGCACCCTGGAGCACGTGCTCACCCAGCCGGTGCCGCTGTGGCATTTCGTCGCCGGCAAGTTCCTCGGCTGCCTGGCCCTGCTGGCCATCGCCCTGATCATCACCCTGCCGCTGCCCATCTCGGTGGCGCTGATGGGCGACCTGGACTGGGCACCGGTGTGGGCGGGCTATCTGGCGACCTTCCTGCTGGGCGCGGCCTACCTGAGCATCGGCCTGTTCGTATCGGCCCGCAGCGACAACCAGATCGTCAGCCTGATCAGCTCGGTGGCGCTGTGCAGCCTGTTCTATCTGATCGGCACGCCGACCATCACCGACTTCTTCGGCAACCGGGGCGGTGAGTGGCTGCGCCTGCTGGGCACCGGCTCGCGCTTCGAGTCCATCACCCGCGGCGTGATCGACCTGCGCGATCTGTACTACTACCTCAGCATCATCGCCGTGTTCCTGGCGCTCAATACCTACGTGCTGGAGAAGGAGCGCTGGGCGGCCACCGGCAGCAAGCCGCGGCACAGCGCCTGGCGGGCCGTGACCGCCCTGCTGCTGGCCAACGCCCTGGGGGCCAACCTGTGGCTGGGCCAGATCGACACCCTGCGCATCGACGCCACCCGCGGCAAGCAGTATTCGATCTCCGACGCCACCGAGCAATACCTGCAGCAGCTGCAGGAGCCGCTGCTGGTGCGCGGTTACTTCAGCGCCAAGACGCACCCGCTGCTGGCGCCGCTGGTGCCCCAGCTGCGCGACCTCATCAAGGAGTACGAGATCGCCGGCAAGGGCAAGGTGCGGGTGGAGTTCGTCGACCCGGTCACCGACCCGGAGCTGGAGCAGGAGGCCAACCAGAAGTACGGCATCCAGCCGGTGCCCTTCCAGGTGGCCGACCGCTACCAGGCGTCGATCGTCAGCTCCTATTTCAACGTGCTGGTACAGTACGGCGACCAGCACCAGGTGCTGGGGTTCCGCGACCTGATCGAGGTCAAGGCCAGCAACGAGTCCGACATCGACGTCCAGCTGCGCAACCCCGAGCACGACCTGACCCGCGCCATCAAGCGCGTGCTCAACACCTACCAGGCGGGCGGCAATCTGTTCGACACGGTGCCGGGCAAGGTCGCCTTCAACGCCTATATCTCGCCCGACGCCGCGCTGCCTGAACAGCTCGCCGTGTTCCGCAAGGGGGTCGAGGCGGTCGCCGACAAGTTTCAGCAGGAGTCGGGCGGGCGCTTTTCGGTGAACATCATCGATCCCGACGCCAACGGTGGCGAAGTCGCGCGCCGGATCGCCGAGGACTACGGCCTGCGTCCCATGGCCACCAGCCTGCTCAGCAACGACCGCTTCTACTTCTACCTGACGCTGGCGCACGGCGACCAGGCGGTGCAGATTCCGCTGGAAGACATGAGCGAGGCGAGCTTCGAGCGCAACCTGAAGGCCGGCATCAAGCGCTTCGCCAGCGGCTTCACCAAGACCGTGGCCCTGGTGACGCCCGGCCCCGCCGTCCCGGGCATGATGCCGTACGGCATGCCCCAGGGGCCCCGCTTTGACGAGCTGCAGAACTTCCTGGGGGCCGAGCTGACGGTACAGCCCGAAGACCTCAGCGACGGCAGCGTGTCCGGCGAGGCCGACATCCTGCTGCTGATGGCACCCAGCGAGCTGGACGACAAGCAGTTGTTCGCCATCGACCAGTTCCTGATGCAGGGCGGCACGGTGATCGCGGCCACATCGCCGTTCAGCGCCAGCTTCGCCAATCAGCAGCTCAACCTGCTGCCCCACCAGAGCGGCCTCGACGAGTGGCTGGGCCACCACGGGCTCAAGATCGAGCACGAGCTGGTGCTGGACCCCCAGAACGCGGCCTTCCCCATCCCGGTGAGCCGCAACCTCGGCGGCTTCCAGGTGCAGGAGGTCCGCATGCTCGACTACCCTTACTTCGTCGACGTGCGCGGCAAGGGGCTCAACGGCGACAGCCCGGTGACCAGCGACCTTCCCCAGGTCACCGTGAACTGGGCCTCGCCCATCACGGTGGCGGGCGACCAGCAGGGCGATCGCCAGATCACCGAACTGCTGAGCAGCTCGGATCAATCGTGGGTCTCCACCTCCACCGACGTGATGCCCCGCTTCGACCGCAACGGGCTCAGCGACTGGCAGCCATCGGGCGCGCAGCAGTCGCGGCTGCTGGGCGTGGTCAGCGCCGGCCGCTTCGACTCCTACTTCGCCGGCAAGCCGTCGCCGCTGCTGGCCGCGGCCGAGCAGGCGGCGGCGGACGCAGCCGCGGACGCGACCGAGGCAGGCGCTCAGGATGACGAGCACGCGGCCGATAAGGCCGCCAAGGTGTCGGGCGTAATCGAGCGCTCGCCCGAGTCGGCGCGCATCATCCTGTTCTCGTCCAACGACTTCCTGCAGGACCAGATGATCCAGCTGGCAGGCTCGGCAGCAGGCAGCGAGTACCTCAGCAGCCTGCAGCTGGTGGCGAACGCGGTCGACTGGTCCCTGGAGGACGCCGGGCTGCTCGGCATCCGCTCGCGCAGCCACTTCAACCGCACCCTGCCGCCGATGGAACACGGCACGCAGCTGTTCTGGGAATACCTGAACTACGTACTGGCGGCGGCGGCGCTGGTCGGCATCGCCCTGCTGCAGCGCCGACGCAAACGCGCCAGGCAGGCGGCGTTTCTGCAACTGCTGCCCACCAGCAGCTGATCAAGGAGGCATGACATGAACAAGTTGAAGAATATACTCGCCGCGCTGCTGGTCGTGCAGCTGGCTGCCGTGCTGGGCCTCTACTGGCAGGGACGGCAACAGCAGCAGTCCCTGCAGACTCAGGACCTGCTGGCGTTCGCGCGTGACGACCTCACCCGCATCGCCATCAGCGACGGCAGCCACAACGTCACCCTGAGCAAGGTCGACGGGCATTGGCTGCTGCCCGACGAGCAGCAGCTGCCGGTCGACGGCGCTCAGCTCGACGCGCTGCTGTCCAAACTGCAGGCCGTGCACAGCGGCTGGCCCGTCGCCACCACGCCGGCGGCGCAGGCGCGCTTCGAGGTGGCGGACGACAAGTTCCAGCGGCGCATCGAGCTGTACGCCGGCGAGCAGAAGACCGGCGAACTGCTGGTGGGCTCATCGCCCGGGTTCCGCAAGGTACATGTGCGCCGCCCCGGCGACAATGCCATCTACAGCGTGACGCTGAACAGCTACGAGCTGCCCGCCAGCGGCAAGGACTGGCTCGACAAGGCGCTGCTCAGCGCCAGCGGACTCACCACGATCAGCGGCGGGGATTACGCGCTGGCGAAGCAGGGTGAACAATGGACGCTGGCACGGGGCGAGGGCACCACGCTCGACCCCGCCAAGGCCGAGCAGCTGGCGGCCGCGTTCAAGAGTCTGCGCGTGATGGGCATCGCCGAGGCCAAGCCGGCCGCGGACGCCATCCGCGTCGCCGTCAGCGGACCCGACGGCCAGTGGGACTACGCCTTCGCCAAGGCGGGCGAGACCTATCTGGTACAGCGCAGCGATCGCGACCAGGCCTTCACCATCAGCCAGTTCGACTACGACCGCATCGCCCAGGTGGCACTGCCACAGCTGGCGATGGCAGCGCCGCAACCGGCGGCGGACGCCGCCGGGGCAGAGGCCGACGCCGCCGAAACGGGCGCCGAAGCCCCCGCCGAGGAGGAAACGCCGCGCGCGGCCGCGGAGCTGGCGCCGCAGCCGGATCAGAGCAGCGCCGACGACAGCGGGCAGCAGTCGCGCAGTTAGCCCTAGAAACCGCAGTTGACCGCTATGATTTTCATCGGCGTATTGAAATGCGTAGAAGAGCCCAACTGCGGGTCTAGGTTGCCGACCATTGCCCGTCCCCGCAGGGGCAGCCGCAGGCTGCCCCTTTTTTTTCGGGCGGCGCCCGCGTCAGCGCCGCCGGCTGCCGCGCAGCGAACCCAGCAGGCCGCGGACCAGCTCGCGACCCAGGCGGTTGCCGACGGTCCTGGCGGCGCTGTTGAGCAGGGTATCGAGGGGGTCCGCGGCGCTGCGTCGACGAGCGGGCGGCGGCTGGCGTTCAGTAGTCTGCAGCGCCTCGCGCTCGGCCCGCGCCCGCAGCACCTCGTAGGCGGATTCCCGGTCAAGTAAGGCGTCGTAGCGGTGCCGCAGCGGCGAGCGCGCCAGCTCGTCCTGCCGTTCAGCGTCCGTCAGCGGGCCGATGCGCGAGGCCGGCGGCGCGATGTTCACCCGCTCTACCGGCGTCGGCTGGCCGCGGTCGTTGAGCAGCGACACCAGCGCCTCGCCCACGCCCAGCTCGGTGATGGTGGCCTCGGTATCGAGCGCCGGGTTGGCGCGGAAGGTCTGGGCGGCGGCGCGGACGGCCCGCTGATCCCGGGGCGTAAAGGCCCGCAGGGCGTGCTGAATGCGATTGCCGAGCTGGCCGAGCACTTCATCGGGCACGTCCAGCGGATTCTGCGTGACAAAATAGATGCCCACGCCCTTGGAGCGGATCAGGCGCACCACCTGCTCGATCTTGTCGCGCAGCACCTTGGGCGCGTCGTCGAACAGCAGGTGGGCTTCGTCGAAGAAGAATACCAGCGCCGGCCGGTCGGCATCGCCCCGCTCGGGGAGCTGCTCGAACAATTCCGACAGCAACCACAGCAGCATCATGGCGTACAGCTGCGGCTGGCCCATCAGCGCCGTGGCATCGAGCACGCTGATGACGCCGCTGCCGGAGAAATCCGTCCGCATCAGGTCCGCCAGCTCGATGCCCGGTTCGCCGAAGAAGTGTTCGCCGCCCTGCTCCTCCAGCACCAGCAGGCGCCGCTGAATCGCCGCCATGCTGGCCGGGCTGAGACTGCCGTAATCCGGCTCCAGCGCCTTGCGCTGAGCGGCCGCCCAGCTGAGCAGGGCGCGCAGATCCTTCATGTCGAGCAGCAGCAGGCCCTGATCGTCCGCGACGCGGAATAATGCGTACAGCACGCCGGTCTGGGTCTCGTTGAGCGCCAGCAGGTTGGCCAGCAGCAGCGGACCCATGTCCGACACCGTGGCGCGGATGGGATGCCCCCTGCGGCCGTAGAGGTCCCAGAACGCCACCGGAGAGGCCCCGGGCCGGTAATCCGTCAGCCCCAGGCTGCTCACCCGCTCGACAATCTTCGCGCCGGGCTCGATGGGGCGTGCCAGACCGGACAGATCGCCCTTGATATCGGCCAGGAAGACCGGCACCCCCGCCCGCGAGAAGCCCTCGGCCAGCCGCTGCAGCGTCACGGTCTTGCCGGTGCCGGTGGCCCCGCTGATCAGCCCATGGCGATTGGCCATACGCAGGGGCAGGTGGATGCGTGTCTCACGGTTCGCACCGAGGACAAAGGGCTGTTCCTGCATGGGCTATATCTCCTGTCATTGTGATCGTGGCCCGCGCCGGCGCGCTGCATGGGCCGCTCGCAAGCTGGACGCTAGCCGGCGTCCTCTGCCAGAAAGGGACCGTCGACACACAGGCGCCGGCCATCCGGCGCCGCGCAGGCGCCGCAGATGCCCACGCCGCACTTAGTGAGGTAGTCGATGGCGCTGAAGATGCGCTCGGGCCGGCAGAATTCCCGCTGCACCGCGACGGCGGCGTGCACCATGGGCTCGGGGCCGCAATTGTAGAACACGAGGCGCTCGCGTTCGGCAGGGCTCATGGCCTCGAGGCGCTGGCGCAGCAGCTCGCTGACGCGGCCGTGGAAGCCCTCGCTGCCGTCGTCCGTGGCCACGTGGACGGTGCTGCAGGCGCGGCACTCGTCGAGAAAATAGAGGCGGTCGCGCGAGCGGGCGCCGACCAGGATCTCCGCCTCGCCAAAGTCGCGGGCGATCTGGTAGACCGCCGCCAGGCCGGTGCCGCCGCTGACGGCCATGATGCGCGCATCCTCGGGAGGCTCGACCGGCTGGCCGTACGGGCCGCGCACGTAGGCGCGGGTGCCGGGCTCGAGGTCCATCAGGGCCGCAGTGAACTGCCCCACGTTGATGACGGCCAGGGTGAAGGGGTCATCCGTCAGCGCCGAGAAGGGCTTTTCGCCGAGCCCCGGCAGCCACAGAAAGATGAATTCGCCGGCCTGGATATCGAGCCGTCGATCGAAGCGCAGCACCGTGATGTCGTCCGTCACGCGGCTGTTTTCCACCAGCGTCACCGGGCGGAAGCTCATGTCGATATCGTAGCGCACCTGCGCCTCCGCGCGGTTGGCGCTGCCCGCCAGGTCACGGGCCAGCGTGCTGAAGTACGCGCGCATCTGCCGCGAATCAAACCCGGTCAGCGCGGAGCCCACGCCGAAGATGCTGGCCCCCGCATCGCGGTAGGCGCGCACGTCGTCGGCGCTGCTGATGCCGCCGCAGCCGATGATCGGACAGTCCACCGCGGCCCGGATCTCGCTGACGCACTTGAGGCCGAGCGGCAGCACGCCCTTGCCGGACATGCCGCCCAGGCCGTTGCTGAGCACCGGCTGGCCCCAGGCGGTGAACAACCCGGGGCCGACGGTATTGATGGCGCAGATGGCATCGGCCCCGCCCGCCACCGCAGCGCGGGCAATGCGGCCGATATCCGGCGTGTTGGGCGTCAGCTTGGGTATGACGGGGATATCGACCGCGGCCTTGACCGCTGCAGTGATGGCCCTTACCAGCTCCGGGTCCTGGCCGATCGCCATGCCGTAGCCCTTGGCGTGGGGGCAGGAGAGATTCAGCTCCAGGCCGTCGGAGCAGGGCGCCAGCAGGCGGGCGACCTGCACGAACTCGTCGAGGTCGGCGCCGAAAATCGACGTCAGCAGGAAGCGATCGTCGGGCACGGTGAGCCCGGCGAGAGCGGCGGCGGCCTGCTCCGCGCCCGGGTTGGTGAGGCCCACGGCGTTGACGAAACAACCCGGCGCATACTGGCTGTAGACCGGCTCACGGTTGCCGGCACGGGGCGCCAGGCCGATGCTCTTGGTGGTCACCACGCCGACCTCGGGCACGTGACGGAACACGTAATCGATGATGGTCGTCTGTGTCGATACGATGCCGGAGGGAATGGTAAATGGTCCGGAAATCGCCTTGCCGAGAAAGTGGCTGGTCATAGTCGAGTTCTGCAATGCTGTTCCCCTGCGCAGGTAATGCGGCATCGGATCGTGACGTCTACGTACCGCGCCCATTATACTCTTTTGCCTGGTTCGCTTCAGGGACTGATTGACCACACCGCCGCCTGACGCCAAACGCGGGGCCGGCGCTGTTCCCACTCCAGGCACCAGCAGGCACCGCGGTGCCTGCGCGCGACCCCGCCGGGCAGGCATCGACACGTATTGACCAGGGAGAGAGCCATGAGTGCCAAGCAGGCGGCAACCGCATCGACCGCCACCAGCCGCGGCTATGCCAACTACGTGCTGGCCATTCTTTTCGTGGTCTACGTTTTCAATTTTATCGACCGCCAGATTCTTGGCATTCTGCTGGACGATATCAAGGCCGACCTGGGCGTGTCGGACAGCGCCATGGGCTTTCTGGTGGGCTTTGCCTTCGTGCTGTTCTACACCGTCGCCGGCATCCCTATCGCGCGCCTGGCAGACCGCAGCTCCCGCCGCAGCATCATCGCCATCGGCCTGACGCTGTGGAGCGGGCTGACCGCGGCCTCGGGGCTGGCCCAGAATTTTTTCCAGCTCGCCCTCGCGAGAGTCGGCGTCGGCATCGGCGAGGCCGCCGGCAGCCCTCCGGCGCACTCGCTGCTGTCCGATTACTTTCCACCGCGGCGCCGCGCCACGGCACTGGCGATCTACTCCACGGGCGTCTACGTGGGCGCCATGATCGCCTTTGTCGCGGGCGGCTACCTCAAGGAGCTGTTCGGCTGGCGCGCGGCCTTTTTCGCGGTCGGCCTGCCCGGCCTGCTGCTGGCCGTGCTGGTGAGATTCACCATCGCCGAGCCCGCCAGGGGACTCTCCGAGAATCGCACCGTCGACAGCGGCCCGGTGACGATGGCCGAGGTGCTGCGCTACCTGCTCGGCTGCCGCTCATTCATGCTGATGATGGTGGCGGCATCGGTGCAGTCGCTGTCGGGGTACAGCGTACTGGTGTGGGGACCAGCCTACCTCGGCCGCGTGCACGGGCTCAACGGCGTCGATATCGGCCTCTATCTCGGCGTGATCATCGGCGTGGCGGGGTGTCTGGGAGGTTACCTGGGCGGCAAGTTCACCGACCGGATGGCGCGCCGGGACGTCCGCTGGTATCTGCGCCTGCCGGCGCTGCAGTCGCTGCTGGGCGTGCCCTTCGTCATCGGCTTCCTGCTCAGCGAGGAGTGGGAGACCGCTCTGCTGCACTTTATCCCCTTCTATTTTCTGGGCGCGATGTATGTCGGCCCGATGCTGTCGATGTGCCAGGGACTGGTCAAGCTGCGCATGCGCGCGACGGCATCGGCGCTGCTGCTGTTCGTACTCAATCTGATCGGCCTGGGCCTGGGCCCGATGCTGGTGGGCATCATGAACGACTGGTTCTTCGATAGCCTGGGCAACGAAGCCATTCGCTATTCGCTGCTGGTGATGGGTATTGCCGGGGGCTGCGCCAGTATCGTGTTCTGGCTGGCCAGCCTCAGCCTGCGCGAGGACCTCACCCGCGCGGCAGCACCTGACGCGTAGAAATTGCGCGGGCCCCACGCATGGAGCCCGCGCAGGCGCCGGGCTAGCGCGCTGCCCTGGCGTTCTTCACGACCACGTCGATGCGGCGGTTGAGTGCCCGACCTTCGGCGGAATCATTGTCGGCGATGGGCTGGTTCTTGCCATAACCGACCGACATGACCCGCGCCCTGGGCATGCCCAGGTTGGCGATCAGATACTCGGCCACGGCATCGGCCCGCTCCTTCGACAGGCGCATGTTGATCGTGCTGCTGCCGGTCGAATCGGTGTGGCCTTCGACGACAAAGTTCTCTTTGGGAAACAACAGCATCGCCCGCTGCACCTGCTTGAGCAGGCCATAGTAGCGGGGCTCAATGCTGGCCTTGCCGGAGGCAAAGCTCAGCCCGATCAGGCGAATGATCAGGTCGTTGCCCTCGCGCAGGATGCGCGCTTCGCCGGACTTGAACAGGGCTTCCACCTCGGCCAGCTGCGTGCGCAGGCGCTCTGACTCCTGGGCCTCGGCCATGACGGACTTGCTCGCCTGCTTGGACGCCTGCAGGTCATCGATGAGTGAGACAGCGGTGGCGGCTGTCGCCTGGTAACCCGAGCTGAAATCCGCGGATATATCCAGCGCCTCGGCGACGTCGGTGAGGGGTTTCTCCCAGTCCAGCACGACGTCTTCGACAGTGCGCTGCTTGCCTTTGACGGCCTGCACGACGCCGGCAAGGTAGAAGCCATGGCGCGCCTCGTATTCGGCCTGCGCCGCCAGTTCAGCGGGCTCGCTGGTCGCGTAGCGGTTGCTGGTGAGCGATTGCTCTGCCCGATTGGCCAGGGAGCGCGCCTTCTCGAAGGTCACCGGTGCGTAGCGGCTCACTTTCTCCTTGTCCGCCTTGTTGATCAGCGTCCAGGCCTGACCCAGGACGCCGGCTTTGACTGCTACGAGCTCGGCGTTGCGGTACAGCCCGTTGGCGTTGAGCGCGATTTTCTTGGCACTTTCGGAGCTCCCGGACTCCATCTTGGATGTCGCCCGGTTGAACTCCTTCTCGGCATCCTGCCATTCCCCGCTGGCAAGGTCGGGGGCGTCGGCGACCTGGGCTGCGTTGCGGGCCTTGATGGTCTTGTCAAAAGCGGTTTCCGCGATGCGGGCGGATTTCTCCGCAGTGGTGAACTCGGCGTTGGCGGTGGCCAGGTTAGTGCGGATCTTGTCCAGTGAAGCGCCGCTTTTGAGCTGGCCGACGGCCGTCTCATAGGCGTCGTAGGCTCGTTGCCAGGACTTGGGCGCCAGCAGCTCGGCGTCGACGGCCCGGGCCGCGGCCATGGTCTTGTCAACGTCATTGAAGAGCGCCTGGTGCAGCTCCTCGGCGGACGTTTGAACAGCGCAGGTCACCGCGGCAAGCAGCAGCAATAAGCGGCCACCCCGCTGGAGGGGATGAATCATGTGGAAACTCCTTGGTAATCATTATGTCGGGATGGGCGCCACACCAGCGGGCTGCAGGAGTTGCGCCCACTGGATACTAGCACTGCGGATGCCAACTGCCTAGGGCAGCCGCCGCTTTCGTCGCGTCACCGGCGGAGAGGCCAGCGGCCGGTCGGCGGCCGCCGGGCCAGGACCCGCTGCGGCCGCCGCCGGGCGTTCGGCGGGGTCAGGGCGCGACCGGCCGGTGATACTTGTCGGCGTCGTTGGCGCGGCCCGCGCCGTGGCAGATGTCGCACTGCTCGACGATGTCGCCGCTGTCGATGGCCGCCTGCGTGGTGGCGAAGCTGCCGCCACCGGGGTTGACCATGTGGGCCTTGGCGGTGTCACCGTCGTGGCAGCTGCTGCACGCCGAGGCGATCGGCGTGACCACGGTGTCGTCGCGCGGGTCGGCGGCGTCCGCACCGGCGCTGATGGTGGTGGCCAGCACCCCCGCCGGCAGCGGCAGCTGGTGGCCGGTGTCGGTGTGGCAGGCCAGGCAGTTGGAGATCATGCTGGGAAACACCTCGCGGTGCTTGGCGTGGATCAGCGGCTTGAAGTTGACCGAGCCGCCGCCGGACTTGGTGTAGCGGGGATTGTGGCAGGTCACGCAGCTGTCGATGCTGTCGCTGCGGCTACTGCCGTGGAACTCGACGTGCTCGTGGCAGACCTGGCAGCGGTCAAGGTCGACCGACTGCCGGCGCGCCACCGCCTGGTTGTCGGTGATCGGGAAGAAGCTCACCACGTTGGTCAGCGGCACGCGGTCACTGGTGCCGTCGCCATTGACATCATAGGAGGCGCGGCCCTCGATCACGGCTGCCCCGGACCCGCTGGCGGGAATGCCGGGCGCGATGCCGGCATCGGGTATCGGCTTGTCGAAGGTGACCGCAAAGCTGCCGTCGCCGACGCGTGTAGCGGTGCTCCTGGCGTCCATGGAGATGGTGCTGGCGCTGCTCCCCTGGTTGCCGACGTTGGTGTAGTCCGTCGTGGACCAGCCGATCTTGACCGACAGGCTGCCGTTCTGCCAGATCGGGTCGGTGAGAATGTCGTAGTTGCTGCCGTCCGTCGGGTTGAACACGCGGAAGGTCACGCGGGGGAACTCCCCTGGCAGGGTCTGCTCGACGGCGAGGATCTCGGCGGCAATCAGCCCCCGCGCCTGTGCTACCGGGTCGTTGTCGACGTGCGAGTCGGCCACGGGGCCGGCGACGCCGCCGATGCCGTGGCAGCTCATGCAGTTCAGGTCGGTGGGCTGGCCGCCGTAGTGCTGGGCAAAAAACGCATCCTCTGTCAGGAGCTCTCCAGACACATCGACGCGATCGTGGCAGCTGCCGCAGGCGGCGGCGGTGGCGTACTGGTTCCAGTTGTCGCCCTGGGCCGTCAGCTGCAGCGCGCCGTCGCCCGGGTCCGAGGCGGTGCCCACGTGGCAGTTGACGCAGTTGAGGATGTTGTTCGGGTACGCCACCGTGGAGAAGTCGTTGGCCCGGTCGCGGTTGCCGTAGATGATGTACGGCTCGCCGGCGACGACGCTGGGCAGGTCCTCGCCCATGTGGATCTTGTGGATCATCACCTTCATGTCCACCGTGTTGCCGCTGTTGGCATCGGTGGTGCCGGCGTTGTGGCAGGTCACGCAGTATTTGACCTCCACCCGGCTGCCGCCGTGCAGTGCCAGCTTGACGTGGCAGCGGTTGCAGTTGGTGGTGGCGGCGATGTCCTGGTGGAAGATGTAATCGACGGCGCCGGTGGCCGGCACCCAGTCGTACACGGGGTTGGCGGGCTCGCGGCTGTTGCGGAACTGCATGCCGACGCGGTGCGACACGCGCGGCTCGAAGCTCAGGTCCAGCCCCTCATCGCGCGCCTGCTCAAGCAGGGTTTCGTCAATGCTCTTGACGCTGGCGGCAAAGCGGTAGCGGTAGCTGCCGCCGCCGTGGTTGGTGAACTCGCCGTTGCCGCCGCTCTCACTGGTCGCCTGCAGCTTCGGCTCGGTGCCGGGCCCCACGCCCGGCTGCTCGATGCGGTTGATATAGGACTGCCAGGTGCCGGTGAGGTTGCCGACAACGCCCTGGCGCAGCTTGGCCAGGGTCAGGCTGATGTCGCCCGCGGTGAGGTCGACGATGGGGGCGTCGTCCTGGTCCAGCAGCAGGAACTCGATCACCACCCGGCCGTCATCGGGGACCGATGCGCTGGTGATGTAGGGGACGATCTGCTCGGCCTGGGCGTAGGCAACCGGTGGCTTGGTGCCGCCGCCGCTGCCCGGTGCCGTGCCGCTGGCCAGGGAGCCGCCGGAGCCGCCGCCTCCGCCGCAGGCCGCCAGCGCGGCGAGGCAGCCCGCGACCAGTAGTAGAGCAATGCTGTGCTTCATCGCTGCGCCCCGTTATTTGTTGTGAACCGCGTCGACATCGGCGTCGCGGCCCTTGCCGTGGCAGACGTCACAGGTCTCGATGGCGTCGCTTGCCTCCTGCTGGGTCACTCTGAAGACCGCGCCGCCGGCCGACTCCATGTGCGCACGGGCCTTGTCACCGTCGTGACAGGAGGCGCAGGTCGCACCCAACGGACTCGAATAGACGCCGGCGCCCTCCTTGAAGGGAGGCGAGTCAATCGGCAGCGGCAGCTCATAGGTAGCTTCGCGGTGGCAGATGCCACAGTCGGCAAGGTCACCCGGGAATTGCAGGCGCGCAGTGTCGTAACCCTTGTAGGGCGTCGCCCGGAAGCCACTGGCGTGCAAACCGTGTATCAGCAATGGGAAATTAGTGCCGATGTCCGCCTGAAAGCTCAGGTTGGGGCCGTGGCACATGACGCACACCTGGGGGTTGTTCGCCGGCGCTGCATGGAAATTCTTATGCGCTGTATCGGTCATCGCCAGGCGGTGGTGACAGTCATTACATTTGTCGATATCGGCCACGAGCCTCCTCGCCGTGGGGGGCCTACTCTCGGGACTGGCGGCGTAGTGATCCAGGCTGGTGATGGCAGAGGTCTGCGCCCTGCCCTTGCTGTCCACAAAGTTCTCGAAGCCCATCAGCGTGATGCCCAGGGTATCGACACCCGTGGGAACGGTATACGCGCCGATGTCGACTTGGAACACGTTGTCGCTGCCCGGCACCAGTGTGGCATTGGCGATGGCATTGATCTCCACTGGCAGCACCGAGGCCCCGGTATTGACGTAATCGGTGGCCGCATCAAAGGCTATGCCGAGCTTAATGTCGCCATCGAATGTCGTGACATCGATCGGATTGCCGTTGCGGTTGAGGCTGTAGCGCACCACCGGCGTCTCGCCCACATCGGTATTGGTGACGCTCACCACGGAAAAAGTCAGTGCGCGGGCATTCTCTTCGGCCTGGTCGCGGTGGCGCGCGGCGATGCTCTTCGCCGGATCGGCATCTCCATTGTGACACTGACTACAGGGCGCCGAGCCGCCGCTGCCGTGAGTCAGCTTGTTGTCATGGCAGGATTCGCAGGCCTCGCGCCCCTCGTAGGTCGCCCACTTGTGGCCGTCCGGCGTTATCACCGCCCGGGGCGCCGGCAGACCGTTGGCCTCGGCGTAGTCGACGTCCTCCTGACCGGCGTGGCAGCGCGTGCACTGGCGGGTGTTCTGCGGATAGCTGACATCGGAGAAATCATGCTCGCTGTTGCGGTTGCCCCAGATCTTGTAGGGCTTGCCGCCGCTGACGCTGGGCAGGTTGGCGCTCTGGTGAATGCGGTGGACCATCACCGCCAGGTCGAGCTCGTTGCCGCTGTTGGCGTCGGCCGTGACCGGGTTGTGGCAGTTGGTGCAGTAGGCGGTGGCGGTGCGGCCGCCGCCGTGGAACGCCAGCTGGTCGTGGCAGGAGTTGCAGGTGGCGTCCGCGACCAGCTGCCGGCTGTCGTAGCTGGCGTAGAAACCGTCGTCCACCGAAGTGGCTTTCTCACCGATGGCGGGGTCCACCAGGTCGCTCGGCACGAAGTCGACGCAGGCGTTGTTGGTGGGGGCCTTCAGCGAGATCTGCAGGCAGGTGCGGTGCATGGCGGTCAGCCCCGCCGGGTCACCCGGGTCGGTCACCAGCGTATAGGAGTAGCTGCCGTCCTCGTTGGCCACCAGCGTGCCGCCGGATTCGGTCGTGCCCTGATCGCGGGCGACCTTGCCCGTGGCCACCGGGTCCTGCACCTTCAGGGCCGAGTCCGGGATCGCGTCGGGGTCCAGCTCCACGGTGAACGTGGTGCACTTGTTGTTGCTGTCATCGACATCCTTCTGACTGCGGCAGACCGGGTCCTCAGCGCGGCGGATGTCCGTGATCCAGCTCAGCGTGCCGAACTCGCCGCCGGCCTCCAGCCTGGCGAGGCCGGCGCGGATGGCACTGTCAGCGACGCCGCTTACCCGGCGGCCGCCGTTGGCCACCAGGGTAAAGCGCACGGTGGGCGCGCTGCCCATGGTGACGCCGGTCACGGTGGCCTGTACTGTGTCGGCCGAGGTCAACTGGTCGGCGTCCACCGAATCAGACGTCGGCGGCGGCTGTATCCCCTGTATGGGGCCATTGGGCGGGTTGGGGCCGGGGTTGACACCCTCGGCCCGGTCGCCGCCGCCGCCACCGCAAGCGGCCAGGGCCAGACAGATCACGCCGCTCGCCAATCCAGTCCTCAATGTACTCGCCATGGTCGTCACCTGTGATTCCCGTTCTTCTTATCGTCTGTTGCGGCCTGCCGACCGCCCTGATCCGTCTCAGCGCAATCGGTAACTCACCGACAGGCCCAGATAATTGACGTTCTCGTCCGCGCTGTCTTCACCGAAGGTCAGCACCTTGTCGATGGTGTTGGCCTCGACGCCATCAATCGCCCAGTTGTCGCTGGCGAAATGCCAGTAGCGATAATCCAGGTTCAGCGCCAGGTTGTCCCGCAGATGCCAGCTGCCCTGGACCGACAGCTGGTGCTGGCGGGTCCTGCGATCCGGCAGCGGCTCGGTGACCGTGGTGCTGGCGCCGAAGCTCTTGAAGGAATTCTCGCCCTTGGTATCGACATAGCTGTAGTCGAAGTCGAAATTCAGCCGCTCCATGGCCTGCCACTGCAGCGCCACGCCGATCGCGCCGACGGTGTCGTCGGTGTCGACGTCCCAGTTTTGGCCGGGATCGCTGGCCTGGGGGAAGGGCCCCGTGGTCACGAACGCGTTTTTCTCCGCGCCGCCGCGGAAGTTGCGGCTGGTCTGGGAGGCCTTGTAGCGGTTGTAGTTGAGGTAGCCCGTCAGGTTGACGGTCTCAGTGGCCCGGTAGTTGGCGCTGAGGATATAGCTGTCCCAGTATTCGTCGGTCAGCCCCAGCGTGCTCTCGTCGAAGTCGTCGCGCCGCCACAGCATGTTCAGCGCCAGGCTCCAGTCCTGAGCCAGCAGGTAATTGAGGTCGACCTTGCCCAGCAGCCGCTCGCGGTTGGCGAGGTGGTACTGGCTCAGCAGCGGGTGGTTGGTGTAGCGCTGGGTGTCGGGCGTCTCGTTGATCAGGTCTGCGTCGAAGCGGGCATAGTAGGATTGATCCCACTGGTAGGTGTCCGCAGCCAGATCGCTGTACTGCAGCTCGAAGCGCGCGTTCAGCGGCTGCCAGGCGCTGGTGTTGAACTGGGCGCTGAAGATGTTCTCATCGGTGTGCTCCACCGAGGCGTTGCGCCGATCGACCCGCTCGTAGGCGTACTCCAGTATCACCTTATTGCGCTTGGGCAGACGGTAACTGGCCTCGAGCGAGCCGCGCTGCTTGCGGGTATCGTGGGGCGCGTTGTAGTTGCTGTATTTGGTGTCGGCGGGCTGATCGCCGCCGTCGCCGCGCACATAGAGATAGCCGTCCCGGGGGCTGTCGTTCTGGCGGTCGTAGAGCCGGTAGCGCGCCTCCAGGTTGAGTTTGCGGGTGGCGCTGAACAGCAGCGCGCCATTGAGGGTCGCGGTGTCCATGGTGGCGTCGAGGCTGGTGCGGGGCACGGGTTGATTCACCGTCAGCAGTCGATTGACCGTGTAGTCCGGGAATTGATCGTCCTGGAACGCCCGGCCGTAGCTGCCGTCCAGCTGCAGCATCCACCTGGGCGCAAAGCGGTAGGAGCCGCCCAGCCGCAGGCGGTGGAACTGGTTGTCGGGGGCGACCGCCAGGCCGCCATAGCCATTGGGAAAATCGACACCGCTGGTGGCAGCCACCGCGTCGTAGTTGGCGTCGTAGGGATTCTGCCAGGTGAGCGTGTCCTCCCGGTTGTCGAAATGTGAGAAGTAGTAGGCGATATTCCACTGGCTCGCCTCGCCGGCGTAGTCGAAGGCCAGATCGAACTGGGTGGTGCGCTGATCGATCGGCTGCGGCAGCAGCACCGCGTGCGGGTTGGAGGCGTCGATATAGATGGCCCCGCCGGTATCGGTCGTCCCCTCCTTGTGCTCCGTCGTCAACGCCGCCTTGAGGCTCCAGCCGCCGCCGATGGCGCTGTCGAACTGCAGGCCGTAGGTGTGGCGCTCCAGTTCGCGATCGAAGCCGCGCAGACTGCCATCCAGCGTGGTCCAGTTGGAGGTGTTGGCGCCGCTCTGCCAGTTGGACGGGAGCGTCAGGTCGGATGAACCCACGCCCAGGAAGGGCGTCCGCGAATCGTTGTTCTTGATCTGGATCTGATTGTCGAACAGCAGACCCAGCCGGAAGCGCCCGGCGCTGCCCCACTCCAGCAGGCCGCGGCGGGTCTCCAAGCCAAGATCGCGCGCTTCGACGTCAAAATAGCGCGGGCCGTCACCATGCCAGCCCCGCCAGGCGACGTTGCCGATGAACACGCCGCCCTGTTCGTACAGGCCGTTATACTGGCCGAACATGAAGTTGTCCTGGCTGACGTAGCCCGCACCGACCTCGACCTCGCCGCTGTAGTCCACCTCCCAACGCGTCGCCAGCGGGCGGGTCTCCCGCGCCAGCTCGCCATAGGGGTCTTCGCCGCCGGGCGAGCTGGTCTGCGCCGCGCCCTGCATGGCCATGCCGGCGCTGATCAGTGGTATCGCAGTTATTCTTATGATCTTACTCACTGCAGCCCCTCCTTTACCGAGCCAGCGTGGACCCAGACGGGTGATTGGAGCCGTGGACCTGGCTGTGGCAGTTGAGACAATTCTTGCCTAGCATGTTCTGGTTCGGCTGCCGGGAAGGAAGCCCCGTGCCGCTGTAGACCACGCTCGGGTGGAACGCGGCGGCATGGCACTGCTGGCACAGGAAAGGCCCCCGCGCCTTGAGCAGATCCTCGTTGACCGCACCGTGGGCCTCGTGACAGGTGCTGCAATCCTCGGCCGCGGGCGCGTGTTCAAACAGGTACGGCCCGCGCTTCTCCGCGTGACAGCGGTAACAGGTGTCGTTCAGCGTCGGCTCATTGAGCGAAAACGGCGTGGTCGAACCATGCGGATTATGGCAATCGCTGCACTGCGTGCGGCCTTCCTTGATGGGGTGCCGATAGGGCAGATTGGCCTGGGTGCGCTGCCTGGCATGGCAGGTATAGCAGACGTCCGCCTGGGTGCTCTCGTCGAGTACCGGGTCGCGCTGCACGTGCAGGTTGTGGCAGTTGGTGCAGGTGAGGTCTTCGTCGTAATGCACGCTGCCGTGCCCGAACATCAGCTTGCCGCTTTTGTGGCAGCCTTTGCAGGCCGCCACCTGCGCCTCGGGCGACGCGGACGAACCGGGCCCGAAGGTCATCTCGGGCGCCTTGCGCACCGGGTCCGCAGCGTGCTCAGCGCTGGCGCCATGACAGCTGACGCAGCCGGCGTCGCCGCTCTCGATGCGCCCATGGCGGGTGCGCAGGATCGCATGCACCGGCTTGTCAGCACTGGCCGCGTGACACCCCAGACACCCGGGCGACGACCCAGCGGCGCTATCGGCGCGCAACGGCCCCGCCGGCAGGGCCATGGCAGTCACGAACAGCACCAGCAGCAGACCCATTGGCCTGTGGATCACTGCGCTTTTCAAGCACTTATTATTCATCACAGTTTCCGTCTGCCGTTGGGCTACTTGCGCACGATGAAGTCAGTTTCCCTGCTGTTCAGGCTGAAGGTAAGCGGCATGCTGACCCAATGCTGACCCGGCTTGCTGTTAGCCCCCCGCAGCGCGATGCCAAAGGTGTACTCGGTATCCGGCAGGAAGCTCTTCGAGTGGCCGGGACCACCCTGCAGCGGGCGCCGGAACGTGGCGGTCCACTGGCCCTTGCTGAAGGTGGCCCTGCCCGTGAGCGGGGAGTTCTCCGTCCAGGTGACCTTGTCCAGCACCGTGCCGCCGGCAATGGTGGCGTCCTTGGTGCTGTTGATGTCCGCCTTCCATATCTCGACGAAATTGCCCCGCTCCCGCAACTCGTTGAGCTCGGCAGCCGGTTTGGCCTGCCCCGGGCGACCGATGGCCTTCTGCTGCGAGCGGGCCACCCACAGATACTTGCTGAGACCCTGGCCTTTGTCCTGGCGCATGCCGTCCATGTCCTCATGGCAGGCCGCCCAGCAGCCACCGCGCCGGAACGCCGTGTTGCCGTCGTTGCCCCACATCATGGCGATCTGCTGCTCGTCGGCGGGGCCCTTCCAGGAGAGTTTGACCACCAGATCCTTGCCCTCGACGGCAAAGGCCACTCTCATGTCGCGGCTGGTCACGCTGCCCTTCTCACCCAGCGCGAGCCCCATCTTGCGCTCGTCGCCCTGGTGGCATTGATGGCAATCCCGACCCTGCCGCAGCGACTGGGCGCCGGGGTGGCGCGTCACAACCCACTCTGCGTCAGACTGTCCCGGCGAAAACAGGATCACATCCCTGCTGCTGGCCGCCTGTGCCACCACCGGCGCCACACCGACGGCGGAGACGTGCGCGACGCCCTTGTGGCAGTCGATGCAGGTCCTGCCCGGCTGCGTCATCACCTTGTGGTAGCTGATGGCCGTGGCGCTGATGCCGGCCTGCTGACTCATGCGGGCGAGGTCGTGGCAGTGCGCGCAGCCCTTGGAGCGGTTCTGCACCATGGCGATGGTGGGGCTGGGGCTGGAGTGGGGATTATGGCAGCTGCTGCAGGGCGGGTTCTGCCCCAGCTTCTGCTCCATGGCGTGCATGCCGCTCTTCTGTGCCTTGTGGCACACGATGCAGACCTGGCTCTGCTGGTCGGCGATCAGCACCTTGTCCTTGACGACGTGGGCCTGATGACAACTGACACAGGAGAGGTTCTCCTTCTGGTGCAGCGAACCCGGCCAGTGCTTGGCGGCGGTGCCGGCGTGACACTCGGCACAGGGCGCGCTCTGCTCCTCGACCGTGGCGCTCCAGCGGGGGCCGTAACTGATGCCCGGCGCCACCAGAGTGGGCTTTTCGACGTGCGCGGCACTGGGTCCATGGCAGGACTCGCAGCCCCTTTTGGCGAGCGGGTTGTCACCATCGGCCATATTGCCGTGTGGCGTCTGCGCCAACGGATGCACCGGCGACTCGGGGCTGTAGTCGTGACAGCCCAGACAGCCCTTGGTGCCATCTGCCGAATACTGGGGTTCGGCGGCCTGAAGCAGCTGGCTGGCCCAGAGGACCGTGCCGAAGAACAAGGTGAGGCGCGTTATGCGGACCATTGTTATTGCCCCCTGATATCCGTCTGATGCGTTGTTATGTCTGTTGCGCCCTGAAACCGGCCAGTGCCCGGGCGCGATGTTTCATTGATCATGCCTGCGGGACCTGCCCGCTGCCAACCACCCCCGGATCCCCCGCCGTCGGATGCGCGATGCCCTGGTGGCAGTCGATGCAGGTCTTGCCCTGCTTGCCGATGGCCTGATGGTATCGCTGGGCCTGCTCGCTCTGCAGGGCCAGCACGCCCGGGCTGAACGCGTGGCAAGCGCGGCACTCCGCAGAGTCGTTGGCGCGCAGGCGGGCGACCTCGCGGGCTTTCATCGCGGGCTGATGCTCGGCGTACTTCTCCGGGGTATCGATAATCCCGGTCAGGTGGCCCCACACCTCCCGCGACGCCTCGATCTTGCGGATCATCTTGGGGATGAAGGGCTTGGGCAGATGGCAGGCCGCGCAATCGGGGCGCACCCCGCTGGCGTTGTGAAAGTGGCTGGTGGTCTGCAGCGCCGCGTAGGGATTGTCGCGCATTTCATGGCAGGAATTCGCGCAGAAATCCTCGGTGCTGCTCATCTTCATGCTGAACTCGAAGCCGAGGAAGCCGACCACACCCAGCACGATGCCGGCACAGAGCAGCGCAAAAATCGACCAGCGGGCGGAGGGGCGAAACAGCGCCCTGACAAAACCCGGAAGCTTATCCACCAAGCGACCCATGATGACCTCCACAACCAACCGATTCCGGAAACGACCAGCGCGCAGGGAGCACTGACAGCGGGAGCCACCATGAACTAAACCATCCGCGTGCTGTCAATGCTGTAGCTTGGGTGACTTCAACCCCGCGTTAACCCCGCGGTAAACCCAAAAGAAAGCGGGTTGCCGGGCGTTGGCGCTGCGACATCCTGTTTTATTCTTCATGGGTCATCGCGCTCCCCGGCAACGGCCCCCCTCGAGACCACCTCTGGACACCACGACTATCGGCCCACGTATCAACCTTTCAAACCCTATGGCCTTAACATACCACGAGTCGCCGCCGTTTTCTAACACCAATTGCGGTGCGCCTTCTAACGCTTTGGCGCGGTGGCAGCGCACCCGTTCCCGCCACCGCGGGACGCCATCATTGCCACGGCGACCCCGGCGGGACCAGATAGTGCATGATCAAACTGCGGTAGCTGAAGCGCCAGCGGCCGCGTTCGCGCACGTAGCGGTCGAGATAATGGCCGGAACCGATCAGGCTCTGGCCCTCCCGCACGCAGCGCAGGTCGAGATAGGCAAAACCGCTGGCCCGCTCCCCGTCCAGTTCGATGACGTGGTTGTGGACAAAGGGGTGCAGAATCATCTCCCCCACCTGCCGGCTGTACACGGCCCGCAGGGCCGCCCGTCCCTCGATGCGGCCGCCGTCCGCGCCCATGTCCATGACGCCGTCCTCGGCGAACAATCCGACGGTGTCCAGCGGACGATTCTGCCAGACCAGATGCGCATAGCGACAGACCAGGTCCCGAATCTCCTCCCGGTCCAGTAGCGCCTGTAGGCGTGCGTTGAGATCGCTCATAGTGACACCTGCTGGCGCCGGGCAGGCAGAAACGCGCCTGCGCTGCCCGGTCATGGCTCATTCGACGAAACGAATTTTCTCCGCCACCAGCTCGGCAATATCGAACACCTTGCGCTGCTCGGAGTGTTTGCTGGCGCTGGCGGTGAGCATCAGATTGCAGAACGAACAGGACGTCGCAATCTTGTCGGCGCCGGTGTCAAAGGCTTCGGCCACGCGCACATCGCTGATGCGCGCCGTGCCGCCCTGTCCGCCCCAGTAGTTGCCGCCGCCGGCGCCACAGCAGAAGCTCTGCTTCTGGTTGCGGGGCATCTCGATGAGCTGGCCGACGGCAGCCACCACGCTGCGCGGCGCCGCGATGATGTCGTTATGGCGCGCCAGGTAGCAGGGGTCGTGAAAGGTGATCTTCTCGTCGCTGCTGTAAGCCACGCTGAGCTTGCCCTCGGCGATCAGGCGATCGATGAACACCGCGTGGGGGATGGTCTCCCACGCGGCGCCAAGCTCGGGGTAGTAGCGGTCGAAGCTGTTGTAACAGTGGGCACAGACGGTGAGAACCTTGTGTATCTGCTGCTCCTTGAACTCCTCGATGTTGGCTTGCGCCAGCTCGACAAAGAGCATCTCGTTGCCCATCATCTTGGCGGGGTCGCCGGTGCAGCGCGACTCCTCCAGGATGCCGTAGGAGACGCCGGCGGCCTCCAGAATCCTGACCATGGCGCGGGCTATCTCCTGGGCGCGCTCCTCATAGATCACCGAACAGCCGATCCACAGCAGGTATTCGGTGCGGCCGGGCTCGAACAGGGGCACGTCCAGGCCCCGCCGCCAATCCTCGGGATTGGCGCTGGTGCCGACGAAGGGGTGCTGCTTGGGGGACTCGAGGCTCTTGTTGGCGGCAGCCATGGTGGCCGGCATGTCCGACCGCTCCATGACGAAGTGACGGCGGAACTCGACGATGACCTCGGCCGGATTGTTGCTGACGGGACACTCCTCCACGCAGGCGCCGCAGGTGGTGCAGTTGAACATCGCCTCGCGCCCGAGCACATCGATGAGCGAGTCGTCGTCAAACCGGCCCTGCTCCAGGTACTCGGCGCAGGTGGCCATGACCTTCTTCGGCGACAGGTCCTTGCCCGTCTGCGCTGCAGGGCAGACCTCATAGCAGCGCCCGCACCAGAGACAGGCGGAGGCGTCGAGCAGGTGCTTCTGCGTGAGGTCGATGAGCCTGGCGGCGCCGAAGGTCGGCTCCTCATCGGTATCGTCGTCGCCTTCGAAATCGAAATCGACCGGGTCCAGATTGATGCCCGGCCTGCGGTTGGCAAACGCCGAATTGGCGGGGCCGAGAATCATGTGGGCAAAGGGGCTGTGCGCGATCATGGCGATAAAGGCGCAGCCCAGCAGGCCGTGAACCCACCACAGGGTCTTGAAGCCCAGCAGCGAACCGCCCTCGCCGAACCAGCCGTGAAAGACGCCGCCGAGGGCCACGCCGAGAAATTCCGGGGTGCCCGCGTCGGGCTCAAAGCCCAGGCGGAAGCTCTCCGTCAGGTAACCCGCCACCACGATCACCAGCAGGGCGATTTCGCCGTGCTCGAAACCCTTGCGGGTCTGTCCGCCGCTGGTCAGCCGGTCGGGGGGATAGCGGCGCCTGATCAGAAAGAAGGCGACGCCCAGGAACAGCATAATGCCGCCAAGCTCCCGGGCCAGCTTCATGAAGAGATAGCCAAACCAGCCGTCATAGACCGGCACCCCGATAAAACTCAGCATGAACACCGCGTGACCGAAAATCGACAGCACGGCCCCCAGCAGCATGATGCTGTGAAAAGTGCCCGCCACGGGGCGCTTGAGCAGGCGCCGGGTCAGCAGGCCGCGCTGTACCAGGGCCTGCGGATTGAAGCGCGCCCGCAGCGATGCGCGCGACACCGGGCCGGCGGCGTCACCAAACCAGGGCCGGCCCCGCTCGATGCGCTGCCAGTACCGGCGCAGCCCCAGGCCCAGACTGGCCAGCGCCGCCGTCAGCAGCAGGCCCAGCAGCACGTAATTGAATGCCGAGATAGCGTCCATAAAAACCCTATACAATCAGGGCCGCAACCGGCTCACCTGCGGAGCCGGAACGGCAGCAATGGCCGCGCCCGGGCCTTGATGGCGAGGACGCAAAGCGGCGATTATACACCCAGCGGTGAGCGGGGGCATCTGCCCTGCCGGCAGCGTGCCGCTGGCGCCCGGGGTCATTATCGATAACAATCACGCCGTGCCTGGCTGGCCTGACGAGCTGGCGCCCACCACCCCGAAGTGGCGGCGCGGCCGCGCGACAGACGCCAACACAGGTGCCACGCCCCGCTCAACGCGGTCAACCGCGGGTGCGCAACCCCAGAGTTCCCTGTTAACGCGCCGTCACCCTCGAGCCATGCACATGAAAAACGTCGTCCGCTTCGTCAGCACCGTTCTGCTCGCCTTCGTGGGGGTGATGGCCGTCGGCCTCGTGCTGCTGGATGTCCGCAACCAGCACTTCGATCGCGACAGCCGGCGCTATGCCGAAGCGGTGGCGCCCGCCATTCTGCAGCAGCTCGACGTGGAGACCCTGCTGGGCTACGCATCTCCCGCCCTGCGCCAGGCTGCGGACCCGGCGCAGCTGCGGGCGATGTTCACGATGCTCAAGGGCCTGGGGGCGTACCAGGGCATTTCGGACTGCGCAGGACAGGCCTATATGGAGTTCGGCGGCGATCCCGACGAGGTCGTCACCGCCTTTTACGAGATGGCCGGCCATTTTGATCGGGGGAGTGTCTGGGTAAGGATGCGCCTGGTCCACAGCCATCGGCAGTGGCAGTTGCTGGGCTTCCAGGTGTCGGCCAGCACTTTCCAGCGCGGCACAGACCCCGACGGCTCGCAGGGCGCATGATCCCCCGGCGTCAATGGCGCCGCCGGGGATGACGATACCGTGAAAAAATGGCAAGGTACCGGACCGTGCAGGAGAAGCTCATCGCCGCCTGGCAACCAGCGCCGATAGCGCCTCGCGCTGCCGGCAACGCATCGTCAAAATCCGGTGCGTCATACGACTATCAAGGGCGCCCGCCGGCGCGGACGCCATTATTCTGGAGCAGTCACCGTGACAAATAGATTCGGGTTAGGGGGTTTTCTGGTGCGCTTTGTGTTCGCGCTGGCGCTGGTGCTGGGAACCTACAACCCCAGCGGGTATTCCTACTTCCACTGGATTTCGCAGAACTTCCCCGACAGTGTGACGAACTTCACCCCGGAGAAGGCGCTGGCGGGGGTGACGGTGCTTATCGGCTGGGCCATTTTCCTCAACACCACCTTCCGCTCCATCGGCTGGCTTGGCGTGATACTGGGCGCCGCTTTCTTCGGTTGCCTGATCTGGTTGCTGATCGACCACGGCCTGCTGAGCGTCGAGGGCAGCCATGTGATCGCCTACACGATCGAGGCATTGATCGCGGCCATACTCGCGGTCGGCATGTCCTGGTCGCACCTGCGCCGGCGCTGGTCCGGCCAGCAGGATGTGGATGAAATCGGGGACGACGACTAGGCCCTGGCGCAGCGCCGGCCTATCGCCGAACGGCCCAGCCGTTCGGCGAGGCCATTCGGCGAGGCCATTCGGCGAGGCCATTCGGCGGGGCCGCCACACGACGGGCTGCTATTTGCTGCCGCCGCCCAGCAGGCGTTTGAAAAAGCCCGTGATCGCGCCCCACAGCCACTTCCACACCTCGGCAAAGATGTTGATGGGGGCGTCGTCCAGCTTGGGCTGCGCCGGTGGCGCGGATTGCGGAGGTGCCGCGGCGCCAGCCGCTGCTGCGCCCGCCGCTGCCGCGACCGCCACCGGGGGCTCCTGCACCTCCAGCAGTATCTTCACGTTCTTGACGAACTTCTTGAAGATCTGGTCCGCCACGCCGTCGATCATGCCGCGACCCACCTGCACGATGCGGCCGGTCATATCCACCGATGAATGGCAGCTCACCGCGGTCTCAGTGGGCGATACCGCCACCAGCCGGGTTTCGATTCTGCCGCCCACAGTACCGCCGCCCTTCTCCTTGGCCTCGGGGATCATTACCACCCGAAAAGCTGCCTTGTCGGCCTCGGCATAGGTGATGGTGCCATCGTAGCGGGCAGTGATGGCGCCGATCTTGACCTTGATGTTGCCGGCGAACTTTTTCTCGTCAAGCAACTCCGTCAGCGCCGCTCCGGGCATGCACCTGGCGACGTTTTCGGGCGCCATGATGAACTCCCACACTTTGTCGATGGGTGCGGCTACGCTGAAGTTTTCCTGAAACTCGATGGCCATAGGCTGTCCTGATAGGTTGGCTCCACGCGCACAAGGGCTTCGCAGCCTGGCGTGGTCGGTTAAAGTGCGGGCTGACCATGCCTTGCCGGCTGCGCGCACTATCGGCGGGGCGCCATTTTAGCCGCTTCCACGCCGCCTTGCACGACAGATAAACGTCCTGTAATCCTCGCAGATCCATCGCAACGCGGCCGGCCACGCGCCACCCACACCCGGTACCACCGCCGCGGCCGCGCCTGCCCGCCGCCAGGCTGTTCGCCGGGCACAGCCACGCGACAACCTCCCGCACCGGGTTTGACAACGCCCGCGCGACCGCTAAAATCCGCCAGCCTGCCAGGCCCGGCCAGGGGTGCGTACCGCCAAACGCCGGTGGCGGACCCAAGGCGGTGGCATCGGCAGGCAGCCTCGGCCTTTTGCTTCTATCTTTTATACCCATGGGGCCAGCGACCGCACCGCGGTTCGATGCCAGGGCACCCGGCGCGCTGAACAGCGGGCATCAGCAACCAGGAAACCATGAAGAACAAGACATCCGCGATCTATCTCTGGACGCTGGCCCTGCTGGCCGCCGCCTCGGCAGTACAGGCCACGATGGCGCCGCCACGCGATGCTGAAAATCCCCACATCGATGAGCGCGCGGCCCCTCGGGCGCAGCGGGCCGCGTTTCCATCGCGACCGGCGACCGCCCCCACGGGCAGCGAATTTCTGCGGGCGACCGCGCAGCTGTCGGCGCCCGATCGCGAGCGGGCGATTCTGGCAGAGTTCCAATCCGGCAACCTGCCCAGCCATATCAGAAACCTGGTGCCCATCTCACTGGCTTACCGGGACCATCTGGCGACCGTGTACGTGATGCCGGATTACCTGGCACTGGGATCGGACGAGAACTACGTGATCATGCCGATGGCGCCGCGCACGGCCATGCGCATCGCCCGCCAGTTCGGCCTGATGCTGCCGACGCGCAAACTCGTCGACGACATCTACCAGAACGCCGCCCTGCGCCTGACCCCCGAACCGATGCAACCGGGGCCGCTGATGACCTCGAACGCGTACTATCGGGAGCACGACCGCCGCATCAAGTCTCAGCTGCCGCTCCGGGGCACCGGGACCGCGCTGATCTCCGGCCACAAGAAGGACATCGTACTCACGCCGCGGCTATCCCTGAAGCCGGGCAAGGTGGCTATTTACGGCTGGCATCGTGGCGAGGGCCTGCCCATTCAACCGCTGAGCCTCTTTCACCACATCGATTACGTCGATTACAGCCATGGCGTGCGCCTGCTCAGCCGCAAGGCCGTCGTCGATGGCGCCGAGGTGGACCTCGCCCGCATCCTGTCGGACGCCCAGCTGAACCCCCTCGTCAGTGACGAGGGGCGCGTGGCCGTGCAGAGCTATCTCTGACCGCGCAGCCGATGCGGCAGCGTCACCGCGGCGGCAGCGGGCTGCGCTGACGCCTCGCCCCGCGGCGCCGTGAACCCCTCAGCGGCCGGCTTTACCGCAATTATCGCCATGTCACGGGTTATTTCCCGCACAAGCTCCTGTTGTCATCGCCACCGTGCGCGGGTTAGATTGTGGCAAATGCTCTGGCGGTAGTTTGTGGGTCGACCTGAAGCGGTCCTGCACGCGCGCAGTTTCACAAACGCAGAGGTCACACTCCCCTAGACAGTGGTTGCCGCCGTGTCCGCCAGAAAGCGCTCGTCGAACCAGGTCTGGACGCACTGTGGGCTCGCCGCCATCGGCCTGCTCGTGGCGATCCAGGCCACCGCCAGAACGATCGTCGACCTGCAGCCCAACGCCGCCATCACCCTGCTGCCGGCCAAGCTGGGTGATGGCACCGGCAGCATACGACTGACCAATCTGAACCCCGACTTCAATATCTGGTACGTGCTTGAAATCCAGCGCCCGGGCGATGACGATTGCTGTGTATTTCACCTGGAGAATCCAGCACCCGGGCGCTACGCCTATCGGCTCGACGAGGCCTTCGACAGCGGGCTGATCGTGACGGAGGGCGGGGTTGATTACCGCTGCCCGCTGTGGCACGCCTCCAACCTGAGCCCGCGCTTCACCCCCGACCCGCGCAAGACCTTCTTCCCGCTGTGCGAAAACCGCATACTGCTGCGCAATCCGACGGAGGGTGCGGAAACGACCAAGGAATTTGTGGCCGATTTTCTCAGAAAGCACGTGTGGGGCGGCGAGGCGATTACCGGCCTGGTGAAAGACTACCTCTACAAAGACCGCTATCTCATCACCTCCCCGGTCAACGCGGCCGCCCAGGACGCTGCCTCGACGGCCGCGGCAGCCGGCACCGGCCCCCTCCCTGCGCGCATCGACAGCCGCCATCAGGGCGACACCATGGAGGCCAAGGAACTCGGCATCGGACTCCAGCACGCCGATCCGCACGCTGTGAGCGTCGGCCAGTGGTATACCACCCAGGCGAGCGCCGATATGTTCGTGTCCGTCATCCAGCCCCAGCTGGTGGATCGGGCCATTCTCGCAACGCACACCGAGCACGTGCGGGAACTCGATGCCCTGGAAGCGAAGGCGTCCGTGTACCTGCTCGCCTTCAATCTGCACCATCTGGACCTGGAATTCTCGCTGGGAACCCTGCACCCCTCGGCCGAGTGGTCGTATCGAGCGCCCACCAGGTATAAATCCTCGCATTCACCGGGGCCGGACGGGATCGACAACTACGAGCCTCTCGTCATGGTGGGCAAATTGAACCCCATCAAGGCGCCCAGAGTCGTGGCCACCTTCACGGGGGGGTTCAAGCGCACGCACGGGGCGTTCAAGTGGGGCCGGCTCAGCCAGATCAACAAGGCCAGCCACTATGGCTTCCGCGTCAACGGCGTCACCTTCAGCACCCTGCAGCCCGGGCTGGCGACGCTGCTGATCTACCGCGACGGCAGCGTCGACATGAAGACGTGGCGGTCCGATGACGCCCGGGACCTGCCCCGGATACTGCACGCCCGCCAGAATGGTGTGCCCATCATCGAGTGGGATGAGCGATCGGGGCAGGGCCTCCCGGGCGCTTACGTGAACGACTGGGGACGCGGCAACTGGTCGGGATCCGCCGAGAGCGAACAGCGCACGCTGCGGGCGGCGGCCTGCCTGCAGGAGGCCCATGGTGAGTCGTATCTGATCTATGCCTACTTCTCCTCGGCAACACCCAACGCCATGGCGAGGGTTTTCCAGGCCTATGGCTGCCGGTACGCGATGCATCTGGACATGAACGCGCTGGAGCATACCTACTCGGCGGTCTACCTGACGCAGGGCAATGAATTCATCATTCAGCACCTGAACACCGGCATGGACGTGCTGGACAAGAAGGAGAAGGAGACCGGTACCATCGTCCCGCGCTTCGTGGGCAGCGCCGACAACCGGGATTTCTTTTATGTCATGGAGAAGGAATAGCGCCGCCGCCTGTGCCCTGTGGGCCGCGGCCGGCGCGCTGGCCGAGTCCCTGCAGGAGCAGCGCGCCGCCCTGCTCGGCGGCCTGCAGCGGGCACACGGCCTCGACGCCGCACAGGTCGCCGCCATCCAGGACATCTTCGCAGGCTCCGACGTCCTCAGCCAGGGCAACCCGGCCCCCACCCGCCACCCGGCCACCCCGCAGCAATGCCGCGACCAGTTGCGCCGGGATGGAGTGAGCTACGAGGACGCGGCGTTCGAGGCGATCTGCGGCGACCGCTACATGGTGCCGCTCTACGATCCGCAAGCGGCGGGCCCGCAGGATGCCAGGGTCTGCATCGACCGCTTCGAGTTCCCCAACATCCCCTGCGAGTACCCGGTGGTCTGGGTCAGGGCCAGGGAGGCCGCCCAGCTCTGCGCTGCCGTCGGCAAACGGCTGTGCGATGCCCACGAATGGGAGGGGGCCTGCGCGGGCAGGCTGCTGCCGGCGGACTATCCCTTCGAGCGCGTCGCCAACATGCCGGCAGCGCAGGCGATCGAGGCGATGCGCGAGCCGCACAACCAACGCTGGTCGGCCACGCCGCGCTGGTCGTACGGCAGCGCGCCCACAGCGGGGCTATGTGCGACCGGCTCGACCAAGAGCGAGGGATGCAACGGCGCCGACTGGCAACGGTGCGGCTCCAACACCTATCCCGGCGGCATGTTCCCCGCCTGCAGCAACGCCCTGGGCGCGCTCGACCTGCACGGCAACGCCGCCGAACACATGAACCTGCCCACCCGCGCCGCGGAGATGGCGTCGGCCGGCGGCGGCGCGCTGGGGCACACTGAGATGAAGGGCAGCTGGTTCATCTGGGACGCGGTGCCCGCGCACCCGGACTGGTGCCGCTGGCGCGCGCCCTACTGGCACGGGTCACCCGTGATGAGCGAGGACAGCCACCGCAACTATCACCTGGGTTTCCGCTGCTGCAAGTCGTTGCCGTAGACCGCGGCTGTCGCCGGCCGCTGGGCGGCCCCCTCCTGCAGCCACCGCCTGAGCGCCGGGTCGTCGATATCCACCGTGTGGCCCTTGCCCTTGAAGGTAGCGAAAGTCACCCGTGCGCCGAGCTTGCCATAGAAATCGGCGGCGGCGGCGGCCGCGGCGCGCTCCATATCGTGCTCGCCGATCCCGATGAACACCGCCTTGCCACGCAGCCCGAGGGCATCGGGGGTGCTGGAGCGGCCCGAGCCCAGGATCACGGCGCCACTCCACAGCGACGATGTCCGCTCGGCCATATTGCTGGTGTGCCAGCCCCCCTTGCTGAAACCGCCGACGAACAGCGCGCGCTCGTCCACCGGCAGCCACTGCTTGACCAGCGCGACCACGCGCTGCAGGTTCACTGCCTCATCGGCGCGCCTGATGCCGTGCAGGCCGCGCTGCAGGTATTCCATACCGACGATGATGTAGCCCCTGCCGCCGGTCAATTGCCGGAACGGCCACGCGCCGGGCTTCTGGCCAAGCCCGTGAAAGCAGAAGATGACCGGCCACTTGCGGTCCTCGCTGAAGTCGGCCGGCAGGTAGAGCGTCCAGTAGCCCAGCCCCCCCGTCTTCGCGTCGGCGACGCGAAGCTCCGTGCCCGGCGGCATCGAGGCTGGCCTCGCGGGCTCGTCCGCCATCGGCGCCGCGCTGGCAAGGGTCGACGCCAGGCACAACGCCGGCAGGCACAGACCGCGGCGGCGCCACAACCAACGCGCCAACGCCTCAACACCAGGGTGAATCATCGCCATCGGGAGCCCCTCCCCTACCGGATGCAGAATGCCCGCCTCTCATAATCGTTACACCCGACGAGGTCCGCCGCAAGCCGTCGCGCAGACCCGGGCAGCGTCGCGCGGCAGGGCGAAACAGACGCCACCCGCCCCGCAAATACCTTCTGTTAATGAAACCCTACCCGATCGGGTAGGGTTTACCTGCCATGGATCGCCGAAAATGACCTCACGGAAGGCAATGGCTTTTTAATTTCAAGTGAGGTGTTTGATGACAAGGCAGTGGCACATGGCAGTGACTCTCGGCCTGCTCGTTTACGTATTCTATCCGGTCCCAGTCGCTGCCGCGCAACGGGTCATTGAGGTCTTCTCGCCACTGGCCGCTCTGGCCGAATAAGGGCGGGGCCGGGCGAGCTCGCAGGTCCGCGAAGCCCCGCCCCATCGTGCCTGCTTCGCCTCATTGCGCGATCCGACTGTCTCAGATGTCCGCCGGGCGCGCTTTGTTCACCCCGCTCCCTGCCACCGGGTCTCATGGCAGCCGCCAAGCGTCTACCACCGCAAAGGGTTGCGCTGGGACGCGACCCGACCCCGGCGCTGGACGCCCTCATCCAGGTAGGCCACGGCATCCTCGACGGTCGCAAACTGGTGCGAGGGCGGCAGACAGTCGGCCAGCGCCGAGGCGCTGATCCGGTCCCGAACCGGGCCTTTCACATTGGTGATGTAGAATGCCAGCCCGCGGCTTTGCAGCCCTTTGACCACCTGGATCAGCATCAGAATGGCGGTGCTGTCGACGCTGCTCACCGACTCGGCGTTGAACACCACCGCCCTGAGCCTGGCCGGGTCGCGCCTGGCTATCCAGCGATACAACTGTCGCTTGAAGAAGTCGGCGTTGGAAAAGTACAGCGTCGCGTCGAAGCGAAAAATCAGCACCTCCTCCCGGATGATCGCCTCGTCGAAGCGGTCGATGTTGCGGTACAGGCCGTCGTTTGCCAGCAGCCCGAGCTCCGCCATGTGCGGGCGCGAGCTGTTGTAGATGACCACGAGCACCGACGCCAGCACGCCGATGATCAGACCCTGCTGCACGCCCAGCGCGAGGGTCAGGCAGAACGTGATCAGCAGCACGGTGGACTCGCGGCGGCTCTCGGCATAGAGGCGCCGCAACTGGCCCACCTGGACCAGCTTGTACACTGACATGACGATAATGGCCGAGAGCAGCGCCTTGGGCAGCGGATACCGATCAAACAGCGGGGCTAGAAACAGCAGCGTCAGGAGCAGCAGCAGCGAGGAGAAAACAGCCGACAGGGGGCTGCGGGCACCGCTCTCGCGGAACACCGCGCTGCGGGAAAAGCTGGCCGAGACGGGAAAGGCCCGACAGAAGGCGCCCAGCAGATTGGCGGCCCCGAGCGCGATCAGCTCCTGGTTGGCGTTGACGCTGACGCGGTCGGTGGGTTGCTCCACCGAGCGGGAAATCGACATGGTGCCGATATAGCCCATCAGCGCCACACCGAAAGCCACCGGCAGCAACTGCAGCAGCTCCTCCCGGCTCAGATTCGGCACGGTCAGCGCCGGCAGCCCGGCGGGGATGTGATCCACTACCGCGACGCCGGCCGCTTTCAGCCCCAGCAGGCCGCTGAGCACCATGCCGACCACCACCACGACGATGGCGTAGGGCAGGCGGCGGGCCCAGCGCTTGAGCCCATAGATCAGCGCCATGCTGCCGACCCCTACCGCCAGCGTCACGATGTGCCACTCGGGCACCCGGCTCAGCACCTCGACCACTGCCCGGCAGGCGTTGACGGCATCGATGTCGAGCCCTACCAGGCTCTCCAGCTGGCTGGCGATGATGATCACCGCCGCCGCCGAGGTATAGCCCGTAATCACCGGGTAGGACAGAAAGTTGACGATAAAACCGAACCGCACCAACCCCAGCAGGAGCTGCATCGCGCCCACCAGCAGGGTGAGGGTCAGCGCCAGCTCGAGGTAGTGGTCGCTCCCCGGTGGCGCGATGAGCCTGAGACCGCTGATGATGAGGATGGCGTCCAGCGCCACCGGCCCCAGGGACACCTTGTTGGAAGAGCCCAGCAGGGCATACATCAGCGGCGGAAAGATCGACGCGTACAGCCCATACTCGGGGGGCAGTCCGGCCACCATGGCGTAAGCCATACCCTGCGGAATCAGCATGACGCCGATGGTGATCCCCGCCACCAGATCGCCGCGCAGGCAGGCGCGGTCGTAGGACCGGAGCCATACCAGTAGGGGCAGGGCTGTCAATCGCATGCGCTCTCCGGGCGGCGGTCGCCGTCAATCCAGCCGCAGCGGCCGGCTGGAGTCCATTGCCTGATGGCCCGCGGGATCGGTTGGAGCGGGCCGCAGCCGCTACCCCGCCGCGCCTGCGGACGCTATTGCTGCTGCGGCTCCACCATCACGGCGAGGGCACGGGTCACCGTCACCTGGATCACATCGCCGATCTTCAGCTCGTCAAAGGCGGCGACCGAGTGATCAACCTTGCGCTTGATCAGGCTGCCGTCATCCCTCCTCAAGGTCACCAGGCGGGTCTCGGAGTCTATGCCGATGACCGTCACCGAGATCTGCACCGCTTCGGTAGCGACCATGCCGGGCTTCTCGCCCTTCGCGGCCGTATCGAGGGATTGCTCGTCGACGATTTCGGGCGTGCCCGACACACCCTTGGAGATGGCGATCGACTCGTAATAGCCCGCTGTGACGCTGTCGCCGACCTTGATCTGGTGGAAGTTCTTGACCTCTTCGCCCAGCTCAAGGGTCATCTCCTTGCCTTCCGGCCCCCTCAGCGTGACCTCCCTGCGAGACTTGTCGATAGCGACCACCTCCGCCGAAACGGTGATGAGATCGCCGACTTCTGCGCCGGCTGGCGCGCCGGCCTGCTGCGCGCCGGCGCTCGTCGCACCCAGCCAGGTCGCCGCCATCACCGCTGCCAGCGCGATGGATTTCAGGGGTGCCGGGGTATGGATCTGCTTTGTTAGCATCAGGTGGCCTGCTCATCGTCGGGTGGGGATGCTCGACCCCCACATTACTGCAAGCGATCACCCAGGACAATCACGGGCGAGAGGCGCGGCGACAAATGCCGCCTCTCGGCGGCTGTTCCCGCCCCGTTCCCGAGCTGGCTCGCGCCATGTCTGCGGCGCTCGGCAGCCGGATCACAGGGACGGGTCGCGGCCTTGCCGGCGTTGACTTGCCCCGCTGCCGACCGTAGTCTGAGCCATGGACCTGGCATCGCCGCTCCGGTCCAGAGGAAGCCATGACCCACCGGCAACGCGCCAGCTCAGACCCCGCCCGCGTGAACCGGCGCCCTGGCCGCCGACGCAGCGCCGGGTTCTTGCTGGCCTGGAGCGCGCTACTGGCAGCAGCCTTCGAGTCTCCCGCCACCTTGGCGGCAGACGCCGGCTTGCCCGATCCGCTGATACGCATCAACGCCAACGGGCAGTCACTGCAGAACCTCGCCAGGGAGATCGAACGCCGCAGCGGCATTGCGGTGGTGGTACCCCCGTCCCTGGCCGGCCAGCAAATGACCGCCGACATTCAGGCCCGCGACTGGCCGACGGCTCTGCTGTCGTTGTTCCAACAAGCACTCGACCATCATGGCCTGGTCTCCGGACGGCCGCCCGCCGTGTAGGCACCGTCGGCAGCAAGCGCGGAATCCGCGATAATGGCGTCAGCCAGCGCGGGCGAGAAGGTACCCTCTACCATCTCCAGGAACTCGCAGAAGAAGATACCTTTCTTTATTACGCCTCCGTCAGAGCGGCCCCGCACCGCATGGGGGTTCAGCCACGTTACGGCAGACAATAACAGCCGGAGGACCCCATGGCCACCGGCGCCCAATCGCCGCAGCATCGCCCGCACTGCTGAACGATACCCTTGATGAGCCGAGCGGCCCAGGCATATTAAGGCGCGCCATGGTGCCAGGACACCCCCCTGCCGCTGGCCGGGCAGACCCTTTACGAACCCGACGACCGGGATCCGCACAGCAGCCCGGCTGCACGTTACGAGACACACCAGGCGTTGCGGCGCTCATGAAGCGGACAATGACGGGGGACCGCTGAAGCTACAGAGCCGGGGCGAAACAGGGGAGGCTGCCAATCGCAAGCGGCGCTGGATGCGAAGCTGCGCCACAGACAGCGCGCTGCCAGGCGCAACGACGATCATCGTTCGCCAGGTTGACGGCGCGCAAATCGGGCTGTCCGGTGGCGCCCGCCCAATGCATTGCAGCGGACCGCGCGACTGGTCGAACCAGTCGGTTCTCATCGAGCCTCCCGCACCCCTGGAAATGCAAAAGCCCCACGCGGGGGCTTTTGCAGTATTGGCGGAGAGGGAGGGATTCGAACCCTCGGTACACCGGAATGTACACTGGATTTCGAATCCAGCGCTTTCAACCGCTCAGCCACCTCTCCTATTGTAAAAATACCTTTTATTTTCAATTGCTTGGCTTTTAGCGTTTACAGGGCAAGAAACCCAATCTGGGCCGTTGCGCTAATAGAACACAGCGCCTGGAGCGAAAAAACGGCCTTGAAACGCCAACGCTGGCATTCTGAGGCCCAGGCCGCAGTTGTCAAGCCCCGAGCCCGGAAAAGAAGTGTGTACCGGATGCTGTTTCTGATGCACCAAAACGACATCGACCGCCTTGTGATTGACGGCAGGGAAGAGCGGCGCGGCGAATTGTTGCCGGTCGACGGCGACGCGGTATCACACCCGCCACGGCACCGCGGTGATCGGCGGTCGCGCCGCGAGGTGATTCGCTGTTCCGAGCAAGCGCAATACTCATTGCATACAGAACACCCCTGCCGGGACGCGTGTAATGATAGTGTAGATGGTGCGATTACAATCGCGGTTGCCAATAACAATACCAAGTGCGTGGAGAAAACAACGATGACGATCAAAGAAAAGCCTGCGGATGCGTTCGTGTACTAATTCCCACACGATATCGAGACGGTGTACAAGGAAATCATGTCGAAAGATTACCTGGTCGACCGGGCCAACTGGGTGCAGACCGACGAGGTGTCAGGCGATGTCAGCGAACAGCCCGGTGGTGGCGTCAAAGCCGTACTGGACCGCTACGTGCGGCGGGACTACCCCAAAGCTTTCAAGGGCCTGTTCCCGGAAAAGCAGCACATGATACACACCGAGCAGTGGCAGCGTGACGGCGACGGCTACAAGGGGACCTATCTGTGCGACGTGCAGAAGGCGCCGTGAAGCGCGCTGCTTGGCGAAGAATTCGATATACACCTTCGGGCGGGACGATATAATCGGGAACATGCTCAACACCTCCGAAAGGCATCCATTCTTTTATGCCCTGCTCATCGGCGTGAGCATCGGCTTCGCGGCCATGATGCTGGTCTTCTGGCAGGCCATCCTCTGGGCCGTGGTCATCGGCGTGCTGTTCCGGCCGGTGGAGGCCCGCCTCTCGCGCCGGCTGCACGACCGCCCGTCGGCGGCGGCGCTGCTCACCGAGCTCATCATCATCATTACCGTACTGCTGCCCGCCCTGCTCGTCGCCTCGGCAGTCATCGCCGAGACGGCCGGCTTCTATGCGCGCGTGCAGTCGGGTGAGATCGACCTGGGGGCGCTTACTCGCTGGTTCGATCAGCGCCTGCCCGACCTGCGCCACTGGCTGTCGGATATCGGCATCGACCTGGGCGACGTTTCGCAGAAGCTGTCGAGCGCCGCCGTCGCGCTCAGCAGCCGCTTTGCGTCGATGGCCCTGAGCACCGGCCAGAACGTCACCACATTCCTGATTTCCTGCTTCATGATGCTCTACCTGCTGTTCTTCATTCTGCGCGACGGCGACAGCCTGCTGCAGTACCTGCACCGCGTGATTCCGCTGCCCGACGAGCTGGAGCGGCGGCTGTTCGATAAGTTCGCCGAAGTGGCGCGCGCGACAGTGAAGGGCTCGCTGGTCATCGGCCTCGCCCAGGGCACGCTCGGCGGCCTCATATTCGCCCTGCTGGGCCTCGAGGGCGCGGTGTTCTGGGGCGTGATCATGGTCATCCTGTCAGTGGTGCCGGCCGTCGGCGCCGCGCTGGTGTGGGCCCCTGCAGCCCTGTTTCTCTTCATCGGCGGCAGCTGGATCAAGGGCATCATTCTGGTGCTGTTCGGCGCACTGGTGATCGGCCTGCTGGACAATTTCCTGCGCCCCGTGCTGGTGGGTCGCGACACCAAGATGCCGGACTACGTCATCCTCTTTTCCACGCTCGGGGGTCTTTCCCTGTTCGGCATGACCGGCCTGGTGCTGGGGCCCGTGCTGGCGGCGCTGTGCATCGCCGTGTGGGAGATTTACACCGAGGAAGCCGAATCCATCGGGCTGCCGGCGATGCCGGTTGCGGCGGACGAGGGCGACGCCCCACCACCGGGAGAACAGCGACAGTTACCCTGATGGCACCGGGCAACTGACCGCAGGGTCCAACTTGCCTGGGTGGTTTCCTCCCATCGGGTCGGCCCTTTGTCTCAAAGAGCACAGCCGCGACTGTTGTCAGCATGCGCCTGAGTCCGACAGGCTCCAGCAAGGCGTTCCAGCCTGTACCATGGTGGCGGCGGGGCTGCTGCCCCGCACTGTCAGTCATCGTTGCAGGAAGGTTTGAACATGGATACCGACCCCGGAAAACTCCTCCGCTCCACGGCCCTGCGCAGCTCCTTGTCGCGCATTTCCGGGCTGTTCTACCGCATCACCTGCCGCATCAGGCGTGGCAGCCCGGCGGAGACCATCGAGGCGCTGGCGCAGCGCCGGCCTCTGAACGACCAGCAGCGGCTCATTCTCGGGGAGTTGGGGACCAGCAAGGAGGGGGCCCGGTTCATCGACGAGAAGGTCGACAATATGAATCGCGCGGCGTTTCATCGCTTCGCCTTTCTGTTGAACGCCTTCACCCAGTTGCTGTTTGTCGATCTGGCCGCCCAGCTGTTTCTGCCTGTACCCTATCTCAAGGTCGTGCTCGTGGGGGCGAACCTGCTGCTGGCAGCGCTGGCTCACATCGGCACCCGGCGCCACTTCCGTGCGCTGCTGGCCGGCCCCGCGGCGCTGCCGCCGAAGCGGCGCTGGTTTGGCCTGCGCACCAACAAGCGCTACAACAAGGCGGTGAAGAAGCAGTCGCGTCCCTATGGGCGCAGCGCCTGGCGCGAAAAGACGCTGTACCAGCCGGCTTACGTGGTCAACGCCTTGACGCTGTTTCTCGGCTCGCAGTTCATCATCAGCCCGGAGCGGCTGATCTTTCCTCTGGGTTTCATCGTCGACAAGCTCACCGGCCTTGCCACCACCCTGGTGCTGGTGTTCGACGTCTGGCGGGTGATCCGGGCGGGAGATGATGCGCGCCGGGCGCGGGAAAAGCAGGTGATGGTCTATCGCGATCTGGACATCTAGGGAAGTGAACCCGCGCTCAGATAGCCGAGGTGATGAAAGGCGGCATCCGCACACCGGATCTGTCGGGGCTGACGAGCGAGCTCAATCGACTGTCCATGGGGGCATTGCAATACGCTTACCCGGTGGAGAGGCTGCGCAGCGCTTCACATTGCTATAGGATTAGCGAGGCTACCATAACAATAAAGTTGCACACAGCTATCGACCAAGGGAAATTTGAAAACCGCAATTGAAAATGCCGTAGAATCCATTGAGCAACCCAGGAAAGCCACCAGAAAAGCCCGCGCCACCCAGGCAAAGACCGCAGAAAAGCCGGCAGCCTGTAGCCTGTTCGAAAGCGCGCTTCCCCCAGACAATCGGCCGCCCCTGAAGTGAAGTCAGAGGACGCCCCCAGGTTTAGTTTCAACGCACTGAAGACGCAGTTGATCGAAGCTGAAAAGCGCGTCCTGCATGCCGGCACGCAGCGGGAGAAACTGGTGGCATCAATCGGAAAGCACGCCGCCGCCTTGACCAGAGCGGGAGAGGCGCTCATCGATAAACGCAAAATCGCCCGGGAAAAAGGCACGGCAGCGAGCAAGCGCGACCTGGAGAAAGCCAGGGCGGCGAAAAGCAGCGCTGAACAAACCATGCGGACCCTGAAGCAGGAGTATCGGGCGGCCAAAGACGCATCGGCGCAGATCGCCAGAGAACTGAGCAGGCTCGTCAGGGCAGAGGCGCGTTTACTGAAAATGGTGATGGCGGAAGAAGGCGCGGCTGATCAAAAAGCTGCTGGCAGAGGAGAAGGCTCTGCTCAAATCGCTGCATGCGCCCACGCGGCGGCAGCGGCGCTCCCGCACCATCGAGGGACAGGTCACTACCGCAGCCGACGAGTCCGTAGTGCTGGATGAGGAATTCGACCTCGAGCCCGCCTAGGTCGCCAGTACCTGCCGCAGCCACTGGCCGATGGCGGCCAGCTGCGGGGCGCAGACCTCGTGCCCCATGGCGTAGTCCTGCCACTCGACCCGATAACCCGCGCCCTGCAACTGGTCGTGCCCGCGCCGCCCCAGCGCCATGGGCAGCACCGCATCGCGCTGGCCATGGCACATGAGAATGGGGGTGTTCTCGTTGGCTCGCGTTCGCGGCGTGCCCAGCTTGGAGCGGTCGGCGAGGAAGGTGGAGAGCGCCAGCACGCCGGCCAGCGGCCTGGGGTAGAGCAGGCCGGCATGCAGGGCCAGGGCGCCGCCCTGGGAAAATCCCGCCAGCACGATGCGCTGCGCCGGTACGCCATCGTCGATCTCGGATTGCAGCAGGTCTCTGACCCGCAGCGCGGCCTTGTCGAGGCCGGGAAAGCTGGCGCTGCCCTCGACCAGCGCGCCAAAGCCGTCCGGTCCCGCGGCCCCTGCCACCGCGCCCAGTGCGCCGGCGGCCAATGCGGCCAGATTCGCCCCCGGCGCCAGCTGAAAGTCGAACCAGGCCCGCGCCCGCTGCCCGCCCATCAGGCTGACCGGCATCTCCGGCGCGTCCGGAAAGACAAAGCGCACGCCCAGGGCCGCGGGCAGGTCCAGCTGCGGCACGATGGGCCGGAAGTCGTCACCGCTGGCGCCGAAACCATGCAGCACCACCACCACCGCCCTGGGCTTCCCCGGCGGATCGATGGCTGAATAGCGAAGGGGTCTGGCGAGCACTGCGGGCTCCTCCCTGGCGGGAAATCGTGAGAATCGTCGGCCGGGCACGGTGGCGCGCAACACGGCCTGAAAGACACAGAACCAACTGGTCCGGGCCTTATATGGGGGCACTTCAGGTCCAACGCAATGGGCTGCCAGTACACAGCATGTCCGGGCCCGGGAGCACTGCCCGCGCGGCAATGCGCCGCGGCGACCCGCCGGTCATGCCTCTCCCGCCAGCAGTTCGCACAGCGCCGTCTGCCGCTGACTGGTATCCTGCCGGCGCACCGCCATCGACAGCGCCCGCCGCGTGCCGACCAGCACGGCGCGCCGTCTGGCCCGGGTGAGACCGGTATACAGCAGGTTGCGGAACAGCATATTGAAGTGCTGGGTCAGCACCGGAACGATCACGGCCTCGAACTCGCTGCCCTGGGATTTGTGGATGGTGATGGCGTAGGCCAGGTCGAGTTCGGCAATGTCCTCCCGGCGGTAATGCACCTGGCGGTCGTCCGGGGAGAAGGCCACGACGCAGCTCAGCTCCTGGTTGTCGATGGCCAGGATGCGGCCGATATCCCCGTTGAACACGTTGAGTTCGTAGTTGTTGCGCCGGTGGATCACCCGGTCGCCCTCACGCAGTAGCCGCTCGCCGATCTTGAGCTCGTGCCGGCCCTGTGCCGGGGGGTTGGCCTCGGCCTGGATCACCCGGTTCAGATTGACAGTACCCAGCGTCCCTCGCGTCATCGGCGACAGGATCTGGATCTCCGTGCCGGCGCCGTCGTAGCGGGGTATCCACTCCAGGTACAGCTTGCGGATGACATCCACGGCGGTCAGGCCGTAGTGCAGCGACGACCAGGGGTGCAGCTGCCTGAGCACCGCCTTCAGCGCCTCGACCTGACCGTCCGAGCGGTGCACGCGCTCGAGGTCCACATGCTCGAACCGCGGGGGCACCACGAAGTCCCGCTCGTAGGCCGAGGTGATGGGCTCGTCGGCACGAAACGCATAGAGCGCGGGGTCCTCGACAACCGCCGCCGCGGTCCGGGGCAGTTTGCCGTCGAAGTAGCGCTTGACCCGCCCGACAAAGTTGACCTGCTGCTGCGTGGCCTCGTCCGCATCGATAAACAGGCAGTCAGTGCCGTCCTCCCAGATCGCCGGCTTCTTGAACGGGCTGTCGATCGGCGGCATGCGGCCCTGGTTGATGGCGTGGGCGTAGCGGACGATCAGCGACTGCTGCGCCTGCCGGAACACCTGCGTCAGGCGGAAACAGGGCACCACCCCGGAGCTGATCACGTCCCTGAGCACATTGCCGGCGCCGACCGATGGCAGCTGGTCCGCGTCGCCGATCAGCAGCAGCTGACAGCCCTCGGGAATCGCCTTGAGCAGCGACGCCGTCAGGCTGATGTCGAGCATGGAGCACTCGTCGACGATCAGAAAGTCGGCCGCCAGCGGCGCCTCCTCGGTCACCTGGAAGGCGCCGCCCTTCCACTCCAGCAGGCGGTGCAGGGTCTTCGCCTCGCGGCCGATGACCTCGCTCATGCGCTGGGCCGCGCGCCCGGTGGGCGCTGCCAGCAGCACGCGCCGGCCCATGGCCTCGAGCAGGCCCACGATCACCCGGGTGGTGGTGGTCTTGCCGCAGCCGGGACCACCGGTGAGGACGGCCACGCGCTGGGCCGCCACCCCGCAGACCGCCGCCGCCTGCTCGTCACTCAGGCTGATCGCCCGGCTGCGGCAGAAGCGCCGCACCCAGTCCGCCACCCGCGCGACATCGACGTCCAGCGGAGCCTTCATGCCAAGCAGGCGTTCGGCCACGGCGGCCTCGTCGTAGTAGAGGGTCTTGGCGTAGTAACAGGTCACCGGCTCGCCGTCCCGGGTCAGCTGCCGCACCCGCAGCTGGTTGTCCTGCGCCATGGCCGCCAGCAGCGCGGCGAGCCGGTCAGCCAGGTTCACGTCGATCAGCTCCAGCACCCCCGCGCCGATCTGGCGGTCGCTGAGGAAGCAGTGCCCCTGTTCCCGGCTGGCGGCCAGCACCTGGCGAATGGCCGCGTTGAAGCGCTGCGGGCTGTCCGGCGGCAGGCCCAGGCTGAGCGCCACCTTGTCGGCCGAGAAGAAGCCGATGCCGTAGATGTCGCTGGCCAGGCGGTAGGGATCGGCGCTGACGACGCCGATGGCGTCATCCCCGTAGGCCTGGTAGATGCGCACCGCGAACAGCGTGCTGATGCCGTGCCCCTGCAGAAACATCATGACATCGCGCACGGCGCGGTGCTCGCGCCACGCCTCGGCGATCATCGACAGCTTGCGCTCGGCGATGCCCGGCACCTCCATCAGGCGCTCGATGTCGTCCTCGAACACGTCCAGGGTCTGCCCCCGGAAGTGGCGCACGATGCGACGGGCCGTCTTGGGACCGACACCCTTGATGAGGCCGGAGCCGAGGTATTTTTCGATCGAGGCGGCGGTGGCCGGCTTTTTCTCCATGGCCTCGATGGCGCGAAACTGGCGCCCGTATTTCGGGTCCACCTGCCAGGCACCGCGAAAGGCCATGGTGGCCCCCGCGAACACCCGCGTCTGGTGCACGGTCACCGTCTCCTGCTGCAGCGGGCTATCGAAGGGCTCGACCCGCAGCACCGACCAGCCGGTGTCGGGGTTGTGGTAGGTGACCCGGCTGACGATGCCGGTCAGCGTCTCGTCGATGGTTCGCATGGCAGGTTACGCTGATCATTGGCATTAGCGGTCTATTCCGAGCACGCGCAGGGTCCACATGCGCACCCTGCGCGCTCAGTGAGCCAGCGTGGGCAAGCCCCGCTCAAAAGGAGCTCAGATCACGCTGGCCCTGCACCGGCTTCCGGCACCCGTGCCACCACCTCAATGCAGGTCAAAGCGGTCGAGGGTCATCACCTTGGTCCATGCCTTAACGAAATCCTTCACGAATTTCTCCTGCCCGTCGGCAGCGGCATAGACCTCGGCGATGGCGCGCAGTTCCGCCTGCGAACCGAACACCAGGTCTACCGGGGTGGCAGTCCACTTGACCTTGCCGGTTTTGCGGTCACGCCCCTCGTAAATACCCTCGGCCTTCGCCGACTTCGCCCATTGGGTCGACATGTCGAGCAGGTTTACGAAGTAGTCGTTGCTCAGGGTCCCCGGCCGCTCGGTGAACACGCCGTGGTCGACGCCACCGGAGGTGGCATCCAGGGCGCGCATGCCGCCGACCAGGACGGTCATTTCAGGTACCGTCAGGTTCAGCAGGCTCGCCTTGTCGACCAGCATCACCGTCGGTGGCTGGTAATTACCCTTGGCGTAGTAGTTGCGGAACCCGTCCGCGGTCGGTTGGAGCACGGCAAAGGACGCCACGTCCGTCTGCTCCTGCGACGCGTCCGCGCGGCCCGGCGCGAAGGGCACCTCCACCTCGCTCCCGCCCTTCTTCGCAGCCTGCTCGATCGCCGCGGCGCCGCCCAGCACGATGAGGTCGGCAAGCGACACCTGCTTTGAGCCCCCCGCCGACTGGTTGAAGTCCTTCTGGATTTTTTCCAGGCGCCCCAGCACCTTGGCCAGCTCCCTGGGGTCGTTGGCTGCCCAGTCCTTCTGCGGTGCGAGGCGGATGCGCGCCCCGTTGGCGCCACCGCGCATGTCGGAACCACGGAAGGAGGCGGCTGACGCCCAGGCAGCCTTGACCAGTTCAGCGGTGGTCAGGCCCGCATCCAGAATTTGCCTCTTCAGCTTCGCGATGTCCTTGGCGTCAACCAGCGGGTAGTCGACGGCCGGGACAGGATCCTGCCACAACAGCACTTCGGCGGGGACCTCGGCACCGACATAGCGGGCGCGGGGACCCATGTCGCGGTGAGTCAGCTTGAACCAGGCCTTGGCGAAGGCGCGCTCAAACTCTTCCGGGTGGTCGAGGAAGCGCTTCGAAATTTCCCGGTAGGCCGGGTCTTCCCTCAGCGCAAGGTCCGTCGTCAGCATGATCGGCGCGTTGAGCTTGCCCGGGACGTGAGCGTCCGGCACCAGCTTGGGTCCATCGGCCGGGATCCACTGCACCGCCCCTGCGGGACTCCTGGTCTGCACCCATTTGAAGGCGAACAGGTTCTGGAGATAGTTTATGCTGAACTGCGTCGGGGTGACCGTCCACGCGCCCTCCAGACCACTGGTGACGGTATCTTCGGCATTGCCCTTGCCGCACTTGTTTTTCCAGCCGAGGCCCTGCTGCTCGATGGGGGCGGCGCCGGGCTCCGGCCCCACGCACTCGTCCGGCTTATGGGCACCGTGGACTTTACCGAAGCTGTGTCCACCGGCGATCAGTGCGACGGTCTCTTCGTCGTTCATCGCCATGCGGCCGAAGGTCTCGCGAATATCCTTGGCGGCCAGCAGCGGGTCCGGGTTGCCGTTCGGTCCCTCCGGGTTCACGTAGATCAGGCCCATCTGGACCGCGGCCAGGGGGTTTTCCAGCTGGCGGTCGCCTTGATAGCGCTCGTCGGCGAGAAACTTGTTCTCAGGTCCCCAATAGACCAGATCGGGCTCCCAGTCGTCCTCGCGACCGCCGGCAAACCCGAACGTCTTGAAGCCCATCGACTCCAGCGAGACATTCCCCGCCAGCACCATCAGATCGGCCCAGGAGAGCTTGCGGCCGTATTTCTGCTTGACCGGCCACAGCAGGCGCCGCGCCTTGTCGAGGTTGGCATTGTCGGGCCAGCTGTTGAGCGGATCGAAGCGCTGCTGCCCACCGCCGGCACCGCCGCGGCCGTCAGCGACCCGATAGGTGCCCGCACTGTGCCAGGCCATGCGGATGAAGAACGGGCCATAGTTGCCCCAGTCCGCCGGCCACCAGTCCTTTGAGTCGGTCAGCACCGCCTGGATATCCTTCTTGACGGCATCGAGGTCCAGGGTCGCGAACTCCCTGGCATAGTCGAAGCCATCGCCCATCGGGTCGGACTCCACGCCGTGCCGGCGCAGCGGACTCAGGTCGAGTTGTTCAGGCCACCAGAACTGATTGGACTTCGGTGCGTCCTGTCTCATGGCGGGCGCTGACAACGCCGCCGATGACACTGTGACCGCCAATGCAGCCAGTACGGGTATGGATTGCTTGAGCATAGCATCCTCCTTTTTGCCAATGACAATTCGGCTAACGCGTTCGATCATACAGCAAAGTCGGCTTAATAGATCAACCCTACGGGAGACTTTCAGGCGCAGAGTGCGCAATGCCCGGGGCTGCTCATAGCAAAGCAGTTACCCGGCGCCGGCCGCTTTCGTCTCGTGTTTACGCCATCGATGCAGCGGGGCTGCTCCCGGACCGGGCAGTGGCCTGTGGACAGGCATTGGGCTCACGTCGAGTCCCGGGGCTATACTGCAAGCAATCGGACTGCCCGTCAGCCTGAATCCATGAGGTGTCGCCATGCCAAGCTGGATGATGTGTCGTTATGCCTAGCTGGTATCTCGAAGTGTTTCTCGATGGCACACAGTTGACCCGCGTGCCCCTGCAGCGACTGCCGTTCCAGATTGGTCGCGGCAGTCAGGCCGGATTGACCCTCGATAACTCCTCGATCTCGCGGCTCCACGCCGAGTTTTTCGACGATAGCGGCACACTTTAGTATTCGCGATCTCAACAGTACCAACGGCAGGTCAGTGAATGGACGGAGCATCGATTGCGCTGTTGCGGTGATGCACGGTGATATTCTGCATCTGGCGGACGCGGAGTTGCGCCTCATCGATGCCGCTGCCCGCACTGCAGTAGCCGTGGGTGAGGATGATAGTACGATGATCGGTGTCGGCGCCGATCGCGGCCAACGCGCCTCTCGCGGCAGGGAATTACCCTACGGGATCAAGGAGCTGGAAGAACTGCTGGCAAAAAATCTGCTGCAGCCCGTGCTGCAGGTCATTCAGCACCGCGATGGCAGCAGCCATGGCCATGAACTGCTCTGTCGGGGAACTCATCCCAACTTGCCCGACAACCCCGGCGCTCTGTTCCGCATCGCCGAGAGCACGGGACTCGCAATAGAGCTCTCGGAGCGCATGCGCAATACAGGCCTGGCCGCGGTGGCAGCGGCCGGCCTCAAGAGCTGTGTCTACGTGAATACCCACCCGGCCGAGCTGCATGCGCCGCAACGGCTGTTCGAGTCGCTGCGCCAGGCCAGGCAGCGCTATCCCGAGATGTCGATCATGCTCGAGATTCACGAGCAGGCGATCACCACTCCCGACTTCATCAGGGCGCTGAAAGCGGCGTTGGCGGAGCTGCGCTTCGAGCTCGCCTTCGACGACTTCGGCGTTGGTCAATCGCGCCCCCACGCGCCTGGCTACGCGCTCGCCGCGCCAGCCATCAGCGTCCACACGCGGTTGGGCGATGCGGGGGTCTCTCGCATCTGCACGCCCAGCGGCGCCAGCGCGTCGTTGATGGCGCAGATCACCGTCGCCGGGGTGGTGTGGATGGCACCCTCACCGCAGCCCTTGGCGCCCAGCGGGGCGACGGGGGACGGGGTCTGGATGAAGTCCTTCTCCGCGATGGGCACCTCGTGGATGCCGGGAATCAGGTAATCGGAGAACAGCGACACCAGCGGCTGACCCTCGTCATTGTAGACGTACTCCTCGAACAGCGCGGCGCCCACGCCCTGCGCGATGCCGCCCTGGAGCTGACCCTCGACGGTGGCGGGATTGAGCCGCGTACCGCAGTCATCGACCACAAAGTACTTGAGGATCCGGGTCACACCGGTGCCGCGGTCGACCTCCACCATGGCCAGGTGGCAGGCGTTGGCGGCAGTCAGGTAGCTCTTGCAGCGACCCTGGTCATCGGCCTGGTTGCGGCCGGGGGCGGTCCACACATAGGTCGCCTCGGGGCAGGGCTCCATGCCCGGCGGCAGCAGGTCACTGCGATGCAGCATGGTGCCCGCCACCTGCGCCATGTGCATCTCGGCCCCCGGCATGCCCTTGACCCGCAGGTGACCGTCCATGAGCTCGATATAGTCTGGCTCCGTCTGCATCAGGTGGGCCGCCACGCGGCGGAATTTCTCTTCGATCTTCTTGCAGGCACCCAGGATGGCGCCGCTCATGGCCACGCCCAGGCGGCTGCCGCCCGGTCCGAAATGCGGGGGCGCCACGGCGGTGTCGGCATAGGCCACCCGCACCGACGCCATATCGATGCCGAAATAATCGGCCGCCAGCTGCGCCGCCAGGGTGTACTGGCCCTGCCCCTCCAGGCTGAAGCCCACGGTGACGGTGATCTGCCCCATGATGTCGACGGCGACCTTGACGCCCTCGGGCACGCCGATGCCGGCGACACCGACCGTGGAGTAGGCGTTCCAGTCGAACACCCCGGGCTCGACCGTGCTGGCGACGCCGATGCCCACCAGCCGGCCCTCGGCGCGCGCCGCGGCCTGTTCGGCCCGCAGCGCCTTATAGTCGGCCATGGCCAGCAGCTTGTCGAGCACGGCCTCGTAGTTGCCGCTGTCGTACTCGTTGCCGCTGGGAATGGTGTAGGGAAACTGCTCCGGCGCGATGTAGTTGCGGCGGCGGAACTCGGCCGGGTCGACCGCCAGCGCCCTGGCGGCGATGTCCATCATCGACTCCAGCACCAGGTTGTGCGGCGGCGGCCCGTAGCCCCGGTAGGGATAGGTGGGCGAGCGGTTGGTGGCCACCAGCTTCATGTCGTACTCCGCGGCCTCGATGCGGTAGCAGCCGGTGAAGGCCGCCAGCGGCTTGGCGACCGAGACCGTGCCCCAGCCCTCCGCACCGGCGCCCTGATCGTCGATCAGCTTCACCCGCAGGCCGGTGACGCGGCCATCCGCCATGACCGCGACGGCCGCCTCGTAGTAGCGGTCCCAGGACTGGCCGCCACCGGCGAGCAGGTATTCGACGCGATCCTCGATGTACTTCACCGGGCGACCGCCGGACTTGCGCGACAGCAGGGCGGCGATATCGGTCGCGCGCGGGCCGCCCTTGCCGCCGAAGCTGCCGCCGTGGGGATGACTGTGGACCTTGACCTTGCTGGTGGGCAGGTTGAGGGCGCCGGCGCGGCCCAGGGCGATAAACCCGGGGGCCTGGTAGGAGCCGCGGATGGTGAGGTTGTTGTCGACGGTGTCCCACTGGCACACGCAGCCGAAGGTCTCCATGGGATTGGCGCCGCAGCGGTTCCAGCGGAATTTCTCGGTGAAGACGTGATCGGCCTCGGCAAACACGCGGTCGACTTCGCCCCAGGTGTACTTGCGGTCCTGCAGCACGTTGGTCTTGTTCTCTTCGAACAGTATCGGCGCGCCCTCCGCCACGGCGTCTTCCGGATTGCGGACCACCGGCAGCACGTCGTACTCGACCTCGATCAGCTCCAGCGCATCCTCCGCCACATAGCGGCTGACGGCGGCCACCGCGGCCACCGGCTCGCCGACGAAGCGCGCCTTGCCCACGGCCAGACAGTAGGCGCCCCAGCCCTCCGGCGAGGTGACCGCCGGGTTGCACCAGGCCTTCACGTCGTCACCCGTCAGCACCGCGTAGACGCCCGGCAGCTGCTCGGCCGCGCTGGTATCGACACTGACGACGCGGGCGTGGGGATGGGGACTGCGCAGGATGGCGGCGTGAGCCATGCCGGGCACGCTGTAGTTGTCGATAAATTCGACGGTGCCAGCCACCAGGCCGGGGTCTTCGATGCGCTGAACTGCCTTACCGACGTAGCGCGGCGACGTGGTGGGCAGCATGTCGGGCGAGCCCGGAATTTCGATAGCCATTCTTTGTCTCCGTCAAAAGGGCACGTGCGCGGTTTGCCAGGCCTCAAGCGCTGGAATGGGAAGAGGCCTTGCCAGCCTGCATCCTGGCCGACGCCAGCCGCACCGATCGCAGGATGGTTTCGTAGCCGGTGCAGCGACAGAGGTTGCCGCCGAGCACGTCCTTGATCTCGTCATCGCTGGGATCGGGGTTGTCGCGCAGCAGCTCCACCGTGCTGATGATGAAGCCCGGCGTGCAGAAGCCGCACTGCATGCCGTGCTCTTCCACGAAAGCCTGCTGGATCGGGTGCAAATGACCGGTCGCCCCGTCCCGCAGCCCCTCGATGGTGGTCAGTTCGAGGCCGTCGGCCTGCACGGCCAGCATCAGACAGGAGCGCACCGACTTGCCGTCGATCAGGATGGAACAGGCGCCGCACACGCCGTGCTCGCAGCCGATGTGCGTCCCCACCAGGCTCAGCTCGTGGCGTAGAAAATCGCCCAGCGACATGCGGGGCTCCACGTCCCTGACGTAGTCGACCCCGTTGACCGTGACGCTGACTCGCTGCAGTGTCGTCATGAAAAATCCTCTGAATTTGGCTGTACTATCGAAGTGCGCGCAATACGGGTCCCGGCGACGGCCTAGACCAGCCGCGCCACGGCCTCTGCCAGGCAGCGTGCCACCAGCACCGACACCAGCTGGCGGCGGTACTCGCCGGTGCCGTGCACATCGGTAATGGGTTCCCGCAGCGAATCCGCCCCGGCCCTGCCGGCGCGCTCGAACAGGGCCGCCTCGGGCTGCTGCCCGGCGAGCATCGCCTCTGCGGCCTCGAGCCGGCCGGGGCTGCCGTTGACGCCGAACAGGCCGATGCGCACGTCGCTGAGGCAGCCATCGTCGATGCGCAGGGTCACGGCTGCCCCGGCCACGGCGAGGTCACCGTCCCGCCGGCAGATCTCCTGTATGGCCCAGCCGGTACCGGCGGGCAGTGCCGGCACGCGCACTTCGGTGAGAATCTCCGTCGCGGCGATGTCGGTGGTGAAGAACGTGACGTAGAACTCGTCGGAGGGCACGGTGCGCTCGCCGTCCGGGCCGACGATCTTCAGCCCGATATCGCACACCATGGCGACGGCGCCGTATTCGGCAGCCGGGTCGGCGTGCGCGAAGGAGCCGCCCACGGTGCCGCGGTTGCGAATCTGGCGGTGGCCGATCAGGTGGCTGGCGCGCTGGAACAGGGGGTTGTGCGCGAGGAGGAGGTCGGAATCCTCGGCGTCGCTCTTGCTGGTCATGGCGCCGATGGCGATGACATCGCCCTCCTGGCGGATGTAGGCCAGATCCTTGACCCTGCGCAGGTCGACCAGCGCATCGGGCCGCGCCACGCGCAGATTCAGCATGGGCGTCAGGCTCTGCCCTCCCGCAATAATCTTCGCCTCGACACCCTCATCCTCGAGCCTTTCCAGCAGCCCCACGGCGTCCTGGATGGTGTCGGGTGCGTAGTAATCGAAAGGTGCTGGCTTCATCGCAAATCCCCGTGAATGGCGTATCGCCGCAGGCGGTGGCAGGAAAACCCCGGCCACTGCACACGCATTGTGCAGTGGCGCCACCGCCATGGCGCAATAATGGTGCGCCATTATGCGTCAGCGTGCCGGCCCATGGCTAGCCGCGCAGTGGCAAAGCAAAAAGTACCGGCATCAGGCGGCGGTCTGGCCCTGACCGACGCTGCGATCCTTGTTGGCCAGCTTGATGATCTTCCACACCAGCCCCGGAAAGTGGCGCCGCAGCCAGACCATGACCTTGGCGTTGCCGGGCCGCACGATGCGCACGCCCTTCTCGATGGCCTGCTCGATCGCCTGCACCATGAATTCGGGCGTCAGCATCTGCGAATCCCGGCGCTCCAGCGCATACTGCACGCTGGGTGGGCGGGTCTCCGCGCCCTGCTCCACCAGCGGCGTGTTGACCATGGGCGGGCACACCAGCAGCACCCGCAGGTCGGTGCGCTCGAGCTCGTGGATGAGGATCTCGCCATAGGCATTGACCGCCGCCTTGCTGGCACAGTAGGCGCCGAGATGGTTGGTGAGCACGTCTCCGGCCATGGAGCCGAACAGGATGATATCGCCGCGGTTGCGCGCCAGCATGTCCGGCAGCACCGCCGACACCATATTGACCGTGCCGAAATAATTGATCGCCATGCCGCGATTGATCGATTCCGCGCCCACCTGCGCCAGCAGCCCGGTGGGCATCACGCCAGCGGCGTGGGTGAGCCGGTCGATGGGGCCGTGCGCCTTGCGCACCGCCTCGACCAGCTCGGCGCAGCGCTCGACATCGCGCACGTCGCAGCGGTAGCAGTGAATGCGCTCCGGATAGCGCGCGCGGGTCTCTTCCAGGCCGGCCTCGTTCATGTCGACGATGGCTACCGTGGCACCCGCTGCCGCCAGGCGCCAGGCCGACTCCCTGCCCATGCCACTGCCGCCGCCGGTCACCAGCGCCACCTTGCCGTGAAATGCCATATCCGTTCCTCACTGAATGCTTCATCACTGCGCGCCCCGGCGTTGCGGCGCCGCGCCCGCGCAGTATAGCCCAGCCTGACGCGCAAACGCACAAATGCCGGGTTCGACGGACCCGCGCAGCGTCATTGATTCACGGTCAGCGCCAGTATCTCCTCGTCCGTGAGCAGCTCGATACCGGCGCCATAGGCCGCGTTGAGGGCCTTGAGCACCTCGTTGGCCATCAGCCCCTGGATCACCGTGTTGGGGTGCAGGCCGTCCTCCGCACGGTAGCGCAGCACGTGCTGCGGCCCGGCACAGAGCCCCTTGGAGTTGCAGGCCCCGGCCCCCGGCGTACCCCGCGGCACGAGGTCGGCGTCGGTCGCGGCCGAGTCGAAGGGAATCACCCGGTCGCCGATCACGATGCTGCCGTCGGGCCGGCTGCGCGCCGGGTCCCGGGCGAAACCGAACAGGTCGACCGTGGCGATGCCGCGCCGGCGGGCGCCCTCGGCCAGTATCTCGTTGGCGGCGGCGATGCCCGCCAGCACCTCGGGCGAGCCGCCGCCACCCTCAGCCGTGCCCATCGGGATCAGCGCCATCATCACCTTCACAGCGCCGGCGGCGCGCAGCGTATCCACGGCCAGCAGCACCGAGTGCGCGACGTCCTCGACAAAGATGGCGTCGATATCGAGCTGTTTGAGCGGCTTGGCGCTGCCGGTCAGACTGAACGAGGTGGTGCGGTAGAAGAAGTCGTTGGAGCCCGCCCCCACGAACGCATAATCCACCTCGCCTCTGGCGATGTACGGCGCCAGGCCTTCCGCCTGTTCATCGAGGTAAGCAGAACCCATGAACGGGCTGTTGGTGCGCATCTGCCAGATCTGCGCAATGCGCAGGCGGGCGGTGGCGCTGGCGGCCGCGCCGACCTTGGCCCAGTTGTACTCATAGCCGGCATCGCGCCGATCGGGCCAGTAGTCCTTGGGCGCGCGATAGCTGCCGAAATCGAACTGCCCGGGCCGCAATCTGGCCAGGATCTGCACCCAGCTGTAGGCCGCGAGGTCTGTTCTGGCCGCGTTGGGCGCGAGCAGGTATTCATCGGTCATGCTGTCGCCGATCAGGCCCATGCGGATCTCCGCCCGCCCCGCACCACAGACCAGTCCCAACAGCACTATCAACGCAATCTGACCTGCAGGCTTCATGACTGACTCTCCTCTGCGTGAGTTATTATTGGCCGTTCTCAGAGTCGGGCAGCAGCAACTGCCTCGCCCCCCTATCCTACAACGGCTGGCACCTCCCGCCTATGGGGCGCTCGCCGACCGGGTCACTGCTGCAGGCGCCACAGCGGTCGGTCTTGATTTTGGCGGCGAGGCAGGACAAGCTAACCATCTGGACTCAGTGAGCACAGCACCGCACCGCCGGATCGCCAGATCGGCCGCCAGGACAACCCGCCCGCAGGCTGGGCGCATAACAACTTTGACTGGGACAGTGACATGCCGCGCAATATCCCCGGGGTCAGCATCTTCTTCGGCCTGCTGCTGGCCGGCACCACGGCCTATTTCATGTCCTGGGGCCTGCAGGGCAACGCGGGCAACGCCCCGCTGCTGTTCGTCGTCGCCACCCTCTTCGGCCTCTTCATGGCCTTCAACATCGGCGGCAACGACGTCGCCAACTCGTTCGGCACCAGCGTCGGCGCGGGCACGCTCACGATCAAGCAGGCCCTGCTGGTCGCCGCCGTGTTCGAGGTGAGCGGCGCCATGATCGCCGGCGGCGAAGTGACCAACACCATCCGCGCGGGTATCGTCGACCTGTCATCGATGGACGTGGAGCCCAGGAAATTCATCTATATCATGATGGCGGCGCTGCTGGCCGCCGCGGTGTGGCTGCTGTTCGCCAGCCGCCGGGGTCTGCCGGTCTCGACCACGCACTCCATCATCGGCGGCATCGTGGGCAGCTCAATCGCCCTCGGCGTCCTCACCACCGGCACCGACGGTGCGCTCGACGTGGTGCACTGGGACAAGATCGGCACCATCGCCCTGTCCTGGGTGCTGTCGCCGGTGCTGGGCGGACTGTTCTCCTACCTGCTGTACTTCTATATCAAGAGGCACATCCTGGTTTTCAACGAGCAGATCGAGTCGCAGTTCAAGGAGATCAAGGCGAAGAAGAAGGCGCTGAAAAAGCGCCACAAGAGGAAGTTCGAGACGCTGAGCGACGCGGAAAAGCTCGACTACAACGCCGCCATGGCCAGAGACGCCCAGACCACCGCCGACGATGACTTCAACGTCGAGGACCTGGAATCGGACTATTACCGGGAGCTGTACCATCTGCAGCGGCGGAAATCCAACATCAATGCGCGCAAGGCGCTCGAAAACTACGTGCCGCCGATAGCCGCGCTAGGCGCCATGGTGATCACCTCCATGATCATCTTCAAGGGCCTGAAGCACATGGATATCGCCCTGTCCTCGATGCAGAACTATCTGATCGTGCTGATGGCCGGCGCGAGCGTATGGATGGGCACTTTCATTCTCTCCAGAACCATCAAGGGGCGCTCCATCACCCGCTCGACCTTCCTGCTGTTCAGCTGGATGCAGGTTTTCACCGCCTCGGGTTTCGCCTTCAGCCACGGCGCCAACGACATCGCCAACGCCATCGGACCGTTCGCCGCCATTTTCGACGTACTGCAGAACGGGACCATTCATTCGAAGGCGCCAGTGCCGCCGATCGCCATGCTGGCGTTCGCCGTCGCGCTCATCTCAGGCTTGTGGTTTGTCGGCAGGGAGGTCATCAAGACCGTCGGCACCCGCCTGGCCGAGATGCACCCGGCCTCGGGCTTTACGGCGGAGCTGGCGGCGGCGGTGGTGGTCATGATGGCGACCACCTTCGGCATTCCGGTATCCAGCACCCACATCCTGATCGGCGCGGTGCTGGGCATCGGCATCGTCAACCACGACGCCAACTGGGGTCTCATGAAACCCATCGCCCTGGCCTGGATAGTGACCCTGCCGGCCGCGGCGAGCTTGAGCGCCGCCGTGTTCTACGTGCTGAACATCATCTTCTAGCCAGGCCCTGGAGCGGCATCAGAAGCGGAACTGCAGGCCCACATCCACCAGGCCCTGGCTCCAGACCTGGGACTTCACCGCGATGGTGCAGCTGCCATTGCAGAATACCGCGCCGCCGCCGTCGAAGAAGGTCGGCAGCCAGCGCGCGCCGAACCGCAGCAGAAAGCGCTCGGTGACCTTCAGGCTGGTGCCGCCGGCGATCTGCCCGGACACGAAGGTGTCGGCGTCGAGCGTGCTGTCATCGGGGCTGAAGTACGCCACGCCCAGGCCCAGCAGCAGGAAGGGCTCCCAGCGGCCGTTGGGCCACAGCGACATGGCAGTAAAGTGCAGGTGCGTGATGCCCAGATCCCTGTCAGACAGTTGCGCATCGGACGCAAAGCGCGTGGCCTGATGACCCAGATAGAGCCCCAGGCGCTCGGTGGGGCTGCCATTGAGAGGAAAGTCCAGCGCGACCGCGAAAGCCGCGCCGTCCTGCACCCCGATATTCTCATCGGTGGCCGTGTCTTCGAAATCGCCGTTCGCCTGCAGACCCGCCAGCAGTGTCAGATCGACCGCCATCGCCGCTGAGGGCAGCAGGCCGATCGCGCCGATTTTCAGGTATCTAGCTACTTTGAACATCGCGTGTCTCTTCTAACAACCTGTGCGGGAGTATAGTGACCGGCATCGAGCGCCGCCAGACCAGAGCAGCCACGGCTGCGCCGCCCCACAGCAGGGCGCGCCCCCGGCAAGTCCCGCCGGCCTCGTCAAAGCATAGCCCGGAAGCTGCGCCAGGGCGCGGCCGGAGCGCCCGGTGAGCGACCGGCCAGGGGCCGAGGAATCGCCCACTCCGGCGCGGGACTATGTATACTTTGCGCACCGAAACGAACAGACAGAGTAAGGCTATGGCGCAACAAGGCGTATTGCGGATCGGCATTATGGGCTTTGGCCAGGTGGGGCGGCAGATCTATCGACTCGCTGCGCAGAGCGACGACGTAGTGGTCGCCGCGGTCGCGGACATCGGCAGGTCCGAGGTACTGCACTACCTCCTGGTCAGCGACCACCAGCGCGCCGCCCCCGTCCGACTGGACGGCAACTACCTCGTCAACGATCGCTTCCGCACGCGCATGCTGAGCAGCGACAAGCCGGGCGAACCGCCCTGGGACGTGTTCGACGTCGATGTGGTGATCGACGCCACCCGCGCCTTTCACAGCCGGGCCACGCTGAGCCCGCACCTGGCCGCCGGCGCGCCCCGCGTCATCACCAGCAGCCTGCCCGAGGAGGCGCTGGACCGCCTGCTGATTCCGGGCATCAACCTGCACAGCGCGAGCCCCGACGACCGGCTGATCTCGGCCGGCTCGTCGACGACCACGGCGCTGGCGCTGTGTCTGACCATTATCGACCAGGCCCTGGGTCTGGAGACGGCGAGCATGACCTCGGTGCACGCGTATACCAGCGACCAGCCGGCCCTGGATCAGGCGCGGCAGGACTTCCGCCGCAGCCGCTCGGCGGCCAATATCATCCCCAACGACAACGCTTCGCCGCGCTGGGTGGCGGCCACGCTGCCCCGCTTCCAGGGCAGACTCAGCGGCTATGCCCTCAACGTGCCGGTGCAGCGCGGCTCGCTGCTCGACCTGAGCGCCGTGATGCGCTCGCCCGATGTCACGGTGGACGACGTCAACCAGGCATTCCTCGAGGCGGCGGAGCAGTACCCCGGGCTCGTCACCATCGCCCACGACCCCATCGTGTCCTCCGACGTCCTCGGCAGCCGCCACTCCGTCATCTTCGACCTGCAGGGGACGCTCAAGGCGGGCCGGCGCATGATCAAGACGCTGGCATGGTACGAAGAGCTCAGCCACGCCCGGCGCCTGCTCGAGGTGGCGAGGCTTTACCAGGATCTTCCCCAGGCGGAGGCAAGCGCATGAGAGTCGCGATCAATGGTTTCGGCCGCATCGGCCGCTGCGTGTTCCGGATTCTCGATCAGCGCCCGGACGTGGAGATCGTCGCCATCAACGATCTGTTCGACCACGAGGTGCTGCGCTACCTGCTGCAGCACGACTCGGTGATGGGGGAATACGAACAATCCCTGGCGCTGGCCGACGGCAGCCTCGTCACGCCCCGCAACACGGTGCGCATGTTGATGGAGCGCGACCCCGCGAAGCTGCCCTGGAGTGAACTGGGCGTCGACGTGGTGGTGGAGGCCACCGGCGCCCTGCGCAGGCGCGACCAGATCGCCCAGCACCTGGCCGCCGGCGCGCGCCGGGCCATACTCACCGTGCCCGCCAAGGACGACATCGACTACACCGTCGTGCTGGGCGTCAACGACGACGGGCTGCAGCCGGAACACCGCATCATCTCCAATGCCAGCTGCACGACCAACTGCCTGGCGCCCATGGCGCTGGTGCTGCACCAGCGCTTCGGCATCGTCGAGGGCCTGATCAACACCGTGCACGCCTATACCAACGACCAGCGCCTGGCCGACGTGCCGCATTCGGATTGGCGGCGCAGCCGGGCGGCCGCCGCCAACATCATTCCCACCTCGACCGGGGCCGCCAAGGCGGTCGGCAAGGTGCTGCCCGAACTCAAGGGCAGGCTCGACGGCATCGCCGCCCGCGTGCCGGTGCCGGATGGCTCGGTGGTCGACCTGTTTGTCGAGCTGCAGCGCGATGTCACTGTCGACGACATTCACGGTGCCGTGCGCGAAGCCGCGGCGGGCGCCCGGATGGCCGGCATTCTGCAGTACCTCGACCGGCCGGTGGTATCCTCGGACATCATCGGCAACCCCCACTCCTCCATCTACGACCCGGCCTTCACGACCGTGGCCGCGGGCCGCTTCGTCAAGACCCTCAACTGGTACGACAACGAGTGGGGCTACTCAAACCGCGTCTGCGATCTGATCGGGAAGCTTGCCCGCTGGCAGCAGCCTGCGCGATAACCCGCCAAACCTGGAGCAGCGACATGAACGCAACACCCGAGCACCCGGCGGTACAGGCCAACATGAACTCCATACGCCATGCCATGGCCGGCGACAGGCAGGCCTGGCTGGACCTCTATGCCGACGACGCCGTGCTGGCCGACCCGGTGGGCGCCTCGCCGTTCGACCCGACCGGCAAGGGGCATATCGGCAAGGCGGCCATTGCGAAATTCTGGGACACCGTGATCGGCCCCGCCCGGCTCACCATCACGGCGGGCCAGCGCTACCCCAGCGGGGCGGCGGCGTGCGCGGTAGCGATGACGGCGGTCAACGACCTGGGTAATGGCCTCACTACCCGCATCGATATGATCGCAGTCTATGAGGTCGATGAGGCCGGCAGGATCACCAGCATGAAGGCGTACTGGAGCTGGGACGCGCTGGAGCAACAGCTCAGACAGCTCGGCCTGGCCTAGTCCCCACCAACAGCGCAGCATGAGGTAGCAGCCATGGACGACAGCGCCGAGGATACGCGGCCACCCGGCCTCACCCGGCAACACATGGGCATCGCGCCGGGGTTGCCGCTGGCAGCCTCCGAGGGCGGCATCGAGGCCCTGCGGGGCGACATCCAGCGGCTGTTCGACATCGAGGCGATCAAGCAGCTCAAGCATGCCTACTTCCGCTGCCTGGATACCGCCAACTGGGACGAACTGCAAGCGCTGTTCCACCCTGACATCAGCGTCCACTTCATCGGCGGCAGCTACGAATGGCGCTTTCAGGGCCGCGACGACTATCTGACGGCATTGCAGCGCTCGTTTCACCGACAGTCGATAGGCCAGCACAACGGCCACTCGCCGGAGATCCAGCTGCTGGGCAGCACCGAGGCCACGGGCATCTGGTACCTCGCGGACCACATGTGGATGCTGAACCACCGGCATCTCACCAGCGGCACGGCGCTGTACTGGGATCGCTACGAGAAGCTCGAGGGGCGCTGGGTCATCCGCAGCACCTGCTATCGGCGCATCTACGAGATGCACCAGCCGATTGCGACCCCCCTGACGCTCGGCGCGCACTACCTGGCCGAGCACGGCGCCCCGCCCGACGAGGGCTGAGCGCGGGGCGGGTCCCGGACCGCGTCACGTCAGGGACAGGCAATCGCGGATAAAGCGGCGGTACAGCCTGCCGAGGTGGCGCGATTCAGGAATATCCAGCATATCAAAGCCGTGTGGAGCACCCTCATAGACCTGCAGCCAGGCGCGGTTGCCGGCCGCCAGCCAGCGGTTGTGCATGAGCACAGAGTCGTCGTAGAAAGGGTCCAGGCTGCCCACCGCGAACAGGGCGGGCGCCAGGCCCGTCAGTTCGGCGTGCAGCGGCGACACGTCGGGGTGGGCGCGCAGCGCGGCATCGGGTACGAAGCTGTCGGCATAGTACGCGCAGCTGCGCGAGTCCTGGATGAGATTGCGCCCGTCGACGAGGGTCCTGCTGGGCAGCACGTTGCTGAAGTCGTACAGGCCATAGGTGAGGCTGACGCCGGCAAACTGATAATCGTGCCTGCGGCGCAGGCGCAGACAGGTCGCCGCGGCCAGATGCGCCCCGGCCGACTCGCCCGCCAGCACCACCCGCTGCAGGCCATAGCGCTGGCGGCAGTAGTCGACCCAGCCGAGCGCGGCGCGCTCGCAGTCATCGAGCGCGGCAGGATAAGGGTGTTCCGGGGCAAGCCGATACTCGACGCTGGCCACGGCGATGCCCAGGGCATCCGCCAGCGGTCCGAGCACGGCATCCATCATGGCCGCCGTGCCGAACACCCAGCCGCCGCCGTGGATGTGCAGCAGCGCTCCCCGCACCGGTTTCCTGCGCGGCTCGCTGACCCGCAGCGGCACCCGCGCCCCCCCGGCCCCGACCAGCACATCCCGCCCTGCGCCGGCATAGCCCGGGTCGCCAAGGGTCGCCTGCAGGCGCAGCATCGCCGCTCTGGCGGCCGCCAGTTCATCGGCAGTCCGGGGGAAGCGGCCATCGATCACGCCGAACTGGCCGGACTCGATCAGACTCACCCGCTCCCGCAATGCCTCGCTGGCGGGGAATACGGCCACCACCGGCTGCCCCCGCAGCATGCGCCTAGCGGACCAGCGCCACGCTACCGCCGCACGCCGCGCGGCCAGGCGCCGGCATCACAGGGCAGCGCCATCGAACACCTCGCACGGCAGGTTGAAGGGGTCCACGCCCTCCACACAGCCGATATTGGCGCGAAAATGTCCCGGCTGGCGCCGCGTCTCGTGAAAGGTGTAGACGCCGCAATGCCGGCAGAAATAGTGCTTGGCGACACCCGTGCCGAATTCGTACAGCGTCAGCGCTTCTTCGTGAGCGGCCACCTCGAGGTCTGCCGGCGGAAACGTGAAGGGCGTCATCATCGCGCCCTTGCGGCGGCACAGCGAGCAGTTGCAGCGCAGCCCCCTGTCGATGGCGGGCCCCTTGAAAGTGAAGGCTACGGCACCGCAGTGACAACTGGCCTGGTAGGTCTGCATGATTATTCTCCCCTCGCTACGCTGCCCCGCGCCAAGGCGGGCCGCCGCCGTCATGGCTGCCCCGCCTACTGTAGAACCGATCGCGCCCGCGCTCAAGGCAATGTTGCAGCCCTGCTCCCGGCCGCTGCTATGCAGTGAGGCTCAGGCTTCGCTCTGGACACCAGCCATGTGATGAACAACGGCTGGCCGCGCTGACGCGGGCCGACTGCCGGCACTGCGCCGCCGCCGGTGGCATCGCGGAGCCAGGGCCCGATCCGTTTGAGCGGAAATGGTAAACATCCGGCCCCAAGAACGGTTACACTCGAAAAAGTGGGGCAAGCCGGATCGCGCCACGGCGGGGGCCTGCCTGCCGCGACGTACCGTTGCAGCGTGCGCCCCCGGCAACTTGAATTCTCAGCGCGGCCACGCGCCGGATAGAGTCTCGCTACTGCCGTCATCCAGCCCTGACCGCCACGTGCAGGAGGTTGTGATGTTTGACGATGCAGTGATAGAGACCGGCAAGGTCTCCAAAAAGGCCTTCGAGGCACAGGTTCCCCAGCTGCGGCTGGAGCTGGTCAACGCCCAGTACGACCTTCGCCTGGCCAAGTTCCCCGTGATCATCGTGGTGATGGGCAATGATCGCATAGGCGCCAACCTGTTGGCAGCGCGCCTCAACGAGTGGCTGGACGGCCGCTTCATGGATACCAACGTATTCGCCGCTCCCTCACAGGAGGAGCGCGAGCGGCCGCGCTTCTGGCGCTACTGGAACGCGCTGCCCAGCCATGGGCGCATCGCCATCTATGGCGGCGCGTGGCCCCTGAACATTCTGGCGGATCGGATGAACGGCGAGCTCGACAAGAAGGGCTTCGAGTTCTGGATCAAGCGCGCACAGCAGCTCGAGCGCGAATGGTCCGACGACGGCGCGCTGATACTGAAATTCTGGCTGAACCTCCCGAAGAAAGCACTGCGCCGCCGGCTGCGCCAGGCTCAAAAGGACCCCGATCGCTCCTGGTGGGTCGAACAACAGGACTGGGAGGTGTTCGAGCACTTCTCCTCCATCGCCAAGACCATCGACAAGCTGTTCCAGAAGACCCATTCGCCCCATGCACCGTGGACCATCGTCGACGGCACCGACGCCAACTTCCGCGACCTCGCCGTCGCCAGCAGGATTCGCGACGCCCTGGTGGCCAGGCTGCAGGGGACGGCGCCGGACGCGGCGGACGCGGCGGGCGCCCCGGCGCCGGACGAGAGTTACGACGACGCCCTGGGCCAGGTCGACCTGACGCAGACCATCAGCAAGACCGACTACGAAAAGCAGCTCGACAAATACCAGCGCCGCTTTCATCTGCTGATGCGCCAGGCCTATCAACAGGGCGTCTCCACCGTGCTGGCTTTCGAGGGGTGGGACGCCGGCGGCAAGGGCGGCACCATCCGCCGCCTCACCAACGCGCTGCCGGTGCGCAGCTATAAAGTGGTGCCGATCGCCGCCCCCACTGCGGAGGAGAAGTCACGCCACTATCTGTGGCGCTTCTGGCGGCACCTGCCGCGGCAGGGCAACCTCGTGATCTTCGACCGGACCTGGTATGGCCGCGTCACGGTGGAGCGCATCGAGGGCTTCGCCACCGAGACCCAGTGGCAGCGCGCCTACCAGGAGATCAACGACTTCGAGGAGCAGCTGGTCGAGCGCGGCATGCTGGTACAGAAATTCTGGCTGCACATCTCACCCGAAGAGCAGCTGGCACGCTTCAAGGCCAGAGAGGAGACGCCCTACAAGCAGCACAAGATCACCGAAGAGGACTATCGCAACCGCGCCAAGTGGGGCGACTACACCGGCGCCGTCAACGAGATGGTCGCCAAGACCAGCACGGAACACGCGCCCTGGTACCTGGTACCGGCCAACGACAAGCGCTTCGCCCGCATCTTCGTCCTCAAGACGGTCTGCGACGGGCTGGAGAGGGTGCTGGAGGGGCGCTAGGAGCCCCTGCAGGCATCGGCACAGCGCGGCAGCGTGCAGCGCAGAGGCGCCGCCGCGCCTGTCCCGCAAAGCTATACCCTCAAAGCTGCGCCGCGACCTGCTCGAAGGCGCCGATGGTGTAGTCGATATCGTCGTCCGTGTGCGCGGTCGACAGAAAGAACTTTTCATGCCCCTTGATGATGCCACGGTCCAGCAGCAGGTCCCCAAAACGCAGGCCGCGGCCCCAGTCGGCGCGCAGCGTGCCGCGATGGTCGCGAACCGCTTCGGCGGTGAACCAGGGTTGAAATGCCGTGGCCTCCCCCACCACCTGCGCCGCTATTCCCGCCTGTTCTAGCGACCGCGCCAGCGCCATCTGCAGGCGCCGACCCCTGCCCTCGACCGCTTCATAGATCCCCGGCGTTTTCAGCTCTTCGATCACCGCCAGCGCCGCGGCGGCCGAGACGGGGTTGCCGCTGTAGGTACCGGTCAGTCGCACGTGCCGCGGCGTCATCGCGGTGGCGGCTCCGGCCAGGTCCATGATGTCGGCGCGCCCGGCCACCACGCCCAGCGGATGACCCGCCGAAATGGCCTTGCCCAGGGCGCAGAGGTCGGGAACCACGCCGTAGCGGACCTGGGCGCCGCCAAAAGCCAGGCGAAACCCCGTGACGACCTCATCGAAGATCAGCGGTATATCCAGCTCTCTGGCGAGCGCCTGCAGCCCCGGCAGAAACCCGGGTGCGGGGGGCGTCGTGCGGCACAGCGGCTCGACGATGATGCCCCCCAGGGCATCGGCGTGGCGGCGCACGATCTGTTCGGTGCGATCCAGATCGTTGAACGGCGCGACCAGCACCTGGCCTGCCACCCCGGCGGGAATGCCCGCCGAATTCGGTACCGGCTCGGGGAACTCGGCGGGCCGGAAGGTCCACTGGTTGCTCATCAGGGCGTCGTCGCCCATGCCGTGGTAGCCGCCCTCGAACTTGAGGATCACGTCGCGCCGGCGATAGGCCCGCGCCAGCCGCATGGCGTAGTGCGTGGCCTCGGAGCCGGAGTTGTGCAGGGTGACCTTCTCTGCGCAGGGCACGGCCGCGACGATGGCCTCACACAGGCGGATCGCCGGCTCGTTCCCCAGCAGAAAGCTGCTGCCGGCTTCGAGCTGCCTGGCCACGGCCGCCACCACGGCGGGGTGCGCGTGGCCGATGAACATCGGCCCCGAACCGAGCAGGTAGTCGATGTATTCATTGCCGCTGCAATCGAACAGATGCGACCCCTGCGCCCGCTCGACCACCATCTGGTACTCGGCGCGAAGGCTGGGACCGCGGATGCCGCAGGCCATGACCCGCTCCGACGCCGCCAGCAAGGCCTGCTCGCGCGCAGTGCGCGGTTTGCGCGCAAAGGAAAACCCCGTCATCGCTGACCCACCCGCTCGACCACCTCAGCGCACGAGCGCCGGAAACCGCCGCAGATAACCGGCAAAGCGCTCCCGCACCTGCCAACCCTGACTCTCCCAGCCGCTGCGGTCGTGCGCATGGACGCCGTGCTTGTGCTGCGGGTTGCGTTCATGCCACTGCTGCAGGGCCGCTTCGCACGCCGGCGTCCACTCGATCCCGAAGTGCTCGTAGATATTGTGCACCGTCCCCACCGGGTCGGCGACAAAATCGTCGAAATAGACGTCGCAGAACTGCGCCTCCGGCGCCGCCTTGCGCACCGCGATGGCCCGCTCGGCAGCGCTGGCCCAGATGGCTGTCTGCTCCTGAAGAATTTCATCGCGATCGATGCGCTCCGGCCTGACGCTCAGCTCCCGGAAACCGGCGATCAGGCTGACGTAGGACGACATCACCTCCTCCGGGTCGCGGTGGGTCCAGACGATGCGCGCATCGGGGTAGACTTTCAGGAACGAGTCGAGGTGCTTCATGTGTACCGGGTACTTCAGCAGCCAGGGCTTGTCGGGCTCGTTGGCGCCGATCAACTGCAGCAGCCTGCGGTGCTGGCGGTAGCTCGGCACCATATCCACGCCCTCGTACCAGCGATTGTAACGGGGCGCGCTGCGGGTACACTGCCAGTAGTCGTCGGTGAAGGTATGCGCCAGCAGATGCCCGCACTCCTCCGGCCAGTCCGGCGCCATGTAGTGGATGGCCTTCAGCTTCGGGGACATCCGGTACATCAATTCCAGGCTGTGCCGGGACTCCTGAAAACCGGCGAGATCGTCCCAGGTCTGCGCGGGCGGGCGGGGCATGGGGTGCTCGGCCAGCCAGTACTCGAGATGCTGGCGGTTGGGGTCACGCGCCATCAGGTAGTGCAGCGCCGTGCTGCCGGTGCGCACCAGTCCGGTGATGACCAGCGGCTGCTCGATGGGTCGCTCCAGCAGCTCCGGCCGCTCCTTGAAAGCCTGCTCCGCCAGCAGGCGCTGCTTGAGGCAGTGCACCAGCTTGAACGGCACGGCGAAACGACCGGCCTCGTTGAGGTCGCAGTCTTCATCGAGCGCCTCGAGGATGAGCCTCAGCCCGGTCAGATAGCTGTCATCCTCACCAAAATCGCTCAGGCCGGCCTGCTCCATGGCAATCTCGTGCAGTGGCGCCAGCCAGTCCGCGTAACGGGTCAGTTGCTGCAATCTCTGCATCGTGCGCTCCCTTCTCGACGCTGTGACCTGGCGGCCCCTGGCCCCAGCAAGCACTGATTATGCACATTTCAACATTCTGTGCCATGCCCGGGGGAGCCACCCTCAGCCGCGATGACCGCTCAAAGCGCCGCCATCGGGCCCGGACCCTGCTACCATTGTCGGCTGGCACGATCGTGCCCCGGCACGGCGACCACGCGACGCAGGCGCAAGAGGCAGCAAGGCATGCTCGAGCAGCAGAAGATCCTGATCATCGGCGCCAACTCAGCGGTCGCAAGGGCGGTCGCCCGGTTGCTCGCCCCCGCCAATACGCTCTACTTCCTGGCCAGGGACGCCGGCAAGCTGCAGCAGACGCTGCTCGACGTCGGCCAGGCCGGCGCCTGGTGCGCCTGCGCCGACTTCCGTGATATCGCCGCGACCCAGCAGTTCATCGCCCGGGCCTGGGAGGCCGCCGACGGCCTGGACATCGTGCTCATCGCCCATGGGCTGCTCGGACCTCAGGCGCCCACCGAGGCGGACTTCGCGCTGGCAGAAGCGGTGATCGAGACCAACTTCACCACAGTCGTGGCGCAGCTGATCGCGGTATCGCGGCTCATGGAGTGCCGCAGGCGCGGCAAGATCGCGGTCATCAGCTCCGTCGCCGGCGAGCGCGGCAGGCCGCGCAACTATACCTACGGCGCGGCCAAGGGCGCGCTGACCCTCTACCTGCAGGGCTTGCGCTCGCGGCTGTGGCGCAGCGGCGTGGAGGTCTACACCTTCAAGATGGGCCCCGTGGACTCTCCCATGACCCACAGCCACGACAAGGACTTCTCGTTTTCGACGCCGGCGCGAGCGGCCCGGATCATCGTCGATACGCTGCAATCGCGCCGCTACAGCCGCTACGTCCCGGGATTCTGGGGACCGGTGATGTGGGTGGTGCGCTGGCTGCCGGAACCCGCGTTCCAGCGCCTGCGATTCCTGTCGGGGCGCTAGCGGCAGCGCCACCATCCGCGCAGGCGCCATCTGCCGGCGCCCGGCCGAAAGTGAAGCACCGGCGCGAGCTTCACCGGCACGGCCCAGTGGCTATTGCGGCAGCAGGCGTTTAAGCTCCCTGAATCAACGAGCACAAGGACAGTGATGGGCGCAAGCATGGCAAGGTTACAACGATCGCTTCCGGGGTATGCCGTCCTGACTTCGCTGCTGCTGTTCACCAGCGGCTGCGCATCGACGCCCACGCCGCCATCCGCTCAGTTGAGGCAGCTGACTATCGGCATGTCCAGGAACGCCGTCGTAGCGGCGCTCGGAGAACCCCGCGTGGTGAGGGGTGCCATCACCAACCGGTACGCGCAGCAGATCGAGGTATGGGAGTACCTGTTCGCACTGCCCAACGACGATTCCAGCGGGGAAATCGCCGGCAAGACGGCGTTGACCATCATCACCCTGGGCATGGGCGCCGCGACGTTTGCCCCTGACAAGCGGACCTACTGGCTGTATTTTCTGGATGGGACGCTGGCCCGCTGGGGCGAGGCCGGCGACTGGGAAAAGGAGCCCGCGCGCATCTATGAGTTCAATTTCGCCCCCGAACCCCGGCTCAGACAATGATTCTGCCAGCCCCGGTGGCCGATGGCACCGGCCATGGATAATGCTGGCGAACGACCGCGAACATCGATGTCGAGGCCGCAGCCAGAGGACCTTGAGCAGGAATTGATTATACTGTGCCCCTTTTTCGCGCCGCAGCGGGCTGACGAACCCGCTCCGGCAAACCTACCGGGCATGCGGGCGCGCCTGCTGACCCGTGCAGTGTCATCGCCGGACGCAACGATGGTTGGGCGCTCAGGGGCAGGGTCGCGCACCGGGCAGCGACCACCGCACTGAACTGCGGCAGCGAGGTGCTCGATGACAAGGGCGGCGCGGCGGCATGCAAGCTTGGAGAACACTATGAGAAAATCGCTGCTGACGAGCCTGCTCGCGACCGCTGCCGGAGTCGGCATGACGGCATCGTGGGCGGGGCAGGTGGTGGGGCCCGTCCGCCTGCAGGACCAGTTCGGCCATGAGCATACGCTGGCGGCCGGCACCAGGCGCATCTATTTCACCCACGACATGGACGGCGGCAAGTTGCTCAAGGCTGCGCTGGGCGACCGGGGCCAGGCCGTACTGGATGCGCAGCACGCGGTGGCGATTACCGATATCAGCGGCATGCCGTCGATGATCCGCAGCATGATGGCGCTGCCGGCGATGAAAAAGCGCAGCTACCGCATCTGGCTGGACGCGACCGGCAAGCTCGTTGCCGACTGGCCGCGCGAGCCGGGAAAGGTCACGGTGATGGAGCTGGACGACTTCAGCATCACCGGCACGACCTTCGCGGGCGATGAACCCACCCTTGAAGCCATCGTGCAGCCCCGATGACCGCGTTCGCCGCACTCTCCCTGCACGAGCGCCTGCTGAAGGCGGTCGCGACGCTCGGATTTGCCGAGCCGACCGCCGTCCAGCAGGCCGCCATCCCGCCGGCGCTGGCCGGCAGCGACCTGCATGTCACCGCGCAGACCGGCAGCGGCAAGACTGCTGCCTTCGTGCTGCCGACGCTGCATCGGCTGCTGCAGGAATCGCGGGCACGCACGGCGACGCGGGTGCTGATCCTGCTGCCGACGCGGGAGCTGGCACTGCAGACCTTGCAGCAGGTCGAGCTGCTCGCGCAGTTCACCTTTATCAAGGCCACGCTCGTCACCGGTGGTGAGGATTTCAAGAAGCAGGCCGCCGCCTTGCGCAGGAATCCCGAGATCGTGATCGGCACGCCCGGGCGCCTGCTGGAGCAGCGCAAGGCCGGGCACCTCGAACTGGTCGACCTGGAAGTGCTGATTCTGGACGAAGCCGACCGCATGCTCGACATGGGTTTCAGTGACGATGTGCTGGCGCTGGTCGATGCCTGCAGCGCCCAGCGCCAGACCCTGCTGTTCTCCGCTACCGCCGGTGGCGGCGCCCTGCACGATCTGGTAGGCCGCATCCTGCGCGAACCGCAGCGGCTGCGCGTGCATGCGGCCGGCGAGCTCAGCGCCACTACGCGGCAACAGATCATCACGGCCGATGACGCAGCGCACAAGGAAAAAATCCTGCTGTGGCTGCTGGCGCACGAGACCTACGCCAAGGCGATGGTGTTCACCAACACCCGGGAGCACGCCGATCGTCTCGGCGGTGTCCTGATCACGGCCCACCAGGCGGGCCAGAGCCAGGCCAAGGTCTATGTACTGCACGGCGAAAAGGACCAGAAGGATCGGCGGCAGGCGCTGTCGCGCCTGAATCAGGGTCACATCAACGTGCTGATCGCCACCGATGTTGCCGCGCGCGGGCTGGATATAGAGGGCATGGACCTGGTCATCAACTTCGACATGCCCCGCAAGGGCGATGACTACCTGCATCGCATCGGCCGCACGGGGCGTGCCGGCGCCGAAGGCCTGGCGATCTCGCTGGTCACGCCGGCGGAATGGAACCTGATGTCCAGCATCGAGCGCTACCTCAAACAGCGCTTTGAAAAGCGCTTCATCAAGGCAGTGCGGGGTGCTTACACCGGCCCGAAAAAGCTGAAGGCGTCCGGCAAGGCCGTCGGCAGCAAGAAGAAAAAGACCAGCAGGGTCGCCGACAAGAGCGACGCCCGCAAGCCCGGCAAGAAGCCCTCGACGAAAAGGCCGACGGCCAGGTCGCGACCTGCGGCAGAGGGCGGCAGGCAGCCGCTGCGCGATGGCAACGCCACGCTCCGACGCAGGCCTCCCGAGGACGGCTGATAGTGGCCATGATCAGCGCCCTCGCCCGCCCTGTGCCAGGTTCACTTGCGCTGCTGGGCGGCTGGGCGGCGATAACGAGCGCCGCGGAGATCTACCAGTGGCGGGACGCCCAGGGGCAGGTCCACTTCGGGGACCGGGCCGCCAGCCCACCCCACGCCCAAGCCGTCGAGCAGGCTCCGGGCAACACCCCGCTGCCCGCCGCACCGGTACCACCCGAGGCGCTCCCCCCGCCCGCGCCACCACCGCGCCCCGCCCTCACGGCGCCGCAGTGGGCGCAGCAACACTGTCAGACCCGCCTGCGCATTCTTTACACCGATCACTGGATCGTGCCCTGCCTGCCCACGTCAGAGGTGCCCGTGTACCTCTGCGACCGGGAGCCACCGGCCCGCTTGCAGCGCTACTTTGGCAGGCGCTTCCGGTACGAAAACCGCAGCGCCGAGTGCGGCCCGGAGGTCTTTGCCGGCGAGATCCTGTACCTCAAAGGCGGCGACTAGCAGCTTGACGGCAGGCGGGGCCCGAAGCGATTGTCGCCGCTGCTTCCAGGCAGCGACAACCACAGCAGCAGGCCCAGCGGCCCGAGGAACGGCAGCAGCACCAGCAGCACCCACCAGCCACTGCGCGCCATATCGTGCAGGCGCCGCACCGTTACCGCCAGCGCCGGCACGGCGACCGACAGCACGTAGGCACCGCCCAGTAAGCCGACGCCGCTATACCGACCATAGCTGAACAGCATCCCGTCCAGCCCAGCCAGCATGACGCTGATGCAGACACTGACCAGCGCAAAGCTCCAGAACTCGCGGCGGCCGGCACGGCCACGGCAGCGCCCGCCACGGCGCAATACCGCGCAGTAGGCACGGAGGACCGAGTCCCGGGCGCCGCGCTCCCTCAGCGACGCTGCCACGCGGTCAAGGCGCCCGCCTGGCCAGCTCTGTCGCAAGCGCCGCAGCCGCTTCGGCGATGGTGGACTGCGCATGTCTCTGACAGAAATCCAGCAGCCACCGGTCTCTGCTGGCCGCGTTCATGGTCGCCGAGATATTGGCCCGTGGGCTGACGTGCTGATTGAGCGCGGTAAGATAGCCGGCCACCCAGGCGCTGTGCAGCAGCTTATCCCAGGCGCGCTCGGCATAGGCCTCGACATAGCGATCGCAGCCTCGCGTACCGACGCTGAGCACGGTGAAGGCGCCCTCGGCATCCGCCGCCCGCACCGGCCCTGCCCCCAGCAGCGCCACCGCCATACCGCACGCCCCGCACGCGCCTCGCAGCGCAGCGGACAGCGCGCGAGGCGTCTCCGGCATTGGCCTCATCTGCATGCCGCTCCTCCCGTGATGGCGGTGGGGATGGCGGATACGCCGCCTTTTGTCACACCCGCGCCGCGAGCCTGCCACGGGCACCGGCGGTGCTTCAGCGCGGTACACCGACGCCCTGCGCGTCTGGCGACCGCCCGCCCGGGGCTGCGGTCTCATACTGGTTGTGAATGCGCTCCGCTGTCGGATGAAGCGGCACGGCGATGCCCAGCCGCATGGTCTCCCGGGTGATGAAGCCGGCCCGATAATAATCGCGGGCGAGTCTGCCGGAATTATTCAGCAGGCTTATCAGCATGGCCTCGACTTTCTCATCCGGCACGTTTTTACTGGTCATCAACGCCGCGGACAAGCCCAGCGTCACAAAGGGCTGCGTCTGATTGGGATAGGTCCTGGCCGCCACGTGCATCGGATAATAGGCAGAATGCAGTGCTGCCAGTTGCTCGATGAGGCGGGGCGGTATGGAGAGAAATCGCACATCCCTGCGCCTTGACGCGAGGTTCTGCAGAGAGGGCGCCGGCACGGCCTGCGTGAGCACGAAGGCATCGATCCTGCCCTTTTCCAGATCCCTGACGGCCTGACTCGTGCTGGCCTCGACGATGACGGGCATCTGGTCTTCGGTCAATTGCGCCACTTGCCCCAGCAGCACGGCATTGACCCGGCTGCCCGAACCACGCAGTCCGATCGCCACGCGACGGCCCGCCAGATCATCGATCGAGCGAATCCCTGAACCCTCCAGTGTCACGATGTGCACGGCCTCGGGCCAGAGGCTCGCCACCGTGCGCAGGTTGCGGTTGGGGAAATAGCCGGCGGCGGACCTGCCCTCATAGAGCAGTTGCGCGACATCGCTCTGCACCAGACCGAACTCGACCGCGCCGCTCTGCAGCAGGCCGGCGTTGTCGACGCTGCCATTGGAGGGATAGGCCACCAGCGGCATTTTCCGCGACAGTGCGAAGCGCGCAACGGCTTCGCCAAAGCCATAGTATGTGCCCTGCACCGGGCCGGTCGCCAGCGCTGTCTGCCCCTTCAACCGGGCCCGCCGCAGATCGATTCTTTCCACCGCCCGCTGCAGTTCCGTGATGATGATGGCATCCACGCCACCGTCATCGACTTCGGGCGAACGCTCCACCAGCGCCCGCGCATCGGCCAGCACCGCATCGGGACCTGGGCCCCGCACGCGCTGTGCTGCCGGTTCAGTGGCATCGGGCTGCAGCGATTCGTCGGCAAAGGCCGCCCACTGGCCGTCCTGGTCCCGATAGGGGATGCGGCCGTGCACGGTGAGCACATCGCCGCGGGCGTTGCCTTTGGGCTGGAAGCCGCTGACGCCGGCCTCGGCCGCACCCAGCACATAGGACAGCGTACCGAGGTTGAGGCCCTGCCAATCGGCCAGCTTGTAGTCGCGCTGAAAAACCAGCTCCGCGTCGTAATAGATATAGGTGCCCGACACACCGCGCTCGACGTCGCGATAATTGGCCGAACCCACCCGGTGGAAATCGCGCACATCGAACAAGCCCTCCTGAAAGCGGCTGTCCAGATGCGCGCGCAGGTCCCGCCAGGCGGTCTCGGCATCCGGCCCCCGCACGCAGCCAACCAGCGCCAGCACCCAACCGAGCAGCAACGAGGCGAGCAAGCGACGCTTGGCAGCAGTAAGCACAGCGACTCCTCAATAACCGAGCAATGGCGAGGCAAGATAGCCCTGGATCACTAGGGCGTTGATTATGTCAATAAAAAAGGCGCCCATCAGCGGCACCACCAGAAACGCCGGGGGCGAGGGGCCATAGCGCCGCGTCAGGGCCTCCATATTGGCCACTGCGGTCGGCGTGGCACCCATGCCAAAGCCGCAATGGCCTCCGGCCATCACGGCCGCATCGTAACCCCCACCCATGGCCCGGAAGGTGACAAACGTGGCGAAAAAGGCCATGCCGACGGTCTGAGTGAGCAGCATGACCAGCATGGGGCCCGCCAGATCGAGCAGTTCCCACAGGCGCAGCGACATCAGCGCCATGCTGAGGAAGATCGACAGCGACAGGTTGCCGATCATGCGCACCGTGGGCCGGTGCACTTTCAGCCGCGGGAAGACCAGGTCGGCGTTGCGGATCAGCACACCCACAAACAGGCACCAGATGAATTTCGGCAGGGTGAAGGCGGCATCCTGAAACACCAGCGCCAGCAGCTGGCCGCTGATCAGACACAGCAGCACCACCAGCAGCGCCCAAAGCAGGTGATCGCCGTCGATGGGCGTGTCGTGCAGGGCGTCCTTGATCTGGGGCTTGTGCTCGTAGTGGGTCTCGTCCGACTCCAGGCGATGGCGGCGGATCAGGCGCCCCGCGATCGGTCCGCCAATGATACCGCCGATGATCAGGCCGAAGGTCGCACAGGCCATCGCCAGCTCCATGGTGCCGGCGATGTTGTGCACATCGGCGAATTTCTGGGCGTAGGCCGCACCCGTGCCATGCCCGCCGGACAGGGTGATGGACGAGCTGAGCAGCCCCACCAGCGGGTGCAGGTCCATGCTGATCGCCGCCAATACCCCCATCAGGTCCTGCAGGATCAGGAACACCAGGCAGACGAGCCCGAATACCAGCAGCTGCGGGCCGCCGCGCACCAGCAGGCGCAGGTCCGCGCCGAGGCCGATGGTGGTAAAGAAGGCCAGCATCATGGGCTCCTGCATGACCATGTCGAAGGACACCTGAACATCGAAGCCCATGAACAGCACTGTGGTCAGCAGCGCAAAAACCATGCCGCCCACCACGGGGACCGGGATATTGTTGTCGCGCAGGAAGGCCACCCGGTTGATCACCGCGGTGCCGACAAACAGCAGCAGGATCGCCACCGTCAGCGTCTGAATTGCGTTGAAACTGAACGCCATGTCGCTTCTCCGAGACCAACGCCCGAGGTAGACCAACAGACTGCAGGCGACCCCATAACACTGCCCACCGGGGACCAGCATAAAGCAACGCCCGACCACGGTCCACCGCGCCGAGCCAGCCCGCGCGGCAATGTTTACTAACGGAATGGATAGAGTGAGCATGGCCCATCGGCGAGGGACCGCGACGCGGCAAGCGGCAGCGCCCTCGACCCGGGGGTAGCTCAGCGGTGGCGATTATCGATGGGGAGGAGCGTCGGGAATGCTGGTTGGATGGCTGATCGCCAAGGGCAGGGGCAGCAGGCCCGGCGGCGACCACTGGCCGTCGCCGTCGGCGTCGATCCACACGGGATTGGTGAAGGCCATGGGGGTATAACCCGGAGCGAGCGCTCGATAAACCTCGCCCGGCTCGCCGAAGAATTCCACCGTGACGAAGCCATCCCGATCGACTTCCAGCGGCATCTCGAGTTCTTCGCCCGCCGCGATGGCTGCCCCCTTGACGACTGCGCCATTGAGGTACACCCACACCTGCTTCACATCCACCCAGGGCGCTGCCTGAGCGCTGACCCGAAGGGTGAGGCGCTGCCCCGCCAGCAGCGCGCCGATGCCGGCCCTCTGGCCCGCTTCATTTTCGAGCTCGAGCCGGGGCAGGGGCCCCGAGCTGCCGAATATTTCGCCACGGCGCACCGCGTCGAACAGTGGCCCGGTTGCGATGGGATGGCGCAGCGGCCCGTCGTAGCGGACATAGCTGCGCGGCATGGCGACGGGCTCCCGCAACTGATGGGAGTCGCTGCTGGCCACGGCCGGGCGGTACTCGCCCTGCAGCGACAGCGACAGCCAGTCAGCCCGCACCTGCTGATACTCTTCCAGGAGGGCGCCATTGGCCAGTTCCAGCGTATCGAAATCCAGATCTCTGACACCGGTGGCCGGGTCGGGCGCTATGAGAGACCGGTTCTGCGCATTCCGCAGCGGCAGCCGCGGCTCGAAGCGCTCACCAACCGAGAGGTGATCGAAAAACGCCATGTCGTCACCGGCTTCGTGGGCAGAGCGGGGATGATTGAGCTGAATCAGCACCTCAGGATGCTGCGGCCGCAGCCCCGCCAGAAAGCTGCGCAGGCGCAGGCTCTCGTGCCGCGGCATGCCACCGGTGAAGGCATCACCGTCGCGCTGCAGCGGAAAGAGGTTGAGGTGACCGATGGTCTGGGGCGCTTTGCCCGTCCTTGCCATCCCCGTCACCTCCCCGCCACTGACCACTGTGAGCTGGTCATCCATGCCGAGCCGGGCGGCAAGTCCGCCGAGATCGGCCACGACATCGTGCTCCGTGGCAACCAGCACAGCGGCGCCCTGCGCGATAAAACTGCGCAGCCGAAGCTCGGGCGGCAGCGCCGAATCGAAGCTGAAGCCGCTGTGGACATGAAAATCGACGCTGACCCAGCCGCGGCTGTCGACGACCCTGCGCAACGGCGCCGGCTGCAAGCGGACCGACTGCCCCGCCAACACCTCGATGTCCTGCGCGGACACCGTGTACTCGATGCCTCGCGTCGCATACACGCGATAGCGCCCTCGCGGCAGCGCCGCCACCAGCGGATCATCCGCCCTGCCGGTCAGCGAGACATCATTGCTGCGCCCGTCGCCGTGGCGCGACCCGGGGCCCGCATCCCCCGCCAGCGCCTCCGGGGGCAGGGCGGGGTCGGGCGTGCCGTCCCGACCGACGAACACCAGCCGCATGGGCTCGCCGCGGGGCAGGATCACCTCGCCGGGCGCCGCGGTATCCATCGGCGCCAGCTGCCGGTCTGCGCCGTCCAGCTCGATAGCGACCCGCCGCGGCGCCTGCCATGGCGTGCGTATCTCCAGCTCGCAGCGCGGCAATCCGCGCGGCAGTCGCAGGCGAAAATTCCCCTGTGCATCCGGCCTCGCCTCGGTAAGGGGGTTGCCGCTGGCGTCGAACGCCGCGATGCGGGCCTGCCCGGTATCGATGCGACCCTGCAACCATTGGCCGTCGAAGATGTCGTTGGTGATCGACGCCACATCGGCGGCGTGGCCCACCAGAATATCCTGCTCAATGTCCAGGGTGTCACCGGGCCTGAGGTCCATGAACAGGCTCTGCAGCATCTCCAGGCGACCCGGCTTGCCGCTGCCTCCCAACCAGAGCGGCCTGCTGAGCCACAGCTGATTGCTGAAGTCGGCCTCGACCAGCGCGTATTGCGGCAGCGCACGCTGCGTGCCGTTGGCCGCCGTCAGCGTCGCCGGCCCGGACCGCAAGCCGTAACTGATGCCGGGGCCGTCCAGGGCGCTGCCGACCAGCACGGTGAGGTCCACCACCAGCATGGCGTTGAGGGTCGAGCTGCGGTCATCGACGTCGAACGACGGATGCGCATAGCCCACGGAGAACGACGGATCGCGGGTATTGATCGAAAAGGGAACCATCGAGCGATGGGGGTGCAGCCACAGCTGCCCCACCATCCCCAGGGAGTCACCCGCTGCGAGGCGCCGCCAGGTCGACGCCACCCGCACGCGGTCGGGCACATCGTCCCGGACGCTGTAGCGGATAACCGCCTCCAGCCTGCCATCGGAGCGCGTCACCACCAGGCTCGCCGCGTGCTCGTCCACGCGCGGCGAGATGTCGATCACCGGCAGCATCGCTGCCCGGTCCATATCGGGCAGGAGGTGATGGTAGGTGAACTGGTCGTCGTGACCGCCGCAGTGGCCCAGGTCCACCAGCCAGCCGCCGGACGCGGACAACCCGGTCTCGTGCTCCGCGCCGCTGATGGCCGCGCACAGATGGCCGTTGCTCAGAAGCCAGTCGCCGCGCCCCGCGATGGCGTCGCTGCCCGCCACGCGGCGCTGCAGATTGTGCCCGTCCAGCTGCTCCGCCGTCAGCTCAGCGCAAGCGGGAGCGACGGACCCGGCCAGCAGCCCGCAGGTGGCGAGCCGCAGCACAAGCGAGGGCAGCTCAAGCCACCCCGCCATTACCCGCAGCATGCGCACTAGGCGATCGCCTTCAGAAACTGCGGGCTGACGCGAAAATAGGTATCGCCCAGATAAGGCCGTATGGGCCTGACGTTGACGGTATTGCGGTTGACTCGAATCACCTCGCCCTCAATCGGCCCGCCCTTGTAGCTGAATGAAACCATCTGACCGATGCGGAAGGCCGGCCCGACAGCCCCGGCCGGCAGCGTGCGGGCCGGCCTGAAGGCCAGCTCGATGTCCTCGGCGCGAGCCTGCTGGAGCAGGTAATCGAGCACGCAGTCGGCCGCGCGCGATGCGTGGATGCGATCGAGCACGCGATAGAATTGGGCGTTGTGGATGGACCCGCGGGCAATCCAGCCCCTGATGCTCTGCACCAGGTGGGCAAACTCATGGCAGCAGGTATGCGCCAGCAGCGCCGGCAGGGTGATGTCCCCGCCGAAGTAGCCCCGCGACACGATCTCCCTGCCGGTGCGCCAGCGCCGGGCCGCCTTTTCATCGCGCTTGCTCGCCACCATCTTCCAACCATAGGTGAGGATATGGTCATTGATGCCGGCAGTCCGGTAGTATGTAGCTTCGCCGTGACCCACCCGGCAGTGGAGCCGATGCTGTCCCGGCTGTGACTCCAGCCAGGTGCGGGAATATTCCCACAGCACCTGCTCACTGGCCTGGCATAATAGGCGGGCGATGCGCTGGCATTGTGTTTTTTCGGCAAACATGGGCGGGCGGATTCGGCGATTGCAGCACGATCAGACAGCGAGCGGCGGACATTGTACCCGTTCGAAGCGGCCCGGGGTAACAGAAATCGCCGCCGTTGGCAGGCGCGGTCGCCAGCCCTGGCTACAACAGAATAACGACTGACTCCGGCCGGGCCGGCAGCAAGGCGCCGACAAAACCGTGACAGACCAACGGCGCGGCCGCCTCCATATCGGGAACCCGCATGTACTACGGCGAAAAGCTCAACAGCATCAGTCATCTGATCGGCGCGGCGCTGTCACTGGTCGGCCTTGGTGGATTGCTGGCCGTCAGCATCGCCTATCGCGACCCATGGATGATCGCCAGCTTTGCCGTGTTCGGAGCGACCCTGGCCCTGCTGTACACCATGTCAACGCTGTACCACAGCTTCTACCCGCTGCGCCTGAAGCGCGTGTTCCAGAAGCTCGACCACGTCTCGATCTACCTGCTCATCGCCGGCACCTACACGCCCTACACCCTGGTGACACTGAGAGACCACGGCGGTCCGATGCTGCTGGCAGCGGTGTGGACGCTGGCGGCGGTGGGCATCCTGCTGGACGTGTTCAAGGCCCATCGCAACCAGGTGCTGCAGGTCACCATCTACCTGCTCATGGGCTGGGTCTGCGTGCTCAAATACCCGGAACTGAAGAGCGCCATGCTGCCGCCAGGTCTGTTCTGGCTGACGGCAGGGGGCCTGGCATACACCCTGGGGATCGCCTTCTATGCGCTGGACGGCAGCGGCAGAATGCGCCATGCCCACGGCATCTGGCACCTCTTCGTGCTGGGCGGTTCACTGTGCCACTACGTCTCGATCATCGGCTACGTGCGCTAGTACGCCGAGACACGGCAGCGTTCAGCCCTGTCGAATATGCCGCTGTCAGAGCACACAGGGCCCTGCAGGCGGCACGGTTTCAGTTCAAATAGACCTCGACCTGGTGTTCCCGGCGGTCGTCCACCAGGGGAATCATGCCCTGCGCCTGCCCCGCACCGTCGGTGCCGGCGCCCGCTACCGCGGCACCATCCAGCATCACGCGGATGGCGTGCTGCGGCTCTTCACTGACGCGCATTACTTCGATGTGGTAAACCGTTTCGCGATAGCGGTAGTGCATCGTGTACGACGACCAATGGGCTGGAATACGCGGTGCAATGCGCAGATGATCCACTTCCAGATGCAGGCCCAGCAGTGTTTCCACGATCAGCCGGTACATCCAGCCCGCGGCCCCGGTGTACCAGGTCCAGCCGCCCCGGCCGGTGTGTGGCGGCGCCGCGTAGATATCTGCGCACATGACGTAGGGCTCTACCTTGTAGCGTTCGATCTCATCCGCTTGGCTGCCGTGATTGACGGGATTGAGCATGGCGAACAATTCCCACGCGCGCTCCCGGTCCCCGAGCATGGCAAAAGCCATCGTGGCCCAGATCGCGGCATGGGTATACTGCCCGCCGTTTTCGCGCACGCCGGGCACGTAGCCCTTGATATAACCGGGCTCCAGCGATGAGGTAGCGAAGGGCGGGTCGAGCAGCTGGATCAACCGCGCATCGCGCCGCACCAGGCGTTGGTCCACTGCCGCCATGGCCTGGCGCGCGCGCCTGGGCTCGCCACCACCGGAAATGACCGCCCAGCTCTGGCTGATCGAATCGATCTGGCACTCGTCGTTCGCGGACGAGCCCAGCGGCGTGCCATCGTCGAACCAGGCCCGCCGATACCAGCCGCCGTCCCAGGCCTTGGCCGCAATATTCCCGCGCAATTGTGCCGCCTGAGCGCTGCACTGCCCGGCAAAGGCCGTATCGCCCCGGCCGCGAGCCAGTTCGGCAAACAGCTGCAGGTTCTCGTACAGAAACCACGCCAACCAGACGCTCTCGCCCTTGCCGTCACGACCGACGAGATTCATGCCGTCATTCCAGTCGCCGCAGCCCATCAGCGGCATTTGATGCTCGCCAAAGCGCAGACCGTGTTCAATTGAACGCACGCAATGCTCGTACAGGCTCGCCGCCTCCACCGAACGCTGCGGCTGGTCGTAGTAAGCCTCCTCTTCGGGGCTCAGGTCGCGCCCCTCCAGAAAGTGCACTGTCTCGTCGAGTACGCCTGTATCGCCGGTCGCCCGCACATAACGGCAGGTCGCATAGGCCAGCCACAGATAGTCATCGGAGAAGTGGGTGCGCACGCCCTGGCCGTTCGGCGGATGCCACCAGTGCTGCACGTCACCCTGGAGGAACTGGCGTGCGGCGCAGCGGATCAACTGCTCGCGGGCGAGCCACGGTGTCGCATGGATCAGCGCCATGGTGTCCTGCAACTGGTCACGGAAGCCATAGGCACCACCGGACTGGTAATACCCGCTGCGACCCCAGAGCCTGCAGGACAGCGTCTGGTAGACCAGCCAGCCGTTGGCCAGCACGTCCAGCGCCGGGTCCGGCGTCTCCACGTGGATCGCGCCCAAGGTGTGGTTCCAGTGTTCCCACACCGCTTCCAGGGCCTGCCTTGCGCCAGCCGGTCTGCCGAATCGCTCAATGAAGTGCCGCGCTTCGTCGGCGTTGCGGGCCGCCCCGAATACGAACACGATCTCGCGCTCCTGCCCCTCGGCCAGTTCGATCGGGGTCTGTATCGCGGCGCACGGGTCAAGGCCCGCCCCCGCCCGGCCCGACAGTCGCCCGCGGCGCATAGCCGCCGGGCTGGCCAGCGAGCCATTGCGGCCGATGAACTCGGTACGGTTTCCGGTCACCGAGCGCTCCAGCTCGCTGACCTGCGCAAAGACGACCCGATCAGCGCATTCGCGGCCATAGGCATTGCGCGCGAACAACGCCCCGCTGTGCGGGTCCGTTTCAGTAATGATGTGCATCAGATTGGCGTGCCGCCACTCACCGAGCACCAGTTCCCAGTACCCCGTCAGCGACAAGCGGCGCGACCGCCTGGCATGGTTGCGCAGCTTGAGCACCACAAACTTCACCGGCGCGTCCATGGCGACGTAGGTGAACATTTCAGACGAGATGCCGGCCTGGTAATGCTCGAACACGCTGTACCCGAAGCCGTGCCGGCACACGTACCCGGACTGGCCGCAGGCGGGCAGCGGCGTCGGCGACCAGAAGGCACCCGTTTCCTCGTCGCGGATGTACAGCGCCTCGCCGCTGCCGTCGCCAACCGGGTCATTGTGCCAGGGGGTCAGCCGGAACTCGTGCGCGTTTTCCACCCAGGTGTAAGCGCTGCCGCTCTCGCTGATCACAGTGCCAATATGCGGGCTGGCGATGACATTGACCCACGGCGCCGGCGTGCTCTGCCCCGGCTCGAGCGTGACGACGTATTCGCGTCCGTCGGGCGTGAACCCACCCAGGCCGTTGCAGAAAATGCGTTCGCGCTGCAGCAGCGGGTGGACCGGTTCAAGCGCCGCCTGCTGCACGGGCTCGAGGCGCCCCGGCAAGCGCTCTGCCGAGACGCGGCGCTCCACCTGCTCAACCAGTGTCTCGGCGGAATCGTTGAGTACGACCCGGGCGACAGCCTGGAACAGCACCCGCGCCTCCGCGGAAAGCTCTTCGGCGCGCCGCAGGAAAACCCCGCCCGATTTGTCGACAATCTGCGCCTCGGGACCCGCATTGATCAGGCCCGTGATCTGGTCCTGGAGAACGGCCCGGTATCCGGAGAAATCCTCGTTCACAATCACCAGATCCGCCGTCAAACCCTTCATCCGCCAATAGGCGTGGGCTTGCAGGGCCTGCCTGACCAGGCCGATGCGGTTCAGGTCGCCGATGCGCACCAGGACGATCGGCAAATCGCCCGAGACGGCAAAGCTCCAGAGCCCGGACTGACCAAGCTGGTTGCGGGCGATGACGCTGGGCGCTGCCCGGCGCTGAGCGCTGCCGTAAATGACCGAGCCTGCCAGGCGACCGTAAACCTGCGCGTCGGCCTCGCTCAGGTTGAGGTAGCGGAGCACGTCCTGACTCTGGAACCAGGCCATCTCGAAGGCACGCTCAACGAAGTGCCGGTCACAATACTTCTCCAACACCGCCAGTGCCGCCTCGCGCGTGTCCGCGACACCGGAGATGATCTGCACTCTCGCCGACTCGTCGGGTAGCAAAGTGATGGTGCGGCGGATCGCGACCACAGGATCGAGTACCGAACCGTCGGTGTTCGACAGCGTCGACGGGGTGTCACTGCGGTCCAGTGCGACCGGGTTGGCCGCCGTTCGACCCCGCCCGATGAACCTGGCGCGGTCAGTCTCGTAAGACGGCTCATCGGCGATCGCACCCGGCACGGCCAGCAGGTGAAACATCCAGGGCACCTGTTCCCCCGGTGTGCGCCGCCGCCGGGTGCAGAGAATCGCCTGCCGGTCGGGCAGAATCTCGGTCTGCACGAACAGATTGCTGAAAGCGCGGTGAGCCAGGTCGGCGTTCAAGGGCGCCAGCACCACCTCCGCGTAACTCGTTACCTCTATGTGGCGGGTGCGCGAGGACAGGTTGGTGAGCGTGACCCGGCGGATCTCGACATCGTCTTCGGGTGAAACGCTGATCTCCGTGTGCGTTTCGATGGCCTGATCGCGCCGCCGGTATTCCGCGCGACCCTGCACAAAGATGGCCTCGTAGTGATCGGCCCTGCGCCGCGTCGGCTGATGCGCGGCCGACCAGTAACGCCCCGTTTCGGGCTCGCGCAGATAAATGAATGTGCCCCAGCAATCGCAAGTGGCGTCCTCGCGCCAGCGCGTGACGGCCAGGTCGCGCCAGCGGCTGTAGCCGCCACCAGCCTGGGTCGCCATAACGTGGTAGCTGCCGTTGGACAACAGGTGCACTTCAGGTATCGGCGTGTCGGGGTCGTTGAACACCCGTATCATGGCATCCGCTTCCCCGGCCGCCGGGCGCGCCGCGGCGCTCACTTCGGCGGCGTGCGGGTGCAGGGTGGCGCCCTGCTTCGGCACCCGCTCCTGCAGCAACAATTGCGTCGCCCGCAGCAGCGGGTCAGCCAGGAAGCGGCGCTGCATCGGCTGTTTGAGCAGGACGTGTTCGAAGGCCAGCAGGCTCATGCCCTGGTGGTGCGCCATGAAAGTGCGCACGATGGCGTGATGCTTGCCTCGCGGCACGCGCGCTGGCGTGTAGTCGACTGCCTCATAGAAGCCATAGGCGCCAAGGAAACCCTCGGCGGCGAGTGCCTGCAGGTTGCGACAGGCGTCGCGCGGCATCACCGTCAGCGCCAGCGCGCTGGCATAGGGCGCGATGACCAGGTCGTCTCCCAGCCCGCGCTTGAAGCCCAGGCCGGGCACGCCGAACGCTCGATACTGGTACACCTGGTGCATATCGGTAGCGTTATAGCAGGACTCGGAGATGCCCCAGGGCACAGCGCGTTGCCGGCCGTATTCGATCTGCCGCGCGACCGCGGCCTGGCAGGTCTGCTCCAGCAAGGTGTTCTCATAGCTGGGCATAATCAGCTGCGGCATGAGGTATTCGAACATCGAGCCGCTCCACGAAAGCAGGCTCAAATCGCCGCCATGACTTGTCAGCAGACGGCCGAGTGCGAACCAGTGCTTCTGTGGAACCTGTCCCTGCGCGATCAGCAGAAAGCTGGCCAGGCGCGCCTCGGATGCCAGCAGGTCGTAGCAGGATGGGTCCCGGCGACGCTCGCCCACGTCGTAGCCTATGGCCAGCAAGCCCCGCGACGAATCGTAGAGAAATTCAAAATCCATCACCGCCAGTTCGCGACAGCGGGCCACCAGATCGTCGATGACCCTGAGCCGCTCCACTGCGCCTCGATAACGGGGCACCGCAACAGCACCGGCTGAGGAGCGGGTTGCACCATCGGCTGCGCTGTCTCTGGCCAGTTCCACCAGCGTCGGGATGCCGTTGCGAAGCCGGGGCGCGGGCACCAGCAATCCAAGGTCGTCGCGCAGGGCGCGGACTTGCTGGTCGAATGCCTGCGCCCAGTAATGCACTTCGCCATCCACATCCGCTGGCAGCCATGCAACCAGACCCCCGGCGACACTGTGAATCTTATCCAGCAGGGTGTCGGCGGCAAGCAGGGTCTGTGGCGGTCCGTCCAGTGTGAGCGGGTGGAGCGTGTCCTCCAGCAACCTGACCTGCCTGGCGAGGTCCGGGACTATCGACGCGGGCAGTTGTTCGGCAAGAACCCGCAGCGTGTCCTGCAAGCCCCGGAAGGCGCCGGCGGACAACACTGGCTGGTCCCGCAACTCGGCCAGGCCCGCCTGCAGCGTGAGCAGGCTGCCGGCCAGGTTGCCGCTGTCCACCGAAGAGACGTATTGCGGGCGCAACGGTGTCAGGGTGCGGGTGTCGTACCAGTTGTAGAAATGGCCGCGGTAGCGCTCCAGCTTTGCCATCGTGGCCAGCGTGTTCCCGGTGCGACGCAGCAACTCTCCGGCACAGATGTAGCCGAAATCGTACGCTGCCAGATTGGCCAGCAACGCCATGCCGATGTTGGTCGGTGAGGTCCGCGAGGCGATGACCGGCGCCGGATATTCCTGGAAGTTGTCCGGCGGCAGCCAGTTGTCCTGCGGACCGACGAACTCGGCGAAAAAGCGCCAGGTTCGCCGGGCCGATGCGCGCAGGAACGCGCGTTGCTCAACTGTCAGGTCCGGTGCGGGGGCAATCAGCGGCCTGCTGATCCACCAGCCGATGACGGGCGATACCAGCCAGGCGCCTAAGACCGGCGCCCACCAGAGCCACTCCGCGGGGCGGCCCTGCCACAGCGCAACGGCCAGCAGCATCGCCACTGCGGGCGCGCTCCACATCTCCCGGCAGAAATCGGCGAGCGTGCGGCACGCGTTGCGGCCGGCATAGGAGGGCAGTTGCCAGAGTAACAACCCGCGGCGGGTGAACAGCATGCGCACGCCCGAGCGCCAGATCGCATCCAGGCAGATCAGCGCGTCATAGGGCAGCAGGACCAGCGTCAGCAGCGCCAGCGTGATGGGGCGGCCGGCGGATCGGCCCGTCAGGACCAGATGTACCCGCCAGTCGCGCTCCTCGGGCTTGCGGATGAGTTCGATCGCCGTGCCCAGCAAGGTGGGCAGGAACACCACCGCGACGACCAGCAGGGTCCAGAACCAGGCCGACCCCAGCTCAAACAGCCAGCCGCCTGCCAGCAGGGCAAACAGCGACGGCGAGACGAGACTGCGCCGCAGGTTATCGAACAGTTTCCACACCGACAAGGCAGAGAGCGGATTCGGCTGCCGCGTCCCGTTCGCGCCCTGCGACCCTGCCGGTCCGGGCACGCGCGGCAGCAGCCAGCCGGCGAGCTGCCAGTCGCCGCGTATCCACCGGTGTCGCCGGCTGACTTCCATGGCGTAACTGGCGGGGTGCTCTTCAATGAGCTCGACATCGCACACCAGCGCCGAACGTGCGTAGCCGCCTTCCAGCAGGTCGTGACTGAGAATGAGATGCTCCGGAAAGCGCCCATCGACAGCCTGACGGAACGCGTCCACGTCGTAGATGCCCTTGCCGATGAACGATCCTTCCGCGAAAACATCCTGATAGACATCCGAAACCTGCCGCGAGTAGGGATCGATCCCGGACTCGCCGGCGAACAGTTTGGTAAAGCGCGACTGGCCTGCGCTGGTCAGGCTGATCGAGGCGCGCGGCTGCAGGACCGCGTAGCCTTCGACAATGCGCCCCTTGTCGGCGGCGTACACCGGCCGATTGAGCGGATGAGCGAGGTTACCGACCAGCGTGCGGGCCGCGTCGCGGGGCAGTTGCGTGTCGGTATCGAGGGTGATGACGTACCTGATCGAAGCGAGGCTGGACACATCGCCGACAATGTCCGAAAACGCACTTTGCCCGCCGCCCCGCAGCAGGGCATTGAATTGCTCCAGCTTGCCGCGCTTGCGCTCGTAGCCCATCCACACCCGTTCGCAGGGATTCCACACCCGAGGGCGGTGAAACAGGTAGAAGATGCAGGGACGGTCCTCGCGATAGGTTTCGTTGAGCGTCTGCACCGCAGCGCGCGCACGCGCGAGCAAGGCTTCGTCGTCCGGCAGTGTGCACGCGGGCGCGTCGGGGAAGTCCGTCAGCAGGGCAAAGAACAGATTGGGATCGCGATTGCCGAGGTAGCGAATCTCGAGGGCTTCCACCAGATCATCGATCGCCCGGGGCTGGCTCAGCAGGGTGGGAACCACCACCATGGTGCGGTGAGCAGCGGGGATTCCCTCCGAAAAATCCATGCGTGGCAGCGCGCGAGGCGGCAGCACGAGCGTGACGAACTGGTTCACCAGCGGGACCACCAACGCTGACATGGCGATGACACCGGTGACCGCCAAGAACCAGCAGCGCCAGTCCGCCAGCCCGGATCCTTCCAACGAGGCGAGCACGAGCGCGGTCGCCAGCACAGTGAGCAACAGGATCGGGCCGAGGTAGAAGAACAAACGGAATTGCCGGCTCGCCCGCGTGACCCGCAATGTCCACGGCACGCGGCAAGCGACCGCGCGCTCCAGACTCTGCCGCCCCTGATCGACCAGGTAGTAGCCGACGTGCGCGCTGCGGTCGCTGGCAGTCAGTCGCTCGGCAGCAGCCTGCGCCAGCGCGATGGCTTCGCGTGCTACCGCCAGCTCGCTGCCGGCACAGCCGCGCGCGACGTCCTCGATGACGTGCCGGTAGCGGTCGCGGGTGGCGAAATCCTGGCCGGCATGCATCCCCGCCGGATCTTCACGCAGTGTCTGTTCGACGACACTGAGCGCCTCGACGTAATTCCTCCAGTCCATTGCGCCGATAAAGCGCAGACTGCCGATACTGTTGGCGATGGAGATCTGGTTGGTCGCGGCCGTCCGCCCCGCCGCCGCCGACAACTGCGTCGCGGTCACCCCCTGCTCGAGCAGCTTCTGCTCGACCCAGGTCTGAACGAATGCCATGGCGGGCCCCTGGGCCTGGAGTCTCGCGTAAAACTCCTCTACAAACGGCGCCGTCAGCGGTACATCGGCGTTGGCAAACTCAGCGAGCAGCTGAATAAGCTGTTTCGGCTCCCTTTCGGCCGTCGCGAGCATACGGTCCGCCCAGCAGATGGCCGCATCGCGCTCCTCGCGCCGACGGGCGATGCGCAGCCCGACCCGGCGAAGGTTTTCCAGCAGCGCCAGCTGCAGCATGATCGGGAACGCCCAGAGTTCACCGAGCGTCAACGGTTCGACGGCCTGGTAGGCGGCGACGAACTGTGTGGCGTTGTCGCTATCGATACGCCCGTCCATGTGGGAGATCAACTCCAGCGCCAGGTCGTAGATACGCGGGAAGCCGGCCGCCATGCCCTCAGCCAGTCGCGGCAACTGCCGGCTGTAGTCGCCCGGCAGGTGCCGACGCGCCAGGCCGACCTGCTGCTCGATGAGATAGAAATTGTCGAGCAGCCACGCCTCTGCCGGTGCGATCCGCTGTCCCGAGGTGGCTGCGGCGGTGACGACGTCATACGCCGCCAGCAGAACGCGCTCATTGTCCGCCAGCCGCGGCCGCAGCCTGTCCGGCCCCGGGCCGCGATCGATACGGTGCTGGCCGGCCAGCGTTGCTGCGTGGCGCTTCAACTGCTCGATACTGAACAGCTCTGAACGCAGCAACTCCGTATCCTGCTCGTTATGCAACGCGTTGCGCGTACGTGCGAAAAACCCGAACTCTTTGATGGCTATGAACCTCTCCTTGCTTCAACCCGGCGCGGTCAGATCAGCAACCCGGCGCGGTCAGATCAGCGCCGGCCGCCATGACCGGACCCCAGCCGCTCCCGCCGGGGGTAGACCGCTTACAGCCTCAGAGATACCGCGGCGGGCACCAGCATGCGGCCCAGGGCTGCCGCAACAGACAGCGCTGCCATACCCCGGCATGCTGGCTTACCGAGGACCGAACATCGCTCGGGTTGCAGGGCTACCAGGAGGAGGAACCGCGTCATCGGTCCGTCGCTGCTCCACTCCCGCAACGACCGGGAGAAGACCGGCCGGCATCTCCCGGACGTTCAACAGAGCATCAAATTGGATGTTGCAGAGGTGCCACCACTGAGTGGTGATATGTCATCTCACGCTCACTGTCAAAACACCCGGAGTCACTTCAGGGAGTCACTTCAGGGAGCCACTTCAGGGAGCCATTTCAGGGAGCCATTTCAGGGAGCCACTTCTGACAGCCTGTGCGGCGCCTTGTCATACGCCATGCCATGCGTATCAGGGCTGCACGTCAACTGCTTGACATGGCGATCGGGAGCCCGCCGATATCGGCTCCCGAATGGGATTCAGGCGTCCTTGATAATAAACGGGACATGCCCGCCGGCCTGCTTCTTGTCCCGCTTGGCCGCTTTCCTTTCCTTGGGTGTGAGGGTGGACTGCTTTTTGGATTCTCTGTTGCTGCGCTGGATCTTCGACATGCTGGCTCCCTGCCCGAACTGGGCTTGCACGGCAACGGTGGGAGGCGCCCGCTACTGCCTAGGCCCCGCTCTCACCTGTCACCTCGGTGCAACCTCACTATAGGCCTTTAACGCCGTGAAATCCGATTTATCTGCCACTGGCGCCATCGGTCGTGTGCTGGCGGCGGCATCGGCGATACCGGTGACGCGGGGCTGCAATCTCAGCTTCCCGCCCGGCAGTGCCTCCCCGCAAACAAAAAACCCGGCGCGAGGGCCGGGTCGGTGTTTGGCGACCATCAATAGTCGCCGACCAGTTGAGGCTTTCTGCTGAACAGGATATCGAGCGATCGCTTCTCCAGTTGCCCGGATACCTCGTCGAGAACGGCCAGGTCATAGACATAGAGCATTGCCATCAGGTTCTTCATCTTCATTGCTTCAGCTCCTTGCTGTCGATAACGTGGAGCCAGTCTATCCGGTCAGGCGGTTGCGCACAGTCAGGTGTTGTCGCGGCCATGCGCGGCCTTTCACCTACCTGTCTGAGTACCGCACGGCAGTCCCTCAGGCAGATACCGAGACAGCGCTCAGGCTTGGCGCAAGTGATCCGCCGGGAATACGTATCCGGGTGATGGCAGCGGGTGGTGAGGTCAACAGTCGCCGATACGCTTGCCGGTCGATTTCATGTTCATCTTCATCTCCATGGGACCGGCCTTCAAGTTGAAGTGCATCTCACTGGTGGCCGTCCTGCCATCGGTGAAGAGGCGGCCGTCCAGCGTCGTGAGCTTGCCCTGCGCCATGCACTCCATGCGGAACTGCAGCTCGTTGCCCACGCGCTTGCTGTCCAGCAGCGTGCACTCCTGCATGCCGCGAGCCATCTCAGCCGGATCGAACCGCTTGCGCTCCTTGATACATTCGCGCTCGGTCTTGCCCTGAGTGGCCCCCATCATGGAGTTGGACTGCTCCCAGGTGAACTCCCACAGACCCGGCTCGATCGCCAGTTCATCCGCTGCGCTGCCCAGCGCGACCAGACTGGCGACCAGCGCCAGGGCAATTTTCATTCTCAACATGGGGACTCTCCGCTGAAGATAGCTATTGTTATGGTCTTTTGTCGTGGCAACCGCCGCAGCGACGCGCGCGCAGACACAGCGGGCAGCCGCTCCAAACCAAAAGCTTGGAGGCACGCCGGGCGCGCGTCAACACAGCGCGGTCAATTCCTCGATATCCTCCGGCGCCAAGCGGAAGCGCAGCGCGCCCACATTCTGCTCCACCTGTGAGACCCTGGACGCCCCGGGAATGGCCACCACGGTATCACCCTGGGCGTGAATCAGGTAGTTCAAGGCGATCTGGGACACCGTAGCCTGGTATTTCTCACCCAGCTCGCGCATGCGGTCGATCAGCGGGCGCGTCTTCTCCAGACGGTTGCCGATCATGCCCTTGCGCATCCACGACACGCTGTCCGGCACCTTGCCCAGCTCGTGAAAGCGGCCCGTGAGCAGGCCCTGTTCCAACGGCGACCAGGCGATGATGGTGGTGCCCAGCTCTCTGGCCGCATCCAGCACGCCGTTGCTCTCGATCTTGCGGAACAGCATGCTGTAGCGCACCTGGTGCGCGGCCAGGCCATAACCACGGCGGCTCAGCACCTCGTGACACTGGCGCATGCCGCGAGCCGTGAAATTGGAGATGCCCACCGACTCGATCCTGCCCTCGTCCATCAGGTCCGCCATGGTATTCATCTGCCGATGGATGGACGACAGCGACAGCGGCTGATGCACGATGTAATGCGCGATCGGATAGCCGCCGAGGCAGTCCAGGCGCTCGTCGATGGTGGCGCGCAGGTGATCGGCAGTTCTCAATACCGGCCACCACTTGGTCGCGATGCGTACCTGATCGCTACCGATGCCCGCCTGCCGCAAGGCCCGGCTCAGGTTGCGCTCCGACTCGCCGCCGCCATAGGCCTCGGCGGTGTCAAACCAGTTGATGCCGCCGGCCACCGCCGCCTCGACGATGGCGCGGGTGGTGGCCTCGTCGAGGGCCTCCCAGTAGCCTCCGATCAGCCCGCGGCCGCCGGAAAACTGCCAGGCACCGAGGCCCAGCGCGCTGATTTCAATGCTGGTCTGACCGAGTTTTCGCAGCGGTATGTTGGGCATTGCAGACTCCTCTGGATGATTGGGCGGCGCGGGCTGGCTCACTGCTCCTGATCGTAACTCGACAGCGGCGGGCAGGCGCACACCAGATTGCGGTCGCCATAGACATTGTCGATGCGCCCCACCGGCGGCCAGTACTTGCGCTGCCGCTGCGCCGCTGTCGGGTAGGCCGCCTGGCCGCGCGAGTAGGCGCGCTGCCACTGGTCGCCGGTCACCACCGCGGCGGTGTGGGGGGCATGGCGCAGCGGGCTCTGGTCCGCCGCTATCTCGCCCCGCTCGACCGCCATGATCTCGCCGTGGATCGCGATCATGGCATCGCAGAAGCGGTCGAGCTCGTCCAGGGGCTCGCTCTCGGTGGGCTCGATCATCAAGGTCCCGGGCACGGGAAAAGACATGGTCGGGGCGTGGAAGCCAAAATCGACCAGGCGCTTGGCGATATCTTCGACATCGATGCCGGTGCGCTCCTTGATCGGCCTGACATCGACGATGCACTCGTGGGCGACGCGACCCTCGCTGCCGGTGTACAACACCGGAAAATAGCGATTGAGGCGATGCGCGACGTAGTTGGCGCTGAGTATCGCCACTTCGGTGGCCGCCTTCAGTCCCTGCGGCCCCATCAGTTTGAGATACATCCAGCTGATGGGGAGGATGCCGGCGGAGCCCCACGGCGCCGAGGCCACCGGCCCCACCGCCCCCGCGCCCTCCAGGCAGCGGTGCCCCGGCAGATACGGCGCGAGGTGCTCGCGCAGGATCACCGGCCCCACACCGGGGCCACCGCCCCCGTGCGGAATGCAGAAGGTCTTGTGCAGATTGAGGTGGGAGACATCCCCGCCAAAGCGGCCGGGTTGACACAGCCCCACCATGGCGTTGAGGTTGGCGCCGTCGATGTAGACCTGGCCGCCGTGCTCATGGATGATGTCGCACACCAGGCCGATCGCCGCTTCGAACACGCCATGGGTGGACGGATAGGTGACCATCAGCGCCGCCAGCTGCGCGCTGTAGTGCGCCGCCTTGGCGCGCAGGTCATCGACATCGACGTTGCCGCTGGCGTCGCAGTTGACCACCACCACCCGCATGCCGCACATATGCGCCGAGGCCGGGTTGGTGCCGTGCGCCGAGGAGGGGATGAGGCAGACATCGCGCTGCGCTTCGCCGCGGCTGGCGTGGTAGGCGCGGATGGCCAGCAGACCGGCGTACTCTCCCTGCGAGCCGGCGTTGGGCTGCAGCGACACCGCGTCGTAGCCGGTGCAGGCACACAGGCCCTGCTCCAGCTCGCGGATCATCTCGAGGTACCCGGCAGCCTGGTCGAGCGGCGCGAACGGGTGCAGCTGCGCAAACTGGGGCCAGGTCACCGGGATCATCTCCGCCGTCGCGTTGAGCTTCATGGTGCACGACCCCAGCGGAATCATGGTGCGGTCCAGCGCCAGGTCCCGGTCGGCGAGCTCGCGCAGATAGCGCAGCATGCGGGTCTCGCTGTGATAGCGGTGAAACACCGGGTGCGTGAGCAGCCCGGTCTGCCGCAGCAGCGGCTCCGGCAGGCGGCTGCCCACGCTGGACTCCAGCTCGTCGAGCGTGAAATCGGGCGCGCCGAACAGCGCCCACAGCGCCTCGATATCCGCGGCGCTCGCGGTTTCGTCCAGGGAAATGCCCAGGTGCCGGGCATCGACGTGCCGCAGGTTGATGCCTGCCGCCAGCGCCGCCTGGTGCCGCGCCGCGGTGTGCTCGCCGGTGCACAGGGTCAGGGTGTCAAAGTAGCTGTCGTTGACGATGGCCACACCCAGCCGCTGCAGGCCGGCCGCCAGCAGCGCGGTGGCGCGGTGGACCCGCCGGGCGATGCGCCGCAGGCCCTCGGGTCCGTGGTAGACCGCGTACATGCTGGCCATCACGGCCAGCAGCACCTGCGCCGTGCAGATGTTGCTGGTGGCCTTCTCGCGGCGGATATGCTGCTCCCGGGTCTGCAGCGCCAGCCGATAGGCCGGCTCGCCGTTGCTGTCGATGCTGACCCCCACCAGGCGCCCGGGCAGGGAGCGCTTGAATTTTTCCCGCGTCGCCATATAGGCGGCATGGGGGCCCCCAAAACCCAGCGGCACGCCGAAGCGCTGGGTGGAGCCGATGACCACGTCGGCGCCCAGCACCCCGGGCGCCTCCAGCAGCAGCAGGGCCAGCACGTCCGCCGCCACCACGGACACGGCCTGGCGCTCGCGCAGCGCCGCCAGCTGCGGGCGCAGGTCGCGAATCTGACCGCTGGCACCGGGATACTGCAGCAGCGCGCCGAAACAGGCGCAGGCGTCCAGGTCGGTGGCCGGATCGCCCACCACCACCTCCAGGCCCAGCGGCTCGGCCCGCGTGCGCAGCACGTCGATGGTCTGCGGGAGGCAGTCGCGGTCGACGAAGAACACCCGGCTGTCAACCCGCGACATGCGGTGGCACAGCGCCATGGCCTCGCCCGCGGCACTGCCTTCGTCCAGCAGGGATGCGCTGGCGATATCCATGCCGGTGAGATCGGTGATCATGGTCTGGAAGTTGAGCAGCGCCTCCAGGCGGCCCTGCGATATCTCGGGCTGGTAGGGCGTATAGGCGGTATACCAGGCGGGATTTTCGAGGATATTGCGCAGGATCACGCCGGGGGTAAAGGTATTGTAGTAACCCTGACCGATGAAGGACCGCAGCACGCGGTTCTTGTCGGCGATGCGCCGCAGCTGGGCCAGCGCCTCCTCTTCACTGACGGGGTCGGCCAGCCGCAGCGGCTCCTGCAGGCGGATGCCGGCGGGCACGACCGCGGCGATGAACGCCTCCATCGATGAATAGCCGAGCGCGTGCAGCATGTGCTGCTGGTCCTGCGGCGATGGCCCGATATGGCGCGATAAAAACCCGTCCTGGTTCGCGAGGTCGCTCAATGTCACCGCGGAGGCCTGGTTGTTCTCTTGCACGCATGGATACCTGTCTGTTGGGGGCGTCAATTGAAGTCTAAGAGCCTGCGCAGCACCGGCAGGGGGCCGTCAGCCCCGATGATAACGCCGCGGCTCGAAGGGCAGCCGGCAGACCGTGACCGCATGGGGCTTGCCTCTGACGATGGCCTGCAGCGTGGTGCCCGGACTGGCAAAACGGTCCGGCACATAGGCCATGGCGATGGGCGCCTTTACGCTGGGGCCAAATCCGCCGCTGCAGACGCGGCCGGCCGGTTCGCCGTCGGGAGTCTGCAGCTGCACCCCCTCCCGCACCGGCGCCCTGCCCGCGATGGCCAGGCCGACCCGGCGCCGCGGCGCTCCCGCAGCGACCTGCTCGAGTATCGCGGCGGCACCCGGGAAGCCGCCCGCCCGGGCGCCGCCGCGGCGGCGCGCGGGACTGATCGACCAGGCCAGGCCCGCCTCGACCGGCGTCGTGCTGGCGTCCATGTCGTGCCCGTACAGACACAGCCCAGCCTCCAGCCGCAGCGAATCGCGCGCACCCAGTCCCACCGGCGCCACGCTGGCAAAGGCCAGCAGGACCCTGGCCAGAGCGGCCGCGTCTTCGGCCGGCACGGAGATTTCGAAGCCGTCTTCGCCGGTGTAGCCGGAGCGCGTGACGAAGCAATCGGCCTCGGCCAGGCGCACCCGCATGCCGCTCATGAACACCAGATCGGCGAGCGCCGGCGCGAGCGTCGACAGCACCTTCACCGCCCGCGGCCCCTGCAGGGCCAGCAGCGCCTGCTGTGTCATCTCCTCGACCTCGAAACCGACCAGATGCTCGCGCAGATAGGCGGCATCGTCGGCCTTGCAGGCGGCGTTGACCACCACGAAGAAATCGTCTTCACCCCAGCGGCAGACGATGAGGTCGTCGCGTATGCCGCCCTGCTCATTGGTCAGCAGACCGTAGAGCTGCCGGTTGACGGGCAGGTCCAGCAGGTCCAGCGGCAGCAGCCGCTCCAGCGCCGCCGCGATGCCCGGGCCGCGCAGGCGCAGCTGGCCCATGTGGGAGACATCGAACAGCCCGGCCTCATGCCGCGTATGCAGGTGCTCCTTGACGATGCCGTCGCGGTATTGCACCGGCATGCTGTAACCGGCGAACGGCACCATCCGGCCACCCGCTGCCAGATGCAGCGCGTGCAGCGGCGTGTGCCGCAGAGCCTGCTCCGATGTCACTGCCATAAGCGTTCTCGCGTCAAAAAGTGCAATCCCGGACCTGCCCTACCCCGAGCCCTCGGCCCGCTGCGCCAGCGCAACCCGGCGCACGGGCGGGTCCTGGACGAAGGTCAGGCCCGGCTCCTGCTCGACAAAGCGCTCGAGGCGCGCCCTGAGTTCCGGATCGACGCCCTCGACCCCGCGCAGCGCACGCAGGGTGCGGGAAGGTACGGTCCCGCACTGCCGGGAGATCTTCCAGGCCAGTATGAGTTCATTGCGATCCGGCCCGAATACGCTTGGCGAATGCAGCCAGGCCGCAAAGCGCCGCTCCTCGTCGGCACTCAGGGAACAATCCATACCACCTCCGACACCTGCTGTCTCCACAGGGGCAAAGTAACCCAGCACAAACGGGTTGTCACCCTCGCGGGGCCTTGGCAAACTGGCTGCGATAGCAGTCGGCACGAGTCGGAACCTGCCCGCACTCCAGCATACCAGAGCGCCCGCCACCCATGGAGATACTGACCGCACCGCTGCTGTTGCTGACCGGCTTCTACGTCGGCTGGAACATCGGCGCCAACGACGCCGCCAACTGCATCGGCACGACCGTGGGGGCGCGGATTATACCCTATCGCAAAGCCGTCGTGCTCATGGCCGTCTTCGTGATCCTCGGCGGCGCGCTGCAGGGTCAGCAGGTGATGGAGACCGTCGGCAAGGGCATCGTGATCACTGACGCCGCCACCTACCAGGCTCACCATGGACAGCCGCCCGGCCCCGAACTGGCGGCCTTCTTTCCCGAGGGCCGCGTGCCCGACCGCGCCGTGTTCGTCGCGCTGATCTGCGCCGGGCTGTTCGTCACCCTCGCCACGTTCTTCAGAGTGCCGGTGTCGACCTCCCAGGCCATCGTCGGCGGCGTGGCCGGCACCGGCATCGGCATCGTCGGCCTGCAGCCGGCCTACTTCAAGCTGGGCGTGCTGGCGAAAATCTTCCTGGCCTGGATCATCAGCCCGGCTCTCACCATGCTGCTGTCCTGCTGTATCTACCTGCTGCTCATCCGGCTGGGGCGCGGCGCCAGGTCCATGACCTGGCACCGGGCGACCGCCGCCGGGGTGGTCGTGTCGGCTGCGTACGTGTCGTTCTCACTGGGCGCCAATGACGTGGGCAATGCCATTGGCCCCCTGCTGGGCAGGTTTCCGGAGCACGGCGTCGGGCTTGCGCTGCTGGGCGGCATCGCCATGGCGGTAGGGGCCATGACCTTCGGCGCCCGGGTTACGGACACCGTGGGCAAGAGCATCACGCCCCTGGACTACAGCGGCGCCCTGGCCGCACAGCTTGGCGCCGCCGTCGGCGTGCACGCCTTTTCCGTTGCCGGCATCCCGGTATCGACCTCGCAGGCCATCGTGGGCGGCGTGGTTGGCGTGGGCCTGACCAAGGGCATGGCGGCGGTCAGCGCGCGCAGCCTGCGCAATATTTTTCTGGGCTGGGTGCTCACGCCCCTGGGAGCGGCTGCGCTGGCCGCCGGCCTGTTCAAACTGCTGCCATCAGGCTAGCGAGGCGGGGGCCATCGGCACCGCGGCAACACAACGACGGGTAATGCGCCATGTTGATCTTCAAAAAGGAAAAGACGGTCAGAAAGCTGGCCCTGGAACACGCCGCCACCGTGGCGCGCTGCCTGCAGGCCACCCGCGACACGCTGCAGGACTACCTGGCGGGACCGGGGCCGGACTTCAGCGAACACGTCAGGCGGGTGGGCAAACTCGAGTCCCGCGCGGACGACCTCAAGCGCGAGGCCTGTGAAGTGCTGCAAGCGGGCGCCTTCCTGCCGACGATCCGCTCTGACGTGTATCGACTCATCGAGGCCGTCGATCACGTGGCCGGCGAGGGCGAGGACATCGCCCGCTTTCTGGCCGACCAGTCACCGATGATCCCCCAGGAGTACCACGAGGAATTCCAGGCGATTCTGGCGCTGAACCTGGCATGCTACGACCAATTGCTCAAGGCGCTGTCGTGCTACTACAAACCGCAGGGCGCAATCGAGGATCTCGACGCCCACGCGGCCCGGGTCGGCAAGCTCGAGAGCGAAATCGACCGGCGCCAGGTGGCGCTGACCCAGTGGATCTTCTCCTCACGGCTGCCGCTCAGTTCACGCATCCACATTACGCAGCTGCTGACCGCCCTGTGCGAAATATCCAATTCCGCCGAGCACGTCGCCGACGAGCTGAAATTCGCCGCGCTGAAATCCGTCGTGTGAGCGCCGGGAACGAGCGCTGAAACCCGTCCCCGGCGACCGGGCTCAGAAGGCAAAGTGCCCGGCATCGAGCGCCATGACCGAGTCCGCGCCGGCCAGCGCACCGGCGGCGTGGCCGCTGGTGCGCGGCAGGATGCGCTCGAAGTAATAGCGTGCCGTCACCAGCTTGGCCTCGTAGAACGCCCTGTCGGCAGCGCCTTCAGCCAGCTTGCGCTGGGCGACCTGCGCCATCTGCGCCCACAGATAGGCCAGCACCACGTAGCCCGAGAACATGGTGAAATCCACGCTGGCCGCGCCCACCTCGTCGGGATTCTGCATCGCCCGGGTGCCGATCTGCATGGTGAGATCACCCCACTGGGCGTTGGCCGCCTGCAGCGGCGCGATGAAGCCCGCCATGGCTTCGTCATCGGCATGGGCCTTGCAGAACTTGTGCACCAGCTTGGTGAAATTGCGCAGCAGCTCGCCGCCGCTGCCCATCACCTTGCGGCCGAGCAGGTCCAGCGACTGAATGCCCGTGGTGCCCTCGTAGATCATGGCGATGCGCATGTCGCGCATCAGCTGCTCCATGCCGTGCTCGTGGATGTAGCCGTGGCCGCCATAGACCTGCACACCGAGGCTCGTCACCTCAAAACCGGTCTCGGTACAGAAGGCCTTGGCGATGGGGGTCAGCACCGACATCAGGTCGTCCGCCACCTTGGCATCCTCGGCGCTACCGTACTCGGCCAGGTCAGTCAGCCGCGACAGCCAGTACAGGAAGGCGCGCGAGCCCTCGGTCAGGGCCTTCTGCGTCATCAGCATGCGGCGCACGTCCGGGTGCACGATGATGGGGTCGGCCGGGCCGTCGGGATTCTTGGGGCCGGACAGGGCGCGCATCTGCAGACGCTCCTGCGCATAGGCCAGCGCACCCTGGAACGATGCATCCCCGAGCGACACCCCCTGCAGCGCCGTGCCGATGCGGGCGGCGTTCATGATCTTGAACATCACCTCCAGGCCGCGATTTTCCTCGCCCAGCAGATAGCCGGTGGCGCCATCGAAATTCATGACGCAGGTCGCCGAGCCCTTGATGCCCATCTTCTTCTCGATGGACCCGCAGTGCACCGCGTTGCGCTCGCCCAGCGAGCCATCCTCATTGAGCAGCACCTTGGGCACGATGAACAGCGAGATGCCCTTGGTGCCGGCCGGTGCGCCCTCGAGCCGCGCCAGCACGGCGTGGATGATGTTGGGGGTCATGTCGTGCTCGCCACCGGAGATGAAAATCTTGGTGCCGCTGATGCGGTAGCTGCCGTCGCCGTTGGCGATGGCCTTGGTGCGCACGAGGCCGACGTCGGAACCGCAGTGCGACTCGGTCAGGCACATGGTGCCGGCCCACTCGCCGCTGATCAGCCGCGGCAGCCAGGTCTGCTTCTGCTGCTCGGTGCCACCCGCCCTGATGCAGGTGATCGGCGCCTGGGCCAGCCCGGGATACATGCTCCAGGCGTAGTTGGCGGCGCCAAACATCTCGCTCACGGCAATGCCTGCCGAAGGCGGCAGGCCCTGCCCGCCATCGGCCACCGGGATGCGCAATCCCTGCCAGCCGCCGGCGCCGAATTCGCGAAAGGCCTCGGCAAAGCCGTCGGGCGTCGTCACCTGGCCGTGGTCGAAGCGGCAACCCTGGCTGTCGCCGGAGCCGTTGATCGGCGCCAGCACCTGCTCGGCAAATTTGGCCCCGCTCTGGCTGATGGCCTCGAGCAGATCCTCGCCGACCTCCTCACAGCCGCTCAGGCGGGCGTAGTGGTCCTCTACGCCGAGCAACTCTTTGATCACAAATTGCATGTCCCGCAGGGGTGCACGGTACTGGCTCATAGTCGAACTCCTGAGTAGACGGGGCGCTGCGCCGGAGCGCTGGCACGGGCCGCCCTTGCCACGAAAAAAAGGGGCGCAACTATGCCACAACGGCCGCGCGTTGATAAGAGCAGGCAGCGCCGCGGATGGCCGGCAAGCACGCGCCGGGACACCGTGAAGCGCTCGGCGAAACGTGCCCCGCCGGGGCAAATCCGCTAGGATTGGGGCTTCCAGGGCTCTATTGGCCACCAGAGGCGCAAGCGAACCATGCAAAACATCACGGATTACCATAACGACATCATCGCCATCGACGCCGACTACGTGAAGCCCCTGGTCGATGCCATTCACCTCATCATCGAGGGCGACACCGCCGCCATCATCGACACCGGCGTCAGCCATTCCGCCCCCGCCGTCATGGCAGCGCTGGCGGCGTACGGGCTGGCCCCCGAACAGGTAGCCTACGTCATTCTCACCCACATCCACCTCGACCACGCCGGCGGCGCCGGCGAGCTGATGGCCAGGCTGCCCAAGGCGCGCCTGGTGGTGCACCCGCGCGGCAGCCAGCACATGGTCGACCCGTCCAGGCTGGTGGCCGGCACCAGGGCGGTGTACGGCGAGGAACAGACCGAGCGGCTCTATGGCACCATCCTGCCGGTGCCCGCCGAACGGGTGCTCGAGGCGGCCGACGAGGCCGTGCTGAGACTCGGGCAGCGGGAGCTGCTGCTGCTGCAAACACCCGGGCACGCCCTGCACCACATCTGCATCGTCGACCGCAAGACCGGGCACATCTTCACCGGCGACACCTTCGGCCTGTCCTACCGCCAGTTCGACCACCAGGGACGCCAGTTCATGTTCGCCACGACCACGCCCGTGCATTTCGATCCGGTCGCCCTGCACCGCTCCATCGACCGGCTGGCGTCATTCAAGCCGGAGGCCATCTATCTGACCCATTACAGCCAGATCCGGGACATCCCGCGCCTCACCCGCGACCTCAAGGAGACCATCGACGCCCACGTGGCCATCGCCCTGGCCGCACCCGGCAGCGGCCAGGCGCGCATCGACGCCATCAAGCGGAGCCTGTCGGACTGGGTGTGCGAGCGCGCCCGGCAGCAGGAGTGGGGCCTGCAGGGTGACGCCGCCCTGGACTGGCTGGCCATGGATATCGATCTCAATGCCCAGGGGCTGGAGGTCTGGCTGGCCCGCACGCGCCGCAGCCCCGGCTGAAGCAGACGCCCGCCCAACCGCCATCGGGAGACAGCCGCCATGACGCTTTCACTGCAGGACCCCGGCCTGCTGGCCCGGCGCGTTCCCATCGACGGCGAGTGGATCGACGCCCGCGACGGCGCCACGGCGCCGGTCGTCAACCCCGCCACCGGTGCGCTGCTGGCCTCCGTGCCGCGCTGCGGCGCCGCGGAGACGCAGCGCGCGATCGACGCGGCGCAGCGCGCACTGCCCGCCTGGCGCGGCCGGACCGCCGCCGGGCGCGCCGAGCTGCTGCGCCGGCTCTATCAGCTGATGATGGCGCACCAGGACGATCTGGCACGCATCCTCACGGCGGAGCAGGGCAAGCCCCTGGCCGAGGCCCGCGCTGAGATCGCCTACAGCGCGGGCTTCATCGAGTGGTTCGCCGAGGAGGCCCGGCGCGTCTACGGCGACACCATCCCCGCGCCGAGGCCCGACCAGCGCATCCTGGTGATCAAACAGGCCATCGGCGTCGTCGCCTGCATCACGCCCTGGAATTTTCCGAGCGCCATGCTCGGGCGCAAACTCGGCGCCGCTCTGGCGGCCGGCTGCACCGTGGTGTGCAAGCCGGCCAGCGCCACCCCGCTGTCGGCCTTTGCGCTGGCGGTGCTGGCCGAGCGGGCGGGCTTCCCGCCCGGCACCATCAACATGGTCAGCGGCGACACGCAGGCCATCGGCGAGGAGCTGACCGCCAATCCCCTGGTGCGCAAGCTCACCTTTACCGGCTCCACAGCCGTCGGCAAGACCCTGCTGGCGCGCTGTGCAGGCACGGTCAAGCGCACCTCGATGGAGCTCGGCGGCAACGCTCCCTTCATCGTGTTCGATGACGCCGACCTCGACGCCGCGGTCGCCGGCGCGATGGTGTCCAAATACCGCAACGCCGGCCAGACCTGCGTCTGCGCCAACCGCCTGCTGGTGCAGGACGCGGTCTACGACGCCTTTGCCGAGAAATTCTGTCAGGCCTCGCGGACACTGCGCGTTGGCAATGGCGTCGACGAGGGCGTACAGGTGGGTCCACTGATCGACGCCGCGGCCACGCAGAAGGTGCGCAGCCTGATCGACGACGCCATCGCCCAGGGCGCCCGCGTCCTCACCGGCGGCAGCGGCACGGCCGGCCTCCAGGGCAATTTTCTCGCGCCCACGGTGCTCGCTGACGCCACCCCCCGGATGCGGGTGTTCCGGGAGGAGATCTTCGGCCCGGTGGCGCCCCTGTACCGGTTCCGTACCGAGGCCGAGGCGCTGGCGCTGGCCAACGACACGCCGTACGGCCTGGCCGCCTACTTTTACAGCAGGGATATCGGCCGCGTCTGGCGCGTCGGCGAAGCCCTGGAGTACGGCATCATCGGCGTCAACGAGGGCCTGGTCTCGACGCCGGTGGCGCCCTTCGGCGGCATCAAGGAATCCGGCCACGGCCGGGAGGGGTCGAAGTACGGCCTCGACGACTATCTGGAGATCAAATACCTGTGCCTGGGGGGCATCTGACAGGCACCGCCCCGACCCTGGTTCACCCCCGGGCGGTGGCCGCGCCGTCCAATGCCAGCGCGGCTGCGTATATCCCGCAACTACACCTTTTTCGGCCCCGTCACCCGCAGCAGCGGGATGCCAGGGCCGCCAGGAGATCGCCGTGCTGAGCCTCGCCGACGTCCACTACCGCTACGGCGCTCACGCCGCGCTGCAGGGTGTGTCCCTCGAACTCGCGGAGGGACAGATCATGGCGCTGCTGGGCCCCAACGGGGCGGGAAAATCCACACTCGTCAGCCTGATCACCGGTTCCAGGAGGCCGCTCAGCGGGCAGATCAGCCTCAACGGCCAGCGCCCATGGCGCAACCACGCGGTGCGCAGGCACATCGGCTGGGTACCCCAGACGATCACCCTGTATCCGCGACTCACCGTAGAGGAAAACCTACGCAACATCAGCCGCATTCTGGGCGTCCGCCGACGCGATGTGGGCGGGCGGGTAGACGAGGTGCTGCCGCTGGTGGGCCTCGAGGACAAGCGCCGCAAGCTCGCCGGAGCGCTGTCCGGCGGCCAGCAGCGACTGCTGAATGTGGCGCTCGGTCTGGTGCACCACCCCACGCTGCTGGTGCTCGATGAACCCACGGCCGGGGTGGACAGCGCCGCGCGGCGGCAGCTCAAGCGCATACTCCGCAATCTGCAAGCGCGCGGTCTGGCGATCCTGTTGACGACCCACGAGCTGGAAGATGCCGACGAGCTGGCCGATCAACTGGCCATTCTGGTGGACGGCCGCATCCGCGCCGCGGGCCCCACCGGCCGCGTGATCGCCGGCTTCTTCCAGGACAAGCGCGAGGTGAGCATCACGCTGGCGGCCCGCGCGGCGGGTGACAGCCGCCTCGACGCCTGCCAGCACATGCTCAGATCATCGGGGCTGGCGGCGGTCGGCTCCGGGCACCAATGGACGGGCCTGATCGACAACCGGCAGCGACAGGTCGATCACCTGGTGCACGCGCTGCTGGCTTTCGATGCGCTGATCAGGGAAGTGAGGGTCAGAGACCCCAGCCTCGACGCCCTGATGAACGTTGTCAGTCGACCCGGAGCGGCCGCGTGAGGGCCGCCTATTTCCGCGTGATGGCGCTGGACCTGTGGCGGGACAAAGGCGCCCTGGCCATGGCTTTCCTGCTGCCGGGTGTCGTTTTCGTGATTTTCGCCCTGATCTTCTCCGCGGCAGCCGGGGGCGATCTCAGCGTGCGGCTGGCGCTGCTGGACCAGCGCCAGACCGTCGAATCCGGCAAGCTGGCCGCGGCGCTCACAGCGCGCCCGGAGATCGCCGCCGTGACGACAGTCGATGCCAGCGCGGGCAGCGCCGAGGAACTCCTCAACCTGGTCAGAAGCGGCCAGGTCGACGCCGCCGTCAGGCTGCGCGACAATCAGACCGCATTTTCCGCTTTGGGTCCGGCGGACGAGGCACCGGTCGAGATCGTGTTCGACCCGCTGCGGAGCATTGCCGCCACCATCGTGGCTGGCGCTGTGCAGACCGCGTGGATGGAGGCGCTGCCCGGGGCCCGCATTCGCATGGTCGCCGCCGTCATCGACCAGGCGCTGGTGCCGTTTACCGACGGTCAGCGCACCGCACTCGAACTCGGCCTGCAGCGCTGGGACAGCGCCCCGCCAAGCCCGCTGCCGCCGGCTGCACTGTTCCAGCTGCGCTCGACTTCCGAGCCCGGCGCAGCCCCCGCCAGCGTGAGCTATTACGCGGGCGCCGTCGCCATGCTGTTTCTGCTGCTGGCCAGCCTCAACGGCGCGCTGACCGTGCTGGACGAAAAGCAGTGCGGCCTGTTCGACCGGCTCAGCATGGGGCCCGGTGGGGTCGGCGCGATGATCGAGGGCAAATTCAGCTTTCTCGTGCTGCAGGGAATGGTCCAGGTAGCGGTCATCTACACCGTGGCCTGGGCCGTGTTCGGCGTCGATCTGCCGGGCCACTGGGCGCCGTGGGCGGCAGTGACGCTGGCGGCGGCATCCTGTTCTGCCGGCCTGGCCCTGCTCTTCGTCAGCGCCTGCGGCACCCGCCAGCAAGCACAGACGCTCGGCCACATCGCCGTGCTGCTGCTGTCGGCCATCGGCGGCAGCATGGTGCCGCGCTTTCTGATGCCCAACGAACTGCAGGGCGCAGGGTGGCTTACCCCCAACACCTGGGCGCTGGAAGCCTACGAGGGGATCTTCCGGCGCGGGGAGAACCTGCTGGACCTCGGGAAACCGCTGGCCCTGATGGCCGGAACCGCAGCGCTGGGACTGCTGGGAGCCCGCGTGCTGATCCGTCGGACCGGCCGCTAGCGGGCAGCCCGGCAGGCAGTCTGCGGGCTCGCGGCTGATTGTGGCCGGTGCGGGATGCGCCGGCGCAGGCCGCCCGCCCAGGGGGGCTTGGCAGACCAAAGCTTGCCCGCGGCCCTCCTTGCCGGCTATCGTGCATTGAACGCTGCGGCCCCTGGCACGCGCGACCGCTGGAGACATTGAACCATGACAAACACTGGCCGCCGCCTGGCGCTGCTCATCGCCTTTCTCTCACCTGTCGCCTTCGCCGCCGGCAGCGATGTTCCCTCGATCGACGACATCCTGGATGCCGCCGATCTCACCCGCTACCGCTCTGCCATCGGCGCCGGCAAGATCGTCTGGCTGAGCGCGCCAGGCAGCGAGCCGGAAACCAGCGCAGTCGCCGGCGTCATGATGTCGAGCTACCCCGCAGCCATCGCCGATCTCGTTCACGCGATGGCCACCGATACCCGCATCTCGGACAGCCTGGTCGCCACCATCGACGGATCGTCCACTCAGGCCGTCGCCGCCGCCTTCGAACCCGTGCGGCTGAAGCGGAGTGAGCAGAAGGACATCGCTTTTCTGCTGAACCCGCGAGCGACGGGCGATTTCAACTACAGCGCCAACGAGATCGAGCAGCTGGACGCGCTGGTCCGCCAGGCGCGACAGCGGCAGCAGCCGCAGGATGACGCAGCCCTGGCCAGTGAGCTGCTGCGCGGCCTCATGCGGGAGCGGTACCTGCAGTACATCGAACGGGGCGTTGCCGGGATCGCCCCGTATCTGCGACCGGGCGGCAGCGCAACGGACTCCGCCTTCAACCTCAAGGCAGCCACCGATTCCTACCGGGTCATACAGCGCTACTTTCCGCGCTTTTATGCGGCACTCCAGGCCTGGCCGCGCAACGGCCCCGATGGCTACCAGCACACCCACTCCTGGTTCCGCGACACGCAGGGCGGGCGACCGCTGTTCGTTATCAAACACGCCATGCAGGACATCGGCGACGACTACGCCCTGATCGTCGAGCGGCAGTATTACATCAGTCACACCCTGGACAACCTTCAGGTCGTCATGCTGATGCTCCCGGACGGCGACCGCACCGCGCTGATCATACTGACCCAGACCTCTACCGCCAAAGTCGACGGCATGGGCAGGGTCATTGCCGCCCCCATCGGACGGCATATGGTCCGGCGCAACGTCGAGCCCATATTCACGGCGCTCAAGCGGCACTTCGGGGACTGACCGGACGGTGCCGTCCGGCCCTCCCGCCGAACCATCGGATCAGCGCGGCGCCCGCGCCAGCTGATCGCGCAGGTAGTCGCATTCCGCCCGGGTACCCCTGGCCACCGTCTTGGCGATGAATGCCTCCGCGGGCCTGCTCACCACCGGGATCGTCACATGCACCGTGTGTGCGATGCGGAACAGGCAGCCCTCAGGCGTCGGCTCGAGCGTGAATTCGGCATCGATCGTCAGGGGCTGTTCGGGGATGTCGACGTGGTAGCTGCCGCACCAGCCCTCGCCCTGACGGCGCCAGGTTTCCTCCATGTGCATGGTCTGTCTGGCGCTGAAGAACCTCAACGCGACCCTGGGCAGGTCCAGCCCGACGACCCGCACGGTGGTCATGCGGGCCGCGTCCTGCTCGCGCTGCGCAGTGCACTGGCAGCGCTCTTCTCCCAGCGCCAGGCTGCGCGCCTGGATGAATGCCGGATCGAGCAGTTTCTCCAGTACGGTGTCCAGTTCGTGTCCAAAGGGATATTCCAGTGGCATGGGGTATCGTCTCCAACGGCGAAGCGGGGTAACCAGCGCCCGCGTCAAACGAGGAGGATACCATCGCCAGCCGCCCGCGGGCACCCGGGGCGCAGCGCGCTGATCACGCGCCCTCGCTGGCAGGCTGCCGGGCTGCTGATATACTCGCAGCATAAAACCGCAGACCGAGGAGAACTACCGTGCGCATTCCCGCTACCATCGTGCTGGCCATCGCCGCCACCTCCGCCTGGGCGTCGAAGGACGGCATGTATGTCGCCGCCGGCCTCTCTACCAACAGCTACCGGGGCAACGACAGCGACTCGTTCGTGCGGATAGTGGACGATGAGCGCGCAACGGGTTTCCGCCTCGAGATCGGTCACATCTGGGACCTGGGCAAACCCGGCGGGTTTCAGCTCGGCGTGGCCGGCGCCTTCGACCGCTTCGGCGCAGTCTCCAACAGCAAGGGCGGCACCAGCGTCGACCTGAAGGCCAGCGCGCTGACGGCCTACTTCGTGATCGACCAGGTGCTGACCGAGTGGCTGGATTTCACCTTCAAAGTCGGCCCTTCCGGCGTCTCCTACCAGGCGGAGGCCTGCTGCAATGCGCTCGGTGGCGACATCGTCGACGAGCGCAAATCGCGCTTCGGCACCAGCGCCGTCATCGGCCTGGTGTTCTTTCCCACCCAGAACATCGGCATCGAACTGGCCGCTCAGGCCACCTACTGGTTCACCGGCGACCTGCGGGATATCGAGGACGAAGATGACTTTTACGACTACCTCGATACCCGGGTGGTCGCACGCAGCCTCAGCGCCTCCGTGCAATACCGGTTCTAGGCGGCAGTAACGGCCGGCGGGCGGCCCGGCTTGCGCTCGCAGGCCCTATTGTGGTCCGGGGGCTGCTTGGATAGACTCGCCCGGAGGCCGCGCCCCAGGGATAGGCCTCGGGCACGCCAGCTCACAGGAGACAGGGATGGCCACCAGCTACTCACAACTGGATTTCGCGCTCGGCGAAGACTGCACGCTGCTGCGCCATTCCGTGCGGCAGTTCTGCGAGGCCGAAATCGCGCCGCGGGCAGCGCTCATCGACCGCGACAACGCCTTCCCGCGCGATCTGTGGCCCAAGCTGGGCGCGCTGGGCCTGCTGGGCATCACGGTGCCGGAAAGCCTGGGAGGGGCGGGCATGGGCTATCTGGCCCACGCCGTGGCGATGGAGGAGATCAGCCGGGCCTCCGCCGCGGTGGGCCTGTCCTACGGCGCGCACTCCAATCTGTGCGTCAATCAGATCTGCCTCAACGGCACCCCGGCCCAGCGCGCACGCTACCTGCCGCCCCTGTGCAGCGGCGAGCACGTCGGTGCCCTGGCCATGTCCGAGCCCAACGCCGGTTCGGACGTGGTGGGGCTGTCGCTGCGCGCCGAGCAGCGCGGCGACGGCTACGTGCTGAACGGCCGCAAGATGTGGATCACCAACGGGCCGGACGCCGACACCTATATCATCTATGCCCGCACCGACAAAACCGCCGGCAGCCGGGGCATCACCGCCTTCATCGTCGAGCGCGACCGACCCGGTTTCGGCCGCTCACCCAAGCTCGACAAACTGGGCATGCGCGGCTCCGGCACCTGCGAGCTGGTGTTCGAGGACTGCACCGTGCCGGCCGGGAACATTCTGGGCGGGCTCAATCAGGGCGTGCGGGTGCTGATGTCGGGCCTCGACTACGAGCGGGTCGTGCTGGCGGCCGGGCCGGTCGGCATCATGCAGGCCTGCCTGGATCTGGTGCTGCCCTATACCCACGACCGCGTGCAGTTCGGCCAGAGCATCGGCGAGTTTCAGCTCATCCAGGCCAAGGTCGCCGATCTCTACACTCAGCTCAATGCATCGCGGGCCTATCTCTACGCCGTGGCCAGAGCCTGCGATGACGGCCACAGCAGCCGCAAGGACGCCGCCGCGGTCATCCTGTTCGCGGCCGAGAACGCCACGCGGGCGGCGCTGGAAGCCATCCAGATCCTGGGCGGCAACGGCTATATCAACGATTTTCCCGCCGGCCGCCTGCTGCGCGACGCCAAGCTCTACGAGATCGGCGCCGGCACCTCCGAGATCCGGCGCGTGCTGATCGGCAGAGAGCTGTTCCGGGAGACGGCGTGAGCCGCCGCCGCTGCCCGACCGGGGCGCGCCGCCAGCCGGGGCCGCGGCTGTGAACGCCATCGTCAGCCAGGTCGATGTGCGCTGCCAGGCGTATACCGACAACTATCGCAGCCTGGCGCAGCAGGTCGCCGACCTCAAGGCCCTGGTCGCACAGATCGCGCTGGGCGGCGGCGAGCACTACCGGCAGCGCCACCAGGCCCGCGGCAAGCTGCTGCCGCGGGAGCGCATCGACGCACTGATCGACCCCGGCTCGCCGTTTCTCGAACTGTCGCAGCTGGCCGCTTACCGCGTCTACGGCGACGAAGAAGTCCCCGCCGCCGGCATCATCACCGGCATCGGACAGGTCTGCGGCCGGCAGTGCATGATCGTCGCCAATGACGCCACCGTGAAGGGCGGCTCGTACTATCCCCTGACGGTCAAGAAGCATCTGCGGGCGCAGACCATCGCGGCCCAGAACCACCTGCCCTGCATCTACCTGGTGGACTCCGGCGGTGCCAACCTGCCGCGCCAGGCCGACGTCTTTCCCGACCGCGAGCACTTCGGCCGCATCTTCTTCAACCAGGCCAACATGTCCGCTGCCAACATTCCCCAGATCGCGGTGGTGATGGGCTCCTGCACCGCCGGCGGCGCCTACGTGCCGGCCATGGCGGACGAAGCCATCATCGTGCGCAACCAGGGCACCATCTTCCTGGCCGGCCCGCCCCTGGTGGAGGCCGCCACCGGTGAAGTCGTCAGCGCCGAGGAACTGGGCGGCGGCGACGTGCACACCCGCATCTCCGGCGTCGCCGACCACTACGCCAACAATGACCAGCACGCGCTGCAGCTGGCGCGGCGCTGCGTCGCCCGACTGAACCGGACCAGGCAGACCGCGCTGGAGGTATCGCCGCCGCGCGATCCACTGTACCCGGCGGATCAGCTGTACGGCATCATCCCGCGCGACCCGCGCCATGCCTATGACGTGCGCGAGGTCATCGCGCGCCTGGTGGACGGCTCGGAGTTCGATGAATTCAAGGCGCGCTTCGGCACCACGCTGGTATGCGGCTTCGCCAGCTGGTGGGGCTATCCGGTGGGCATCATGGCCAACAACGGCGTACTGTTCTCGGAGTCGGCACAGAAGGGTACGCATTTCGTGCAGCTCTGCAGCCAGCGCGGCATCCCCCTGATATTTCTGCAGAACATCACCGGCTTCATGGTGGGCAAGCGCTACGAGGCGGAGGGCATCGCCCGCCATGGCGCCAAGATGGTCGCCGCGGTCGCCTGCGCCCGGGTGCCCAAGTTCACCGTACTCATCGGCGGCTCCTTCGGGGCCGGCAATTACGGCATGTGCGGACGCGGCTACGATCCGCGCCTGCTCTTCATGTGGCCCAACGCCCGCATCAGCGTGATGGGCGGCGAACAGGCCGCCCAGGTGCTGGTGCAGCTCAAACGCCACCAGGCCGAGCAGCGCGGTGAGGCGCTGAGCCCGGAGGCGGCCGCGGCGCTGAAGCAGCCGGTGCTGGACACCTACGAACAACAGGGCCACCCCTACTATGCCTCGGCCAGGCTGTGGGACGACGGCGTCATCGACCCGGCCCAGACCCGCCGCGCGATTGCGCTGGCACTGTCGGCGTCGCTGAACGCCCCGGCCGAGGACACCCGCTACGGCGTGTTTCGGATGTAGCCGCCAAGGAGCCCGCCCGACATGAGTGAAGCCTCCGTCCTGCTGACGCGCGCGAGCCCCGCGGTAGCGACGCTGTGTCTGAACCGCCCGCAGCGCCGCAACGCCTTCGATGACCACATGATCGCCGACCTGAGCGACGCCTTCGACGCCCTGCAGCGCGATGCCAGCGTGCGGGTGCTGGTGCTCGCCGCCGCCGGGGACCACTTCTGCGCCGGCGCGGACCTGCAATGGATGCGGCGCATGGCCGACTGCAGCTACCAGGAGAATTACCGCGATGCGCAGGCCATGGCGCGCATGCTGCAGCAGCTCGACGAGCTGCCCCAGGTGAGCATCGCCCGGGTGCAGGGCCCGGCCTACGGCGGCGGCCTCGGCCTGATCAGCTGCTGCGACATCGCCATCGGCGCGCCGACCGCCAGCTTCTGCCTCAGCGAGGTGAGGCTGGGTCTCATCCCGGCCACCATCGCGCCCTACGTCGTCGCCGCCATCGGCAGCCGCGCGGCGCGCCGCTACTTCACCACGGCCGAGCGCTTTACGGCAGCGCGGGCCCAGGCGCTGGGGCTGCTGTCGGAAGTGGCGGCAGCCGACCAGCTGGACGCCGCCGTCCAGCGCTGCGTCGGCGAACTGCTCAAAGGCGGCCCACAGGCGCTGACAGCCAGCAAGAGGCTGGTCGCCCGGGTCGCGCACGAGCCCCGCAGCGAGGCCCTGCTGGCCGCCACCAGCGAGGGCATCGCGCGGCTGCGCACGTCGGCGGAGGGCCAGGAGGGGATGCGCGCCTTCCTCGAAAAACGCCAGCCGGACTGGCAGGGCTGAGGTGTCATGTTCAGAAAACTGCTGATCGCCAATCGCGGTGAAATCGCCTGCCGCATCCTGCGGACCGCGCACCGCATGGGCATCGCCACCGTCGCCGTGTACTCCGAGGCGGATCGCGACGCCCTGCACGTGGCGCTGGCGGGCGAAGCGGTACTCATCGGCGGCCCGGCGCCGTCGGCCTCCTATCTGAACATCGACGCCGTACTGGAGGCGGCCCGCCGCACCGGCGCCGAGGCGATCCATCCGGGCTATGGCTTCCTCAGCGAGAGCGCCGCGTTCTGCCGCGCCTGCGCCGCCCGGGGCCTGGTGTTCATCGGGCCGCCGGCCGCGGCCATCGAGCGCATGGGTTCCAAGTCGGCGGCCAAGCGCCTCGCTGAGGCAGCCGGCATTCCGGTTGTGCCAGGCTACCACGGCGACGATCAGAGCGATGCCACCCTGCACCGCCAGGCGCGGCAACTGGGCTACCCGGTGCTGCTCAAGGCGGTGGCCGGCGGCGGCGGCACCGGCATGCGCGTCGTCGACGGCGACGCCGCCTTTACGGATAGCCTCAGGAGCGCCCGGCGCGAAGCGCTGACCGCCTTTGGTGACGACCGCATGCTGCTGGAAAAATATCTGGACCGGCCCCGCCACGTCGAAGTGCAGGTATTCTGCGACAGCCACGGCGGCAGCGTATTCCTGTTCGACCGCGATTGCTCCATTCAGCGGCGCCACCAGAAGATCATCGAAGAGGCGCCCGCACCGGGCCTGGCACCGGCGCTGCGCCAGCGCATGGGCGAACTGGCCGTGGCCGCGGCGCGGGCGATCGACTACGTGGGAGCGGGTACGGTCGAGTTTCTGCTGGACTCGGCCCATCAGTTCTACTTCATGGAGATGAACACCCGCCTGCAGGTCGAGCACGGCGTGACCGAGCTCGTCAGCGGCGTGGACCTGGTGGAGTGGCAGCTGCGGGTAGCCGCCGGAGCGGCGCTGCCGCTGGCGCAGTCGGCGCTGCGCTGCCACGGCCACGCCATCGAGGCGCGCGTCTATGCCGAGGACCCCGCGCGTGACTTTCTGCCGGTCGCCGGCCGCATCGCCCTGCTGCGGGAGCCGGTCGCCGACGGGCACCTGCGCATCGACACCGGCATCCGCCAGGGCGATGAGGTGAGCATCTTCTACGACCCCATGATCGCCAAGGTGCTGGCCTGGGGAGAGAGCCGCGAGCAGGCCCTGCACCGGCTGAGCGGCGCACTGACGGACTATCACATCGGTGGACTGCCGACCAATCTGCCCTTGCTGCGCCGGCTGCTGAGGCACCCCGCCATGGCCGGCGCCGCCCTCGACACCGGCTTCATTGGCCACCACGCCGCCGAGCTGCTGACGACGGCACACCACCCCGCCTGGCTGCCGCTGGCCGCGCTGTATCTGCACCTGGCGCGGCAGCAGGCGGTCCCCGGGGCGCCACCTGACCGCGACCCCTGCTCGCCCTGGCGGCGGGCCGACGGCTGGCGCGTCAACCAGCCCCACCGGGAAACGGTCAGGCTGCGCTGTGACGGCGTCGAGTACGCGCTGTGCCTGGCCAGCGACGACACCATGGCGGCCGGCACAGTGCAGGTCCACGTCGATGAGCGCGCATTTCACTGCCGCGGCACGCTGACGGGCAACGCGCTGCAGGCCGAGCTCGACGGCCACCGCCTGCGCGCCCTGTGCGAGCCCCGCCCGGGGGGTTACAGCCTGTTGATCGAGGGCATCGGCACCACCGACTTTGCGGTGTGTGAGCCCGAGGTCGGCGCGGCCGACGCCGGCGCCCGCTGGGGCCGGCTCGCGGCGCCGATGAACGGGCGCGTCATCTCGCTGCTGGTGTCCGAAGGCGCCATCGTCGACGTCGGCCAGGCGCTGCTGGTCATCGAGGCCATGAAGATGGAGCACACGCTGCGGGCGCCCCGCCACGGCATCGTCAAGCGCCTGAGCTGCCGGGAGGGCGACCTGGTCGACGACGGCGCGCAGCTGCTCGAACTGGCCGAGGCGGGCGAGGAGTGATGCCAACGCCCATGCCCGAACAGGTCAGGATCGTGGAGGTGGGTCCCCGCGACGGCCTGCAGAACGAGCCCCGGGTCATCGCGCTCGAGGACAAACTGCAGCTGCTGGCCGACCTCGCCAGCGCCGGGCTGCGCAACATCGAGGCGGGCAGCTTCGTCAACCCGGCATGGGTGCCGCAGATGGCCGGCAGCGACGAGCTGTTCCGGCGGCTGCCCAAGCAGGCCGGCGTGACCTATTCCGCGCTGACGCCCAATCTCCAGGGTTATGAGCGGGCGGTCGCCGCGGGCGCCGACGAGGTGGCGGTCTTCGCCGCGGCTTCGGAGACCTTCAGCGTCAAAAATATCAACTGCTCCATCGCCGACAGCCTGGCGCGCTTTGCCCCCGTGCTGGCGCGGGCCGCCGCCGATGGCATCCGCGTCAGAGGCTATGTGAGCTGCGTGGCCGGCTGTCCCTACGAAGGCGCGGTGGCGCCGCAGGGGGTGGCGGAGCTGGCGGCCCGGCTCTACGACAGCGGCTGTTACGAGGTCTCACTCGGCGATACCATTGGCGTGGGCACTCCAGGCCAGATCGGCGACCTCATCGCAAGCTGTGCACGGCGGGTACCGCTGACCCGGCTGGCGCTGCACTGCCACGACACCTACGGCCAGGCGCTGGCCAATATCTACGCGGCGCTGCAGGCCGGCATCACGGTGCTCGACAGCGCCGTGGCCGGGCTGGGCGGCTGCCCCTATGCGCGCGGCGCCAGCGGCAACGTCGCCAGCGAGGATCTGGTCTATATGCTGAACGGCCTCAACATCGACTCGGGCATCCGCCTGGATGCGCTCATCGCGTCCGGCAATCGCATCTCCCGCTGCCTGGGCCGACCCAGCCAATCCCGCGTGGCCCAAGCCCGCAGCGGCGCTGCAACATGAACGCGCCGCTGTGGCAGCCCGGCCCGGAGCGCGTCGCCAACGCTCGCATCACCGCCTTCACGGAGCGCATTCGCGGCCGCTACGGGCTGGCGCTGCCCGACTACGCGGCACTGCACCGCTGGTCCATCGATGAACGCGCGGCCTTCTGGAGCGAACTGTGGGACTACTGCGATGTGGTCTGCTCGCGGGGCTGTGACACCGTACTGGAGCACGGCGAGCAGCTGCCGGGGGCGCGCTGGTTCGTCGGCAGCCGCCTGAACTACGCCCAGAACCTGCTGCGCTTTCGCGACGAGCGCCCCGCCCTGGTCGCGCTCACCGAAGACGGCGGGCGCCGCGTGCTCACCTACGCCGCGCTGTACCTCGAGGTCGAGCGCCTCGCCGCCGCCCTGCGCGCTCACGGCGTGCAGGCTGGCGATCGCGTGGCCGCCATCCTGCCCAACATCCCCGAGGCGATCATCGCCATGCTGGCCAGCGCCAGCATCGGGGCGGTGTGGTCCTCCTGCTCGCCGGATTTCGGCGCCAGCGGCATCATGGATCGCTTCGGACAGATCGAACCGCGGCTGCTGTTCGCCGCGGACGGCTATGTCTACCAGGGCAAGGCCATCGACATCCGTGAGCGGCTTGCCGACATCGCCGACCGCATTCCCGCCATCGAGCGCGTCATCGTGGTACCGGTACTGGCGCAGGACGCCGACCTGGGGGCGATCCGCGCCAGCGTGCCCTACGACGCCTTCTGCCGCATGGCGGCGCCGGCGCCGCTGGCGTTCGCACAGCTGCCGTTCGATCAGCCCCTGTTCATTCTCTACTCGTCCGGCACCACCGGTGCGCCCAAGTGCATCCTGCACGGGGCCGGCGGCACGCTGCTGCAGCACCTCAAGGAACACCAGCTGCATACCGATATCCGGCGCGAGGATGTGCTGTTCTATTTCACGACCTGCGGCTGGATGATGTGGAACTGGCTCGCTTCCGGCCTGGCATCCGGGTGCACCCTGGTGCTCTACGATGGTTCGCCCATGGCGCGCGACGGGTCACGGCTGGTCGATGCCATCGATGACGAGAACATCACCGTGTTCGGCGCCAGCGCGGGCTATCTGGGCGCGCTGAAAAAGTCCGGCCTGCAGCCGCGCCGCTCCCACCGCCTGGATTCCCTGCAGACCCTGCTGTCGACCGGGTCGCCCCTGTCCGCCGAGTGCTTTGCCTGGGTGTATGAGGCATTCAAGCCCGACCTGCTGTTGGCGTCCATCTCCGGCGGCACGGATATCATCTCCTGCTTTGTGCTGGGCAATCCGACCCTGCCGGTCTATGCCGGTGAAATCCAGTGCCCCGGGCTTGGCATGGCGGTCGAAATACGGGATGAACGGGGCGACAGCCTGCGCCAGCGCAAGGGCGAACTGGTCTGCACGAGGGCCTTTCCGAGCTGCCCGCTGGGCTTCTGGAACGACCCTGACGGCAGCCGCTTCCGGCGGGCCTATTTCGAGCGCTTCGCCGACGCTTGGGCGCATGGCGACTATGGCGAGATCACCAGCCACGGCGGCATGATCATCCACGGCCGCTCCGACGCCGTGCTCAACCCCGGTGGCGTGCGCATCGGCACTGCGGAGATCTACCGCCAACTCGAGGCCATCGAGGCCGTCACCGACGCCCTGGTCATCGGCCAGGAATGGCAGGGCGATACCCGCATCGTCCTGTTCGTCGTGCTGCGGCAAGGGTTGGCGCTGGACGACGACCTGCGGCGCCGCATCGCCGAGCGGATGCGCCGCCATGCCAGCCCGCGCCATGTGCCGGCACGCATCGTGCAGGTCACCGCCATCCCGCGCACCATCAGCGGCAAGATCGTCGAGCTGGCCGTGCGCGAAGTGGTTCACGGCAGGCCGGTCGGCAATCGGGATGCCCTGGCCAATCCTGAGGCGCTGGAGCAATTCCGGGACCGGCCGGAACTCGAGATCTGAGCCACACCAGCAGAGGAACGCGCCGCTATGCGCCACTACCCGCATCACTACATCGGTGGCCAGTGGCTTGCCTCTGCCCGCCCCCGATCGTTCACCGTCACCAATCCGGCCACGGAGGAGCCGCTGGCAGTCATTGCCGCCGGCGGCAGCGCGGAGGTCGACGCCGCGGTGCGCGCAGCCCGCGAGGCCTTTGACGATTTTTCCCGCAGCAGCCGCCTGGAGCGCTGCGCACTCCTGCAGCGCATCATCGATCAGTACGCGGCGCGGCAGGAAGAGCTGGCGCTGGCCCTCTGTGAGGAGATGGGCTGCCCGATCAGCCTGGCGCGCAAGGCCCAGGTGCCCCTGGGACGACAGCACCTGGAGACCGCGCTCACGGTGCTGCGCGACTATCCCTTCGAGGAGCGCCGCGGCGACACCGTCGTGCTCAAGGAGCCCATCGGCGTCTGCGGCCTGATAACGCCCTGGAACTGGCCGCTGAACCAGATAGCCTGCAAGGTCGGTCCAGCGTTGGCAGCGGGCTGCACGATGGTGCTGAAGCCCTCCGAACGCACGCCGGTTTCAGCAGTCATTTTCGCCCAGATCATGCATGCCGCCGGCGTGCCGCCGGGAGTGTTCAACCTGGTCAACGGCGATGGGCCCGATGCGGGCGTGCCACTCAGCCGTCATGAGGGGGTCGACATGGTATCCTTCACAGGCTCCACCCGCGCCGGCGTAGCCGTTGCCACCAATGCCGCCAGCACCATCAAGCGGGTCACCCAGGAGCTCGGCGGCAAATCGCCCAATATCATTCTGACCAGCGCTGACCTGGAGCTTGCCGTGACCGCCGGCGTGCAGCGCTGCTTCAACAATAGCGGGCAGACCTGCACGGCACCCTCCCGCATGCTGGTTCCCGCCGCGCGCGTGGATGAGGCCGCGGCCATAGCCACCCGCGCCGCCCGCGACCTGAAGCCGGGCGACCCCGCCGACGCGGCCACCACCCTCGGGCCCGTGGTCTGCCGGTCCCAGTACGACGCGATACAGCAGCTGATCGCCCAGGGGCTGGCGGAGGGCGCGCGGCTCGTCACGGGGGGCCCGGGGCGGCCGCCTGGGCTGCGGCGGGGGTATTTCGTCCAGCCCACGGTATTCAGTCCGGTCAATAGCGCCATGACCATCGCCCGAGAGGAGATTTTCGGGCCGGTACTGGCCATCATCCCCTACCAGGACGAAGAGGAGGCCATCGCTCTGGCCAATGACACGCGCTACGGGCTGGCTGCCTACGTCCAGGGCGACCCTGCCGTTGCGAGCCGCCTCGCCAGGCGGCTGCGCGCGGGCGTTGTGTCCATCAACGGCGCCACGCTCGACCCGCAGGCGCCCTTTGGTGGCTACAAGCAGTCCGGCAACGGCCGCGAGTGGGGCAGCTACGGCCTCGAAGAATATCTCGAGATCAAGTCCGTACCGGGCCTGGTGACCTGACCGGGTTCCCCTGCCGGCCACCAGCCAGGCGACAGCCCCGCTGACGCCCTGGGGGAAACGAAGCAGGCGGACCCGACTGGGCCGGCCTAGACTTGATAGACAGCCGTCAGAAGCAGGGAGACATATGGCCAGGGTTGACTTACACCGTTGCTGCTTCGCCGCCGCGCTGGCGCTGCTGACATCCACGACGTCTGCCAGCGGCTTCAGCGCCCGCAACCTCGCCATGGGCGGTGCCGGCGTGGCGTCCAGTCATTACGACGCCGCCAGCCGCGCCAACCCCGCGCTGCTGACCGACTTCAGAGAGGGCGACCGCTTCGCGGTTTCGCTGCCGGTGGCAACCGGCGAGGTGTCCGATCCGGACGACGTCGTGGACGGCCTCGACGCGATCTCCACTCGGTACGGGCTGCTGGAACAGCAGGTCATCGCGGGCGACGTCGAGGGCGCACTGCAGTCCCGCGACGCCATCCTCGGCTCACTGGAGACGATCGCCGATAGCCCCGTGCTGGCGTCCCTGGGCGCCGGGCTCAGCTTTGCCGTGCCCGGCAAGCGCCTGGCCTTCGCCATCGACCTGCGCAGCCGGGCGGAGGGCGGCGCGGTGGCCCGATACGACCGCGCCGATGCGGCCAGAATCAACGGCGCGATTGCCAGCGGCGACCCCGGCGCGCTGGACGACATACAATCGTACGGACTGGTGCTGGGGGCTGCGGTCAGCGAATTCGTGCTGTCGCTGGCGACCTCATGGCAGCTGCCGGCAGGCGAGTTCGCGCTGGGATTCGCGCCCAAGTATCAGCGCGTGGATACCGCCCTGTACGTGGCGCGTGCCAACTCATTCGACAGTGACGATATCGACCTGGGCGATATTCGCGACGATGGTGCCGCCTTCAATATGGATGTCGGCGCGGCCTGGGGCTTTGCCCCGCACTGGAGGCTGGGCCTGATGTGGCGCGATCTGATCGCCAATGACTACGACACGCTTGAGATCAACGGCTTTCAGACCACCTACCGCATCGAGCCCAATGCCAGCCTCGGCGTCGCCTACCACAGCAACGCCCTCACCCTGGCCCTCGATGGCGACCTCAACAGCCGCTCGAGCTTCGACGGGCTGGACGCATCGCAGTTCGTGAGCCTGGGCGGGGAATTCAACGCCGCCAACTGGGTGCAATTGCGCGCCGGCCTCCGGCACGACGCCCGCAATACCCGGGAAAACATTGCGACCCTCGGCATCGGTTTCTCACCCTTCGATGTCTTTCACATCGATCTGACGGGCTTTTTCGGACGTTCCGACACCTTTGGCGGCGCTCTCGAGCTCTCTCTCACCCTGTGAGCTGCCGCCGGTCCCGCGTCAGAAGTTCACCCAGCGATTGAGTGCCTCCAGGCGGAACCGGGTGCCCTGAAAGCTCAGGATGACGCCCTCGGGATAGATGGCCAACACCTTGAGATCATTGGGCAGCGTCTGTCCCGCCGCCAGCAGCTGGCCATTGATTCTGACGCGATGTTCACCGGCGACCCTGCCCAGATTGTGCTCTGAATAATTCAGCGTCGGAATCCGGCTGCGCACTTCGGCCGGCAGCTCGGTAATGTACGGCACCGACAGATACGGATTCGCAGCATTCGCGTCGGGCGCCTTTGCCCGCGCCAGCAGCGCTGCGATGTCCCCATCACCGGGCGCTTGCGCTGCCGGGGGGCGCCGCCGGGGTTGCGTCTGTGGTTCAGGCTCAACGCGCGGTTGCAGTATCTGACCGCGGTAGAGCGCCTCGATTTCGCGCTTCTGGGCGACGTCTGCCGCCAGATCTGGCTTGGGCGCCGCCTCTGCCTCCACCTCTGCCTCCACCTCTGTCGCCACCTCTGTCGCCACCTCTGCCTCCTCCCGGGGAGGCCGGCCTGGCGCAGCGCCGCTGACCGCAGGCGGCGGTGCCAGCTCCCCGCGGGAAGCGGCATGCGGTGTGGGCGCCGATTCCACCTCCGCCGTGCGTCGCTGCCAGCGCCCCACGATAAAATCCACACTGAGAATCGCCAGCACCAGCACGAGCAGCCAGCGCTCGACGCGGCGGCGCTGGTTTGGCTGGTGGCGCTGCTCCCGGGCAGGAGCGTGTACCGACTGCAGACTGGGCACGCGGTCGGATTCCCGGCGCTCGCGCTCGGAGCGATTGAGCGCATCCAGTATCAGCGACATCAGCCCGCCCCCCCGCCAGCGACCACATCCTTCACCAGCAGATGGCCATTACCGAGGCGCTGATCCACTCTCAGCAGGGTAGCGAGGCCGGCGATGCCATCGACGCGCAGCCTCTCCTGGCGCTGAAACATCCGCACCCGCTGTTCCAGCAGCTCGTTATAGACACCGTCGGCCAGGCCGCTCGCCTGGCCATCCAGCTTCGCAAAACTCTCCGATAGCCACGCGACCGTCGCGCCCCGGCTACCCGGCACCAGCGCACTGCTGAAGCCCGGTGGCGCTCTCCAGGGCAAGGTGAGCGCTCCCGTCCACTGCTCCCCCACCTGCTGCAGCGGCACCCTGACCAGCCCCTGCTCGGCCAGGAACAGGCCGTCCTCTGCCTCGATCCCGGTCAGTGCCACCCATTTCACCCGGCCGTCATCCTCGCGCAACTGCAGCGCCACGGGACGGTTGATCGCCAGCAATCCGGACCAGTCCTCCAGAATGAGGTCTTCGCAGCGCCAGTCCTGTCGAGCCAGCGCAGCGCAGGGATTGTCTACAGCGTCGGCAAGGTCGCCCTGACGCTGCAGCAAGGCAGCGAGCGTCTGCGCCCGGGTGCCGCGCAGCGGGACCGCCGGGGCCACTGACGCCGCAGCAGGTCGCTGCGGGCGCGCGGGCGAGGCGCCGGCGGCAGCCGAGGGCTCCGCGGCAGCGGGCGCCGCCTGCGTCACTGACGGTTGCTGCGCGAGCTCCGCCTGCTCGGTCGGCGCGGCTTCCGCCGCCTCAGCCTGCGGCGGCTCAATCACCGGTGCCGATCGGTCGACCACGACGCTTGGACCCTCAACAATTGCCGTCGCGGCCAGCGATGGGTCCACACCCGGGGGGGGCTGGTGGCGCCACCAAGCCGCGGCTCCGACCAGCGCCAGCAGGGCGGCGCCTGCCAGCGCCGGCCGCATCCAGGGAAACGGTTGGCGCGCGAAATCCTCGCCCCGCACTTCGCGCAGCGCCTGGCGCAGCATGGCCATATCGACCGACCGCTGGTGCCGTCCATAGGCCCCCAGCAGCGCCCTGTCACAATAGACGTTGATGAGCCGGGGGATACCGCCGCTCTCCCGATGGAGCTGCTTGATGACGCGGGGGGGAAACAGCGTCTGCCCGGCGGGCAGGCCGGCGACCTGCAGGCGATGTTCGATATAGTCCCGTGTTTCCTGCAAGGTCAGCGGCCTGAGCTGATAACGTGCCGTAATGCGCTGCGACAGCTGCCGCAACTCCGGTCTATCGAGCACGGCCTTTAACTCCGGCTGCCCCACCAGAATAATCTGCAGCAGTTTCTGTGTACTGGTCTCCAGGTTGGTCAGCAGGCGGATCTGCTCGAGCACCTCGGGCTTGAGGTGCTGGGCTTCGTCGATCAGCAGCACGGTGTTGCGCCCACGCTGATGGTTGTCGAGCAGGAAGCCATGCAGGCGATCGGTCAGGCCCTTGAGGGTGTGCTCCCGCTCAGAGTACACCATCGCCAGTTCGTCGCAGATCGCAGACAGCAGCCCGACGGCGTCGAGCGCCGGATTGAGAATCAATGCGACGTCGGTGTGCGCAGGGAGCTGTTCCAACAGGCAGCGATTGATGGTGGTTTTACCGGTACCCACTTCGCCGGTAAGCAGGATGAACCCCCCGCCGACGCCGACGCCGTACAGCAGGTGCGCAAGCGCGTCGCGGTGGCGCTCGCTCATGAAGAGATAGCGCGGATCGACCGCGATTGAAAAAGGGGGCTCACGTAGCCCGAAGTAGCTATGGTACATCGCTTCGCAGCAGTCGTTGCAGAGGGTGGGCAATTATGGTCAAAAAATGATCGCTTGGCCACTGCTCAACGGCCATGGCCGCCGCTTTTACTGTTCATCGCCTTAGAAGTGACTTTCGCCGCTGGCATCCAAAAACTGCTGCGACGCCGCCAAGCGGTCAGGGTGTGTCCCCAAACAGCTCAGGGCGCCTAAGCGCCCTGATTTTCGTTGCTGTCCGGCGCTGGCGCCCCGTCCGCCATGACCATATGGTAGGCCAGCCAGAAGATGACACTGCGCGGAATGTCCGTTCTTTTGCTATGTACCGCGGTCGTCACTGCGGCGACACTCGAGTACGCGCCGGTGCGCCACTCGGCCGCAATCAGCGCGCCGACACCCAGGCCACTGAGTTCACTCTCGTCATAGTGCCGCAGCGGCGCTGGATACATCGGCGTCCCCCATCACGTTGCAGTCTGCGGGGCAGGAAGTACGGTAAAACGATTGAATATCAAAGACCGGGGCAGACCGGCTGTCACCGACTTCCCCGGCGACCGTCAGGAAACCACCCTGGGGTGCTGCCGCGACCGCCTGTCCCCACCGGTCCTGCGCTCCAGCGCCTTGGGCAGCTTCATGGCCACCTGGCGGCGGTCCTTGCGCGTCTTTCTCTCTTCCAGTGAGCCCTCAATTTTACTCACGGTATCTCGCGAAATCTTAGGCCTTTCGTTCATTCTCCAGCTACCCCCCAAAAAATCCGTCGTCGGCGAACTGTGTACGCATGCAGAGCAGCACCGGACCCGCTTCGACTGACCAGCGCGACCGCTGTCAGCGATGGCACGCCATGCTCATCAGGAGGCAGTCTCCGTGCCAGCCCCCCGGAGCTAAAGAAGATAAAGCCACCGGACTACCCATACCCAAGAAGATTAGTCCCTGCTAACGTGCTTAGCGAACCCGCGGGCGAAAATCGTGAAGAAGTACCAATACCCGCTCACGGTGATCCAGCATAGGCTATGGGGGATATCACGGCATCCGCAGCCCGCCGCGTTCGGGCGGGGGGGTCAGGGGCGCCGCTAGCGCAGCAATGCTAGCTTTTCCGGCAATTCCAATTCAAGGGCGACGGGCAGGTGATCGGATAAGGTGAACTCCGGCGTCCAGGCATCAGTGACGCGAATGCTCTCGCTTACCAGGATATGATCCAGGGCTCGGGTCGGCGCCCAGCTAGGGTAGGTCTTGCTGGAGCTGGCCGCCGCCGAATACAGATGTGACTCACGCAACGGACTATCGCCGAGCAGGTGTTCGGCATGGGTGTTCATGTCACCCATGATGACGACGTGTTCGTAATTGGCGATCAGATCGCGGACGTAGGTCAACTGGCGCTGCTGACTGCGACGGCCGAGCGCGAGATGCAGATTGATAACGATGAGGTGCTGTTCCTCATTGCCATACCGCAGAAAAATCGCCCCGCGACCGGGCACTGTGCCCGGCAGTTTGTGCTCGGCAAACTCGATCGGCTCGATGCGGCTCAGCAGGCCGTTGCCATAGCGGCCCAAATGGCCCAGGTCGCGCGTACACTGCTGATACCAGAAGGGAAAGTCGCCCAGGCGGGCGAGATATTCCACCTGATTGACGAAGCCGCTGCGCAGACTGCCGCCATCGGCCTCCTGCAGCGCCACCAGATCGAAATCCTTCAGCAGCTCCGATATCTTGTTGAGATTGTGGATTTTTTCTCTGGCTGGCAGCACATGCTGCCAGCTGCGGGTGACATAGTGGCTGAAGCGCTGGACCTTCATGCCGGCCTGCATGTTGAAGCTCAGCAACCGCAACGCATGCTCGCTCCGCGGCCGGCGCGGGTGTATCGGCGCGGCCTCAAAAGGCACCAACGCACGACGCCTGGCCAGCAGCCTGGTCAGGCCATCACGCGCTCTTTGCAAGCGGTCATGAGAAAAAACGTGCCCCTCTTTCATGGACTCATCATACCAGAAAGGGGCGCTGCTGAAGATCGTCTCCACTGGCGCTGCGATACGCCGTCAAGACCCGCGCGCCGCCCTTTCCTGCTCGATGAGAAAATCGACGACCTTCAGCATTTGTTCCATGCTCTGGCCACCTGCCAGCCTGGAGGAGACCCGATACCTGCCATTGACCAGCATCTCCGGCGTGCCCTCGATGCCGGTGGTGCGAGCGCGCGCGTCGGCCTGCTTTACCTGACTGGTCACGCCGAACGAATTAAACGTCTTGCGAAAAGCCTCCTTGTCGACGCCATGCTTGACAAAGAACTTCTCCACATCGCCCTCGTCGTTCAATTTGACTTTCGGCTCGACATTCAACGCGGCAAACAGCGGTTCGTGGAGCTTATCGAGCACACCCAGCGCCTGCGCGGTGTAAAACGCCTGCGCATGCAGGCTCATGGTCTTATTCCAGAGAGCCGGAGAGCCCTGCACGTAGACGTCATCCGCCTGCTTCGATGCCCAGGCCTTCAATGTCGGCTCAAAATGGAAGCAGTGAATGCAGCCGTACCAGAAGAATTCGATGACCTCGATCCTGGTCTTGTCCCGCGTGGGCAGCGGTTTGTCCAGGCGGACGTAGTTCTTACCCTCGACGAATGCAGCTGCGGAGGCCGTCGATACACCGGCAACCAGCAACCCCGCCATCATGAGGCCCGCCAGAAATCTCTTGATCATTTGGATGCTCCTGTTTGTCGTCCAATCGACTATGCTACCGGCCCACCACCACGAACCGACCGGAGAAGAAGACAAAAAAAAGGCGGCGCGGTTCCCGCCAGCATTTTCGCAGGCGAAACCCGTACCACCTTTTTGCGGTCAGTGCGGATTAGGGGTGCAGACCACTAATATAGGAAGACACTGCGTCGATTTCAAGATCGCTCAAACGCGAGGCGGTGTCACGCATCATCCGGGATTCACCATCGTTGACGCGACCCTTTGCGGGCTGGTCAGCACCCAGGCGGAACGCCTTGAGCTGGGCTGCAGTGTACTCGGCGTGCTGCCCCCCGAGCGCCGGCATCCCGGCGGGAGCATTGCCCTGTCCGGTCGGAGAATGGCAGGCAGTGCACGCGGACACGCCCTTATCCTTGATGCCGGCTCGATAAATGCTCTCACCCAACTTGACCAGATCGGAATTTGCCTGCCCATAGCTCGACTTCTGGGCCGCATAGTAAGCCGCAATGTCCTCAAAATCCTGTGCGGTCTTACCATCGAGCTGCCCTGCCATCTGGGGGATGGACCTATTGCCCGACTGCACGTCGTTGAGCTGCTTGATCAGGTAGCGTGCGTTCTGGCCGGCCAGCTTGGGAAAGGCCCCTGCTGCACTATTGCCATCGGCACCGTGACAGGCCGCACAGCTGGCGGACTTGGCTTCGCCGCGCTGAACGTCACCCAGCGCAAGCGCCTGAGCAGTGAATCCCATTAACAACGTAGTCAGGATGATGCTGCGGTTCATAATCTGCTCTTGCTTCGACTCAAATGATTGGGGCAGTGAATGCCGGCCTTAATGGGCGCCGATCATATAGCTGATGAGGGCCTTGTAATCGTCAGCGGTACAATCGTTGCACATCCCTCTCGGGGGCATGGCGTTGAGACCGTTGGTGACGCTGCCAACCAGTACATCCATGCCCTTTTCGAGGCGCGGAGCCCAGTCTTCCGCCGAGCCGGTCTTCGGGGCGCCCGCAGCGCCGGAAGTATGACATATTCCACAGGATTGGCTGTATTTGCCAACGATTGCCTCGTCAGCCGCAAAGCCAGCACTGGCAAGACCAGCGGTCATGATAAAAACAAACAGCGTTTTCATGGCAGTTACCCCAGGAGAGAACTCAGATAGGTTCCGATAGCCTTCATTGCGACGTGGTAGAATGCTGTTTCGCCCACAAGTGTTCCATTATATACAACTGGCGCACCAACGGAAACGAAAGGGCGGACATAATACGCTCATCCACCCATCGCCCGGCGGACCCGCGCGGTCCGCGAAGGCATCAAGTCAGGCCAGCATGGACAACAGTCACCCCGAGCGAAACTTCGAAAAGGCGCAGCACACCGCCAGCGCGGCAACCCTGGGGCAGTGCCCGCCGGACGAAGGACGCGAGGTCGCCTTCGCGGGCCGCTCCAATGCCGGCAAGTCCAGCGCGCTGAATGCCCTGACGCGCAACAGCAAGCTCGCGCGCACCAGCAAGACCCCCGGCCGCACCCGCCTTTTCAATTTCTTCTCGCTCGGCGAGCAGGCGCGCCTGGTAGACCTGCCGGGCTACGGCTTCGCCAAAGTGCCCGCGTCGGTAAAGGCCCAGTGGGTACAGCAGATCGACAGCTACCTGCGCCAGCGCCGCTCGCTGGCCGGCCTGATACTGGTGATGGATATCCGCCACCCGCTGACCGAATTTGACCGCAGGATGCTGCAATGGGCCAAGGCCTGCGACATGCCGGTGCACGTACTGCTGACCAAGGCGGACAAACTCAAAAAGGCCCCGCGCCTGAGGCAGCTGCAGCTGGTCAGGAGTCAGCTTCGCGACCTCAGCGATGATGTCAGCGTACAGCTGTTCTCCGCCCTGGCGCGCAGCGGCGTCGACGACCTCGCGCGAACCTTGCTGCGCTGGCTGGATCTCGATCCCGGCGAAGCACCTCTGAGCGGGATTCCACCCCTCGACGAAATGGACGAGCACAAAAAGAAACGCCCCGCTACCCAGGGGAGGGAGTAGCGGGGCGAAGACTAGCGTTATTGGGGTCTAACGCTAGCGAGCACACACAGACTATGACTGGAGCAAGGTGAATTGGTTCAGAAAATCTGTAAAAAAATTGCTTCTTTTTCGCAATAGCCCGGACCGGTTGTCTCAATGGGCCTCGTCCCAGTTGGCACCGTGCCCCACATCCACCACCAGGGGCACTCTCAGCTCTGCTGCCGCGGACATGATATCCCGCACTCGCTCACCGAAGTCATCGACCAGCTCCCGCTCGACCTCAAACACCAGTTCATCGTGTACCTGCATGACCATGCGCACTGGCAACCCGCTACCCTGCAGGTATCGATCGACGGCGATCATGGCGCGCTTGATGATATCAGCCGCGGTGCCCTGCATGGGCGCGTTGATAGCGGCCCGCTCCGCCGCCTGGCGCCGCGTCCCGTTGCTCGCGTTGATCTCGGGAAGATGCAGGCGCCGGCCGAACAGCGTTTCGACATAGCCCTGCGCGCGAGCCACCTCCCGGGTCTGCTCCATGTAGCGCCTGACACCGGGATAGCGTTCGAAGTAGAGGTCCATGTACTCCTGCGCCTGGTTGCGGCCTACGCGCAATTGCCGGGACAGGCCGAAGGGCGACATGCCGTAAATCAACCCGAAGTTGATCGCCTTGGCGCTGCGCCGCTGCTCCGTCGAGACCTCGCCCAGGGGCACGCCGAACACTTCGGCGGCGGTGGCGCGGTGGATATCCTGCCCCTTCGAAAAGGCATCGCACAGCCCCGCATCCCCCGACAGATGGGCCATGATCCGCAGCTCGATCTGCGAATAGTCGGCCGCCAGCAGCCGGCAACCCGCAGGCGCAATGAAGGCGCGCCGGATGCGGCGCCCCTCGTCGGTGCGCACCGGGATATTCTGCAGATTGGGATTGGCGGAGGACAACCGGCCGGTTGCCGCCACCGCCTGATGGTAAGAGGTGTGTATGCGCCCGGTCACCGGATTGATCATCTCCGGCAGTTTGTCGGTGTAGGTCGACTTCAGCTTCGATAGACCGCGCTGCTCCAGTATCAGGCGCGGCAGGGGATAATCGAGCGCCAGGTCCTGCAGAACCTCTTCCGCCGTGGACGGCGCACCCTTCTGGGTCTTCTTGATGACCGGCAGCTGGTGCTTCTCGAACAGGATACGGCCCAGCTGTTTGGGCGACGCGAGGTTGAACTCCTCGCCCGCCAGCTCATGGGCCTGTGCCTCCAGCACCCGCAGGCGCTCGCCGAGCTCTCCACTCTGCACCTGCAGCAGCGCGCGGTCGACCAGCGCGCCGTGCCGCTCCATGCGCGACAGCACCGGCACCAGGGGCACCTCGATTTCCTGCAGCACCTGCCGCAGACCAGGCTCCGCTGCCACCTTTGGATAGAGTGTACGGTGCAGCCGCAGCGTCACATCGGCATCCTCCGCCGCATAGGTCGACGCCTGCTCGACCCCGACCTGATTGAAGGTCAGCTGCCGCGCACCCTTGCCCGCGATATCTTCGAAATGAATGGTCTTGTGGCCCAGGTATTTCAGCGCCAGGCTATCCATGTCGTGGCGCGTGGCGGTCGAATCGAGCACGTACGACTCCAGCATGGTATCGAACGCCACCCCCTGCAGGTCGATGCCCTGCCCCGCGAGAATGTTCATGTCGAATTTGAGATTCTGCCCGATCTTCTGCAGGGCCGGGTCCTCGAGTATCGGCCGCAGGCGATCGAGCACCAGCTCCCTTGGGAGCTGTTCGGGCGCGCCTGGATAATCATGCCCGATCGGAACATAGGCGGCGCTGCCTTCGTCTACCGCAAAGGATACCCCCACGAGGTCGGCGCTCATGTAGTCCAGCCCGGTGGTTTCCGTATCGAAGGCGAACTGTCCCGCCGAGCTGATCCTCTCCAGCCAGTTTTCCAGCGCCGCCAGGTCAAAAACGGTTTCATAGCTGGTGCCGGCAGCGCTCGCCGCCTCACCGCCCGCGGCCAGCAATTCGCTGGCCCAGGATTTGAACTCCAGTTCCCGGTACCATTCGAGCAGCAGTTCCTGGTCGGGCGGGCGCGCCAGCAGCGCGTCAGCAGCGAAGTCCAGCGCCACGTCGGTCTTGATCGTCGCCAGCCGGTAGGACAGCAGAGCCTGTTCCCGCTGGCTTTCAAGTCGGGCCGCAAGCGATTTGGCCCCGCGGATCGGCAGTTCCGGCACGCGCTGCAGATTCGCATACAGGTCCTGAATGCCACCGATCTGCTGCAGCAGCGCGACCGCCGTCTTTTCGCCGATGCCCGATACCCCGGGGATGTTATCGACCTTATCGCCCATGAGCGCCAGCAGGTCTACCACCAGCCGGGGGGGAATGGCGAATTTTTCCTCGACGCCGCGCTCATCGAGCGTCGTCTCAGTCATGGTGTTGACGAGTGTGATGTGCTCGTCGACCAGCTGGGCCATGTCCTTGTCGCCGGTCGAGATCAGCACCTGCTGGCCCTCGGCCGCCGCGCGCCTGGCCAGGGTACCGATGACATCATCGGCCTCTACGCCCTCCTGCACGATGATCGGCAGGCCCATGGCCCGCACGATAGCGTGGATGGGTTCGATCTGGGCACGCAACTCCTCGGGCATGGGTGGCCGATGCGCCTTGTATTGGGGATAGATATCATCCCGGAAGGTCTTGCCCTTGGCATCGAATACCACGACCAGCCGCCCCTCGGGATAATCCTTCTGCAGCCGCTTGAGCATGGCGATAACGCCCTTCACGGCGCCGGTGGGTTGACCCTTGCTGGTGGAAAGCGACGGCAGCGCATGGAACGCCCGGTAAAGGTAGGAGGAGCCGTCAACCAGAACCAGAGGTTGCGCTGCGGTGTGATTCATTCCGGTTGTCTCCAAATGTGGCGCACGCCATGCAGTCGCGCGGTACAATATCACAGAAATGGGAGGTGAGCCCGGCCATGGCGGTTTACACCGTACTGAACTTCGCGCAGCTCAGCGCGCTGCTACTGCCCTATCGCCTGGGCGCGCTGGCATCCGTGCAGGCCGCCACCGAAGGCGTGGAGAACACCAACTATTTTCTGGACATCGCGGGGGAGGAAGGCGCCGTCCAGAGCTATCTCCTCACCATTTTTGAGCACCTGCAGGGCTCCGAACTGGAGTTCTATCTGCACTGGCTGGAACAACTCGAGAAGCTGGCGCTTCCCGTCGCGCCGGCCATTGCTGACCGCACCGGCCGCCGCTGGACCACGGTGAGCAGGAAGCCCGCGGCACTGTTTCCGAAACTGCCGGGTCACCATCCCCATCTGCCCGACCTCTCGCACTGCCGCGCCATCGGCGCTGCGCTCGGCCGCATGCACGCGGCCGCTCTCGACCTGGGAGAGCACCATACCGGGCCGCGCAGCCTGGAGTGGCTGGAGGCCCTCTGTGCAGAGCTGCTGCCCACCCTGCCGCGGGACGACAGCTCGCTGATGGAGAGCGCTCTGCGCGCCAGCGCCCCGTTGAGAGCCGAGTGCACGCTGCCATTTGGACTGATTCACGGGGATTTGTTTCCCGACAACACCCTGTTCGTCGGCGACCAGTTGACCGGACTGGTGGATTTCTTCAGCGGTGGCGATGGCCTGCTCTGCTTCGACCTGGGAGTCTGTGCCAACGCCTGGTGCTCTCGAGAAGACGGCAGCCTATGCCAATCGAGGGTCGACGGGCTGCTGGACGCTTACCAGAAGCGCAGAAGCCTGCTACCGGAAGAAATCCACTACTGGCCGAACATCCTGGTACTGTCAGCCTTGCGCTTCTGGGCGTCGCGCCTGGCGGCCCAGTCGCGGCCTGGGGAAGACCTCGACGAGAGTGCCGTGATCAAGAGCAAGGACCCCGACGAATACCGACGTATTCTCGTACACCGCTTGAACGCCTGCACATAGCGCCTAAACCGCTGCCCACCAGTTCGCAAAAGCGCCCATCAAGGCTGCGCAGCGGGCTGCATCGATTACACTGAACTCAACAGCTCGACCGCGGCGAGTCATGACCGGCTCACCTCGGCAAGCGCTGCTCACCCCCTAGCTTGGCCGGCATATGCGCCGGCTTTTTTTTATGGCTGGCCAGGTGACTACTCGTCAAAGCTGGCCCGGATGGATTGATAGGTCAGTTTCAGCATCCCGGGATCGAACATACCACCCGGCGCCCTGGCGGGCTTGAAAAAGCCATGGTAGTGGCCATAGGGGTTGATCAGAGCGATATTCGGGGTGTGGTCGACAAGGTAGGCGTCCGCTGTGCCACCCGGCACCTTGGTGAAAGCTGCGTTCAGATTCCTGGCAAATGACTGCAACTGCATGAAGTCTCCCGTGATGCCCACAAAGCTCTCGTCAAAATAGCGGACGTAGCCGCGCAGCTTCTCCGGGGTGTCCCGGCCCGGATCGGCCGTGGCCAGAATCACCTGGGTGTCTTCACGCCATGGCGTATCCTCCAGCAGCGCCCAGAACTTCTTCAGGTCGGCCATCGTGGTGGGACAGATATCGGGACAGTAGGTATAACCAAAAAAGACCAGCGACCAGCGCTGCTGCAGATTTTCAAGGGTAAAGGGCTTGCCGTCCTGATCGAGCAGCTGCAGCGGCTCGATAATCCGCGGCTTATCGAAAACATAGGCGCCATTGAGCTGCAGCTCCGCATTCGACATCACTCTGGGTGCGGTAAGCTTGTGGACGAACATGGCGACCGACAGCAGCGCCAGCAACAAGGTGCCCGCGGCCGTGAGGTAGATAGATTTGCGCGCTGGATTCATGGGCGCTCTACCCCACGATCACGCTGTAGACCAACGGGCGCGGGAACAGGTAGTGATCGATCAGCATGATCAGAAACAGCGCCAGCAGGTAGATCGATGAGTACTTGAAAGTCTCCATCGCAGTGCGGGGATTGCTGCCGAACAGCAGGGCGAGCGACCAATAGACAAAGCCGCCACCGAGCAGCACTGCCCCGAGCAGGTACAGCGGCCCGAGCATGCCTACCGCGAAAGGCAGCAGGCTGACTGCGCACAGCAGCGCCGTGTAGAGCACAATATGCAGCTTGGTGAACTCGACGCCGTGCGTCACCGGCAGCATGGGAATAGCGACCTTGGCGTACTCCTCACGGCGATGAATGGCCAGGGACCAGAAATGCGGCGGCGTCCAGGCGAAGATAATCAGCACGAGCAGCAGGGCATGCGGGTCCACCTGGTTGGTCACCGCCGTCCACCCCAGCAGCGGCGGGGCTGCCCCTGCCAGGCCTCCAATAACGATATTCTGGGGCGTGGCTCGCTTCAGGAACAGCGTATAGATGAAGGCATAGCCTATGAGGGAGGCGACGGTCAGCCAGGCGGTCAGCGGATTGACCAGCACGGCCAGCAGCAGTGCGCCAGTGACACCCAGCAGCAGGGCAAAGGTCGAGGCGCTGGCGCGATTGACCCGCCCCCGTGCGACCGGACGGTTCTCGGTGCGCCGCATCAACGAGTCCACCTGACTGTCGACCAGGTGGTTGATGGCGGCAGCAGAGGCCGCACAGAGCGCGATGCCGAGGTTGCCGTACAGCAGCACCTGCCAGGGCACCATCCCGGGGCTGGCCAGCAGCATACCCACCAGGGTCGTCACCATCATCAGCGCGACCACCTTGGGTTTGGTGAGCTCGAGATAGTCTCTCCAGGTGGCTGCCTCGGCGCCCTTCAGCGCGCCATCACTGATACCTGTCATCGCATGGGTCCTGTGTAAAGCGGTTGAATGCATAGCCGCCGATACTGCGCCGGCCACGGGCAACAACGTCAATCGTCACCGGTTTGCTTCATGAGGAACTTGATATCGTCGATTACCTGCTCGCCGCTGTGCTTCGCCGTGTAATACATCATGATATAGCCCTGCTTATCGACCAGATAATAAGCGGCTTCGCCCCCACCGGCAGCCGCCGCGGCCTCAGCCAGTTTCGCCAGCGCGGAGGCGCCCACCTGCAACACCGTCAGCCCGGGGTGTTCGCCCGCCAGGTATTTGGCAAACCCGGCGGCCAGCGGCAACTCGGACGTCAGGTAGTAGCGGCGCAGATACAGCGCCCGGCGTCCCAGCGCCGTATGCAGCTGCCGCGTCAACCACAGCATCTGCCGGCACTGCTCTTCGCAGTCGGCGCCGCCGGGGATCAGCAGACCCCATTTTCTTTCACCGGCGAGGTAATCGAACGCTTCGCCCTTGGCATCGAGCAGCGGCAACTCTTCGATACTCTTCGCGGGCGCCAGCAAAGTTCCCTGGTTGTGGGTACCCAGCATGCCGAGCAGATCAATCTGACCCCGCTGCACCATCCACCACAGCAGCGAGGAGAGCAGGATGACGGCAACGGGGAGCATCATGATGCCCACCACCACCCATCGCTGTCGGGCTACCGAAGCAGGGCGGGCTATTCTATCGCGATCGGACGGTTCACGCATGACAAGTCGACTCTTCTGAACTCGATGTAATAAAACCCGGTGACAGCGTGCACATGTACCGCATCACGCCTTTGGGGCACCGGGTCGGATAAGCCCAAGTCCCGCGGCAAGGTACATAGCTGCCAGCGCCGCTGCCATGGCAAACCACTGCACGGCATAGGCCCGGTGCTTCGCGGGCAGCATGTTGACGTCCTGCCAATAGGGGGTGAGCGCCGTTGGCTGGCCCGGAAGCAGCCTTAGCACGTAGGGATACAGGGGCTCCTGATAGGCTTCGCGCAGGGCCTCAAAATCGATATTCTGCACTCGTTTGGGCCAGCCTGCAGGCAGCGGCGACGCGGCGAGCGAGAAGTGCTTGCCCAAGGGGACGTAGACTTCAGCCAGCAAGCGCAGGTTTCCGGCGGCCGGCTCCGGAGAGGGGAGCACCGCGCGGTCGAGACTGCCTGCAATCCACCCCCTGCTCACCAGCACCAGCGCGCCCGACTGATCGCGAAACGGCTGTACCCACTCGTAGCCGAATCGTCCCCGATAGGTTCGGTTGTCGAGCAGCACGTCGCGGCCGTTCAGGTACTCCCCTTGCAGCACGACAGGCATGTAACCGGGCTCGGCGATCCGCGCAACCTGACCGAAGTCAACGGGCGGACGCTGGCGTCGCGCGTCGATGCGCTCGAGAATCGCCGCTTTCTGCTCTGCCCGCCCCAACTGCCACATCCCGAGCGCAATCAGCAGGGGCAGCAGTACGGCGCAGAACAGGGTCAATTTCCGACCGGGCTTGAAACGCATGGGGTCCTGCCAGCGTCGTCGGGAACGACGTCAACCTGGGTTATACTGCCCGCACAATGACTCAGGAGCCGTTGTCATGTGGTTAAAAATCGCGATTCTAGTGGCTTTTGCAGGCTTGCTGATCAGCCTCGCCAGCGGGCTGATATTCCTGCTGAAGGATCAGGGAAGCACCCGCCGCACACTCCACTCGCTGGGTGTGCGCATTACCCTCGCCACCATCATGATGGCGCTGATTGCCTATGGACTGGTGACGGGACAACTGCGATCACAGGCTCCCTGGACTGCCGAATTGCATAGCATCCAGGAAGCCGGCAAGGGCCAGGACTCAGAGAATGTAAACGAACAGGAATAATCCTACCCACACCACGTCGACAAAGTGCCAGTACCAGGAGGACGCCTCGAACCCGAACTGATCATCCGGGGTGAAATGTCCGGCCCGCGTCGAACGCAGCCACTGCACGGTCAGCATGATGGCACCCATGCAGACGTGAAAGCCGTGGAAGCCGGTGAGGATAAAGAATGTAGAGCCATAGATACCGGCGTGGAGCGTCAGTCCCAGATGGGCGTAAGCCTCGTAATACTCGTACGCCTGAAACATCACGAACAGAAAACCCAGCGCCAGGGTGATACCCAGGAATTTATTGAACCTTTCCCGCTGGTTGTCTTTCATTGCGACGTGGGCGATGTGGCAGGTCACACTGGACGACAGCAGCAGCGTGGTGTTGAGGAAGGGGACCCACCACCACGACATGGCCTCTTTCGCGCCGTGAAAGAGGCCGCTGTTGGCCGGCACCTGCTTGGCAAGCCCGACCGCGTCCTGGGGCGTCGTTTCCGGCGGCCAGCTGAATTCAAAGCCCTTCCAGAGCATGTTGGAGACGCCTTTGTCGCCCTCTCCCCCCAGCCAGGGTCCAGCAAGGTGCCTAACATAGAAGAGCACGCCGAAAAAGCAGGCGAAGAACATGACTTCGGAGAAGATGAACCACTGCATGCCCAGCGCATAGGAGTGCTTGAGCTGGGCGCTGTTCATGCCCGCCCTGTTTTCCTTGATGGTCTGCCTGAACCAGAGCGCCAGGGTGGCGACAAAGCCCACCAGCCCAAGCTGGAAGACGGTCCAGAAACCACCATGCCCGGTATCGAAAGTAATGCTGTTGATGCCGCCCGCTACGCCGATAACCAACAGGGCAACCGAAGTCGCCATGGAAATCGCCAAGCGGCTCTGATCGGGAACATAATAAGAACCTGCTCCGGGGTTTGAACCTGCCATTGGAAAACTCCGTTAGTGGGTAAGTAATGCCTTGATTAGTGCCATCAGTTCATCACGGCGACGCTGTCGGTGACGTCGAACAGTGTGTACGAGAGCGTGATCGTATGAATGTCCTTGGGGAGCGCCTGATCGACGATAAACTGCAACGGCAATTCAGCCGCTTCCCCCGCTTTCAAGGGTTGGCGATTGAAGCAGAAGCATTCCGTCTTGTTGAAGTACGCGGCTGCGCGAGCCGGCACGATACTGGGTATCGCCTGCGCCACCATATCGACCTGCTCCGGATTGCTGGCCAGAAACACGGTCTTTTCCAACTCCCCGGGATGCACCCGGATCACCTTGACCGACGGCTTGAAACCCCACGACATCGCCTCGCTATTGCGAGCCACGAACTGCACCTTGACGGTGCGGGTGGTATCGACCTCGACCCGCTCTGCCTCGTACCGCCCTCCAGTCTTGCCATTGATGCCAAGCGCGTCGCACAGCACATTGTAGAGAGGCACCATGACGACAAAGACGAAAGCGAACATAGCCACCACGACTACCAGCAACTTGGCAACCGTTCTGCTTATCGCCTTGTCGGACATGGCTGCGGCTCTCCTATTTGACCAGCGGCGGCGTACTGAAGGTATGGTAGGGCGCCGGGGTCGGCAACGTCCACTCCAGACCTTCCGCGCCGTCCCACACCTTCGGATCGCTGACCTTGCGTCCCTTCACCAGCGTCCAGATGACGTTGTAGAGGAACAGCAACTGGGCCGCGCCGTAGGCAAACGCGCCGATCGAGGAGATCATGTTGAAGTCCGCGAACTGCAGCGCGTAGTCGGGAATGCGCCGGGGCATGCCGGCCAGGCCCACGAAGTGCTGCGGGAAGAACGTCACGTTGAAACTGACAAAGGCAATCCAGAAGTGCAGTTTGCCGAAAGTCTCGTTGTACATTCTGCCGGTCCACTTCGGCAGCCAGTAATAGACCGCGGCGGACATGCTGAACACGGCGCCGGCCACCATGACGTAGTGGAAGTGCGCGACCACAAAGTAGCTGTCGTGATACTGCGTATCGGCTGGCGCAATTGACAGCATCAGGCCCGAGAAGCCGCCCAGGGTAAACAGGAATACGAAGGCGATGCAGAACAGCATGGGGGTTTCAAAGGTTATGGAACCCTTGAACATCGTGGTGATCCAGTTGAATACCTTGACGCCCGTGGGAACGGCGATCAGCATGGTGGCGTACATGAAGAACAGTTCGCCGGCGATCGGCATGCCCACCGTGTACATGTGGTGGGCCCACACGATAAAGGACAGAAAAGCGATTGAGGCCGTAGCATAGACCATCGAATCGTAGCCGAACAGCGGCTTGCGGCTGAAGGCCGGAATGATCTGCGAAACCACGCCGAATGCCGGCAGGATGATGATATACACCTCGGGATGCCCGAAGAACCAGAATACGTGCTGGAACAGTACCGGGTCGCCGCCGCCCGCGGCATTGAAGAACGACGTGCCGAAGTGGATGTCCATCAGCATCATGGTCACAGCGCCCGCCAGCACCGGCATGACGGCAACGAGCAGGAACGCGGTGATCAGCCAGGTCCATACGAACAGGGGCATTTTCATATAGGTCATGCCCGGCGCCCGCATATTGACCACCGTCGCGATGATGTTGATGGATCCCATGATCGACGATGCACCCATCACGTGCACACCGAAGATAAAAAAGGTCACGCTCGGCGGCGCATAGGTGGTCGAGAGCGGCGCATAGAAGGTCCAACCGAAGTTCGGCGCACCGCCTTCCATGAACAGCGAAGACAACAGCACGGCAAAGGCGAACGGCAGCAACCAGAAGCTCAGGTTGTTCATGCGCGGCAGCGCCATGTCCGGCGCACCGATCATCATGGGGATGAGCCAGTTGGCCAGGCCCACAAAGGACGGCATGATGGCGCCGAACACCATGACGAGCCCGTGCAGCGTCGTCATCTGATTGAAGAACGCGGGCGATACCATCTGCAAGCCGGGCTGAAACAGTTCCGCCCGAATGACCATGGCGAAGGCGCCGCCCACCAGGAACATGGCAAAGCTGAACCACAGGTAGAGCGTACCGATGTCTTTGTGGTTCGTCGTGAAAATCCAGCGTGTCAGGCCCTTGGCGGGCCCGTGATCTGCACCCATGGCTTACTTCCCCTGACCTTTCTTGTGGTTGAAGACGTCGATCGCCTGTACGGCGTCACCCATATTGTTACCCCAGGCGTTGCGCTCGTAGGTGACGACCGCTGCCAGGTCGAGATCGTTCAGCTGACCGCCGAAGGCCTGCATGGCCGTACCAGGCTTGCCGTGAACGACGATATCGATGTGCTGCTTGATGTCGCCGGTAGCGATCGCGGAACCGGCCAGCCCCGGAAACGCGCCGGGCACCCCTTGACCCTTGTCGCCGTGACACGCCAGACAGCTCTTCTGGTAAACAGCCTCGCCGCGCTTGACCTGTTCTTCCAGCGTATACTGCTGGGCCATCAGTTCTCTGAGCTCGGCCGACTCCTTCTGCTTGCCAGCCAGCCAGGACGAAAACTCCCCTTCGCTGGTGACCTTGACGACGATCGGCATGAAGCCGTGGTCCTTGCCGCACAACTCCGCGCACTGGCCCCGGAAGATGCCTTCCTCATGGACGCGCGTCCAGGCCTCGTTGACGAAACCGGGGATCGCGTCCTTTTTCACGCCCAGATCGGGTACCCACCAGGAATGGATGACATCGTTGGCCGTCAGCAGCAGGCGCACTTTCTTGCCAGCCGGAATCACCAGCGGATTGTCCACTTCCAGCAGATAGTTGTCGGGCTTGCCGGTGCGGCCATAGATCGCATCCTGACTGGTAGCCAGACTGCTGAAGAACTTGACGTTCTCGCCATCCTCCAGCAGGTATTCATAGGACCACTTCCACTGGTAGCCGGTCACCATGATATCCAGGTCTGCGTCTTCGGTATCGTAGACCTGCAGCATCACTTTGGTAGCCGGCCAGGCCATAGCGAGCAGAATGAAGAAGGGTACCACTGTCCACATGATCTCGACGCGCGTGTTGTCATGGAACGTAGCGGGCGCGTGGCCATTCGATTTGCGATAGGCGTACAGGGAGTAGAACAGAAAGGCGAATACCAGGGCGGCGATGACGCAGCAGATGATCAGTATCAGCATGTGAATGCCGTAGATGCTCTGACTGACCGCAGTGGCCCCCTGCGGCATGTTGACCTGCCAGCGACCCGGCTCTGCAAGGGCCACCGGGCTCATGGCGCCCAGTGCGATCAGCGCGGGTAGCCAGGCCAACCGCCACAGCTGCTTAGCGTGTAGATACATACGCACGTATCTCCAGTTGTGATTGATAGTTACAGAAACCCTTCTTCGTGCCGAGAGTGCGTGGAGACCACGGACATCGCCCGACGTTGTACCCAAGCTGCGCTAGAGGAAGACAATTCACAACAAAGCGGGCCAAAAACCAGATTTTGTGCTTGGAAGCGATAGACTCTACTAGATATGCTTTACAGCTAAAGGGGGCCGAGTTGGGTGCGGCAAAACGTCGCAAGTATAGCAAAGTCAGCTCAGCGAAAACCACCACAAAAATCGCTGGAATAGCCCATTTGCGTAATGTCTGAGCGCCGCTGCTGTCAGCGCCTTGCGCGGCGCCGTAACTCAGCGGCGGCGCGCCTTGCTGCCCTCGTCCAGGCGCAGCACCTGCACCTCGGTTTCATGGCCCAGTGCCGGCTCGCCCGGTCTGGGCTGGTTGACGCGGGTCGGCGTCTCATGCGCTGGCCGCGACTCGGCGGGCAGCTCATCCCGGTAGCCGCAGTGAACGCACTCCCTCTCCCTGCCGCCGCTCCCGGTTTCCATGACCAGGCGATCGATCTCTCCACACTGGGGGCAGACGGCCCCCGCAATAAATCTCCGCATGGCGGTATTCACTCCCATTAATAGGTCAGGGCGGCCCGTCCTCGATGCCGCTGTGCCGCAGCAGGGCCGCGGAATCCGGCGCCCTGCCCATGAACGACTCGAACGCCGCGGCCGCGTCGCTCACGCCGCCGGTCTCCAGAATGCTTTCGCGAAAACTGCGGCCGGTGGCGGCATTGAAGATGCCCTCCTGCTCAAAGCGCGAATAGGCATCCGCGGACAGTCGTTCCGCCCACTTGTAGCTGTAATAGCCAGCGGCGTAACCGCCGGCGAAGACGTGGGTGAAGCTGTTGGCAAAACGATTGAAGGCTGGCACCGGCAGCACCGACAACTCTGCGCGCACGGCGTCCAGCGCACCCTGAATGGAGAAGCCCGGCCGCGCCGGCGAGCCGGCATGGATCTCCATATCGAACAGGGCAAACTCCAGTTGACGCAGCATCAGCAGACCCGCCTGAAAGTGCTTGGCGTGCAGCAGGCGCTGCAACAGCGCGGCAGGCAGCGCCTCGCCGGTCTCATAGTGGCGCGAGATCAGCGCCAGCACTTCCTCCTCCCAACACCAGTTTTCCAGAAACTGGCTGGGGAGCTCCACCGCATCCCAGGGTACCCCGTTGATGCCGGATACCGAGCCGACCTCCACCCGCGTCAGCATGTGGTGCAGGCCGTGACCGAATTCGTGGAACAACGTGGTCACTTCGTCGTGCGTCAGCAGGCTCGGCTCGCCGCCATGGGGCGGCGTAAAATTGCAGACCAGAAAGGCGACCGGCAGGTGCAACCGGCCAGCGCCGTCAATGCGGCGGCTGCGGCAGTTGGCCATCCAGGCGCCACCGCGTTTGGCCTCCCGGGCGTAGGGGTCCAGCAGGAAGCTCGCGATGTGCCCGCCATCCCGGCGGACGTGGTACAACGCGACGTCGGGATGGTAGCTCGCGAAGCCCGCTACGCGCTCCACCTCGATGCCGAACAGGCGCCGGACCAGCTCGAACAAGCCCGACAGTACGCGGTCCAGCGGAAAATAGGGCCGCAGCTCCTGCTGGGACAGCGCATAGCGCTCCTGCCGCAGCTGCTCGGAGTAATAGGGCACATCCCACGCCTGCAAGTCATCCAGGTCATCGCGCTCGCGGGCAAACGCGCGCAGCTCCTCCAGTTCGCGCTGTGCCATCGGCTTACAGCGCTGGGCGAGATCACGCAGGAACGCGTCCACTTGCCGCGGGCTCTCGGCCATTTTGCTGGCCAGCGAGTAATCCGCGTAGCTGGCAAAACCCAGCAGCGCAGCCATCTCGTGGCGGGCCGACAGAATCCGGTCCATGGTGGCCGTGTTGTCCCACTGGCCCGCCTGCGGCCCCTCCCCGGAGGCACGGGTGGCGTAGGCCTGGTAGAGCTCGCTGCGCAGCGACCTCAGCCTCGCGTACTGCATTACCGGCAGGTAGCTGGGAAGGTCCAGGGTGATGACATGGCCCTCCAGCCCGCGCGCGACCGCGGCCTGGCGCAGGCTCTTGCGCACGTTCTCGGGGATCCCCTCCAGCTCCTCCTCGGTGGCGATGTGACGATGCCAGCCCTGGGTCGCATCCAGCACGTTGTTGGCAAAGGCGGTGCCAAGCCTGGCCAACTCCTCCTGCAGCTGGGCAAAGCGCGCCTTCTGTTCCCCGGGAAGCGCCACACCCGCCAGCCGGAAGTCCCTCAAGGCATGCTCGAGCGCTTGGTTCCTCGCTGCAGACCAGGCGGGGCGCGACGGGTGCTGTGCCACGCGGCTGAACATCTCATAGAGCCGGGTATTATGGCCCTGCTTGGTATGATAACTGGTCAACACCGGCAGCGCGGCGTCGTAGGCCTTGCGCAACGCATCGGAGTTGCTGACGCCATTGAGATGGCTGACCGGCGCCCACGCCATATTCAAACGCTCGTTTAAATCCTCCACCGGCTGCACCACGCTCTCCCAGGTGGGGCTGTCCACCTCATCGAGCAATTGTTCGATGGCCGCCTCATTGTGCTCGACGATAGCGCCGACAGCCGCCAGCACATGGCGCGGCTCGATGTCCCGCAGCGGCGGCAATTCACCGGGTATCAGCAGCGGATTGGATTCCATAGTCGCCTTTTACTCTCGCTTGGATCGATCTTGCCTTGCCGGCGGCGCCACCACGCTGCGGCGACCAGCCATGCGCGCGGCACCCGGCGCGCTACAAAATTTCAATGCGGTAAGCAGCCCGCAACGGCTCAGCCAGCACGATGCCTGGCTGCATCGGCAGCACCGGCACGCTGTCCACCACTACGCCGTAGTCGCCATCGGGCCGATCGGCCGCCAGCACCCGGTACTCGCCCTGCGTCAGTGCCGGTGAGGTGAGCAGCCAGCTCCCCGCCAGGCGCCGCAGCACGTAGCCGCGGTAGGGTTGTGCCAGCGGTTCGCCGATGAACACGCCCTGCCCCGGCATCGCCACACTCTTCCAGTACGCCTCGATCAGCGTGTTGCCTCTCAGGTAGTAATAGATGGCGAGCAGCGGGTTGGGAAACTTTTCGATGAAATTGCACGGCTCCACCACCGTGCCATAGCTAGCGGTGGCGCCTTGCTCAAGCCAGCGCAGCGCGCTCATCTGCGAGCCGCCAATCAGATCACCACCGGCCGAGGTGAGGTGGTCGGCCATGGCACCGGGCAGAAAGTGGTTGGTGCCGATACCCTCCACGTGGGTGAGCCCGGTAAAGTAAAAGAGTACATTGGTTTTGTACTGGATGCTATCCGCCTGCTCCCAATGAACGCTGAGCGAACCGCCAAAGGCTTTCACGACGGCCGGAAAGAGCTGTGCCCGCACGCTGCGGCTGCTGTCGGAGGTCTCCAGCAGATAGACATCGCCGCGAGGCAGCCGGCCATCGGCGCGCACACCGCGATCGATGAGCCGCTTGGCCTGCTCAAAGGTCTCGGCCGCCAGCATCATGGTGGGCATCACCGACACCTCGGTGCGCGGATGAATCGTGGCAGTGTTGTAGTAGGGACTGCGGCGGGTCGGGTTACAGCCGGACGCACAATAGGCGTCATCGAAACCGAAGGCGAAGGCGCTGGTGATCGACATGCAGTCGACGCGGTAGGGCGCCACCCACGCGAGCGCGTAGGCCTGTATATTCGCGCCCGTGGCGGCGACGACGTCCTGCCTGAGAGCGGCGAACTCCGCCCGCGTCAGGACGTGCTTGCCCGGGGGCAGCGAGACGCGGATGACATTTTCTTGGGGTATTCCCCGCTTTTGTTGATAATAGCGGCCAATGGCCCGACTCAACGCGTCGCGCTCGTTGATCACCAATGCCAGCTCACTGGCGCGGATTCCGGATGGCGGCAGCTCGATCGCTGGCGCGGTAAAGGGAGCCGGGGCAGCGGCGCCACACAGACCCGCCACAGCACCCAGTACCAGGCACCACAGGAGACGCCTCATCGATGCCAGCTAACCGACGACCACACCAGGGCAGACACCCGACACTGGCGGCCGGCGTCTACGTCGATGACACGGCGCTGGTCATCGGCGACGTCCAGATCGGCGAAGACAGCTCGATATGGCCGATGGCTGTGGTGAGGGGAGACGTGCACAGCATCCTCATCGGACGGCGCTGCAGCATTCAGGACGGGTCGGTACTGCACGTCACCCACGCCGGCCCGCACACTGGCGACGGCTGGCCGCTCAGCCTTGGGGACGACGTCACCGTGGGACATCGGGTCGTGCTGCACGGCTGCAGCATCGGCAGCCGCGTCCTGGTCGGCATAGGCAGCATTGTCATGGACGGAGCCGTCGTGAACGACGACGTGGTGATCGGCGCCGATACCCTGGTGACGCCCGGGAAAAACCTGGAGAGCGGCTACCTCTACGTGGGCAGTCCGGCCCGCCAGGCCAGGCCGCTGTCCCGCAAGGAGCTGGACTACTTCCGCTACACCGCAGCCAACTACGTCAGGCTGAAAGACAGCTATCTCCATGCTGACCCCACCACCTAATGACCGCCGCCCGCTCGCCGGGCGAGTTCGGCCCGCAATGCCGCGATGACCGGCGCAGTATCCGGCGCGACGCCGCGCCACTGGCGGAAGGCCTCGGCCGCCTGCTCCACCAGCATGCCCAGACCGTCGGCCAGTCGCGCAGCCCCCTGGGCCCTGCCCCAGGTCAGAAACACCGTGTCGCGGGCCGCGTACATCATATCGTAACAACCCGCATCGGCCGCCAGCAGACCCTCGGACAACCCCGGCAGCGCGCCGGAGAGGCTGGCGCTGGTGCCATTGATGATGAGATCAAAGCGCTGCCCGGCCAGCGCCGGGTAAGCGCAGTGGACAATCTCGCCATCGCCCTGGAACGCCGCCGCCAACGCCCTGGCGCGATCGGGCGTGCGGTTGGCTATGGTCACGGCGCGAGGGCGCTCACACAACAGCGGCCCCAGCACCCCCCGCACGGCGCCACCGGCGCCGAGGATCAACAGGCGCTTACCCTGCAGCGGCCACCTCAGATTGCGGGTCAGGTCGTTCACCAGGCCTGCGCCATCAGTGTTGTCGCCCAGCACGCGCCGGTCCGCCAGCGCGATCAGCGTATTGACCGCGCCGGCGCGGCGGGCCCGCTCGGTCAGCTCATCAGCGCACGTCAACGCGGCGATCTTGTGGGGCAGCGTGACGTTGAGACCGCTGCCACCCCCGGCGAAGAAGTCCGCCACGGCGCCGGCAAACCGGCCCGGCTCCACGCGCTGACGTTCATAGCTCAGGTCCTGGGCCGTCTGCAGGGCGAAGGCGGCGTGAATCTGCGGCGACAAGCTGTGCTCGACGGGATCGCCGAACACGGCATAGCGGTCAGTCATGGCTCAGACCCAGTCGCGGGCTTGCAGATAGTGCTGGTACAGCTCGGCTTCGGGCGAGTCCGGCTCGGGATGCCAGTCGTAATCCCAGCGCGCCAGGGGCGGCAGCGACATGAGAATGGACTCCGTGCGGCCGCCGCTCTGCAAGCCGAAGATGGTGCCGCGGTCATAGACCAGATTGAACTCGACGTAGCGGCCGCGGCGATAGAGCTGGAAATTGCGTTCGCGCTCGCCGTAGGGCTCGTCCTTGCGGGCAGCGATGATCGGCAGATAGGCGGGCAGATAGCTTTCGCCCACGGCGCGCGTAAACGCGAAGCAGTGGTCGAAGTCGCCATTGTTGAGATCGTCGTAGAACAGGCCGCCGACACCCCGCGTCTCACCCCGATGTTTGAGATGGAAGTACTCATCGCACCAGCGCTTGTAGCGCGCGTAAGTGTCCTCACCAAAGGGGGCACAGGCGTCCCGCGCTGTCTGGTGCCAGTGCCGGCAATCCTCCGCGAAGGGATAGAACGGGGTCAGGTCGTAGCCGCCGCCAAACCACCAGACGGGCTCGCCGTCGGGCCTGTGCGCAGCGAATACCCGCACGTTGGCGTGCGACGTGGGCACGTAAGGGTTGCGCGGATGAATCACCAGCGACACCCCCATGGCGCGGAAACGGCTGCCGGCCAGTTCGGGGCGGTTGGCCGTGGCCGATGGGGGCAGCTGCCCGCCCTGCACATCCGAGAAATTGACGCCGCCCTTCTCGATCACGGCGCCATCGGCGGCGACCCGGGTGCGGCCGCCACCACCCTCGGCCCTGCTCCAGCGGTCCTCTTTGAAAGCCACGGCACCATCGGCCCGCTCCAGGCCCGCGCAGATGGCATCCTGCAAATCCAGCAGCCAGTGCCTGACTGCCTCGAGATCGAAACCGCTCATCGTGTCTTCCTCAGGCTGGCCGGACAATGCCGCCGGTCACTATATGACAAATTTCCGTGGGCCTGGCGCGCCTGCCCAGGTCGCCGGGGAGCACGTAGTCGACGCCGCCGCCGAAGTAATGCCTGACCTGGCGCGCGCTCAGCGCAGGCCTGCGCCCCTGCGGGTTGGCCGATGTCGACACCACGGGCCCGCCAAAAGCGCTGCACAGCGCGATGATCACCGGGTGATCGCTCACCCGCAGCGCCACCGTATCGAAGCGCCCATGCACCAGCGGATGCACGAGCCCTCGATGCGGCACCAGCCAGGTGAAAGGCCCTGGCCAGGTCTGACGCAGCCGATCGCGCTGCCGATCGCTCAGCGCCTCGATCAGGGGCGCGAACTGGGCAGTGGTGGCGCCAACCAGGATCAGGCCCTTGTCAGGGTCGCGCCCCTTGAGCCGCAGCAGGGATTCGAGGGCGTCCTCGTTGCGGGGATCACAGCCAAGCCCCCACACCGCCTCCGTGGGATAGGCGATGATACCGCCAAGGCGCAATACGCGCGCGGACGCACCCAGTCGGAAATCCGCCGTCATGCCGCCCCGATTTTCTCCTGCAGCGCCCGGTTTTTCTGCTCCACCGACGCCGTCATCGCCGCCCGATCCTCGCGCAAGCGCAGCGCCAGCCCGGCGTCGGCAACGGCCAGAACCTGCACCGCCAGATAGCCGGCATTGGTAGCGCCGGCCCTGCCGACCGCCACCGTCGCGACGGGAATGCCGCCAGGCATCTGCGCGGTAGAGAGCAGCGCGTCCAGGCCCCCAAGGCTCACGTCCATGGGAACACCGATCACCGGCTTGCAGGTCGATGCCGCCACCGCACCCGCCAGATGCGCCGCCATGCCCGCCGCGGCGATAAACACCGCGCAGCCCCGCTGCTCGGCGCCCTGCACGTAGGTCCGGGTGGCGTCCGGCGTGCGATGCGCCGAGGTGATCCTCACCTCGAACGGCACGCCGAACCGGCGCAGCACCTCGATACAGCTTTCCATCACCGGCCAATCGCTGTCGGAACCCATCAACACTGCAACAAAGACCTGACTCACTGTGCCGGACCCTTTTTCCCCGATGAAAACCATCAAAAATACCGCAATACAGGAGGCCGTTGCAACCGATGTAACGCACAGCCCTCAACGACAGCGTTGGAAAGCGCCTGCCACTGATTCAACCCAGCCGGCCAGCTCGAGTTCGAGCATGAGGGCCGCGAGTTCGGCGGGCGGCAGACCGCTGCGCCGCGCGACCTCATCGAGCGTGGTCGGGTGATAATCCACCGCCTCCAGCGCGGTCCGGGCGCTGCCCGCCGGGTTCGGGCTGCCATCGACTCCGGCCGCCACAGCGGGACCAGGCCGCAGCTGACTGTCTGACAGATGATACTGCAGCAGGCCCGGCAGTTCCTCGACAATGTGCGCCGCCGTCTCCACCAGTTTGGCGCCCTGCCGGATCAGCGCATGCGTGCCCCGGCAGCGGGGATTGTGGATCGACCCGGGGATCGCAAAGACCTCGCGGTTGCACTCCATGGCGAGCCGGGCGGTGATGAGCGAGCCGCTGTGCAGCGCGGCCTCCACTACCAGAGTACCCATGCAAAGCCCGGCAATGATGCGGTTGCGGCGGGGGAAGTGCCCGCGCAACGGCGGCGTCCCCGGCACGAACTCGCTGACCAGCGCGCCGCTGGCAGCGATATCCAGCGCCAGCGGCCCATGCTGCGCAGGATAGATACGGTCCAGGCCGGTTCCCATCACCGCCGTGGTGCAGCCCCCCGCGCGCAGGGCGCTGCGATGGGCCGCTCCGTCGATGCCCAGCGCAAGTCCGCTGCAGATAACGAAGCCCATGGCAGCCAGCTCGGCCGCAAAGTCGGCTGCCAGGGACAGTCCGGCCCTGCTGGCATTGCGGCTGCCCACGACGGCGATATGCGGACGTACGAGCACGGCCTCGACGCCGCGCACAAACAGCGCCGGGGGAGGCTGATGGATTTCACGCAATAGAGGCGGGTAAGTAGCGTCTTCCCTGAAAACCAGACCGATGCCCTGGCGGTTCATGCCGTCCCGCCATGCCAGCACCTGCTGCCACTGAGGACTGCGATCCCCCAGTCGTCGCAGCTGTTCCAGCGCAGCAGCGTTGCCAGTGCGGCAGCCGTCGAAAACCGGGGCGCTCCAGAAAGCGTCCGGTCCGGCGAAGCGGCCCATCAGCGCTTCGATCTCGGCACCGCCCAGGCGGGGGACGGTCTTCAGGAGCAGGAACAGCGAGTCTCGCGCAACATGCATGTGTCATCCTTGACCCATCGGAGGCAGCAACTGCAGAAAAAAACGGCAAATGCTCCGGCGCGCAGCGCGGCGCCGGAGCGGTCGCCCTGGTGATCAGGGCATATCGACGATGTCGCCCACCTTGAGCGGCTGGTCTGCCTTCAGAACGAGGGCGTAGGACATGCGCTCATAGACGCTGAAGTACATCAACAGGCCGGCGCGGACATCCGGGAGCTTGACCAGCCCTTTGGCGATATCGTCGCGCACGGTCTCGCCGGTCTTGTAGATGGCCATGACGTTGCCTACGTCGATGCCATCGCGAGTGCCCAGATTGACCATCACGATGTCCATCTTGCCCACCTGGGTCACACCGCCCTGCACATCGAGAATGATGCCGGTCACGTCGCGAGCGGGAGCGCCCGGCTGAAATTCAGCCCGCAGCGCCGCAGAGCTGTTGGGCAGCAGGCGGTCGCCGATGCGCACCTCCTGCGACGTGCGATTGAGCGCCAGGGTAGCCACGTCGCCGTCCTGTGCAACCACTTTGGCCTCCGCGATATCCGTGGCCTCCAATCCCAGCACTTCTTCGGTGACGGGGTCGCGATAGAGCTTGCCTTCCCGGTAGATGCCGTACACGGTCCGCGTGGGGTCAAACTCCCCCCGGCCGTAGATCTGATCGCCGGCTCCCGAGACGATATTGCGCTTGGCTCCGGCCACCACATAGGGCGCACCCTCGAGTTCACCCGGCGCGACAAACCGGCTCTGGCTCAGGAAGGCATTGATCTTGTCCAGCGGAATCGCCGGGATGGCGTTGTCGACGGGTTCGCTGCGCATGGCAGGACCGAGCTTGACCGTATTGCTCAGAGCGCCCCGGGTGACATCGATCCTCGGCTTGCCATCGACGTACACCAGCGCAAGAATGTCACCTGGAAAAATCAGGTGCGGATTGGCGATCTGGGGGTTGACGTGCCAGATTTCCGGCCAGCGCCAGGGCTCGCGCAGAAATTTTCCCGAGATGTCCCACAGCGTATCCCCCTTGACCACGACATACTTATCCGGGTGATCCGGGTTCAGCACAACATCAGCGGCAAGTGCAGCAAAGCCCAGGAACAGCGCCCCCGCCAACCCGATCAGCCACTTTTTCATACTGGATTCCTTCGTACTGAGTTGTTGTTATCGCGTCTCTTACCAGGCGACTTTCTGGGCGATATTGGCCGCTGAATCGTATAATATGAGCGCTGCACCAAAGCTGGGCCGTTGTCCGAGCCCCAGCAGCAATCTCGAATTAATTGTTGTCATAAGCTTAGCAGCGAGAGTCGCTTTTTCACGGCAACATACTGGAAGTCGATCACAAAGTAGCTATGGCCAAACTCGAAATACTGGAATTCCCCGACCCCAGACTCCGGACCCAAGCCAAACCGGTGACCGTGTTCGACGCGGCCCTGTCGACCCTGATCGACGACATGTTCGAAACCATGTACGCGGCGCCCGGCGTTGGCCTCGCGGCCACCCAGGTCAACGTCCACAAGCGCATCATCGTTATCGACGTGTCGGACGAAAAGAACGAGCCTCTGGTGTTTATCAATCCCAAGATCGAGATCGTTGACCAGACGCCCCACTCCTACGAGGAGGGATGCCTCTCTGTACCGGGGTTTTACGAGGCGGTGAGCAGACCTTGCAGCGTTCGCGTGACCGCCAGCGACCGCCATGGTCAGCCCTTCACCCTGGAACCCTCCGGGCTGCTGTCAGTCTGCCTGCAGCACGAGATCGACCACCTTGAGGGCAAGCTGTTCGTGGATTATCTCTCTGTCGTCAAGCGTCAGCGCATCCGCAGCAAGCTGGTCAAACAGCAGAAGGGCAGAGCGGTAAACCTTTGATATGACCGGCACCCGCTCAGATCCCCACCGCGCGCTGCGGCTCGTATTCGCCGGCACGCCGGACTTTGCCGCGGAGCACCTGGCCACGCTGCACGACAGCGATCACCACATCCTCGCGGTGTATACGCAGCCGGACCGTGCCGCCGGCAGGGGCAAGAAGCTCCAGCACAGCCCCGTCAAAGCGCTCGCGCTGACCTACGGCCTGCCGGTCAGGCAGCCGCTCAGCCTGAGGGACCCGGCCGAGCAGGAGGCACTGGCGGCGCTGGGCGCTGACCTCATGGTGGTGGTGGCCTATGGCCTGATTCTGCCTCAGCGCGTGCTGGATACACCCAGACTCGGCTGTATCAACGTGCACGCCTCGCTACTGCCCCGATGGCGCGGGGCGGCCCCCATCGAGCGCGCCATCGAGGCGGGCGACCAGGAGACGGGGATCACCATCATGCAGATGGACGCCGGCCTGGACACCGGCGCCATGCTCAACACGGCGCGCTGTGCGATCGATGCCAGCACCACCGGCGATCTGCTGCGCAGCCGGCTGGCCGCCCTGGGCAGGGGAGCGCTGCTCGATACCCTCGGCAGCCTGGCCTCCGGCACCGCGGTATCGACGCCCCAGGACGACAGCGCGGCCACCTATGCCCGCAAGCTGGACAAGGCCGAGGCCTGGATAGACTGGCGCGACGACGCGGTGGCGATCGACCGCAAAGTGAGGGCCCTGTGCTCCGCCAATGTCGCCCAGACCTGCATCGGTGACCAGCGCGTGAAGATCTGGCTGGCGCGGCCCGTCGATCAGGAGCATGACGCCGCCCCTGGCACTATCCTGCGGGCGCACAGGAACGGCATCGACATCGCCTGTGGTCGGGGCATTCTGGCGATCCGGCAGCTGCAGCTGCCCGGCCGCAAGGTGCTCGATGTCGCCGCAGTCCTCAATGCCCGGCGCGACCTGTTCGAGCCCGGGACGCGCTGCCACCAAGATGCCTGAATCGTCCATCAGCAGCACCAGGGGCATCGCCGCCGCGGTGGTCGCCAGCCTGCTGAGCGACCAGGGATCGCTGAACACGCTGCTGCCCGCAGCCAGCGCGCGGCTCTCCGGGAAGGACCGCGCCTTCGTCGCCGAGTTGTGCTTCGGCACCGCGCGCTATTACCACCGCCTGCAAGCCCTGCTGGACAAGATGCTGACCAGGCCGCTCAAGGCCAAGGACGGCGACATCAAAGCCCTGCTGCTGATAGGGATCTATCAGATGGACTACCTGCGGGTGCCGGACCACGCCGCCATCTCAGCCACCGTGGCGGCCACCAGCGACCTGCGCAAGCCCTGGGCGAAAGCGCTGGTCAATGGCGTGCTGCGCAATTACCAGCGCTCCGGCGCCGAACTGCGCGCGGGACTCGAGCCGGCACAGGCCGCCAGCCATCCCCAATGGCTGTGGCAGGCGCTGCAGCGACAGTGGCCCGGGCAATGGCGGGAGATCGTGGCGGCCAACAGCTCGCCGCCACCGATGACCCTGCGCGTCAACGCTGCCAGGACCTCGACCGAAGACTACCGGCAGCTGCTGGCTGACGCGGGCATAGAGGCAAGCCACTGCGCATTCAGCCCGTGGGGCCTGCAGCTGTCACAGCCCCGCGACGTGCACGACCTGCCGGGCTTCGACCAGGGCCTGTGCAGCGTTCAGGACGAAGCATCGCAGCTGGTAGCGCCGCTGCTGCAACCGTCACGGGGCATGCGGCTGCTGGATTGCTGCTGTGCCCCGGGTGGCAAGACCGGCCACCTGCTGGAACTCGGCGGTGACGGGCTCGCCGTGGACGCCATCGAAATCGACGGACAGCGTCTGGCGCGGGTCGCATCCAATCTGGAGAGACTGGGATTGAGCGCCCGCCTGATCGAGGCAGACCTGACCCGCGTCAGCGATTGGTGGGACGGCCTGCCCTACAACGCGATTCTGCTCGATGCCCCGTGCTCTGCAACCGGCGTCATCCGGCGGCATCCCGATATCAAGCTGCTGCGCAAACCCGCCGATATCGCGCGGCTGGCAGCCGCGCAGGAGACGCTGCTGCAGGCCGTGTGGCCGTGCCTTGAACCTGGGGGTATGCTGATCTACAGCACCTGTTCGATACTCCGGGAGGAGAATGACGACGTCGTCGACCGCTTCGCACTGCAGCACGCCGATGCCCGCACAGAGCCGCTGGCGGTGAACTGGGGACTGGCGACGGCGAGGGGTCGGCAGCTGCTGCCTGTGGCAGCCGGGCACGACGGCTTTTTCTATGCAGTATTGCGCAAGTCCTGAACACCGGCGGCCGCAGCCGACCGCACGCCCGGTGACCCCGCCACCACCCGGGACGCGGCCCGGGTCCGGCGCAAAATTTCCGGCCGCCACCGCAGGGGGCGCGCCATTGGCAATCGGCGTCTGCGGACAGTAAATTATGAAGATCATCATTCTGGGAGCGGGGCAGGTGGGTGGCACTCTGGCCGAGCACCTGGCCAGAGAGCGCAACGATGTCACTCTGGTCGACAACAATGGCGAGCGCCTGCGGGAACTTCAGGATCGGCTGGATATCAACACGATCGTGGGTCACGCCGCCAGCCCGGAGATCATCCGCGCGGCCGGCGGCGAGGATGCCGACATGCTGGTGGCAGTGACCGCCTATGACGAAATCAATATGGTCGCCTGCCAGGTCGCCGAGCTGCTGTTCCAGACGCCCACCAAGATCAGCCGCATACGCTCGAGCGATTTCGCGGCGAACAGCCGGCTGTTCGGTGAAGGTGGCTTTCCCATCGATGTCATCATCTATCCGGAGCAGATCGTCACCGATCACATCGTGCGCCTGCTGAATTATCCCGGCGCGCTGCAGGTACTCGAGTTTGCGGGGGGCAGGGTACAGCTGGTGGCGGTCCGGGCCGTAGAGGGCGGCCCTCTGGTCGGCCAGGAATTGCAAGAGATCCGCAAGCACATTCCCGGGGTGGATACCCGCATCGCAGCCATCTTCCGCAAGCACCACTCCATCATGCCCCACGGCGATACCGTGGTCGAAATCGGCGATGAGGTGTTCTTTATCGCCGGGCGGGAGAATATCCGGCGCGTCATCGCGGAGCTGAGACACGACGACAAACGCTACAAGCGCGTGGTCATCGCGGGGGGTGGCAACATCGGGCATCGCCTGGCCCGCTCCATTGAGGACCGCTTCAACGTCAAGCTGATCGAGCGCGATTATGAGCGCTGCCGTGCCCTGTCGGAAGACCTCACCAAGACCATCGTGCTCAACGGCGAGGCATCTGACAAGAATCTCCTGATGAGCGAAAACATCGAGGACTGTGACGTGTTCTGCGCGCTGACCAACGATGACGAAGCCAACATCATGTCGTCGCTGCTGGCCAAGCAGCTCGGCGCTTCCAAGGTGGTGACCATCATCACCAAACCGGCCTACGTCGAGCTGATGCAGGGCACCGAGATAGACGTCGCGGTGTCCCCCCAGCAGGTGGCGATCGGCAGCTTGCTCACCCACGTGCGCAAGGGCGATGTGGTCAACGTGCACTCGCTGCGGCGCGGCGCCGCCGAAGCCATCGAGCTCATAGCCCACGGCGATGAACAGACATCCAAGATCGTCGGCAAGCGCATGTCTGAGATCAATCTGCCCAAGGGCGTGACCACGGGAGCCGTGGTCCGGGGCGAGCAGGTGCTGATGCCCCACCGCGACCTCGTCATTCAGACCGATGACCACGTCATTCTGTTTTTTCTCGACAGCTCGAAGATCACTGCGGTGGAGAAACTGTTTCAGGTGGGATTCACCTTTTTCTAGAGGGCTCTCCAACATTTCCTGGGCGCCGTGCTGGTAGCCATACACTGCGGCATCACCCTTCCAGGACCACAGCATTCAGCACGGTTTATCGATATGCGACCAGCCGCCAGCCTGCGAGTTCTCGGCGTACTCCTGATGTTTTTCAGCGCGACCATGCTGGTGCCGCTGGCGGTATCGCTGTATTACCGGGACGGCGAGTACCTCACCTTCGGGCTCGGCTTTCTGATCGTGCTGGTTTCCGGGGCTTCGATCTGGTTTCCTGCCCGCAACAACCGGCGCGACCTGCGCATCCGCGACGGCTTCCTCATCACCTCGCTGTTCTGGCTGGGCCTTGGCGTCGCCGGATCGGTGCCGTTTTTCATTGCGCATTCCGAGCTCGATCTGTCGCCCAGCGAGGCCCTGTTCGAATCCATCTCGGGACTCACCACCACCGGCGCAACCGTAATCACCAGCCTGGACCACCTGCCGAGGTCTATCCTCTACTACCGCCAGCAATTGCAGTGGCTCGGCGGCATCGGCATCGTCGTCATCGCCGTCGCCATTCTGCCCATGCTGGGGGTCGGCGGCATGCAGCTGTACCGGGCTGAAACCCCCGGCCCCGTCAAGGATGCGAAGATGACGCCGCGCATCACCGAGACCGCCAAGGCGCTGTTCATCCTCTACGTCGCGCTGACCGCGGTGTGCGCCGCCTGTTACTGGCTGGCGGGCATGAGCGGCTTCGATGCCATCTGCCACTCCTTTTCCACCGTGGCCATCGGCGGTTTCTCCACCCATGATGCCAGCATCGGCTATTTCCAGAGTCCCGCGATCATGCTGATCTGCTGCGTGTTCATGGTGATTGCCGGCATCAATTTCAGCCTCCACTTCATGGCGTGGCAGCGGCGGGATTTCAGCCACTACGGCAACGACCCGGAGACCATGTTCTACCTGAAGGCCATCGGACTGGCGACGCTGATCATCTGCGGCTACCTCCTGCACAGCGGCATGTTTTCCCTGGAGGAAAGCCTGCTGCAAGGTAGTTTCCAGACGATATCGATGGCCACCACGACGGGATTCGCCACCGCGGACTTCTCGGTCTGGCCCGCGTTTCTCCCGGTGATGCTCATTCTGTTGTCCTTTATGGGGGGATGTGCGGGCTCCACCGGCGGCGGCATGAAGGCGGTCCGCATCATGCTGATCGTGCGTCAGGGTTTCAGAGAACTGGCGCAGCTGGTACACCCCAACGCGGTGATTCCCCTCAAGCTCGGCAGCCGGCGCGTGCCCGCCAAGGTCGTCAGCGCCGTGTGGAGTTTTATTGCGGTCTATATGATGTCCTACACCGCGATCCTGATCGCGCTGATGGGGACGGGCATGGACTACGTCACAGCGTTTTCCGCCACGACCGCCACCATCAACAATCTGGGTCCGGGCCTGGGCAACGTCACCGCTCACTACGGAGAGACCAACCACGCGGCCAAGATCATCATGTGCTTTTCCATGCTGCTGGGAAGGCTGGAGATATTCACCCTGCTGGTGCTGTTCACGCCGGTGTTCTGGCGCCGCTGATGTCCACTGCCGACAGCGGGAAATGGGACCGGCAATTCGCCGAGGCGCTGGCGCCGGGTCGCGCAGCCACCGTGCTGCGGGAGAACCTGCACCTGCTGCCTGGCAGCGGGAACGCTCTGGAGATCGCCTGCGGGCTTGGCGCCAACAGTCTGCTGCTGGCACGCTGCGGACTGCAGGTCGAGGCGTGGGACTACTCCGCCGTCGCGCTGGCAAAGCTCCGCGAGTTCTGCCGGGTTGAACGTCTCAGCGTCGGCACGCGACAGATCGATGTCGAACAGCCCTTCGCCTGGCCGAGGCGGTACCAGGTCATCGTCGTCACGCGCTACCTGCATCGTGACCTGTGTCCGCACATCGTGCAGGGACTCGAACCCGGCGGACTGGTCTTCTACCAGACCTTCAACCGCACCAAGCGGGACCGGGTCGGCCCCAGCAACGCCAGCTACCTGCTGGAAACCAACGAATTGCTGCGGCTGTTCGCCGGCCTGGAGCTGGTCTTCTACCGGGAGGATGGCCGGGCCGGCGACATGGCGCAGGGAGAGCGGGACTGTAGTTTGTTCATCGGCAAAAAACCGGAGCTGAGTCCCGCTACGCAATAGCCGCGTTTGCAGATCGCCATGGCCCTTTCCATACTTCATCCTCGAGAGCAGCGGCGCTTCACCACCGGCGGCTGCCCAACCGGCCCATCGATCAACCCGGGGAGCAACACATGGAAGCCAACACCATCGCGACTGTAGCCGTCCTCAGCGTGTGCGTCGTGTACCTGATCGTGCTCTACAATGGTCTGGTCAGCCTCAAGCACGCGGTGGCAAAGCACCTCGCCAACATCGATGTGCTGCTCAAACAGCGGCACGAAGAGCTGCCCAAGCTGATCGACACCTGCCGGCAGTACATGACCTATGAGAAGAGCACGCTGGAGCGGGTCATCGGGGCGAGAAACCAGGTGGCGAGGGCACAAGCCAGGGGCGATCTCAGGGATCTCGGCAAGGCTGAGAGTCAGCTCAGGCAGGGACTGGGCCAACTGTTCGCCCTGGCGGAGGGTTATCCGGTGCTGCAGGCCAGCGAGAGCTTCCAGCGATTGCAGAACCGCATTTCCGAGCTCGAGAGCACCATAGCCGACCGGCGCGAGGTCTACAACGAGGCGGTCAACAATAACAACGTCCGCATCGAGCAGTTTCCGGATATCGTCGTGGCACGGCTGTGCGGTTTCGGCAGCTTCGAAATGCTGGAGTTCAGCGCGGATGAGGTCCGCGACGTCGACGTCAAAGCGTTGTTCAGCGGCACATGAATCAGCTGCTGGTCATCGGCGGCTGCTTCGCCGGTGCGGCTGCCTGCGGACTCGGCGCATTCATCAACCTGCGCAAGGCGCGCCTCATCGAAGACATGCCGACCTCGAAAATCCGCTCGGCACACCAGGGCTACGTGGAACTGCTCGGCGTCACAGAGCCGGCCGAAGGCGAACCCCTGGTCGCCCCGCTCAGTGGCAAGCGCTGCCTCTGGTACCAATACCACATAGAGCGATATCAGTCGGGCAAAAAAGCGCGCTGGGTCACCGTGGAGCAAGGCTGCAGCGAGCAGCCGTTCTATCTACGCGACGCCACCGGACGGAGCAGGGTGGAGCCGAGAGGCGCGGAGGTCTCGACGTCGCTGCGCAGGCAGTGGACCGGCACCGACAGACATCCGCGGCAGCCGGCTCAGCAGTCGCTGCTGGCGGCCCTGGTGCGGCAGCGTTACCGCTACGCGGAACAGCGGATCATCGAAGGACAGCCCATCTACGTGGTGGGCGACTTCACGACCAGCCAGCCCCCCAGCTACCACCGGCAACAGCAGGCCCGCAGCAGGGAGATTCTGGGCCAATGGAAGCGGGACCAGGCGGCCCTGATAGAGCGCTTCGATCGCAATGGCAACGGTACCGTTGAGCAGGATGAATGGGACGCGGCCAGGCGCGAGGCCTGGAGGGAGGCCGCGCTGGCGGCGGACGATGCACCGGACAGAAGCCCCGCGCACCGGATTTCGAAGCCTGCCGGCGGCCGGCCCTTTCTGATTTCCACCGAGGCCCCGGAGAACATGGCTCGAGGCTACCGGTTCCGGTCGGTGCTGAATCTGTCCGCGCTGGCCGGCCTCTGCACCCTCGGCGGCTGGATCCTGTTCTACAGCGGGATGGCCTAGAACTGATAGCGGCGGGGAGCGCCGTCCGGCTGCTTCTTGAAGCGCTTGTATTCCCACTGATACTGTTCCGGGCAATCGGCGATGCAGGACTCCACACTGCGATTGAGCGCGGCTGCGGCCTCCGCGACATTATCGGCCTTGATCAGCGGGTCCGGCTCCTTGAACACGATCACAAAGCCACCCGCTACGCGCTTGCCAAAGGCCATCAGCACCTCACAGTCAGTGCGGCCGGCAAGTCCGTGAACAAGCGTCATGGTCAGGGCAGGGACGCCGTAGAAGGGCGCGAACACCCCCCCCTCGGGTTCGGGCTCCTGATCGGGCAATACCGCGCTGCGGCCGCCCTTTTTCAGCTCTTTCAACACGGCCCTGACCCCGCGGGTGTCCGTGGGATAGAGCTTGTTGCCCAGGCGCTGACGGGCATTCCAGATCAAGGGCTCCAGCGCTGCCTGCTTGGGCGGTTGATACAGCGTTGCAAACTGCCCGTAGCGCGCGCACCACAGGCCCACCATTTCCCAGTTGCCCAGATGCGGCAACAACAACAGCAGCCCCTTGGGAGAGCGCAAGCTCTCCTCTATCAGCTGTTCGTTCTCCACCCCCAGCAGCAGCGGCGCGCTGCGCTCATTGGGCTGCATCCATATCTTGATCATTTCCAAAGCGGTTTGCGCGGTATGCCGCAGCGACGCCGCGGCCAGCAATTCGCGCTGCTGCGGATCCATAGCCGGGAAGCACAGCTCGAGGTTTTCCAGGGTAACCCTGGCTTCGCGCCCGCTGCGGCGCCAGAGAAGATTGCCGATACCGTCGCCCATGCGTCGCAGGGCCGACAACGGCAGCAGCGCAACGCAGCGAAACAGTGTCTTTATCAGATAGGCTTGCATAGGCTGGCGCCACCATCGCCGATTGATTGCGGGAAGATCAAACCAGATCGGTGCCTGGCACCACAGAAAGCAGGCACGCCTTTCATGGTAGCCAATGGGCTATCAAGCGGCAATGGCGGCGTCGCCGGACCGCGCATCGCAGCGCCCATTGTTCGCGCTTAGGTATTGCCGGGGGTCAAGGTATAATCCCAGGCTTTTGCAATCGAGCGCAAACCGCTGGCCCCATCCGGAGCAATTGAATTATGAGTGTGGACGTCAAGACTTTTCAGGGACTGATCCTCGCCCTGCAGGAATACTGGGCAGGGCAGGGTTGCGTCATATTGCAGCCCCTGGACATGCCGGTCGGCGCGGGAACCTTTCACTGGGGCACCTTTCTGCGGGCCATCGGGCCGGAGACCTGGAACGCGGCCTATGTGCAGCCCAGTCGTCGTCCGACCGACGGCCGCTACGGTGAGAATCCCAACCGCCTGCAGCACTATTACCAGTTTCAAGTGGTCATGAAGCCTTCGCCACTGGACATCCAGGCCCGCTATATCCGTTCGCTGGAACACCTCGGCATCGACACGAAAATCCACGATATCCGCTTTGTCGAAGATAACTGGGAGTCACCTACGCTGGGGGCCTGGGGGCTGGGCTGGGAGGTCTGGTTAAACGGCATGGAAGTGACGCAGTTCACCTACTTTCAGCAGGTTGGCGGGCTCGACTGCTATCCCGTCACCGGTGAGATCACCTATGGTCTTGAGCGCATCGCGATGTACCTGCAGGGCGTGAACAGCGTCTACGACCTGGTATGGACAGAGGGTCCAGCGGGAGTGGTGACCTATGGCGACGTATTCCACCAGAACGAGGTCGAACAGTCGCGCTACAATTTTGAGCGGGCCGACGTCGATGCGCTGTTCAGAACTTTCGATGCCGCCGAGAAGGCCTGCGGCGTATTGATCGAAGACGAGCTGCCGCTGCCGGCCTACGAGCAGGTGCTGATAGCGTCCCACACCTTCAATCTGCTGGATGCGCGCCATGCCATTTCGGTCACCGAACGGCAGCGCTACATCCTGCGCGTACGCGCCCTGGCCAGGGCCGTGGCGCACAGCTATCACGAGGCGCGCAGCCGCCTGGGCTTCCCGCTGGCAGAACCGGACATCAAAGCGCAAGCCCTGGCGATCGCCGGGAGGGACAAGGCATGAAAAAGCAGGATTTCCTGGTAGAAATCGGCACTGAAGAACTGCCGCCCAAATCCCTTGCCAGGCTTGGCCAGGCCTTCCGCGACGACCTGGCGAGCGGACTCGCCACCGAGCGGCTGGGCTGGGAAAACATACACTGGTACGCGGCGCCCAGACGTCTGGCGATCCTGGTCAGCGGGCTGCAGCAGCAGGCGCCTGACCGGCAGCTGGAAGTCATGGGTCCCCCCGAGAGCGTCGCCTTTGACAGCGATGGCAAGCCCACGCGGGCTGCGCTGGCGTTCGCACAGAAGAACGGCCTGGACGTCAACGCGCTGACGCTCGCGCCGAGCGACAAGGGTCGGCGGCTGGTACACCGCTGCCTCGAGCCGGGCGCGCAGGCGGCCGCCGTGCTGCCCGACCTGGTCAGGCGGGCGCTGGAGCAGCTGCCCATCCCCAAGCGCATGCGCTGGGGGGCATTGCGGGAAGAGTTCGTACGGCCCGTACACTGGGTAGTGATGCTGCTGGGCGATGAAACGCTGCAGACGGAGTTGCTGGGAGTCCGGAGCGGTCGCCACAGCCGCGGCCATCGCTTCCATCACCCACAGGACATCAGCATCGATCACCCCTCCCGCTACCGGGAGCTGCTGCTGGAACAGGGCCGGGTGATCGCCGATTTCGCCGAGCGCAGGGAGAACATCCGCCGCCAGGTCGAGCAACAGGCGCAGGGGCTCAAGGCGCGGGCGGTCATCGACGACGATCTGCTCGATGAGGTCACTGGCCTGGTAGAGTGGCCCATCGCCCATTGCGGCAGGTTCGAGGAGCGATTTCTGGCCGTGCCGCAGGAGGCGCTGGTATCGGCGATGCAGGAGCATCAGAAATACTTTCCCGTGGTCGACGACCGCGGCCGGCTGCTGCCCTATTTTATTTTCGTGGCGAATCTGGGCTCCAGGGATCCGCAGCAGATAATCGAAGGCAACGAACGCGTGATCAGGCCACGCCTGGCCGACGCCGCATTCTTTTACGAGACCGACCGCAAGACGTCCCTGCAATCCCGCCGCGAGCGGCTCAAGACCATCGTCTACCAGGAGCAGCTCGGCACGCTCTGGGACAAGACGGTGCGCGTCGCCAAGCTGGCGCAGTTCGTCGCACATCAGACCGGGGCCGACGGCAAGCTGGCCGCGCGCGCGGCAGAGCTGAGCAAAGCCGATCTGGCCTCCGAGCTGGTACTCGAGTTCAGCGATCTACAAGGCATTGCCGGGGGCTACTACGCCGACCACGACGGCGAACCCGAGGCTGTCGGACAGGCCATTCGTGAGCAGTATCTGCCCAGGTACGCCGGCGACGAGCTGCCGTCGAGTCCTGTGGGCTGCACCCTGGCGCTCGCCGACCGACTGGACAGCCTGGTGGGAATTTTCGGCATCAATCAGCTCCCGTCAGGTTCCAAAGATCCCTTTGCCCTCAGGAGAATGGTAATCGGTGTCATTCGCATTATCCGGGATCGCCAGCTGGCCGGGCTCGATTTGAAGGATCTCATCTGGGAGGCAAAGGTCGGTTTTGGCGATAGTCTGCCCAACGCCCAGGTCGAAAGGGACGTATCGGACTTCTTTTTCGATCGCTACCGGGCCATGTATCTCGACGAGGGCGTCCCGGCCAATACTGTCATCGCCGTCCAGCACGCTGTTCAGAACAACGACCGCATCCCGCACAACCCGTATGACATCGCCTTGCGCATCCAGGCGGTAGAGCACTTCAGGCAGCTCGACGAAGCCGAAGCGCTGGCTGCCGCCAATAAACGCGTGCAGAACATTCTTGCCAAACAGGGCGAAGATATCGAGGCGGCTGCCGTCAAACCCGGACTGTTCACGAGTGAATTCGAGCGGGCGCTTCACACGCAACTGGTGCAGAAGGCTGCTTCCGTGCCGGCCATGTGTGAGTCGCGCCAGTACACGCAGGCGCTCAGCACTCTGGCTGAGCTCAAGCAACCGGTTGACGCATTTTTCGACCACGTGATGGTGATGGACCCGGACCCGCAGCTGCGCGCCAACCGGGTGAACCTGCTGCGTGAACTCAACCACTTGTTTCTGCTGATTGCGGACGTGGCGCAACTGCAGGAGAAGGCCAAACCGTGAAGCTGCTGATTCTCGACAGGGACGGCGTGATCAATGTCGACTCCGACGCCTTCATCAAGAGCGTGTCGGAGTGGGTTCCCATTCCCGGCAGCATCGAGGCCATCGCCGCGCTGTCGCAGGCGGGCTACAGCGTCTACATCGCCACCAACCAGTCCGGACTCGGCCGGGGTTTGTTCGGCCGCCGGGAACTGGAAGAGATCCACCACAGACTCGAACAACTGGTGGCCGCTGCCGGGGGCGAAATTGCCGGGATCTTCTATTGCCCGCACGCACCCGATGAAGGCTGCGATTGCCGCAAGCCCGCGCCCGGCCTGATCCGCCAGATTGAGGCTCACGCCGGCACGCGGGCGCAGGGAGCGCCCGTCATCGGCGACAGCCTGCGCGACCTTGAGGCAGGGCTGGCTCTGGGCTGTCGCCCGGTGCTGGTGAGGACGGGCAAGGGCGAGCAGACGTTGCGGGCGCTGGAGTCGAGCGCTGCACCCCTGCTGAAGACGCTCGCGGTATTTGACGATCTTGCGGCTGCGGCCAAGGCGATTGTGGCCGGGGACTGGTAGGGCGCGGCAAATGCGCGAACGCCCACTCGCGTGCCGACAGAACCAGCGCCCCGCGGCGGTGGCACTGTAGCGGCAGGCTTGCATCCCGCCATTGCCATGCCGCGACCCCTTCCCCGACCTGGCGTGCGCCGCCCGCACGGCCGAGCACTGGGCTCGCTGCTGTGGCGATGCCCGGCGCGCTTGCCGCTTTCCACCCACCGGCGCAGCGCTGCGGCATCCCACCCCATGGCGGTGGCTCGCACGACTGACCGGCGGGGTACCCGTCGGCAGTACAGGTGCGCTATCGGTCCAGCCACCAGCATCGTGCGCTGGCAACTGAACGATACCGGGTTCAGATGTCGAGGTTGGCCACAGCCAGCGCGTTGGCCTCAATAAACTCGCGCCTGGGTTCAACCTGATCACCCATCAGGGTCGTGAAAATCTGGTCGGCGGCGATGGCATCCTCGATGGTGACCCTGAGCATGCGGCGCACCGCGGGGTCCATCGTGGTCTCCCATAACTGCTCAGGATTCATTTCTCCCAGACCCTTGTAGCGCTGGACGTTGTAGCCCTTGCGCGCCTCCACCATCAGCCACTCGAGCGCCTCATCGAAGGATCCGATCTCCCTGGAGCGCTCACCGCGCTGTACCCGCGCACCCTGCTCCACCAGTCCCAACAGCTCCGATCCAAGTTTGACAATTCTCTGGTACTCCTGAGAACCGAAGAACTCCCAGTTGAATTCGTAGCGGGTTGGCATCCCGTGCGCGATCACCTCGACCGCCGGCAACCACAGCTCGCGCTCCAGTGACTTGCGCGGCGTGATGCGGTAGCGCGCGGTGCCGGCGCCGCCGCCCGTGCGCTCATCGATACTTTCCTGCAGCTGCCGGCACCACGCCGTCACCGCGGACTCGCTGGCGAGATCAGCCTGCTGCAAGGTCGGCAGGTACACCAACGCATTGAGCACTTCCTCAGGGTAGAGTCGCGAGAGGCGCTTGCTGGTCTTCACCACTGCGCGATGCTGATTGACCAGCCCTTCCAGGGGCTCACCCGAGATGGGGGGGGCGTCCGCGTTGACGTAGAGCGCGGCACCGTCCATGGCCGCCTGAATCAGGAAGCTGTCCAGGGCCTCGTCATCCTTGAGATAGTTCTCCTGTTTGCCCTTGCTGATCTTATAGAGCGGCGGCAGAGCGATAAAAATATGGCCTCGCTCTACCAGCTGTGGCATCTGCCGGAAGAAGAACGTCAGCAGCAGGGTGCGGATATGGGATCCGTCGACATCCGCATCGGTCATGATGATGATGCTATGGTAGCGCAGCTTGTCAGGATTGAACTCCTGTTTGCCGATGCCGCATCCCAGCGCGGTGACGATGGTGCCGACTTCCACGGAAGAGAGCATCTTGTCAAAGCGGGCCTTTTCCACGTTGAGGATCTTGCCCTTGAGAGGCAGGATGGCCTGATACTTGCGGTTGCGTCCCTGCTTGGCCGAGCCGCCGGCGGAGTCGCCCTCTACCAGGTAGATCTCGGACAATGCCGGATCCTTCTCCTGGCAGTCGGCGAGCTTGCCCGGCAGACCGGCGATATCCAGCGCGCCCTTGCGACGCGTCATCTCCCTCGCCTTACGCGCCGCTTCACGCGCACGGGCGGCATCGAGGATCTTCTGCACCACGATCTTGGCTTCATTGGGATTTTCGAGCAGGTAATCGTTGAACAGGCGGCTCATCGCCTGCTCAACGGCCGGCTTGACTTCGGAAGAAACCAGCTTGTCCTTGGTCTGAGATGAGAACTTCGGGTCGGGAACCTTCACCGATACGATTGCCGTAAGGCCCTCCCGGGCGTCGTCGCCGGTCGCGCTGATGTTGAGCTTCGCCTTCTTATCAAAGCCCTCGCGCTGAATATAGCTGTTCAGGCAGCGCGTCAGCGCGGCGCGGAAGCCTGCCAGATGAGCGCCACCGTCCCGCTGAGGAATGTTGTTGGTGTAGCAATACAGGTTTTCCTGGTAGCCGTCGTTCCACTGCAGCGCCACCTCGACGCCGATATTGTCGGAATCGGTGGAAAAGTAAAAGACTTTGTTGACCGGGTTCTTGTGATTGTTCAAGTATTCGACAAAGGCCCGCAGCCCGCCTTGATAGCAGTACTGCTCGACTCGACCACTGCGTTCATCCTTGAGCGTGATGCTCACACCGGAGTTGAGAAACGACAACTCGCGCAAGCGCTTGGCGAGAATATCAAAATGAAACGCGATATTGCTGAAGGTATTGGACGACGGCTTGAAAAAGATCTCCGTACCGGTACCTTCGGTTTCCCCCACAACGGTCAGAGCCGCGACCGGCTCACCATGGCGATAGCGCTGCTCGTAAACCTTGCCATCACGGCGCACGGTCAGGCGCAACTCCTCGGAGAGCGCATTGACGACTGAGACGCCCACGCCGTGCAGCCCCCCCGAAACCTTATAGGTGTTGTCGTCGAACTTACCGCCGGCGTGCAGCACCGTCATGATGACCTGCGCGGCGGAGACGCCTTCCTCTTCGTGGATATCCACCGGAATCCCGCGCCCATCATCGGTAACCGTCACCGTCTCATCTGGATGAATGACGACTTCGATCTCACTACAATAGCCCGCCAGCGCCTCATCGATGGAGTTATCGACGACCTCGAAAACCATGTGATGGAGGCCCGTGCCATCGTCGGTATCCCCGATATACATACCCGGTCGCTTGCGCACGGCATCCAGGCCCTTCAGGACCTTGATATTGGTAGAATTATATTCCGTCTCATGCATTGTTTCGGTGGTCATCTACTTCTTCACCTTATTCCCGACTGACTACTCCATGTTCCACGTGGAACACATTTTTTTCTGAAGGATCGAACCCATCCAACTGCAGGGCTCTGGCCTCGACACTGGTAAAAAAAACCTGCCCCCCGAGCTGCTGCAACTGGCCGCAAACCAGAGCCCGCCGAGCGCCATCGAGTTCGGCGGGCAGATCATCGACCAGGAAGATGCAATGGGTGCCGGTCAACTCGAGCAGCACGCGCGCTTGCGCGAGTCGCAGCGCCGTCGCCAGCAGCTTGACCTGACCCCTTGAGAGAATCTGCCCAATTGCCTGGGAATTCCATCTCATCCTCAGGTCTGCGCGATGCGGCCCGGAATGGGTGTATCCGAGCTCCGCATCCCTGGCCCGGCTTCTGCGCAGAACCCCCTGGAAATCGACCGCCGAATCCCAACCCCGATAAAACTCTATTGCCAACCCATCCTGCTCAATCCCCAACGAGCCCGCTACCGCTCTGACCTGCGGCAGCAGCTTCTCCACGTACCGCTGCCTCATCTCCGTCAGGGTCTCGCCCAGCCGAGCCAGCTCCGCATCCCAGGAATCGATCTCGCCACCGGTAATTTTACCATGGCGCAACAGGTTATTTCTTTGTTTTAGCAGCCGCTGAAGTCGGCGCCAGACCTCGATATAGCCATGTTCCACGTGGAACACGCCCCAATCGAGATACTGCCGCCGGCCAGCCGGCGGCCCGAGTATCAACTCGAACGCGGCACTGTCTAGCACCTGAAGTGGCAGCAATTCAGCCAGGCGCACCGCGGAGCGGCAGGCGGCTCCGTCGACCTGAATACGACTCTCGCCGGCAAGCGTCTTGCCCACGCCCACACGATGCAGCATCTGGTCGTGGCCGGAACCACGCACAACCCCATGAACCGTAAGCGCGTCACTGCCGTGCTGCACCAACGATTTCAATTGGGCGCCGCGAAAGGATCGAGCCAGCCCCAGCAGATGAATGGCCTCCAGAAGCGTGGTCTTTCCCGCGCCATTCGCCCCCGTAAAGACATTGAAGCGCGCCAGTCGCTGCAACCTTACCGACGAGACATTTCTCAAACCCAGCACCTGCAGCGATTCAAGATACGCCATTATCCGCTCTGCCAATATAGGGCTCGGCCAGCAACCGCCGCCAACCCCCGCGCCGCGGACCCATCAGTCCAAAACCGAAACGACGAGGATAGCGCGCGATCAGGAAGTGCAATGGGGAAACATTGCTTTGCGACAAGCGCTCAGAACCTTGCGTAGCCAACGGCTGCGGACACAACTGCCGACACCCGATCACCCCACCACAGCGAGACGGAGCGCCTCGCTCCAATCAATTCACCCTGGCATTGTATCATCCGGCCGGCGCTTCTGCGTGGCCCTACATCAAGGCGTCGCCAAAGCTACTCCACCGCAGCACGGCAGGCATCCTGCCGATTTTTGTCGACTTGCGGTCAGGCCACGCTTCAATCACCCTGAAGGGACGCCGATTTACCCGCGACAGCGAGAAATGGCCGACCACCTATACACCCATACCAGCCCAATCCCCGGCGCGGGCGATGCTGGAACCGGGTCGCGACGGGAACGGCCACCTCGGTGGCCCCGAATGTTCCACGTGGAACATCGCAGATAAACCCGCTGCCAGGCCATTAATCCGCTAGCTTTGCAGTCGATGAAGCTATAGCGCAACCGGCAGGGCACCACGCTTTGAGACAACTCAAAACTCCAAGTACATGCCATGCATAAATAGATTCAGGTATCGGGCGCCCTCGCGGCGACGTTTCGCCACCCGGCGCGCATCAGACCCCCGATCCGGGCGATAGAGGGACTCAGCAGCCAGCCTGAGTACGCTTGCGAGCGGCGTCAGTGAAAGCACCGCATGACCGCGGCGCACGCGGGTAGTTCAGGCCCAGGTGCCCGGGGATCATGACAGCGACCTGGCCGCGCAAAAAAACCTCGCGCCCCCAGCCAAACCCACCCTGGCCTCGCTGGCTGAAGCTGGACCGGCGCCGCAATGTCCTTTTGCCGGTCGTGCGCCGGCTACTGCAGCGTAGCCAATATGTGAATGGTGTCGGTAGCGCCCTGAACCCTGACTTACAACGCGCCGAACTGCCCCCAAAGCAGAGCCGGCGGCAGCACTTGCGCCAATAAGGCTGAAACCTGCAGGTGAGGACGGCGCGCCGAGGCGTTGACGCAAGGGTAACCGCAAAAGCCTCCCGGTCGCGCCCCTCACCATCGCCCCGGCAGGAAAGCCGCGGCGATCCCGGGACTACCAGGATCCAGAGTCGAGCAACGGCGACCTACCGATACGCTGTCTCAGGCCCCGTCTGCTGAAAGCAGCTTGCTCCGCCAGTTCATTAAGCCCCAGCGATTGGCAAGCAGGTGCAGGCCAGCCGCCGACCGCGGCTCGGCATGACACCTGGGAGAGGTCAATGCACGCGCTACGCAGCAAACGTACATCCGGAAAAGCTTGCATGGTGGAGTAAATGGCGCCCGGCGGGCTCGACACCACCCCACGAACGCGACTGGAAACCCGACACGCCGGCGGGACGAGCTGAATCCCGCGTCCAGCCACCAAGGCTATCCGGTCGCTCAACGGGCGCGATCGCAGAACAATCCAGCGACTAGCCTGCGCTCGCGGCAAAGCCATGGTAGTCACGGTACCAGTCGACAAAATTTTGTACGCCCCGGGACAACGGCGTCGAGGGCCGGAAGCCGACCGCCTCATAGAGTTCTTCAATATCCGCAGCGGTCGCGACCACATCGCCAGGCTGCATGCTTACCATGTTTTTCACCGCGGTCTTCCCCAGCGCGACCTCGATGGCGTGGATAAAATCCAGCAGATTTACCGGCTCGTTGTTTCCTATATTGTAGATTCGGTAAGGTGCCGTCGAGACGGCCGGACTGGGCTCGCGTGAGTTGAAGTCCGGATCCGGCTCGGCGATCTTATCAATAATGCGCACCACGCCTTCTACGATGTCGTCGATATAGGTGAAATCCCGCTGTAGCCGCCCCTCATTGAACACATTGATGGGCTTGCCTTCCAGAATGGCCCGCGTGAACAAAGAAGGCGCCATATCGGGCCTGCCCCACGGCCCATACACCGTAAAAAACCGCAACCCGGAGGTCGGCAGACCATACAGATGGCTATAGGCATGGGCCATCAACTCGCCTGCCTTTTTTGTGGCCGCGTAAAGACTCACCGGATGATCCACATTGTGTTTAACGCTGAAGGGCAGGTTCTCGTTGGCCCCGTAGACACTCGAACTGCTCGCATAAACGAGGTGACCGACTTTGGTGTGACGACAAGCTTCCAGTATGTTGGCAAACCCAACCAGGTTACTATCGATATAGGCGTGGGGATTCTCGATGGAATATCGCACACCCGCCTGGGCCGCAGCGTTGAATACGCGATCGAAGCGGTACTCTTGAAACAGCGACATGATCGCCTCCCGCGCTACCAGGTCGAGTTCGACGAACCTGAATTTTTCATAGCCTTCAATGAGATTCAGCCGCGACCGCTTCAATTGAACCTCGTAGTAATCGTTGAGATTGTCGATGCCTATGACCTCGTCTCCCCGATCCAGCAACGCCTTGCAGGTATGCATACCGATAAAGCCAGCGGCACCTGTGACCAGTATTCGCATTGTTCTCCCCCCGGTTGGAACTCATTGATGACAGACGTCACGGTCAGCGCAGACACGCATCCTTTAAGTATAAGCCTGGCCCGGCCGGACTTCTCCATCCGCTGACACGGAATCAGGGCCATGCGCGGCCAGCAACGCACTAGGCAGCGGGACGAATGCACGCCAGGGTTCGGCGCACATCGATCATCGTCGATTCCCCTTTGCGTCATGCTGGCGACGTACCGCGAAATCCAACTGGTAGCGCAACCGCGCTCGCCCGCATTCCGAACTGATGGCTGTGCCGAGTTCGGCGCCGGGTAGTTCCTGCGCAGGGAGGCGTCGGACGGCTCTGACGGGGCATCGATCGACAGCGGTTAGCCGACGCCGGACGCCCGGTTGCAGTGGCATGGGTGGACAGGGGCGGAAGGGGCGGCCGGGAATTTCCACGACGTCAGTCCAAAGCCGTCAGGTTGCCTTGAAACGATCCTGAAAGACCCCTTGGCCTTGAAGAGGACACGCGACCAGTGAGCACGGCCCGATAAGCCGGCGAGAGGGGCCCCGGCTGGAGTCCATCCAGGTGATGCCGGGCAAGCGTTGAGCCAGGCGCGGCGCTGCGACTGGACCTCAGCGCAGGGCGCGTCAAACGGCTGCTTCGGCACTACCGTCAGTCTGGCGTGACGGGCTTGATCTCCAGCCACCGCGGCAGGCGGCCCGACAAGGCGATGGACGAGGGCACCGCTTAGGCGATCACGGCCGTGGTACTCCAGCGGTATGCCGACTTCGGGCCTGCGCTGGTCTGGACCGGTGTGCTGCTGGCCCTGCGTCTGCCCACTGCCAAGACCACCACCGGCTATAGGGAATGCCTCGGCGACTATCTGGCGCAGATTGCACTCCCGGTGGCTCCGTAACCTGATCAACCAGCCTCGACGATCACTATCCACCCTCACCCAGCGCCGGCTTACCCCGGCACCCCGCTGTCTGATGAGGGCGCTTCTAGCCATGGTATTTACCGAGGTCATGCAGGAAAATTCACCGTAACTACTCAGCTCATCACCGACTCAGCTTGACTTTGGCTCAGAGAACTCATGAAATGGCGGGTCTCGATCGAGACTGCTTTTTCTTGCCATGCCGTTGAACCACATAGCTTTTATCCAGGCACATTGTGCATTCTGCTGAAGCAGCCGAGCCCGGGCGGATTGTATGGCCCTGAGCGACATCAACGTCTCTGACGCGCTCGATAGCGCGCGTGGGGAACTTGCGCAGGCCCACGATGTGTCGCCGGCACTGAAAGCGTCCATGGAGCTGCTGATTGTCATCGTCTCACTGCTGAGCAACCAACTGGGACTCAACAGTCGCAACAGCAGTAAGCCTCCGTCAACGGACCAGAATCGCGAGAAAAAGTCACGGGCGAAAAGCGGCAGGAAACCCGGTGGCCAGCCCGGGCATGACGGCAAGACGCTGGAACCTTTTGCTGACCCCGATGAGATTCAGGATCTTCGCATAGATCGTCGCACCCTGCCGCGAGGGCTCTATCGGGACGTTGGTTTTGAAGCCCGGCAGGTCGTGGATATTGACATCGGTTTGCGGGCGACCGAGTACCGAGCCCAGGTGCTGATCGACGAAGCCGGCCAACGCTTCGTGGCGGAATTTCCAGCCAAGGTGACTCGCCCGGTGCAGTACGGCGATTCCATCAGGGCGCACGCGGTGTATCTTTCGCAGTATCAGCTGCTGCCTTACAAGCGCATCGCCGACTACTTCCAGGACCAACTCGGTATCCCGTTGAGTGAGGGCTCCATCTGCAATTTCAACGTGGAGGCGGCCAAGCTGGTTGCGAGCGGGGGCGCTGAAGCGGTCATCAGGCAGCGCCTGCGCGACAGTGCAGTGCTGCACGCCGATGAGACCGGCATCAACATCGGTGGACAGCGGCACTGGCTGCACGTGGCATCGAATGCGGCCTGGACCTGGTTCTTTCCACATCGGCAACGGGGTGGCGAGGCGATAGCCGATGCGGGCATCCTGCCCGCCTTCGCCGGGATTCTCTGTCACGACCACTGGAAGCCTTACTACGCACTGCCTTGCCAGCATGCCCTGTGTAATGCCCATCATCTGCGAGAACTGGAACGAGCCTGGGAGCAGGATGGTCAGGCCTGGGCGAAGGCGATGCAGGACCTGTTGCAGACCATCAATCAGGCCGTCAAGGATGCCGGCGGTGCATTGCCCACTGGAGAGGCCGAAAAATTTCGAAAGGCCTATCGGAACCTTCTCACTCAAGGTGACATCGAATGTCCACCGCCAGATGAAAAGTCGCGACAACCGGGTCAGCGGGGGGCGACTCAAACGCTCGAAGTCCAGAAATCTGCTCGAGCGATTGCGGAACTATGAAGCAGACGTGCTCCGATTCATGGAGATGAGGCCGTGCCCTTCACGAACAATCAGGGCGAGAACGATAACCGTATGACCAAAGTCCACCAGAAAATCTCGGGGTGCTTTCGCTCCATGCAGGGTGCGCAGATATTCTGTAGCATTCGCAGCTATAATCTCGTCCTGCAGGAAACAGGGTGTTTCGGCAACTGATGCGCTAGCTTGTTTGTTCGCTGGAAACTTACCCGCGATCTTTGCGTGATGAGCTGAGTAATTACCATAATTTTAATCTTGTCGGGTCATGCCCATGCCACGTGCTGTCGAATTCTCGATCATCATCCCGGCAAAGAACGAAGCTCTGAATATAGCTCAGCTGCTGTCGGAGATACGCAGCGCTTGCGGCGACCGCGATAACTACGAGGTCCTCGTGGTTAACGATGGCAGCGACGACGATACCATCACTCGACTGCAGCAAGCCGCTAAAGCCGGCTTTGCGCAATTGCGCGTGCTGGACAACGCCCGGTCGGTAGGACAGAGCACCTCCATTTATCGCGCCGCCCGGGCGGCCCGCGGCCAGTGGCTGGTCACGCTGGACGGCGATGGCCAGAATGATCCCGCCGATATCCCCGGCATGCTGGCCAAAATCCAGGACCCCGCCGCGCAGTCACAGAACATCAAACTGGTAGCGGGTCACCGGGTCATTCGCCGCGACACCTGGATAAAGCGATGGTCCTCAAAGTTCGCCAATGGGTTGCGCCGCCGTCTGTTGAAAGACGACACGCCCGATACCGGCTGTGGACTGAAAGTGTTCGAGCGGACACTGTTTCTGCAGCTGCCCTATTTTGATCATATGCACCGGTTCATTCCGGCACTGGTGAAGCGCCACGGCGGCGCGCTGTTGACACATCCGGTCAACCATCGGCCGCGCGCAGAAGGACGCTCCAACTACGGCACCCTGGACCGCGCGCTGGTGGGAATTCTCGACCTGTTCGGTGTCTGGTGGCTGATCAGACGGACCCGCCTCGAGGTAGCCCCTCGTGAACTGGAGTTGAAATAGCATGAACGCGACCCAGTGGTTGACAGTAGGCCTCCTGGGGCAGGCGGCCTTCTCTGCCCGCTTCCTGGTTCAGTGGATCTTCAGCGAATTCAAGAAGCGCAGCATCGTGCCGGAAGCGTTCTGGTACTTGTCCATCATCGGCAGTGCCTTGCTGTTGGCGTACGCCGTGTATCGGGAAGACCCCGTGTTTATCCTTGGCCAATCATTCGGCATGGTGGTGTACTTTCGCAACCTCCGGCTGATCTCCAATCAGCGCAAAGTGATAGCCAACGCAGCCAGCAGTAAGGATAGCTGAGTGCGTAACTGGTGGTTCCGTTCGCCCTGGAGATATCACAATGGCCTGCCCCAGCTGCTGGTGCTGTGCTTCCTGCTGATAGGTGCTTGCATCGGTCTGCGCGATCCATGGATGGTGGACGAAGAAAGATTCATGGGCGTCGCCCTGGAGATGATACAGAACGGCAATTGGCTGGTACCGTTCAGGGCCAGTGAGGCCTACGCTGACAAGCCGCCACTCTTCTTCTGGGCTCTGGCCGCCACCTACTCGGTCGTCGGCAACATCAAACTGAGCTTCTTGCTGCCAGCCCTGTTGTCGGGTCTGATCTCGTTGGTCTGCGTCCATGACATCGCGCGCCGCCTGTGGAATCGCCGCGTGGCCTGGGTTGCCGGCTTGCTGTTGATCGCCACCTGGCAATTCCAGGTGGTCATGACGATGGGCCAGATCGACGCCTTTCTCTTCATGTGGATCAACCTCGCCCTCTATGGGCTGCTGCGCCATCTGCTGCTGGGGCCCGACTGGCGTTGGTACTGGTTCTCGTTTTGCTGCATGGGCTTTGGCATTATCACCAAGGGTGTAGGCTTTCTGCCGCTGCTCATGCTGATCCCGTATTTCGCTGTGGTCCATCGGCATAGCACGGGTATGGGTAGCGCGTGGCGCTGGTGCCTGGGGCCGCTCTTTCTGATCCTGGCGGTCGCCGTGTGGCTGCTGCCGATGGCGTTGCTGGTAGGGCATTCCGGCGATCCGGCGCTTGAGGCGTATCGCAATGAGATCCTGCTCAAACAAACCGGCGGTCGCTATGTCAACGCATGGCAGCACCGGGAACCCGTCTGGTACTTCTTCGTTTCTGTGATACCGAAGTACTGGCTGCCGATGGTCGCACTGCTACCGTGGTTGCTGCCCGTCTGGCGCCGGCGACTGGCGCGCGGCGATGCACGCTATATTGTGCTGCTGGGTTATGTGCTGTTGGTGGTGGTATTCTTTTCGCTGAGCACCGGCAAGCGCAAGCTGTATATATTTCCAGCGGTCCCGGCACTGGTACTGGCGTGCGCGCCCATCGCCATGACACTCTGGCACCGTTGGCACCGCCGGTTTCGCGGGAAATGGATGACCATCGGTCTGGTAAGCTATTTCTGCCTATGGTTTATCTGGAACGTCAGCGAGCCTCTGATCAGGAATAATTCGCGATCCTTCCGCCCCTTTATGGAGCGCATCGCGGCACAGTTGCCGTCTGACGCGGAGCTCGCGGTGTTCAGTTGGCACGAGGGGGTGTGGTTGTTTTCCCGCACGCCGATCACCCATTTTGGCGTGCGGCCCGGCGCTGGCGGGATAGAGGCGGTATTATTCTGGCTTGAGCAAGCCCCCGGGCGCTATGTGTTGACGCAGGAGCAGAGCCTGGGCGAGTGCTTCGTGCGCGACAAGGTCATCGCCACCGAAAAAGTTCGCAACGAAATCTATGTGCTGCTCGATGCCAGCGCCATATCGGGCAAGTGTCCAGCAATTGAGGCGAACACCGTATACCACTTCCAATGGCGCGAGCTGCCTCGCTAGACGCGCTTCGGGGGGCGATGAGCCACTAGGCCCGGAGCGATCTGCATCAACCCGGGCCACTGTCGGCCCGGCTGCGCGGTTTGAGACGGGCGGCGAACCCTGGCTTTAGCCGCTCGCTGTCTCATGCCAACGATACAGGGTCGCCCGATACCGGCAGGGTTATCAAAGGCGCATCGGCATTACCACGTACAGTGCAGCCGGGTCAGCCGCATCCTCCAGCAGCGCGCTGCTGTTGGAATCAGACAGCGAAAGCTTCACCGTATCGCCCTTGATGACGCTCATCACGTCAAGCAGATAGCTGACGTTAAAACCGACTTCCAGGGGTTCATAGCCATAAACTACCGACAGTATCTCAACGGCTTCCTCCTGCTCTGGATTATTGGCCGTTATCGTCAGCTCGTTATCCTGGAATTTCAGCCGGACGCCATGATATTTTTCGTTGGAGAGAATCGCAGTGCGTGACAGCGCCGCTTTAAATTCATCCCTGTCGGCCAGCACCTCTTTGTCAGTGTTTCTGGGTATCACGCGCTGATAGTCAGGAAATCTGCCATCAACCAGTTTTGAGGTGAAGGTGAATTCCATGGTGGTCGCGCGCAGATAGGCATCGCCGACCAGAAGGTGAATATCCTCAGCTTCGGAGATCAGCAACCGGCTCAACTCGACGACGCCCTTTCTGGGAAGAATGAGCTGCCGATCTTTGACTGAGGCGGCGCCGCCTTCCAGGGTGGCCATAGCCAGCCGGTGTCCATCGGTGGCGACGACGCGAAAACTCCCCTCCCGCATCTCCCACAGCATGCCATTAAGGTAGTAGCGCACGTCCTGCTGCGCCATGGCAAAACTCGTCTGATCCAGCAAACTCTTCAATTGCGCCTTGCCCAGACTGACCATCTGCCCCGTTGACGCCTCTTCAATACTCGGAAACTCACTGGCGGGAAGCGACGACAAGGTGAAGCGGCTGCGGCCGCTCTTCATGACGACACGCTGCTGCTCCACGCGGAATTCAACCTCGCTGTGCTCCGGCAGCGACTTGCAGATGTCCACAAGCTTGCGGGCCGGCACGGTGATAGCTCCCTCCTCACCAGGCTCCGCCAGCAATACCCGGCCAATGAGCTCCACTTCGCCGTCGGAGCCTGTCAATGACAGCTGCCCGGCTTCCAACTGCACCATGACGTTGGCCAGCACCGGCATGGTGTGGCGTCGCTCGACGACACCGGCTACAAGATTGAGGGGCTTGAGCAATTCCTCGCGGGGTACGACAAATCTCATGAATACTGCTTTCCCATCGGCCAATAGAACGCGCGCAAAGCTTACTAGATGGGCGGTGCCACGGCCAGAAAATCGCGCCCCGGAGTGCGATCAAGTAGTCAGAGTACGCAGCAGGTTCTGATAATCCTCGCGAATATCGTTCTCGGTCTCGCGTAGCTCTTTAATCTTCTTGCAGGCATGAAGCACAGTGGTATGGTCTCTGCCCCCGAAGCTGTCACCGATTTCCGGCAAGCTATGGTTGGTCAGCTCCTTTGCCAGCGCCATGGCCACCTGCCTGGGCCGAGCCACCGAGCGATTTCTACGCTTGGATAGCAGCTCAACGACCTTGATCTTGTAGTACTCTGCAGTAGTCCTTTGAATATTTTCCAGACTGACCTGCTTATCCTGGAGCGCCAATAAGTCCTTGAGCGAATCGCGGATGAGCGGCACATCCACCGGCTTGCCGGTAAACTGTGCGTTGGCTACGACGCGCTTGAGCGCACCCTCCAGCTCCCGTACGTTTGAGCGAATGCGCTGCGCCAGAAAGAAAGCCGAGTCGTGTGGCAGATCGATTTTCATCTGCTCGGCCTTTTTCATCAGAATCGCCACCCTGGTCTCGAGCTCCGGCGGCTCCACGGCTACGGTGAGGCCCCACCCGAAGCGGGACTTTAAACGCTCTTCCAGCCCCTTGATCTCCCTGGGGTAGCGGTCGCACGTCAGAATCATCTGCTGCCCACCCTCGAGGAGCGCATTGAAGGTATGAAAGAATTCCTCCTGAGACCGCTCTTTACCGGCAAAAAATTGTATATCGTCGATCAGAAGGGCATCAACCGAGCGATAATAACGCTTGAATTCATTGATGGCGTTCAACTGCAGCGCCTTGACCATATCGGCGACGAAGCGCTCGGAATGCAGATAGACGACCTTCGCATTAGGCTTGCGCTTTACCAGTTCGTTACCCACCGCATGCATCAGATGCGTCTTGCCAAGCCCGACGCCGCCGTAAATAAACAGGGGGTTGTACGCTCCACCCGGGTTGGAGGACACCTGAGACGAAGCCGCCCTCGCCAACTGGTTCGATTTACCTTCCACGAAAGTGTCAAAGGTATAGTTCTCCACCAGATAGCTCTGGTGCTTGATCGCACCTTCAACCTGTACCTGCCGGGCCTCCCTCTCCTGTTTCGACTTCTTCACTGACCGATAAGGGGCGGCTGTGGCCGCTGGGGTCACCTCGGCTTTGACGATATTATCGAGGGCCCTGGGCTGATCGCGCCGACTGACGAGAAACCTATTGGCGATGTCCTTCTGGCGCGCGTCGATGTCCACCTTCGCACCGCTCAGGCCAAGGCCTGTGGTCTCATTGACGAGCTCGTTGATGCGGTGAAGAAACTTGTCGGTTACCCAATCCTTCACGAAGCGATTAGGTGCGTACAAACAAAGCACATCCCCGTCTATTTCCGCCTTGAGAGGACGAATCCAGGTATTGAACTGCTGCGCGGGCAACTCTACCCTCAAAGACTCCATGCACTGTTGCCAGATGCCCTCCGGCATTCTCCTTTCTACGTTCAGAACCACTTAGCGCTACTCCCTACAAAACCGTCTTCAACGTGCAGGCGACCCCACCCCCCGATTAATACAAAAAACCGGCTGAAACAAGCTGAAATTATCATTATTGGCTAAGACAAGGCTCGTGCTCGACGTAGGTTATCCACAATCATTTTGCTTTGCCACAGATATTTCATAATTCAATTATCTACATAAATATCAATAACTTATAAAATCATACAGGTTTTTACAGGAACGAGCTCGGGGGCCGTTGTCAAGTCACGCCGAACATCATATCCACCTGTTGATATCCTCTATTCAAGCTGTGCATAACTGTGTATAACTGTCGCCAGTCGGCGATGATCCGATGGATTAGCGATTGCCATTCACTGGACTATCGCCTAAAATCCCGCGTCCTATTTTCCACGCGAGCGGGTGATAGCTCGCCCTCGGAATACGTCCCACAACCCGTTTCCAGAGACTCCGTCATGAAGAGAACATTTCAGCCCAGCGTTCTTAAGCGCAAGCGCACTCACGGTTTTCGCGCCCGGATGGCCACACGTGGCGGTCGCCAGGTCATCAACCGCCGCCGCGCCAAGGGCCGCAAGCGCCTCTCCGCTTGATTCACGCCTGATTCATCACGCTCAGTGTTGAGGCTGCTGCATGCCCGAATTCAATTTCGGCAAGTCTTTGCGGCTGCTGGATTCACCGGACTTCACCCGGGTCTTCTCTCACGCTGAGCTCAAGGTCGCCTGCCCGGCCATGCTGATCCTTGCCGTGCACAACGACAAGCCACATCCGCGCCTCGGCATGGTAGTTCCCAAAAAACAGGTAAAACTCGCCGCCCGGCGCAATACCATCAAGCGCGTCATTCGCGAGAGTTTTCGGCACCGGCGGCATACACTGCCCCCTTTTGATATCGTCGTCATTGCCCGCAGAGACATCGGTAACCTGAGCAAGCCCGCGCTGGCAGCTCTGCTGGACAAACAGTGGAGCAGACTGGAAAGAAAAACAATGAACAGCCCGGAGAACAGATCATAATGGCCCGGCGCCTTGCCATCGCGCTGGTCAGATGCTATCAGCTGTTGATCAGCCCCATGATGGGCCCTCATTGCCGTTTTTATCCCTCCTGTTCCCACTATGCGGAGGAAGCGCTGACGCATCACGGCCTGGCCAGGGGCCTGCTGCTGTCGCTTCGCCGCTTGTGCCGATGCCACCCCCTCTGCGCCGGTGGCTTCGACCCTGTTCCACCGGCCGACAACTCACCTGCGCATCAACCCGATGCATCACTGGAAACAAGGCTGTAGTTTATGGATTGGATCAGATATCTGTTAATCGCTGCAATCGTTGGCGTCGCGCTGATGCTGGTCAGCGAGTGGACCGCCTTCAATAAGGCCCATCATGCAGCTTCTCGCGTGGCAGCAGGCCAGTCCATCGCTGCACCGGTCCAGGGACCTGTCGGCGCTGTCGAAGACGACCTGCCGACTCCCGCTGCCAATCTCGACAGCGATGTTCCCTCCGTAGCCCAGGAGACGACCAGCTCAGGCAGCAAGGGCAGCTCGCTGGTCCGCGTCGTCACCGACGTGCTGGACCTGCAGATCGACTTGCTGGGAGGCGACTTCGTTACCGTCTCACTGCCCAAGCAGCTGGCGGAACTCGACGGCGACCAGCCTTTTGTTCTCATGGAAAGGACTTCACGGCGCACTTATGTCGCCCAGAGCGGGCTGATAGGCACCGATGGCACCGACACCCGCGATGGACGCCCCCTGTTCGACGCGAAAAAGACCGAATACCGGCTAGCGCCGGGCCAGGAGCAGCTGCTGGTCGATTTAACCTACACGCAAGCGAGCGGCGTGCTGATCACCAAGCGCTTTACCTTCACGCGCGGCGACAATCTGGTCAACGTCAGCTATCTCATCGACAACCGCAGCGACAGCCCGTGGAGCGCTACGTTCTACGGACAGCTCAAACGCGACAACAGCTCCGATCCCGCTGCCGACACTACCGGCATGGGCCTGAGGCCATTTCTGGGCGTCGCCACGACCACCGCAGACAAACCCTTCCTCAAGATCGCCTTCAAAAAGCTCGCCGACGAGCCATTGAACAACAAAGTGGAGGGCGGCTGGATTTCGATGGTGCAGCACTACTTTATCAGCGCCTGGATTCCCTCCTCCGCGCAGCTCAATCACTACACCACCAAGGTCACTCCGAGCGGCTTCAACCTGATCCGCTTCACCGCACCCGCGGTCAATCTGCAACCTGGCCAGCAGGGCACTGTGAGCGCCGGTTTTTACGCGGGCCCCAAAGATCAGTACCGACTCAAGAAGATCGCCCCTGGCCTCGACCTCACTGTCGATTATGGTTGGCTGTGGTGGATCGCACAGCCGCTGTTCTGGATACTCACCCAGATTCATAAGCTGGTCGGCAACTGGGGCTGGAGCATCATATTTCTGACCGTCCTGGTCAAGGGAGCGTTCTTCCAGCTGTCGGCGGCGAGCTACAGGTCCATGGCCAAGATGCGCAAGGTAGCGCCGAAAATGGCGCAGATACGCGAATTGTACGCCGATGACCGCCAGAAGCAGTCCCAGGAAATGATGGCGCTGTATCAGAAGGAAAAAGTCAACCCGCTGGGTGGCTGCCTGCCGATTCTCATTCAGATGCCGGTATTCATCTCCCTGTACTGGGTCCTGATGGAAAGCGTCGAGCTGCGCCAAGCGCCCTGGCTGGGCTGGATCAAGGACCTCTCGACGATGGACCCCTATTTCATCCTGCCTGCGATCATGGGGGTGAGTATGTTCGCGCAACAGAAGCTCAATCCCCCGCCGCCGGACCCCATGCAGGCAAAAATCATGCAGTTTCTGCCCGTGGTGTTCACCTTCTTTTTCCTGTGGTTCCCGGCGGGGTTGGTGCTTTACTGGGTGGTAAACAATTTGCTCTCCATCCTGCAGCAATGGGTCATCACCCGCAGGATAGAGCAAGCCGATGCCAGCTGACCGCGGCTAAAGCCGGCCTGGCCATGCGCCCCGCTGCGGCGCCATGGCCAGGCCACGCCCCGGTCGTCGCCATGCGCTGAATACACTCGTGGATAAATCGTCTTCGCGCGACACCATCGCCGCCGTGGCCACTCCACCCGGTCGCGGCGGCGTCGGTATCATCCGCATCTCGGGCCCGCTCGCCCCGGCGATCGGCCAAGCCATCACTGCCACGGCACTCGCCCCGCGACATGCTCACTACTGCCGCTTTGCGGCACCCGGTCCCGACGGACCGCGAACGATCGACGAGGGCATCGCCCTCTTTTTCCCCGGCCCGCACTCGTTCACCGGCGAAGACGTGGTTGAACTGCAGGGACACGGCGGCCCGGTGGTCCTCGATCTGCTGTTGCGCGAGGTGCTCCGTCTCGGTGCCGTGCTGGCACGCCCCGGACAATTCTCAGAGCGAGCGTTCCTCAACGACAAGATCGACCTGAGTCAGGCGGAGGCGATCGCCGATCTCATTGCATCCACCTCCCAGGAGGCCGCTCGCTCCGCACTGCGCTCGCTGCAGGGCGAGTTCTCCAACCGCATCCGGCTGCTGGTGGATACCCTGATTGAGCTGCGCGTCTACGTCGAAGCTGCTATCGACTTTCCGGAAGAGGAGATTGATTTCCTCAATGACGGCCACGTATCCCGGCGCCTTGACAGCTTGCTCCACGCCATCGACACCGTGCTGGAGGAGGCCCGACAGGGCGCCATCCTCCGCGAAGGCATGACGGTGGTCATCGCGGGCAAGCCCAACGCCGGCAAGTCCAGCCTGCTCAATGCGCTGGCCGAGCGCGATACCGCTATCGTCAGTGACATAGCAGGCACCACTCGCGACGTGCTGCGCGAACACATCCATATCGAAGGCATGCCACTGCACGTCATCGATACGGCGGGACTGAGAGACGATCCCGACGCCATTGAAAAAATCGGCATCGCGCGCGCCTGGCGCGAGATCACCGCAGCCGACCGGGTGCTGCTGGTATGCGACAGCTGTCTTTCGCAGGAAACCAACCCCGAAATTCTCTCGCCGGCATTGATCGAGGCACTGGGCGGGCTCGACCGCATCACCCTGATTCTCAGCAAATGCGACATCTCGGGGATCGAACCGGGCCTGAGCGCTGACGGACCGGCGCCCTGCATTCGCCTATCGGCAACGACCGGGCAAGGTCTGGCGGCGCTGCGCCGGCACCTGAAGGACCTGATGGGCTATACCGGCGGGGAAGGACACTTTACCGCCCGCCGGCGCCATCTGGAGGCCCTGCTGGAAGCCCGCGCTTTCGTGGACGACGGTCGCGCTCAGCTGCTGGGCAGCGGCGCCGGAGAGCTGCTCGCCGACGACCTGCTGCGCGCACAGAGAGCGCTGGGTACTATCACCGGCGAGTTCCGGCCCGACGATCTGCTCGGCCATATCTTTGCCAGCTTCTGTATTGGCAAGTAATACCCACCGCAGCTTCGCCCCCACCCATTCGAATTCCTGCTGCGGGCCGGTGCCTGCAGCAATGACCGCGCTGTGCGGTGCTAGCCAGTCACTCCGATAATGCTCCCGCTGCGGCACTCGCGAGCGCCGGCAGCCCGCCTCACGGCCACTCGCCAATCACTTGCAGAGCCCTTTTGCTGCCTACCGGCGCCAATGGTGTGCAACATTGGCGCCGATAAGGGGGATGAATACTCAGCAAGGACCAAAGCCAGCGGGCCGCCATCCCCACTGCCGGATACCACCAACTTATCCACACCTTACGCCCAGTTGCGCTGCAGGCCCCGGCGGCGCTGGGCCAGGCTGTGGATAACCACTGCGCAGACGGTGCGTGAACAGGCTCTTATCCCGCCGTAGGGTGCCGGATCCTGCGTTTGATCCACCGCCAATACCCCGCACAACGCAGCTTCCACAGCGCCACAAGGTGTCCTTACCATTCACTCAACGGCATGATATTCAATAAAAAATTCATGTTATCCACAGCGCTGTGCCGGCTTTCATTAATAACATTCCCTTCAATATAGAGATATCAATACTTAATAGATTAATAAATAAGCTCAATAGCGCCGACAGGGATCCAGCGAGGTTGTCACTTCGGGGACTTCACGGCTCGCTGCGTCCAGCGCGCGGCAGGCAGCTGTCGTAACGGGGCGATTGATGCCGCTCATAGCGTTGTTTTTTATTAACTTTTCTTCGCTTTGAAGCGACCGCTGCTGCAGCTGAAGTCAGCCGGACAGCTTGACGCCGCGGTCAGCGCCGCGCGCCGCTATTGTCCCGGGATCGATTCATTGGCCACAGTCCGCGGCAGAGGGCCCCGCAAGGCGCGACTGATCGCCCGGGACCGCCGAGCCTGATGGACACCGGTGCCACCGCCGCCGATGGTTAGCCGCCCAGGCGATAAGCCGGACAGTCGCCAGCGCAATGCGCTGAAACGGGCTGCCCTGCAGCGCGCAACGGGAAGTGAGTGTTCCCGCATCGCTTATCCACAGCTGGGCGCGTCGACAGCGAAGCTATCCACAGCGTCTCCGCCGCAACCCTCGCCGTGCCATTGCCTGTAGACAAGCGCTGGCTGTGCCGTGGACAGATCTACCGGATTGACCGCCCGGCGGTGAGGCCGATCGATTCCAAGCACAGTCAATACCGGGCAGGGCTCACCCTCTCCCCGCGCAATACAGGGCCTTATCAGCGCCGCATCTCACTGTTACAGAAGCGAAAAAATCGGTTATCCACAGCCCGGGCCGTCCTCATCATTTACATCATCTATCTTCTAAATACCTTATATATAAATCATAAATACCAATATTTGATAACCAGGAGATCCCGGCACAACCCATCGGGCAGCTGAGCTGCGAAGCCGCCTACCTGGCAATCCACCGTTCCCGCGAGGCACATCGCCATGTTCTTTCCGGTAGACGTTTGAGTCGCTGGATCGCGTTGTGCTGAACAAATTTTGGCCAATCCTATATAATTGCGCGCAATTGACTTTGCGCCCTCGCGGCACAGGTGACGACCTTGCTATATCCAAAGCGCTTTGATGTGATCGTGATAGGGGGTGGCCATGCCGGCACTGAGGCTGCGTTGGCCGCCTCGAGGATGGGATGCGAATGCCTGCTGCTCACTCACAATATTGAAACGCTCGGACAGATGTCGTGCAATCCGGCCATCGGTGGCATCGGCAAGAGCCATCTGGTCAAGGAGGTCGATGCCCTGGGTGGCGCGATGGCGCTGGCGACAGACCATGCCGGCATTCAGTTCAGGGTCTTGAATGCCAGAAAGGGCCCCGCGGTGCGTGCCACGAGGGCGCAGGCAGACCGCGCTCTGTACAGGAGCGCCGTCAGGCGCATGCTGGAATCCCAGCCAAACCTGTCGATTTTTCAGCAGGCTGCTGACGATCTGATCATTGAGGGCGATCAGGTCCGGGGGGTGGTCACCCAGACGGGGATACGCTTTGCGGCAGCGAGCGTCGTGATTACCGCAGGCACCTTTCTGGGCGGCCGGATTCACATCGGCCTCGATCAGCACAGCGGCGGTCGTGCCGGTGATCCGCCCTCCATTGCCCTGGCCCGGCGCCTGCGCGAATTGCCTTTCAGGGTAGAGCGCCTGAAAACCGGCACGCCGCCTCGCATCGATGCCAAAACGGTGGATTTTTCCACGCTCGAAGAGCAGTGGGGCGATACCCCCAGGCCGGTCATGTCCTCTCTGGGCGATCCGGCGCAGCACCCCGAGCAGCGTTGCTGCTGGATTGCGCACACCAATGAGCGCACCCACGAGATCATCCGCGCCGGTCTGGATCGCTCACCCATGTACACGGGTGTCATCGAAGGCGTAGGCCCGCGCTACTGTCCGTCGATTGAAGACAAGATTCATCGCTTTGCCGACAAGAACACGCACCAGGTATTCATCGAACCCGAGGGCCTGCAGACCCGGGAACTTTATCCCAACGGCATCTCGACGAGTCTTCCCTTCGACGTGCAGCTGCAACTGGTGCAGTCCATCAAAGGCTTCGAACAGGCGCATATCACCCGGCCCGGCTATGCCATCGAGTATGACTTTTTTGATCCCCGGGACCTGCTGTCGAGTCTGGAGACGCGCTTTATCGGCGGCCTGTTCCTCGCTGGCCAGATCAACGGCACCACGGGTTACGAAGAAGCCGCGGCGCAAGGTCTGCTGGCCGGGCTCAACGCCGCCCTGAAGGCCAGGGACCGGGAGCCCTGGTGCCCGGCCCGGCATGAGGCCTATGTGGGCGTGATGGTGGATGACTTGATCACCCTGGGTACACAGGAACCCTACCGCATGTTCACCAGTCGGGCTGAGCACCGCCTGTCATTGCGGGAAGACAACGCCGACCTGCGCCTGACCGAAAAGGGCCGCGAACTGGGATTGGTGGGGGAAGAGCGCTGGCGCCGCTACTGCGAAAAGCGCTCGGCGATCGAGGCGGAGGGAGCGCGTCTGCGTTCTACCCGGGTGCTGCCCGGCACGGCTCAGGCGGCGGCCATAGAGCGCCTGCTGGAGCGACCGATGAGCAGGGACTATCTGCTGATCGACCTGTTGAAGCGCCCTGGCGTGAGCTTTGCCGACCTGGCGGCACTGGAGCCGGGGCGCGAGGTGTCAGCGGAGGTTGCGCAACAGCTTGAGATTGAAGCGAAATACAGCGGCTACATCGAGCGGCAGCTGGAGGAGATCGAAAAGCAACGCCAGCACGAGACCACCGCGCTGCCGCAGGATTTTGATTATTCGTCCGTGTCCGGACTGTCCAACGAGATCAAGCAGAAGCTGTCAGAGGCCATGCCCCAGACGCTCGGTCGGGCGGCGCGCATACCGGGCGTCACGCCGGCGGCGGTTTCCCTGTTGCTGATCACGCTCAAGAAGCGCGGCTTGCTGGACAAGCGGAGCGCCTGAAGCCCTTGGCCGACGCGATGGAAGAGGCCTTGCTGGAGGGTTGCGAGCAGTTGGGTCTCGCGCTCTCTGACCAGCAGCTGTCAACGCTGTGGCATTACCTGCGCATGCTGGAGAAGTGGAACCGGGTTTATAATCTCACCGCCGTGCGCGAGCTGAGTGATATGCTGACACATCACGCGCTGGACTCACTGGCCGTCAGCCGGTTCCTGACGGGCGACAGTCTGCTCGATGTCGGTACGGGTCCCGGTCTGCCGGGGATTCCGCTGGCGATCGCCAACCCGCACCGCAGCTTCTGCCTGCTGGACAGCAACGGCAAGAAGACGCGCTTTCTGACCCAGTTTCTGTCTGAAGTCAGCGTTCCCAACGCCAGCGTAGCGCAGCGCCGAGCAGAACATCTGGTGGATAACGGGGGTTTTGATATGATATTGTCCCGTGCCTTCGCCAGTCTGGCGGATATGTTGGCATGCACCGACCATTTACTGGCCCCTCAGGGACAGTGGCTTGCCATGAAAGGTACGTATCCCACCGCAGAAATCGCCGCACTTCCTGACGGCCTGGCCGAACCGACCATTCACAGGGTGATGGTTCCGGGTCTGGCGGCAGAGCGCCACATCGTAATTCTGCGCAGGCAGAGAATCACGCACTAATTCGGGGACTGTAGTTTTGACCAGAATCTTAGCGATTGCGAATCAGAAGGGCGGCGTTGGCAAGACGACCACGGCCATCAACCTGGCGGCGTCACTGGTGGTGACCAAGCGCAGGGTCCTGCTCATCGACCTCGACCCGCAGGGCAACGCGACCATGGGTTCAGGTGTCGACAAGAGCCATCTGGACAATACCGTCTACGATGTCCTGGTCGACGGCCTGGCGATCAGCGAGGTCATCCAGCCCAGCCCGGAGGCCGGGTACGATGTGTTGCCGGCAAACGGCGATCTGACCGCGGCCGAGGTGTGCCTGCTCAACGTCGAGCGCCGCGAACAGCGCCTCAAGAATGCGCTGGCTACGGTCCCCAGACCGTACGACTTTGTCATCATCGACTGCCCGCCATCGCTGAACATGCTGACCTTGAACGGTCTGGTAGCCGCCAACGGTGTCGTCATTCCGATGCAGTGCGAGTACTATGCGCTCGAGGGCCTGTCAGCGCTGACCAACACGGTCAACCGGATAGCGGCGACCGTCAACCCCGCCCTCAAGATAGAGGGCATCGTGCGCACCATGTACGATCCCCGCAACAGCCTGACCAGGGATGTGACAGCACAGCTCAGCGCCCATTTTGGCGACAAGCTTTACCGGACGGTGATTCCTCGCAACGTGCGCCTCGCAGAGGCGCCGTCCCATGGTTTGCCTGCGATTCACTATGACAAGCATTCCAAGGGCGCGATGTCTTATCTTGCGCTGGCAGGGGAGTTATTGCGCAAGCAGTCCAAGAGTTCGGAGCAAAAACTAGCCGAAACAGCTGAGGGTTGAGCATGGCGGCAAAGAAGAGAAGGCTGGGTCGCGGCCTGGAGGCCCTGCTGGCAGGGGCGGCCATGGAGCAGGGGCCACTGCACGTCGTCGATGACGAAGAGACTCACCTCATTCCGGAGGCCCCTCGAGACGGCGCCGATAACGTTGTGCCGGCCGGCGAGAGGCTTCAGCAGCTGCCCGTCGACCTGATCCAGCGGGGCAAGTACCAGCCGCGGCGCGATATGCACGAGGCGGCGCTCGAGGAGCTGGCCGATTCCATCCGCAGTCAGGGTGTGCTGCAGCCCATCGTGGTGCGCCACGTCGGCGAGGCCCGCTATGAGATTATCGCGGGCGAGCGGCGCTGGCGAGCCAGCCAGATTGCCGGACTGGACTCAGTGCCTGCCATCGTGCGCGACGTACCCGACGAAGCGGCCATCGCAATGGCGCTGATTGAAAACATTCAGCGCGAAGATTTGAACGCGCTGGAAGAGGCCATTGCCCTGGCCAGGCTGCGCGATGAGTTTGAACTCACGCAACAGGAGGTCGCTCATGCCGTTGGCAAGTCGCGCGCTGCGGTTGCCAACCTGCTGCGCCTGATGTCGCTGCCTGACGATGTCAAGACGCTGCTGGAGCATGGTGATCTGGAGCACGGTCACGCCAAGGCGCTGATGGGTCTTCCTCTGCCGCAGCAGTCCTCTGCCGCCAGTCAGGTCGTGGCGCAGGGACTTTCCGTGAGGCAGACGGAGGCGATGGTGCGCGAGCTGCTTGAGGGCAGGGAAAGGCCGCCACCGCCGCCTCGTCGATCGGTCGATCCGGATATCAAGCGCCTGCAGAGCGATCTGGGCGACAAGGTTGGCGTGCCGGTGGTCATTCAGCACAACGCCAAGGGCAAGGGGCGCCTGGTTTTCAAGTATTCGAGTATCGACGAGTTGGAGGGGATACTCGACCATATCAAGTGATTTCCGCGCCTTTTTGTCGTGTTGCGGCTTCGCGCCGGTCCATTGCGGCGCCCGCAGCGAGGCCTTGTCGGCGCGTGCCCGCTTGGTTGCCGCCGATGCCCGTATACAAAAAGCGGTTGTGCGGCCCGCGCTAATATCCCATAATCCGCCCCGTCGTTTTGTTAGCATCCTGGGGCGAAGGAAACTGAACGGTCGCCGATTGGTTAGAAACCACAACGCGCAACGGCTCACGACCCCTATGGCTGCTGGAGATCAGCGGAGCAGGCGGGTAAAACCAGCACTTTTCGGCATTTACACGCGGCTGTTGCTGATTTTGTCTACTGTTGCGATCGCAATTGCAGGGTACCGATATGATGTCGGACTCTCTTTTTTGCTCGGGGGAATCCTGCATCTGCTCCCGAACATTTATTTCGCCAGGCAACTTTACCGTTATTCGGGGGCTGTCGATGTGCAACGGATAGCGCAGTCCGTCTATCGTGGTGAGGTAGGGAAGTTCCTCATGACGGGCGCAGGGTTTGCGGTAGTCTTTGGCCTGATAGACACTGTCGTGCCGGCAGCTTTGTTTGGAGGCTTTGGTCTCATGCTGGTTTGCCACACCTTTGCCGTGGCGACAATCAGCCGCTAACTGATATTTGAAACCACTGAGGCAGTTCAATGGCCAGCGGATCATCTGCGGAATATATCAAGCACCACCTCACCAATCTGACGTACGGTAAATTGCCTGCCGGTTACGCGCGGGTCGATGCCCATGGTCACCAGCACGTGCTCGAGGAAGCCACCTGGACGCTGGCCCACAGTGGCGACGAGGCCAGCGCCATGGGTTTCAGCGCGCTGCATGTCGATACGCTGGGTTGGTCAATCATTCTTGGATTGGTGTTCTGCGCGATCTTCCGCGGCGTGGCCAAAGAGAGCCAATAGCGGTGTCCCCACCGGGGTGCAGAATTTTGTGGAAATGGTCATCGAGTTTATCGATACCACGGTCAAGGATACCTTTCACTACCGGAACCCCCTGATCGCACCGATGGCGCTGACCATTTTCGTGTGGATCTTTTTCATGAATCTGATGGACCTAGCTGCCGGTAGACTGGCTGCCACTGGCGGCTGCCAAGGCAGCGGGCGATCCGCATCTGTTCTTCAAGGTGGTCCCGACCACCGACGTCAACATCACCCTCGGCATGTCCTTCACCGTCTTTGCGCTGATGATCTATTTCAGCATCAAGGAAAAAGGCGCAATGGGGCTGCGTGAAAGAGCTGACCCTGCATCCCTTCCATGCACCGAAGTGGTACGTGAACATCATTCTCATACCCATCAACCTGGTGCTCGAATCCGTCTCCCTGATCGCAAAACCGATCTCACTGGGTCTGCGATCTGTTCGGCAACCTGTACGCGGGCGAAATGATCTTTATCCTGATCGCCATCATGTTCGGTGCGGGCTGGGTACTGGGCCTGTTTGCAGGCGTACTGCAATGGGCTTGGGCTGTCTTTCACATATTGGTAATTACTCTTCAGGCGTTCGTGTTCATGGTGCTGACCGTGGTGTACATGTCCATGGCGCACGACGTCGAAGAGGAACACTGAGTTATCCTTCAATCACTCACGACATTAGTTGGAGAAAACAATGGAACAAGGTCTGGTCTACATCGCTGCGGCTCTGATGATCGGCTTGGGTGCGCTGGGTACCGCTACTCGGATTTGGTTCGCTCGGCGGCAAGCTGCTTGAGGGTTCTGCCCGTCAGCCCGAAATGGCACCGATGCTCCAGGGCAAAATGTTTCTGATCGCCGGTCTGCTCGATGCGGTGCCGATGATCGGTGTTGGTATGGCCATGTATCTGATGTTCGCTGCCTGAACGCGTCCGTTGTCAATCTCACAAGTAGACCCCTAATCCCTAAAGAGGTGTCAGCGTGAATATCAATGCGACCCTGATAGGTCAGTCCATCACATTTTTGATCTTCGTGTGGTTTTGCTTCAAATATGTGTGGCCCCCGATTCGCAACGCTATGGAAGAGCGCGAAAAGAAGATAGCCGATGGCTTGCAATCAGCGGAGCGTGCGCAGCGCGATCTGGAACTGGCCAAGGAGTCCGTCTCGCGCAAGCTGACGGACGCCAAAAAGGAGGCGGCTGGTTTGATCGAACAATCAAACCGGCGGGCGGCTCAGATCATCGATGAAGCCAAGCAGCAGGCCGAGAAGAGGCCGACCGCATCAAACTGGCGGCGCAGGCGGAGATCGATCAGGAAGTCAATCGGGCGAGAGAGAAGCTTCGTACCCAGGTGAGCGCGCTCGCGGTGGCCGGTGCCGAGAAAATTCTCCGGTCTTCGGTCGACATGAATGCTCACCGGGCAATGGTCGATGAACTCGCTGCCGAGCTGTAAGTGAGGTTGAGGTAGATATGGCTGAACTTTCAACGCTCGCGCGTCCTTACGCCAAGGCCGCTTTCGAGTATGCTCTGGGTGAGGGCCGGACCGGTCAGTGGTCATCGATGATGGCCGCCGCCGCAGCGGTTTCTCAGCAGCACAAAGTTGCCGATATGCTGGCTTCTCCGGCGGCAGACGTCGGAGCAGATCGCAGCGACCTTCTGCGGACTCTGTGCGGCGATGTGCTGGACGATGGTGGCAGGAATTTCATCCAGGTTCTGGCCGGCGTCAAGCGACTATCCCTGCTTCCACAGATTAGCGAGCAGTTCGACGTATTGCTGGAGCAACAGCAGCAGGTCGTCGATGTGCAGCTAACCAGTGCTTTTGATCTCGACGAGGCGCAGCAGCGGGAGATCGCTGACAAGCTTCGCAAGAGCCTCAAAAAAGACATCAATATTCATACCGTGGTCGATCGGAATCTGATCGGCGGCGTCGTCATACGGGCAGGTGACCTGGTCATCGACGGTTCAGTTCGCGGCAAACTCGCCAAGCTGGCCGAGGCAATGAATCAATAGCTTTCACACTGAGGAGCAGAGCATGCAGCAGCTCAATCCATCGGAAATTTCTGAAATTATCAAACAACGCATCGAAAAACTCGATGTGCGCAGTGAAGCCCAGAATGAGGGCACCGTTGTCTCCGTGACGGACGGGATCATCCGCATCCATGGTCTGACCAAGGCCATGTTCGGTGAGATGATCGAGTTCGATGGCGGTGTTTATGGATTGGCTCTGAACCTCGAGCGCGATTCGGTGGGTGCGGTGGTCCTCGGTGACTATCTATCCATCGCCGAAGGTCACACCTGTCGGTGTACCGGCCGTATCCTGGAAGTGCCGGTGGGGCCGGAGTTGCAGGGCAGGGTCGTCGATACCCTGGGCAACCCGATAGACGGCAAGGGTCCGATCAATGCCAAGCTTAGTGACGCCATTGAAAAAGTCGCCCCCGGCGTTATCTCCCGGAAGTCGGTCGATCAGCCGGTCCAGACCGGTCTCAAGGCGATCGACGCCATGGTACCCATCGGTCGTGGCCAGCGCGAGCTCATCATCGGAGATCGCCAGGTCGGCAAGACCGCCATCGCTATCGACACCATCATCAACCAGAAGGGGACCGGCATCAAGTGCGTGTATGTCGCCATCGGTCAGAAGGCCTCCTCGGTTGCGGCAGTGGTGCGCAAGCTGGAAGAGCACGGTGCCATGGGTCACACGGTGGTCGTCGCGGCCACGGCCTCCGATCCCGCGGCTATGCAGTATCTGGCCCCTTTCGCCGGATGTACCATAGGTGAGTACTATCGCGACCGCGGCGAGGACGCGCTGATCATCTATGACGATCTCACCAAGCAGGCCTGGGCCTACCGGCAGATATCGCTGTTGCTGCGTCGTCCGCCGGGCCGCGAAGCCTACCCGGGGGACGTTTTCTACCTGCACTCCCGCCTGCTGGAACGTGCCGCTAGGGTCAATGCCGACTACGTGGAGAAGTTCACCGCTGGTGAGGTCAAGGGTAAGACCGGCTCGCTGACCGCATTGCCGATCATCGAAACCCAGGCCGGTGACGTCTCCGCTTTCGTACCGACCAACGTCATCTCGATTACCGATGGCCAGATTTTCCTTGAGTCTGATATGTTCAACGCGGGCGTTCGACCGGCCATGAACGCGGGCATCTCCGTGTCGCGGGTCGGTGGTGCAGCGCAGACCAAGATCATGAAAAAGCTGTCCGGTGGTATCAGGACGGCGCTGGCGCAGTACCGCGAACTGGCGGCGTTCTCCCAGTTTGCCTCCGATCTCGACGAGGCCACCAAGTCGCAGCTCGATCACGGGGCGCGGGTTACCGAGCTGATGAAACAGAAGCAGTACTCGCCGTTGTCGGTGGCCGAGATGTCGCTGGTCGTTTATGCGGCCAACCAGGGCTATCTGAAGGGCATCGAAATCCCGAAGATCGGCGCGTTTGAATCCGCTCTGCTGTCTTTTGCCGATGCCGAGTACGGCGAGACCATGCGCAAGATTGACGAATCCGGCGACTGGAACGATGACCTGGAGGCGGTCTTCAAGGAAGCGATTGAGAAGTTCAAGGCGACTCAGTCCTGGTAGGTGCGGGCTGAGATGCTGTCCAACTCCCTGAATCTGTTAGCTTGAGAAGAGACTATGGCCGGCGGCAAAGAGATACGAAGTCAGATAGCGAGTATCGGCAACACGCAGAAGATAACCAGCGCCATGGAGATGGTAGCTGCCAGCAAGATGCGCAAAGCACAGGAGCGGATGCAGCGGGGCAAACCCTATGCGCGCCGCATCCGCGCTGTCGTCGGCCACCTGGCGAACGCGACGCCGGAGTATCACCACCTGTTTATGCAGGAGCGGCAGGTCAAGCGCGTCGGCTACGTGCTGGTGTCGACCGACCGTGGTCTGTGTGGTGGTTTGAATATCAATCTGTTCAAGGCGACTGTGAATTCGATGAAGCAGTGGCGCGCGGACCAGGTTGAAATGGATTTCTGCCTGATTGGCGCGAAGGCCTCGGCGTTTTTCAAGAGCTTCGGCGGCAACGTCGTGGCGACGGTCAGGGATATCGGCGAGGACCCGTCGGTTGCAGACCTGATCGGCGTGGTGAAGGTGATGCTCGACGCCTTCACAGCAGGTGAGGTCGACAAGGTCTACCTGGTGGGCAATGAGTTTGTCAACACCATGACGCAGACGCCCAGAATTCAGCAGCTGCTGCCCCTGCCGGCGACGGGCGATCAGGAGATGAAGCACCGCTGGGATTACATCTACGAGCCGGATGCCCAAGAACTGCTCGACGGACTGCTGGCGCGTTACATTGAGTCACAGGTTTACCAGGCGGTCGTCGAAAATGGCGCCTGCGAGCAGGCGGCCCGCATGGTCGCCATGAAGAGTGCGACGGACAATGCCGGTGACATCATCGACGAGTTGCGCCTCGCCTACAACAAGGCGCGTCAGGCAGCGATTACTCAGGAACTGTCGGAAATCGTCGGCGGCGCTGCCGCGATCTCCTGATGTCTGGCGGGTAACAAATTCAACTGTTTGATACTGGATTTATAGAGGAAGCGGAAATGAGTAGCGGACGCATTGTGCAAATCATCGGTGCCGTTATCGATGTTGAATTTCCCAGAGATTCCGTGCCAAAGGTTTACGATGCGCTACGGGTAACCGAGAAAGATCTCACCCTGGAAGTACAGCAGCAGCTCGGCGACGGCGTGGTCAGGACCATTGCCATGGGTTCGTCCGAGGGACTGAGCCGGGGACTGGCCGTCGAGAACAGCCACGCGCCCATCAGCGTGCCCGTCGGCATGGAGACGCTCGGCCGCATTATGGATGTGCTCGGTAATCCGGTGGACGAAGCGGGTCCGCTGGGTGAGCAGGCTCGTATGCCGATCCACCGCAAAGCGCCGGCCTATGATGAGCTGGCCGCTTCCAGCGAGCTGCTCGAGACCGGCATCAAGGTTATCGATCTGGTCTGTCCCTTCGCCAAGGGCGGCAAGGTCGGCCTGTTCGGGGGCGCCGGGGTCGGCAAGACCGTCAACATGATGGAACTCATCAACAACATAGCCAAGGAACACTCGGGCCTCTCGGTTTTCGCCGGGGTCGGGGAGCGGACCCGCGAGGGCAACGATTTCTACTATGAAATGAAAGAGTCCAACGTCCTCGACAAAGTGGCGATGGTCTATGGACAGATGAACGAGCCCCCCGGCAACCGCCTGCGGGTGGCGCTGACCGGCTTGACCATGGCGGAAAAATTCCGCGATGAGGGCCGTGACGTGCTGCTGTTCGTCGATAACATCTACCGCTACACCCTGGCGGGTACCGAAGTATCGGCGCTGCTGGGCAGGATGCCTTCCGCGGTAGGGTATCAGCCCACCCTGGCTGAGGAGATGGGCGTGCTGCAGGAGCGCATCACTTCTACCAAGGTTGGCTCGATCACGTCCGTGCAGGCGGTATACGTGCCGGCGGACGACCTGACCGACCCCTCGCCGGCGACGACCTATGCGCACCTCGACTCGACGCTGATCCTGAGTCGCGACGTGGCGGCGAAGGGCATCTATCCTGCGGTTGACCCGCTCGATTCGGCATCGCGACAGCTCGATCCGCTGATCATCGGCCAGGAGCATTACGACACGGCTCGCGGCGTGCAGTCGGTGCTGCAACGCTATAAGGAATTGAAAGACATCATCGCCATTCTTGGTATGGACGAGTTGTCAGAAGCAGACAAACTCACCGTTGCCAGGGCACGTAAGATCGAGCGGTTTCTGTCGCAGCCCTTCCACGTGGCCGAGGTATTCACCGGTTCGCCCGGCAAGTACGTGCCGCTCAAGGACACCATAGCGAGCTTCAAGGGCATATTGGAAGGAGAGTACGACCATCTGCCTGAGCAGGCTTTTTACATGGTGGGAACCATTGAAGAGGCCGTGGCCAAAGCCGAGAAGATGAAGGCATAGCGACGGCGTTTGGCAGGCCAAAAGAGGGGTATATTATGGCAATGACCATACATTGTGATATTGCCAGTGCGGAGCAGGAAATCTTCTCGGGCCTGGCGGAGCTGGTCGTCGCGACCGGCTCGCTGGGGGAGCTCGGGGTCAGCTATGGCCACGCGCCCCTGCTCACCGATCTTCGTCCAGGTCCGGTCCGGGTAATCAGGCAGGGCGGCGAGGAGGAAGTGTTTTATGTCTCCGGAGGCTTCCTCGAAGTGCAGCCCGGGGTGATCTCCATACTCGCAGATACCGCCATCCGGGCGGATGATGTCGACGAGGCGGCGGCGCTCGAGGCGCAGCGGCAGGTCGAGGCGCAGCTGGTGAACCAGGGAGCGGATTTCGACTATTCCCGCGCCGCGGTGCAGCTGGCGGAGGCCGCGGCCCAGCTGCGTACGCTGCAGAAGATTCGGAAGAACATCAATCGTTGATTCTTAGTCAATTAGCACTAGCCAAGAAGGGTAGCGATTGCTACCCTTTTTTATGCTTGGTCATAGCAAGCTCCCCCTTCTGATCCTTTGTTAGGGCAACTGAATTGAGCGTCGAAGCGGTTATTCTGGCTGCGGGTCAGGGCACCCGCATGAAATCCACTTTGCCCAAGGTACTGCACCCGCTAGCCGGTAGACCCCTACTCGGACATGTGCTGCAGGCAGTGCGTCAGCTGGGCGTTGCCCGCGTCCATGCCATCGTGGGGCATGGGGCGGACGCTGTGCAGGCGCGGTACGCGGACGATCCGAGCCTCAACTGGGTTCTGCAGCGCGAGCAGAAGGGGACCGGCCACGCGCTGCTGCAGGTGATGCCCCACATAGAGACCGATAACACCATCCTGGTTCTCTACGGCGATGTGCCGCTGATATCGGTGGCAACGCTGCAGCGCCTGCTGTCGGCAGTGGCCGATTCCTCTGTCGCCCTGCTGACGGTCAATCTCTCTCATCCCCAGGGCTACGGCCGCATTCTGCGCAACAGCAACGGCAGGGTCGCCGGCATCGTCGAAGAAAAAGACGCCAGCGAAGGCGAAAAGCAGATAAAAGAGGTCAATACCGGCATCATGGCCGTCAAGGGCAGCCTGCTCTACCGCTGGCTTCCCATGTTGTCCAATGATAACGCGCAGGGTGAATACTACCTGACCGATATTATCGGCATGGCGGCCGGTGAAGGGTATGACGTCAAGGCGATCGCCCCCGAGCACCATCGCGAAGTCGAGGGCATCAACAGCCGGGCTCAGCTGGCGTCGATGGAGCGCTGGCATCAGCACCGCCTTGCGGAGCAGCTGATGTCCGACGGGGTAACGTTGATGGACCCGCATCGCATCGATATTCGCGGAAGCCTTAACGCCGGCGCGGATTCCGTGCTGGATATCAATCTGGTGATAGAGGGCGATGTGGTGTTGGGCCGCGAGGTGCGCATCGGGCCCAATTGTGTCATCGCCAACTCAACGATAGGCGATGGCGCGACGATACACGCCAATTGTGTCATCGAAGACGCAGTGGTCGGCGATAGCGCTCAAGTCGGGCCGTTCGCCCGGCTGAGGCCGGGTACGGTGATGGAGGGTGGCAGCAAAGTCGGCAATTTTGTCGAAACCAAGAGCACCACTCTCGGTGAGGGTTCGAAGGTCAACCACCTGAGTTATGTCGGCGACAGCGTGGTTGGAAAAAACGTCAACATCGGCGCCGGAACCATCACCTGTAATTATGACGGCGCCAACAAGCACAAGACCTATATCGAAGACGGGGTGTTTGTAGGTTCAAACACGTCGCTGGTTGCACCCCTGCGGCTTGGGTCAGGCTCCACGATCGGGGCAGGATCGACCATCAGCGGGGATGTCGGCGAGGGCCAACTGGCGGTCGCGCGAGCGCGTCAGAGGCTCATCGATGGCTGGGTGCGCCCGAGCAAGAAAAAATAGGGGATATCCAACAGCCGCCGTGAGCGCTATGAGGGGGGCGGACGGCAGGCACCATCCCGATTGCACGCAGAGCGGACCGGGTTGCAGCATCCGTCGGTTCTGCCTTGTGGCTGCGCTGGTTTTTGGGTTTACCAATCAGTAACTACGGCGAGAGATTAGCACCATGTGTGGAATTGTCGGCGCTACGGCCAAGCGGCCGGTCAGCGAGATATTGGTCGAAGGGCTGCGCAGGCTGGAATATCGTGGATACGATTCCGCGGGCATCGCCGTGCTGCAGGATGGAAAGATCGCCGTATGCAAGGAAGTCGGCAAGGTCGCCGTACTGGCTGACGCCCTGGAGGACGGCCGGTGGGAAGGCTTCTGCGGCATCGCGCATACCCGCTGGGCGACCCACGGCAGGCCGAGCAAGGCCAATGCACACCCTCACCTCTCCCGCGAGCGGGTGGCGCTGGTTCACAATGGCATCATCGAGAACCACGAGAGCCTGAGAAAGACCTTGCAGGGCCAGGGCTATGTGTTCCAATCGCAGACCGACACCGAGGTTATCGTACACCTGATCGACAGTTTCATTGCCGGCGGGGAAAATCTGCTGCAGGCCGTCAACAGCGCCGTGCCTCAACTGCAGGGCGCCTTCGGGCTTGCCGTTATCAGCCGGGATGAGCCCGATCAGATCATCTGCGCCCGCTCCGGCAGTCCGCTGGTGATCGGTATCGGCATAGGCGAAAATTTTCTGGCGTCCGATCAACTGGCCCTGAGGCAGGTCACCGATCGCTTTATCTATCTCGAGGAAGGTGATATCGCCCGCATCACGCCCCGCAGTTATGAGATATGGAGTGCGCAGGGTGCCCGCGTGCAGCGCGAGATCGTGCAGATTTCTGAACATTCCGATGCCGCTGACAAGGGCCGCTTCCGCCATTACATGCTCAAGGAAATCTATGAGCAACCCAGGGTGATCAAGCAGACCCTGCAGGGACGGATCGGACAGTATCACGTCCTCGAGCAGGCGTTCGGCAGCGATGCCGGCGACGTATTCGACCGCACGCGGGCAGTCCAGATCGTGGCCTGCGGCACCAGCTACCATTCCGCCATGGTGGGCAAGTACTGGATCGAGGGCATCGCCGGCATCCCCTGCCGCGTGGAGGTTGCCAGTGAGTTCCGCTACCGCAAGTTCGTGGTCGAACCCAACACGCTGCTGGTCACCATTTCCCAGTCGGGCGAAACCGCGGATACTCTCGCCGCGCTGCGCATGGCAAAAACGCTGGGCTATGCCTCCACCATGACCATCTGCAACGTGGCGCAGAGCTCCCTGGTGCGCGAATCCGACCTGGCGCTGATGACCGAGGCGGGTCCGGAGATCGGGGTGGCCTCAACCAAGGCGTTCACGACGCAGCTGGTTGCCCTGATTCTGTTGATGGTTGCGCTGGGGCGACGCCATAGTCTGGATGAGGCGGCCGAGAGAGAAATCGTCCAGGCGCTGCATGGTCTCTCGACGATGGTGGAGCAGGCGCTGCTGCTCGACAAGGAGATCGAGGTGGTCTCCGCGGCATTCGCGGAAAAGCACCACGCGCTGTTCCTCGGCAGGGGTGTGCAGTGGCCGGTGGCGATGGAAGGGGCCCTCAAGCTCAAGGAGATCTCCTATATCCATGCCGAGTCCTACCCCGCCGGCGAGCTCAAGCATGGTCCGCTGGCACTGGTGGATGCCGATATGCCGGTGGTCGCGGTGGCGCCCAACGATGAACTGCTGGAAAAGCTGAAGTCCAATCTCGAGGAAGTGCGGGCCAGGGGTGGTCAGCTTTTCGTCTTTGCGGATGGCAAGGCGGGCTTCAAAAACGAGCGGGGAGTGACGGTGATCTCCATGCCCCACGTCCCCGATGTCATCGCGCCCATCATCTACACCATCCCCTTGCAGCTGCTGTCGTACCATGTCGCCGTGCTCAAGGGTACCGATGTCGACCAGCCGCGCAATCTGGCAAAATCGGTCACGGTTGAATGACACGAATGGCGATCGCTTTCAGTGGCTAGCGCTCTGGCAGTGCAGGCGCCGCCGCCGGAGAGCGCGCTGAAGGGTTCGCGATACGTTTGTCCGTGGTTGCTGGAGTACTGATATGGAATTTGACGTCTTGTACTGGCATTGGCTCGTACTGGGCATGGGCCTGATGATGGTCGAGATATTTCTGCCCAGCTTCATGGCGCTATGGTTCGGTCTGGGGGCCGTTCTGGTCGGGCTGCTGCTGTTGGCGGTTCCGCAGCTCAGCCTCAGCTGGCAGCTCTTGATCTGGACCTTTTTCTCGGTCGTATTAACCTATCTATGGTTTCACTACTTCAAGCCGATGTCGATCGACCGCACCATGGCGGGCCTCTCCCGCGAGGCCATCGTGGGTGAGGTCGGTATGGTGATCTCCCTGCCGCAGGATTCCCGGCGCGGGCGCCTGCGCTTTTCAATGCCGATTCTCGGCTCTGAGGAGTGGGATATCATCTGCGAGGAGCCGCTTGTGCTCGGGGAGCGCGTCGTCGTGCAGGACGTTGCGGGCAATGCGCTGCTGGTGCGCAAGCAATGATTCAACAGGCCGGGTCCACTGACCGGGCTGATCTTTGAGGGGTAGGTATGGAAAGTCTGATTCCCGTTATCGCGTTTCTTTTTCTGGTACTGGTTACGATCGCCAGAGGTGTGCGGCTGGTGCCGCAGGGCAGCAAATGGGTGGTGCAGCGCCTGGGGAAATTCCAGCGAACATTGGGGCCCGGGCTGAACATACTCGTGCCTTTTATAGACAACGTGGCCTATAAGGTCACCACCAAGGACGTGGTGCTGGATATTCCCACCCAGGAGGTCATCACCAGGGACAATGCGGTGATACTCGCCAACGCCGTGGCTTACATCAATATCCTGTCTCCTGAAAAAGCCGTGTACGGTATCGAGGACTACGAGCTGGCCATTCAGACGCTGGTGCAGACCAGCCTGCGTTCCATCGTCGGAGAGATGGCCCTGGATGACGCGCTGTCATCGCGCGACCAGATCAAGGCCAAGCTGAAGTCCATGATTTCAGACGATATCGCTGATTGGGGTATTACCCTGAAAACCGTCGAGATCCAGGACATCAAGCCCTCGCCGACCATGCAGCATGCCATGGAAGAACAGGCGGCGGCTGAGCGTGCGCGCAGGGCCACGGTAACCAAGGCCGAGGGACAGAAAGCCGCAGCGATCCTCGAAGCCGACGGCCGCCTCGAGGCGTCGCGGCGCGATGCTGAGGCTCAGGTCGTGCTCGCACAGGCCAGTCAGGCGGCGATCGAGAAAGTCACCGAGGCGATCAAGGAGAACGAACTGCCAGTGATGTACCTGCTGGGAGAGCGCTATGTCAGCGCCCTGAAAGACATGTCGCAATCCGAAAACGGCAAGTTGTTGCTGTTGCCGGGCGATCTTCTGGCATCCGTGCGCTCCCTGGTGGGGAGGCATTAACCCGCTCCACCGCGCCGGCTGGCGGTGCCACCGGCGGTCGGGCTGGCCTTCTCTGGCGCTCTCCTCTACTGCGCCGGAGGAGCTGCCCTGCGACTACTGCTGCTGCCGGTAGGCCTCCAGTGCGCCCTGTATCTGGCGATCGTGGGGGTGCGCCTGCGCGGCGTCTGACAACACCTCGATAGCGGCGTCTACCTGGCCGCTGCTGTACAGGGCGACGCCGTAGACAAAGCTGTAGCGCGCGGCACCAGGGTCCAGCTGGGCCGCGCGCTGCAGATGGGGCAGGGCGCGGCTCAGGTGGTTCTCTCTGACCAGCAGCAGTCCGAGCGAGTGATAGGCGGGCGCTTGATCCGGCGCGTAGCGGATGGCTTGTTCCAGCAACGGCCGCGCGTTCTCGTCCTCGCCCATGGCCCGATACAGATCGGCGAGATTCAGCAGCGCCGGCACATAGCGGGGCGCCAGCTGCAGCGCATGCCGGTAGGCCTTGACGGCGGCCTCATGGTCGCCGCGCCCGATGTAGAAAAGCCCCAGATTCAATTGACTGCCAGGCATGTCGGCGGTGAAATTCAAGGTTTCCACATACTCCGCAAACAACGCCTCCAGCGGCGCCTTCTGTGAAGGTTGCAGATTTGCCGTCGGAACCCCTGCCAGCGAACTGGCCACGGCGGTCCGCACCGCCTTGACCGGGTCCGCGATAAGCGGCTGCAGCAACTGGTAGCGCTGGTTGGTCGGCAGATTGTCCAGCGCGCGGACTGCGGCCAGGCGCATCAGAGCGTCGTCCGCATAGAGCTGCTGAATGTTGTTCTGCAGCACCTCCGGCGAGGAAAAGCGACCGCTTTCCAGCACCGCGGTGGCCCGGACGATGGTCGCGACGCTGTCATCGCGTGCCAGCTCCACGAGCATTTCCATCGCGGCAGGATTGTTGGCCCTGGCGATCGCCAGTGTCGTCGCGTGCTCATCGCGCAGAGGCTGATGTCCGTACCACTGCGCGAGCTGCTTCTGAGCCCAGCTGTTGTCGCGATCCTGGTGGCAGTTCTGGCAGGCGTTGGGGGTACCGAGCAGGCCGCCCAGAATGGGCTGCGGTATCCGGAAGCTATGGTCGCGGCGCGCATCGACCCCCATGTAGGTGCGTTCCGGCATGTGGCAATTCGCGCACTGGGCTCCGGCGCTGCCGGCTTCGTGGTGATGATGCGCGGGCGCATCAAACGTCGAGGACTGGTGGCACTGGGTACACAGCGCATTGCCCTGCGCCTTCAGCGTCAGCCCGTGGGGTTCGTGACAGTTGCTGCAGACGACGCCGGCAGCGTGCATCCTGCTCTGCAGAAACGATCCGTAAACGTACACCTCATCCTCGATCTGGCCATCGGGGTAATACAGCCCCTCCGTCAGCAGTTGCGGGCTGAACTGATCGAGAAACTCCCTGCCCGCCGCGGGCTGTCCGAGCTCCTGGCGGCGGGAGTGGCAGCCGGCACAGGCGTCAAGCTGCCTATGCGGCGGGGTAGCGCTGCCGCCTACGGCGGCAGGTAAGGCACCAGCCTTCCAGGTCCTGCGCTCGGCAAGCGTGGCAGGCAGACCCTTGTCAGCGCTGGCCCGGTCGCCCTCCGCCCACTTCAGGTGGGTGCTGCCGGCGCCATGGCAGGCCTCGCAGGCGACGTTGATCTCAGACCAGGTGGTCTGATAGCGGTCTGTGGCGGGATCGTAGTGTTTTTCCAGGTTGGTGGAATGGCAGCTGGCGCAGCGGCTGTTCCAGTTCTGGAAGGCGCCGGTCCAGTGCAGTGGGTCCTCATGGGGGATAGCCTCATCGGGATACAGATGAAACCAGCGTTGACCGCCCTCCTGCGCCGGACGGCTGTCCCAGGCCACGATGAGTGCTTGCAAGCGCCCATCATCGAATTCGATCAGGTACTGCTGTAGGGGGTACGCGCCAAAGGTATAGGAGACCTTGAAGTCCTGCAGCTCGCCCTCGGCGTTGTCCGTGCGGACAAGATACTGCCCGTCTTTGCGGAAGAAGGTGCTGGTGACGCCGAAGTGCTCAAATCGGGCATTGTCGAAATCGCCCAGCACGGTGCTGTCGTCGGCAACTTCCATGGCCTTCTTGTGCAGCGAGCCCTGCCAGGCCCGGTAGGCTTCCTCGTGGCATTGGCCGCAGGCTTTGCTGCCCACATAGTCGGTTGCCTGGGAGGCAGCGCTGGTGGCGCCCAGCACAGTGGCGAACAGGGCTAGCGCCAGTGACAGCCTGGCGCCAGCCGCAGTGCCGTGAGTTTGGGAGAAAGTGGTTCGTAACTGTCTCATCGCTATCGGTTCAGTCATCCGGCAAGGTGCATAAGCCTGCCACCTTATCCCCAATGCGCGGCGTCTGGCTATGCACAAATGGGCAGAATTCGCGTGACGCCCTGGTTGACTGTGGTGCCGGGTTCAGGCGGCGTCAGCGCAGGGCCGACGTCCGGTTAGCGCGCGGAGCACCGAAAAACCGGGATGTCGCGGTCGGTGCGTGCCTGATATTCATCGTAGTCCGGATACACCGAGGTGATCAGCGGCCACAGCTCGCGCTTCTCTTCCGCGCTGATGCGGCGTGCGTGCATGGCGCGGGTGCTGCCGTTGGCGGTGATGGTGATATCCGGGTGCCTGGTGATGTTGTAATACCAGGAGGGGTGCCGATTCATGCCGCCCTCAGAGGCTACCAGCAGTATGTCATCGCCTTTTGGCACGTGGATCAGGGCGATCTCCCGTTTGGCGCCGCTGCGCGCGCCGGTGGTCTCCACCAGGCAGATGGGGTAGCCACCCGGCCAGGTTTTCATCAGCCGCCCGCCGCTCTTCTTGAATACCCAGACATTGAAGCGGGTATAGGTACGGATGATCTTGTGAACGAGCGCGGCGTGCTTCTCCGGTATCGGGGCGACATCTTCGCGGCGGGCCTTGACGTAATCGAACTGGCTCATGGCATTCTCTCTGCAGCTTACCGGCGGCAAGTATGGGCCGAATCAAAGCGCCCAGTCTATCGCTTTTGCACCGGCAGCGCCGCGGTGACTCTGGTAGAATGCCGCGCATGGACGTAAGCTCGATCATTCAGACTCTCAACGAAGCCCAGCGGGCGGCCGTGTGCGGTCCAGCGGGGCACCAGCTGGTGCTGGCCGGCGCCGGCAGCGGCAAGACCCGGGTGCTGGTCCATCGCGTCGCCTGGCTGGTAAAGGTCGAGGGCGTCTCCCCCCACAGTATCCTCGCGGTGACGTTCACCAACAAAGCCGCGCGTGAAATGCGCGGGCGTCTGGAGGAGCTGCTGGCGTTTCCCACGCGCGGCATGTGGGTGGGCACTTTTCACGGCCTGGCGCACCGACTGTTGAAGGCGCACTGGCGCGAGGCGGGCCTGCCCCAGTCGTTCCAGATACTCGACTCCGACGACCAGCTGCGGGTCATCAAGCGCATCATGCGCGAACAGGGGGTCGATGACAGCAAGTGGCCTCCCCGCCAGGTGCAGGGCTTTGTCAATGCCCAGAAGGACGAGGGCCTGCGGGCCGGCAGCATCGAGGACTGGGGCGATCCCTATCAGCGCATCATGCTGCAATTGTATCGAGCCTACGAGGAGCAGTGCGGGCGCCTTGGCCTGGTGGATTTTGGCGAGCTGCTGCTGCGGTCGCACGAGCTGTGGTTGAATCAGCCGCAGCTGCTGGGTCACTACCAGGAGCGCTTCCGCTTCATGCTGGTGGATGAGTTCCAGGACACCAACGCCATTCAGTACGCCTGGCTGCGGGTGCTGGCCGGGAGCCGCTCTGCCGTCACGGCGGTGGGCGACGATGATCAATCGATCTATGGCTGGCGTGGGGCCAGAATCGAGAATATCCAGCAGTTCACCAGGGATTTCGCGGGGGCGCCCATCATCCGCCTGGAGCAGAACTACCGCTCCACGGCCACCATATTGCGCGCCGCCAACGCACTGATCGCCAACAATGCCGGTCGCCTGGGCAAGGAATTGTGGACCGCTGGCGCCGACGGCGACAGCATCGCCCTGTATGCGGGTTTCAACGAAGTCGACGAGGCCAATTTCATCGTCAGCCGCATCGAGGATTGGGTCGCGCGGGGCCGGGCGCGTTCCGAGTGCGCCATCCTGTATCGCTCCAATGCCCAGTCCCGCACCCTGGAAGACGCGCTGCTCAGGGCAGGGGTGCCCTATCGCGTCTACGGTGGGCAGCGCTTCTACGATCGCATGGAAATCCGCAATGCCCTGGCGTATCTGCGCCTGATCATGAACCGTGACGACGACCCGGCCCTGGAGCGCATCATCAACACCCCCACGCGTGGTGTCGGCGACAAGACCCAGGAGCAGCTCCGACAGCTGGCGCGGCAGGAGCGGGTCTCCCTGTGGCGGGCGATGGTGCTGGCGGCGGAGCGGCGCGCACTGGGCGCGCGCACCCTCGCCAATCTGCAGCAGTTTATGGCGCTGATCGAACGCCTCGAAGGCGAGATCGGCGAGTTGGCGCTGTCCGATGTGATCGACCACGTGATCGAGGCCAGCGGGCTGATCGAGTTCCATCGCAGCGAACGTGGGGAGCGCGGTCAGGCCAGGGTCGAAAACCTGGAGGAACTGGTTTCGGCGGCGGGCGGCTTCGAGCACGACGCGACCCAGGAGGGCGGCCCTCTGCAGCAGTTCCTCGACAGCGCCGCCCTCGATGCCGGTGAGCGCCAGGCCGATGAATACGAGGATTCGGTGCAGTTGATGACGCTGCACTCGGCCAAGGGGCTGGAATTCCCGCTGGTGTTCATGGCTGGCGTCGAGGAGAACCTCTTTCCCCATCGCATGTCGGCCGAAGACCCCGGGCGCCTCGAAGAGGAGCGGCGACTGTGTTACGTGGGCATCACGCGGGCGATGGAGCGACTCGTCGTCACCTACGCCGAGAGCCGCCGCCTGCACGGGCGCGACAACTATAACCCGCCATCGCGCTTTATTCGCGAGCTGCCGGTCCAGCTGCTGGAAGAGGTGAGATTGGGTGGCGCCCTGCGCTCGCCGCCGGCGCCTCGCGCCTCAGCGGCGGAGGGCGAGGGCGGCGGCATTGCGCTGGGTCAGCGGGTCAGCCACAAGGTTTTTGGCGAGGGCACGATCCTGCAGGTCGAAGGTCAGGGCCCCAACGCACGGGTTCAGGTCAATTTCGACCGGGAGGGCGCCAAGTGGCTGGTGCTGCAGTATGCCAGGCTGCAGCCGCTGGAGTGACGCGACGGTATTGACGCAGATCGCGCGCCTCGCCGGGAGGGGATTGACAATGGGGCTCGCGGGGGGTCCTCCCCCACGCTGCGGCGTGGCCGCTGGCTGGCTGCCCGCAAGGCCAGGGTTTTCCGCAGCTGGCGCCTGCAACTTTCAAGCTGGATGGAAGCGATGTCCGTGGCAAGACTCAACCGGGCCATGCCCGCCGTTATTCTCCTGCTGGTCGCGGCGCTGGTCGCCCTGTTCTGGTGGGGCGTGGCTGGGCGGGGTGTGCCCCTGGTTCCCCCGCGGCCTGGCGCCGCCGCTGCCGCGGGCGTGCCGCTGGAGTGGAAGATGGTGACCACCTGGCCGAGCAATTTCCCGGGGTTGGGCACGGCCCCGGTGCGCTTTGCCCAGTGGGTCGAGGACATGAGCGGCGGGCGCCTGAAGATTCACGTCTACGGCGCCGGCGAGCTGGTGCCGGCGATGCAGGTGTTCGAGGCGGTAGCCGGGGGCACCGTGCAGATGGGCCACGGCGCCGCCTACTACTGGACCGGCAAGCTGCCGGCGGCGGCATTTTTCACCACCGTGCCCTTTGGCCTCACCGCCCAGGAAATGAACGGCTGGCTGTATCATGGCGGCGGCATGGAGCTGTGGCGGCGCCTCTACGAGCCGTTCAACCTGGTGCCACTGGCCGCCGGCAACACCGGGGTGCAGATGGCCGGGTGGTTCAATCGCGAGATTCGCGGCATCGAGGACTTCAAAGGCCTGAAGATGCGCATCCCGGGATTGGCAGGGCAGGTGTTCGAGCGTGCGGGCGGCACTGCGGTCACGCTGCCGGGGGGGGAAATCTACACCTCGCTGCAGACGGGCGTGATCGACGCGACGGAGTGGGTGGGCCCCTACAATGATCTGTCGTTCGGCCTGCACGAGGTCGGCAGATACTATTATTACCCCGGCTGGCACGAGCCCGGCCCGACCCTTGAGATGCTGGTCAATCGACAGGCGTGGCAGGCGCTGCCGGCGGACCTGCAGACCATTGTCACGGTGGCGGCGCGCGCCATCAACCAGGACATGCTCGACGAGTACACTGCCAGCAACAGCGAGGCGCTGCGCAGCCTGGTCGATGAGCATGGCGTCGAGCTGCGGGCGCTGCCCGATGACGTGCTGCGAGAACTGCGGCGGCTCTCGCGCGAGGTCATCGCCGAAAAGGCGGCGGCAGACCCGCAGTTCGCGGAGGTTTATCGCTCATTTACAGCCTATCTCAAGGGAGTCAGCCGCTACCATCGACTCTCCGAGAAGGCCTATCTCGAGGCGCGGGACCTCGACGAGCGTGCCGCGCCGTGACTACTGGTGCTGTAGGCGCAGGCGGTGGGGGTTGTCTCAGCCGTGCCGGCGCGCGTTGTCGATGGGGCGGGTGCGGCCATTGTCGTCGATGGCAACGAAGATGAACCGCCCCTCCGTCACTTTGGTGGGACTGGGCTGGCGCGCGTAACTGGCCCACACCTCGACGGCGATCTGGATGGAACTGCGCCCGGTTTCGACGATCTCGCAGTAGCAGGATACCAGCGCACCCACCTTGACCGGGAGCATGAAGCTCATGCTGTCGATGGCCACGGTCGCGATCCTGCCGGCAGCAAGCCGGCTGGCTGCGATGCCGCCAGCCAGGTCCATCTGCGATACCAGCCAGCCGCCGAAAATGTCGCCGCTGGCGTTGGTGTCTCTGGGCATGGCGATGGTCTGCAGATACAGCTCGCCATTGGGGAGCGGTTGGGTGTCGATCGCTGCCATGACAGTGTCCTGTGCGTTGCCCCGGCGCACGGCTGCCTCCCGGGGCTAATTGTTAGTTTTTATAGAGCGCATCGGGTAACCAGGTGGCCAAGTCAGGCCAGATGAAAAGTATACTCAAAAGCAGTAACTGTATCAGGATAAACGGCACAACGCCCCGATAAATGTCCGCCGTGGAGACCTCGGAGGGGGCGACGCCGCGCAGGTAGAACAGCGCGAAACCGAAGGGCGGGGTGAGGAAGGACGTCTGCAGGTTGACGGCCATGACGATGCCGAGCCACACCGGATCGATGCCCATGCCAAGCAGCACGGGCGCTACCACCGGCACTACCACAAAGCAGATCTCGATGAAGTCGAGAATAAAGCCCAGCAGAAAAATCACCAGCATGACCGCCAGCGTTGCGCTCATGGCGCCGCCGGGGAGCTGCGCGAACATGTGCTGAATCAGCGCGTCGCCTCCCAGGCCGCGGAACACCAGGGAGAACAGTGTGGCGCCGATGAGTATGGCGAACACCATGCTGGTCACCTGCATGGTCTCCATGCTGACCTGCGATATCCTGCGCAATCCCAGCTCACCCTTGGCCGCCGCCAGCAGGGCGGCGCCGATCGCCCCGACGCCCGCGGCCTCGGTGGGGGTGGCGACACCGATGATGATCGAGCCCAGCACTGCCAGCATCAGCACCAGGGGTGGTGCGATGGCGGCAGTCAGCTGCCGCGCGCTGGGCGCCGCCCCCCGGTTCGCCAGGCGCGGCATGGCGGCGGGCCGCAGCAGCGCGGTGAGGAGGATGAACAGCGCGTACAGGCCAACCAGCATGGCCCCCGGGATGAGTGCCCCGGTGAACAGCTCGCCGACCGACACGGTGTCGGGCGTGAAATTGCCCTGCGACAGCTGCGCCTGCTGATAACTGCTGGCCAGGATGTCGCCCAGCAGGATGAGCACGATCGAGGGCGGCACGATCTGTCCCAGAGTTCCCGTCGCGCAGATGGTGCCGCAGGCCAGTGACGGGCGGTAGCCATGCCGCAGCATCGTGGGCAGCGAGATGAGGCCCAGGGTGACGACCGTGGCCCCCACGATTCCCGTGCTGGCTGCCAGCAGGGCGCCGACCAGCAGCACGGCGAGGCCCAGCCCCCCGGGCAGGCGGCCGAAGGACGCGCTCAGCGACTCCAGCAGTGCATCCGCCAGGCGCGAGCGCTGCATGATGATGCCCATCAGGATGAACAACGGCACGGCTGTCAGGGTGGTGTTGCTCATGATGCCGAACAGGCGGCTGGGCATGGCGCCCAGCAGCTGCACATCGAACCATCCCAGCACGATGCCGATGCCGGCCGCCCACAGGGCGGTGCCGCCGAGGGTGAAGGCCACGGGATAGCCCAGCGCGAGCAGCAGGCACACTGAGCCAAACATAAGGAGCGAGGCGTATTCCTGCATTGACCTTATCTGCTCGGCCCGGCCTGGGCCGAGGTGTCGGGTATGCCGCCCAGGCCGGGGGCGGGGTACCTCAGCATGACCTGGGCGGGGCGCTGAGAATCATCAGGTTGCGCAGAATTTCGGTGCTCCCCTGCAGCAGCAGCAGCACCGCCATCAGCGGAATCAGGCTCTTCCAGACGAATACCACTGGCAGCCCGCCGGGGTCGCCCGATGCTTCGCGGATCGACCAGGCATCGACCACATAGCCATGGCTCACGATGGCGATAAACACGCACAGCGGAAACAGAAAAACAATCGCGCCCAGGCTGTCGATCCAGGCGCGGGTCCGCTCGGAGAAACGCCGATAGAAGATGTCGACGCGTACGTGTCCCTGACGCTGCAGCGTGAAACCCGCTCCCAGCATGAAAACGGCGGAGTGCAGGTAGCTGACGAACTCCTGCAGGGCCACTGAACCCGCGCCCAGACCGTAGCGCATGACCACGACGGCGCCGGTGCAGGCGGCCATCAGCGCACAGCATACAGCCGCCAGGCGACCTGCCCACAGCGACAGCCGGTCGAGCTGCGCGACGATGGCGCTCGCGGTATTCCACGACACGGGGGTCAGAGTCGGCTCAGATTTTCGGGGCCCCAGTACGCCTTCTGCGCGATGATCTTACCCGCGTCGTTGAACTCGAACACATCGATGACCTCGAGTTTGAAGGCGCGACCCTCGGGCCTGAGCGCCACCGCAAATGGAAAGGCGGCAAAGTTCGCGGCAATGCGCACGTCACCGTTGAGTCTGGCGGTGATATTCTGGGCGAACGCCATGTCGTAAAGCTCGCGAATCTGCGACATCCCGCGCCGAGGCTCGGTGCCTACGGGGTCTTCCAGGGTGGCATCGGCGTCGTATATCTCCAGCACCGCAGCCATATCGTGCGCATTGAGCGCGGTGATATACCTGTCGACGATTTTTTTCATCTGGCCCGGATACATGGCAATACCCCACAACCTACCTTACTGTCTGCAGCGCCCTAGTATAAAACAATCGCTCCCGATTTATTCGGCCGGATTGGTGTGTGTGACGCGGGCTGAGTAGGATGACAGCTGGCCCTGGTCGATCGGGCCGATGCCCGTTGCCGTGCGCGGGCTGTAAAAGCCCGATGGCACGGGCGCGACGGTGATCGTGGCGACGCGCTGCTCGACCTCGCCCTGGCGCCGGATGATATCGACTTCGCAGTCCCGGAAGCTGACGCGGCTGCGGTTGCCCACGGCGACCTCCAGCTGACCCTCGGCGTTGACGCCCAGCAGAGCCGGCAGCCATTTCTCGACGTCGTTTTCGATCATCATCAGCTCGGATTGAGACCCCAGCGTGCCGCCGGCCTCGGCGCTCGCCTTGAACCAGGCGCTCGCTGCCTTGCGATCCCCGCGGTCCCTTGCCAGCACGCCGAGGTAGTGGTTGGCAAGCTGGGTCGGAAGCAGCGCATGGCTCTGCTCCAGATCGCTCCAGGCGCCGTGTTTGTCACCCATGGCATACTTCAGCAGGCCGCGGTGGAGCAAGTGCGCGTAGTAGCGGTCGTCGAGTGCGACGGCCTTGTCGTAGGCGGCCAGGGCGGCGCGGTACTGGCCGAGGACCTCCAGGCAGCGGCCCTCCAGCTCACGAAACAGGCTCTCATCCGGCAGCAGCCCGATCGCCTGCTGACTCAGCGCCAGGGCCTCGTCGGGCCGCTGCTGCGCCAGCGCCGCCACGCCGCTGTCGTAGATGGCGTAGGCGTGGGAATCGCCCCGCAGCTTGCGCGTGGCCTCTGTGAAGGTGTTCTCGCCGGTACTCTGACCCGGTTGGAGGGTGGTCAGTGTCTTCTGCGCGGCCTGCAGGCGCTCGTGGCTGGGCGGATGGCCCGCGAACAGGCCGCTGTACCAGTCTCCCTGACCCGCCTGCATCATGTCGCCCTGTTGAGCGCGCGTGAGCAGGGCTACGGCGGCCGCGGCGTCATAGCCGGCGCGGGACATATAGCGCATGCCGTGTTCGTCGGCCAGCAGCTCTTCCTTGGGTCCGTAGCGCGTGTTGATCAGTGTCGCACCCAGCGCTACTGAGCCGCTCACCAGCAGGTCCTGGCCGAACAGATTGGGGGCTGTGGGCCCCATGTTGGTGCTGAGCGGACGGTCCATTTCCTGCAGGCTGTGGCGCGCCTCGGCGTGCACCATCTCGTGGCTGAGCACCGCGGCGAGTTCCGATTCGTCGTGTAGCGATTGCAGTAAGCTGCGGGTAATGGCGATCTTGCCGCCAGGCAGCGACCAGCTGTTGGGCGTGGAGTTGTTGAGGACCACGAATTGCCAGGGTAGCTCGGGCCGGTCACTGACCTGAGCCAGAGCCCGTCCCACGCGGGTGACGTACTCACCCAGTTGCGGGTCCAGGCGGTATTCCCCCCCGTGCATCTGTTGCGCAGGCAGGAATTGCTGCTGGCCATAGGCCACTTCCCGTTGCTGTGACAGCATTTCCCCCCGCGTATCGTCGGAAGTCGGCTGCGAGCTGCATGCTGCCGCTGCAATCGCGGCAGCAAATGCCCCCCAGGATGACCATCGCCGAACTTTGCCCATTTAATCAACTCCATGACCCGCTGTTTAGGGTAGATGCTACAATGCACGCCCTCGCACACGGGATATCAGGGTGAATCAGCAACATTCTATCATCCAACTGTACGCCGGAACCCGCCCCGATGGTGAGCGCGTTTATGAAAAAGTCGCGGTCCGCGTCGAGCCTGATAACCGGTATGTGGCTTTGCACTCGCCGGGGTTTGTGCGTGGACTGGCGAGGGGTGACGCGTTTGAATTGGTCGAGGGGCGACCGGGCGCATTCAGAGTGACCGAGCGTTCGGGCAATCTGGCGGTGCGTGTCTACAGCAGGGTGCCGGCCGCGGCCTGGGATTCGGTGCTCACGCCGCAGGTCACCCAGCTCGAAGGGCGGCGCGACATTCTGTCCGATCTGCTGCTGGTGTATTCGCTGCCACTGACGGCAGGCTTCGACAATATCGAAGCCGCGTTTGATCAGGCCCTCAGCGGCAGCCCGGATGTCCGCTGGAGCTACGGCAACGTGTACGATGAGCGTAGCGGGGCGCCCCTGAACTGGTGGTGCAACCGGACCTCTGTACCTCCGGCCTGACCCCGAGCCGGTTGCTCCACCCATTGACCCACCGGGAACCCGCTGCACCATGCTTATCGTCTTATCCCCGGCAAAGACGCTCGATCTGGCGCCCCAGGACCTCGTCTGCGACTTCAGTCAGGCCGATTTTCTGCCGGATGCGGCGGAACTGGTCGATGAGCTGAGGCGTCTGGCGCCCCACCAGCTGGCGTCGCTCATGTCGATCAGCGACCAGCTCGCCGGGTTGAATTACGACCGCCTGCAGGCGTGGTCCCGCCCCTTCACGCCCGAAAACGCCAAGCAGGCCGTGCTGGCCTTTCGGGGCGATGTCTATCAGGGGCTCGACGCGGACGGCTTCGACGTCGGAGATTTTGCTTTCGCGCAGGCGCATCTGCGCATTCTCTCGGGATTGTATGGCGTGCTGCGCCCCCTGGACCTGATACAGGCCTATCGCCTAGAAATGGGCACGCGCCTGGTCAATGCGCGGGGCGGCAACCTCTATCAGTTCTGGGGTGACGCCATCGCGCTGGCGCTGCGGGCGGCACTGGCGGCCGTCGAGGCGCCTGTGCTGATCAATCTGGCTTCGAATGAGTACTTCAAGGCGGTCCGGATGCCGGCGCTGCAGGCGGAGGTCATCACGCCGGTGTTCAAGGAGCAGCGGGCCGGCCAGTATCGCATCATCAGCTTCGCTGCCAAGCGGGCCCGCGGCAGGATGGCGGCCTACATTATCCGCCGGCGCCTGCTGGAGCCGGAGTCCATCAAGCAGTTCGACGAAGATGGCTACCGCTACAATCCCGCGCTGTCAGGCCCGTCGCAGTGGGTGTTTACCCGGGAAGCGCCCTGATGGTGCCAGCCGTGACGCTGCCCTTCTCCCAGGCCTGTGAAAACAACAAGGAGCCCATCCTCGGCGCGCTGCGCCGCGAGTTTGCCTATAGCCGCCGCATTCTTGAGATCGGCAGCGGCACGGGTCAGCACGCCGCCTTCTTTGCCGGGCGCATGCGCCACCTGTTCTGGCAGACCAGCGACCTGCCGGAGCACTGTGAGGGCATTCGTCGGCGGCTCGAGCGCAGCGGCCTCGCCAATGTCGGCCCGCCCCTGGTGCTGGACGTCAAAGGCGCCGCCTGGCCGGTGACGGCGGCAGATGGCATCTTCACGGCCAACACCCTGCACATTATGGATTGGGAGGCCGTGGCCGCGCTCTTCGACGGGGCGGGGCGCTATCTGCCCGGCGGGGGCGCGCTGTGTGTCTACGGTCCCTTTCTCTATAGCGGGGTGGCCCCAAGTCCGGGCAACGCCCACTTCGATCGATGGCTGCGGGAGCGCGACCCCCGCAGCGGCGTGCGCTGCTTCGAGGCGGTCAATCAGCTGGCGGAGGCGGCGGGCCTCTGGCTGCAGGCCGATCACGCCATGCCCGCCAACAACCGCCTGCTGTGCTGGCGGCGCGCTCAGGCGGGCTCGCCCCCCTCCTGAATGAGCACCGCGTTGAAGCCGGCCTGGCGCATCAGGAAGGTCGCCAGTTCGCTGCGGGGGCCGCCCTCCGGGGTGATGTAGTAGTGTTTGCCGATGTCCATCTGCTCCAGCCTCTCCCGCAGCGCGGCCAGCGGCACATTGGTGCTGTTCTTGCGATGGCTGGTGCGGTACTCGGGGTAGAGCCTCACATCCAGGATGACGCTGTGGTCGCCGGGGGACTCCAGCACAAAATTGACGTTCTCTGCCCGGGCCCTCACCACCAGCGAATCGCGGATGAAGGTGTTGAACGCCTCCTGGTCGATGCGCCCGAGCACGCCCTTGGACTCCATGTAGACCTCCGCATTGCGGATCGTGTTGCCCACCAGCGCCTCTTCGCCAAAGTAGCTGCCCGGCAGCAGGCTGAATTCGCGGCCCCGGTAGGGGCCGTTGGGGTCGGTCTGAACCACGGCCAGGCCGCTTTTGACGATGTAGAAGTAATCGCCGTACTCGCCTGCGCTGACGACGCGCTGCCCGGCGTCAAAGGTCACATCCTCGATGCTGGTGAGCAGCTGCTGGATGTCCCGGGCGGAGACGTGATTGACAAGGGGGGAATGCAGGAACGCCGACATCCAGTCTGCATGCAGTGACGAGTCCTCCACGACGTAGGCGCCGTCGAGCGCGTCGTCCCGCTCGGCGTCGACTTCGTAGTCCGGTGGCGGCACGAGCAATGACGCGGCGACGATATCGCTGGTCAGAAAGCGCACCAGCCGGCAGTGTTCCAGCGCTGTGACCTGTGCCTCCTGACCGGCAAGATCCTCGAGCGGTTGCCGGGCGCGCGCTTCGGCAGGGAGCAGCTGGTAACGTTCGAAGAAGGAGGATCGCACCTCCACCAGTCCGTCGATCAGATAGTGCGAGTGTTGGCTCGTTTTGTGCTTGCGCAGAATGGCACAGCCCTGCTGGCATTCAATGACCTCACCTTTGGGCAGCAGTTGTTCGAGTTGGGGCGTGGAGAATTCATTGAAAGGGTAGAGCTTGGCGAGAGTATCGAGGCAGAGTATGGACATGGTAAGGGACCCTGGTATTGATAGCGTCAGTGACAAGCGGATGCTAGCTGCCAGCTTTCGATCGGTCACCCTACTACCGCCAGGCGATGACGAGTTCGCTGATGTGCCCGGCCATTGGCGCCCGATAGTCTGGTGCGCTTGGAGTTGCCGGGCTCAGTTCAGGCGACCCGGGGTGCGCTGGCGAAAACTGGTATCACCAAGCATACCTCGCCTGGCCGGCACCGCTTTCGGCGATGCTCAGTATCGGGCGACGGCACGCGTTCTGGTGGAGAACTCGAACACAATCACCACCCGGTCTGATCTATCATGGGCGCACGTCGCGTAAACCGGTCTTTGAGTGCCCGCCATGTGGAAATTGCGCTTTATCGCCTCCATAGACGCAGTGCCTGCCGCACAGTGGAACCGGATCGCGGCCACCGACTACCCGTTCGTGCGCCACGAGTTCCTGCAGGCGCTGGAACACTCGGGCGCGACCACCGCGGCGACGGGTTGGCAGGTAGCGCACGCCGTGGTGTATCGCCACGGCGTGCCGGTGGCTTTCATGCCCATGTATCGCAAGGGGCACAGCTACGGGGAGTACGTCTTTGACCACGCCTGGGCCGGTGCCTACCATCGCCATGGCATGGAGTACTATCCCAAGCTGGTCGCGGCCATTCCCTTCACGCCCGTTACCGGTCCCCGTCTGTGCGTGGCCGACGGTGTGAATGAGGCCACTGTGCTGCGCCACCTGGTCGATGGCATCGGTACCCTGCTCGATGAGGGCGGCGGCTCTTCATGGCATGTGCTGTTCCCCCGGCAGGCACTGGCAGAGTCGCTGGTGGACAGCGGTCTGCTGTTGCGCAGGGGCGTGCAGTTCCATTGGCACAATCGCGGCTATCGGGATTTCGACGATTTCCTGGAACGCTTCAGCTCCCGCAAGCGCAAGGCGGTGAGAAGGGAGCGGGCTCGCGTTGCCGAGCAGGGGCTGACGCTGACCACTTACTCGGGGGCCGAGATCACCACCGAGCACTGGGATCACTTTTTTACCTTTTACCAGCTGACCTATGCCAAGCGCAGCGGGCACGGCGGCTATCTGAACCGCTCATTCTTCGAGCGCCTCGGCACGGTGATGGCGGATCAGCTCGTGCTGGTGATGGCGCGGCACGACGGCCGGGAAGTGGGCGGTGCCCTCAGCCTGCGCGACCAGCACAACCTGTACGGCCGCTACTGGGGCTGTACGAGGGAATTTGACAATCTGCACTTCGAGGCCTGCTACTACCGCGGCATCGAGTATTGTATCGAGCACGGCCTGAGCCGCTTCGACTCGGGGGCGCAGGGCGAACACAAGATTCAGCGGGGCTTTGAGCCCTGCGATACCTGGTCCTGCCACTGGATTGCCCACCCGGGCTTTCGTCAGGCCATTGAGCGCTTTCTGGTTGAGGACGGCGCCGAGGTTGAGCGCTACCGGCAGGCTGCCCGCGAACTGCTGCCCTTCAAACGGTAGGCGTCGTGCGATCAGGTCGCCAGCGGCAGGTGGTAGTCCAGCAGCAGGCCCAGGAAGACTATGGCACCGACGCGATTGTTCTCCAGAAAGGCCTGGAAGCAGGCCGCCCGGTCACGGGTGCGAATGCGGTACTGCTGTTGCGCGAACAGGCCTGCTGCCAGCGCAAGTGCGCCGTAATACAGCGGCCCCAGCCCAAATTGCCGGCCTGCCAGTATCATGAGGATGATAAAGCCCGCCTGCAGGCAGGCGGTGGCGGCGCGATCGCGCGGACCGAACAGAATGGCGGTGGATTTAACGCCAATCCGCAGGTCATCGTCGCGGTCCACCATGGCATAGAAGGTGTCGTAGGCCACGGTCCAGGAGATATTGGCGGCAAAGACCAGCCATAGTGCCGCCGGCAGGGCGCCCTGCTGGGCGCTGAAGGCCATGGGAATGGAAAACGAGAAGGCCGCGCCGAGCACCAGCTGCGGCAGCTGCGTGTAGCGCTTCATGAAGGGGTAGCAGGCGGCCAGGCCGACGGCGCAGAAGCTCAGGGCAACGGTGAGGCGGTTGGTCAGCAGCACCAGGCCGAACGCGGCCAGGCATAGCAGGCAGAACAGCGCCAGCGCCTCGCCCGGTGACACGGCACCGGTCGCCAGGGGTCGGTCCCGGGTGCGCTGTACGTGAGGATCGAAACGCCGGTCCGCAAAGTCGTTGATGACGCACCCCGCCGAGCGCATCAGCACCGTGCCGCTGACGAAAATCAGCAGGATGCGCCAGTCCGGTGCGCCGGCTGCCGCCAGCCACAGCGCCCACAGGCAGGGCCACAGCAGGAGGTAGATACCGATAGGCCGGTCCAGGCGCATCAGCCGGGCGTACACGTGCAGGCGGTCCATCAGCCTCCCGCCGGTCTCCCGTCCGCTCTTCGCTGGGTCGGTGCGCGCCGGCATGTCAGCAGGTGCCGGGCCGGGTCGAGAGCGTTCGCGGCCACGGCCTGAAAGCGGGCAGGAACACCTCGCTGACCAGCAGCGCGGCGCTGCCCACTTCGAAGCGGGAGCGGCGCCCCCACAGCGAGGCGCCCTGCTGCAGTTCGCCGGGGACCAGCTTGCTGTGCGGATCGATGTGTGCCACCTGGAAGTGCGAGCGCCGCAGGTCGGGTGCCTGAAACAGCCAGGACCCCAGGGAGCGGTTACCGAGGTGGCACAGGTGCCGGTTGACGCCGCGCAGCGATTCCCGGGGTATGATCGAGCGCGCGAATACCCAGGGTTGGCCATTCACCCGCAGCAGGGTCTGGCGCACCTGGGCCACCTCGCGGTCGCGCATCTGCATGATTTCCCGTTCGTCCGGTGACGGCCGCGCCCACCGCTGGCTGAGCAGCAGTACACTGAACTGTCCCCCGCTGCAGCACTGCAGGCGCTGGGTGAGCGATCCCTCGTCGAGCAGCCAGTGGGTCACGTCTTCCGGTATCTGCTGGCGCGCATGGCCGAGGTCCCGCCAAATCACTCCCCTCGACTGTTGCGCGCGATGGGATTGAACGTACAATACGCGGTCTTTCATAGCACTGGCACAGACTCTTCCGGACGCAAGGCGGGGCGGAGAATGCGCCAATTTGCGGCAACTTGCAAGGGATCTCCAAGGCTGCGGGCCTGCCAGCGGACCGCGCCGGCGGCCCGCGCTGGGGGGCCTGTGAGCACAGCGATAGGGGGTTTAGATGGCCAGGTATGAGTGCATTGTCTGTGGTTGGATTTACGACGAGACCGAAGGTTTGCCGGACTCGGGTATCGCGGCGGGCACCCTCTGGGCAGATATTCCCGCCGATTGGATCTGTCCGGACTGCGGCGTGGGCAAGGAAGACTTCCAGCTGATCGAAGAGGCGGTGGTGGAAGCCGCGCCGCATCATGCCAGGAGCGAGATCAATCTCGAGGCGGCGCCGGTCGTCATTATCGGCAGCGGTCTGGCCGGCTACAGCCTGGTCAAGGAATTCCGCAAGCACGATAAAGACACCCCCGTGGTGGTGATCACGGCCGACGACGGCCGCGCCTATTCCAAGCCCATGTTGTCCACGGGCTTCACCAAGGGCAAGGACGCCGACGGGCTGGTGCAGGGTGATGCAGGCACCATGGCCAAGCAGCTGCAGGCCAAAGTCTGGACGATGACGCGGGTGACCAGCATCGATACGGCGCAGCAGTGCATCAAGCTGGGAGAGGACGAGGCGGTGCTGCACTACCGCAAGCTGGTGCTCGCGCTGGGCGCGGACACCATCACCCCGCCGCTCGAAGGCGACGCGCGCGACTACGTCTATTCCATCAACGATCTCATGGACTATGCCGACTTCCGCCAGGCCATTGCCCGGAATGACGTCAAAAAAGTCTGCATCATCGGTGCCGGGCTCATCGGGTGCGAATTCACCAATGATCTGCTCAATGGCGGTTTTGCCGTTGAAGCGGTGGATCCCCTGACCTGGTGCCTGCCGACACTGTTGCCGGAGCCGGCCGGGCGCGCCGTGCAGCGGGCGCTGGAAGAACACGGCGCGACGTTTCATTTCGGGCCGTTGGTGCGGGCAGTCAACCGCCGCGCCGAGGGGACTGGCCTGGTGGTGGAGCTGAGCAGTGGCGCTGCGGTCGAAGCGGACGTCGTCATCTCGGCCGTGGGAGTGCGCCCGCGCACGGAGCTGGCGCGGGCGGCCGGCATCGACTGCCGCCGCGGCATCGTCACCGACCGCAATCTGCAGACCAGCGCTCCCAACGTCTACGCCATGGGCGATTGTGCCGAAGTCGACGGCCAGGTGCTGGTGTACGTCGCGCCGTTGATGGCGGCTGCCAAGGCCCTGGGCAAGACCCTTGCCGGCGAGGCGACGCCGGTCAGCTATCCCGCCATGCCGGTAACCATCAAGACGCCGGTCTGCCCGGTGGTGGTCAGCCCGCCGCCCAGGGACGCGAGCGGCCAGTGGCAGATTCAGCAGAACGGCAACGATGTCGTCGCCGAATTCCGCGATGCCGGTGGACAGCTGCTGGGCTTTGCGCTGACCGGGGACGGCACCCGCGAAAAGCTGCGCCTGCAGAAGGAACTTCCGCCGATTCTGGCCTGATTGAGAGTAAGTCAACGCTGTGAGAGACCTCAAGCTCCACTGGCAGATTCTGATTGCCATTCTCCTGGGCGCCGCGGCGGGCATCTGGTGCGGGCCGGATGGCGAATGGCTCGGCATCCGCAGCAGTGATGTATTCGGTTTCATCGGCGAGTTGTTCCTCAATGCCCTGAAAATGATCATCGTGCCCCTGATATCGGCGTCGATCATCACCGGCGCCAGCAATCTGGGGCAGGGCAATCTGGGGCGCATGGGCGGCAAGACGCTGGCGTTCTATCTGCTCACCAGCACCTGCGCCATACTGATCGGGCTGGTCGCAGTGAACGCGCTGGCGCCGGGTCTGGTCGATGGCCAACCCCTGGGCGAGCGGGCCCACCTCGGTATCAGCGAGGCGGATGCGGCGGCGGTCGCGGGCCGCATAGAGGGCAGGGGCGTTGGTGATATCGTCGAGGTGTTCCTCGGCATGATTCCCGCCAACGTGGTTCACGCTGCGGCCGAAGGGCAGATGCTGGGCCTGATATTTTTCAGTCTGTTGTTCGGCGTGTTCATACAGCGCATAGACGAGCCCTACCGCACCACGCTGCACAATTTCTGGGAGGGCGTGTTCCGGGTCATGATGGCGATGACCATGCTGGTGATGAAGTTCGCGCCGATTGGCGTGTTCGGGCTGGTCGCCAAGACCATGGCCGCAGCCGGCTTCGATCTGATCGGCCCGATGTTCGCCTTCTTTGTCACCGTGGTGCTGGCGCTGTCTGTGCATGTGCTGGTGGCGCTGCCCCTGGCGCTGCTGCTGATCGGTCGGATCAACCCCGCGTGGCATTTCCAGGCGATGGGTCCGGCCCTGCTGACGGCTTTTTCCACGGCGTCCAGCTCCGCGACGCTGCCGGTGACCATCGAGTGCGTCGAAAAAAACGCCGGGGTGTCGCAGCGCACCTCCAGCTTTGTGCTGCCGCTGGGGGCGACGGTCAACATGGATGGCACGGCCCTCTACGAGTGCGTGGCCGCCATCTTTCTCGCACAGGTGTACGGCGTCGACCTGAGTTTTGCGCAGCAGCTGCTCATCGTCGTGATCGCCCTGTTGACCTCGATAGGGGTCGCCGGAATTCCCTCGGCCAGCCTGGTTGCCATCTCTATCATCCTGGGCGCGGTGGGAATTCCGCTGGACGGTATCGCCCTGCTCATGGTGACCGATCGCCTGCTCGATATGCTGCGGACCGCGGTGAATGTGTTCAGTGATTCGTGCTGTGCGGTATGTATTGCCCGCAGCGAGGGCGAGAGCGGGCTGTTTGCGGGAAGGTTGCCGTGAGGTCTCTGCCGAGGCTGCTGCTGGCCTTGAGCTGCTGCTTGCCGGCGCCGTCGCTGTGGGCGGTCGATGATCTGACCCGGCTGCTCGAGGTGATGGGGTTGCAGGACGTGTTCGTCGAGCTGCAGCCGTTGGTCGAGGCCCAACTGCAGCAGGCAGGGGCGGCGCTGGATGCACCGGCGGCGGCAGCGCTGCGTGAGGCACTGGCGCCCGGGCGCATGCAGGCAGCGCTGGAGCGGACGCTGCGCATCGACGTCGCCCCGGGCTTGTCCCGCGAGGCGCTGGAGGCCCTGGACAGCGAATCACTGCGGCCGCTGGTGGATAGCTGCCATGGCGGCGGGCGCCGCGACCTGCGTATCGAACTGGAGGCTTACGAGGCCCGCCTGGCCGAACAGCCCCCTGTCGAGAGCCGCGTCATGCTGGTGCAGCAGCTCGATGGCGCCAGCCGCAGCTCCCGCATTGCGGCGCTGGCGCAGGGGAGTATGGAGCGGCTGGTGGTCGCTCATGTCGCGCCGGAGGGCGCCGCCATTCCCTGGCAGCAGGTCGAACAGGCACGCTTGACGGCGCTGCAGCGCGGTGCGCGCGACTGGTATCTGTTCTGTGCGCGGTACTATCCGGATGCGCTGCTGGCGCGCCTGGTCGACCGCTACTCCCGCGCAGCGGTGCAGCAGATGCTGGATCAGTACGAGTCGGCGCTGCAGCGGAGTTTTGAGGCGCTGGCGCCAGCGGCGCCCTGATCGCGCGGCTTGCCGGGAGGGGGCCTCGGCGCCTGCGGGGGCTGCGATCCTGCCTGTGGATAACATGTGGAAACTGTGGATAACTCTGTGCGTTAGCTGATGATTGCCACTGGATAAGCGCGCTGGAAAAGTCGCTATGGGTGGCAGGGGCTGGCGCTGCGTCCCGCCCGCTGTTCGCAGCCGCTTGCCTGTTGAGTCAGACTTCGGCAAAGCGGCGCCCGTTGCGCAGCCATCGCTCCAGCAGCGGCTCTACCAGCTGTGGCTGTTCTGATAGGATGCGCTCGGCGATGCGCCGGACGTCGTCGATGAGACTCTGGTCGCGCAGCAGATCGGCGACGCGGAATTCCAGCACGCCGGTCTGGCGGGTGCCCAGCACTTCACCCGGCCCTCTCAGTTCCAGGTCTCTCTGCGCGATGTAGAAGCCGTCGTTGCTCTCCCTCATCGCCTGCAGGCGCGCTTTGCCCGCGCGTGAGAGCGGTGACTGGTAGAGCAGCACGCAGTGGCTCTGGGTGCCGCCTCGGCCGACGCGGCCGCGCAGCTGGTGGAGCTGTGCCAGGCCGAGGCGCTCCGGGTTCTCGATGACCATGAGGCTGGCGTTGGGCACGTCGACGCCGACTTCGATGACGGTGGTGGCCACCAGCACGGCGATGCGGCCGTCCTTGAAGGCGCTCATGGTCGCACTCTTTGCGGTGGCGTGCTGGCGGCCGTGCACCAGGCCTACCGCGATACCCGGCAGCGCCACCGCGAGCTCGGCCGCGATCGCCTCGGCCGCCTGGGCCTGCAGCTGGTCGGATTCTTCGATGAGGGTGCAGACCCAGTAGGCCTGATGGCCGGCGCTGGCGGCGGCCCGCACGCGCTCGATCACCTCGGCGCGGCGGCCGTTGGGCACCGCTGCCGTGATCACCGGGCTGCGTCCGGGCGGGAGCTCATCGATGACCGAGCAGTCGAGGTCGGCGTATGCGGTCATGGCCAGGGTGCGGGGAATCGGCGTAGCGGTCATCGTCAGCTGGTGCGGGGTCTGCCGCCCCTTGTCGCGCAGCAGCAGTCGCTGGTGCACACCAAAGCGGTGCTGCTCGTCCACAATCACCAGGCCCAGGCGGCTGAAGTTGACGTCTTCCTGGAACAGGGCATGCGTGCCGATGGCGATGGCCGCCTCGCCGGAGCGGATGAGCTCCAGCTGGGCGGCGCGGGCTTTGCCTTTGACCCTCCCGAGCAGCCGGGCCTGGGTGACGCCCAGCGGCGCAAACCATTGCTCGAAGCTGTGCCAGTGTTGTTCGGCGAGGATCTCGGTGGGTGCCATCAATGCAACCTGATAGCCGGCACCTGCCGCTTGCAGCGCGGCGAGCGCCGCGACCAGGGTCTTGCCCGAACCCACGTCCCCCTGCAGTAGCCGCATCATGGGTCGGTTGCTGGTCAGGTCGGCGGCGATTTCACCGGCCGCACGGCGCTGCGCGGCGGTCAGTTCGAAATTCAGCGACGCCAGCAGCCGGGCCCGCAATGCCGCATTTGGGGGCAGCGGCGGCGCGCTGCGGCAGCGCGACCGCTGCCGCAAGTCCAGCAGAGCGAGGTGGTGCGCGACCAGCTCTTCCAGGGCCAGCCGCTGCTGGGCAGGATGCTGCCCGCGCTGCAGTCTGTGCTGGTCGGCATCCAGCGGTGGCGCGTGCAGGTAGCGCAGCGCATCCACCAGGCTGAGGGCGCCGGGAGCCCAGCATGCCGGCAGCAGCTCCGGCGGGGGGGTGCTGCCATTGATCGCAGCCAGGGCTTGCGCCAGCAGCTTGCGCCAGAGGGTCTGGCTGATGCCCTCGGTGGTGGGATAGCCGGGAGTGAGCGACTGCGGCAGGTCAGCGCCCCGGTCGTCGATCCTCTGGTATTGAGCGTGATAGATCTCGGACCCGGTGCCGCCCCTGCGTACTTCGCCGAAGCAGCGCAGGCGAACGCCTGGCTGGAGCTGGCGCTGTTGGTGGGCATTGAAGTAAAAAAAGCGCAGGGAGAGGGTGCCGCTGTCGTCCTCCAGCCGGCACAGGAGGCTGCGACGACGCCCCATCGCGATCTCTGAGGAGGCGATCGTGCCCTCGATCAATGCCTCGGTTCCCGGGGTCAGTTCACCGATGGGGATGATGCGGGTGCGATCCTGATAACTGGACGGGAGATGAAACAGCAAGTCCTGTATGCTGTGGATGCCCAGCCGCTGCAGGCGCTGCGCCAGTTTCGGGCCGACGCCTCTGAGCGTGTCGACGGGTTGCCTGGAGAGTTCGCCGTTCACGCGCTGATCATCGGCCTGTCAGAGCGTGGTCGCGCCGGCGGCTGTGGGCCGCATCGCACTGGATCGCCGCCGGGCGGCGCTCGGTCGTCGTGGCAGGGCCGGCGCCCCGGTGGCACATTACAAACCTGGTCACGGAGTGGAATCGCATCGATGTCAGGAAAATTGCTGATCGTGGGTTGTGGCGATATCGGCGCCAATACCGGGAGGATGCTCATACGGCAGGGTTGGCAGGTCTACGGCATGCGTCGGCAGGGCAGCGCGGTGCCGCCCCCGCTGCAGGCCCTGGAGGGGGACGTCACCCGCCCCGCCTCGCTCGACGTTCTGGCCGGGCTCGAATTTTCTCACGTCCTGGTAACGCTCACTCCGGGCGATTTTACGGAACAGGCCTACCGCGCGGTGTATTGCCAAGGCCTCGCCAACGTGCTGGAGCGGCTCGGGGCGCAACCGCCCGCACGCATCGTGTTCGCGTCCAGTACGTCAGTGTATCATCAGAATGATGGCAGCTGGGTAGACGAGGCGTCGCCCACGCTGCCGCGTTCGTTTTCCGGCCAGGTCATGCTGGAGGCCGAGAGTCTGCTGGCGTCCTCCGGCATCGCGGCCACATCGGTGCGCTTCGGCGGCATCTATGGCCCGGGCCGCACGCGCTTGATCGATCGCCTCAAGCGGGGCCACATCGTCGCCAGTGATTATGCGGCCTATTCCAATCGCATTCACAGCGCGGACTGCGCGGGCGCGCTCGCACACCTGCTGCAGGCCGACCGCGGTGGTCAGCCGTTGCTGCCCTGCTACGTGGCCGTAGATGGTCACCCGGCCCCCTTGCGGGAGGTATGCGAGTGGCTGGCGCGGGCCTGCGGCCTGGATGTCACCGCCATGTCCGAGGAGCCACCGCCGCTGCGCGGGGGCAACAAGCGCTGCCGCAATGGCGCCCTGCTGGCGAGCGGCTACCGTCTGCAGTACCCGGACTACCGGGCTGGCTATGCCGAACTGCTGGCGGGTAGCGGCCCGGTCGGCGCTTGAGCCGGGCCCGCACTGCTCAGCTGTCGAGCACCATGATGGCCTCGATCTCCACCAGGGAACCCTTGGGCAGCGCCGCCACCTGCACGCAGGCGCGGGCCGGATAGGGCTGGGCAAAATAGCTGGCCATGATCTCGTTGACGCGGCCGAAGTCGGCCAGATCGGTCAGCGAGATGTTGATCTTCACCATCTGTGCCAGGCTGCCGCCTGCGGCCGCTGCGACGGCCGTGATATTCTCGAATACCTGGCGGGTCTGTGCCTCGATGCCGCCGCTGACGATCGCCATGGTGGCGGGGTCCAGTGGTATCTGGCCCGACAGCCAGACGGTGTTGCCGGCCCTGATGGCCTGTGAATAGGGGCCTATGGCCGCCGGTGCGGCGTCGCTATGGATGGCTTCCAGTGTGCTCACGTACTGATCCTCGTCTTGTTATTTTACGCGCAATACCTTGTTGACCTCGGGGGTACTGCGAATATTGCGCATGATGCGCGCCAGATGCGCCCGGCTCTGCACGGACAGCAGCAGTTCGACGGCGCTGTAGGTCGGATCCTGCTCAGTCGTGGAAATTTGCTCGATATTGGCCTCCATGGCATGTATCTGGTTTGCTATGGAGGCGAAGATGCCCCGCTTGTTCTGCAGCACGATGCGGATTTCGACGGAGAACTCGCCCTCGACCCGCTCTGCCCATTCCAGGGCGATGCACTTCTGTCGATTGCCCCTGAAGTCAGCGATATTTTTACAGTTGTCCCGGTGGACTACAAGCCCCCGTCCGGCGCTGATATGCCCGCTGATGTGGTCGCCGGGTATCGGATAGCAGCACTTGGCGAAATTGACCAGTAGGCCCTCGGTGCCGGCGATCACCAGGGGGTTGGAGCCGGCCAGGGAGGTTTCGTCATCCCGGCTGGTGTCTTCCAGCAGGGTGCGCGCAGTGATGAACGCGACGCGGTTGCCCAGGCCGATTTCCTCCAGCACGGCGTCCATGCTGGCGTAGTTGGTCTGCTTGAGAAAGCGCCGGATCTGCCGCCGTTTGATCTTGCTGTAGCTGCTGCCGAGGCTGCGCAGGGCCTTGTCGAGCAGCTCCTGCCCCAGCAGCTCGGACTCAGCCTGCCGCTGGTGTTTGAGAAAGTGGCGGATGTGGGAGCGCGCCTTGCCGGTGACGACGAAATTGAGCCAGGCCGGCTTCGGTTTGGCGTTCTCGGAGGTGATGATTTCTATCGACTGGCCGCTCTGCAACGGCTCGGACAGCGGCGCCAGTTTGCGGTTGATGCGGCAGGCCGCGCAGTGGTTGCCCACATCGGTGTGAACGGCATAGGCAAAATCGACAGCCGTGGCGCCCGAGGGCAGCGCCAGGATTTCGCCGCGCGGCGTGAACACATAGACCTCGTCGGGGAACAGGTCCACCTTCACGTGCTCGATGAATTCCAGTGAGTTGCCCGCCCGCTCCTGCATTTCCAGCAGGCTCTGCACCCACTGGCGCGCCCGCAGCTGGGAACTCTGGATCGAGCGCTCGTCGGATTTGTAGAGCCAGTGGGCGGCGATGCCGTTGTTGGCCATCTCCTCCATTTCGCGGGTGCGGATCTGTACTTCGATAGGTGCGCCGTGTTTCCCGACGACTACCGTGTGGAGCGACTGGTAGCCATTGGATTTGGGGATGGCGATGTAGTCCTTGAACTTGCCCGGCACTGGTTTGTACATGCCGTGGATCACGCCGAGCACCTGGTAGCAGTTGTCTGCGCTGTCGACGATGATGCGCACGGCGAAGACGTCCATGATCTCGGAGAAGGATTTGCGCTTCAGCCGCATCTTCTGATAGATGCCGTAAAGGTGCTTCTCCCTGCCGATCACGACGGCATCGTGGCGCTGTTCGCGCAGGCGCGCGCCGATGGCTTCGCGGATGTTGTCGACCCATTGCTTGCGGTCCCCCCTGGCCGCCCTGACGGCCGCTTCGATGCACTTGTGGCGCATGGGGTAGAGCGCCGCGAAGCCCAGCTCCTCGAATTCGACGCGCACAGTGTGCATCCCCAGGCGATTGGCGATGGGTGCGTAGATCTCGAGGGTCTCCCGCGCGATGCGGCGGCGCTTGTCGGGCCGCAACATGCCGAGGGTGCGCATGTTGTGCAATCGGTCGGCCAGCTTGACCAGAATGACCCGGATGTCGCGGGCCATCGCCAGGGCCATTTTCTGGAAGTTCTCGGCCTGCGCCTCCGCGCGCGATTTGAATTCTATCTGCGTCAGCTTGCTCACCCCGTCCACCAGGTCCGCCACGGTGCCGGAGAACTGCGCGGCCAGCGCGTCCCGGCTCACGCCGGTGTCTTCGATGACATCGTGGAGCAGGGCCGCCATCAGGCTCTGGTGGTCCAGGCGCATGTCGGCGAGAATGAAAGCGACCGCCAGGGGGTGCGTGACATAGGGTTCGCCGCTGCGCCGCAGTTGGCCGTCGTGAGCCTGTTCTGCATAGTAGTACGCGCGGCGAACGAGCTTGATGTGGGCGGGGGCGAGGTACTCGGAAAGGACCGCTGTCAGCGCGTCAATGCCTTGAGCTACCCGCTCTGTCTCTGGTTTGGCAATGACGCGGGTAGCGGAGTCCATGAGTGCTCCTGGGGGCCGGGAATCAGTCCTCGGGGGGGAACATGGCGGCTGAGAGGTCGATGGCGATGGCCTGCTCTCGCTCCTCGAAGTCTCCGCTGGTGTCATTGAGGATGTCGCGCGTCACCAGCCCCTCGGCGATTTCCCGCAGTGCGATGACAGTCGCCTTGTCGGAGTCTTCCACCACCAGCGGCGGCTTTTTGTAGACGCTGATCTGGCGTGCGCGTTTGGACGCGACCATCACCAGTTGAAAGCGATTGTCGACGTGTTCAAGGCAATCCTCGACGGTAATTCGTGCCATAGTGTGTCCACCGGTATTGGGTCAGGGAGGTGTATACTGCGCGCAACATGCAATGGGGCGGACAGGTTGGTACGTCCGGCGAAATACCCACGCCTGCATCGGCAACAAGACAGGTTAGTCTATCAAAGTAACTTGATGCGGTGCAAAAAATGTTGGTGGCTATTATGTGGCTGATCTGGTGACGAGGCGCTGTTCGCTTCAGTCCAGAAGATCGGCGATCAGGCCCGCCTGGCGCTCGGCCTGACGCCGCAGGGTCAGGCGCTGGCTGCGCACGATGGCGCACAGGTCGTCCAGAGCTGTGGCGAAGTCGTCATTGATGACGAGGAAATCCGCCTCCGCGTAGTGCGACATCTCGCTGGTGGCCTGCGCCAGGCGGCCCGCGATGACGGCGGCGGCGTCCTGTCCCCGTCCCTTCAGCCTGCTTTCCAGAGCCTGCCGCGACGGTGGCAGGATAAAGATGGAGATCGTTTCGGGAAACAGCCGTCGAATCTGCGCCGCACCCTGCCAGTCGATTTCCAGAATCACATCCAGACCGCCATGCAGGGTATCCTCGACCCACTGCCGGGACGTGCCATACCAGTTCTCGAACACGCGGGCGTGCTCGAGAAAGCCATCCTCCGCCAGCAGATCCTGAAATGCCTGCTGGCTGACGAAGTGGTAGTTGACGCCATCCTGCTCGCCCGCCCGCATGGGTCGGGTGGTGTGCGATATGGAAACCTGAAGGTCTGGGCAGGCTGACAGCAGGGCCTGCACCAGGCTCGTCTTGCCCGCACCGGACGGCGCCGAAACGGTGTAAAGATTACCTCGAAATTTTCTCATGCTGGCCGGCCTGCGCTTGGTCTGATGGGATGGTCGGGCGTCCACTTGTCGTGCGTGCGGCGTCGCCCGCATGGTCCCCCGCAAGTGCGAGAACCCGGACCCGGATTATAAAACGTTCAGCCGGGGGCGTCATGGGCGGCGCCGGGCCGCTTGAGGCGAAGTGGACGCGATACCGTTTTGCTGTCCATAACCGCGGCGGATGCGCTTCAGTCTGCCGCTGCCGGCGTGACCCCCGGACCCGCAGCAGCGGGCCCCGCGGAGGGGTGCGAAAGAGCGGAGAGCTTACTCGATATTCTGGATCTGCTCCCGCATCTGCTCGATCAGCACTTTCAGCGCGACGGCGCCGAGGGTGTTGTCGGCCGATAGCGATTTGGCCGAGAGGGTATTGGCTTCGCGATTGAGCTCCTGCATGAGGAAATCCAGGCGGCGACCGCACGCGCCACCTGCCGTGATGACGCGCCTGACTTCCTGCAGATGGACTTGCAGGCGGTCGAGCTCTTCATCGACGTCGGATTTTTGTGCCAGCAGGACCAGCTCCTGCTCCAGTCGTTCGGGGTCTGTGCCCGCGTCGACCTCCCTCAGCTTCTGCACGATGCGGTTGCGCTGTTCTGCGAGCAGGGCGGGCATGCGGCTGCGCTGTTCGTCCAGGAGTGGCGGAATGTCGTCCAGCCGCTGTGCAATGAAGCGCGCCAGCTGCTCGCCCTCGCGCTGGCGGGTGGCGCGCAACTCCTGAAGGGCATGATCGAACAACAGCAGAGCTTCGCTGGTGACGGTGTCATCCCCGGCGCCGCCGTCCTCCAGTATGCCGGGCCAGGCCAGAATCTCCAGCGGGTTGAGCGCCGCCCAGTGGCCGGGTTGGCTGCAGACCTGACCGCAGGTGGCCAGCAGGGCGGCGAGAAGCTCCGCGTTGACTGCGCCCATCGAGGCGATCCCGGCGTGGGCGGAAAATTGCAGGCTGCACTCGACCTTGCCGCGCGCGAGGCCGCGCTTGATGCGTTCGCGCAGGGCCGGCTCCAGATGCCGCAGGTTTTCCGGCAGCTTGAACGCGGGCTCGAGGTAGCGGTGATTGACTGAGCGCAGCTCCCAGGTGAGGTGGCCCCAGCTGCCGGAGTGCTCCCGTCTGCTGAATGCCGTCATGCTGTTGATCATCGATCTGCGCCTCCCGATGCAAAGCCGACCATTCTAGCCGGGATCGCCCGGGGGTACACCGCCGCTGTCGCGGCGGTCATGTATAATGCGCCCTCGGCGCGATGCGCTCCACGCACAGACAGGAATGGAACCATGCAGCAGGACAGACCCAGCGGTCGCAGGCCCGATCAGTTGCGCGCAGTGAGCCTGGAGAGAAATTTTACCCGCCACGCCGAGGGCTCGGCGCTGATCTCGGTCGGCGACACCCGGGTGATCTGCACGGCCAGCGTCGAGGCGGGAGTGCCCCGCTTTCTGCGCGGCAAGGGGCAGGGTTGGCTGACGGCGGAATACGGCATGCTGCCAAGGTCGACCGGTAGCCGCATGGATCGTGAGGCGGCGCGGGGCAAGCAGAGCGGCCGAACCGTCGAGATTCAGCGCCTGATCGGTCGCTCGCTGCGCGCCGCGCTCGATCTCGAAGCCCTGGGCGAATACACCGTCAAGATCGACTGCGATGTCATCCAGGCCGACGGCGGCACGCGGACGGCGGCGATTACCGGCGGTTGCGTGGCGCTGGCCGACGCCCTCGCGCGGATGCAGGCGGACGGGCAGATCGGTCGCAGCCCGCTGCGTCGGCTGGTCGCCGCAGTTTCGGTCGGCGTCTGCGAGAATGTGCCGGTGCTGGATTTGGATTACCGCGAGGACTCGTCGGCCCATACCGACATGAACGTGGTGATGACGGACGAGGGCAGTTTTATCGAACTGCAGGGTACCGCCGAGAGTGAACCGTTCAGCGCCCTGCACCTGCAGGAAATGCTGGCGCTGGCCAGCAGTGGCATCGGCCAGCTGCTGGCGTTGCAGCGGGCTTCGCTGCAGGCCTGATGGCTGTGCTGTCGTCAGCTGCGCATGCTGGCTGCAGCGCCCGTTTCAGTCGACTTCGATGTCGTAATCCATGATGACGGGCGCGTGCGAGGAGAAAGCTCGCGTCTTGTAGATGAGACCGTATTCGATGCGGTTGCGCAGGCCGTTGGAAAGCACCTGCATGTCCGAGCGCATGCCGCCCTCGTCCCGGTTGCCTGCTGGCCAGTAGGTGAACTCGTCGCCATCGGAATTGACGCTGCGAAAGCCATCCACGTAGCCAAGGTCCTGAAACAGCACCTCGAGCCATTGGCGCTCTTCGGGGAGAAAGCCCGGCTTGGTGGCGGCCGCGGCGGCATCCTGCAAGTCGATTTCGCGATGGGTCATGAACCAGCTGCCGCAAATGATGTACTCGCGCCGCTTGTTGCGGATCTTGTTCAGGTGGTTCTGCAGCAGTTTGTAGAAGTGCTCTTTTCTGGCCAGATCTTCCGGATGGTCGGGGCGGGCGTCGGGCGCCAGCAGACAGCCGATGCTGATGTGTTCGAAATCGGCCTGGATGTAGCGCGCTTCGATGTCGAGTTCGCCAAACCCCAGGCCCGTCATGATCGCCTTGGGCATCTGGCGCACGTAGATCGCGACGCCATTGACAGAATTCGGGGAGTCGAAAAAATAGGGGAAATAGCCCTGTGGAAAGTATTCATCATCTTGCAGGTCATATTCCTGGGCGCGCAGATCCTGAACGCAGATCACATCGGCATCCTGCTGCACTACCCATTTGAAAAATCCTTCCCTGGCGGCCTGTTCGATGCCGTCGGCGCAGAAGCTGATGATTCTCATGTTGCCTCCCCGTTACCTGAGGACGTATGATAACCGAAGGCAGTTCCCGATGGCAGTACATTGGTTTTTCTCAGGAGCATCGCAAGCCCTCCTGTCGACCGTCCCCCCTGGTAAATTCCCTCTGCCCGCTATCGCAAGGCAATCTGTCGGCAGTGGTTGCGCCCCTGTCGCGCTGGATTCATCCTGCGGTAGGCCTGCTTCTCTGGAATGCGTCGGCCGCCATGGTCCGGCGAGCTGTGCATGAACCATGGGGCGAGCGCTTGCGGGCTTCCCGGACAAGCTGCGCAATGTGATAAAGTACCGCCGATTGACTGGCGATAATCATCCCCTTTGCCAAAATTACTCGGGAGACGTAGGCCGCGGATGGAACAGTATCAGGAAAATTTCATTCAGGCGGCGAGAGCCAGTGGCGCGCTGAGGTTTGGTGAATTCACGCTCAAGTCCGGCAGGATAAGCCCTTACTTCTTCAATGCGGGGGCCATCTGCAGCGGCGCTTCACTGGCCGTCATGGGAGAGAGCTATGCGGCAGCTATCGTCGCCTCGGGCATCGAGTTCGATATGTTGTTCGGCCCGGCCTACAAGGGCATCCCGTTGGCCGCGAGCACGGCGATTGCGTTGGCCAGGAGCCATGGCATCGACACCCCCTATGCTTTCAACCGCAAGGAGGTCAAGAGCCACGGCGAAGGCGGCAGGCTGGTTGGCGCACCGGTAGGAGGTCGCGTATTGATTATCGATGACGTCATTACGGCGGGTACTGCTATCAGGGAGTCGCTGGGGTTGATTGCCGATGAGGGCGCACAGGCGGCAGGTGTGGTGATTGGCCTCGATCGCCAGGAGCGGGGCGAGGGTGCCCTGTCGGCGGTGCAGGAGCTGGAACAGCACTATCGCCTGCCCGTGATCAGCATTGTAGCGCTGGGCCACATCGTCACCCACCTCGGCCTTCACGGTGGTGACATGGACATTTTGGAGCGTATCGAAGCGTACCGTAGCCGCTATGGCATCGATGGGGCTTGATCGTTGCGCGGTGTGTGAACTGCCAGGGGAGACCCGAGCGCCCGACCGCAGCCAGGGCTCGGGGACGCCCGAAACAGGCGGATGTGCCACTGCCAGAGCCGGGAACAGCAGTCATGAACAGAGTCGTTAGTCGTGTATTCAATATTGGCGTGGGGGCGCTGAGCGCGGGGCTGCTGGTCTGCGGCAATGCATCGGCACAGAAAGTCTACTACCGCTACCACAACTCCCAGGGCCAGATGGTCCAGACCGATCGCCTGCTGCCCGACATCGTTCCCCTGGGTTACAGCGTCGTCAGCGCCAGCGGCGACGTGCTCCAGGTGGTGCCGCGCGAGCTGACCAAAGAGGAAAAGCGTGAGCGGGACGAGGCCGCCGCCCAAGATCGGGCGCGCCAGGCAGAGCTTGAGCGCATGCGCAAGTGGGATCAGTCGCTGATACTGCGCTACAGCAGCGCCGAGGAGATCGATGCCGCGAGGGAGCGCGGCGTCAAGGAGTTTGATACCCGCATCAGCATCCTGCAGGGCAGTCTATTGGCCCTCAAGACGCAGATTGAGACTGAACAGGGGGCGGCTGCCAACCATCTCCGCCGTGGCCGGTCTGTGCCCGAGCCACTGACATCGCGCATTGCCGAGTTGAAGGCCGAAGTCGCCTATGCCGAGGGCGCAATCGACAAATTACAGCGGGAGCGCTCGGAATCGGTGATGCAGTTCGATAGAGACAAGGTGCGCTTCGCCGTCCTGATGAAACAAGCGCAGACGGCGCTCGCGCGCTAGGTTGTGCTTGCCTGCTGTGATGCGTTGGTGATCAGGGTGCCGACGCCGACGTTGGTAAAGATCTCCAGCAGCACCGCGTGTGGCACGCGGCCGTCGATGATATGCGCACAGCGCGCGCCTCCGGCAACGGCATCCAGAGCACAGCGGATCTTGGGCAACATGCCGCCGGTGATGGTGCCGTTGGCGATCAGCGCCTCGACCTCGGCAGTCGCCAGCCCCGTCAGCACTTCGCCGTCGCTGTTCATCAGGCCGGGCACGTTGGTCAACAGCATCAGCTTTTCCGCGCACATGACCTCGGCAATCTTGCCCGCCACGATGTCCGCATTGATGTTGTAGGACGCTCCCTCCGGCCCCACGCCGATGGGTGCTATGACCGGTATGAAGTCGCTTTGCAGCATGACCTCCAGCACTTTGCGATTGATGCTCTCCACCAGCCCGACATGTCCGATATCGATGATTTCCGGCACCGCGGTCTCCGGTGCGGTGCGTTTGTACTCCAGTCTGCGCGCCTGAATGAGATCGGCGTCCTTGCCGGTAAGGCCTATGGCCTTGCCGCCGTTGCGGTTGATGGCGGTGACGATGCTCTTGTTGACGCTAGCGCCCAGCACCATTTCGACCACGTCCATGGTCTGGCTGTCGGTGACCCGCATGCCACCGATAAATTCCGTGGGAATGCCCAGCTTGCCCAGCAGTTCGCCGATCTGCGGGCCGCCGCCATGTACCACGATGGGGTTCATGCCAACCAGCTTCATCAGCACGATGTCGCGGGCGAAGTCCTGCTTCAGCGCCTCGTCCACCATGGCGTTGCCACCGAACTTGACTACGATCGTCTTGCCGGTAAAGCGCCGGATGTAGGGCAGCGCTTCGGTCAGCACCTGAGCCACTTGCAGGGCGGCTTCGCGGGTCAGGGACATGTGTTTCCTCTCTTGCTGATACAGCTTGGTTGATGATCAGAAACTGGCATTGAGCTGAGGTTCCAGGCGCCTGAGCTCGCCTGCAAACAGTTCCTTGATATGGGCCATGGCGTCGCTGGACTCCGCCTCGAAGCGGAGGGTGAGGCGGGGCGTCGTATTCGATGCCCGGATCAGGCCCCAGCTGTCTGGCAGGTCGACGCGAATGCCGTCGATGCGGGTAATCTTGGCATCGCCGAAATCGGCCGCGCCGGCCAGGTTGTCCATGACGGCAAACTTGCGATTCTCACCTACCTCGAGTTGAATTTCCGGTGTGTTCACGGTTTTCGGAAATTGTTCCATCAGCTGATCGAGGTCGGGATTGGTCGTGCTCATGATCTCGATCAGCCGCGCGGCGCTGTACAGGCCGTCGTCAAAGCCGAACCAGCGTTCCTTGAAGAAGATATGGCCGCTGAATTCACCGCCCAGCAGGGCTCCCGTCTCCACCATTTTCTGCTTGATCATGGAGTGGCCGCTCTTCCACATCACGGGCCGGCCACCGTAGCCGGCAATGACGTCGTTGAGGTGGCGCGAGCATTTTACATCAAAAACGACATCGCAGCCCGGGTTGCGCGATACCACGTCCTGGGCGAATAGCATCAGCAGCCGGTCGGCGGGGATGATCTCGCCGCTGGCGCTGACCACGCCAAGGCGGTCGCCATCGCCATCGAAGGCGATGCCCAGGTCGGCCTTCTCCGATCTCACCCGGCTGATGAGCGCTTTGAGGTTGTCCGCTACCGTCGGGTCCGGATGGTGGTTGGGGAAATTGCCGTCGACCTCGCAGTACAACGGCACCACCTCGCAGCCGAGGTCTTCGAACAGTCGCGGTGCCACTCTCCCGGCGATGCCGTTGCCGCAGTCGATCACCAGCTTGAGCGGCTGCGCGACGGCGATATCGCCGAGCACGTAGTCGACGTACTGGTCGATCAGGTCGATGGTGTTGTAGGTACCCTCACCCTTGCTCAACTGGCCCTGCTCGATGCGCTTGCGCAGCGCCTGAATGTCCTCGCCGGCCAGAGTCTGCCCACCAATGACGATCTTAAGGCCGTTGTATTCGGGTGGATTATGGCTGCCGGTCACCATGACGCCGCTGGAGGTATTCAGTTGCTGGGTGCCGAAATACAGGACCGGTGTGGGGACTGCGCCGAGGTCGATGACATCCAGGCCGCTGTCCTGGATTCCCGCCGCCAGCCGTTCCGACAGCTCCTCGCTGCTCAAGCGGCCGTCGCGGCCAACCAGCACGGCCGTTTCGCCCCGTGCAAGGGCCGTGCTGCCCACCGCCAGGCCGATGTGGTAGACCGCGTCGGCGGTGAGGTCCTGGCCGACGATGCCGCGAATGTCGTAGGCCCGGAACAGGCCCGGCGCAATGGCGGGTGCCGCGGTTTCCTCCGCGAGGGTCTCCACATCGGCGGTGGCGATTCCCTTCCTGGACGGCGGCGCCGCCTTTTTGCCCGACATTTTCTCGCTGAGCTGTGCGGTCGCTGCGGCGTCCACTTGTGAGGGCTTGCCGGATATCGGGGGCTTCTGACTGAGCTCAAACGCCAGGCCGCCGATGGCGGTCAGTTGCCTGATTTCCAGGGCCGGCGGCAGCGCGCGCTCGCCCTGATTGAGGCGGGCGAGATAGTCCAGCAACTGGTCGAATTTCTGGTCCAGACGCTTCTGCAGGTGGCGGAACAGGACGGCGCCGAAGCCCATCAGCGCCAGGCCTGCGGCCAGCAGCACCAGCCACGAGAGGCCCGGGGCCGCTTTGCTGGCGGCGATGAATGCCGCGGAGCCCCGAAAGACCAGCTCCCACTTGTCGAGACCCGGCACGGCGGCACGTGCCGCGGGGGCCTGTGCTGCGCTCGTGCCGATGGCGAACATCTCGATGCTGTCGCTGCCGACCCGCTGGTGGAGGGCCAGGGCGCCCTGGTTGCCCAGCAGATCCGACATGATGCGGCCCAGTACCTGACCGTTGATGCTCAGCAACAGCACGCCCTCGACGACGTCCCCCTGACCGATGACCTGGAGCAGTGTAATGACGTTCTGCGGCCCCTTGCGATAGGTCTCTGGAGAGACCTTCTTGCCCCGGTGGGCGTCCACGATCATCGCCGTTTCGATGCTGTTCAGGCGCTGGTCCGGAAAGTCTCTGGCGGCGGTGCCGAGCTTGTTCAAAGGGATGATATGCAGCTGGCTCGCGGTCGCATAGGCGGTGGTAAAGCGGGACTCCAGGGTGCGCAGCGCAAGGGAGTCGCGATCGCGCACGGCCTTGAGAATCTCCGGGTCGTGAGTGAGTGACTGCAGGTACACCTGCTGGTCGAGCACAAAGCGCGAAATGGCCACGCCGTAGGCCCTCACCTGGTTGACGCTGGCCCGTTCCAGCTGCTCCTGATTCACCGCCCGCAACTGCATCAGTTGAATGATCAGGGCACACACCAGCAACAGTGCCAGCACCACACCTGCGTAATAAAGTATCGGACGCAGCGCGCGTGCCGTGGAATCGCTGTTCTGCTTGGTGGTCTGCTTCTTGCTCATGCGGATTTCGGCACTCTCGATTTCGGTTACGGAAGTAACACGAAGTTTAGTTGACTTCTGAGCCAGTGCTAAAAGCCGCCGCGGCGGGCATGGTAATGTTGGCCGATCGCCTCGATGAGCTGCCGCGCCAGCTCGCCCTTCGTGGCTCTGGCCAGGGGGATGCTGGTCTGCGCCGTGATCAGCGTCACCGCGTTGTGATCGCTGTTGAAGCCGATGGTCGTGTCGCTGACATCGTTGGCGATGATCAGGTCCAGGCTCTTGCGCTGCAATTTATCCCTGGCGTAGTGTTCTACATCCTGAGTTTCCGCGGCAAAACCTACGCAGAATGGCCTGTTGGCCAGCGCCGCGACGGCCGTGATGATGTCCGGGTTGCGCTCGAGTTCGATCTGCATCTGCTGCTGCGACTTCTTTATCTTGTGATCGGCGACACGTGCCGGCCGGTAGTCAGCGACCGCCGCGGTGGCGATGAAAATGTCACACTCGAGCGCCGTTGCCAGGCTGGCGTCGTACATTTCCTGGGCGCTGATCACGGGTATCAACTCGGCGAAGGCGGGTGCCGGCAGCGCGACGGGCCCGCTGATCAGCGTGGTTCTGGCACCGGCCGCGGCCGCCGCCTGCGCCATGGCGTACCCCATCTTGCCTGAGCTGTGGTTGCTGATAAAGCGCACTGGGTCGATGGCTTCGCGGGTCGGCCCGGCGGTGATGGCGACGCGCAGCCCGGACAGCGGACCGCGGCCGAAGATGCGCGCCAGCGCGTCGACCAGTTCCGTCGGCTCCAGCATGCGGCCAGGCCCGGTATCGCCGCAGGCCTGCGCGCCCGATGCAGGCCCCAGGATGTGCACGCCCCGGCTTTGCAGCAGCGCCAGATTGGCTTGCGTCGCAGGGTGGCGCCACATGGCCTGATTCATTGCGGGAGCCAGTGCCAGTGGGGCGTCCAGCGCCAGCATCAAGGTGGTGAGCAGCTCGTCTCCCAGCCCCATGGCCGCACGCGCCATCAAATCGGCGCTGGCGGGGGCAACCAGCATGGCGTCCGCCCAGCGCGCCAGCTCGATATGGCCCATGGCCGCCTCGGCCGCGGGGTCGAGCAGGTCCACATGCACCGGATTTCCCGACAGTGCCTGCAGCGTCAGTGGTGTAATGAATTCGCGGGCCGCCCGCGTCATCACCACCCTCACCTCGGCTCCTGCGTCGCGCAGCCTGCGGACCAGATCCGCCGATTTGTAGGCGGCGATGCCGCCGCTGACGCCGACCAGGATATTGTTGCCGCTCAGTGCTTGCATGGAATTATTGCCAGATTCACCACCGGAGGTCCATCCGCCGACTATGATGGCCGATGGCTGAGTCAAATCGCAAATAGTGGCCGAAGCACAAGGAGGTTGCAATGGCTATCAAAGACTGGCCGGCGTCCGAGCGGCCGAGGGAGAAGCTGCTGTCGGCAGGTCCTGGGGGGCTGTCCGATGCGGAATTGCTGGCGATTTTTCTGCGCACCGGGGTCGCGGGCAAGTCCGCGGTCGATCTCGCGCGCGAGCTGCTCGACAGCTTCGGTGGCTTGCGGCCGCTGCTCGAAGCCGATCAGCAGCGCTTTTGCGGCTGCCTGGGGCTGGGGACGGCAAAGTACGCGCTGCTGCAGGCGGTGCTGGAGATGAGCCGGCGCCACCTGCTGCAGAAGCTCCAGCGCGGCAGCGTGCTCACCAGCCCGGACGAAACTCGCCGCTACCTGATGGCCCATCTGCGCGGCTTCGAGCGCGAGGTGTTCGTATGCCTGTTTCTGGACACCAGGCATGCAGTGATCGCCTGCGAGGAGCTGTTCTTCGGTACCATCGACGGCGCCAGTGTCTATCCCCGTGAGGTCGTCAAACAGGCGCTGCGCCACAATGCGGCGGCGCTGATCTTTGCTCACAACCACCCGTCGGGGATTGCCGAGCCGAGCCAGGCGGATATCCGCATCACCGAGCGCCTGAAGTCGGCGCTGTCGCTGGTTGATATCCGCGTGCTCGATCACATGGTGGTGGGCGATGTCGAGGTCGTCTCGCTGGCGGAGCGCGGTCTGATCTGAGAGCGCAGCAGCGGCCGCTACTGCCAGAATTTCTTGAACGTGTCCAGGCCCTTGCCCACGCTCTTTTCGAAGGTGTCCAGGCCCTTGCCCACGCCCTTTTCGAACGTGTCCAGGCCCTTGCCTACGTTCTTTTCCAGCGTCTGCAGCGGGCGCTTGCGGACATCCTCCAGGGAGTTCCACAGGGTCTTCTCGACCTTGGGGTCGTCCAGGGGGCCGTCCAGGTGCAGATAGATGCGGGACATTTTATTGGCGGTGCTGCCCACTACGGGCACCAGCTCGAGCGCGGTATCCAGGCCCCCCAGCAGGGAGACCTCGACATCGATCTCGACGGAATTGTCGGGCAGGTGCAGGAAGCCCTTCCACTCGGTCTTGACGCCGGGCGTATTGAGCTTCATCGAGAGGATATCGAAGCGGTGCTCGACGAACTGGCCCTGCAGGTAGAACTTGTCGAAAGGCACCCGCTTGCGCTGGTTGAACTGCCGCATGGATCCTGACAGCAGGCCCTTGAGCCGAGCGAACGCCATCGCATCGTGCAGCGCTTCACCGAGGGCGCTGGCTCTGGGCAGATTGCCGGGCCCTGCCTTGACGATGATTGAACCGCGCGCCTGCTCCAGAAACCGGCTGCCGAGAAAGCCCTGCAGATTGCCTCTGCTGCTGGCCTGACCGCTATACGGCGGCGGGTTGTCGTAGAGCAGCGCCAGAAACTTCTCCAGGCTGACGCCCTTGATCTCGTAGCGGGCGTCAAATCCGATATGCTTCGCGTCATGAAAATCGGCAGTGCCTCGGGTGTGCAGGCGGCCGTCGGCGATGTGGACGTCGAAGTTGTGGCCCTCCAGGATCGGGCCTTTGAATTTTGCGGCAAGGATCAGCTCGCCGAAGCGCTGCATGCGGTACCAGCCTTTATCGACCGCTACCGAGAGGCTCAGTTCGGCGTCCTCAGGGGGACGCAGGCGGGTTGGCGTCTCGCCGGTCGCGCCAGGCGCGTCGCCATCGTTGCTGCGGTTTGTGATCAGCGCAGCCAGGCGGTCGATGTCGAGCTCCGGCGAGGTCGCGTGAACGGAGGCGACGATGCGCGGGAGTTCGGCGATGTTGCCGCGGATTGCCATGGGCTGCCCATTGAAGTTGCCGTCCGCGCGTTCGAGGACGACGCGGTTGGTGTGAAGGCTCACTTTCACCTTGGCGTCGGCGACATCGATGTCAGCCTGCCGCCAGCGCAGATCGTCGATGTCCAGGCGTCCTTGCAGGTCGATGTGTTCTGCATCGGCTGCGGCATAGCTGAGCTTGAGATCGGCGTTGAGGTTGCCGGCGAGCTGGCTTCGGGCCAGCGGTGGAATGACCTCCGCCAGTGGCGCCAGCGCCAGCTCGCGCGCCAGCAGTTGGAGATCGATCAGCAGGTCGGCCGTGCGGATACCGCTGACCAGGCCGTGCAGCGTAAGGGGCGCTCCGTTGACGCGGGCTTCGCAGTGCTGGAGTTTGAGCAGCAGGCCCGAGCTGTTGGCCACTGCTATCTGGCCGTCCAGGCCCAGCTGTGCGCCGCTTCGGGCGGTGATGATGCGCAGCCCCCGGACGTTGACGGCACCCTCGGCGAGCAGCGGTTCGCTGCGCGCGCGGTCGAAGTCCACGTTGATGGTGACGTCGGCGGCGCCGGTGAGTTCGCGAATGCCCCAGTGCAGCAGCGCTTCGTCGCCGGAGCCCGGCCCGCCGTCATCGACCACGGCCGGACCCTGTGCCGCCGCGCGCAGCCGCGGCTGGTCGAACAGCTGCTCCGCACGCAGGGAGATGTTCGGCAGCGCCACTGCGCCAGTGCGCGTGCGGATGCAGTCGCTGCTCAGGGTGCCGTGCTTGACGTTGAATACGCCCTCGATCACGCGCAGCCTGGGGCGCAATCCAGCACCGGGCAGCAGCAGGTCGGTTGCGGTCAACTCGATCTCGCACGACTCTAGCAGGGCGCGGGCCGACGGCTTGACGCCCGTCAACGGCAGCGGCGGCAGGCTGATCGTACTGACTTTCACGTTGCCGCCGCGGGCCATGATGGCGCGCAGCGGCGGGCCTTCGGCGCCGAGCATGCGCCAGGGTATGAGGGGCAGCAAGGTGCGCGTCGGCAGGTCGCCGGTGAGCTGCGCGTCTCTTATCGAGGGATGATCGAGCCAGTTGGCCACAGTCAGCTGCACCGAGGCGTTGAGATCGGCCAGCTGCAGGTTCGCCCGCTGCACCGTCAGATCCTGCCGCGAGAGCGCGATCTGCCATTGGAGCCGGGCGGACTGGGCCGCCAGCGGCGTTTCCCAGCGCGTGTCGTCCCGGTATCTGATGCAGCTCAGATCGAGGTCGCCCTGCAGACATCCACCCGAGTTCAGGTCTCCGGCAAAATCCAATTGGCCGGAGAGATATCCCTGTAAACCTTCGTGCTCATGCGGCGGGCGCCGCTGTCCCGAGAGCAGCGCCGCGTCGACGCCATCCAGTAAGACGTGGGCCCGCAGTTGTGTGCGTCCGGCCCGGTCGTGCGCGCTGCCCACCTGCCCGTCGCCGCTGATATTGCCGCTCCTGCTAAGGGCCGCTGCGAACTCGAAGGGGGCGACGGTGTTGGCGGAGAGGTGAGATGCGTTGAGAGTAATGCTGTGAATGTCCAGCGGTCCACGATTTTCGGAGGTATCACTGAAATCCAGAAAAACGCTGCCGTCGGTCACCTGCAGCCTCTCGACCGTGAGCAGCGAGGGCAGTTTAGCGGGGGCCGTCGCGGCCGTGTCGTCGCCGGCCCCGCCAGGCGCACTCGCTCGGGCGCCCAATCGCCATTTCAGGACCGGCTGCTCCATGACCAGCCTTCTGATGAGCAGCCTGCCTCTCAACAGCGGCAGCAAGGCGAGAAAGATCTGTACTTTGGCAACACAGAGGCTGGCGCCGGGCAGCGCTGCGCCCTTGAGTGACAGCGCCGACGCCTGCAGGCACAGGCCCTTATTGAAGCTCCACTGCAGCCGCTCTGCGGCGATTTCTCCGCCCGCGGCTTCACTGGCTATTTGCAGCAGGCGCTGGACCTGTCGATTGAAACTGATCCTGCTGGGAAACTTCACTGCCATGGCGATCTCCAGTGACCCATTGTGAAACCGTTGTGCGGATTGGCCAGTGTCAACCTGCCAGGTGGAAAGTGCAGGTCTGGCAGGAAGCTGGGCACTGGGCGGGCGCAAGAGAGCTGCGACAGCGCGCGACCCTTGCCGGCCGGCTCCGCTGGCGTGCCTGCAGCCAGCGCCGCTGATTCATAATCAGAGATTTGTCTGGATCATGCAAGCGGGCGCAGTCGCTGCCTGGCGGTGCCTGGGCTGCGACGGACCAGGGCATGGAGGCAGGGGCGGCAGCTTGCCAAGGGCCGCCTGCGCATCATGGCGTTCCCTGTGAACCTGCTTGCGGCTCGGCAGTGTGGCTGGAAGTGGCAGACAGCGGCGTCGGGGGCGCTTGTCGCAGGCGCAGGCTTGACGGCGCGTGTCGCGCGATACCGATCCAGCTGATCGGGTTGGCGCATCGGCGCTTGCACGGTGATGGGAGTTCTGGTAAATTGCCGCGCTCCCTGAAACAGGCCTCCTCTTGCAGAGCGGGCTCGTTTAGTCCGGGTCAACCCATTCGAGAGCATTCACCGCAGGTGGAGAGACAAACACATGTCCAGAGTATGTCAGGTCACCGGTAAGCGGCCGGTAACAGGGAACAACGTATCGCACGCGAAGAATCGGACCAAGCGGCGGTTCATTCCCAATCTGCAGACGCACAGGTTCTGGGTAGAATCCGAGAAGCGCTTTGTTAAATTGCGCATTTCCACCAAGGGAATGAGAGTGATCGACAAGAGCGGCATCGATGCGGTGCTCGCAAAGTTGCGCGCTGCCGGCGAAAAGGTATAAGAGGGCACCATCATGGCCAAATCGTCTCGTGAAAAAATCCGTCTGATCTCTTCCGCCGGTACCGGGCACTTCTACACGACCGACAAGAACAAGCGCAACACGCCGGACAAGCTCGAATTCAAGAAATACGATCCGGTGGTGCGCAAGCATGTGATGTATAAGGAAGGCAAGATCAAGTAGCGGCGGTCTCGCTCTACTGACCCTGCTCGGCCTGGCTGGCGTGGCAATACTCCAGCAATAGATTGCCCAGTGCATCCCTTCTCACCTGCCACCCGGACTTGATCAGGGTGGTGGACACCCGTTCGGTGATCAGCAGCGGCCCCGCATAGCGGCGGCCGATAGCCAGCATGTCGCGGTCGAATACGGCAGCGGCCTCTGACAGGCCGGCGATAGTTGCCGGCACCGGTCGCTCAGGTATCACGTTCGCGGCGGGTAGCTCGATCTCAGAGCCGGGGGCGTAAACCCGGCAGCGCACATTGACCAGTTCCACGGGCAGGTGCATGCGGTGACCGTAGCGCAAGGCGTGCAGTTCATGGAAATCGGCCTCCGCGCCATCGAGCCGTCCCCGCCATGGCGTATTGAGCGTGTACGATTGACCTCGATAGCGCAGGTCGAGGCTGTCCTCCTGGGCAATCTGCGCGTCATCAACGCCTTCCGCCTGCAGTTCCGCCCGCCCACTCCGCGCCAGGCCTGCCAGCGCCTCAGTCAGCTGGTCGGCGCTGGTCGCGGCCAGCGGCGTGCGCAGCGTTCTCGAAGCCTGTCGCTCCCGCGGTGCCACCAGCATGCCGAGCGCTGACAGCACACCGCCGTGGAGAGGAACGATGGCGTGCCGGATGCCGAGGTTTTCGGCCAGATCGCAAACGTGCAGGCCGCCCGCTCCGCCGAAGCAGCACAGGGTAAATTCCCTGGGGTCGAAGCCGCGCTGGACAGATATCTCGCGCAGCGCCCGCCCCATGTGTTCGTTGGCCAGGCGGATGATGCCCTCGGCCGCGTCCTGCAGGGATTTGCCCATGCCGTCGGCCAGTCGCTGCAGGGCATGGCGTGCAGCGGCTTCGTCCAGGGCCATGCTGCCGCCGAGGAATTGATCGGCGCGCAGTCGCCCCAGCGCGAGGTTGGCGTCGGTCACTGTGGGGGCGCTGCCGCCCCGGCCATAACAGGCAGGACCTGGCTGTGCGCCTGCCGACTCCGGCCCGACGTGCAGCATGCCGCCGTCATCGAGGTAGGCGATGGAGCCGCCACCGGCCCCGATCGTGGCCATGTCCACCATGGGCACGGCGACCGGGTAGGGGCCGATGCGGCCCTCATTGGTCAGGCGGATATCGCCGCACAGCAGGGCGACATCGGTGGAAGTGCCGCCCATGTCAAAGCTGATAAGCCGGCTTGAACCTGCCAGGCGCCCCAGGTACAGGGCCCCTGCCAGGCCGCCGGCGGGCCCGGAGAGCAGCAGGTTGACGGCTCTGCGCGCAGCCTGTTCGGCGGCTATGGTGCCGCCGGACGACTGCATGATGGAGAGCGGTGAGGGGTCCAGATGGGTCTGCAGGCGCTGCAGATAGCCGCTGATCAGCGGCCCCAGCCAGGCGTTCAGCCAGGTGGCGATGCCCCTCTCGTATTCCTTGTATTCGGGCAGCACAAAGGATGAGCGCGCCACGAACATGCCGGCCGGCATGGCCGCCTCGATGCGCCTCTCGAAGCGGTCATCGACGTAGGAATACAGCAGGTTGATCGCCACCGCAGTGGGAGCCAGCTCGGTGATCTGCCGGTTCAGCAGGGCCAGGTCGGCGTCGCTCAGGTCCTCGACGACGTCGCCGCAGGGGTCGAGTCGCCCGCCGGTTTCCAGGCATAATTCAGCGGGCACCGGCGGTGGCAGCGGTGTCGGCTGCAGGTCGTAGAGTCTGCCCCGGGCCTGGCGCCCGATGGTGAGAAGGTCCTTCAGTCCGCGGTTCGTGATTAACGCCGTGCGCACGCCCTTGCCCTCGAGCGCGGCATTGGTGGCCACGGTGCTGCCGTGAATGGTGACCAGTTGCTCGCCCAGCGCAGCGGGCGCCAGGCCCAGCTCGCGCAACCCTTGCAGGATGGCCTGCTCGGGCGCCGCGGGGGTCGACAGCACCTTGTGTATGCGCAGCTCGCCCTCGCGCCAGAGGACGAAATCGGTGAAGGTGCCGCCGGTATCGATGCCGAGAATGATGCTGGCTGGTGTGGTCATCTGCTGCTCGATTTGCGCAGCCGCCGCGCTCGGCGAACCGCCGCCGGTCTGACCGCGCTCTGGTTTAACCGACGGCCGGCGGCCTGGTGTGCGCCGCGCCCGTTCAGGAAGTGCCGATTATGCCCGAATTGCCTGAAGTTGAAACCACCCGCCGCGGCGTTGAGCCGCATCTGCTCGATCGCAGCATCGTCGGCGTCGTCGTGCGCGACGGGCGGCTGCGCTGGCCCGTGCCGGGCGACCTCCCCGGGCTTCTGACCGGCCGGCGCATCGCCGCGGTGCGGCGGCGCGCCAAGTATCTGCTGTTCGATTGCGGCGGGGGCCATCTGATCGTTCATCTGGGCATGACCGGCAGCCTGCGGCTGCTCGAAGCTGGCGTGCCGCCGGCCCCGCACGACCACGTCGATATCGTGCTGGACGACGGGCGCGCGCTGCGCTTTCGCGATCCGCGCCGCTTTGGCGCGATACTGTGGACCGCGCGGCCGCCCGGCGAGCACGTGCTGCTGCAGGGCCTGGGCCCGGAGCCACTGGACGGTGCGTTCGATGGTGGCTATCTCCACGGGCTGTCCAGGGGGCGCACCGCGCCGGTCAAGGCTTTCATCATGGATGGCCGCGTGGTGGTAGGGGTGGGCAACATCTACGCCAATGAGGCGCTGTTTGCGGCCGGCATCCGGCCGCAGCGGGCGGCGGGGCAGATTTCCGCGCTGCGCTACCAGCGCCTGGCCGTCGCCATCAAGGCCGTGCTGGAGCGCGCGATAGCGCATGGCGGCACGACCTTGCGCGATTTTGTCGATAGCACCGGCAAGCCTGGCTACTTTCGTCACGAACTGCAGGTCTACGGCAGAGGGGGAGAGGCCTGCCCGGGCTGCGGTCGGGCGCTGCGCGAGGTTCGCCTGGGCCAGCGCAGTACGGTCTACTGCGCGCAGTGCCAGCGCTGAACGGCCTTTGGGCCGCCCTCTCACAGAAGTGTGAATTGTTTCCAACACCGGCGGTTCCGATCTGCCGCAATGGGACTACTATTAGGCTTATTGTGCGAAGTGCCGGGGCAGGACCCTGGTGGATACCGAGGGAGAATCGCTATCATGAAGGCAAAGCTCAGGTCGCTCACCGTTGCCGCCGGTTGTGGGCTGTTACTAAGCCTGCCCCAGGCCGGCTTTACTCAGGCCCTCTACGAGCACGAGGCCTACCAGCGCCCGACCGCGCTGGCGATGGCGGGTGACCTGGTGATCGCCCGCCCCGCACTGTTGGCGATGACGGTGGCCGGTACCGCGGGCTTCCTGGTGGGCCTGCCATTCTCGGCGCTGGGCGGTAACGTCGCTGATTCCGCCAAGACCCTGGTGGCCGGCCCGGGTAAGGCCACCTTTGTGCGCTGTCTTGGTTGTACCAACGGCCGCAAGCCGAAGTTACGGGATTCAGACGCCTATCACGAAGGGGATCAGGTCGCAGCCTATTGACAGTAGCATCTCCGGCCCCGCTCTCTGCGGTCGCCGGGCCAGCGGTGCTAAGTCGGGCCGGGTGCAGTCGGGCTGCGTTCAGGCGTTCCCGGTAAGCCGCTGATATTTGATCATCAGCTCCTCTTCCGTTTCCATGCGTTCCGGATTCAATGGAATGCAGTCGACCGGACACACCTGCTGGCACTGCGGCTCATCGTAGTGCCCGACGCATTCGGTGCACTTGTTCGGGTCGATCACATAGATGTCCTCACCCTGGTAGATCGCCTCATTGGGGCACTCGGGTTCGCACACGTCGCAATTGATACATTCTGCCGTGATCATCAGGGCCATGGTGTCAGACTCCGGGTCAAAGTCGGTTGGTGGCGCCAGTGGCGCTCGCGGCCGGCCGCATCAGGTCGCCGCAAATTTGCGTCGCAGCGCGCGTGCTACCTCGAGGTGCACAAAGGGTGTGATGTCGCCTCCCATGGAGGCGATCTCCCGCACCAGGCTCGCCGAAATGAATGATAAATGATCCGAGGGCGTCAGGAACACGGATTCAAAGCGGGGACTCAGCGCGCGGTTCATGTTGGCCAGCTGCAGCTCGTACTCGAAATCGGAAACGGCGCGCAAGCCGCGGAGCACCACGTGCGTGCCGCAGCCGGGCACGAAATCGGTCAGCAGCCCGCGAAAAGCGCACACTTCGACGTTGGCAATGCCGGCCAACGCCCGCTCGCAGAGCTGCAGCCGCTCCTGCAGGTCGAACAGGGGGCGCTTCTTCTCGCTGTCGGCCACGGCCACGACCACGCGCTCGAACAGCCGCGAGGCGCGCTCCACCAGGTCGATGTGGCCATTGGTGATCGGGTCGAATGTGCCCGGATAGACTACTGCCGTCATGTATGCATCCCTCTGCCGCTGTGCCGAAGGTTAGTTAACGGGGGCGGCCGGCGCCACTGCGGCGGCCTCCAGCAGGGCGTAGCTGACCTGGCCCGCGCGCTGCTGGCGCGCTGTCCGCCAGCCCGCGGGGTACCCGACCGCCTGCGTCGTGGCGTGCTCGATATAGATCAGGGCGTTCGGGGCCAGCACGCCGGCGTGGGCCAGCGTCTCCAGTACCCGATCAAGTATTCCCGCCTGGAACGGCGGGTCGACGAAAGCCACGGCAAAGCGCCCCTGTTGCAGCGCCTCCCCGGTGTTCAGCCAGGCGAGCGCGTCGGCCTGCACCACCTGCAGTGCCGGGCCGGCCTGCAGCGTCTGCCCGTGGTCCCGCAGGGCGCGGCACACCGGGGCCGAACTGTCGATCAGGACACTGCTGGCGGCTCCGCGGCTCAGCGCCTCCAGCCCCAGCGCGCCGCTGCCGGCAAAGAGGTCGAGACAATGCGCCCCTGGCAGTCTGGGCGCGAGCCAGTTGAACAGGGTCTCCCTGACGCGATCGCCGGTCGGCCGCAGTCCGGGGGCGGAGGGAAAGTGCAGCTTACGACCCCGCCATCGCCCGCCGATGATGCGCAGCGTGTTGTCGCCGCTCCTTGCGCGGGAGCTTCTCGTCTTGTTCATTGCGTGCCTTGGCCGCGCCTTGCAACCGGTAAAATGGTAGGATAACCGACGAATGGTCTTCCCTATATCAATCCTCAGGCAGAAAAGTATCTACCCATGAAGATTTTCAAGCGCAAGGGCGGTGATGAGGGCGTCGCTGCGGACGTTGTGCCCGTCACCTCGGCGGTTCCGGTCGATCCGCTGCAGCCGGCGGGAGCGCCGGCCCCCACGCCGGAGGGAGCCGACGAGCCGGGCAAGGCCGGCAAGCTGTTGTCACGGCTCAAGCAGGGCCTCAAGCGCACTGGCAGCAGCCTGGCCGGTAATGTCGGAACCTTTCTGCTCGGTCAGAAGGAGATCGACGATGACGTCATGGATCAGCTCGAGACGGCCTTGCTCACGGCGGACGTCGGCGTCGATGCAACCAGCCAGATCGTCGATCATCTGGCGGGGGGGATCAAGCGCAAGGAGCTGGCTGACGGCGATGCGGTGTTCAAGGCGCTGGCGTCCGAGCTGGCCAAATTGCTGGCGCCCTCCGATCTGCCGCTGGTGATCGACCCGACAAAAAAGCCCTTTGTGATCCTCGTCGTGGGCGTCAATGGCGTCGGCAAGACCACCACCATCGGCAAGCTGGCGCGGCGCTTCAAACATGAGGGCCGCTCGGTCATGCTGGCGGCTGGCGATACGTTCCGCGCCGCGGCAGTCGAGCAGCTGATCAGCTGGGGCGAGCGCAACGACGTTCCGGTGATCTCCCAGCCGACCGGTGCCGATGCCGCCTCGGTGCTGTATGACGCGCTGGCGGCGGCCCGCGCCAGGGGCGTCGACGTACTCATCGCCGATACCGCCGGCCGCCTGCACAACAAGGACAACCTCATGGAAGAGCTGAAGAAGGTCGTGCGCGTCATGGGCAAGGTCGACAGCTCGGCGCCGCATGAGACGCTGCTGGTACTCGATGCCGCCACCGGCCAGAATGCCATCAGCCAGGCCCAGACCTTTCAATCCGTGGTCAACGTCTCCGGCGTGGCGCTGACCAAGCTCGATGGCACCGCCAAGGGTGGAGTGATTTTCGCGATCTGCAAGCAGACCGGTCTGCCCATCCGGTATATCGGGGTGGGTGAGGGAGTCGATGATCTGCGCCCTTTCAGCGCCCAGGATTTTGTCGCCGCGCTGTTTGCCCATGAGCACTGAAGCGACCGCGGGGCTGCCTCGGCAATGATCCAGTTTGACAACGTCAGCAAGCGCTATCCCGAGGGGCACGACGCCCTGCAGCGGGTGAGCTTCCGCATTGAGCGCGAGGATCTGGTTTTCCTCACCGGGCATTCCGGGGCGGGCAAGAGCACGCTGCTCAAGCTCATCATGTGCATCGAGAGGGCCTCCGGTGGCCAGGTGGTGGTCAACGGCCAGAATCTCAACAGGCTCAGAGACCGGCGCATTCCCTATCATCGCCGCAACATCGGCGTCGTTTTTCAGAATCACCAGTTGCTGTTCGATCGCAGCGTGTACGACAACGTCGCGCTGCCGCTGGTTATCGCCGGCAGCCCTCCGCGCGAGACCGGGCGCCGCGTGCGAGCCGCCCTGGACAAGGTCGGTCTGCTGCAGAAGGAACAGCGCAACCCCATTGCCCTGTCGGGAGGGGAGCAGCAGAGGGTGGGGATTGCCAGAGCGGTGGTGAACAAGCCCGAGCTGTTGCTGGCGGATGAGCCCACCGGCAATCTGGACCCCGCGCTGTCTGCGGAAATCATGTCGCTGTTCGAGGAATTCAACCGGGTGGGTGTCACGGTGCTGATCGCCACGCACAATCACGCGCTGATCGCGCGCCAGCCCCGCCGCGTCATCACGCTGCATGACGGCAGGGTGGTGCAGGGTGCTGCCCAGGGGAGCCTGTCAGGGTGAGTGGCCGCAAGGATCAGGCCGATCGTCGCGTCCGTCCGCGCCGCGACAGCGGGGCGGTGCAATCCCGCAGCACGTTCGCGCAACAGCTGCGGGCGTGGCTGGAAAATCACCGGCAGGGGGCCCTGCAGTCGCTGCAGCGCCTGCTGCGCGCGCCGCTGGCCAGCATGCTCACCTGGCTGGCGATCGGCATCGCCCTGGCGCTGCCCTGCGTGCTGTTCGTGGCACTGAACAACGTGCAGCAGCTGACCGCTGGCTGGGATGGGGCGGCGCGCATCTCGGCGTTTCTGAGCGACGGCGTCAGCGCAACGGAAGGCCTCGCGCTGGCCGGCAGCTACGGCGGGCGGCCCGAAATTGCCCAGGCGCGCTACATCTCCCGCGAACAGGCGCTGGATGAGTTCCGGCAGCTGTCGGGCTTCGGTGATCTGCTGTCCGCGCTGCCGGAGAACCCCCTGCCGGCGGTGCTGGTGCTGACGCCGTCGCTTGAAGCCAGCACGGTCGAGTCGCTCGAGCGCTTGCTGGAGGAGCTGCGCGCGTCCGGGAAGGTCGAGCTGGCCCAGCTCGATCTGCAGTGGGTGCAGCGCTTGTATGCGCTGCTTGAGCTGGGCCGGCGCGCGAGTCTGGCGCTTGCGCTGCTGCTGGCGCTCGGGGTACTGCTGGTGGCGGGCAACACCATCCGCCTGGCCATCGCCAGCCGGCGGGAAGAGATTCTGGTGATCAAGCTGGTGGGCGGCACCGATGCCTTCGTCCGTCGGCCCTTTCTCTATACCGGCCTCTGGTATGGACTCGGCGGCGCCGTCGTGGCCTGGCTGCTCATCGTCCTGGTACTGCTATGGCTCGATGGTCCCGTCGGTGAGCTGGCAGCCCTGTATCAGAGCGATTTCCGCCTGGCGGGCCTCAGCGTGCTGGATACCCTGGCGCTGGCCTGGGGCGGCGCGACGCTGGGGCTCTGCGGCGCCTGGCTGGCGGTCAGCCGGCACCTGGGTGCCATCACGCCGCGCTAGCGGGCAGGCGGCGGGAGTGGGCGGGTTCTAATCCTCACCGTTACAGGAACTTTTTGCGAATTAGCACTCTAATTATAGGAGTGCTAGAATTTCACGGTTTGCACAAAGGGGAAGCCACATGAGTACCGAGTTACAGCCCACAGCGGTGATGATGCCTGGCGGCAATGTCAATAGCTATATTCAGGCTGTAAATGCCACGCCGATGCTGTCTCTGGAAGAGGAACGGCAACTGGCGGAACGGCTCTTCTATCATCAGGACCTCGATGCGGCGCGCCAGCTGGTGTTGAGCCACCTGCGTTTTGTGGTGCACGTCGCCCGCAGCTACACCGGCTATGGTCTGCCGCTGGCGGATCTGATCCAGGAGGGCAATGTCGGCCTGATGAAGGCCGTGAAGCGCTTCGATCCCGAGAAGGGCGTGCGCCTGGTGTCCTTTGCCGTGCATTGGATCAAGGCAGAAATGCACGAGTACATCCTGCGCAACTGGCGCATCGTCAAAGTGGCTACCACGAAAGCCCAGCGCAAGCTGTTCTTCAATCTGCGCAGCCATAAGAAGAGCCTCAACTGGCTGACCAACGATGAAGCCGCGGCGATGGCGGCCGATCTCGGTGTGGCGGTCGAGGAAGTGCGGCGCATGGAAGGCCGCATGAGCTCCTACGACACCGCGTTTGACGGCGCCGGCGAAGAGGACGAGAGCACTTACAGTGCGCCTGCCAGTTATCTCGAAGACCGGGCGGCGGACCCGGCCGTTCAGCTCGAGGCGGCCGACTGGGAGAGCAGCAGTGAATTCAGGCTCCACCGCGCCATCGAACAACTGGACGAGCGCTCCAGAGATGTCATCGCCAGCCGGTGGCTGCTCGAATCCAAAGCCACGCTGCAGGAGCTGGCGGTCAAATACGGTGTCTCGGCCGAGCGCATTCGACAGATAGAGCAGAACGCGATGAAAAAAGTCAGGGAAAATCTGCAGGACTGAACGCGGGCTGTTGCGAAGAGCCGCCGTTGAGCGGCTTTTTTGTTGTTGCGGCACCTGCGCGGCAGGTGGGCTGACTCCCAGAAGAGGTATCCCTTGACTAGAATCGTATTGAGCGCGGCCGCGCTCGCGGGTTTTCTTGCCGTGGCGCTGGGCGCTTTTGGCGCGCACGGCCTCAAGGAGCGCCTGGCGCCCGACATGATGGCGGTGTTTCAGACCGCTGTGCAGTACCATTTTTACCACGCGCTGGCGCTGCTGCTGGTGGCCTCGCTGATGCTCAGCAAGCCCGCCACGAGCGGCCTGGGTCTGAGTGCCGCCTGCTTCGTGGCCGGCCTGCTGTTGTTCTCCGGCAGCCTGTATCTGCTGGCAGTGACCGGTGTGCGCTGGCTGGGGGCGATCACGCCGTTGGGCGGGCTGGCCTTCCTGATCGGCTGGTTGGCGCTCGCCTGGGCTGCGTTCAAATTGCCGGGGAGCGCCTGAGCGTGCGTCCCGTGCGCAGTTTTGTCCGCCGCGCCGGGCGCATGACGGCAGGGCAGCGGCAGGCGCTGGAGCTGGGCTGGGCCAGGTGGGGGCTGGATTCCGCCGACGGCATGATCGACCCCGCCGCGGTGTTCGGCAGGGTGGCGCCCGCGATTGTCGAAGTGGGCTTTGGCATGGGCGCCTCGCTGGCCGAGATGGCCCAGGCGCAGCCTGGCACTGACTACATCGGCATCGAGGTCCACGAACCGGGCGTCGGCAAGCTGCTGTGGCTGTGCGAACAGCAGGACATCGACAATGTGAGGGTATATCGCGAGGACGCGGTCGAGGTGCTGCAGCGGTGTCTTCCCCCGCAGTGCCTGGATGGCGTTCAACTGTATTTTCCCGACCCGTGGCCCAAGAAAAAGCACCACAAGCGCCGCCTGCTGCAGGACGATTTTGCAGCCCTGGTGGCCAGCAGGCTGCGCCCCGGCGGCTACTTTCACCTGGCCACCGACTGGCAGCCCTACGCCGAACACATGATGGAAGTCCTGTCGGCGCAGGCCGACTTCGTCAATCGAGCCGGCGTCGGCCATTTTTCTCCTCGCCCGGCGTGGCGGCCCTGTACCAAGTTCGAGCAGCGCGGGGAGCGCCTCGGCCACGGCGTGTGGGACCTGATCTTCGAGAAAATCTAAAAGCAGGCCAGTACGCTATCGAGAAAGCGGCTGCCCTGGGTGGTGGTGCACAGCCGGTCCCCGGCTGCCAGCAGGCCGCGCTGGCGCAGCTGCGACAGCGCCGGTTGCAGCGCGTTCAACGCCAGGCCGGTGCGGGCCTCAAAGCAGCCAGCGGCCACGCCGTGCGTGAGGCGCAGAGCGTTCATCATGAATTCCACGGGTAGCTCGGCGGCGGCCAGCTCGCGGCGCCCGGCCGGCTGGTGGCGGGCGCTGCCCAGGTAGTCCGCAGGCACGCGGGTGTTCCAGGTGCGGCAGATGCGACCCGTGGCGGGATCGGTCAGCTTGCTGTGGGCGCCGGCGCCGAGTCCGAGATAATCGCCGAACTGCCAGTAGTTGAGATTGTGCCGGCATGCCTGCGCGGGGCGCGCGTAGGCGGAGATCTCATAGCGCTCGTAGCCTGCTGCCGCCAGCAGGCTGCGCCCCTCAGCCTCCATCGCAGCCAGGTGATCTTCCTGCGGCAGCGCTGGCGGCGCGTTGTAGAACGCCGTATTGGGTTCGATCGTCAGTTCGTACCAGGACAGGTGGCCGATCCCGCAGGCGATGGCAGCGCGCAGGTCGGCCAGCGCCTGCGCCGTGCTCTGGCCTGGCAGGCCGTACATGAGGTCGACATTGACCCGGGAGAAGCCGGCCGAGTGCGCGGCCGCGATGGCGGCCAGCGCCTCGCTGCCGCCGTGGATGCGGCCGAGCGCGCGCAGCAGCGCGTCGTCGAAGCTCTGTACGCCGATGGACAGGCGGTTGACGCCGGCGGTCCTGAAACCGGCAAAGCGCTGGCGGTCGACCGTGCCCGGATTCGCCTCCAGGGTTATTTCGACGTCGGCCGCCCAGCGCAGGCGGCGATCGAGCTGATCGATGACGGACCCGATCGCGTCAGGGGAAAACAGGCTGGGCGTGCCGCCGCCAAAGAATACCGACCCGATCTCGCGATCGCGGAGGGCGTCGCAGCGGCGGTCGAATTCCCCCAGCAGCGCGTTCACATACTCGGTCTCGGGCAGCTGCAGGGGGGCTTGGTGCGAGTTGAAATCACAATACGGGCACTTGCGCACGCACCACGGAATGTGAATGTAGAGGCTGAGCGGCGGCAGCTGCACGTCAGCGGCGGGCGAGCAGGGACAGCAGTTGTCGCATCGCCTGGCCGCGGTGGCTGGCGTGGTTCTTGACCGCGGCGGGCAATTGCGCCGCGCTGCACTGGTATTCCTCCACCAGGAACAGGGGGTCGTAGCCGAAGCCGCCGCTGCCGGCAGGCTGTTCGAGGATGCGCCCTTCCCAGGTGCCCTGGCAGATGAGGGGCGAGGGGTCCCTGGCGTGGCGCATCGCGACGATTACGCACTGGTAGCGGGCGGTGCGGTCGGCGTTGGCAACGCCCCGCAGCGCGTCGAGCAGGTGCTCGTTGTTGCTGGCATCCGAGGCGCCGGGCCCGCTGAAGCGCGCAGAGTAGATGCCCGGCCGGCCGTCGAGGGCATCGACCTCCAGTCCGGAGTCGTCGGCCAGCGCCGGCAGGCCGCTGTGGTGGCAGGCATTGCGGGCCTTGATGATCGCGTTTTCGACGAAGCTCAGCCCCGTCTCCTCGGCCTCGGGTACCTCGAAGTCGCGCTGGGAGACGGCCGCGTAACCCGCCGGCTTCAGCAGGGACTGCAGTTCGCGCAGCTTGCCCTGATTGCCGCTGGCCAGCACGATGGTCTGCATCACTCGGCGCTCATCTGCTTGCTGAAGGAGATGGCGATGGGCGGGGCGCCGGGATCGGGTTCGATCTGCAGATCGAAATAGAGCCGGGGGCTGGTGCCGCCGAAGCGCACCTCGGCAAGGTAGTACAGGGCGCCCTGCTCCCTCACCTCGGTGAACTGCAGCGGGGTCTTGTGAATGAGGTCGTTGCTGGTGCCGCGCACCACCGCCGATTTCTCGCGGGTGGGGGCCTGGGCGCCCTCATCGATGCGCTCCCGCACTGACACGTTCAGCACGGCGCGGTTCTTGGCGCGCACGATGCCATAGGCCTGGGCGACCTCCGCGCGGAGAAAGGTCGACGGAAACAGGCTGTAGTAAACGGTGTAGGGGCCCGCGGTCGCCTCGAACGGCTGTTCATCGGCCAGCAGTGACGAGGTCAGGGCGGTGCTGAGCAGAAATAGTAGAACGTTGGTGAATTTCACGGGATCGACCTATCGGGTGATGCGGTAGATGGCGGTCAAGCTGCACAGATTGGGCCAGGCGCGGGTCATCACATTGGCGCGCCCGTGCGCGGTCAGAAATCTGCGGTTGAGAATGCTGATCTGCTTTTCGCGACACAGCGACTCGAAATCCGCGATCGTACAGAAATGGATGTTGGGTGTATCGTACCACTGGTAGGGCAGAAATTTGGAGACCGGCATGCGCCCCCGGATGCCCAGGTGCATGCGGCAGCGCCAGTGGCCGAAATTGGGGAACACGAGAATGCACATCTTGCCGATGCGCAGCATCTCGTCGATCACCAGGTGCGGGTAGTGGACCGCTTGCAGCGTCTGTGTCATCACCACCGTATCGAAGCTGCCGTCGGCAAAGTTCGACAGGCCGCCGTCCAGATCCTGCTCGATGACGTTGACGCCAGCGGTGACGCAGGCGTTGATGGCGGTGGGGTCGATCTCCAGGCCATAACCCAGCACGCCCTTCTCGTCGATGAGCTGGCGCAGCAGCGTGCCGTCGCCACAGCCCAGATCGAGCACGGTCTCCTGGGGCCTGATCCACTGCTGTACCAGCTCCGGTGGCAGCTTCATGGCGATGAACCCTCCTGCAGCTCCCGATGAATGCGCTGCATGTAGCTGGCAAAGATCGCCTCATAGCGGGGATTGGGCAGGAGAAACGCATCGTGCCCCTGGTTGGAGGCGATCTCGGCATAGCTCACGGCCTGGCGGGCGGCGATCAGGGCGTCGACGATCTCCCGCGAGCGCTCGGGCGGGAAGCGCCAGTCGGTGCTGAAGGAGACGATCAGAAAGCGGCACAATGCGCCGCTGAAGGCGCGCACCGGATCATCGCCGAAGTCTCTGGCGAGGTCGAAGTAGTCGAGCGCCCGGGTCATCAGAATGTACGTGTTGGCGTCGAAGCGACCAGAGAAGCGCTCTCCCTGATAGCGCAGATAACTCTGCACCTGAAACTCGATAGCGGATTCCTGCCCGATGTCGAAGCTGCCGGCGCGCAGCTCCCTGCCGAATTTTTCGCCCATGAGATCGTTCGACAGGTAGGTGACGTGGCCGATCATACGCGCCAGCGCCAGGCCGTCGCGCGGCAGCGTGTCGCGCTCGTGGTAGTCGCCGCTGTGGAAGCCGGGGTCGGAGGTGATGGCGCGCCGGGCGATCTCGTTGAAGGCCAGATTCTGGGCGCTGAGGCGCAGCGCGCTGGCGATGGCGATGCAATGGCGCAGCCGCTGCGGAAAATCGATGGTCCAGCGCATGGCCTGCATGCCGCCGAGACTGCCGCCGATCACCGCCGCAAACCGCTCGATGCCCAGCGCGTCGGCCAGGCGGGCCTGGCTTGCGACCCAATCGCGCACCCTCAGCATGGGGAAGGCGCCGCCCCAGGGCTTGCCGGTGGCGGGGTTGATCGAGGTCGGGCCGGTGGAGCCGGCGCAGCCGCCCAGGTTGTTGAGGCTGACGACGAAAAAGCGCCGCGTGTCGATGGGTTTGCCCGGGCCGATATAGTGGTCCCACCAGCCGGGCTTGTCCTGCCCCTCGTGGTAGCCGGCCGCGTGGTGATCGCCGGAGAGCGCATGGCAGATCAGCACGGCGTTGGAGCGCTCGGCGTTGAGCTCGCCGTAGGTCTCGTAGACCAGCTCGTAGCGCTCCAGCACGCGCCCCGATGCCAGGGTCAGCGGCTGATCGAAGCGCAGCCGGCGGGGTGTCACCAGGCCGACGGAATCTTTGGGTAAGGTCTTGGGCATTGATGCTCGGCAAGTCAGTGAGAGGGCATCGTGCAGCGCATGCGGACTAGTGGCAGTCTAATGATGCGGCGGCCGACCCACAAGCGCGGCGGCCGCCGCGATCAGGATTTACCGGCTATCCCGCAGCCAGCTGGCAGCACCTGCGGCGCGGCGATGAGTACGCTTTTGAAGCGGTGGCCCTCGCCCTGCTCGATGCTCACCGCCGATGGACTGACGCCAAAACTCGCGGCGAGAAAACGCCTCAGGCGCTGGTTGGCCCTGCCCTCCAGCGCCGGCGCGGCGACGCGCACCTTGAGCCGGCCGGCCTGCAGGCCGCTGATCTCATCGCCGCGGGCATTGGCCTGCACGTGGCAGCGCAGCAGCAGGTCGCAGCCCTGCCAGCGATAGTGCGCGCTTACGGACGTCGTGGCCGGCGGCAGCCCGGGCGCTGGCACGGCGTCATATCACCATCAGCAGGTTGCGGGGCAGATGGGTCGCGATGGCGGCGTGCGCCAGCAGTATGTTGATCACGTTGATGGCGATGAAGACCAGTATGGGCGACAGGTCCAGGCCTCCCAGTGGCGGGAGTACCTTGCGAAAGGGCGCCATGACCGGCTCGTTGAGCTGGTAGAGCAGGCCCAGCGCAGGGTGCTGGCTGCCCGGCGCTATCCAGCTGAAGATGATCGCGGCCAGTATCGAGAAGAAGTAGATTTTCACCACGGTGGCGGCGATGCCGATCAGACTCCAGATCAGCGCGCTGATCGGGCTGGGGATACTGTGGGCCAGGATCAGGTACAGCAGGTTGATGGCCGCGAACTGGATGACGAGAGCCAGCACCAGCGTCGCCAGGTCGAGGCCGCCGAGGCCGGGGATGAAGCGACGCAGGGGTTTCACCAAAGGGTTGGTGGCCTTCACCACGAACTGGCTGATGGGGTTGTAGAAGTCGGCCCGCGCCACCTGCAGCAGAAATCGCATGATGACGACCATCAGGTAGATGCTCAGCAGGGTATTTACCAGATATGCGACTACTTCGGTCAGCGCACCCATGTGCTTCTCCAGTGATTTGACTAAGGTTTTCCGGCGGGCGCCCGCAGCTCAGTCGCCCAGTTCGCGGGCCAGCGTCTCAGAGCGCCTGGCGCACTGCGCCATGGCCTCCTGAAACAGCGTCTTCAGGCCGCCCCGCTCAAAGGTTAGCAGCGCCTGCTCGGTGGTGCCCCCGGGAGAGGTGACGCGGCGCCGCAGCTCGGCGACGTCGACATCGCTCTCGACGGCCATGCGCGCCGCGCCCAGCGCGGTCTGCAGGGTGAGCGCGGAGGCCACTGCGGGTGCCAGGCCCAGCGCCTGACCGGCTTCCTGCATGGCCTCCATGACCAGGAAAAAATAGGCCGGCCCCGAACCCGATACGGCGGTGACGGCATCGAGCTGCCGCTCCTCGTCCAGCCAGAACGTGCTGCCCACCGCGCCCATGATGCCCTCGGCAAGCGCTCGCTGCGCGGGGCTGACGTGCGCATTGGCGTACAGCCCGGTGGCGCCGGTCGCCACCAGCGCCGGCGTGTTGGGCATGCAGCGCACGATGGGCACATCCTCGCCGCCCCAGCGCTGCAGGCTCTGCAGATCGATGCCGGCAGCGATGGAGATGAGCAGCGGCCGCTGCCTGCTCAACTGCGGCCGCAGGGGCTCGAGCACGCTCTTGAGCACCTGGGGCTTTACCGCCAGCACGACGACTGCGGCGCCCTGCAAGGCCTCGGCATTGTCGCTGGTGGTCGCTATGCCCAGCCGGCTCGCCCTGTCCAGACAGTCCGGGTTGGTGTCGGCGGCCACGAGCAGCCCTGGCTCAAAGCCGCCGCCGAGCATTCCGCCAAGCAGGGCGCTGGCCATATTGCCGGCGCCGATAAATGCGATTCTGGTGTCCTTCACGCGGTAGCTTCCCGCCTCGGTTGCGTTGCGAGCGCGCAGTGTAGCGCTTCCGCCGGCAAGTTTTAAGTCGGTTCTGCGCGCTGTGGCGCGGCGGCCGGATGGATCAGCCGCTCAGGCGGGGGCCGAAGATATCGGTGCCGACGCGCACCAGGGTGGCGCCCTCCACAATGGCGGCCTCCAGGTCGGCGGACATGCCCATGGACAGGGTGTCGAGATGCGGATGCCGCTGCTGCAGCTGCGTCAACAGCGCGCGCAGCGCCGCAAAGCCGGCGCGCTGTCCGCTGGGGTCGCTGCTGGGATGGGGAATACACATCAGCCCGCGCAGGCGCAGCTGCGGCAGCAGCGCGATGGCGTCGGCGGCGGCGGCGACTGCGGCGGGGGCAAAGCCCGCTTTGCTGACTTCAGCATCGATGTTCACCTGCAGGCAGACCTGCAGCGGCGCTTGCTCCGGCGCGCGCTGTGCGCTGAGACGCTGGGCGATCTTGATGCGGTCGATGCTGTGGACCCAGTCGAAATGCCGCGCGATGTCGCGCGTCTTGTTGGACTGTATGGGGCCGATGAAATGCCAGCGGATATCGGCGCCCGACAGCGCCTGAATCTTCGGCAGCGCATCCTGCAGGTAGTTTTCGCCGAAATCGTGCTGGCCGGCCGCCAGCGCCGCCCGCACATCCTCTGCCGGCCGGGTCTTGCTGACGGCGACCAGGCACACGGTGGCCGGGTCGCGCCCGCAGGCGCGGGCAGTCTGGGTGATGCGCTCGCGCACCGCCAGCAGGCGCTCTGGTATGGTCGGCATGTCGATCTCCACGCTCCCGCGTCTGCAGCCCGGCGCTCCGGTGCTCCGGCACGCCCTTGCAAGGGCCGGTTAATCTTGCTAGAACTAGACGCCATGATAATTGGCCTGGAGGGCCACACCAAGCGGAGGAAGCGTTTTGACGATGTCGCGCAAGCGCGCCGAAGGCGGGTTGCTATGGCTTTCGCTGCTGTGCATCCCGCTGCTGGCGAGGGCCGGAGACCCCTACCAGGACGATCCCGCGGCGCTGGTCAAGGCCGCCATCGACCACTGGCGCGGCACCAGCTCCTATGCCGAGCTGACCATGACCATCCATCGGCCGGGGTGGGAGCGGGCCATGTCGATGAAGGCCTGGACCGAGGGCGAAAAGAAGTCCCTGGTGCGGGTCACGGCGCCGAAAAAGGACCGGGGCAACGGCACGCTGCTGATCGACAGGGCCATGTGGACCTACTCGCCCAAGGTCAACAGCATCGTCAAAGTGCCCTCGTCCATGATGGGGCAGGGTTGGATGGGTTCCGATTTCTCCAACCAGGATATCGCCCGCTCGGATGAGATCGTCGAGGATTACCGGCACGTCCTGCTCGAGACCCGACAGGCCGACGAGCACACGGTTTACGTCATCGAATGCCGCCCCCTGGAGGACGCCGCGGTGGTCTGGGGCAAGCGCGTGCTGCAGATTCGCGACGACTACATCGTGCTGCAGGACCAGTTCTACGATCAGGACGGGGCGCTCGTGAAACAGCTGGTAACGCTGAACGTCGCCATCCTGGGTGGCCGCAGCGTCGCCCAGCGCCAGCGCATGGAAAAGCTGGAGGCGGCGGGGGAGTGGACGGAAGTGACGGTGGCGGCCCAGTCCTTCGACATCGAGCTGAGCCCGAATCTGTTCACGCTGTCGAGCCTGCGCAATCCCCGCCAGTGAATATCACGCTGCGACTGGCCTGGCGCAACCTGTGGCGGCACCGCCGCCGCACCTGGCTGACCACCGGTGCCATGGTGTTCTCCAATGTGCTGCTGGTATTCGTGATCACCCTGCAGCTGGGCACCTACCGCATGATGATCGACAACACCCTGGGCGTGCTCACCGGCCACCTTCAGCTGCAGGCGCCGGGTTACATCGACGAGCCGCGCATGCGCTACACCGTGGACGACGTGCGGGGCGCGGCGAGCGAGTTGCGGGGAGCGCTGGCGGACGTGCAGGTGGCGGCCCGGGCCTCGGCCTTTGCGCTGTTGTCCAGCGCGGAGCGCAGCTACGGCGTGCAGCTGGTCGGCGTCGAGCCCGCGCGTGAGCCCGGGGTCTCCAGTATCCCCGGACTGCTCGTGAGCGGTCGTTACCTCGACGACATCGATGCCGCCGAGATCGTGATCGGTGCGGTGCTGGCCCGCAATCTGCGAGTGGGGCTCGGCGACCGGCTCACCCTGCTGGGCTCCGGGCTGGATGGCTCGTTCTCGGCCGGGGTGGTGGAGATCGTCGGCCTTTACGCCACCGGCATGAGCGACATCGATCGAGGGCTGGCGGAGCTGCCGCTGGGCTATTTCCAGGACGTGTTCGCCATGGGCGACCGGGGCCACAGCGTGGTGATCAAGGCCGCCAGCCTCGACGCGGTCGACGCCCTCGCGGCGACCATCGCCACCCGCTTCCCCGATGCCCGGCGCTGGGCAGTGCACGATTGGGACGCCCTGCAACCGGGTCTGAAGCAGGCCATCCAGGCCGACATGTTCAGCGCCTGGTTCATGTATCTGGTGCTGGTGGTGCTGGTAGCCTTCAGCGTGCTCAACACCCAGCTCATGTCGGTTATGGAGCGCACCCGCGAGTTCGGGATCGTGCTGGCGCTGGGGGTGACCCCCGGCCGGCTGGGGCGGCTGGTCATGCTCGAGACGACCCTGATGAGCCTGCTCGGTCTGGTGCTGGGCGTCGCCCTGGGCGGCGCCGTGGCGCTCTGGTTCGGCACCGTCGGCTTCACCTATCCAGGCATGGAGGAGATGGCGGGCAAGTTCAATATCCCGGAGCGCATGTATCCCCGCCTCGATGCCTTCGCGCTCCTGCTCGGTCCCGCGGCAGTGATGGCCGGTTGTATGCTGGCCGGCCTGATCCCCGCCTTGCGGCTGCGGCACCTGGAGCCGGTGCAGGCGATGAGGGCGGCGTCGTGACTACGCCCTGGCCGGTGCTCTGGACCCTGGCCTGGCGCAACCTCTGGCGCAATCATCGCCGCACGCTGATCATGCTGGCGGCGATAGCGATCGGGGTGTGGGCGATGATCTTCCTGACCGCCATCATGCGGGGCATGGTGGACGATATGGTGCGCGGCGGCATCGGTACGCTGCCCGGCCACGTGCAGGTGCACCACCCGGCGTATCGGGATGATCCCAGCGTGGCCAACCGCATGCCGCCCCCGGACCCGACGCTCGCGGCCGCGCTGGCGGCGCCGGAGGTCGTGGCCTGGTCCGGCCGGGTCAAGGTGCCGGCGATCATCTCCAGCGAGCGGGATTCGCGCGGCGTCTCTCTGATCGGTATCGATCCTGTGGCCGATGATCGCCTGTCGGGCATCGCGGCGATGATCGTCGAGGGGCGCTTCCTCGAGGGCCCCGCCGATCGGGGTGTCCTCATCGGCGCGCGGCTGGCAGAGCGCCTGGAGACCCGCCTGGGCAAGCGCGTGGTGGTGATGAGCCAGGACCCTGACAACGACATCGCCGATCGTGGCTTCCGCATCGTCGGCATCTTCCGCGCCCGCCTCCAGGGTGTGGAAGAAAGCCTGGTCTATGCCGGGCTGGAGACCGTGCAGCGCATGCTGCGCATCGACGAGGAACTGACCGAGGTCGCCGTGCTGGGCGATGACTACCGCGATGTCGATGCCCTGTCCCGGGACATCGCGGCCGCCGCTGGCGCGCAGCGGGAGACGCTGCCCTGGTATGAGCTCGACGGCTATCTGGGTTCGATGCTGCGGGTGATGGATGGGTTTGTGCTGGTGTGGATCGTCATCGTCTTTGTGGCGCTGTCCTTCGGGCTGGTCAACACGCTGGCGATGGCGGTGTTCGAGCGGGTCAGGGAGATTGGCTTGATGCAGGCGCTGGGCATGCGCCCGGCTGCCATCGTGTGGCAGATTCTGCTGGAGTCGCTGTGCCTGCTCGGTCTGGGCCTGCTGCTTGGCGATCTGCTGGCGGTGCTCAGTCTGTGGGCTATGCAGGGGGGGGTGGACGTGTCGGCCGTGGCTGCGGGCATGGAGATGGCCGGTTATGGCAGCATGCTCTACCCCTCGCTGCAGTGGCGGGACCTGCTCACGGCCAATGTCGTGGTGATCGTGCTGGGCCTGTTGACCAGTCTGCTCCCGGCCTGGCGGGCCTCCCGCTACGCGCCCATCGAGGCGCTCGCGAAAACCTGACGACCCGATACCGGAGATGCCAGCATGATTGCGGTTACCTGCGCAGCCCTGTGCAAGACTTTCCAGCAGGGCGAAGAGACCATCACCGGCCTGGACCGGGTCGACCTGAAGATAGACAGCGGCGATTTCGTCTGCCTGTCGGGGCCCTCCGGGTCGGGCAAGACCACGCTGCTCAATGCCATCGGCGGCCTCGACAAGCCCGACAGCGGCGTAATCACCGTTGCGGGCCAGTGCATCGACCGCCTGGGCAAAGGTGACCTGGCCGATATGCGCCTGCACCATATCGGCTTCGTCTTCCAGGCCTACAACCTCATTCCCGTGCTCACCGCGCGGGAGAATGTCGAGTTTGTCATGCAGATACAGGGGGTCGCCGCCGCGACGCGCAGAGCCAGGAGCATGGCCATACTCGAGGAGGTGGGCCTGAGAGGGTTGCACGAGCGGCGGCCGGCGCAGTTGTCCGGCGGGCAGCAGCAGCGCGTTGCAGTGGCGCGCGCCATCGTCAGCAGGCCGGCCCTGGTGCTGGCCGATGAACCGACGGCCAACCTGGATTCAGTCACCGCGGAGCACCTCATGGACCTGTTCGTCGAATTGAACCAGCGCCACGGCTCGACCTTTGTGATCGCCACCCATGACAGCCGGGTGATGGCCCACGCCAGGCGCCTGATCAGGATGCAGGACGGCCGCATCATCGAAGAGCTGGCGCAGCGCTGAGCGTCGCCGTGCCCAGCCTGCCCGAGGCCTTGCGCGGCGCCGTCCGCGGACTGCTCGGCTGCGCGCTGCCGGTGTGCCTGGCGCACGCCGCCGACGGGTCCTACGGCGGCCATCTCAAGGGGCAGTTCGCGCTGCTCACGTACCCCGACGACAGCCTGTTTCGTGACGAGCTCGGCACCGACTCCCGCGACTACAATCTGGATGTTCGCCTGAAGCTGCGCCTGGACGCCGGGCCCTGGGAGGCTGCGACCGACTATCAGCTGATCGCGCGCTATGGCGAGACGCTCAAGCTGGGGCGGCTGGCGCCGGGGCTCGAGACCATTCCCGGCAGCGCGCCCTCGGACGAGCGCCGGTTGTTCGACCTGACCTGGGTCATGGTCGATGAGGACGACGCCCTGGCCCTGCAGCGGCTGGACCGCCTCTATGTGGGGTACCGGGGCGACAGCTGGGTGGCCCGCGGCGGCCGCCAGGTGGTGACCTGGGGCAACGGGCTGGTCTACACGCCGATGGATTTCTTCAATCCGTTCGATCCCGCCGCCATCGACAAAGAGTACAAGACGGGCGACGATATGCTCTACGGGCAGTATCTGCGCGCCGGCGGCGACGATCTGCAGATGGTGTGGGTGGTGCGGCGCGACCCCGAGAGCGGGGACATCGAGCCCGGGGTCAATACCCTGGCGCTCAAGTATCACGGCTTTTTTCTGGATTTCGAGTACGATCTGCTGGCCGCCCGCCACTACGGCGATGCCATCGCCGGTGTGGGCGGCAATCACGCCGTGGGCGGGGCGATCTGGCGGGGCGACGTGACGGTGACCCGCGGCGATGAGCAGAGCGCTGTGCTGCTGGTGACCAGCCTGGCCTATTCCTGGGTGATGGGCGGCAGAAACGTCAGCGGTCTGCTCGAATATTTTCACAACGGCTTCGGCATCGCCGGCGGCACCTATGGTCCGCAGGCGCTGGCTGCCCACCCCGATCTCACGGAGCGCGTCGCCCGCGGCGAGCTGTACACCCTGGGGCGGGACTACCTGGCAGCCTCCGCGCTGATCGAGCTCACCCCGCTCGTGCTGTTCACGCCCAACCTGTTCGTCAATCTCAATGATCCCTCCGCGCTGCTGCAGTTGGTCGGTCAGTTCGATCTGGCGCAGGATCTGCAGCTGCTGGCCGCCTTCAGCCTGCCGATCGGCGCGGCCGGCACGGAGTTTGGTGGCATCGAATGGGGCGGCGTCGGCGGCGATCCCGGCGCGCCCGCCACCTATCTGAGCACCGGCCCCGGCCTTTGGGGGCAAATCGCCTGGTATTTCTAGTGCGTCCCAAAATCCGGTTGGCGCAATTTTACCTCTTTGTCTTTACTTGCTAAGGGAATTCGACTGGCGTGATCCCCGCTCGCGCGGTCGCCACCGACTGTGCCCCAATGGACCGGACGTGCGGCAGGCCGGGGGCGGCGGGGACAGAGAGGAAAGGTATGGACATAACCGAATTACTGGCGTTCAGCGCCAAGCAGGGCGCATCGGACCTGCATTTGTCTGCGGGCCTGCCACCCATGATCCGCGTCGACGGTGATGTCCGCCGCATCAATCTGCCGCCGATGGAGCACAAGGAAGTGCATCGGCTCATCTACGACATCATGAACGATCGCCAGCGCAAGGACTTCGAGGAATTCCTGGAGACCGACTTCTCGTTCGAGGTGCCGGGCGTGGCGCGCTTCCGCGTCAATGCCTTCACGCAGAACCGCGGCTCCGGCGCCGTGTTCAGAACCATTCCCAGCAAGGTGCTCACCCTGGAAGAGCTTGGCATGGGGCAGGTATTCCGGGACATCTCGCTGAAGCCGAGGGGACTGGTGCTGGTGACGGGTCCGACCGGTTCCGGTAAATCAACCAGCCTTGCCGCCATGATCGACTACATCAACGACAACAAGTACGATCACATACTGACCATCGAAGACCCCATCGAATTCGTGCACGAGAGCAAGAAGTGCCTGGTCAACCAGCGCGAGGTGCACCGCGATACCCACGGCTTCAACGAGGCGCTGCGCTCGGCGCTGCGGGAGGATCCGGACATCATCCTGGTGGGTGAGCTGCGCGACCTCGAAACCATCCGGCTCGCTCTGACGGCGGCCGAGACCGGCCACCTGGTGTTTGGCACCCTTCACACCACATCGGCCGCCAAGACCATCGACCGCGTCGTCGACGTGTTTCCAGCCCAGGAAAAATCCATGGTGCGCTCGATGCTGTCGGAGTCTCTGCAGGCGGTCATTTCGCAGACGCTGCTGAAAAAGACCGGCGGTGGCCGCATCGCGGCGCACGAGATCATGATCGGCACGCCCGCGATCCGCAATCTGATCCGGGAGGACAAGATCGCCCAGATGTATTCGGCGATTCAGACCGGCGGAACGCATGGCATGACGACGCTCGACCAGACCCTGACGGACCTGCTGGCGCGGCGTCTGATCTCGCGTGAGTCCGCCAAACAGAAAGCGAAGATGCCTGAAAACTTCTGATCTGACCCGGAGCCTGCATGGAAATCGAAAAGCTGTTGCGCCTGATGGTGGAGAAGTCCGCCTCAGACCTGTTTATCACCGCCGGCATGCCGCCCTCTATCAAAGTCAATGGCAAAGTGCTGCCGGTGACCAAGGCGACGCTGTCGCCGGAGCAGGCCCGCGAGATGGTGCTGTCGGTCATGAATGATGAGCAGCGCAAGGAGTTCGTGTCGACCAAGGAGCTCAACTTTGCCGTCTCCGCCCGGGGTGTAGGGCGCTTTCGCGCCAGCGCCTTTTACCAGCGCAATCTGGCCGGCATGGTCCTGCGGCGCATCGAGACGCGCATTCCCACCCCCGAGGACCTGCGCCTGCCGGAGATCATCAAGCAGCTGGCGCTGTCCAAGCGCGGTCTGGTGGTATTCGTGGGCGCGACCGGGACCGGCAAATCGACCTCGCTGGCGGCGATGATCGGCCACCGCAACCGGCACACCACCGGTCATATCATCAGCATCGAAGATCCCATCGAATTCATGCATCAGCACAACAAGTGCATCGTCACGCAGCGCGAGGTCGGCATCGACACGGCCTCCTTCGAGGCTGCGCTCAAGAACACCCTGCGTCAGGCACCCGACGTCATTCTCATCGGCGAGGTGCGCTCCCGGGAGACCATGGAGCACGCCATTGCTTTCGCCGAAACGGGCCACCTGGTGCTGTGCACGCTGCACGCCAACAATGCCAACCAGGCCTTGGACCGCATCATTCACTTCTTCCCGGACGAGCGCCATGATCAGCTGTTCATGGACCTCTCGCTCAATCTGCGCGGCATCGTCGCCCAGCAGCTCATCCCGACGCCCGATGGCCGGGGCCGGCGGGCCTGTATCGAGGTGCTCCTGAACACGCCCCTGGTCGCCGACCTGATCAGAAAGCGTGAGGTGCACAAGATCAAGGAGCTGATGAGCCGCTCACGCGAGCTGGGCATGCAGACCTTCGATCAGGCGCTCTATGAACTCTATGCCGAGGGCAGCATCACCTACGAAGATGCCCTGGCGCACGCCGACTCATCCAATGATCTGCGCCTGATGATCAAGCTGGGCGTGGATCACAGCACGTCGAAGCTGGCGCGGAGCGCGGGTCAGCTGGAGATGGAGAGGGAAGACGCCGCAGAGATGGGCGATCGCTTCTAGTCCGGGCCTGCGCCCGGCGCGTTGAGCCATTGTTCGAGGATGACGCTGGCGGCCAGACTGTCGACGGCGCCGCCACCCTCGCGGGGTGCGCCCCGGCTTCTGGCCTCAAAGCTGCTGAGCCGCTCGTCCTGACAGACCACGGGCAGTCCGAAGCGCCCGTGCAGGCGCCGCGCGAAGCGGCGCGCGCGCTGCGACATCTCCGATTCGGACCCATCCATATTCAGTGGCAGCCCCACCACCAGCTGCGCTGGCTGCCACTCCTGCAGCAGCGCCGCGAGCGCCTGCCAGTCGGGGGCGCCATCCTGCGCGCGCAGGTGGGTCAGCGGTGTCGCGGTGCGGGTCACGGTGTTGCCGGTCGCCACGCCGATCACTTTCATGCCGAAGTCGAACCCCAGCACGACCGCAGGGCTACCGCTCATGCGTGCCCTGCCGTGCCCACCATCAGGTCCAGGTCGATGCCCAGCTTGCTCGCGGCCGCCCGCATCCGCAGGTGCAGCGGCACGTCGAACAGGATGTGCTGGTCTGCAGGCAGTGTCAGCCAGTAGTTGTCGGCCAGCTCCCTTTCGAGCTGGCCTTCGCTCCAACCCGCGTAGCCCAGCGCGACCAGGCTGCCCGGCGGCCCCTCATTGCTGGCCAGCGCGCCGATGATGTCCAGGGAGGTGGTGAGCATGATCTCGGTGCTGATCTTCATGCTGTTGTCCCAGACCCTCTCCGTGGGTCGGTGCAGCACGAAGCCCCGCTCAACCTGCACCGGCCCTCCGGCCAGTACCGGCTGGTCGCCGTCGCCGCTGTCGAGGGTGCGGATTTTCAGTTGCGTGAAGATATCCCGCCAGCACAGGTCCAGAGGGCGGTTGATGACGATGCCCATCGCCCCTTCCTCGCCGTGCTCGCACATATAGGTGATCGAGTGGGAGAACATGGGGTCAGTGAGGCCCGGCATGGCCAGCAGGAAGGAATTCCTCAGGCTGGGAAACGGCGCGGCAGACATGGCGACCTCCCGACGGAGTCTTGGCTTCAACTATACTACGCTGCCGCTGGCCCTGCCAATCAGCCGCGGCTGGTGAGTTGGTTATTGCGATACTGCCAGGTGCGGATGATCTCCAGGATGTCGGCCTTGTCGCGCAGCTCAGGTGGGAATGGCGCGAATGGCGCGGCCAGCTTGACGGAGCGGATGGCGGCCTGGTCGAGCACGGTTCTCCCCGATGACGCCAGGATGTCGATGCGCTTGATGCGTCCGTCGGGCAGCAAGGCGACCGCCAGGCGCACATCGCCGCTCAGGTGCTGGCGCCGCGCTTCATCGGGGTAGTGGCGGTTGCCGAATTCCTCCACGCGCTGCTGCCATTTGATCTGGTAGCGGGCGTCCTCGGAGTGCCGGGTCGACACCGAAGTGATGCGGTGAATGCGGGGACGCTTGGAAAAGGCCTGGCGCTGGCGATCGAGCTTGGCCTCCAGGCTCTGTATCTGCTGCTCCGGCTCCAGTGCCGCCCGCTCATCGGGCGCTGGCGTCGGCTCCGGCTCGAGCGGTTCGCGCGGCTGTTCCCGGTAGACGCTGGCGGGATTGTGCCGGCCGATCACCGCCTGGGTGGTCTGGCGCGCCGGCTCAGACCTGCGGGCCGGCAGCTCTGTGGTGTCCCGAATGGTGTTGTCTTCCAGCGGCGCGAGCTTGGTTGTGGTCAGTTCGCGCTTCTCATCCAGGCTGCCGCTGCCCTGCTGATCGTTCTGGGCAACGAAATCGGCATGCTCCGGCGGCGCGTTGCTCTTGTGCGGCGCCAGGGTGATTTCCAGCGTTTGGCTGGAGGAGGCGAGCTCGTCGATGGAGAAGCCGATCCCGAACACTATAGCCAGATGAAACGTCAGGGCGACAACACTCGACAGCCCCAGCCGCTCGATGCCCTGATCCAGCGCAATACTCATGCTCATTGTTGCGATCGCTGCTCCAGCTTGGCCCGGATACAGTCTATCAGTTCGCCGGCGATGTCGGTTTGGCAGGCGCTGTCGATCTCCCGAATACAGGTTGGACTGGTCACATTGATCTCGGTGAGATAGTCGCCAATAACATCGAGCCCAACGAATATCAGACCCTTGTCCTTAAGGGTAGGACGCACCTGCTCGCAGATCCAGCGATCGCGCTCGCTCAGTGGGCGCGCTTCGCCGCGGCCGCCGGCGGCGAGATTGCCGCGCGTCTCGCCGGCCAGCGGCACGCGCGCCAGGCAATAGGGCACGGGCTCGCCGTCGATCACCAGTATGCGTTTGTCGCCGTCGACGATCTCCGGAATGAAGCGCTGGGCCATGATCGTCTGGCGGGACGAGTCGGTGAGCGTTTCGATGATGACGGAAATGTTCGGGTCGTCCTCGCGGACGCGAAAGACCGAGGCGCCACCCATGCCGTCCAGTGGCTTCATGACGATGTCGCGGTGCTCGTGCAGAAAGGCCCGCAATTGCTGGCCGTTGCGGGTCACCAGCAGCGGCGGCGTGCACTGTGGAAACTGCGTCGCAAAAATCTTTTCGTTGCAGTCTCTGAGGCTGGCGGGACGGTTGACGACCAGCGCGCCGGCGCGCTCGGCTACCTCCAGCAGGTAGGTGGTGTAGATATACTCATTGTCGAACGGCGGGTCCTTGCGCATCAGCAGCACGTCGAAACTCGACAGCGGCACGTTGATGCTGCTGTCGAGCGCATACCAGGGTTGATGGTCGTAGTCGACCCGGGTGAATCGGCGGCTGTTGGCCATCGCTTCGCCGCAGTCCAGATACAGATCGCACTGGCGCATGTAGTGCACGTCCCAGCCGCGGGCCCGGGCGGCGACCAGCATGGCCAGCGTGCTGTCCTTCTTGACGTTGATTTCCGTCACCGGGTCCATGATGACGCCCATTCTTATCGACATTTTTTTGCTTCTCATCTGCTGAAGTTGACCGGCATCACGGTTCTGGCATGCAACCGGCGGAGTTGGCTGTGACGGGAGCCTCGCAGGCCTTGCGGGAGCGCACCTTTGCCAAAAATTTCGGCCGGGAATTATGCAAAATCATGGATCGAATTCTATAGTTACCCAAGCAAACCGCTCCGACTACCGTGGCAGATAACCAGCGGCAGGTACAGCATGTCAGGTCGATCGCCTTGGGCGCGGGATGCGGGGCTGGCAGGCCCTTCACCGCGAGCCACTGGCAGCGATGCCTCGCAGCGGCCGCGTTGCGAGTATGTTCAAGTTGCGCCCGTTCCGGCGCTCCATAAGCCGGCATTGAACAATCAAGGTCAATTCTATGGAAGTCAATTTCGAAAGTCTAAAAGTTATGGTGGTCGACGACAGCAAGACCATCAGGCGCACTGCTGAAACCCTGTTAAAAAAAGTTGGCTGCAATGTGATAACGGCGGTGGATGGCTTCGATGCGCTCGCCATGATCGCCGACAACAAGCCGGACATCATTTTCGTGGACATCATGATGCCGCGCCTCGATGGCTACCAGACCTGTGCGCTGATCAAGAACAACAGCGAATTCAAACAGACCCCGGTGATCATGCTGTCGAGCAAGGATGGCCTGTTCGACAAGGCCAAGGGCCGCATCGTCGGCTCTGACCAGTACCTGACCAAACCGTTCAGCAAGAACGAACTGCTCGGAGCGATCGAGGCCCACGTGAAAAGCGTGGCGGCGTGAGCCGGCGCGGATTGACGATGTGCAGAACGAGTTGCCGTACTTTGCTCCCCCGGAGGCGCCATGGCTAAAATATTGATCGTTGATGATTCCCCCACTGAAATTCATCTGTTGAAGACCCTGCTCGAACGCCACAGTTATCAGGTGATCGAGGCGACGTCCGGGGATCAGGGCGTGGAGCTGGCGAATACGCAGAGGCCCGACCTGGTGTTGATGGACATCGTGATGCCGGGCTTGAACGGCTTTCAGGCGACCCGGCAGATCAGCCGCAATGCCCGCACCGCCCACATTCCCGTAGTGATCGTCACGTCAAAGAATCAGGAAACCGACAGGGTCTGGGGCGAGCGCCAGGGCGCGCGGGGCTACCTGGTCAAACCCATTCAGGAGTCGGCTCTGCTTGGCGCGATCGAGGAGCTCCTGGCCGAGCCCGCGACCAGCGGAACCTGAGCGGGAGCGCGGTTATGGATCAGCACGCAGACCCCTTCGGCGTCCTCGTCGAACTGGCCAATCGCAGCCTCGGCACCGCCCGGGGACTCCCGGCGCAGATGGAGGCGGCACCGACCTGGACGGGCATTGGCTTCATTCTCGCCGACCAGCGCATGGTTGCGCCGATGTCGGAAGTCGCAGAGCTCATTCCGCTGCCTCTGAGCACGAACCTGCCCGGGGTCAAGAGCTGGGTCAGGGGCGTCTCCAACGTGCGCGGCAGGCTGTTGCCACTGATTGACCTGGAGGCGTTTTTCGGTGGTCAGCTGATGGGCTCCAGCAAGACCCGGCGCGTGCTGGCAGTGGAGACGAGCGATCTCTATACCGGGCTGATCGTCAGCGAGGTCGTTGGCATGCTGCACTTTCCGACGGACACCTTTGCCGCAAAGATTCCCAGCAGCGCCGCGCCGTTTGCGGCTTACAGTCTGGGGGCCTACATCCACGACGGCGCCGTGTGGACCGTGTTCAGCCCTCACCGGCTGGTGGCAGACCACCGCTTCATCAACGCTGCCGCTTGAGGCGGCTGTCGCGCACAGCCGGTACCGAGCCACACCTACTCAGTGAGTAGTTAAACAACCCATACTGATAACAACGGGGCCTGGAGTCCGAATCCATGAGTGGAAAAAAATTGAACAGGAAATTGCCGAACAATAACAGCGTGACGCTGCTGGCGGTGGTGCTGGTAGGGGCCATTGCTGCGTTCATCACGACGGCCACCATGGTGGTCAGGGATGCGAACTACGATGCGCGCTATCTCGAGCTGGCAGGCGAGCTGCGGGTGCTGATGCAGGGCGTCTCCACCGCTTCGCGGCAGGCGATCGCCGGTGACGCGCAGGCCTTCGACGACCTGGAAGAGGCGCGCAGGGGGGTTGACCAGACGCTGGCCCTCTTTAATAGCGGCACGGCTGGCCTGCCTTCACCCAAGAGCATGCTGCAGGTGGAGATCGATGCGCTCAACAAGTATTGGTCCGAGACCAACGAAGCGGCCAAGACCATCGTCGCCAACCGCGAGCGCATCCTGTTCCTGCACGAAGTGGCGCGCAACCTCAACGCGTCGATTCCTGAACTACAGCAGGAATACGATTACGTCGTCAGCGTACTGATTGAGAATGGCTCGGCGCCCGAGCAGATCGCCATGGCGCAGAAGCAGGCCTGGCTCGCGGAGCGCATCGCGCGCAACGTCGAGAAAATGCTGCAGGGCAGCAGCGATGCGCGCGAGGCTGCCGATGTCTTCAACCTCGACGCCAGCATGTTCGGCAAGGTCCTCGGCGGTATGCGCGAGGGCAACGCCACGTTGAATATCCAGAAGGTGAAGGACAAGCAGGCGCTGAAATCGCTGGATCAGATCGCCGAGCTCTATGGCTTCGTCAATAATTTCATCGACAAGATATTCCAGGCTTCGCCTGACCTGACCAAGGCCAGGGAGGCGGGCGATACCCTGGTGGATCGCGGGCCGGCGCTGCAGCAGGCGACTTCGGCCCTGGCGGCCCACATCGGCAGTCTCTCGAGCGAGCGCTCTGTCAATGGCGCCATCGTACTCGGCATCGGCGCGGTCGTTATCATCTGTATGGCGCTGATCGGGTCGCAGTACTTCGTCGGCACCCGCAAGCGGCTGCTGCTCGAAGAGGCGACCAACGAGCAGAATCAGACGGCGATTCTGCGCTTGCTGGATGAACTGGCCGACCTTGCGGACGGTGACTTGACCACAACCGCGACGGTGACCGAGGACTTTACCGGTGCCATCGCCGACTCGATCAACTTCACCATAGACCAACTGCGGGTTCTGGTATCCCAGATCAACAGCACGGCATCGCGGGTTGCGGAAGCGTCGCGGGACACGCAGGCCACCGCCCTGCACCTGGCCGAGGCGGCTGAACACCAGGCGCAGGAGATCGCCGGGGCATCGGCAGCCATCAACGAGATGGCCGTGACCATCGATCAGGTTTCCTCCAACGCCGGCGAATCGGCGCAGGTCGCGGAGCGCTCGGTTAAGATCGCCAATACCGGCGCCGAAGTGGTGCAGAATACCATCCATGGCATGGACACCATCCGCGAGCAGATACAGGATACCGCCAAGCGGATCAAGCGCCTGGGCGAGAGCTCGCAGGAAATCGGCGACATCGTCTCGCTGATCAACGACATCGCCGACCAGACCAACATTCTCTCGCTCAACGCGGCGATCCAGGCGTCCATGGCCGGGGATGCGGGTCGCGGCTTCGCGGTGGTGGCGGACGAAGTGCAGCGCCTGGCGGAGCGGGCCTCGGCCGCGACCAAACAGATCGAGGCGCTGGTCAAGACCATCCAGTCGGATACCAACGAAGCGGTTATCTCTATGGAGCAGACCACCGCCGAGGTGGTTCGGGGTGCCCGCCTGGCGCAGGATGCGGGCGTGGCCCTGGAGGAGATCGAGAACGTATCCACCAACCTGTCCGACCTGATCCAGAATATCTCCAATGCCGCCCGTCAGCAGGCCGCTTCGGCGGGCCACGTCTCCAACACCATGAACGTCATCCAGGAGATCACCTCTCAGACCTCGGCGGGGACCACCGCAACGGCGGGTTCTATCGGCAATCTGGCCGAACTCGCGGCCGAGATGCAGCGCTCGGTCGAGGGTTTCAAACTGCCCGATACCGGCGCTGGTGCGGTCCAGGTGGCGCCCGCCGCCACCGCGCGCCGCAAGGAAAAGCCGGCAGCGGCGCTGCAGCGCGATAAGCAGCCCCGACATCATGAGCAGCTGCCGGCCTGATCAGAGCGACCTTGCTGATGAACCTCGATGTGACTTCCGTGGCGACGGGGCCGTGGCGCTATCGGGCGCCGCCGCCTCTGAGCGACGCGCAGTTCGAGCGCTGGCTCATCTGTCTGGAGCAGCGCACGGGCATCAGTTATCTGAGGCACAAATCCATTCTGCAGGCTGGACTCAACCGCCGCATGTCCGCCATCGGCTGCGTCGACTATGACCGCTACTATGCCGGCGTGCGGGAGGCGGGGACCGGCGCGCTGGAGTGGGGTGAACTGCTCAATTGCATCACCATCCAGGAGACGCGCTTTTTCCGCGATGCGGCCGCGTTTGCCTATCTCGAGGAATACCTGCTGCAGCGCGTCGCCATCGCCGAGCGCGCAGGCGGGGCGCTGGAATTGTGGAGCGCGGGCTGTGCGACCGGCGAGGAGGCCTGGTCGATGGCGATGGTGGCCGAGCGCAGCATAGCAATCACCGGCTCGTCCCTCTATTTCGGTGTCACCGGGTCGGATATCAGCGCGGCCGCGTTGCGCGTTGCCCGCGCGGGCAGCTATCCACCGGCCCGCTGGTGTCATATCGGACCGCAGCTGCGACAGAGCTATGCGCTGCCCGATAGCGGCACTCTGCAGATAGCCGAGGCGCTTGGCCAGCGCGCCTGCTTCGTGCTCTCCAATCTGGTAGACGGGGATGCGCCTCTTGACATCGATATGGACGTCATCTTTTGCCAGAACGTTCTCATCTACTTTCGCCCGGCGTGCAGGCGCCGGGTCCTCGATAATCTGGTGGCGCGCCTGAAGCCTGGCGGTCTTCTGGTGGTGGGCCAGGGGGAGTCCCTTGGCTGGCGGCACGCCAACGTATGCAGGGTTCGCACCAGGCAGGTTGAGGCCTATCTCCGCCACTCAACAAAACCTTAGTACAGGGTCGGACAAACTATGGCTGTAGGTCGAGATTACGTAGCGCTGGATTGGGTCTCGGGAGAGATCAATGCGACCCTGGAGGAGGCCTGTCGGGCGCTTGAGGCATTTGTCGCCGATCCGCAGGACACGACCCGCCTGCGCTTCTGCCTGAGCTACGTACACCAGGTGCAAGGCACGCTGCGCATGGTGGAATTCCATGGCGCAGCGCTGCTGGCGAGGGAGATCGAACTGCTGGGCCAGGCCCTGCTCACCGGCGAAATCGACGACAGCGCCGAGGCCCTCGAAGCGCTCATGGCCGCGCTGCTCCAACTGCCACCCTACCTGCAGCGGGTACGGCGGACCCGCAGCGACCTGCCGGAGTCGCTGCTGGCGATGATCAATGAGCTGCGCGCTGTGCGGGGTGGCGGTTTGCTGTCGGAGTCGGCGCTGTTCTCGCCACGACTGCACGCGACCACTCCCAGCGGACCGCAATCACCCCGATTGCAGGCGGAGGAATTCGAGCAACTGATCAGGAAGCTGCGGCAGCTGTTTCAAACGGCTTTTGTCGGCATCATTCGCAACAAGCAGCTGGGTCAGCATCTGGACAATCTGACCGGTGTGTGTGAGCGCCTGCTGGAACTCAGCAAGGGCAGGCAGCGCGAGCCGCTCTGGAAGATCGCGTTGGCAGTCATCGAGGGGCTGGCCAACCAGTCCATCGTACCCAATGCCGCGGTGAAGTCGCTGCTCAAGGAAATCGATAGCGAATTAAAGGGTCTGCTGCATCGTGGCGAAGCGTTCTTCAATGAGCCCGTATCATCGGACCTGCTCAAGAATTTTCTCTATTACGTGGCGCGCTCGGAAGCCGATTCGCCGCTGATCGCCGGCATCAAGGAGGAATATGGTCTGCAGGAGGCGCTCGACGCCAGCCGCGGTGGTGCGTCCGCGGGCGCGGATCCTCAAGCCATGCAATCGGTCGTTCGGGCGCTGATCGAAGAGTTGTCAGGGGCCAAGGACCTGCTGGACCTGTATGTCAGGAGTGGCAGCGGGCGCGGAGAGATCGCCAAACTCAGCGCGGCGCTGCCGGTGATCAAACGTATCGCCGATACCATGGCGGTGCTCGGCCTCACCGCGCCGCTGAATATCGCGCGAGCTCAGGAGGCGGTGTTGCAGCGGCTGGTGGAGCAGGCGCAGGTCGCGCAGGCACCCGAGGAGCTCGATGCGGCAGCGCTGCTGCAGGTAGCGGCGGCGTTGATCGAGGTGGAGCAGGCGCTGCTGAGCTGTATTGCGCAGCCAGGTGCGGAGGTGGCCGTACCGCACCACCTGGACGAGGCGCGGCAGACTGTCGCCCGCGAAGCCCGCCACGGACTGGAGCAGGCCAAGGAGGCGATCGTCCAGTTTGTCGCGTCGCAGTGGGATCGCGCTCTGCTGCAGGCAGTGCCCCGGATGCTTGCCCAAATCCAGGCGAGCCTCAATGTCGCGCATTTCAGGGCGCCGGCCAAAGTGCTGGGCGCCTGCCGCCGTTATGTCATCGACGCGCTGCTCGCGCAGGAGCAGGTGCCGCGCTGGCAGGATCTGGATACCCTCGCCGATGCCCTGAGCAGCGTCGACTACCATCTGGAGCGGTTGCTGGAGGATAGCCAGGACGATGATTGCCGCATTCTGGGAGTGGCCGCTGACAGCGTGGCTCGGCTGGGCTATGCCATCGACGGTGCGGGCGCGGCGCCAGCGCGGGCCGAGGCCAGGGACGCCGGGGCGGAGCCTGAGCTCCCGGACGGCGACGGGGAAGCGCTGGACTCGCCAGAAGCATACCCTGCGCCTGCGGCGGTGAACACTGAAGTTGCGGGCGCGGTGCCGTCGCAGCCTGGGGATGCGGTCGCCGTCGCCATAGAAGAGGCGGTAGAAGACATCCTGGACGATGATATCGCGGAAATTTTTGCCGAAGAAGCGGCGGAGGTGCTGGAGTCCATCCAGGAGGCGCTGCCGCGGTGGTGCGCCGATCCCGCTGACGAAGAGGCCCTGTCGGTGCTGCGCCGGGGCTGGCACACGCTCAAGGGCAGCGGCAGGATGGTCGGTGCCAACTGTCTGGGCGAACTGGCCTGGTCCATCGAGTGCATGCTCAACCGCATCATCGACCAGACGCTGGAGGCGTCGCCGCCACGCCAGTTGCTGGTCGCCAAGGTGACGGCCATGGTGCCGCCGCTGGTGGCGGCGCTCTCCCTGCGCGAACCGGTCAACAAGGCCTATGTGGACTGGGTGATCAGCCTGGCCGAGGCGCTTATGGCGCAGGATGAGGGCTCTGCGGCGGACCCCGCTGCGATCGATGCCGCCCTTGTGCAGCCGGCCCTGGCAAGGGCGCACAACGACGCCATCGCGGTCAGGATGCGTCAACCCGCAGTCGAGGTAAGCGCTGCAACTGTCGACGTCCCCGCTAGCGCGAACGAGTCGGGCGGGATAGTCGCCGGCCAGTCGATGGAGGAGGGTCCGTCGGCAGCGCGCGACCCCGACCTTGCCGAGATTTTCGCCGGAGAGGCGGAAGGGCACCTGGAAATTGTGCTGGCGTTTATTGAAGAGGCCCAGGGCAGCGCGCAGCCGCTGCCGGTCAGTGACGCTCTGCAGCGCGCTCTGCACACGCTCAAGGGCAGTGCCAACATGGCGGGCGTCGCGCTGATTGCGCGTGTGGTCACGCCTCTAGAGGGGCTGGTCAAACAGCTTCAGCTGAGCGGGGTAAGGGTCGATGCGGCCATCCTGGCGGTGCTCAGGGATACTACCCGCCTCCTCTACATTGCCCTGAATTACCTCCGCGAAGGGACGGTCGACGCCGAATTTGCCGAGTTGGATGGCTTGCTCGCCAGGATAGCCGGGCTGGCCCGCGACCATGCCCCGAAGGCCGCGCAGGCCGGCGATGATACCGATTATCTTGCCCGTGCCGGTGCCTTCATGCACGAGACGGCGGATGCTCTGCAGCAGCTGCTGGACATCCTGCTGCAGTGGCGGCGCGATGGCAGTGCCACAGCGGTCCAGTGGCGGCAGATGGTCGACAGTCCCGCTGCCATCGCCGCGGCGGCGCGGGCACTCGAACTGGACGAGGTGGCACAGCTGGCGGAGCTCTGGATGCAGGCAGCATCCCGCCTCGAGGGAACGGTGCCCGGTGCGTCAGCGGTCGACGCGTTCACGCAGGCACACAGCGCGCTCGAGTGCATGCTGGATGCGATGGCGGCAGACCAGGCCGTGGACCCCGTCGATGTCGAGCTCGCCAGCGCGCTGGCGGTTCTTGGTGGTGACGCGCCAGCCGACGATGCCGCCGCCGATGTTCCGGCGCCACCCGCAGGGGAGACGGCTCCGCACCTCGCTACCTCGGACGCGTCCATCGAGGCAGCCGCCGGGGAGGAGGCAGAGCAGGTCGATGACGAGATCGTCGAAATCTTCCTGGAAGAGGCCCGGGATCTGCTCGAAAATATCGACAACGCGCTGCACGAATGGCAGGCGGACCGCGAAGACCTCGCTCAGCTGGCGCTCCTGCAGCGGCTGCTGCACACGCTCAAGGGCAGCGCCCGCCTGACCGGATTGCGGCGCCTGGGCGATCTCAGCCACGATTTCGAAACCTTTCTTATCGAGTCCGATGCGGCGGGCAGTCAGTATGACGCGGCGTTCTTTGCGCAGCTGCAGCGCCATCAGGACCTTGTGACGGCTGCGGTCGACGCGTTTGTGGTCCGCTCCAAGGCGCCGGAGCCGACGCCGGCCCAGGTCGCTGCGCCGCTGCGGCCGAGCGAGCTGCTGGAGTCGACCGAGTTCATCAGCGTCGACGTTGCCGCGGCGGTGGCGACTGCCTCCGACCACGACGCCGGGCAGGCCGGTCAGGCACATGAAACCGTCAAGCTGCCGGCGCAGCTGATCGACGGTCTGGTGAACCTGGCAGGCGAAACCAGTATCAACCGGGCCCGCGTCGAGGAGCAGATCAACGAGCTGATATTTGCCCTGGCGGAGATGGATTCCACCATCGATCGCATGCAGGAGCAGCTGCGGCGCCTGGACATCGAGACCGAGGCGCAGCTGATCTTCCGGCAGGAGCAGGTGGAGAGCCTGGGGCTGGAGGAATTCGATCCCCTGGAAATGGACCGCTATTCCGTGCTGCAGCAGTTGTCGCGCTCGCTCATGGAGAGCTCCTCCGACATTCAGGAGGTCAAACGGGGCATCTTCAACCGGGCCCGCGACATCGAGACGCTGCTGCTGCAGCAGGCTCGGGTCAACACCGATCTGCAGGAGGGTCTGATGCGTTCGCGCATGGTGCCCTTCTCGCGCTCGGTACCCCGCCTGCGACGCATCGTGCGCCAGGTGAGCATGGAGCTGGACAAGCAGGTCAACCTGGTTCTGCACAATATCGACGGCGAAATGGACCGCACCGTGCTGGAGCGCATGGTGCCGCCGTTCGAGCACATGCTGCGCAACTCGGTCGATCACGGCATCGAGGATGCGGCCGCTCGCGTCGCCGCCGGCAAGTCCCCCATGGGGCGCATAGAAATCAGTTTCCGGCGCGAGGCGGGCGACGTCGTGATCACGCTCCAGGACGACGGCAAGGGCATCGACCTGCGCGCGGTGAGGGCCAAGGCTGTTGAACGGGGGCTGCTGCGGGAAGAGATCGAGCTCGAAGACCACGAAATCGCCCAGTTCATCATGCAGCCGGGTTTCAGCACGGCGCAATCCGTGACACAGATCTCCGGGCGCGGCGTGGGCATGGATGTGGTCGCGAGCGAGATCAAACAGCTCGGTGGTTCGGTGGAGATCGATACCACACTGGGTCGCGGCACGCGATTTATCATCAGGCTACCCTTCACGGTGTCGGTCAACCGGGCGCTCATGGTGCGCGCCTGCAACGAAGACTATGCGCTCCCGCTCAACACCATCGAAGGCATCGTGCGCGTCAGCCCGTTCGAGCTGGAGTCCTATTATCAACCGGGCGGGCCGCTGTTCGAGTACGCGGGCCAGGCCTACGAGCTCCGCTACATGGGCTCCATGATCGGCAAACGCGCGGTGCCTGATCTGCAGAGCGAGACCATGCCCCTGCCGGTCATCCTGGTGCGCAGCGGCGATCATGCCGTGGCCGTGCAGGTAGACAGCCTGCTGAGCAGCAGGGAGATCGTGGTGAAGACACTGGGCACCCAGTTCGCCGCGGTGCCCGGCCTGTCGGGCGCCACGGTACTGGGTGACGGCAGCGTGGTATTGATCCTCGACCTGCACGCCATGGTGCGCACCGACTTCAGCAGCTTCCTGGAGCATGCGGAGCACGCTGCGGATGCCGCCGGCGACTCGGCCAGGGAACATCGCAATCTGCTGGTGATGGTGGTGGATGATTCGGTCACGGTGCGCAAGGTGACCTCACGCTTCCTGGAGCGCAATGGCATGGACGTGCTGCTGGCCAAGGATGGTGTTGACGCCATACAGCTGCTGCAGGAGCACAGCCCCGACGTGATGCTGCTGGATATCGAGATGCCGCGCATGGACGGCTTTGAGGTGGCGGCGCGCGTGAAGCACAGCAGCCGCCTCAAGAATCTTCCCATTATCATGATCACTTCGCGCACGGGTGACAAACACCGCGAGCGGGCACATGCGCTGGGTGTAGACCGGTATCTTGGCAAGCCCTATCAGGAGATCGAGCTGCTCAGGAACATTGAGGAACTCGCCGGGGTTCTCGCCTAGGAAGCGCGCCGGTGCAGCTTGGGGCGCGCATCGGCCTGGTGTCTGATTCGGCCCTGCACCTGTTCGCAATGCAGGCGTTGGTGCGCGACAGCGGCCACCAGGTGGTCAATGCCAGCGCTCCCGGCCGGCTCAATGCCGCGCAGCTGCAGCGCGCCGGCGCCGATGCCTGGGTCGTCAGCCTCTGCGAGAGTGCGGGTGCCGAGGAGCTGCTCTCACTGCTGTGGGAGGCGGCGGTGCCCGTGCTGATCGACGAGGCGCTGGGCAGCAGCGCCGCCGACCCGGTGTTCGAGCGCTGGTGCCGGGGCCTTGGCCGCAAGCTGCGGGCCACGCTTGGCTGCGGCGCCGGCCTGGCGTCGCCGCCGGCGGACAACCCCCTGCTGGCCGCCGCCCAGCGGGCCTCGCAGCGGGGTCAGGTGGCGAGTGATGTCTGGGTGCTGGGTGCTTCGCTGGGTGGGCCGGAGGCGGTGCGGGCATTCCTGGCGGGCATTCCGGCCGGCTTTCCCGTCAGCTTCGTCTATGCGCAGCATATCGACGCCACTTGTGTGGCGCTGCTGAGCCGGGTGATGGCGCGCAACTGTGCGCTGAGCGTGATCGAACTCGGCGAGGACAGCGTGCTGTGCCGCGCGCAGCTGGGCGTGGTGCCGGTTGAGCGCGAGCTCGAGTTTCTGCCTCTGGGGCGGATTCGCGTCGGCAGCGGGTCATGGCCCGGCCGCTATGCCCCGACCATCGATGCGGTGGTTGCCGGCATAGCCGGATTGTTTGGCGAGCGCGCCGGAGCGATCATCTTCAGCGGCATGGGTGACGACGGTGCCGAGGGTTGCGCCGCGATGCGGCGCCGTGGTGGTGCGGTGTGGACGCAGTCATGCGACAGTTGTGTGTGCGCCGCCATGCCCGAAGCGGTGCTGAGCCGGGGCGGCGCGACCTATAGTGACACGCCCGCGGGCCTGGCGCGGGCATTGGTGGAACGATATCGTTAGCAGAGCGAAGAAGCAGATGACTAGACGTGCAATCGACCGTGACGGTGTGGCTGACCTGGTGACCATGTTGCTGCCCGTCCGGGGGCGCAATTTACTGGTTCCGAACGTGTCCGTGGCGGAGATCGTCCAGCTGGGGCCGCTGGAACCTTGTGCCGAGGCGGCAGGCTGGCTGTTGGGGCTCATGCAATGGCGGGGTCTGCAGATTCCCGTGGTGTCCTTCGAGAGCCTCAACGACGACCCCTTCGCGTCCGATGTGCCCGCCCGCAGGGCCGCCGTCTGCAATGGTTGCCTGGACCCTCAACGGCTGCCCTTTTTTGGCATCGTCACGGGCGACACCCCGCGCATGATCCGCGTCAGCGCGGATGAAATCGTAGCCTGTGATCACGTGGTTACCGGCCCGGCCGAGCGCATGGCGGTGAGCGCCAGCGGCGAAGAGGCTTCCATCCCGAATCTGGCATTTATCGAGGAGCAGCTGTTGCTGTCTTTGGCAGGGCAGGCGTTGGCGGAGCCGGCCTAGCCCAGGCCGAGGTCGCCCCACAGGCCCTGAGTCAGTCCCAGGGCGACCACCGGCGCCGTCTCGGTGCGCAGGATGCGGGGGCCCAGCGAGAGGGCGGCGAAGCCCTGCCGCAGGGCGCGCTCCACTTCGGCGTCGCTCAAGCCTCCCTCCGGCCCGATGAGCAGGCTCACAGAGCCCGGTGACGCGTCGGCAAATGCGCGCAGGGGGTGACCCTCGGCCGTGCAGACCAGCGCCAGATCGGAGTCGACCGAGGCCAGCCAGTCATCGAGCGATGCAATCGCAGCAAGCTCGGGAAGGCGGTTGCGCCCGCTCTGCTCGCAGGCGCTGACGGCGATCTGCTGCCAGTGGGCGCGCTTCTTCTGCGCGCGCTCCCCGCTCAGTTTGAGCTCGCAGTGTTCGGTATGCAGCGGCGTGATGCTGGCGACGCCCAGCTCGGTTGCCTTCTGCACGGCCCAGTCCATGCGCTCGCCCCGGGACATGCCCAGGCCCAGGTGGCAGCGCAGGGCTGACTCACGCTCCACGCTGCGCCGGGGTCCTATCTGCAGCACCAGCTGCTGGCGCTGCACCGAGACGACGCTGGCCGCAAATTCGCCGCCGCTGCCATCGAACAGCACCAGCGGATCGCCGGGGGACCTGCGCAGTACCCGGCTCAGGTAGTGCGCGGCCTGGCCCTCCACCCGGTGCTCTGAGTCGGGCTGCAGTGGGTCGGGGCTGAAAACGCGAGGTATGCGCAAGGCCCGGTGTCATCCACGCCCACGACCCATGCCGACGTTTTCGCAGATGGCGAGGGTCGGCTGGGTCTGATTCATGGTATAGAAGTGCAGGCCGGGGGCGCCATTGGCGAGCAGCCGCTCGCACAGGCGCGAGACGACGTCGATGCCGAACTCGACCAGGCCTGCCTCGTCGTCGGCGAAGCTCTCCAGTCGGCGGGCCAGCCAGCGGGGGATGTCAGCGCCGCATTTGGCGGAAAAGCGGGCGAGATTCTGGTAGTTGGTGATGGGCATGATGCCGGGGTAGATGGGGGCTGCGATGCCGGCCCCCTGGCAGGCCTCCATGAAGCGCTCAAAGGCATCCGCATTGAAGAAATACTGGGTGATGGCGCTGTTGGCGCCGGCATCCAGCTTCTGCTTGAGAAAGTCCAGGTCGGCGTGATAGCTCCGGGCCTCCGGGTGTATCTCCGGATAGGCGGCGACCTCGAGGTGGAAGTGGTCGCCCGTCTGCCGACGGATGAAGGCGACCAGTTCGCTGGCGTACGCGAGCCGCACCATGCCCATCCCCGATGGCATGTCGCCGCGCAGTGCCACGATGCGCGTCACGCCCGCCTCCCGGTACTCGTCGAGCAGGGCCAGCACCGACGACTCGCCGTCGGTGCCGAAGGAGAGGTGGGGTGCGACGGCGCGGCCCTCGCGGCGGCAGGCCATCACGGTGGCGCGCGTGTTGTCGCGGGTCGAGCCGCCGGCGCCATAGGTGACGGAGAAAAATGCCGGCTCCAGCGCGCCCAGCGCGGCGCGCGTCTCGGCGAGCCTGGCGGCGCCGGCCTCGGTCTTGGGCGGGAACAGCTCAAAGCTCAGTCTTCTGGCGTACTGCATGTCGTGTCCATCTGTTCGATTGGGCCAGGCGCTGCCGCGGGGTGGGGCCTTGCCGCGTCCCCCCTGGCAGCGCCGGCAGTCGGGTCCGTCAGTAGCGATAGCTGTCGGGTTTGAAGGGGCCGTCGATGCTTACATTGATATAGCGCGCCTGCTCCTCGGTGAGCCGGGTGATGGCTCCGCCGAAGCCCCTGACCATGTTGGCGGCGACCTCTTCGTCGAGTTTCTTGGGCAGCACATCCACGCGGATGGCAGCGGCGCGCTCGCCGGCAGGCAGGCTGGCGAACTGGCGCTCGAAGAGGTGCATCTGCGCCAGCACCTGGTTGGCAAAGGAGCCGTCCATGATGCGCGAGGGGTGGCCGGTGGCATTGCCAAGGTTGACCAGCCTGCCTTCGGACAGCAGGATGAGGTGGTCGTCGCGCGCTTCACTGCGGAAGACCCGGTGCACCTGCGGCTTGACCTCTTCCCAGCGCCAGTGCTTGCGCATGTAGGCCGTCTCGATCTCGTCGTCGAAGTGGCCGATATTGCAGACCACCGCCCCGGACTTGAGTGCGGCCAGCATGTTGCGGTCGCACACGTTGACGTTGCCGGTGGCGGTGACCAGCAGGTCGATGCGGCCGAGCAGGGCGCGATCGATGCAGCCGGGGGTGCCGTCGTTGCTGCCATCGACGTAGGGAGAGACCACTTCGTAGCCGTCCATGCAGGCCTGCATGGCGCAGATGGGGTCGACCTCCACCACGCTGACGATCATGCCCTCCTGGCGCAGCGACTGCGCGGAGCCCTTGCCCACGTCGCCGTAGCCGATGACCAGCGCCTTCTTGCCGGCGAGCAGGTGGTCGGTCGCGCGCTTGATGGCATCGTTCAGGCTGTGGCGGCAACCGTACTTGTTGTCGTTCTTGGATTTCGTGACCGAGTCGTTGACATTGACGGCCGGTACCCTGAGCGTGCCGTGCTGCAGCATTTCGAGCAGGCGGTGCACCCCGGTGGTGGTCTCCTCGGTGATGCCGTGGATGTGGTCGAGCATCTCGGGGTGGCGCTCGTGCAGGATGGCGGTGAGGTCGCCGCCGTCGTCGAGCACCATGTTGGCATCCCAGGGCCGGCCGTCCTTGAGGATGGTCTGCTCGATACACCAGTCGTACTCTTGCTCGGTTTCACCCTTCCACGCGAACACGGGGATGCCTGCGGCCGCGATGGCGGCGGCGGCGTGGTCCTGGGTGGAGAAGATATTGCAGGAGGACCAGCGTACCTCGGCGCCCAGTTCGATCAGGGTTTCGATCAGTACGGCGGTCTGAATCGTCATGTGGATGCAGCCGAGGATGCGGGCGCCGGCCAGGGGGCGCGATGGACCATAGGCGTGGCGCAGTGCCATGAGGGCGGGCATCTCGGTTTCGGCGATTTCGATCTCGCGGCGGCCCCAGCCGGCGAGGCCGATATCCGCGACTTTGTAGTCGCTGAAGTGCTGTTCGGGTTGTGCGGCAGTCGTCATGGTGCGTATCCTGATGTGAGTGGTTTCAGCGGATGTCGGGTCAGAGCGCAGCGCGCAGTGCCTCGGCCTTGTCGGTGCGCTCCCAGGTGAAGCGGTCGTCGTCGCGGCCGAAGTGGCCGTAGGCGGCGGTCGCTCGGTAGATGGGTCGCTTGAGGTCCAGCATGTCGACCAGCCCCTTGGGCCGCAGGTCGAAGTGTTCGCGCACCAGGCGGACGATCGCCTCGTCGGAGAGTTTGCCGGTGCCGAAGCAGTTGACGGAGATGGACGTGGGCTCGGCGACGCCGATGGCATAGGAGACCTGGATCTCGCAGCGGTCGGCGAGGCCGGCGGCGACGATGTTCTTGGCGACGTAGCGCCCGGCGTAGGCCGCGGAGCGGTCGACCTTGGACGGATCCTTGCCGGAGAAGGCGCCGCCGCCATGGCGCGCCATGCCGCCGTAGGTGTCGACGATGATCTTGCGTCCGGTGAGGCCGCAATCGCCCACGGGCCCGCCGATCACGAACTGGCCGGTGGGGTTGACGTGGTAGCGGGTGTCCGCGTGCAGCCATTCAGCGGGCAACACGTGCTTGATCACACTCTCGATGATCGCCTCGCGAATATCGGCCTGGCTGACCTCGGGGTCGTGCTGGGTCGACAGCACCACCGCGTCGACGGCGATGGGCCGGCCGTTTTCATAGCGCAGGGTGACCTGGCTCTTGGCGTCAGGGCGCAGCCAGGGCAGTACCCGGTCCTTGCGCAGATGCGCCTGCCGCTCGACCAGGCGGTGAGCGTAGTAGATCGGTGCCGGCATCAGCGCCGCGGTCTCGTTGGTGGCATAGCCGAACATGAGGCCCTGGTCGCCGGCGCCTTGTTCCTTGTCCGCGGTCTCATCGACGCCCATCTTGATGTCCGGCGACTGCTTGCCGATGGCATTCAACACCGCGCAGCTGGCGCCATCGAAGCCCACGTCGGAGGAGTTGTAGCCGATGTCGAGAATCACCCCGCGCACGACGTCTTCGAGGTCGACGTAGGTGCTCGTCGTGACCTCGCCGGCGATGACCACCATCCCGGTCTTGACCAGGGTCTCCACCGCGACGCGGGCGTGCGGGTCGTCCTTGATGATGGCGTCGAGGATGGCGTCGGAAATCTGGTCCGCCATCTTGTCGGGGTGGCCCTCGGAAACCGATTCAGAGGTGAAAACGCTGTATTCGGACATTGCTCTATTTCCTCATGAAAGATCAATAAACCACGCGTTGCCTGCGCCTTCGCCGAAGGGCCAATCAGCGCCGGCCGTCGCCGGGTCCGGACTCAGCGCCCGGCGACGGCTGCAGGAACTGCCGTATCTGCACGCTGAAGCCGTTGCGCTGGGAAAAATACAGCTGCCTGCCGGTTTCCAGGCCGGCATCGCCCGCCCAGCGGGTGATGTCATCGGGCTCGAAGCCCAGCCAGATGTCACCGCAGGCCTCCCTGGCCCAGGTCTGGTCGTGGCGGCACAGTTCGGATAGGAACAGCGAGCCCCCTGGCAGCAGCATGGCGGCAAGGTCTGCCAGCATGTCCGCCGGCGATGGCGTGTGATGCAGCACCATGTGCAGCACGATACAATCGGCGCGCAGGCCGGATGTGAGCGCGGCGCTGCTGTCGCCGTGCAGGAACTCGATGTTGTCGAGGCCCAGCTGCAGGGCGCGCGACCTGGCCAGAGCGAGCATGGCGTCGGAGATATCCACCGCGACCACCCGCTCGAACCGCCGCGACAGCTCCACCAGAAACGCGCCCTCGCCCGGGCCGATCTCCAGCGCCAGCCGGTGACCCGGCAAGCCAGTGCTCTCCAGCAGGTCTCTGACCGGCGTCGCGTATTCCTGGTGGCTGGCGATCAGCTCCTGCTGTACGGCGAGGCGGTGGGAGTTCTCCTCGAAAAACTGGCGTGACGACTGTGCCCGATCGCGGTAGACCTGCTCGACGCGCGCCCGCTGCTGCGGCGGCAACGGCAGGTCGTCCGCCGCCTGCAGCAGTTCGCCCCACAGGCCCTGCCAGCGCTGGCAGGGCGCCTGGTGGTGCCGTCGGTAGAAAATCGAATTGCCCTCGCGGCGGGTGGCTACCAGGCCGGCTTTCGCCAGCACCTTCAGGTGGTGGCTCATGGTCGGCTGGTGGACGTCGAACACGGTGCACAGCTCCTGTACGCCGAAGCTCTCGCCGCGCAGGACCCGCAGTATCTCCAGGCGCAGGGGCTCGCCGCAGGCCTTGAACAGGGCGGCGAGTTCGCCCGGCGCGGGTACCGAGTCGAGGGGGCGGCTGGGGCTGCTGGCTTGAGGCATCATGGTGCGGCAGTCTAGCAGAATGCGCATCTATATCAAGATGTATCGATATAGATCGTGGGCGGCACCTGCGACGAGGCGGCGACGGCGGTGCCGGCTGCCGAGTCTGGCGACGTTGCGAGCGTTTGCGTTTGCTGTTGCATGCTGCCTGAGGGAAAATAGCGCACACTCGTCCGCCACGCCCGACACAGGAGTCGTCCCGATGCCCACCAGGACCGAACTAGCGAACGCAATCCGCGCTCTGAGCATGGATGCGGTGCAGCAAGCCAACAGTGGCCATCCGGGCGCGCCGATGGGCATGGCCGATATCGCCGAGGTGCTCTGGAACGACTACCTGGCGCATAACCCGGCCAATCCGCACTGGCCCAACCGCGACCGCTTCGTGCTCTCCAACGGCCACGGCTCCATGCTGCTCTACAGTCTGCTGCACCTGTCGGGCTACGACCTGCCCATGGCCGAATTGCGGAATTTCCGCCAGCTCCACTCCAGGACGCCGGGCCACCCCGAGTACGGCCATACGCCCGGGGTGGAAACCACCACCGGACCGCTGGGTCAGGGCCTGGCCAATGCGGTCGGGATGGCCATCGCGGAGAAGGTGCTGGCGGCGCAGTTCAATCGCCCCGGGCACGCCATTATCGATCACCACACCTATGTATTTCTGGGCGACGGCTGTCTGATGGAGGGTATCTCCCACGAGGTCTGCTCTCTGGCCGGCACCCTCGGCCTCGGCAAGTTGCTGGCGTTCTACGACGACAACGGCATCTCCATCGACGGCGAGGTCAAGGACTGGTTCACCGATGATACCCCGGCCCGCTTCCGGGCCTATGGCTGGCACGTCGTCGAGGGCGTGGACGGCCACGACCCGGCGGCCATCGCGGCGGCCATCGAGGAGGCGCGCGCGATCGGCGATCGGGCCTCGCTCATCTGCTGCAAGACCGTCATCGGCAAGGGCGCGCCCAACAAGCAGGGCAAGGAGATCTGTCACGGGGCGCCGCTGGGTGAGGCTGAGGTCGCATTGGCCAGAGAGACGCTGCAGTGGCGCTTTGCACCCTTCGAAATCCCCCAGGACTACTACGCCGCCTGGGATGCGCGCGCGGCCGGCGCCGACCGTGAGGCGCAGTGGCGCGATGCCCTGACGGCTTACCAGCAAGCCCATCCCGAACTGGCGCGCGAGCTGCTGCGGCGCATCGACGGCGAGCTGCCGGAGGGCTTCGAGGCCGCCGCGGCGGACTACATCAGCGCTTGCCAGGAGCGGGGTGAGACCATCGCCAGCCGCAAGGCCTCGCAGAACTGTCTCAACGCCTTCGGCCCTCTGCTGCCGGAACTGCTGGGGGGGTCAGCCGACCTCGCCGGTTCCAATCTGACGCTGTGGAAGGGCGCTCGCGGCGTCAGCCCGACGGAGGCGGGCGGCAATTACCTCTTCTACGGCGTGCGTGAGTTCGGCATGACCGCCATCATGAACGGCATCGCGCTCCACGGCGGCTTCATTCCGTACGGGGCCACCTTTCTCGTATTCATGGAGTACGCCCGCAACGCGCTGCGCATGGCGGCGTTGACCCGCCAGCGCTGCATTCATATCTACACGCACGACTCCATTGGCCTGGGCGAGGACGGCCCGACCCATCAGCCCGTAGAGCAGCTCGCTGCCCTGCGCTCGACCCCGAATCTCTCCACCTGGCGGCCGGCGGACGCGGTCGAGACGGCGGTGGCGTGGCGGGCTGCGCTGACCCGCAGCGGCGGCCCCACGGCGCTGGTGCTGTCGCGCCAGGGGCTGCCGCACCAGCCGCGCAGCGATGAGCAGCTGGCTGCCATCGCGCGCGGCGGCTACGTGCTGGTCGATGCCGACGGCGGGCCGGAGGCGATCATCATCGCCACGGGGTCGGAGGTCGGTCTGGCGGTCGCGGCGCAGCGGCAGCTGGCGGCACAGGGTCGGCGCGTGCGGGTGGTGTCGATGCCCAGCGTCGATGTCTTCTGCGCGCAGGATGCCGACTACCGGGAGTCGGTGCTGCCTGCCGGCGTCACCCGGCGCCTGGCGGTCGAGGCTGCGACGCCGGATTGCTGGTATCGCTTCACCGGTCTCGATGGGCGGGTCATCGGCATGAACAGCTTCGGCGAGTCGGCTCCAGCCGGTGCGCTCATGAAGCATTTCGGCTTTACCGTCGAGGCCGTGGTCGCGGGCGTCGAGGACTTGCTGCTTGCCTGAGCGGCCGGCAGCGCCGCTCCAGGCCGGACCTCTCCCCGTCGGACCTCGCCACGGCAGCTATCGGCTCGCCATCAATGGCTTCGGTCGCATCGGCCGCAGCGTGTTGCGCGCCCTGTACGAGTCCGGGCGTGACCGCGAGCTGCTGGTGGTGGCGATCAACGAGCCGGCCGATCTGGCCACGATGGCGCATCTGACCCGCTACGATTCGACGCATGGCCGCTTTCCCGGCCACGTCAGCGCTGGCGATGGCCGCCTGATCGTCGACGGCCATGCCATTGCCGCGACGCACCATGCGCAGCATGGCGCGGTCGACTGGGCCGCCGCGGCGGTCGATGTCGTGCTGGAGTGCAGCGGCAGCTTCGCGTCGCGCGCCGGCGCCGAGCTGCATCTGCGCAATGGCGCCGGGGCCGTGCTGTTCTCGCAGCCCGCCGAACAGGACGTCGACGCGACGATCGTCTACGGCGTCAATCAGGGCGAACTGCAGCCCTGGCATCGGGTGGTTTCGGCGGGCTCCTGCACCACCAACGCCGCGGTGCCGGTCATCGCGGCGCTGCATCGCGCCTTCACCATCGAGTACGGCCTGATTACGACCATCCATTCGGCGATGAACGACCAGCCGGTGATCGACGCGTACCACCATACCGATCTGCGCAAGACGCGCAGCGCCATGCACTCGATCATACCCGTGGAGACCGGCCTGGCGCGCGGCATCGATCGCGTATTGCCCGAGCTGCGGGGGCGCTTCGAGGCGCAGGCCATGCGGGTGCCGGTCACCAACGTGTCGGCCATCGATCTCACGCTGAGCCTCGCCGACCCGGTGGATGTGCAGGCGCTCAACCGGGTATTGCAGGAAGCCAGCCGCAGCGGCTTTGGCGGCGTACTGGGCTACACTGAAGAGCCGCTGGCGTCCTGCGATTTCAATCATGACAGTCACTCCGCCGTGGTCGATGCCAGCCAGACCCGCGTCGCCGGCGCGCACCTGGCCAAGGTGCTGATTTGGTTTGACAACGAATGGGGCTATGCCAATAGAATGCTGGATGTCGCCGCTCATTACCTCGCGGTAAGGGCAGGGTCGGTGGCCGGGGGGCAGCGTCACCAGGGTTCCAATCCGGGAGGATAATTCAATGGCTATCATCGATATGGCCGCGCTCGATCTGGCCGGCAAGCGGGTGCTGATCCGGGAAGACCTGAACGTGCCGATCAAGGGCGGCGAGGTCAGCAGTGACGCGCGCATCCGCGCCGCCCTGCCGACCATCAGGCAGGCGCTCGATGCCGGTGCCGCGGTCATTCTCATGTCTCACCTGGGTCGGCCGGTCGAGGGCGGCAGTGACCAGGACAACGCCGCGTTCAGCCTGGCGCCTGTCGCCCGCCATCTGGGCAGGCTGCTCGAGCGCGAGGTCGCGCTGGTAAGCGACTACCTCGACCACGGCGTTGAGGTGATGCCGGGACAGCTGGTGCTGCTCGAGAATGTCCGCTTCAACCGCGGCGAAAAGAAGGACGACGAGGCGCTGGCGCGTCGTTACGCGGCGCTGTGCGATGTGTTCGTGATGGATGCCTTCGGCACCGCCCACCGGGCACAGGCGTCAACTCATGGTGTGGCCCGCTTCGCCGCGGTGGCTTGCGCCGGTCCGCTGCTGATGGCCGAGCTGAGCAGCCTGAAGCAGGCACTGGCCGACCCCCAGCGCCCGGTGGTGGCGATCGTCGGCGGCTCCAAGGTGTCCACCAAGCTCACCGTGCTGGCTTCGCTCAGCAAGGTGGCCGATCAGCTCATCGTCGGCGGCGGCATTGCCAACACCTTCCTGGCGGCGGCCGGCAAACCGGTGGGCAGGTCGCTGTGCGAGCAGGACCTGATTCCCGAGGCGCGGGCGCTACTGGAGACCTGTCATGTCCCGCTGCCAGTCGATGTGGTGGTGGCGAGCGAGCTTGGCGAAGCGGCCGAGGCCACCACCAAGTCCGTCGATGCGGTTGCCGCGCAGGACATGATCCTGGACATCGGTCCGCAGACGGCCGAGACCCTGGCCGGGCTGATCGGTGAGGCGCGCACCATCATCTGGAACGGCCCCGTGGGGGTGTTCGAGTTCGACCAGTTCGGCGCCGGGACCGAGCGCATCGCGCGCGCCATCGCCGACTCCCAGGGTTTCTCCCTCGCCGGCGGCGGCGACACGCTGGCCGCTATCGACAAATACGGCATCGCCGACCGCGTGTCCTACATTTCCACTGGCGGCGGCGCCTTCCTGGAGTACGTCGAGGGCAAGCAGCTGCCCGCGGTGGCCATCCTGGAACAGCGGGGCGCGTGAGGCGCGGCTGCCAGTACCGGGCAAGATCAACAAAAGTTAACACGACGGGGTAGATAGATCATGGCACTCATCAGTCTGCGACAGTTATTGGACCATGCCGCCGAGCACGGTTATGGCGTACCGGCGTTCAACGTCAACAACCTGGAGCAAATGCGCGCCATCATGGAGGCTGCGGATCAGACCAACAGCCCCGTGATCGTGCAGGCGTCGGCCGGGGCGCGCAAGTACGCCGGCGCCAATTTTCTGCGGCATCTGATCCTGGCCGCGCTGGAGGAGTTTCCCCACATCCCGGTGTGCATGCATCAGGATCACGGCACCAGCCCCGCCGTCTGCCAGCGCTCGATACAGCTCGGCTTCAGCTCGGTCATGATGGACGGTTCCCTGCGGGAGGACGGCAAGACGCCCTCGAGCTACGACTACAACGTCGACGTGACCTGCAGGGCGGTGGCGATGGCGCATGCCTGCGGGGTGTCGGTGGAGGGCGAGCTGGGTTGCCTGGGCTCTCTCGAAACCGGCCAGGCCGGTGAGGAGGACGGCATCGGCGCCGAGGGCACGCTGGACCACTCGCAGCTGCTGACCGATCCAGAGGAGGCGGCCCGGTTCGTGCGCGCCACCGGTGTCGATGCGCTGGCCATCGCCATCGGCACCAGCCATGGCGCCTATAAGTTTACGCGGCCCCCGACGGGGGACATTCTCGCCATCGGGCGGGTCAAGGCCATCCACGAGCGCATTCCCAACACCCACCTGGTGATGCACGGTTCCAGCTCCGTGCCGCAGGACTGGCTGGCCGTCATCAACGAGTTCGGCGGCGACATCGGCGAGACCTACGGCGTGCCCTTGGAGGAGATCGTCGAGGGTATCAAGCACGGCGTGCGCAAAGTGAACATCGACACCGATCTGCGCCTGGCGTCGACCGGTGCCATCCGCCGCTGCCTGGCGCGAAACCCCTCTGCCTTCGACCCCCGGCAGTACCTCAAGGAGAGCATCAAGGCCATGAAGGACATCTGCGTGGATCGCTACGAGGCTTTCGGCACGGCGGGCTGGGCGGACAAGATACGCGTCCTCAGCCTGGAGGCCATGTACCAGCGCTACGAGGCGGGAGAGCTCGAACCGCGGGTCAATTGAGGCGCCGGGGCGCCGGCGCGCTGCGATGAACCTCAACGAGGTCATCCACCATATCGGCCCGCTGGCGCCCGGGGTGTGGCCGCTGCCGGCGCCAGAGCTGCAGCAGTACTACCAGCACTATCAGCTCGATTTCGCCAGCGCGATGCCGAGCGTGACGCAGTATATCGGCACCTTCGAGAGCGGTCCCTACGACATCGTCTGCCAGCTGTTCCGGCGCGAGGAGGCGACCGCGACGGTCTTCGTCGTGCACGGATACACCGATCACCTCGGCCTGTACGGCGAGCTGATCCGGCATCTGCTGGGGTGTGGCTACACCGTGGTGGGCTTCGACCTGCCCGGTCACGGCCTCTCCACCGGTGAGCTGGCCAGCATCTCCAGTTTCAGCCATTACGATCGGGCGCTGGAGGACTGTCTGCGGCTGTGTGCCGGCCACGTCCCCGAACCCTGGTACGCGGTCGGACAGAGTACGGGCGCCGCGGCGGTGATGAGCCTGCTGCTGCGCGATCCCGGTCACCCTTTCAGCAGGGCGGTGCTGCTGTCGCCGCTGGTGCGGCCGGCGCACTGGGCGTGGCTGCGGTGGGTGCACCTTGGCGTGAAGCGCATTCTGCCGAAAATACCGCGCAGTTTCCGGGTCAATTCCAGCGATCTGGCCTTTCTGGATTTCGTCGCCAGCAGGGACCCGTTGCAGACGCGCCATCTGAAAACGGCCTGGGTCACGTCGATGAACAAGTGGATCGACTGGTTTCTGACGCTGCCCCCGTCAGCGCTGCGCGTGCTGGTGGTGCAGGGTGAGCAGGACGATACCGTCGACTGGCGCTACAATCTGCCGGTCGTGCGGCAGAAGTTTCCATTGGCCGAGGTCGTGCAGGTGGCGGCTGCCAGGCACCACCTGGTGGCGGAGTCCCGCGACATCCGTCAGCCGGTGTTCGATGCGATCGAGCGCTTTCTGGGCGAGCCCGCCTGATCCCCGCATCCTCCATGGCGGTCGTCCCCGCCGGGGCGAGTCCAGTTCGGGCCCGGTCGCGTACTACCCGATGACATCAGCGCAACGGCGGTACGCCGGCCTGCCGGCGCGCGGGGTGGATGTATGGCGTAACTCAGAGGGGCGGCAGGGCTATGCACGAAAAGCGATCGAGTTTTACCGCGGCGATGGTGGCCTTCGGGCGGGGGCTGGGGATCCCGGAGCTGCCCGCCGATCCCTGGGCCAAGCAGCTGTGCCCGCCGGCGCTGGCCCAGCTGCTGCGCGTGCTGGAAGGCAACAGCCTGCTGCGCGAAATGAGCGCGCGCGCCTCCCTGGGGCTGGCGCCCCACATGGCGATGCGCACGGCGCTGATCGACCGCGCGCTGATGGCGGCAGTCGATGAGGGTGCCGTGCAGGTCGTGGTGCTCGGTGCCGGACTCGATGCGCGCGCCTGGCGGCTTGATGCGCTGGGTTCAGTGCGGGTATTTGAGGTCGACCACCCCGCCACCCAGGCTGCCAAGCGTCGGGAGGTGGGGACCGGGCCAGCCAATCTCACGTTTGTGCCCGTAGACTTCGAGGTGGATGTACTGGTTGAACGGCTGGTTGATGCCGGGCTGGATCAGCGGCAGGTGACGGCCTGGGTGTGGGAGGGGGTCACCATGTATCTGAGTCGCGGCGCCATCGAGCAGACCCTGGACGATGTCGCGCAGCTGTCGGCGCCCGGCAGCCGCCTGCTGCTGACCTATATCGCCAAGGAAGCCATTCCGTTCGGGGAAACGGTGGCCGGCCTGGCGCGCAACGTATTTCACTTCAGCGGCGAGTACCTGCACAGCTGGTTCGGCGATGGCGAATTCGCCGGCATGCTGAGCGAGCGGGGTTTCAACGTCGTGTCCGACAGCGACGACGCCCAGTGGGCCAGGCGATTGAACGTGCCGCGGTATTTTTCCGGGGCGTTCCGGCTCGAGCGCCTGATCGAGGCGCACGTTCAGGGGGCCACCCGCGTCTCCGCCTCCAGGTAGTCGCCCAGCCGCAGCAGCAGGCGGTCGCCGGGCTGCAGGGCGGCTACGCCGGGGGGCGTGCCCGTCAGCACCACATCCCCGCCCGCCAGACCGAAGTGAAAATCCATGCTGGCCAGCAACTCCGCATAGCTGAACAGCATATCGCCGGCGTTGCCCGCCTGGCGGGGGCAGCCATCGACCAGCAGCTCGAACGACAGCGCTCGCCAGTCCTCGATGCCGGCCGGCGGCACGAAGCGTGAACAGGGGCAGGCGCCGGCGAAACCTTTGGCGATGTCCCAGGGGTGGCCATCCCGCTTGAGGCGGTCCTGCAGATCGCGCAGGGTCAGATCGAGCGCCAGGCCGATACCGGCGATCGAGCAGGGGCCGCAGGAGACGCTCCCGGGCTGCCGGCCATCGCCGACCAGCAGCGCGATCTCAAGCTCGTGATGCACCGCGCCGCGCCCGGCGGGCAGCGCGATGGGCTGCTCCAGCGGTGTCAGCGCGCTGGGCGGCTTCAGAAACAGCAGCGGGGCGGTGGGAACCGGGTTGTTCAGCTCCCGCGCGTGCGCCGCATAGTTGCGGCCCACACAGACCACTTTGCCCACGGGCAGCCCGCTGACGGTGCCATCCGCAAAGCGATGTCTGTACGCGGTGTTCACGGCGCGGCTGGCCTCAGTGTCCGGCGCCGTCCGCCAGCAGGGTCTGCACGCCCTGGGCGGATGCTACCAGCAGGCGGTCCGCCGGGCGCAGCGCGAACAGCCCGTTGCAGACCACGCCGACGATGTGATTCAGCGCGCTTTCCGTGGTGGCGGGTTGAGGTATCGGAAAGTCGTGAACGTCGAGGATGATATTGCCGTTATCCGACACGAAGCCCTCGCGGTACACCGGGTTGCCGCCGAGCTTGACGAGTTCGCGCGCGACGTGGCTGCGTGCCATCGGGATCACTTCCAGGGGCAGGGGATAGGCGCCCAGGTGCCTCACCAGCTTGGTCTCATCGACGATGCAGATGAACTCCTCGGCTACCGCCGCGATGATCTTTTCCCGGGTGAGCGCCCCCCGCCCCCCTTGATCAGCTGCAGCTGATGGTTGGCCTCGTCGGCCCCGTCGATATAGAAGGGCAGCTGCGCTACGCTGTTGAGTTCGTAGACGGGTATGCCGTGCTCGCGCAGGCGCCGCGCCGAGCGCTCCGAACTGGCAACCGCGCCATCGAAGGCGCCCTTGATCCCGGCCAGCGCGTCGATGAAAAAATCCGTCGTGGAACCGGTGCCGATACCGAGCACGGTGTCCCTCTCCAGTGCCGGTCTGAGATAGTCGAGCGCCTGGCGTGCAGCCCGCTCCTTGAGTTGATTCTGGTCCATGTGGTCCTCCCGCAGAGCGCCGATTATACCAGCTATTGGCGGCATCGCTGGCGCCCGGCAGCGTGAGGGGCTAACATTGCGCGGCCGTGATGTCACTCAGGCAACCAACATGCCAACGTCCTATATCAAGCGAATTCTCAACGCGCGCGTCTACGATGTCGCCATCGAGACCCCGATGACGCCTGCCGCGCTGTTGTCGAAGCGCCTGCAGAACCAGGTCCTGCTGAAGCGCGAGGACCTGCAGCCGGTGTTCTCCTTCAAGCTGCGCGGTGCCTACAACAAGATGGTGAATCTGCCGGCCGACGCGCTGGCGCGGGGCGTCATCGCCGCCTCTGCCGGCAATCACGCCCAGGGGGTCGCGCTGGCGGCGCGCGAGCTCGGCAGCCAAGCCACCATCGTCATGCCGCGCACCACCCCGGGCATCAAGGTCGAGGGGGTGCGCGGGCGCGGTGCCAACGTGGTCCTGTTTGGCGATACCTATGATGAGGCCTGCGCACATGCCAACGAGCTGGCCCAGGCGCAAGGTCTCACTTTCGTGCATCCCTACGATGATCCCGATGTCATCGCCGGGCAGGGCACGATCGGCATGGAAATCCTCCATCAGCACAAGGGCGCCATCGATGCCGTGTTCGTGCCGGTCGGCGGTGGCGGTCTGCTCGCCGGGGTGGCCGCCTACATCAAATACGTGCGTCCCGAGATCAGGGTATACGGGGTCGAGCCGGTGGATGCGGCCTGTCTGAAGGCGGCAATGGACCAGGGCCGGCGCGTGGTGCTGCCCGAAGTGGGCCTGTTCGCCGATGGCGTCGCCGTGGCGCAGATCGGCAAGGAGACCTTTCGCGTCATTCGCGAGTCCATCGATGGCGTGATCACGGTGACCACCGATCAGATCTGTGCGGCGATCAAGGATGTCTTCGAGGACACCCGCTCGATCGCCGAGCCGGCCGGCGCGCTGGCCCTGGCGGGCCTGAAAAAATACGTGGTCGAAGGCGGCGTCAAGGGGCAGACGCTGGTGGCCATCGACAGCGGCGCCAATATGAACTTTGACCGGCTCCGCTATATTTCCGAGCGCACGGAGATCGGTGAGCGGCGGGAGGCGGTGCTCAGCGTGACCATCCCCGAGCGGCCGGGGAGCTTCCGGGCATTCTGCGGCATGCTCGGCAAGCGCAATATCACGGAATTCAACTACCGCTATGCCGATGCCCGGGAGGCCCAGATCTTCGTCGGGGTTCAGGTCTCGCCCGATGGTGACGACCGCCAGGAGCTGATCAGGCAGCTGTTGTCGAATGAGTATCCGGTGCACGACCTCACCGACGACGAGGTGGCGAAGGTGCACATCCGCCATATGGTCGGTGGTCACGCGCCCCAGGTTGCCGACGAGATCGTCTATCGCTTTGAATTTCCGGAGCGGCCCGGTGCCCTGATGAAGTTTCTGCATCACCTGGGCGAGGACTGGAATATCTCGATGTTTCACTATCGCAACCATGGCGCTGCCTACGGCAGGGTGCTGGTGGGTCTGCAGGTGCCGGAGCCGGATCGCGGCAAACTGCGCGAGTTTCTGGCCGACCTGCATTATCCCTTCGACGAGGAAACGCAGAATATCGCCTATCGGCAATTTCTCGGTTAACCGGTGAGCGTGCGGCCCCGGGCGCTGTGGTCTGCCCGGGCTGTGGCGGCGGATAGCCTGCGGTCGCCTCCTGCCGCAGGCACATTTCGGACCGAGAGAGCGTGACCCGGTTCAAGCTGTCGCTGGAATCCCAGCTTTTGCAGTGAAATCGCCTGTACGAATTAACAATCCTTAACTATCTTTTTTCTGACTTTGATCAGCGGTCGCGGCAGCACCGCGCGCTTTTTCAGGTGCCAATAACAATAGAGGTAGCTTGGCATGGGACGCAAACCGGATGTACTGTTCATGACAGTGGTGGTGTTTTTCAGTGGGACCCTGTTGACGGCGACCGTACAGGCGCTGATCTGAGGCTGGTAGTATCGATGCTGCCGCAGCCTGCCCGCTGAAGGATGTTTCGGGTGCGCGTCAGGCGCGGCCCGCGTGGCGGGCAAGCAGTCGCCGCCGCTCGGTGACGACGCCGGTCAGCGGCACATCCCAGGGCTCGGTCGGTACGCAAGCGGTTTCCTGGCAATCGTAGCCCAGTCCTACCAGCAGCGGGCGTGAAGCCGCGTGGCGGCGACGCTTGAAGGCGAGCGTGCGGTCGTAGTAGCCGCCGCCCATGCCGAGCCTCCCGCCCCGCGCATCGAAAGCGACCAGGGGCATCAGGATCAGGTCGAGCGCCCGCGCATCGACGCAGCCGTGCAGCGGTGTGCGGGGTTCGGGAATGCCGTAGCGGTTGCATCGCAGCGCGCTGCGGCCGGGGTGGTAACGCGCAAAACGCAGCGACTGTCCGTTCAGCACGGGTAGATAGACGGCCTTGCCCAGGTGGTGGGCATGCGCCAGCAGGGGGCCGGGGTCCAGTTCGCCGCCCATGGGAAAGTAGCCGGCGATGCTGGCGGCGCGAAGAAACAGTGGGTGGCGCCTGAATGAGCGGTACAGGCCGAGTGCGGCACAGTGCCGGTATGCAGTGCTCAGAGCGCTGCGGCGGGCGCGCATCTCAGCGCGTAGGCGGCGCTTGGCATGCATCGACGGACTCAAAAAAAATCCCCGGAGTAGCGCTGTCGGTGCGGCCTTGAACCCGAAGGTTCAAGGTGGTGGCCTCGCTGCATCTTTAGGCTTTCCGTCTTGCGGACCTGCTCACCGATGCAGCATTGAAGCCCCCGCGTGATAGATTATCGGCTCAAGGACATAACCAACTGGCGGCTACTCCAGGGGGTAAGCAAATTATAGCGCAGCGCCTGGCGATTTGCGCTGCCCAGCGCAATTATTGCACGCGCTGCAGAGCCGCCTCGACCCTGGCGGTCAGCGCCCGGATCCTTTCCTCCGCCGCGGCATTGACTTCGCCCGCATTCCGCGGGCCGTGCAGCATGTCATTGGTGACATTCAGCGCGGCCATCACGGCGATGCGGTCAGAACCCACGACTTTGCCCGAGGCGCGGATTTCGCGCATGGTGCGGTCGAGGTGGCGCGCCGAAGCGCCCAGTTGCGACTCGTTCTGCGGATCGCAGATGACCTGGTAATCCCTTCCCAGAATATTGACACTGACGGCCTTGCGATCGGGTTTCACGATTCCTGCTCCAGAGTTTTCAGTCGCGAGATCATGTGGTCTACCCGGGAGCGCGCCAGATCGGTCTTCTCCCGCAGTTTTGCGCTTTCATCCTGCCAGTCGGCCTGCCTGGATTTCAGCTGCTGATTCTCTGTGTACAGCTCTTCGCAGCGCGCGACGAGCTCGTCGATTCTTGCTTCCAGTGTACTCAACAATTGTTCGTTCATGATCGCCGCAACTCCCGTTGTGATCGCGGGTAATAGTAAGATCAGCATGGGGTGCGGTCAATAAACTGGCGGAATATCCGCAGGGTGCCGCGCCGGGGCGCCGCCGCTGAGCAATTCGCCGCTCGCTCGACGCTTTGGGGCACTCCCGCTGCAGCGGAAAACTGCTACTATGCGCAATTATTCGAGATTGAGCTGCCCATGGACAATGCATCCGATCGTATCGCGCTGGATTACGATCACCTCTGTGACCATTTTTACGCACTCAAATGCGTGGTATCCCCGGCCGAATACCATGGCCTGGTGGCGGGACGGCTGGTTGTTGCCAGGCTGGTGCGCGGTCCCCATTGGGATGATCAGAACCTGGAGTATCTGGGGCTGCCCCTGACCGCCCGGGGCAGTGACCTGGAGCGCATTCTGGGCGTGTCCGAACAGACCGCCGCGGAACTGGAGGCGAATGACTTTTCCTTCCGCATGCTGCTGCCCGGTGACGATCTCGAGCTCGCCGCGCGCGTCGAGGCGCTGGGCGACTGGTGCCAGGGCTTCCTGGTGGGGCTGGCGCTGGGCGGTCTCGATCAGCCGGCCTGGAGTTCGCTGCAGCCGGACCTGGCCGAGGGGTTGCTGGATATGGCTGCCGTCGCCCAGATAGAGGTCGATGACCAGGGCACTGAAGACGATTACGAGCACCTCTGCGAGTACGTGCGCATGGTGGTGCTGAACGTCTATGCGGAGTTGATGCTCGCAGAGGGCGACGCGGCGGCAGCGCCGCCCGCCAATGTCGTAGCGGGATTGTTCGGGGGGCGCGGCAGGCTGCATTAGATGCAAGCTTGCCGGGCGATGCAGGCAGCAGGTGCCGCTGGGTGGAGGGCGGTCGAGGCATGAAGATAAGCAAGCGGGAGTTTGACGGCAGGCGCAGACAGCTGATGGCGCACATGGTCGACAACAGCATCGCCATCGTGCCCGCTGCCCGCCACGCGGCGCGCAATCGCGATGTGGACTACCACTTCCGCCAGGACAGCGATTTTCATTATCTGAGCGGATTTCCCGAGCCCGACGCGGTGCTGGTGCTGCTGCCGGGGCGCGAGCAGGGCGAATACATTCTGTTCTGTCGCGAGCGCGACCCTGAGCGCGAGCTGTGGGATGGCCTGCGGGCCGGTCAGGAAGGCGCCGTTCGCGACTACGGCGCCGACGACGCCTTCCCCATCAGCGATATCGATGACATCCTGCCCGGCCTGATCGAGGGCCGCAACCGCGTCTACTATGCCATGGGGCGCATGCCGGAATTCGATCGCCGCCTGATGGACTGGGTCAATACCATCCGCTCCAAGGTGCGCTCGGGGGCGCATCCGCCTGGCGAATTCGTCGACCTCGATCATCTGCTGCACGAGATGCGCCTGCACAAGAGCGCTGGCGAGATCAAGCTCATGCAGCGCGCCGCGGATATCTCCGCGGGGGCGCACGCGCGCGCCATGAAGGCGTGCCGGCCCGGGCTGTTCGAGTATCAGCTCGAGGCTGAACTGCTGCACGAATTCGCCCTCCATGGCGCTCGCAGCTGGGCCTACCCGCCCATCGTCGGTGGCGGTCACAATGCCTGCATCCTGCACTACATCGAAAATGCCAGCGCGCTGCGCGACGGCGATCTGGTCTTGATCGATGCCGGCTGCGAGCTCGACTGCTATGCCGCCGATATCACCCGCACCTTCCCCGTCAACGGCCGCTTCAGCACGGCGCAGCGACAGCTCTACGAGGTCTGCCTGCAGGCACAGCTCGCGGCCATCGAGGCCGTGCGGCCGGGCGCCGACTGGGACGCGCCTCACGCGGCGGCCGTGCGCGCCCTGACCGAGGGCCTGGTTGCGCTGGGCTTGCTCGAGGGGTCGGTCGATGCCCTGATCGACAAGGGCGCCTATCGGCAGTTTTACATGCACCGCACCGGTCATTGGCTGGGCCTGGACGTGCACGACGTCGGCGATTACAAGATCGGGGATGACTGGCGCCTGCTGGAGCCGGGCATGGTGCTCACGGTAGAGCCGGGCATCTACGTCTCACCCGCCAATACGGCGGTGGCCCGGAAGTGGCGGGGCATCGGCATCCGCATCGAGGACGACGTCGTGGTGACATCCACCGGCTGCGAGGTGCTGACCCGGGCCGTGCCGAAGACCGTCGAGCAGATCGAAGCGCTGATGGCGCGCTAGAGAGACCCGGCATGGAGTCGCGCTACGATATCGTCATTGCCGGTGGGGGCATGGTGGGCGCCAGCCTCGCCCTCGCCGTGGGATGCGCGCTTCCCGGTGTGCGAATGCTGATCGTGGAGAACTTCGCGCTGCCGCCGGGAGAGGGCGCGCCGGCATTTCAGCCCAGTTTCGATGCGCGCTCGACGGCGCTGTCTGCGGGCAGCCGCCGCATCTACGAGACCATGGGCGCGTGGTCGCAGCTCGAACCCGGTCTGTGTCCCATCGATAGCATTCACGTGTCATCGCGGGGCCGGCCCGGGTCGACCCTGATGCATGCCGCGGCCGAGGGCCTGCCGGCGCTGGGCTATGTGGTCGAAAACCACTGGCTGGGGCGCGTCCTGATGGCGCAGCTCAAGCGCCGACCCCACATTGAGTGGTGTGCGCCGGCGCGGGTTCAGGGCGTGCGGCTTGAGAGGCCGGGCGACTGCCGGGTCGAAGTGAGCCGGGACGGCGAACCTTATGAGGTGGCCTGCGAGCTGCTGGTGGTCGCCGACGGGCAGGATTCCGGCCTGGCGCGTGCGCTGGGCATTGGCTATGCCGATACCGATTACGGCCACAGCGCCATCATTGCCAACGTCACCACGAGCAAGCCCCATGAGGGCAGAGCCTTCGAGCGCTTTACCGGGCAGGGGCCGCTGGCGCTGCTGCCGCTGCTCCCGACCGGGGGCAGATCGCGCAGCGCGCTCGTCTGGACCATGCCGACGGCGCTGGCCGGCGACCTCGCGGCCAGCGCCGATGGCGATTTTCTCGAGGCGCTGCAGCAGCGTTTCGGTTTCCGGCTGGGCCGGCTCGAGCGCGTGGGCGAGCGATTCCACTACCCGCTGCGGTTGCTCGAGGCCAGCGAACAGGTGCGCTCCGGGGTGGCCATCATGGGCAATGCAGCGCACTCTCTCCATCCCGTGGCGGGCCAGGGCTTCAACCTTGCCCTGCGCGATATCGCTCGGCTGGTGGAGGCGCTGGTGGCGGCCCGGCAGCAGGGGCAGAGCCTGGGCGAACTGTCGGTACTGCAGGCCTACCTCGACGCACAGCGCTGGGACCAGCGCAAGACGACGCTGTTCAGCGATCGCGTGTCGGCAGTGTTCGCCTGGAGCCAGCCGCTGGTCGGCGTGGCGAGAGACATCAGTCTGACGGCTCTGGATGTGGTGCTGCCGGCCAAATCCTGGTTTGTCAGGCAGGCTGCGGGTTTGTCTGGTGACGATCCGCGCTGGTAGCGCCGCTGCCCGCCGCTGCCGCAGGTCGGGCGGCGGCCAGGCATGATCCCAACAGGACAGGGAGCTTTATGGCCAAGACAAGTGCCGATGTCGTTATCGTAGGTGGCGGCATCGCGGGGTCCGCCCTGGCCTGTGCGCTGGGCGGCGCGCCCTTGCGCGTCGTGCTGATAGAGAGCGCTGGACTGATGCCGGCTCAGCCTCAGGCGGGTGCCGGGGTGGCGGGCTACGACGTCCGCGTCAGCGCCCTGGGTCACGCCGCCCGCAAGCAGCTGTCCCGGCTCGGCGCGTGGTCGCGCATGGCCGAGGTCCGGGTCAATCCCTATACGCGCATGCGGGTGTGGGATGCGCAGGGCACCGGGGCGATCGAGTTCGATGCCGCGCAGCTGCGCGAGCCCTGTCTGGGCCACATCGTGGAAAACCGCGTCTGCATCTGGGGGCTGCAGCGGGCCCTGGCCGATTTCAGCAATATCCGCGTGCTGGGGGCGCGCCGCGTGGTCGATCTGCATGCGGTGGACGGCGCGGATGCACGCGCGGGCGAGGCCGCCTACGCGCTGGTCCTGGATGATGGCAGTGAGCTGGCGCCGGGGCTGGTGGTGGCCGCCGATGGCGCGCTCTCCACCATTCGCAGTTTTGCCGGCTTCGCCACCAGGGATTGGGATTATCAACACGTGGCCACGGTGGCCACGGTGCAGACCGAACAGCCCAACCAGCACACTGCCTGGCAGCGCTTTCTGCCCGAGGGGCCGCTCGCCTTCCTGCCCCTGTCGCAGGGCGGCGACGAGCACCTCAGCTCTATCGTATGGTCGGCGGTGCCCGCGCTGGCCACCAGTCTGGCGGAGATGAGCGACGCGTCGTTCTGCCGCGCGCTGGGCGATGCGTTTGAGCAGCGCCTCGGCGCGGTCGTCGCCGCCGGGCCGCGCCAGCAGTTCCCTCTCCGCCAGCGCCACGCCACCAGTTACTACAAGCCCGGGCTGGTGCTGGTGGGGGACGCGGCCCACACCATCCATCCCCTGGCGGGACAGGGCATCAACCTGGGTCTCAAGGATGTCGAAGTCCTGGCGCAGGAGCTTCAGCGCGCGGCGGCGCTGGGGGTAGCGCCCGGCGCGCCGGAAATTCTGGCGCGGTATCAGCGGCGGCGCCTGGCCGACAACCTGGGCATGATGGCCGCCATGGAGGGTTTCAAGCGCCTGTTCGCCGAACAGGACCTGGCGGTGCGCTGGCTGCGCAATGCCGGCATGAGCCGGCTCGACCGCATGCCCGGCCTCAAACAGCGCATCATGCGTCAGGCGATGGGGCTGTAAGCGGGGCGGCTGCAGCGGCGCGCTGAAGCCCGTGGCCGCTGCCGCCAGCGGCGGCTTTGTCGGGGGGCATCTTGTATTTCCCCTTGCGCAGAGTAGAATCCTGGCTTTGACAGGCAGCCGGAGACAGGCCCGTGAGTGACACGCCAGGTGAGCTGAAATACGCCCAGACCCACGAGTGGGCCAGGTTGGAGGAAGACAACACGGTGACGGTCGGCATCACGGCACATGCGCAGGACGCGCTGGGTGACGTGGTCTTCGTTGAGCTGCCTGAGCCGGGCAGGAGTTTCACGGCAGGACAGGAAGCCGGCGTGGTCGAATCGGTCAAGGCGGCTTCAGACATCTACGCGCCGGTGGCGGGTGAAGTGCTCGAGGTCAATGAACTGCTGGTCGAAAATCCCCAGCTGATCAACGAGGATCCCTATGGCGAGGGCTGGATGTTCCGCCTCCAGGCCATGGAGCTCACGGAGCTCGACCAGCTGCTGACAGCCGAGGCCTATCAACAGCTCTGCGACGACAGCTAGGCCGCCGGTGCAGACGCTGCGACTCAAACCCCGCTGTGATCGGCGCATACGGCAGGGTCACCTGTGGGTTTACAGCAATGAGGTCGATGTCGCGCACTGCCCGCTGCGACAGCATGAGGCCGGGGAGGTTGCCCTGCTGGAGGACTCGCGGGGCAAGCCGCTCGGGCTGGCCTACGTCAATCCCAACACCCTGATCTGCGCCAGAATACTGACCCGCAAGCCGACTCAGCCGATCGGTGGCGCGTGGTTGCAGCAGCGTCTGCGCCATGCGCTGTCGCTGCGGGAGCAGCTGTTCGGCCAGCCGTTCTACCGCCTGGTGTACGGCGAGGCCGATGGCCTGCCCGGCCTGGTGGTCGATCGCTTCGGCGACGTGCTGGCGCTGCAGGCGAACACGGCCGGCATGGAGCGCTTGCTCGGTGACATCCTCGATGCCCTGGAGCAGCTGCTGCAGCCTCGCGCCATCGTCCTGCGCAATGACAGCCCCATGCGCGAGCTGGAAGGTCTGCCCGCGGTGGTGGCGGTCGCCCGCGGCGAACTGCCGGACGCAGTGCTCATCGAGGAAAATCAAACGCGCTTCGTGGTGCCCGTGATGGAGGGGCAGAAGACCGGCTGGTTCTACGATCATCGCCTGAATCGGCGCGCCGTGCGGGAACTCGCCGAGGGGCGCCGCGTGCTCGATGTCTTCAGCTATATCGGCGGCTGGGGCATTCAGGCTGCCACGGCCGGTGCCAGCGCCGTGACGCTGGTCGACTCGTCGCCGCGGGCGCTGGAGCTGGCGCAGGAGAATGCCCGCATCAATCATTGCGGCGAGCGCTGCGAAACCATTGCGGGCAAGGCGCAGCAGGTCATGAAGGACATGGCCGAGGCGGGGCGCCGCTTCGATCTCGTGATTCTGGACCCGCCCGCTTTTATCAAGCGCAAGAAGGATACCGCGGCGGGTGAGCAGGGCTATCGCCGCATCAACGAGCTGGCGATGCGCCTGCTGGAGCCCGGGGGCTTTCTGCTCAGCGCGTCCTGCTCCATGCATTTCCCGCGTGAGCGCCTGATGGAGACCCTCGCAGCGAGCGCCAGCCACATCGAACGTCGGGTGGCGGTGCTGTCGTGCGGTTCGCAGGGGCCGGATCACCCGGTGCATCCCGCCATACCGGAGACGGACTACCTCAAGGCTGCGCTGTGCCGCGTCGACGCCCCGGGCTGACGCCTGTGCGCATCCCCGGTGCGTCGACGCGGGCGTCTAGCGCAGGCTGATGCAGGGCCAGCGCAGGCGCTCGGCATAGCTCCTGAGCTGGTCATCCGGGTCGACGGCGACGGCATGGTCGACCAGTTGCAGCAGCGGCAGGTCATTGTGGGAATCGCTGTAGAAGTAGGCGCCCTGCAGCGTCTGCCCGGAGCCGCCAAGCCACTCCTGCAGCCGTTTGACCTTGCCTTCCCGGTAGCATGGAGTGCCCTTGACCTTGCCGGTGAAGCGGTGGTTCTTGATTTCACCCTCAGTGGCGATCAGGTCGGGAACGCCCAGGGCGGCGGCGATGGGGGCGGTAATGAAGCGATTGGTGGCGGTGATAACCAGAATGAAATCGCCGTCCCGGCGATGCCGGTTGAGCAGCTGCGCAGCCTTGGGCAGCCGCATGGGGTTGATCATGGTGCTCATGAATTCCCGGTGCAGCGCGTCGATCTCCGCCATACTGAAGCGGGTCATCGGCGCCAGCACGAATTCCTGGTAGGCGATGATGTCCAGCTCGCCGGCCTTGTAGGCGGCAAAGAACGCGTCGTTCTGCGCGCGGTAGCTGGCGGCTTCGACCAGGCCCTTTTCAATCATGAATTCGCCCCAGGCGTGGTCGCTGTCGCCGTTGATCAGGGTCTGGTCCAGGTCGAAGATTGCCAACGCCATTACTGGGGCACCTTGCTTGCAGTGGGCGCTAAGCATAAGCCTTTCAGACAGCCGCCACAATCTTCCGCGCATCGCGGCAGAGGGGGGTATTTGGTCTGTGCCGCAGTTTATGGAACAATGACACACAGAGGTTTTTGGCGAGTTTGTGGTCGCGTTTATGGTCGATGATGAAGGTTACAGGCCCAATGTCGGTATCGTACTGGCCAACCAGTTTGGCCAGCTGTTGTGGGCCCGTCGTGCCGGCCAGGATTCCTGGCAGTTTCCACAGGGCGGCATCCAGGCCGGTGAGTCACCCAGGCAGGCGATGTTGAGAGAGTTGCGCGAGGAAGTCGGCCTGCTGTCACATCACGTCGATATCATCGCCTGCACGCAGGGCTGGCTGCACTATCAGCTGCCCGAGCGCCTGGTGCGGCGCCACCGCGAGCCGGTGTGCATCGGACAGAAGCAGAAGTGGTTTCTGTTGCGCATGAAAGCGGGCGACAGCGAGGTCTGTTTTCATCACAATGATCGCCCCGAATTCGATTCCTGGCGCTGGGTCAGCTACTGGTACCCTCTGGGCCAGGTGGTATCTTTCAAGCGCGAGGTGTACCGTCGTGCGCTGCTGGAACTGGCGCCGCTGATGAAGGTCAAGCAGGCGGCGTCCTGATGGCCCAGGGGGCCACATCCTATTGACCCTCACCGGGTCGCTGCTTGGGTAATTGCATGCTGGAATCGTTACGACGCATCGTACAGGAGGTCAACGGGGCGGCCGATCTCACTGCGGCGCTGGATGTGTTGGTGTCCCGCGTCCGTGAGGTGATGGGGACCGAGGTTTGCACCGTCTACCTGCACGATCCCGCCATCGATCGCTACGTGTTCATGGCCACCGAGGGCCTCAACAGGGAGCAGGAGGGCAAGGTCAGTCTGGCGCCCGATGAGGGGCTGGTCGGCCTGGTGGCGAAGCGGGAGGAGCCGGTCAACCTCGACCGGGCGGAGCAGCATCCCAACTTCCACCTGGTGCCTGGCATCGGTGAGGAGGCTTTCAGTTCATTCCTCGGGGTGCCCATCATCCATCAGCGCCGCGTGCTGGGCGTGCTGGTCGTGCAGCAGCAGGAACGGCGCCGTTTCGATGAGAGCGAGGAAGCCTTTCTGGTGACGCTCTCGGCGCAGTTGGCCGCGGTGATCGCTCACGCCGAGGCCACCGGCGCGATGTTTGAGCGCGGGGGGCAGCTGCGCGCCGGCACTGCGGTCTTCCGCGGGATCGCCGGAGCGCCCGGCATTGCCTTTGGCGAACTGGTGGTCGTATCGCCCTCGGCGGATCTGAATTCCGTGCCCAGCCGCAGCTGCGCCGATCCCGCCGCGGAAGTCGCCTTCTTTCAGTCGTGTCTGGCACAGGTGCGCCGCGATATCAAGGACCTGGCTCAGGTGATGTCCTCACAACTGCGCCCGGAGGAGAGTGCGCTGTTCGATGTCTACCTGAGCATGCTGGACGACCGGGCCCTGGGCCAGGAGGTCATCGAGCTCATCGAGGCGGGGCAATGGGCGCAGGGCGCGTTGAGCCAGGTCATGCGCGAGCACGTGCGCACGTTCGAGCGCTTCGACGATCCCTATCTGCGCGAGCGGGCTGTCGACGTCAAGGACCTGGGCCGACGCGTCCTGACCTACCTGCAGGCGGCAGCGGTGGCCGATCGCACCTACCCGGAACAGACCATACTGGTGGGCGAGGAGCTGACCGCCTCCATGCTGGCGGAGATACCTGAGGGACGCCTGGCAGGCCTGGTGTCGCAGCGGGGTTCGATCAACAGCCATCTGGCCATCGTGGCGCGGGCGCTGGGCATACCCACGGTGGTCGGCGCCGTGGAGATCCCCTTCACTCGCCTGGAACGCCAGCAGGTGATCGTCGACGGCTTCTCCGGTGAGGTCATCTGCAATCCGACCGCCAAGCTGCGCGAGCAGTACCTGCAGTTGCGCGAGCAGGACCGGCAGTTCAGCGCCGACCTGGAAGCGCTCGGGGATGAGCCCTGTGAGACGCTGGACGGCCATCGCCTCAGCCTGATGGTCAATACCGGGCTGATTTCGGAGGTCAGTCACTCGCTGCGCCAGGGCGCCGAGGGGGTGGGCCTCTACCGCACGGAGATACCCTTTCTGCTGCGGGATCGCTTTCCCAGCGAGGAGGAGCAGCGCCGCATCTATCGGGAGCAGCTCGCAGCCTACCACCCCAAGTCGGTGACCATGCGCACGCTCGATGTGGGCGGTGACAAGTCGCTGCCCTATTTCCCCATCACCGAGGACAATCCCTTTCTCGGCTGGCGCGGCATCCGCGTGACGCTGGATCACCCGGAGATCTTCCTCGCGCAGGTTCGCGCCATGATCAAGGCCTCCGAGGGGCTGGACAATCTGCGCATCATGCTGCCCATGATCAGCGGTATCGGCGAACTGGAAGAGGCGCTGGCACTGCTGAACCGGGCCTATCAGGAATTGCTCGAGGAGGGTATCCGCGCCGCCAGGCCGGGCGTGGGGGTCATGGTGGAGGTGCCAGCGGCCGTCTATCAGGCCAGGCAGCTGGCCCAGCGCGTGGATTTTCTGTCTGTCGGCAGCAACGATCTGACGCAGTACCTGCTCGCGGTCGATCGCAACAATGCCAGAGTCGCGGGCCTCTACCACTCCTATCACCCGGCGGTGCTGCAGGCGCTTCACCTGGTTGCCGCAGGCGCCCACGCCGAGGGCAAGTGCGTATCCATCTGCGGCGAGCTCGCCGGCGATCCCGGTGCGGCGATCATCCTCATGGCCATGGGCTACGATATGTTGTCCATGGGGTCGCACAGTCTGGCCAAGATCAAGTACGTGATCCGCCAGGTGACCACCTCGCAGGCCCGGCAGCTGCTGGAGCACGTGCTGCTGCTGCACACGGCCAAGGATGTCCAGCGCTGTGTCGACGAGGCGCTGCGCGAGTTCGGCGTGTCGCCGATGCTGCGCCCCGCCGCCGTGGTCTAGCGCATGGCGTCCGGTGGGCGCCGGCCGGTGGAAAATTCAAAGTCGACCTGGCCCACCGCTGTGCCGGCGGCATCGAAGCGCTTTTCCAGCCAGCGCGCCGTGCCGTCGCGCAGCAGCGTGAACACGGTGCTCACCCGCGTGCCATAGTCGGGCGAGCAGATGAACGCCGGCGCCAGCAGGCGCTCCTTGTCGAGGCCCACGCCGGTGTCCGGCAGCTGCTGGTCCGGGGGCTGGGTGCGGTCGCCCAGCAAGGTGAGCGCCTGGCTGGGGGCGAAGCCCCGGGCGAGTGCGCCGGCCAGGCCGCGCCGACCGTTGGCGACTTTCGGCCAGGGGGTATTGAGGTAGCCGTTGCTGATGCCGTAAATGCCGGCGCCCAGCGCGCGCGGCAGGCGCTCCTGGTTGGAGTAGAACAGCAGCTGTACGCCGTCCCAGAGCAGCAGGTTGAAGCCGCCGTAGTGCTGATCGCCGGGAGCGAGTCTGCGGATGAAATCGTCCGCGGCGTCCGCACCCAGCAGAAAATCGGTGCACAGCTCGCCGCGCGAGCGGCGCCCGCTGGTGACGCCCGGTTCCCGGAAATTGGTGACGGCGGCGAAGCGGCCTGCGCGGCTGCAGCCCATCCAGGTGCCCCCCGCCTGCAGGTCCCGCCCGGCGAGCAGCTGCGGCTGCTCGGGCCAGAAGCGTGCGGCCAGGGCCGGGCGGTCGTGGTACTCGTCGCGATTGGCGGCGACCGCCAGCTCGAGTCCGGCGTGGCAGCGATAGGCGAGCAGAATCAAACACATGGTCCAGTCCCTCCCGGGCAGCCGGGGCGCGGCGCCGATGGGCGGCCAACCCCGTCTGCGATACCCGCCGCAGTCGCGCTGCGCCGGCGGTGGTCGATTTCCCGTTGGCAGCTACCCCTGCCTCGAGGATAATAGCGGCAATCGCTGCGCGTTTCGAACAGGGTTCCGCCATGACACTGATCGTATACCTGCTGCTGGGGGGCTGTGCGGGCATCATCGCCGGCTTGTTCGGCGTCGGCGGTGGGCTGATCATCGTCCCGGCGCTGCTCTATGCTTTTGGACTGCAGCAGCTGTCACCGGACATCATGACCCACATGGCGGTGGGCACTTCGCTCGCCACCATCGTGGTCACGTCGCTGTCCTCCGTGCGTGCTCATCATCTGCGCGGTGCTGTGCAGTGGCCTACGGTGGCGCGCATGGTGCCGGGCATCATCCTGGGCAGTGCGCTCGGTGCCGTCACCGCCGGGTTGTTGTCCGGCCCCCAGCTGCAGCTGGGGCTGGGCTGCTTCGTGCTGCTGGTGGCGGTGCAGATGGGGCTGGGGCTGTCGGCCGCCCCGCAACGGGAACTGCCGGGCAGTTTCGGGCTGGCCGGGGCGGGGGCGGCGATCGGCTGGGTGTCGGCGATGTTCGGCATTGGCGGCGGCTCCCTCACCGTGCCCCTGCTGTCGTGGTGCAATGTGCAGATGCAGCGGGCGGTTGCCACCTCGGCCGCCTGTGGCCTGCCCATCGCCGTCGTGGCTGCCGCGGGCTATATGCTGGAAGGGCAGGGTCAGCCAGGCCTGCCCGCCTGGAGCACCGGTTATGTGTACTGGCCGGCCTTCGCCGGCATCGTCATCGCCAGCACCCCCTGCGCCCGCGTCGGTGCGCAGCTGGCCCACCGCCTGCCGGCGGCGCGCCTGAAGCGGATCTTTGCCGCTTTTCTGCTGGTGATCGGCGCGCGTTTGGCCTATGGTAGCGGCCTCCTGGGTTAGGGGAGCTTTCTTGCGCTGCGCGGCTCCCCGACGGTTCAGCGCGGCAGCTTTGTTCAGGTCTGACAGTCGATGACATATCCCGAAATTGATCCCGTGGCGATTTCCCTCGGCCCTCTGCAGGTGAACTGGTACGGGCTGATGTACCTGATCGGCATTCTGGCCGGCTGGTATCTGCTGGTGCGCCGTGCGGGCAAACCCGGCGCATTGCTGAACCGCGTTCAGGTCGATGACGTGGTGTTCTATGCCGCGGTCGGACTGCTGATCGGGGGGCGCGTGGGCTATGTGATATTTTACGGGCTGGACCAGCTGCGCGAAAATCCGCTCTGGCTGTTTTACATCTGGGAGGGCGGCATGTCCTTCCACGGCGGTTTTCTGGGCGTCATCGTGGCGATGCTGCTGTTCAGCCGCAAGGTCGGCAAGCACCCGATCGATCTGCTCGAATTCATCGCGCCCGTGGTGCCCATTGGTCTGGGCACGGGGCGCGTGGGCAACTTCATCGGCCAGGAATTGTGGGGGCGCGCCACCGACCTGCCCTGGGGTATGGTGTTCCCGCGGGACCCGCTGGCGCTGACGCGGCACCCGTCCCAGCTCTATGAGGCGCTGCTGGAGGGCCTGCTGCTGTTCCTGGTGCTGTATTCGTTCTCGGCCAGGCCGCGGCCGCGCTACGCCATCGGCGGGCTGTTTCTGCTGGGCTACGGCAGCTGCCGCTTTTTGGTGGAATTCGCGCGCGAACCCGACGCGCACATCGGCTTCGACCTGTTCGGCTGGATGAGCCGGGGGCAGTTGTTGTGTGTGCCGATGATCCTGGTCGGGTTGCTGTTCCTGTATCTGGCCTACGGCAGGCCCGCTAGGATGGCGCGTTGACACTGCCGTCGCGGGCTCGCCGGCTGCTCGCCGGGTCGTAGTTGAGCACCTGCTCGACGAAGATGCGGGGCCTGGCGCGCACGTCCAGGTAGACGCGCCCCAGGTACTCTCCCAGCAGTCCCATGCCGACGAACTGGCCGCCGACGAACACGAACAGGACGGCAAACAGGGAGAAGGTGCCCTCCAGGCCCCAGGCCGAACCGTGGATCAGGCGCAGCACCAGCAGGCCGATGCCGAGCGCAAAGCCGGCCACCGCCAGCAGCAGCCCCAGCATGCTGAGCAGGCGCAGGGGGGCCGTGGTGATCGATGTCAGCAGGTCGGCTGATCACGGCATCGCCCTGGGAGTACTCGAAGCCCGCCATGATGGCAGCGATGACGCGGTCGGCGTCGGCCATGGCCGGAAACAGCGGCAGCGAGCAGATGCGCTGCGAGTTCCATTCGGTGTTCGGCAGGCTGGCCCGGGCCAGGCCGGCTCAGATCGCGACCGGGGCGGCGATATGCGGCTGCGGGTCGTAGCCGTCCAGGACAAAATCCTCGAAGTGATAGCCGTAGATCGACCCGGGCCTGCGCAGCAGCCGCAGCTGCGGCAGCTTGCCGGGCGCCCGCGACAGCTGTTCGGCGACCTGCGCCCGGTGGTTGCGGTAGATGTGGGTGTCGCCCGTGGCGATGATGATCTCCCCGGGCTGCAGGTCGCACTGCTGGCACAGCAGGTGGGTCAGCAGCGCCACGCTGGCGATATTGTAGGGCAGGCCGAGAAAGGTATCGCTGCTGCGGATGAACAGCTGGGTGGAGAGGCGCCCCTGGGCGACGTAGAACTGGTACAGCAGATGGCAGGGGGGAAGCGCCATGCGCCCGCGGCGCACGTTCTCCTGGGGGCTGAGTGATTCGTCCGGCAGGTACTCCACGTTCCAGCCGTGGAACAGGATGCGCCGGCTGTCCGGGTTGTGCCGCAGGCAGTCGATCACGTAGTCGATCTGGTTGATGCTGCCGCCGTCGCGCGTCGGCCAGGCGGTCCACTGGCGGCCATAGATCGGGCCGAGTTCGCCCGCGTCGGTGGCCCATTCGTTCCAGATGCTCACCCCCTGCTCGCGCAGCCAGGCGATATTGGTGTCGCCGCTCAGGAACCAGAGCAGTTCGTTGGCGATGCTCCTGAAGTGCAGCTTCTTGGTCGTCAGCAGCGGGAAGCCATCGCTCAGATCGTGGCGCAGCTGGCGCCCGAACACCGAGCGGGTGCCGGTACCCGTGCGGTCGCCCTTGTCGACGCCGCTGTCCAGGATGTCCTGCAGCAGCTCCAGATATTGTTTCATGCGCCTCCTGGGGGTCGGTGGCGGCGTGCCGCCGCTGCCGGTCGGTTGGAGTGAAAAGCCTGCTAGTATAGGCAAAAGCCGTTTTCATAGACACTGGCAGTGCGCTGTGCGATCGCCCGCCAGCCGGGCGCACGCCGCCCTGCCGCAGCCAAACCAGCGGAGGAACGCCCATTGATCGTCGCCATGATCGCCGCGGTGGCCAGCAATAGGGTCATCGGCAACCGCAATCAGCTGCCCTGGCGTCTGCCGGCGGACCTGCAGTATTTCAAGCGCACGACCCTGGGTAAGCCGCTGCTGATGGGGCGCAGGACCTTCGAGTCCATCGGCAGGCCGCTGCCCGGGCGCCGCAATATCGTGCTCAGCCGCAGTGCCGGCTGGGAACCGCCGGGCGTCTGCGTGGTCCACTGCCCTGAGCGCGCCATCGAGGTGGCGCGGGCCGAGGGTGCCGGCGAGCTGATGGTCATCGGTGGCGAGGAGGTCTATCGGCTGCTGTTCGAGCGGGCGCAGCGGCTCTACCTGACCGAGGTGCACGCCGAGTTCGAGGGGGACGCGCTGTTCCCGCGCTACGACCCGGGCGATTGGCGCGAGGTGTCCCGCGAGCGCCATGGCCGCAGCCAGGACAACCCCTGGGATCACAGTTTTGTCGTGCTGGAGCGCGTGCCCGCTGCGCCGGCGCGGTGCGGCCGTTGAAACTTTCCGGCCGCTGGGTTTAAATGAGCGCACCAAAAAAATCACGGTGGCCTCGGGTGGGGACTGGCAGCAGCGTTGCGGCAGTGCGGCCAGGGCTTGACCGCGGTGTTGCAGCACCCTGCTTCCAGGAATGATCCCGTCATGAAACTGCCTCCATTGAACTCACTGGCCGCGGCGCTGCTGGTGGCGGTGTCCGCCGCCGGCGCCGATCAGCTCGATAAGACGCTGGCGGAAGCGCAGGCCCGAACGAGCGCCGCCCAGCAGTCGCAGCAGCGCATCGACCAGCTGGCCGAGCAGACCGGGGCGCGCGAGCAGGAATACAAACAGATTCTCAAGCAGTCGGAGGGGCTGACGGTCTATCTCAGCCGCCTCGACAAGCAGCTCGACGATCAGGGCCGCCGCCTCGAGGACATCGAGGCCTCGATCGCCCAGGTCGCGGTGATGCAGCGGCAGCTGCCCGCCGTCATCGAGCGCATGATCGACGCCCTGGACGAGTTTATCGCCCTGGATTTTCCCTTCTATCTGGATGAGCGCAGGCAGCGCATCGAGTTCCTGCGCGGCAACCTGTCGGCCTCGCAGCTGAGTGTGGCGGAAAAATTCCGCCAGGTGATGGAGGCCTACCAGATTGAAAACGATTACGGCCGCAAGATCAGCGCCTACAAGGGCACGGTGGAGCTCGAGCCGGGCGCGCCACGGGAGGTGCACATGCTGCAGGTCGGTCGCATCGCCCTCATGTATCAGACCACCGATGGGCGCGTAGCGGGGGCGTGGGACCCCAAGCTGCGCCAGTGGGTGCCGCTCGACAGCGGCCAGTACGGCAAGGCGATCCGGCAGGCGCTGCGCATTGCGGAAAATCAGGCGGCCAAGGATATTCTCACCGTGCCCGTGGCGGCACCGGAGGTCGCCCGATGAGCGCGTTCAGCGGCAGATCATGGCGGGTGCCGGCGCTGGTGGGGCTGGTCGCGGTGCTGGGCAGCGCGCAGGTCGGGGCCCAGTCGGCTACCACCAGCGAGCTGCTGCAGAAGGTCAAGCAGGGGCGCTATGCCGAGGCCCAGGAAAACAAAGAGCGCGAGGCGCGCTTCCGCGCGGAGAAGTCGCAGCAGGAGGCCATGCTGCGCGAGGCGCAGGCCCGCCTCGCCGGGCTGGAGCGCCAGGCCGCCGACAAGGAGAAGCAGTTCGACGCGAATGAGGCCCGGCTGGCGGAGGTGAGCGATCGGCTGCGCGAGGCCAAAGGTGCCCTCAACGAGCTGTTCGGCCACATCACCACGACGGCGGGCGATATGGTGTCCATTGTCGAAGTGTCGCCCGTCAGCGCGCAGTATCCGGGTCGGGCCGCCTTCTTCGAAGGTCTGATCGAGAAGATCAGCCGCTCGGACAAGCTGCCCACCATCGAGGAGATCGAGCGGCTGTGGTTCGAACTGCAGCGCGAAATGGTCGAGTCAGGCCGCGTGGTGCGTTTTCCCGCCACCGTGGTGGCGCCCGATGGCGGCGAGCAGCAGCAGGACGTGGTGCGCGTCGGCAGCTTCAACCTGGTGATGACGACGGGCGACTACCTCAGCTTCAGCGGCGGCCGCATCGAGCAGCTGGCCCGCCAGCCCGAGCGGCGCTATCGCAAGTGGGCGGCCGAGCTGGCGGCGGCCGACGACGGCCTGCAGCGCTTTGGCGCGGACCCGACCGGTTCCACCGGCGGCAGCCTGTTGTCGGCGCTGATCGCCACGCCCAATCTCGAGGAGCGCTGGCAGCAGGGCGGCTACGTGGGCTATGCCATCACCGCGCTGGGTGTGATCGCGCTCGTGGTGGCCCTGTGGCGCCTGGTGGCGCTGTCCGTGATCGGCTCCCGGGTGCGTGCCCAGCTCAAGTCAGCGCGGGCGCGCAGCGATAATCCCCTGGGCCGGCTGCTGGCTATCCACGAGGCCAACCCCGCCATGGACACCGAAACGCTGGAGCTCAAACTGAGCGAGCAGGTCATCCGCGAGATTCCCGGGCTGGAGAAATTCCAGGGCGCGCTCAAGATCATCGCGGCCGTGGCGCCATTGATGGGCCTGCTGGGTACGGTGACCGGCATGATCGTCACCTTTCAGGCCATCACCATCTACGGCGCCGGCGACCCCAAGGCCATGGCCAGCGGCATCTCGACGGCGCTGGTGACCACGGTGCTGGGCCTGCTGGTGGCGATACCCACGGTGCTGCTGCACACCATGGTGGCGTCGCGTTCGCGGCGCATCATCCAGGTGATGGAGGAGCAGGCCACCGGCATCATCGCCGAACACACCGAAGCCGCCCGGGCGCGATAGGACCTCCGCCGCCATGGCCGACCTCGCGCTCGATGCCTTCAACCGCCTGCTCCAGTTCATGGACGCGGGCGGCTGGGTGCTGTGGGTGATCGCCGCGGTGACGTTTCTCATGTGGTCGATCATTATCGAGCGCGCCTGGTATTTTCACACCGGCCTGAGGCGGGACATCGACGGGGCCATCGCGCGCTGGACCGCCCGCCCCGAGCGCGACTCCTGGCAGTCTCGCAGTATCCGGCGCCTGCTGATCTCCCGCATCGCCCTCGACATCCGCCACAACCTGCCGCTGGTGAAGACGCTGGTCGCGCTGTGCCCGCTGCTGGGCCTGCTGGGCACGGTGACCGGGATGATCGACGTGTTCAATGTACTGTCGGTCACCGGTGGTGGCGACGCGCGCGCCATGGCCGAGGGGGTGGCGCGCGCCACCATTCCCACCATGGCCGGCATGGTGGCGGCCTTGGCCGGGGTGTTCGCCGATTCCTATATCGAGCGCGTCGCGCTGCGCGAAACCCAGCTGCTGGAAGACCACCTCATCCGGAGCGGAGGCTGAGCCATGCGCAAGGTGGTTGTCAGGCGTGCCGTCGAGGACAGCGGCCAGCAGATCGATCTGACGCCCATGCTGGACGTGGTCTTCATCATGCTGATATTTTTCATCGTCACCGCGTCCTTTATCAAGGAGGCGGGCATCGACGTGCGGCGCCCGGCGGCTGAGACCCTGGAGCAGATACGCAATCAGAAGATATTCATCGCGCTGAGCGGTGACGGCGAGATCTGGATCGACAAGCAGGTGGTCAAGCCGGTATCGGTGCGGGGTATCATCGAGCGGATGCGGGCGGAGAGCAGCCTGGGCGCGGTGGTGATCCAGGCCGACCGCGATTCGACGGCCCGCACCTTCGCGCTGGTCTACGATGCGGCCAGGGCTGCCGGTGTGCCGGCCGCCGACATCCACGTGGCGACCGTGGCGGACTGAGCGATGAGCATCGGTGCGAGCAGAACCGGGCGCTACCTCTTCGGCGCCATCCTGGCCGCGGCGATCACGCTGGCCCTGTTCGCGCTGATGTATGTGCTCATTGCCGCGGGCGACGTCGACATCGACCCGGAGGGAGCGCTGCGCATTGCCGATATCCAGCTCGGGGATACGCGCATCGAGGTCAGCGCCCCCGCGGAGAAGCCCCAGCGGCCCGACGATCCCGAGCAGCAGCCGCCGCCGCAGATCGACACCCCCGGCCCGCAAAGTTTCAAGGTCGCCACGGGCATGGCGGTGAGCTTCAAACCCCAGGCGGATATCGCCATCGACCTGGGGGGGCTGTCGGTCTCCGACGGCGAGTACCTGCCCATCGTCAAGGTCGCGCCCATCTACCCGCGCCGGGCGCAGATGCGGGGCGTCCAGGGCTACTGTATCGTGGAGTACACGGTCACCCGCAGCGGTTCCACCACCGCCGCCCGTGCCGTCGATTGCAGCCCCAAGGGCATTTTCGACCGGGCCTCGGTCAGCGCCGCGCTCAAGTTCAAATACAAGCCCCGGGTGGTGGACGGCGAGCCGGTCGAGGTGCCGGGCGTCAAGAACAAGTTTACCTATACGCTGGAATAGGCCATGCGCAGGCGGAGCGGGATGAACAACACGAGGGTGCCGGTGGCGATGATGGCCGTCGCGCTGCGTGCGGTGGCGCTGAGCGGGGTGATCGCGCTGGCGCAGACCGGCGCGCAGCGCACGGCATGCTGGCTCGGCGCCGGCCTGCGGGTGGACGGCGTGGCGCAGGCGCAGTCGGCGCAGTCCAAGGACAATGCGCGCAGGACGCCGGCGCTGCGCAGCGACGTGTACGATAAGCTGAGCGAGGCGCAGCAGCTGGCCGAGGCGGGCAAGGCGCGCGAAGCCCTGGCGGTGCTGGATGCGCTGCGCGATTCCCAGGGTCGGCGGCGGCTCAACAGCTACGAGCTGGCCAATCTGCACAATTTCTATGCCTTCGTCTATTTTCAGCAGGAACAGTACGGGCGCGCCATCCAAGCCTACCAGCAGGTGCTGGCCCAGCCCGACCTGCCGCAGGCCCTGGAAGAGTCGACGCATTACGCCCTGGCACAGCTCTATTTTGCGCAGGAGGACTACGATAAGGCCATTGGCGAACTCCAGCAGTGGTTCAAGCTGGTGAAAAACCCCCAGCCCGATGCCTACATCCTGCTGGCCCAGGCCTATTACCAGAACAAGCAGTACGACCAGGCCCTGCGCCATGTCGAGCAGGGTATGCGCCTGGCCGCGCAGGGCGGCAAGCCGCCCAAGGAAAACTGGTACCTGCTGATGCGGGCCCTGTACTACGACAAGGGCGACCTCAAGAAGGTGGCCTGGGTGCTGGAAGAACTGCTGCGCCGCTGGCCCAAGAAGGAATACCTGGTGCAGCTGTCGGGCATGTACGGCGAGCTGCGCAATGAGCGGGGGCAGGTGGCGGCGATGGAGTCGGCCTACGTCATGGGCTGGCTGCAGCAGGAGCAGGAACTGCTCAATATGGCCTATCTGTTTCTCGCCACCGACACGCCCTATAAGGCCGCCAAGGTCCTGGAGCAGGGCCTGCAGAGCAAGTCGATCAAGAGCTCGTCGAAAAACTACGAGCTGCTCGGCACCGCCCTGCGCGCGGCGCAGGAGAGGCAGCGCGCCATACCGGCCATGCGGCGTGCCGCCGAGCTGGCCGGCGACGGCGAACCGTGGGCGCGTCTGGCCAGCGTCTACCTCGACCTGGACGATTACGCCAAGGCCGCCGAGGCGGCGCAGGCAGCGCTCCAGCGCGGCGGCCTGAAGTGGCCGGAGGACTCCCGGCTGGTGCTGGGCATGGCGCTGTTTCACCTCGATCAACTGGACGCCGCGCGCCGGCAGTTCGAGCTGGCCGCGAAATCGTCGCGCAGCAGCAAGAGCGCCGGCGACTGGCTCAAGTACCTCGACGCTGAAGTGGAACGGCGCAAATCCCTGCGGGACGCGCTGGGTTGAGCGTCAGCAGCGCTGGCGGCCGTGAGGGCCTGGTCCGGGATGTGTTGCGAGCATGACGGGGCCTGAGTTCAAATCGGTCGGTGACGCGCGCCTGGCGCTTGGCCTGTTCCTCGCCGGACTGCTGTATCTGGGTTATCGGATACTGCACGTCTTTCTGCCGTCGATCGCGTGGGCGGTGATCTTCGCCTCCCTCACCTGGCCGATCTATCGGTGGCTGCGCGCTCGCCTGGGCGCGCGTGCCAACCTCAGCGCCCTGTTGATGACGGTGCTGCTCGCCACCGTATTCGCGCTGCCGCTGTTGTGGATCATCGTCATCCTGCCCGGTGAGATAGTCTCGGCCTACGCCGCGCTGGCCGACCTGCTGAGCCAGGGTACGGCGGCGGTGCCTGAGCGCCTGCTGCAGCTGCCCGGCATCGGTCCCGAAATCGAGCGCTATCTGGACCTGGCGGCCAGCGACCCGGCCGCGCTGCGGGCGCGGCTGCTGCAGTGGTGGAAGCCGTGGGCCGAGGTGCTCGGCCTGCTGGGAGACATCGGGCGCATCGCCTTCAGGTTTGGGCTGGCCCTGCTCACCGCCTTCTTCCTTTACCGCGACGGGGAGCGCCTGCTGGGGCAGGGTCGTCTGCTGGCGCTGCAGCTGCTCGGCAGCCGCGCCGAGGGCTACTTCGAGGCGATCGCCGATACCCTGCGTGCGGTGCTGTACGGGCTCATCCTGACCGCGTTCGTGCAGGGCGCCCTGGCGGGGCTCGGTTACGCCGTGGCCGGTGTGCGGGCGCCGGTGCTGCTCGGTGTGGTCACCGGGTTCCTGGCGCTGATGCCCTTTGGCACGACCATCGCCGTGGGGGCGGTCAGCGCGTCCCTGCTGGTGACCGGCGAGCTGTGGGCGGGGGCGGGGCTGGCGCTGTGGGGCGGGCTGGTCGTCAGTCAGATCGACAACGTGCTCAGGCCGCTGCTCATCAGCAGCGCCACGCAGATACCCTATCTGCTGGTGCTGTTTGGCGTGCTCGGCGGCCTGCTGGCGTTTGGTCTGGTAGGGCTGTTTCTGGGGCCGGTAGTCATCGCGGTGCTGCTCGCCGTATGGCGGGAGTGGCTGCAGGAGCAGTCGGTGGTCTGAGCCGGTGTCGGCCTGGCGGCCGCCGGCGCAGCGCCGCTGCGGGTCGAGCGCTGCGGCCAGGAGCGCACCGGCGCCGTCGCGATAGCCGTCGGCCGGCCGTACCGGCCGGCTATAGCAGGTCCACGTTTCTGACCGCGCCCTTGTCGGCGCTGGTTGCCATCCTGGCGTAGGCCTGCAGCGCCTTGGACACCTTGCGCGGGCGCGCCTTGGTGGGTTGCCATGCCGCGGCGCCCCTGGCTGCCATGGCGCGGCGGCGCTCCGCCAGCGCGGCGTCGTCCAGCAGCACCTCGATGCGGCGCGCCGGGATGTCGATGCGCACGATGTCGCCGTCCTCGATCAGGCCGATGGCGCCGCCGGCTGCGGCCTCGGGCGAGATGTGGCCGATCGACAGGCCGGAGGTGCCGCCGGAGAAGCGGCCGTCGGTGAGCAGCGCACAGTCGCGGCCCAGGCCGCGTGACTTCAGGTAGCTGGTCGGGTACAGCATCTCCTGCATGCCCGGGCCTCCCTTGGGACCCTCGTAGCGCACGACGACCACGTCGCCGGCCTCGACCCGTCCCTGCAGGATGTCCTCCACGGCGTCCTCCTGGCTCTCGCAGATGTGCGCGGGGCCCTCGAACACCCAGCACTCCTCGGGCACGCCGGAGGTCTTGACCACGCAGCCGTCCACGGCGATGTTGCCGTAGAGCACGGCCAGCCCGCCCTCGCTGCTGTAGGCGTGTTCGATGCTGCGGATGCAGCCGTCGCGGCGATCGGTGTCGAGGTTGGGCCAGCGGGTGCTCTGGCTGAACGCCTGGGTGGTCGGTATCCCCGCCGGTCCCGCCTGATAGAATGCCTTCACTGAATCGTCGCCGCTGCGCATGACGTCCCAGCGTTCCAGCGCCTCGGCCAGGGTGGCGCTGTGCACCGTGGGCACCTGGTCGTGCAGCAGTCCCCCGCGCTGCAGCTCGCTGAGGATGGCCATGATGCCGCCCGCCCGATGCACGTCTTCCATGTGGTATTTGGGCGTATTGGGCGCCACCTTGCACAGCTGCGGCACGCGCCGCGACAGGCGGTCGATATCGCTCATGGTGAAGTCGAGCTCGGCTTCCTGGGCGGCGGCCAGCAGGTGCAGGATGGTGTTGGTGGAGCCGCCCATGGCGATGTCGAGGCTCATGGCGTTTTCGAAGGCCTCGAAGCACGCGATGGAGCGCGGCAGCGCGGACTCGTCGTCGCCCTCATAGTAGCGCCGGGCCAGCGCCACGATGTGCCGGCCCGCCTGCAGAAACAGCCCCTTGCGGTCGGCGTGGGTGGCGAGCATGGAGCCGTTGCCCGGCAGCGCCAGGCCCAGCGCCTCTGCCAGGCAGTTCATCGAGTTGGCGGTGAACATGCCCGAGCAGGAGCCGCAGGTGGGGCAGGCCGAGCGCTCGTACTCCGCCACCGTGGCGTCGTCGGCGTTGCTGTCGACGGCGATGACCATGGCGTCGACCAGGTCCAGCTTGTGCTCTGAGAGGCGCGACTTGCCCGCCTCCATGGGGCCACCCGAGACGAATACCGTGGGAATATTCAGGCGCAGTGCGGCCATGAGCATGCCCGGCGTGATCTTGTCGCAGTTGGAGATGCACACCAGCGCGTCGGCGCAGTGGGCATTGACCATGTATTCCACGGAGTCGGCGATGATGTCCCGGGAGGGCAGGCTGTAGAGCATGCCGTCGTGGCCCATGGCGATGCCGTCGTCGACGGCGATGGTGTTGAACTCCTTGCCGACGCCCCCGGCCGCTTCTATCTCCCGGCACACCAGCTGTCCGAGGTCCTTCAGGTGGACGTGGCCGGGCACGAACTGGGTGAAGGAGTTGGCCACCGCGATGATGGGTTTCTGGAAGTCCTCGTCCCGCATGCCGGTGGCGCGCCACAGGGCGCGGGCGCCCGCCATATTGCGCCCGGCGGTCGTCGTGCGTGATCGGTACTGGGGCATGTGAGGGTCCTCTGTGGTGTTCTGCGGCCGCGGCCCGGGCTGCCGCCGCCGGGCCTGGGAAGCGACCATGATAGCAAAAAGCGGGCGCGCATACCGCCTGGCGGCGCCGTCCGGCCGGCGGGATATTCGCCGTGATTTTTGCCCCGCGCTTGGCTAGACTGGCAGCCGCCGCGCTGGGGCGGAGCAGTCATGGGGGACGGGCATTGACGGAACAGACAGCACAAGCGGTGGCGGAGGGCTTGCTGGCGAGCGTAGGTGAACACCGGTTTGCCACGGTACTGGCAGACCCGCCCTGGCAGTTCGACAATCGCACCGGCAAGATGGCGCCCGAGCACCGGCGCCTCGGCCGCTACGCCACGCTCAGGCTGGAGGAGATCGCCGCGCTGCCGGTGGCGGACATCGTCGAGGACCCGGCCCACCTCTACCTGTGGGTGCCCAACGCCATGCTGGCCGAGGGTCTGGCGGTCATGGCGCAATGGGGCTTCACTTACAAGACCAACATCATCTGGTACAAGGTACGCAAGGATGGCGGCCCTGACCGGCGCGGGGTGGGGTTTTATTTTCGCAACGTCACCGAGATGATCCTGTTCGGGGTGCGCGGCAAGGGTGCGCGCACGCTGGCGCCGGGCCGCCGCCAGGAGAACATCATCAGCTCGCGCAAGCGCGAGCACAGCCGCAAGCCCGACGAGCAGTACCCGCTGATCGAGTCCTGCAGCCCCGGTCCCCGCATCGAATTGTTCGCGCGCCAGCGCCGCGAGGGCTGGCACTGCTGGGGTGATGAGGCGGACCGGTTTGCCGGCTCGGACGACGCGGCCCAGGCGTCGCCGCCCGCCCCTGGCTGGCAGCCCGCATTGCTGTGAGCCCGGCCGCGGTGAGGTGAGGCCGCGCGGCCCGGCCTCACAGCGACTTGCAGAATATCTGCGAGTTGCGCCGGTAGTTATACAGCCGCTGCCGCGCCTGCGGCAGATCCTGGGTGCTGCCGGGCGCGTAGCCCTGCTCCATGAACCAGTGCGCCGTGCGCGTGGTGAGCACGAACAGCCGACCCAGGCTGAGCTGGCGGGCCTGCTTCTCGAGGTGGGCCAGCACGCGCTCGCCCCTGCCGCCGCCGCGATAGTCCGGGTGGGTCGCCACGCAGGCGATCTCCGCGGTGCCCTCTTCGGTGAAGGGGTAGAGGGCCGCGCAGCTGATGACCATGCCGTCGCGCTCGATGACGGTGAAGCGGTGGATTTCGTTTTCCAGCAGCTCGCGCGAGCGTCGCACCAGCACGCCTTCCTCTTCCAGCGGCTGGATCAGCGCCAGTATGCCCGCCACGTCGTCGATATCGGCGGTGCGGATGCTCTCGTAGCTGTCCCGGTGAATCAGGCTGCCACAGCCATCGCGGGTGAACAGCTCCTTGATGAGGGCGCCATTGTCCGCATAGCTGATCAGGTGGCAGCGCTCGATGCCCGCGCCGCTGCTCCTGACCAGCGCTTCCAGCAGCTGGTGGGAGTGGGCATCGGTGGTGCTCTCCAGCAGTTGTCTGGCCTCGCCCAGGCGCAGTTCGCGCAGCAGCCTGCCGTCGTTGTCCAGCAGCCCGGCGGCGTGGTCGAAGGCGATCAGCTTGTCGGCCTTCAGGCTGGTGGCGACCTCAATGGCCACCTCCTCCATGCTCAGGTTGAAAATCTCGCCCGTCGGGGAGTAGCCCAGCGGGCTTATCAGGACGATGTGCCCCAGCTCCAGCTGGCGCGCGATGTCGCCGCCCTGCACGCGCCGGACTTCGCCGGTATGGGCGTGGTCGATGCCGTCCAGCACGCCCAGCGGTTTGGCGATGACGAAGTTGCCGCCGGTGACCCGGATGCGGGAGCGGTGCATCGGTGAATCCGGCAGCCCCATGGAGAGCAGCGCCTCCAGCTCCGCGCGCAGCGACCCGGAGGCCTCCTTGACGCATTCCAGGGCCGGCTGTTCGGTGACCCTGCGGCCGCGGTGAAAGCGGATGCTCAGCTGTCGCCGCGCCATGCAGCGATCGATCTGCGGGCGCGAGCCGTGCACCAGCACCAGCTTTACGCCCAGGGTATTGAGCAGCGCGATGTCGTGAATGATGTGCGCGAAGTTGTCGTGTTCGATGGCCTCGCCCCCGAACATCAGCACAAAGATCTTGCCCCGGTGGGCGTTGATATAGGGCGTCGAGCTGCGGAACCACGCCACGTAATCGGGCGCCATGCCGGGTCTCTCCGCGGGATCAGGGGATGGGGTGGTGGTGGACAATGCCGCCTCGCTACGTTGCTGAAGGAGTGTGGGTCAGTGGCCGGGGTGCAGGCAGAAGCGCCGGATCAGGCCCCGCAGCACCTGCAGGAAGGGCTCTAGGGTGTCCAGCGCGAGGTATTCGTCCGGCTGGTGGGCCTGCGCCACCGCGCCGGGCCCCAGCACGAGGGTTTCCATCCCTAGTGACTGCAGGTAGGGGGCCTCGGTGGCAAAGGCGACGGCCTCGGGGCTGTGCCCGGTAAGCTGCCTGGCGGCGTCGACCAGCGCGCTGTCCTCGCGCTCGGCGAACGCCTCGACGCCGTGGATGAGCTGGTGCAGGGTGATATCGATGCCGCGCTCGGCACCCACCTGCGCCGCGATGGCCGCCAGCTCTGCGCGCACCTGCCCATTGGACATGCCGGGCAGCAGGCGGGCGTCGAAGTGCAGCTCGCAGCGGCCGCAGATGCGGTTGGGGTTGTCGCCGCCGTGGATGCAGCCGAGGTTGAGCGTCGGCACGCTGACGGCGAAGCCCGGGTTGACGTGTTCGCGCTGCAGCTGCTCGCGGTACTGCAGCAGCCGGCCGATCACCGCGTGCATGGCCTCCAGGGCGCTGTTGCCCAGCGAGGGATCCGAAGAGTGGCCCGACCGGCCCTGCACGACGATGCTCTCCATGAGGATGCTCTTGTGCTGGCGCACCGGTCGCAGGCTGGTGGGCTCGCCGATCACCGCATAGCGTGCCCGCGGTCGGCCGAGCTCGACCAGCGCCTCGGCCCCGGCCATCGAGCTCTCCTCGTCGGCGGTGGCCAGCACGATCAGCGGCTGCTGCAGCGCCTGCCCGGCCACTTCACTGGCGGCGGTGATGGCCAGGGGAAAGAAGCCCTTCATATCGCAGGTGCCCATGCCGTAGAGGCGCTGGTCGCGCTCGGTCAGGCGCAGCGGGTCGCTGCGCCACAGGCTCTCGTCGTAGGGCACGGTGTCGGTATGGCCGGCCAGCACCAGGCCGCCGGGCCCCTGGCCGAGCGTGGCGATCAGGTTGGCCTTGCCGGCATGGCCGGCGATGGGCAGCACCTCGGTGCGGAAGCCGAGGCGGCTCAGCCACTCCTCGAGCTTCCGGATGACGCCCAGGTTGCCCTGGTCGAGCGCTGCCATGGTAGAGCTGACCGATGGCGTGGCGACCAGTTCGGAGAGCATGGTGATCAAGCCGGGGATGGAGGCCATGAGCGGTTCTTCACGAGGATTGCCGGTGACGCAGTGAGCATATCACAGTAGCGCTGGCCGGCGCGTCATCGCCGGTGGCTTGCGTCCGCTCGGGGCAGCGGAACTGCTGCCGGTGCGATTGTTGAACTGTTTGGCGATTCGACCATCGACGTTTTACAACGACCCGGAAGCTAACGATGCTTGCTGGAGTTCATCGCGCATTGCCGCAGGCAGCGCGCGGTGCCTTTCCGGGGGAACTGTGTCATGTCCGAAGCCATTGCACGCCGGGTCGCGCCCGAGTGTGCGCTCGATCTGCGCTATCTGCTCGATCAGCTGCGGGCGGACGGCCGCATCACGGTCGCCGAGGTGGAGCGCACCACGCTGTCGCCGCGCAGCCGGCAGGACGCGGCGCTGCACCCGGTCGCCTTCCTCGCGTCGCTGCAGCTGCCCGATCAGACGCGGGCCGGGCGCCCGCTCACCGAGGAGGCGCTCATGGCGTGGCTGGCCGAGCGCAGCGGCCAGCCGCTGTATCGCATCGACCCGCTCAAGATCGATGTGACCGCCGTCACCCAGGTGATGTCCAAGGCCTTCGCCCGCCGGCATGGCATTCTGGCGGTCGAGGTCTCCGCCGAGCGCGTTGTCGTGGCGTCGGCCGAGCCCTTCGTCGGCGACTGGGTGTCCGGGCTTGAGCACGTCACCCGCAGGCGCATTGCGCGGGTGCTGGCCACCCCCACTGATATTCAGCGCTATACCGGCGAGTTCTATACCCTGGCGCAATCGGTGAGCGGTGCGAACGCGCCCGGGACCGGGCGCGGCGTCAGCGTGTTGTCCAACCTCGAGCAGATGCTCGAGCTGGGCAGCCTCCAGGAGCCCGACGCCAATGACCAGCACATCGTCAGCATCGTGGACTGGCTGCTGCAATACGCCTTTGACCAGCGCGCCAGCGACATTCATCTGGAGCCCCGGCGCGATATCGGCAAGGTGCGCTTCCGCATCGACGGGGTGCTGCACGCCATCTATGAGCTGCCCATTCAGGTCGCAGCCGCGGTCACCAGCCGCATCAAGATCATCGGGCGCATGGACCTCGCGGAGAAGCGGCGGCCGCAGGACGGGCGCCTCAAGACCAAGCGTCCCGACGGCCGCGAGGTGGAGCTGCGCCTGTCGACCCTGCCCACCGCCTTCGGCGAGAAGCTGGTGATGCGGATCTTCGATCCGCAGGTGCTGATCAGCGGTTTTGCCGATCTGGGGCTGGCGCGGGAAGATTATGCCAGCTGGCGCGCGATGGTCGGCCGGACGCATGGCATCGTGCTGGTCACGGGGCCGACCGGGTCCGGCAAGACGACCACGCTCTACTCCACCCTGAAGCAGCTGGCGGTTCCCGAGGTCAACGTCTGCACCATCGAGGACCCTATCGAGATGGTGGAACCCTGCTTCAATCAGATGCAGGTGCAGCACAATATCCAGCTCGATTTTGCCAGCGGCGTGCGGGCGCTGTTGCGGCAGGATCCCGATATCATTATGATCGGCGAGATTCGCGATCTCGAGACGGCGGAGATGGCCATTCAGGCGGCGCTGACCGGGCACCTGGTGCTGTCCACCCTGCACACCAACGACGCGCCGTCGGCGGTGACGCGCCTGCTCGAGATCGGGGTGCCGCCCTATCTGATAAAGGCCACGGTGCTCGGGGTGATGGCGCAGCGCCTGGTGCGGACCTTGTGCCCGCACTGCAAGCGCGAGCAGGACACCGATGCTGCCGCCTGGCAGCAGCTGGTGCAGCCCTGGAGTGCCAGGATGCCCCCCCGGATCATGGCCGCGGTGGGCTGCATCGAGTGCCGGGACACCGGTTATCGCGGGCGCCAGGGCATCTACGAAATTCTGCCGATGAGCGAGTCGGTGCAGCAGTACATCCGCGGCGACGCCGATATCGACAAGCTGCGCCTGTGCGCCATGAAGGGCGGCATGAAAACACTGAGGCTCAGCGGCGCGCAGAAGGTCGCCGCGGGCGAAACCACCATCGAGGAAGTCATGCGGGTCGCACCAGCGCCCTCCAGCCACTAGCCTGGCGGGGGCGCGCGGCCCCATGACCAGAAGCGCCATGCAGACGGTCCAACTGAACATCGCGGCATTGCCGTCCCCACTGCGAGCAGAAGCCGAGCGCGCTATGCTGGCGATCGCCCAGGGCTGGACGCCACCGCAGTGGCAGCGTCTGGCCGCGGCCCTCGACGAGGGCCGCTCGGCGGAGCTGGGCCGGCTGCTGGCCACCAGCCCCTATGTCGTCGGACAGTGGCTGCGGCGCCCCGAGCTGCTGCTGGAGCTGCTCGAATCGGGAGACCTGTGGCAGGCTTGCGGGCCCGGCTACTGGCCGGCTGCGATCGATCGCGCCCTGGCCGGCGCCGGCAGCGACGACGAGCTGGCGCTGGCGTTGCGGCACCTGCGCAGCCGCGAGCAGTGCCGCATCATCTGGCGGGATTTCAACCGCCTGAGCGACTGGCGCGGTACCACCGCAGAGCTGTCTGACATGGCAGACCACTGTATTCAGGCCGCGCTCGATTTTCACTATCGCCGCCTGTGCGACGATCTGGGCACGCCCTGTGACCCGCAGGGGCAGCCTCAGCAGATGGTGGTGCTGGGCATGGGCAAGCTCGGCGCCCGGGAATTGAACCTCTCCTCCGACGTCGACCTGATCTTCACCTTCCCGGCCGCCGGCCAGACCAGCGGTGGCCGGCGCACGCTCAGCAATCAGGAATTCTTCACGCGCCTGGGGCAGCGCCTCATCAAGACGCTGGACCAGGTGACGGGTGAGGGCTTCGTCTTTCGCGTCGACATGCGCCTGCGGCCCTACGGGCAGAGCGGGGCCCTGGCGCTCGGCTTCGACGCCATGCAGGAGTACTACCACACCCAGGGCCGCGACTGGGAGCGCTATGCCATGATCAAGGCGCGCGTCGTCGCCGGCGACCAGCGGCAGGGGGCGCGCCTGCTGGAGCTGCTGCGGCCCTTTGTCTATCGGCGCTATGTCGACTTCAGCGCCATCGAGTCGCTGCGCGACATGAAGGCGCTCATCAAGCGCGAAATCGTTCGCCTGGGCAAGCAGGACGACGTAAAACTCGGCGCCGGCGGCATTCGCGAGATCGAATTTATCGGCCAGGTGTTCCAGCTCATCCGCGGCGGCCGCGAGCTGCGGCTGCAGGAGCGGCGCCTTATGACGGTGCTGGCCGAGATCGGGGCCGGCGGCTACATGCCGGCCGCGGCCGTGGCCGACCTGCAGGCGGCCTACGTGTTCCTGCGCAATACCGAACACGCCATCCAGGGCCTGCGCGACCGGCAGACGCAGGCCCTTCCCGACGACGCGCTGGACCGGCTGCGCATCGCCGTGGTGATGGGCTATCCCGATTGGGCGGCTTTCCGGCACGCGCTCGATCAGCACCGGGAGCGCGTGCAGCGCCACTTCGAGGCGCTGATCGAGAGCCCCGAGCGCGACAGCGAGGCCAGTGAGCAGATCGGGCAGTGGGAGGACCTGTGGCTGGGCGAACACGCGGGCGACAGCGCTCTGGCCTGGCTGAGCGCGCAGGGCTATCGTGACCCGGCGGGACTGTGTGCCCGGCTGGAGGCGCTGCGCCTGGGCAAGCGGGTCGAGCAGATGCCCAAGCTGGCGCGCGGCCGGCTGGATGCCTTCATGCCGCTGATGCTGTCCGAGCTGGCGGAGACGGAAGACCCGGACCTGCTGGCGCTGCGGCTGCTACCGCTGGTCGAGGCGGTGCTGCGACGCACCGCCTATCTGGTGCTGCTGATGGAGAACCAGGTGGCCCGGCAGCAGTTGTACATCCTCTGTGCGGCCAGCCCCTGGATCGCCGAGCAGCTGTCGCGCCAGCCGGTGCTGCTCGATGAGCTGCACAACGTCGCCACGCTCTATCGGGTGCCCGAGCGCGACACGCTGTGCCAGGAGTTGCAGGAGCAGCTGTCGCGCCTGGCCGGGGATGATCTGGAGGGGCAGATGCAGGCGCTGCGCTATTTCCGCCTGGCGCACGTGCTGCGCATCGCCGCCTCCGAGGTGACCGGGCGGCTGCCGCTGATGAAGGTCAGCGATTACCTCACCTTTCTCGCCGAGGCGATACTGCAGCAGGTGCTCGAGCTGGCCTGGCGCAGTCTAGTGGTCCGCCACGGCGTGCCGCTGCGCGAGGACGGCACGCCGTGTGAGCAGGACTTCATCATCGTCGGCTACGGCAAGCTCGGTGGCATCGAGCTCGGGCACGGCTCCGACCTCGACATGGTGTTCATCCACGACGGCGATACCAGCGCCGCCACCAACGGACCCAAGCCCGTCGCGGGCCAGGTGTTCTTCACCCGGCTGGGGCAGCGCATCATCCACATCCTCACGGCGGCGACCACGCTGGGTCCCCTCTACGAAGTGGACATGCGGCTGCGGCCCTCCGGGGAATCCGGGCTGCTGGTTGCCTCGCTGAAGGCGTATGCGCACTATCAGGGCAATGAGGCCTGGACCTGGGAGCATCAGGCGCTGGTGCGCGCGCGGGTGGTCGCCGGCAGCGCCCGGCTCGCCGCGGAGTACGAGGCGCTGCGGCGCCGCGTGTTGTGCCTGCCGCGCGATCGCAGCCAGCTGGCGGACGACGTGCGGTCGATGCGCGCGCGCATGCGGGAGCACCTGCTGCCAGCTGACGGTGCCGGCGTGTTCGACCTGAAACAGTCGCCGGGAGGTATCGTCGATATTGAATTTATGGTTCAATTCATGGTTTTGGGCTGGGCCCATGAAAATTCCGGCCTCGCGCGCTGGTCCGACAATATTCGTATCCTCGAGGCGCTGGCGGTCGTCGGCCTCCTCGCCAGCGACAAGGCCGCGGGACTCATGGCGGCCTATACCGAATATCGCGCCTGCGCTCACCGCCTCGCGCTGCAGCATGAAAAGGGCATCGTGCCCGAGGATCAGTTCGAGGCGCAGCGCCGGCTGGTGGTCGCTGCCTGGGCAAGGCTGCTCGGTCACTAGGGCAGGTGGTCCGTATCCGCAGTTGACCGACCGCGTCAATCGGCGTCGGTCAGGGTGTATCCACAAAATTGACGCGCGCCGGGATTGAACGGGGCGCTATGAAGTTTCAGGAGTCGCAAGCATGTCATTCGCAGAACGCGATGGTGTCATTTGGGTCGATGGTGAGATGGTTCCCTGGAGCGAGGCCAAGGTGCACTTCCTGACGCACACCCTGCATTATGGGCTGGGGGTGTTCGAGGGGGTCAGAGCCTATCACTCCGAAGTGCGCGGCACCTGCATCTTCCGCCTGCAGGAGCATACCGATCGCCTGTTCCGCTCGGCCAAGATACTCGGGATGCAGATGCCCTGGAGCAAGGACGTGCTGAACGAGGCGCAGCGCGCGGTCATCCGCGACAACGATCTGCACGAGGCCTATATCCGGCCGATGTGCTTTCTGGGTTCTGAGGGCATGGGGCTGCGGGCGGATGGTCTGCAGACGCACTGCATGATCGCGTCGTGGAACTGGCCGTCCTACATGCACCCCGACGCCATCAATCGCGGCATCGCGGTGCGCACCTCCAGCTTTACGCGCCATCACCCCAATATCACCATGTGCAAGGCCAAGGCGTCCGGCAACTACATCAATTCCATTCTGGCGCTGCGCGAGGCGCTGCAGTCGGGCGCCGAAGAGGCCCTGCTGCTCGATCCCGAGGGCTACGTGGCGGAGGGCAGCGGCGAGAACTTCTTCATGGTGCGCGATGGGGTGATCTACACGCCCGAGCTCAATTCCTGTCTCGACGGCATCACCCGCGATACCGTCATGCAACTGGCCCAGGGCCTGGGTTACCGCGTGCGCGAGAAGCGCATCAGCCGCGATGAAGTGTACATCGCCGACGAAGCGTTCTTTACCGGCACGGCGGCCGAAGTGCTGCCCATTCGCGTGCTGGACGGCCGCGACATCGGTGATGGCGCCCGCGGTCCGGTAACCCAGCAGCTGCAGGAGGCGTTTTTCGATCTCGTGCGCGGCCGCGACCAGGCGCGGGCGCACTGGCTCACCCCGGTAGCCTGAGCCGCTCGCCGCCGTGGCCGTGAGCACGATTCTGGTCGTCGGCCCCTCGTGGGTCGGTGACATGGTCATGGCGCAGACGCTGTTCAAACTGCTGCTCGAGCGCCACCCCGGCGCAGCGGTCGACGTGCTGGCGCCGGCCTGGGCGGCGCCGGTGCTGGCGCGCATGCCCGAGGTGCGCCGCGCCATCGATATGCCCGTGGGCCACGGCAGGCTGCTGCTGCGGGAGCGCCGCCGCCTGGGCCATGCGCTGCGGGCCGAGGGCTATGATCAGGCCATCCTGCTGCCCAATTCACTCAAGTCGGCGCTGGTGCCCTGGTTTGCCCGAATCCCGCTGCGCACCGGCTGGCGCGGCGAGGCGCGCTACCTGCTGGTCAACGACCGGCGCGTGCTGGACGCCGCGCGCTATCCGCTCATGGTGCAGCGTTTCGCCGCGCTGGCGTTCGAGGCCGGTGGCGAGCTGCCGGACGAGCTGCCGCGGCCGGCGCTGACCGTCGATGCCGGCAATCAGCGGCGCCTGCTGGCTGAGCTCGGGCTCGATGGCGGCCAGCCCCTGCTGGGCTTGTGCCCGGGTGCCGAATTCGGGCCCGCCAAGCAGTGGCCGGCAGGGCACTATGCGGCGCTCGCCGAGCGCTACCTGCAGCGCGGCTGGCAGGTCGTGCTGCTGGGTTCCGCCAACGACGCCAACGCCGCTGGCGCCATCGTCGCGGCGGTGCCGGAGGCCCTGCGGCCGCGCTGCGTCGCGGCAGCCGGACGCACCAGCCTGGTCGATGCGGTCGACCTGCTGGCCGCGTGCCGGGCGGTGGTCAGCAACGACTCCGGGCTGATGCATGTCGCTGCCGCCGTGGCCAGGCCGCTGGTGGCGGTCTACGGCTCCACCAGTCCCGCCTTTACCCCGCCGCTCGGCGAGCGCGTAGCGGTCGCCCACATCGAGCTCGATTGCCGGCCCTGCTTTCAGCGCGAGTGTCCCCTGGGCCACCTCAACTGCCTGGTGCAGCTGCGGCCCGAAGCCGTCGTCCGGACGCTGGATGCGCTCATCGCCGGGCCGGGCGTTGGAGCGGCCTGAGTGGAGCGGCCCGAGGTGAGGGTGTTGATGATCAAGACGTCATCCATGGGCGACGTCATCCACACCCTCCCGGCGCTCACTGACGCGCTGCGCGCCATGCCGGGGCTGCGCTTTGATTGGGTGGTCGAGGAGGCCTTCGCGGAGATACCCGGCTGGCACCCGGCGGTGGCGAGGGTCATCCCGGTGGGGCTGCGCCGGTGGCGGCGCGATCTCTGGCATACGCTGCGGACGGCGCCCTGGCGGGAGCTGAAGGCATCGCTGCGCGAGCAGCACTACACCGCGGCGGTCGATGCCCAGGGCCTGCTGAAGAGCGCCTGGATCGGCCTGCTGCAACCCGCGCCGCGCATGGGCTACGATTGCCGCTCTGCCCGCGAGCCGCTCAGCGCCCTGCTGTACCAGCAGCGCTTCACCGTACCCGGTAAGCAGCACGCCGTCGAGCGCGTGCGGCAGCTGCTGGCGCAGGCGCTGCGCTATCCGCTGCCGGCGACCCCGCCGGATTACGGCATCGACACCAGGCGCCTGCCGGCGGGCGCGGCGGTAGGGCGCAACCTGGTGTTTCTGCACGCCACCACCCGGCCCGACAAGCACTGGCCGGAACCTCTCTGGCACGAGCTCTGCGACCTGGCGCTGGGCGCCGGCTATGCGGTGAGGCTGCCCTGGGCGGATGCCCTCGCGCGTGAGCGCGCCGAGCGCATCGCCGATGGCCGTGCCGGCGTCGAGGTGCTGCCGCGCATGGGCCTGACCGAGGTCGCCGGCGTGCTCAACCAGGCCACGGCCGCCGTGGCTGTCGACACCGGGCTGGGGCATCTCGCCGCGGCGCTGGGGGTTCCCTGCGTGTCCCTCTACGGCGCCACCGATCCGGGCCTGATCGGTGCCCTGGGGCGGCGCCAGGTGCACTTGAGCAGTGCGCCCGGCGCGCCGCCATTTGACGGCATCACTGCGCAGCGCGTGTGGGGGGTGCTGCAGGGGCAGCTGCTGGCGGGGATTGGCTGAGGCCATCGCCGATGCGCCCTGTCCGAATCCCATGCCGCGGGCAGGCGGGGGTGTTATAGTGCCCCTAGCTGCGGCTCTAACGGGAGGCAGAAGCGGCGATGCGGCTCATATTCGTGGTGTTCAAGGTGTTTCCGTTCGGCGGTCTGCAGAAAGACATGCTGGCAATCGCGGCCTGCTGCGTGGCGGCGGGTCATCGCGTCACCGTGCTGTGCCGGCAGTGGGACGGTCCGGAGGCGCCCGCCATCGAGCCGGTGGTGCTGCCGGTGCGCGGCATCAGCAACCACGCCCGCGATCTGGCCTTTTCCCGGCGCGTGAGCGAGGAGCTCAGGCGCCGCCCGCACGACCTGGTGGTGGGCTTCAACAAGATGCCGGGACTCGACTGCTACTATGCGGCGGATACCTGTTACCTGGCCAAGGTCCTCGAGGAGCGCGGCGTGCTGTCGCGCCTGACCCGGCGCTTCCGGGTCTACAGCGGCTTCGAGCGTGCCGTGTTCAGCGGTGACACCGAGCTGCTGATGATTTCGGCCAATGAAATCGCCGTCTTCCAGCGCTATTACGGCACGCCCGCCGAGCGCTTTCACCTGCTGCCGCCCGGCATCCGCCGCGACCGCATCATGCCGGTCGATTACGCGGACCGGCGTCGGCGCTTCCGCGAAACCTGGCGGCTCGAGGCGCAGGACAAACTGGTGCTGCTGGTCGGCTCCGGCTTCCGCACCAAGGGGCTGGACCGGGCCATTGCCGCACTGGCTGCGCTGCCGGACGCCGAGCTGGCGCGCACCCGCCTGTTTGTCGTGGGGCAGGACAACAGCAAGCCTTTCGCCGCGCAGGCGCGCAGGGCGGGCGTGGCGGCGCGTGTGAGCTTCTTGCAGGGTCGCGATGACATCCCCGAGTTTCTGTGGGGGGCAGACCTGCTGATCCACCCGGCCTACCGCGAGAACACCGGCACAGTGCTGCTGGAGGCCATGGTGGCGGGGCTGCCGGTGATCACCACCGACGTCTGTGGCTACGCCCACTATGTGACGGACCATGACATGGGCCGGGTACTGCCCGCACCCTTTGACCAGCCGGCACTGAACGGCGCGCTGTCGGAGCTGCTGTTTCACCGCGCCGACGACTGGCGTGCGCGTGGGGCCGCCTTTGCCGCGATGGCCGATATCTATGCCATGCCGGAGCGGGCGGCGGCGTGGATCGCCGCAATCGGAGAGCGACGTGCAATTACACCTGAGAGATGACTTCCGCCGCGCCTGGCCGGATCCCTTCGCGGCCGTGCAGGCGGTGCAGGGCGAGGTCTACCGGGCCAAGGAGGGGCGCACTACCCAGCGCTTCCTGTTCGAGGGTGAGCCCTACTTCCTGAAGCTGCACCGGGGAGTGGGCTGGGGCGAGATTTTCAAGAACCTGCTGCAGCTGCGCGCCCCGGTGGTTGGCGCCCGCAACGAGTGGCGTGCGATCGAGCTGCTGCACCGCCTCGATGTGGGGACCATGACGGCGGTGGCCTATGGCGCGCGCGGCCTGAATCCCGCCACACAGCTGTCCTTCCTGGTGACCGAGGAACTGCAGCAGATGGTGAGCCTGGAGGATTTCTGCCGGCCCTGGCCACAACAGCCGCCGCCGTTGCGCCAGCGCCGCCTGCTGGTGCGCGAGGTGGCCCGGCTGGCCCGCACCATGCATGGCAACGGCATGAACCACCGGGATTTCTATCTGTGCCACCTGCTGATGCGCGACGACTGGGATGGCGCGGCGGCGCCGCGGCTCTACCTCATCGACCTGCACCGGGCGCAGATTCGCCGGCGCACGCCGCGCCGCTGGCTGATCAAGGACCTCGCCTCCCTGTATTTCTCCGCCGCGGACGTCGGCCTGAGCCAGCGCGATGTGCTGCGCTTTCTGAGCGCATACGGCGGGCGGCCGCTGCGGGAGACGCTGGCCGACGCGGGCCTGTGGCGGCGGGTGATGGCGCGCGCGCGGCAGCTCTACCGCCGCGATTTCGGCCGCGACCCGCACTTTCCCTTGAGCTGACAGGACATTGCAGATGGCGCAGACCTTCGACAACAGTCGGCGGGAGCTGGAGGGGGCGACCGTGATCGTGCAGCTTTGTCACGGTTACGGCCAGCCATTTCTGGATCTCGCCAGAGAGTAGGGCGCGCTGTTCGACCGGGACGGCTACCGGGTGATCACGGTGTATCTCACGGGTCCGGCCGAGTGCGTCGGTGGCGGCCGCCGCGCGCTATTGCAAGGCCTTCGACCGCTTTGTGCTCAGCTCCGATCACGAGCCGTTCGGCATGGTGCTGCTGGAGGCCATGGTGGCGGGCCTGCCCATCGCCGTCTCCGATTGTGGCGGTGGGCCGGAGGTGGTGGGCGCCACGGGTCTGGCCTTCCCGCTGGGTGACAGCGCGGCACTGGCGCAGTGCCTGCGCCAGCTCTACCGGCTCAGCGCTGCAGCGTGTGCAGACTGGGGCCGGCGCATGGATGAGCGGGCGCTGCGGCTGTTCACACCGCAGGCGGTCGCCGACGTGTTCTGGGCGTTGCCATTCGTGCGCGAGCGCCTGCCGGGCTAGCGGTGCGCCTGGGCGCGCGTGAAGCTCAGGTCGGGCAGCCCAGTGCCGCGCGGCTGATGTTGGCCCGAAAGCGCTCGTTGGCGGCCAGTCGGGGCGGGCAGGCTGAAAAATAGCCGCTCAGCAGCGCCTCGCGCTGCGCTGCGCCGAGATAGCGGTCTTCCTCGACGGGGCGGAACATGTGCAGAAAGTTTCTCCGCCGCTGGCTCTTGAGCAGCGGCCAGGGCTGCAGCGACAGGTCGGCGATATCGATCAGCCCGAGGGAGCCGTCCGCGCCGAGTACGACGTTGCCCAGGTGAATCGAGCGGAACAAGATGCCCTTGGCGTGGATATCGGCGACGAAGCGGCCCGCCCGGGCGCATAGCGCCGTGTCCAGTCGTCCGGCCATGCCCAGGCGGCGCAGGGTTTCGCCCGGCAGCGGCTGGTAAAAGACGCCATGGCGCTGCCGGGAGGGCAGCTTGAAGCAGCGCACCTCACTCACGGTGGGAATGCCCTTGGCCACCAGCTTGTCGCGATTTCTGGCAAAGCGGCGGTTGTAGGGGTAGATGCGCGCGCCCGTCAACAGCTTCTTGAAGCGGAACAGCTTCATGATGCGGCCATCGCCCAGCAGCAGCACTTTGTCGCCATGACCATCGGATTCAAGCACCCGGGCGTCCCGGTGCAGCTGCAGGTAGTCTTGCTTCGCTGATGATTTCGGTAGCCATTGATCCCTTCTTTGTTGGGGCGACCCTGCGCAGCGGCCGCTGGTTTGGCGTAGCGCTTCATTATCTGGGCGGGGGCATCAGGGCGCAAATTTTAGCGCCTTGCCAGGGTTTCTGACGGCGTTCACGCGGCCTGGCCGGAGCGGTTAGCGGCTCGGTCCAGGCCGTATGGTGGCTGGCGGCGGCAGTGAACTGAGCATGGATTTATTGTGGTCGGCGGAGTAGAATCGCTTCCCTTTGTTTGACCGCAGGCTGTCACAGGGTGCTTGACGCGGGCCTGCATCGCCAACGAGTTGCCCTGCGCTGACAGGCTGGGCGCAGGAGCAGGCCTTTGACCATACAGGCGGAGCGGATTGCAGTCCGGCCGGAAGAGGCCGACCCGGCAGCGGTCATCCCCGTCATCCCGGTCGGGCTCGCGCAGGAGCGCCCCTCTCTGTACATTTGTCTGCTCGGGTACCGCAGCCATCCCTACGGTGGCGGGCAGGGCATTTACATCAAGTATCTCAGCAAGGCGCTGACTGACGCCGGCCATCGGGTGGACGTCATCTCCGGCGAGCCCTATCCCCATCTCGACCCCCGCGTCAGGCTCATCAAGCTGCCTGGCATGAATCTCTATGAAAAGGGCCTCGGCTCCCTGCGGTTGCGCAATCTGGCCTCGTGGGCCGATTGCCGCGAGTGGCTGGGCAAGCTGACCGGCTGCTTCTCTGAGCCCCTGAGCTTTGGCCTGCGGGCCGACGCCTATCTGCGGCGGCACGGCCACCGCTACGACCTGATTCATGACAACCAGAGTCTGGCCTACGGCATGCTCAAGGTGCAGCGGCGACAGCCGCTGGTGACGACGGTCCACCATCCCATCACCAGCGACCTGGTGATCGCGCTGAACGCGGCACAGAGCTGGTGGCAGAAGCTGCTGACGCGGCGCTGGTATCACTTTCTGACCATGCAGAAGCGGGTGGCCAGCCGGCTGAGCCACGTGGTGACGGTATCCGAGCAGTCGCGGCAGGACATCGCCCTGGCTTTCGGGCGGCCGGTCGAGAACATCGCCCTCGTCTACAACGGGATCGATACCGCGGTGTTCTCCGCCAGACCCGGCGTCGTGCGCAGGCGGCGACGGATCATGGCAACGGCGTCCGCCGATGCACCGCTCAAGGGTGTACGCTACCTGCTGGAAGCCTACGCCCAATTGCTGGCGACCTACCCGGACCTGGAACTGCTGATGGTGAGCAAGCCGCAGCCCGGCGGTGCCACCGATCGCCTGCTGGACGTGCTGGGCGTGCGCGATCGCGTGCAGTTCGTCAGCGGCATCTCGACAGAGCAGCTCGTCGAGTTCTATGCCGAGGCCACGCTGGTCGTGGTGCCCTCGGTCTATGAGGGTTTCGGCCTGCCTGCCGGGGAGGCGATGGCCTGTGGCGTGCCCGTCGTCTCGACTACCGGAGGCGCGCTGCCGGAGGTGGTCGGCGATGCGGGCCTGCTGGTGCCCACCTGCAATGCGGCAGCCCTGGCCAGGGCGATGGCCACGCTGCTTGACGATGAGCCGCTCAGGGAAGAACTCGGTGCCCGCGGGCGCGCCAGAATACTCGAGCTGTTCAGCTGGGACGTGTGCGCGCAACAGATGACTCACTATTATCGGGAAGTGCTGCAAGACTATGCGAACCGTTGATTACAACAGGTTGGGGTTGCGCCCCGGCGATCTCGTGCTCGACCTGGGCTGCGGCGAGGGTCGCCATGCCATTACCGCTCACCTCGATAAGGCAGTGGATGCGGTGGGAGTCGATCTGTGCCTCACCGACCTCAAGACGACCGTGGAAAAATACCGGCCCATGGCCCAGCATGCCAGCGAAGGTGCCTCGTTGGCGCTGTCCTGCGCCAATGCCCTGCAGCTGCCGTTTGCCGATGACACCTTCGACAAGATCATCTGCTCGGAAGTTCTCGAGCACATCGAAGACTGGCAGGGGGCCCTGGCCGAGATCGAGCGGGTGCTGAAACCGGGCGGAGCCTTCTGTGCCAGCGTACCGCGGTCGTGGCCCGAGCGCATCTGCTGGACTTTCAGCCGCGAGTACCACGATTATGAGGGCGGCCACCTGCGCATCTTCAATGCGCGCGAGCTGCGCCGCGACATCGAGTCATTCGGTTTCCGCTACTACCATCGCCACTGGGCGCATGCGCTGCACGCGCCCTTCTGGTGGCTCAAGTGCCTGTTGTGGGAGAGCCGGGAGAGCAACGTGATCATCAAGCTCTACCACCGGCTGCTGGTATGGGATATCGTCGAGCAGCCGTGGCTGACCCAGACGGCCGAAAAGCTCCTCAACCCGCTGATGGGCAAGAGCCTGGTGATGTATTTCCGCAAAGAGGGACCAGCATGAGCGGCCTGTTTCTCACCAGGGGTCTGTTTCCTCACGACTACCTGCGCCCTACCGTCGAGTTCATTCTCCGCTGCCAGCAGGCGTCCGGCGCGATCCCCTGGTTTGATGACGGCCATCTGGACCCCTGGGATCACGTGGAAGCGGCCATGGGGCTCAGCGTCGGTGGCGAATTCGCCGCCGCCGAACGGGCCTATCGGTGGCTGCAGCAGCATCAGCTCGAGGACGGCAGCTGGTGGGCGGCATACCGCGGGGATGCGGTCGACAATCGCGACCGCCGCGAGTCCAATTTCGTGGCCTATGTGGCGACCGGGGTCTGGCATCACTTCCTGATCACGCAGAATCGACGCTTTCTCACCGCCCTGTGGCCGACCGTCGAGCGCGCGGTCGACTTCGTGCTGGGCCTGCAGACCGAGCACGGCGACATTCACTGGGCGGTCGACAGCGACGGCAGGCCCATGGAGGACGCGCTGCGTACCGGCTGCAGCTCGATCTACAAGAGCCTCGAGTGCGCGCACAATATCGCCGTTACACTCGGCATGCGCCGGCCGCGCTGGGCATCGGCGCGGCGGCAGCTTGGCGAGGCCCTGCGCAGAAAGCCGGAGCGCTTCGACCGCACCTGGGAGAGCAAGGCGCGCTATTCGATGGACTGGTTCTACCCGATTCTGGCCGGCGTGTGCAGCGGACACGCGGCCCAGGCCCGCCTGCACGAGCGCTGGCGCGAATTTGTCGAAGAGGGCATGGGCGTGCGCTGCACCAGCGATGAGCCCTGGGTTACCGTCGCGGAGTCCTGCGAACTCACCATGGCGCTGCTCGCGGCCGGCGAACGCGCGCGGGCCGCGGCGCTCTACAGCTGGCTGCACCAGTGGCGCCACGAGGATGGGTCCTATTGGACCGGCTACCAGTTTGTGGTCGACGTGCTGTGGCCGGATGAGCGGCCGACCTGGACGGCGGCGGCGATCCTGCTGGCGGCGGATGCGCTCACCGACCACACCGCCGCCAGCCGCTTGTTTACCGAAGTGTCACTGCTAGAGCCGGCGCAGCAGCCCAAGAGTGCCGGCCTGCGGCAGCTCGCCAAAGACTCCTGAGCTGCGCGCCAGCTGATAGATCGCCCAGGGCGCGTGGCCGCCCTCGGCCGGGTCGGGAAACAGGTCGTGGATCGCCAGTATGCCGCCCTGGCGGAGGTGCCCGGACCAGCAGCGGTAGTCGGCGAGCGCCGCCGCCAGGCTGTGGCCCCCATCGATGAACACCATGCCCAGCGGCGTCTGCCAGTGGCGGGCCACCAGTTGCGAGGGCGCGACGATCGGCACCACCGTGTGCTCCAGCCCGGCGCGGCGCACGTTGCGGCGGAACTCCCTGAAGCTGTCCATGCGCTGATCGCCGCAGTCGTAGAGTTGCGGGTCGTGGAACATTTCGCCGGGTTGATGCTCCTCTGAGCCGGCATGGTGATCGACCGCATAGAGCGTGTTGCCGGTCTCCCGGCAGGCGCTGCCCAGGTAGATAGTCGACTTGCCGCAGTAACTGCCGATCTCCAGCACCGGCCCTATTGCCGCGACCTCCAGCGCCGCCTGGTAGAGCGCCTCGCCCTCTTCGGGCGCCAGGAAACCCTTGATCTGCTCAATATCCACGGTCATCGCTCGCACGGCTGCCTGCTCCAGAGGTGGCGGTTGGCGCCGCACCATAGCGAATTTGGGCAGGCGGGGCAATTGCCGCGAGCGCGCTGGCGCTGGGCGCTGTGGCCAGCTGTGATATGATGACGCACAATAATAATCGAACCGATGCCGGGCCGCGCTACCGTGGCTCTCCCAGTCATAGGAGTATTCAGCGCGATGAAATTGCTCATGCCTCAATTTGCCAGGGCCCAGGTGCTGGTGGTCGGTGATGTCATGCTGGATCGCTACTGGCATGGCAGCACGGGGCGCATCTCGCCGGAGGCGCCGGTGCCGGTGGTCAAGGTCAGCAAAACTGAGGACCGCCCGGGTGGGGCGGGCAACGTGGCGCTCAATATCGGCGCCCTCGGCGCCGGCGTAACCCTCGCCGGTATCGTCGGCAATGACGAGGCGGGTGACTCGCTGGCTTCCCGCCTGCTGGCCGCCAGCGTCTACTGCGATTTTCTGAAGTCTGAAGCGCATCCCACCATCACCAAGCTGCGGGTCATCTCACGCCAGCAGCAGCTGCTGCGCATGGATTTTGAGGAGAGCTTTTACGAGGAGCACGCGGCGGCCCTCATGCAGCGCGCCGCCGAGCTGGTGAGTTACATGGGCGCGGTCATCCTCTCGGACTATGCCAAGGGTGCCCTGGAAGACCCCCAGCCGATCATTCGCAAGGCCCGTGAACACGGTGTTCCGGTATTCATCGACCCCAAGGGCACGGATTTCAGCAAATACCGTGGCGCGACACTGCTCACGCCCAACCTGCATGAATTTCAGGCCGTGGTCGGCGCCTGCCATACGGAGGCCGAGCTGGTCCAGAAGGGCGATCAACTGCTGCGGGAGCTGGCACTGGAGGCCCTGCTCATCACGCGCGGCAGTCAGGGTATGACCCTGCTGCGGCCTGGCGTGCAGGAGCTGCACCTGCCCGCCAGGGCGAAAGAAGTGTACGACGTGACGGGCGCCGGCGACACGGTGATCTCGGTGCTGGCCAGCTGCGTCGCCGCGGGTGACTCGCTACCCAATGCGGTAGCCCTCGCCAATCTGGCAGCCGGCATCGTCGTCGGCAAGCTGGGTACGGCCACCGTCAGCGGACCGGAGTTGCGCAGAGCCATCATCAGGGCGGAGGGCAGCGAGCGCGGCACCATGAGCGAGGATCAGGTCAAGATCATGGTCGAGGACGCCAGGGCTGCCGGTGAGAAGATCGTCTTCACCAACGGCTGCTTCGATATCATCCACGCGGGCCACGTCGGCTATCTGGAGCAGGCCCGGGAGCAGGGCGATCGCCTCATCGTGGCGGTCAATGACGACGAGTCGGTGGCGCGCCTCAAAGGACCCGGTCGCCCGATCAACACGGTCGATCGCCGCATGGCGGTGTTGGCGGGCCTGGAGGCGGTGGACTGGGTGCTGTCCTTCTCCGAGGATACGCCCGAGCGGCTGCTGCACCTGCTCAAGCCCGACCTGCTGGTCAAGGGTGGCGATTACGCCAAGGAAGAAGTCGTGGGCTGGGAGATCGTCGAATCCTACGGCGGCGAGGTGGCGGCGCTGTCGCTGCTCGACAACTGCTCCACCACGGCGATCGTCGAGAAGATCAAACGAGACGAGCGCTGACCTGGCCGTTGGCTGCGGATGGCCGCATCCACACCGACTCCAGGACCAAGGTAATCACGGTGCTGCTGTATCTCAATGCCAGCTGGGAAGGCGAGGGCGGGCATCTGCGCATTCTTCGCGGCGGCGAAAACTACGTCGAGGAAATCCCGCCGCTGGCTGGCACCATGGTCGTGTTTCAAGTCACCGACAACTGCTGGCACGGCCACAAGCCGGTGGTCGGCAAGCGTCAGTCGATCCAGATGAACTATCTCACGGGCGGCGGTGCGCGCGACAAGCACCAGTTTTTCCACAACCTGAGCGCGCGCCTGAAGCGCCTCAAAAGCGGTGCTGCCTGATGCCGCCAGCCGTCAGTCAGCCCGGTGAGGCGGCGTCCAGTGCACCTGCGGCTGCCGGGCGGCTGCGCGGGTGAAGGTCCTGATCGTCAAGCTCAGCTCGATGGGCGATCTCATACAGGCTCTGCCCGCGCTCTCCGATGCGATGCGGGCGCGGCCCGACACGACGTTCGACTGGGCGGTCGATGAGGCCTTTGCCGAGATCCCCGCGTGGCACCCGGCGGTGCGGCGGGCCATCCGCACGGCGCATCGGCGCTGGCGACGGCGGCCGCTGGCGGCCTGGCGCAGCGGCGAGTTGGGCAGCTTTGTCCGGCAGCTCCGCGCCGAGCGCTACGACAAGGTCATCGATGCGCAGACCAACCTGAAGAGTGCGGTGGTCACGCGCCTGGCGCGACGGCGGCGGGCTAGCTGCGCTGTAGCTCGGCCAGGGCCTGCCGGCAGGCCGCCACGTTGTGGCGCAGGTGATCGACATTGATCGTGCCCAGCACGGCGGCGGTCACGCCGGGGTGGGCGAAGATGAAACGCATGGCGGCGAGCACGGGGTCGTCGAAGCCCGCGCTGAGATGGCCGCTGGCCAGCGCCTTCTTGATGAGGGTACCCGTGCCGTGCGCGGCGCAGTAGTCGAGCACGGCCTCCTCGGCGCGGTATTCCAGGTTGTGCGTGAGCATGACGCAGTCGGCGCTGCGCGCGGCCAGCAGCCCGCCCTCCACGGTCTTGGTCGACATGCCGAAGGCCCTGATCTTGCCCGCCTGCTTGAGCTGCGCCAGTGCCGCGAGGGCGCCATGCCGTTCTATGATCTCGGTATCGTTGCCATCCGAGTGCACCAGCACCAGATCGATGTGGTCGGTCTGCAGGCGGCGCAGGCTGCGCTCCACGCTGAAGCGGATGTGCTCGGGGCTGAAGTCGAAGCGGGAGCGCCCGCCCTCGAACTCCTCGCCGACTTTGGTGCAGATGACCCACTGCGAGCGCTGTCCGCGCAACAGCGTGCCCAGCCGCTGTTCGCTGTTGCCGTAGGCGGGTGCGGTGTCGACGAGATTGATGCCCAGCTCCTGCGCGGTGGCCAGCAGCAGTGTGGCCTCGCGATCGCCAGGTATGGCGAACGCAACCGGGTACTTGACCCCCTCGCTGCGTCCCAGCTTGACGGTCCCCAGGCCCAGGGGCGATACCAGTACGCCGCTGTCGCCGATCTCCCGGCGCGGCAGCGCGCTAGTCAAAGAGGTAGTCCCAGGGCGACACGGCTACCGCGGGCTTGGCGCATTGCCGCAACCGCTCCGCGCCCTGCAGCGGTGACGGTTGTACCTGATTGCGCAGCAGTTCCGTCACCTGTTTCGCCAGGTCCGGGGCGAGGCTGAGTTTGGTGGGCCAGGCGAAGATGACGTTCTGCTGGTTGTCGGCGACCCCGGCGAAGGCCCGGTCGGGTTTGATGAGCTTTTCCTGCTTGGGCTCGGCCCGGTTCAGGTAGAGCGTGGCCCATTGCGCGCCGTTCCACTGGAGCCACGGGAAGATGGCGGCCAGCTCCTGTTTGGCGCGGTCGATCAGCTGTTCGGCCGACAGGTCGATGCCCTCAGTGGCGAGAATCCCCGCCCAGATACCAGACCTTTTTGCCGTCCCGGCAGGGGTGGGTAGAGACGGTCAGGCGCGGCGAGGCGCTGGTCTGTGCGCCGATGCAGTGCCCGTAGAGCTCGTGCGGCAGGTCGTGCTTGACGATGACCTGGTGCAGAGGGCGCAGCTGCATCTGCGGCGTGTCGCTATCGAGGGCGGAGAGTATCGCACCCGCGCCTTCGCCAGCCGTCACCACGTAGCGCTGCGCCTCGATGCGCAGACCGTCGTCCGTCAGCAGGGCCGCGACCCTGTCCTCTTCGCGCTGCCAGTGCAGCGGCCCGGCCTTGATGATGACATCGCGATGGGGCGCCGCAAGATTGGCGATGAGCGAAGGCACGTCCAGTACCACGTCGACCAGGCGATAGATCTTGCCCTTGTAGGGGGCCTGGCGAAACACGCTGGGATAATCGGGCGGGCTCAGCGCCTCGACCCTGCCGCGCAGCGACTTGCTGGCGAAGAACGAAACCAGGCGCGAGCCGACGCTGCCTGCCGACCACAGGACGAAATCGTCCGACAGGATGGTGGTGTCGCGCAGATCGATCTCGCCGCTGCCCTGCAGGCACTGCCTCCACACCTCGGGCATCTGCTTGATGGCCTCGGACTCGCCGCTGAGCGCGCCGGACAGGGCGTACTTCAGCCCGCCGTGAACCATGCCCTGGGAGGCGATGGTCTGGTGGCCGCCGAGCGCGTCCTTTTCGATCAGCAGCGCCGAGTAGCCGGCCTGTCTCAGTCGATTGAGCAGCCAGAGCCCGGCGATACCGCCGCCGATGATGGCTACATCTGCTTGGATGGTGGTCGTCATAACGTGTCTGCCCGCCGGGGAAAGTTGCCGATGTGGCGCCCTGGAAGCGGCGCTGGCCAAGCGCTTCGCCAGCGGCGCGTGGCCGATGCCCTTGCGGTCAATATATCGGAATCGACCGATGGACACCACCGCCAACTGCCCGCCATGGCATCCCGCCTGCCGATCGGGTATGTTCAAAAACGGATAGTATCAGCGGCGTCTGGGCGGGGTGAATGCGCGTGCAAATTTTCTACAACCTGTTGTTGATCATCGTTCAACCCATCGTGCTGCTGCGGCTGCTGTGGCGGTCGCTGCGCGCGCCGGAGTACCGGCGGCGCGTGCCGGAGCGCTATGGCTGCTACCCCGGCCGCCCCGCTGCGGCGGCGCCGTGCATCTGGGTGCACGCCGTCTCCGTGGGGGAGACGGTCGCGAGCGTGCCGCTGATCCGGGGGCTGCTGCGCGATTACCCGCAGTACCCGCTGCTGGTGACCACCATGACGCCCACCGGCTCTGAGCGCGTGCGGGCGCTGCTGGGCGACGCGGTGGCGCACGTGTATGCGCCGTACGACCTGCCGGGGGCCGTCGACCGCTTCCTCAGGCACTTCCGGCCGTGCCTTCTGATCATCGTCGAAACCGAACTGTGGCCCAATATGATTCGTCGCAGCCACCACCAGGGAGTGCCCGTCGTGCTCGCCAATGCGCGCCTGTCCAGCAGGTCGGCAGCGGGTTATCGGCGCGTGGGGCGGTTGACGCGGGGCATGCTCGAGGCGCTCGATGCCGCCGCCATACAGACGCAGGCCGAAGCGGAGCGCTTCGTGGCGCTGGGCCTGCCGCCGTCCCGCGCCGTGGTGACCGGTAACATGAAGTTCGATATGCCGCTGTCCGAGGCGGACCGCGCCAAGGCCGCCCGCTGGCGCGCGGCCTGGCAGCGCGAGGCCCCGGTGTGGGTGGCCGCCAGCACCCACGAGGGGGAGGAGGCGATCGTGCTGGCGGCGCATGCCGCGCTGCTGGACGCGCATCCCGGGTTGCTGCTGATCCTGGTGCCGCGCCACCCCGAGCGCTTCGACGAGGCGGTGGCGATGAGCGAAGCGCTGGGCCTGCGGAGCTGGCGGCTCAGCAGCGGCCGGGCGCCGGCGGCGGACGTGCAGGTGCTGGTGGGCGACACCATGGGCGATCTGCTGGCGCTGTTCGGCGTCGCCGATATCGCCTTCGTGGGGGGAAGCCTCATCGAGCGCGGCGGCCACAATGTGCTGGAGCCTGCGCTCTGGTCCATCCCCGTGCTGTCCGGCCCCCATATTTTCAACTTTCTGGAGATCGGCCGGATGATGGCAGAGGCTGGCGGCCTGCTGATCGTTGCGGACGGCGAGGCGCTGCAGGACGCGCTGGCCAAGCTGCTGGCCGACCCCCGCCGCCGCGCCGAGGTGGGGCGCTGTGGCCATCGGGTGGTCGCGGACAACCGCGGTGCGCTGGCGCGCCTGCAGGCCGTCGTGGCGGGCCTGCTGCCGCCGCAGTGAGCCCGGCTGGTTATTCGTTCAGTCCGGTCTCGGACAGCGTGGGGGCTGCGGGGGGCTCGAGCCACTGGTTCAGGTTGTTGATGTCGTCCGGGCTGAGCAGCCCCGCCTGGTTTTTCAGTTTGAGCATGTCGAGGACGTAGCTGTAGCGGGCGTTGGCATAGTCGCGCAGGGCGACGAACAGATTCTGCTGTACGTTGAGCACATCCACGATGTTGCGCGTGCCCACCTCGTAGCCGGCCTGGGTGGCTTCGTAAGCGCTCTTGCTGGAGACGATGGCGAGCTGGCGCGCCTTCACCGTCGCCACGTCGACCGAGGTCTGCAGGTGCAGGGCGCGGGTGGCCTGCACCGTATTGCGCACGGTGCCGGCATAGACCTCCTGGGCGCGGTTGTACTGTTCATAGGCCTGGCGCCGCGACGCGCTGATGAAGCCGCCGCTGTAGAGTGGCACGTTCAGATTGAGGGCAATGGATGGCCCCGTCACATCGCTCGGATAAGTAACGGGGTTTTCGCCATTCTCGGGCAGATCCAGATACTTCTGGTGATTGGTCGCATAGGATTCGTTGTAGCCGAGCTGGGCCCCCAGCTTGGGCGCGTGCTCGTACTTCTTCTCGCGGGCGAGCTGATAGGCGGCGTCGCGGGCGTAGGCCGTCGCCTTGACCGTGAAATTGTTCTCCAGGGCGAAATTGACCCACTCGTCCTTGTTGACGGGGTCCGGGTTGACGATGGGGTAGTCGCTCTTGAGCAGCCACACCTTGTCGTGGCGCTGACCGGTGAGCACCGACAGCCGCTCCAGCGCCACCCCCAGGTTGCCCTCGTCGGACAGGCGCTGGGCCACGGCGAGGTCGTAGGCGGCGCGCGACTCGTGCACGTCGGTGATGGCGATGAGGCCGACGTCGAAGCGCTGCTGGGTCTGGTCGAGCTGGCGCTGGTTGGCGCGCTCGTTGGCGCGCGAGGCGTTGAGGTTGTCCAGCGCGCGCAGGACCTCGAAGTAGGCCTCGGCGACGCGGATGATCAGGTTCTGCTGGTCGGCGGCAAACTGGGCGGCGGCCTGGCGGGTCAGCTCCTTGCCGCGCGAGAAGCCGAACCACGCCGGCATGTCGAACAGCGGCTGATTCAGGTTCACGCCCCAGCTGGTGGTCTTGTTGGTGGAATCGTTGTTGGCGTAGCCTTGCTCCTCGAACAGCGGCGGGCCGCCCCGGTTCTCACTGTCGGTGTAATTGTAGGCGCCGCCGGCATCGATCCGGGGCAGCAGTCTAGAACGTCCCAGCTTTTCATCCTCCTGGCCCGCCCTGAAAGTGGCCTCGGCGGCCCGGATGGTGGGGTCGTTCTGCAGCGACAGCGAGTAGATGTTGGCCAGGTTGTCGGCTTGTGCCGCCCCGCACAGGCAGAGGGTGAGCAGGCAGCGCAGTGAGCGCCCGCGAGAGTGGTTGCTTTCGGTCATTATTTAACGCCTATCCGATACCACGATTAAGTCTATCAGGGTTTCTGTCCGTTGCCGCTGCGATTGCCGCCACGAAAGCCCGCTTGCTACTTTAATTTATGGCGGGTGATAATGCCACGCCAACAGGCCACGCCAACGGGTGAATGCGATGTATGTGGGCGAATGACTAACCGGCACAGAGTCGATCTGGCGGCTTTGCAGCGCCTGTGGGGCGCCAACTACGTCGGCCTTCAGCATCTCCTGGCGCCGCTGAGCAGCGGTGGCAGTCGCAGGTTTGAGGTCGACCTGCCCGGTCAGGGCGCGGTGAGCGTATGCGTGCTGGAGCGCGGTCCCTACACCAGCTTTATCGAAATTCAGCAGGCGGCGGCCGGTGCCGCGCCCGGCCCCTGCTTCACGCTGCGGGTCTACCACGACGCGCGCATGGCCGAGGTGGTCGCCTTTCAGGGGCATCGCTATTTCAGGCCGCATTACGACTACCCCAACAGCAGGATGTACCAGCCCGATGAAAAATATCAGGTCAACAAGCTGTTCTACGAGTGGTTGCAGCGCCAGCTGGCCGCGCTCTGCGTCTGGCAGGCGGCGGGAGAGGCCTGCGGCGCCCTCGACCGGCAGCGTTAGCCGGTCTCCGCAGCCGCCCGGGGGCATGCCGCAGCTGGCGTACGAGCGCCGCGGGCCTTAGAATTCGCAGCTTTGCCGATCCTGGGGAGTCAGCTTGCATCTGAAGCTCGATCACAGCGCCGGTCCTCTGCGCGTCCTGCAGATTACCGACACCCATCTTGGGGCAACGCCCGACAAGCGCCTGGCCGGGGCCAGCACATTGCAGTGTCTGAGCGATGTACTCGGCGCGGCAGCGGCAGGGGAGCCGGCCGACCTGCTGCTGCTGACGGGTGACCTCGCCGACGACGGCAGCCCGCAGGCCTATCGGATGCTCGAGCGGGTGCTGTCGGGCTGGGACGTGCCGCAGGCCTGGCTGCCTGGCAACCACGACGACCTCGCTAACATGCAGGCGGTGGTGCCGCACCGGCTGATACAGACCGTGGCGGCGGGCAACTGGGGAATCATTCTGCTGAACTCGCAGATCGCCGGGGAGGTCGGCGGCGCTTTGAGCGAGCCGGAACTCGATCGGCTGCGCGCCTTTCTCGCCAGCCCGGACTGGTCGTTCTGCCTGGTCTGCGTGCACCATCACCCGGTCGCGATCGGCTGCCGCTGGCTCGACGAGCAGCGCATCGCCAACGCCGACGAATTGCTGCGCATCCTGGACCAAGCGCCCAAGGCGCGGGCTCTGCTCTGGGGGCATGTGCATCAGGTTTACGATGGCAGGCGCGGCGCGCTGCGCTTGCTGGGCGCGCCCTCCACCTGTGTGCAGTTTGCGCCGGACAGCGAGCGCTTCAAGGTCGACCTGCTCGCGCCCGGCTGGCGCGGCCTCGTGCTGCACGAGGATGGCCGCATCGAAACCAGCGTGCAGCGCCTGTCCCACGGCTGTCCCGATATCGACTACGATTGCGCCGGATACTGACGCGAGGCCCGGCCTGCATCCTGGCAGGCGGCCGGCGCGGCGGCGCCGGCGGAGCGATCGGCAACACACCAGCAGCACGACTAGGATGGTAGCAGCATGAGCCAATATACCGCTGAAGATATCGAAGTATTGACCGGCCTCGACCCCGTGCGCCGGCGCCCGGGTATGTATACCGAGACCTCCCGGCCCAATCATCTGGCGCAGGAGGTTATCGACAACAGCGTCGATGAGGCCCTGGCCGGCCATTGCACCACCATCGAAGTGACCCTGCACGCCGACGGCTCCGTCAGCGTCGGCGATGACGGCCGCGGTATGCCGGTGGACATGCACCCGGAACTCGGGCGGCCCGGTGTTGAGGTGATTCTCTCCACGCTGCACGCCGGCGGCAAGTTTTCCAACGATAACTATCAGTTCTCGGGCGGCCTGCACGGGGTCGGCGTGTCGGTGGTCAACGCGCTGTCCCGCGAGCTCGAGGTGGTCATCCGGCGGGACGGGGCGATCTACCGCATCCGCTTTCGCGGCGGCGAACTGTCCAGCCCGCTGGAGCAGATCGGTACCACCAGGAAGCGGGAGACCGGCACCTGGGTGCGCTTTCTGCCCGATCCGAAGTACTTCGACTCGCCCAGGTTTTCGCTGTCCCGGCTGAAGCACGTGCTGCGCGCCAAGGCGGTGTTGTGCCCCGGTCTGCGCGTGACCTTCCTCGATGAAGCCAGCGGTGAAGCCGAGGCCTGGTACTATGAGGACGGCCTCTGCGACTACCTGAAGGAGAAGACCGCGCAGTGGGAGACGCTGCCGGCCGAGCCCTTTGTCGGCAGCTTTGCCGGCGGCCGGGAGGCGGTCGACTGGGCCGTGCAGTGGCTGGTGGACGGGGGCGAGGGCGGCGGGGAGTCCTATGTCAACCTGATTCTGACCACGCAGGGCGGCACCCATGTCAATGGCCTGCGCACGGGCCTGCTGGAGGCCGTGAGGGAGTTCTGCGAGTTCCGCAATCTGATGCCCCGCGGCGTCAAGCTGTCGCCCGATGACATCTGGGACAAGTGCGCCTACGTGCTGTCCGCGAAGATGGCCGATCCGCAGTTTTCCGGGCAGACCAAGGAGCGGCTCACCTCGCGGGAGTGCGCCGCGTTCGTCGCGGGGGTCGCCAAGGACGCCTTCAGCCTGTGGCTGAACCAGCACACCGATCAGGGCGACCAGCTCGCTGAGCTGTTCATCGCCAACGCCCAGAGCCGCCTGCGCAAGAGCAAGAAGGTGGAGCGCAAAAAGGTTGCCGCCGGGCCGGCGCTGCCCGGCAAGCTGGCCGACTGTTCGGGGGCGGACATGGAGCGCACCGAACTGTTTCTGGTGGAGGGCGACTCGGCCGGCGGCTCCGCCAAGCAGGCGCGCAGCCGCGAATTTCAGGCCATCCTGCCGCTGCGCGGCAAGATCCTCAACAGCTGGGAGGTCGATTCCGGCGAAGTGCTGGCGTCGCAGGAGATTCACGACATTTCGGTGGCGCTGGGCATCGAGCCTGGCAGCAGCGACCTGACCGGGCTGCGTTACGGCAAGGTGTGCATTCTGGCGGACGCCGACTCCGACGGCCTGCACATCGCCACACTGCTGTGCGCCCTGTTCGTGCGTCACTTTCCGGCCCTGGTCGGCGGCGGCCACGTCTACGTCGCCATGCCGCCCCTGTACCGCATCGACATCGGCAAGGAGGTCTACTACGCGCTGGACGACGCCGAGCGGGAGGGCGTGATGGACCGCATCGCGGCGGAAAAGAAGAAGGGCAAGATCCAGGTGACGCGCTTCAAGGGCCTGGGCGAGATGAATCCCCTGCAGCTGCGGGATACTGTCATGAACCCCGATACCCGGCGGCTGCTGCAGCTGTCGGTGGACTTCGGCGACGACACGGCTGAGCTGCTGGATATGCTGCTGGCCAAGAAGCGCTCGCCGGATCGCAAGAAGTGGCTGGAAGAGAAGGGCAACCTCGCCGAAGTGGTGTGATGATCCCGGTGCGGGCGGCAACGGGCCAAGGGCAGCGGGTGGGCCCGGCTGCCGTCGTCAGAAGGGCTGCTCGCTGTACAGCAGCGGGTGCGACAGGTTCTTCAGATCGCCGCGATGGGCCAGCGCATCCCCCTCCAGCGGATGCAGTGCCGACAGGATCAGCCGCGGACTGGCGACGTAGGGTGTCGCGCCCAGGGTGTTGTTGACGGCGATGAAGGTCTCCTGGGAGCCGTTGGGCAGTTGCAGGCGCACCTTGAAGCTCTGGGAGTAGGGCACGCTGGCGCCGCGCCGGCGCCAGTCCACCGGTACGCCAGGATAGTGCAGCAGCTCCTCGAGGATTTCCCGCGCGCCTGCGTCCTCGGTCAACAGGACCTCCTGCTGCAGATTGACCAGCAGGGCGCAGGCCGAATCCTCCCAGTCCAGCAACTGCCGGCGCAGGCCGGGGTCCGAGAAGTAGAGGTGATAGGCGTTGAGGCGGCCCTGCTCGCCGTCGGCCTGCAGGCGCAGGCGGTTGAGCGCCACCCAGCCGCGATTGACCATCAGAATGTTGCCGCAGGGGTCAGCCACCCAGGCGGCTACGGGGTCCAGGTCGCGCAGGCGCAGCATCACCGACTTGCGCAGCCAGCGCTGCTCGGGGGCCGAGAGGTTGCCGCGGGTCTGGGGAAAGAAGCCCGCGGCTGCGAGCAGGTTGCTGGTGTCGCGGTCAGCCAGTTTGAACGCCTGGGCGAGCTGATACACCAGGGCCAGCCCGGGTTTGGAGCGGCCGGTTTCCAGAAAGCTGATATGGCGCGCCGATACCCCCACCTCCAGGGACAGCGCCTCCTGGCTCATGCTGAAGGTATTGCGCCAGAAGCGCAGCAGGCGTCCGAAGGGGGGCAGACTGTCCATGTGGCTCCGATGAAGGGGGTCGGGTTGCGGTGGCCGCCGCTGGCGGGGCCCTGACCGCGTTATAGTAACCCAGCTCCGGCTGCGCTGGCCAAGGCGCGGCTAGGACGCGCGCGCAAAGCGCCTTCTGCGGCGGTACGGAAAGACGTCGAAGACCAGGCCGCTCTCGATCTTTTGTTTGATATTCTGCCAGTACTCGACCTGATACAGTTCGCTGTGCAGGGCATCGAAGGCCTTGCGCGCCTTGGGATTGCCGGAAAAAAACAGGCGGAACTCCTCCGGGAAGATATCGTTGGGGCCGACGTCGTACCAGGGTTGTGAGGACATGGCCTGCTCTTCGGTGCGGGGCTCGGGGATGCGGCGGAAATTGCATTCGGTGATGTGGCAGATTTCGTCGTAGTCGTAGAAGACGACGCGGCCGTGCCGGGTGACGCCAAAGTTTTTCAGCAGCATGTCGCCGGGAAAGATATTGGCCGCCGCCAGTTGCTTGATGGCGTTGCCGTACTCGTCCATCACGGCGACGATCTGTTCCTCCGTGGCCGTCTTCAGGTAGAGGTTCAGCGGGATCATGCGGCGCTCGGTATAGAGGTGCTCGATGATGACCTCCGTCGCCGTCAGCGTGACCTTGGAGGGCACCTCGGTGAGTAATTCCTCCAGCAGCTGCTCCGAAAAGCGCGCCCGCGGCAGGCGAAAGCCGTTGAATTCCTGGGTATCCGCCATGCGCCCTACCCGGTCGTGATGGGTGACCAGGCGGTAGCGGTCTTTAACCTGCTCGGCGGTCACGTCCTTGGGGGGAGTGAAGCGGTCTTTGATGACCTTGTATACGATGTCGTAAGAGGGCAGCGTGAACACCGTCATCACCATGCCCTTGATGCCCGGCGCGATCACGAACTGATCGTCCGAGTGCTGCAGGTGCCTCACCAGGTCGCGAAAGAACTCGGTCTTGGAATGCTTGCGGAAGCCGAAGCTGGCGTAGAGCTCATAGGCGCGCTTGTGCGGCATCAGGCTGTGCAGGAAGGTCACGGTCTGCGCCGGCGAGGGCGAGTCCACCATGAAATAGGAGCGGGTGAAGCTGAAGATGATGCTGACTTCATCCGAGTCCGTGATCAGGCTGTCCACGTAGACGGTGCTGCGCTCGGTGTGCAGGATCGGCAGCACGAAGGGTGTCGCCGCGCCGTCAGCGCCGCGCACGCGGCCGACCAGGTAGGCGCCCTTGTTGCGGTAGAATACCGCCTCCATGACGTCGACCCGGATGGCATCCGCGTGCTGCCGGAATCCTGGCACGACATCGCGGTAGACCTTGCGCGCCACGTTGCGCACGTCGCGGTCGAGATCGTCATAGGGTATGGCAAAGGCATAGTCCAGCAGAATCTGCCGCACCAGCTGGCGGATATCTCCCCTGATGCGATAGCTCCGGTACAGGTGCCGGTCCGGCGTCTCGGCATCGCGCTGCCTCGACGACGTCACGAAGGCGTAGTCGTCGTCGATGTGCTGATGCTTGAACACCTTGCAGAACACCGAGTTGTAAAACGTCTCGGCGATTTCGTAATTGACGTGCCGCGAGATCAGCTGTGAGTAGTGCCGCTTGACGTCACACCACAGCGGCAGTTCCTGCAGGTCGTCGCGCGCCAGCGTGGTGAGCATGGGCATGAGCTGCAGAATCTTCGACTTGTAGACCTCCAGGCGGTCGGCCTGGGCCTGCTGCACGCCGTGCCAGTCGGCATGCTCGAAGCGCGACTTGGCGCCCAGCGTGATATTCTGAAAATCCGCGAACATGGCGTCGAAGCCATTGAGGATGGTGCGGGCGACTTTGTCAGCGCTGGACATAGCTTGGAGGTAGCCTGCGTCAATGTGGTTGGCGGCCTGCCCGTGCCGGGTGCGACCACAGTCATGCCCAGCGGGACGAGTTCGGGGCGCGGCCGCGCACGACTGCGGCACTCGGTCGGGGCCAGGGCCGTCCTGTGACGCGCAGCGTCTGGAGGCAACTTGCGCCAAATATACACTTTACGGGGGATTTTTTCCCGATGAATCTGTCGCGGCTAGACCTCAACCTGTTGGTCTATCTGGATGTCCTGCTGGCCGAGCGCAATGTGAGCCGGGCCGCAGCGCGGCTGGGCATCACCCAGCCGGCCATGAGCAATGGTCTGCGGCGCCTGCGCGACCTGCTCGACGATCCCCTGCTGGTCAGGACCAGCCACGGCATGCAGCCCACCGAGCGGGCGCGCGCGATCGAGCCGGAGGTGCGGCATGCGCTGCATATTATCGAGCAGGCGGTGCAGCCGCAGGCGGAGTTCGACCCGGCCGGGGCGGCGCGGGTATTCCGCATCATGGCCAGCGATTACGGCGAGGCGACGCTGCTGCCACGGCTGCTGCCGCGCCTGCGCGATGAGGCGCCCGGCGTAGCCCTGGACATCCTCACGCCCAGTGATGTGAGCTTTACCGACCTCGAACAGGGCAAGGTCGACATGGCCATCAACCGCTTCAACGAGATGCCCAACTCGTTTCACCAGAATACTCTGTGGCAGGACAACTTTTCCTGCGTATTCAACCGCAACCACCCGCTGGCCAGCGATTTCAGCCTGGAGGTGTACCTGGCATCGCGGCACATCTGGGTCAGCAAGACCGGCATGGGGCAGGGGGTGGGCATCAACCCGCGCGAGCTGCTGCGCCTGGGCCGCGTCGATGAGAGCCTGGCCCGGCTGGGCTGCGAGCGCAGGATCGTGGTGTTCACCCGCCACTATGCCGTGGCGGCCATGATCGCGGCCCAGCCTGACCTGGTCGCCACGCTGCCCGCGCGCCTGGCCCAGACCCTGAGCGGCAACGCCTCGCTGGTCATCCGCGACACGCCCTTCGCCGTGCCGCCGTTCGAGCTGAAGATGATGTGGAGCCCGCTGCTGCACCACAACCCGGGGCACCGCTGGCTGCGCCGCCTGGTGCTGGCCTGCGCCCGGGACGGCGAGGCCGCGCCCTAGCCGGCCTCCTGACCCGTTGTGAACAGGCGCGGTTCCGACAGCGACGGCGCTACCGCGTAGGCGACTCGATTGCGGCCGGAGGCTTTGGCGTGGTACATGGCCTTGTCAGCGGCGATGATCAGCTGCTGGGGAGACTCCAGCTGCTCGGCTTGCGCGAAACCGAAGCCGATGCTGACGGTGATGCGCTTGGATGCGCGCGAGCGCACGTGGGGTATGTTCAACGCTCTGACGGCCAGCAGGATTTCACGCGCCAGCTGCAGCGCCTTGTCGTCGGTATCCGGCAGCAGCACGATAAATTCTTCGCCGCCATAGCGCGCCACCAGGTCGGCCGGGCGCTGCACCGTGTCGGCCAGGCACTGCGCCAGACGCACCAGACAGCGGTCGCCCTCCTGGTGACCGTAGTGGTCGTTGTAGGCCTTGAAATAATCGACGTCGATCATCATCAGGGCCAGGTAGCCCTTGCTGCGGCGCAGGCGCAGCCACTCGATGTGCAGGCGCTCTTCGAACAGGCGCCGGTTGCCGATGCCGGTGAGGGCATCGGTCTGGGACAGCTGCCGCAGGCGCTGATTGGCTGCCGACAGCGCCTGGGTGCGCTCGGCTACCAGCTTCTCGATGTTGCGGGTGCGGGACAACTGGCTCATCCAGATGTAGTAGATCAACAGGGTCAGCAGCAGGCCGCCCAGCAGAACGGTCTGCGGCATCCTGCTGCGCCGCTGGGCGACATAGCGGGCGGTGGCGTGGGCTGTTATGGTCCAGTCGCGCCGGGTGCCCACGTGAATGGTGCGCTGATAGCGGTATTGTCCGGGGGCGAACCTTGCCGGGGGCGTGGCGTGGAAAATTTCCGGGTCGGCCTGCCGATTCTGCGGCGCCTTCACGCTGATCGCCCAGTCTGACAGGTGGCCCTGCAGTTCGTGACGCAACAGCGGCTCAACGCTGAAGGTCGCCCCGGCCAGGCCGGCGAAGCGGGACTGGCCGGGCTTGTCCTGGTGGTGAAAAACAGGGGAGAACGCTGCGAAGCTCAACTGGCTGTTGTGCCAGAATGCGCCGGATATGTACATGCGGTCCAGGGCGATGGCCTCCCTGATGGCGGCACCCGTCCGCGCGCGGCTGTAGAGGTCCAGGCCGAGCTGCTGCCGCTCTCCCGCTGCTGGATCGACGGCGATCAATAGCAGATAATCGTCTCGCGGCGGCTGCATGGCGGCCGCCGGGCCGGCCGGGTCGGCGAATGAGCGCAGCTTGAAGGTACCGTAGTAGCCGGCCATTGCCGCCTCCAGCGCGGCCAGCTGATCGGCCTCGGTCTGCCAGTGCCAGGACAGCGATGATATGGCCGGGTGGCGGCGGCGGACGTTCTGGCTCAGCTCTGCGAACCGCTCTGGGTCGGGACGATGAAAGAATACCAGGGTGTTGGCAATGCCGTGGACGACTTCAAAATACTGCACCAGCACCTGCTCGATGTTGGTGCTGGCCTGGTCTACCTCACGCTGGAACTGGCTGGATATCTCGGCGGACTCCAGCCGGTAGATGTGCCAGCTGGCGCCTATGGATACCGCGATGCCGAGGATCAGGAAGGCAGGGGCTATCCTTTTTGAAAGGCGTACCATAGGTTCTCCGTGAGGTCCTGCTGAAATTGCCTCATGGCGGCGAGCTGTGCGGGTCCCCCACACTGTGTGACCACAGCATAGGCTGGAGGGACCGCGCGCTCAAAGGTTTTATTCAGCATTGACGGGGCCTGGCCGCCATGCGATACCGCCGGCTGAAGTGCGGCGCGTGACATGGCACGGGCGGCGGGAGAGCAGGCCCGCGCGGGCGTTACGGCACCAGTGACCGGAGGGGAAAGTGACAATCGAGCAGGAAATTGCCGCCGTGCGGGCGCAGGCGCTGTGCGTGGCGGGTGCCGACGAGGTGCGCGACGCGCTGACGCGCATGGCCGCACAGATCGCGCGGCAGCATCTGCCGGGCCCGGTCGTGCTGCTTTGCGTGATGCGGGGTGGCTTGCTCGCTGCGGCGGAGCTGCTCACGCGCCTGGAACTGCCGCTGCGCCTCGACTATGTCCAGGTCAGCCGCTACCGGGAGGGCACCCGTCCCGCTGAGCTCAATTGGGAGGTGCTGCCGCGCGAGCCGCTCGCCGGGGCGTCGGTCATCGTGGTCGATGACATTTTCGACGAGGGCTGCACGCTCGAAGCCATCGTCCGCTACTGTCTCGCGCAGGGCGCCCTGCGCGTGCTCAGCGCCGTGCTGGTCGAAAAGCTGCACGATCGCAAGCGCACCGCCTGGCGCCCCGACATCGTGGGCCTGAGCCTGCCCGACCGCTACCTGTTCGGTTTCGGGATGGACTACAAGGGTTATCTGCGCAACTGTCCGGCCATCTACGCATTGCCGGAGCAATAGCTCAGGCGGCGGCCTGGCCGGCGACCGAGACCTGGTCGCGGCCGGCGCTTTTGGAGCGGTACATGGCGTCGTCGGCGCACTTGAGCAGCTCCTCGGCGCAGCTGTGCAGGGTCGGCATCATGGCGGCGACGCCGATGCTCACCGTGCAGCTCAGGCTGATGTCCTGGGCCTGGTAGCGGGCGGCGGCGACCCGCACGCGGATCCTCTCGGCGACCTCCAGCGCCTGTGCCGCGTTGTTGTTGAGCAGCAGCGCGGCAAACTCCTCGCCGCCCTGCCGGGCGACGATATCGCTCTCGCGGCGCACTTCGGCGTTGATCTGGCGGGCGACGATTCGCAGCAGCTCGTCGCCGACCAGGTGGCCATGCGTATCGTTCACCGCCTTGAAGTGGTCGACGTCGACGACGATGATCGCGATCGTCGTGCCGTCGCGTTTGCTGCGGGAGAATTCGGCATGGAGGCGCTCCATGAAAAAGCGCCGGTTCCTCAGCCCGGTGAGGCTGTCGGTGGTGCTCAGGGTCTGCAGCTGATCGTTGAGCCGCTGCAGCTCCCGGGTGCGCTGCATGACGCGCTCCTCCAGTTCCTCGGTGGCGCTGCGCTGGGCTTCCAGCGCGGCCTGCCGGGCCTGGCTGGCCTGGCGTTCGAAATCCAGGGCATTGCGCTGTGCCGCCGAGCGGGCGCGCCGCTCGGCATTGAGCCGTTGGATCATCGCCATCGACAGAATCATGAACTCCAGCATCGAGCCTAGCTGGGCCATGTTTTCGGTCAGCAGCGTGCGCTCGACCCAGCCCAGACTGCTGGCCGTCATAATCATCGCGCCCGCCGTGAGGAAGGTCCAGGCGAGCGCGAACAGCAGGCCGGAGGGATGGCGGTCGTACCAGCGCACCATGCCGGTGATCAGGTTGGCTGCGGTCATCAGCGCGGCCATGATCATGGCAGCCCCCAGAGACCACGGGTGCGGGTACAGTATGCTGGCCAGGCACGACAGCGCGGTGCCGAGCCCCACGCCCTGGATGGCCCGCTCCAGAGTCGGGCGGGTGTTGGCCAGGCTGAGAAAGCGGGTGGCAAACAGGGAGGAAAATACAGCGGCCAGCCCCAGGCTGGACAGTGCCACAGTTTGGGTGAGGCCCGGGTGATTGCGCCAGATATAGGCGCCGCCGATGCCGTTGATGCACACAAAGAAGCCGCCGATGCTGACCAGATAGACGAGGTAATAGCTGTAGCGGGCATCCCGGCTGTGCAGGTAGAGCACCGCGTTGTAGAACAGCATGACCAGCAGCGCGCCGTAGTACAGGCCCAGCAGCAGAGCGCTGCGCTCGCTGGAGTCGAGCATTGTATCCGCTTGCCACAGCGACACGGGCAGCTGCAGCGGGGTGTGCGATGCCACCTGCAGATAGATGTCCGTGGTGGCGCCGGGGTCGAGCTGCAGGCGTCGCGTAAAGGCTCGAAGCGTGACCGGCTGTGCCGGCGCGGGCAGGTCCGACGCGGTGGCAGGGGTCGATGGCCCGCCGCCCTGGTAGCTGCGCAGCGCCATCACTTCGAGGGAGGGGTTGCTGATCTGCAGGTAGCGCTCGACGCTGCGCGGCGAGTCGTTGTGGATGCGCAGGTGGAACCACACCGGGTGCCTCACGAAGCCGAGGTATACGGCACCCGGCCCGGGTGAGCGCCATGGCGCCGCCTCCAGCGCCGACCGGTCGGCCCCGCCGAGGGCGTTGTGCCGGTCGATAAAGTAGCGCAGCGCCGAGCCCTCGATCGCGCCGTTGTGGTCCTCGGTGAGGACCGCCTGGGCGCTGGCCCCCACAGTGTGCAGCGCCATGGCGAGACCCAGCAGTGCCGCGAGCAGTGCGGGCAGGCCGGCGGTCACACGCCTCAGCATTGGCGGGATCCCGTCATGACGCTGTCCGCGCCAACGCTGGCAGGTCGTGCGCGTGGAGTGTGGAAACGACTTTTGGCATGTTGGCTGCTGCGACCCTTCACGCAGCGGAGACATGTAATTTACCCATCAGGCAGAGTCCTTCCTGCTCATTATTAGTTATAGTCCCCGCTTCCAGCGGGCATCGCGATGCCATTGTGCTACAAAAATCAGGGGTAGCGCCAGTGCGCTGTGTCGCGTTTTGGTTATTCGTCCGACCAGCGCGCCACCTGCCTGCCGGAGCTCTTGAAAATCCAGGCGCCCGCCAGGCCGAATCCCACATTGGCCTGCTTGATCACCAGTGAGCTGCCGGCGAAGCTGGCCTGGTTGATGTCGTACAGGCGGAAGAAGCTGCCCACCCACCAGTTGCCGCGTCGATAGGACAGGCCGGCGGATGCCGCCCAGCCGCCATAACCGCCGGCAGCGCTGTACTCGGGGCGCTCACTGGTGGCGAATTGGGGCTCGACGCCGTAGAGGAGGTTGCTGTAGCGGCGGTCGTTCCAGTAGACCCCGCCCCAAAAGGAGAAGCGCCACGGCCCGAAATATTCCTTGTAGCGCAGGCGCGGGTTGATGCGCCAGCCCTCGTGGCTGACGTAGCGGAGGTTGGATTGCAGTACGGCCCGCACCGGCAGCTCGATGCTGAGCGTGCGGCGGTTGCTGGAGTTGCGCACGAAGATATACCGCAGCGATGGGCCGACCTCGAACAGGAAATCGATGTCCGGCATGCCCGAGCGGGCGTTGTTGTCGCCGCTGTCGACCGGCAGGCTGAAGTCGCCGCTGAGGTCCAGCACCAGATCGGCGCGGATAAAATAGCGGCCGCTCATCGAATCGCGGCTGATCTGCAGCGAATCGCCCCGGTAGACGAAGTAGGGAATCGGCAGCCCCGAGCGCGTGCGCTGATCGGAGCCGATGTACTGCGGCAGGCTGAAGTAGGCGGCGCCCGCGCCGACCTCCCATAGCGGCAGGGTGCCCCCCTGGCTCGTGGCGGGGGCATCTTCCGCGGCAGCGCTGGCGCTGGTGGCGACGGCTATCAGTGCGAGCAGCGGCGTTCTCAGGGTGGCGATCCTCGGTGTGTGGCCTCAGGCGGGCGCCCGGGCGATGAATATGCCCCGGCGCGGCGCGGGGTATCCCTCCACGGTGCGGTCGTGGTCGTCGGGATCGAGAAACTGCTCCAGCGAGTGGAAGCGCATCCAGTCGGTGCGGCGCTGCTCCTCGGTGCTGGTCTGCGTGATGTCGACCAGGCGCGCGGCTTCGAAGCCCGCCTTGGCCAGCCAGTGCAGCAGTTCCGGCGCGCTGGGCAGAAACCAGACATTGCGCATCTGCGCGTAGCGGTCGCCGGGCACCAGCACCTGTCCGGCTGCGCCATCGATGATGAGCGTTTCGAGCACCAGCTCCCCGCCGGGTTTCAGCGCGCCGCGCAGCTCGGCCAGATGATCGAAGGGCGAGCGCCGATGGTAGAGCACGCCCATGCTGAATACGGTGTCGAAACTGCGCATATCGGCCGGCAGGTCTTCGCTGCGCAATGGCAGCAGATACGCCGGCAGTGCCCCCAGGTACTGCTTGACGGCGTGGAATTGAAACAGGCACAGGCGGGTCGGGTCGACCCCCAGCGCCAGCGAGGCGCCCTCGGCCACCATGCGCCACAAGTAGTAGCCGTTGCCGCAGCCTACGTCGAGCACGCGCCGGTTGTGAAGGGGGCTGATGTGCCGGCTCACGCGCTGCCACTTCCAGTCCGAGCGCCACTCGGCGTCGATGTCTATCCCGTGGAGCGAGAACGGGCCTTTGCGCCAGGGGTGCAGGGCCATGAGAGACTGCTGCAGCGCCTGTCGCTGGTCCGCGGTGACGGCTGCGGGGGCGATCGCCGCTACCGCGCTGGCGCCCGGTTCGCAGCGCCCCGGCGGCAGCTTCGGCAGGGCCTCCAGCGCCCGCTGCCAGCGCTCGTGCTCGCCGTGGGGCCGGTGCTCATAGCGCGCGGCGATGGCAGCCTGCCAGGCCTCGCGGAATGGCGCCAGCGGAGTGCCGGCGATGGCGTCGAAAAATTCGTCGAAGTCGATCATGGGCAAGGCCGGGCTGTCATGAACCGTTCCGGCAGGATGCGGCGGGGCCGCCCGGGCGATACCCTGCCGCCGGCCGTGGTGGCGCCGCGCTCATGCCGCGGGAGCGCCGGCTCCGCCGTGCAGGGCGATGCGGATCAGCTTGCGCTTTTTGAAGCGCCCCGCCAGGCGCGACACCAGGTCGATGGCGACCATGCGCCAGCGGTAGCGGGCGTGCAGCGCCTGATAGGCCGCTGCGATCTCCTGCGGATCGTCCAGCACGATCGCAGTGGCGTCCTGCCAGCCGCCAAGCACCTTGCCGGTGACGGTACAGGGGGCCACGCGGGCCCTGGAACTGTTGCGCAAGCGCTTGACCTTGCCGGCATCCCCGGCGCTGAAAACGTAGAGGTAGTCGCCGCCGGGCGCAAACCACACCGGCGTGTCGACGATCGTGCCGTTCTTGCGCCAGGTGCCAAGCGACAGGTATTCGGAGTCTTGCAGCTGTTTCGGCATGCTCTGGTGGCCCCCATGGTTGTTTGAATGCGCCGTGCTGAGCGAGCGGCCAGCGGCGTGGCCAAGCTCCGGCCATCGTATTAGAATGCCGGCTTTCGCTTGGAGCGCCCCCCGCGCGATTGGCGACAACGACGCGCTCGGCTCAGTTGGCAGCCTACCGATCTTCAGTCATCGCAGGCAAGCATTATTGCGGTGCTGTCAGGGCTCGACGGGCGTGATGTCGCGGCGACGATGGTGGAGGGGGCGGGGTGGTCTGAAGGCTTGAGGTGTGCGATCAAACAATTCGTAACGGTGTTGATGCTGGTGCTGGCGCTGGCGTTTCCAGGCCCGGCGCAGGCGCAGAAAACCGACGTCGTCGTGCTGTTCAACGGCGATGTGCTGACCGGTGACGTCAAGGAGCTGTACCGGGGGCTGCTGCGATTCAAGACCGACAGCATGAGTACCGTGTACATCGAGTGGCTCGATATCAAGTCGATCCGCTCGGACAAGAACTTTACCCTCGAGACCGTGACCGGCCTGCGGGCGTTCGGCACCATCAGGACCTCCGGTGATTTTGCCAGCATCGAGGTCGCCTATGCCGACCGCGCCGTGCGCCTGGACAAGTACTCGGTGGTGGTTATCACCCGGATCAAGGATACCTTCATCAATCGCCTCGACGGGTCGGTGAGTGCGGGCTTGAATTTCCGCAAGGCCAACAGCGAGCAGCAGTACAATTTCGGTTTCACCGTCAAGTACCGCTCCCAGCGGCATACCTATGACAGCACGTTCAGCGCCACCAGTTCGACGCGCGAGGACACTTCACCCAATGAGCGCTATTTCCTCAATATGAGCCATCGGTTCTATCTGCGGCCCAAGTGGGCGACGCTGGAAGGGGCGGAGCTGGAGCAGAACAGCGAGCTCGATCTGCGCCTGCGGACGCTGCTGCTGGGTGGCGGGCAGCGCCAGTTTGTGAACACCAACCAGAATCGATTAGATGCGTCCGCCGGGCTGGCATTGAACAACGAGAGCTACTTCAGCGCAGCGAAGTCTAGCCGCACCTCGCTGGAATGCTTCGGCAGCGTCGGTTACGAATACTTCAAATTCAATACCCCCAAGGCGGACCTGGTGGCGCGCTTCACGGTCTTCCCCAGCCTCACGGAGCGCGGCAGGGTGCGGACATCGTTGAACTCCGTGTTGAGCTGGGAGATCATCGCCGATCTGACCCTCAATTTCACCGTCTATGCCAGCACCGACAACCGACCGCCCAACGTCGAGGATGGCGGCGAGGAAACTGCGGTAAGCGATTCGGACTACGGGCTGACGACCTCTCTGGGCTGGACCTTCTAGGCTCGCCCATGGCGCCTAGTACTCGTCGGCCAGCGGCATGATGCGCCAGATCCCGACTGCCAATTTCTGCAGCAGGCTCGCATCGGGTTCGCGCGCGCGCACCTCGCGCGTGCCGTCGGGCAGGGGGCGGCTCCAGCGCACCGGGCTGGCGTGGCCGACCTGCCAGCTGTTGCGCGTGCGCGCGTCGGCAAAGAACACCTCGGCGACCTGCGCCGTGAGCTGCGGATCGTAAATGACCAGGCCGGCCTCCGTATTGAGATCGATGGAGCGCGGGTCGTAGTTCATGGTGCCGATGTAGCTGATGGCGTCATCGATGACGACGTATTTCGAGTGAAAGCTCATGCGGGTGGCCGCGCAGTTGGCGCCGCAGTCGTCGTAGCGGGCGTCGGGCGCATACTCGTACAGGGCGATGCCCATGTCGAGCAGGTCGCGGCGGGCTGCGGCGTAGCCTGAAAATGCGGCGGGGAAGTCAATCGACGCCATGGAATTGGTGAGGACGGAGAGGGTCACGCCGCGTTCGAGCAGGACCCTGGCCTGTTGCAGCACGGCGTCGGTGGGCACCAGGTAGGCCATGCCGATGAGCAGCCGCTGGTGGGCATGCCGCCGCGCCAGGCGGTCGAGCCGGGCGAACTGACGGGGTTGGCGGTCGACCACTTTGGCGGGCGGGTCGGCGATATATTCGACCCGGGCGGGCTGCAGATCGTGGTCCACGCGGTAGCGTTCCAGCGGCCCCAGCCCGGCGCTGCGCAGCAGCGCGGTCACCTCGGGGCGGTCCCGGTAGCTGCGCAGCGCCTCGTAGTAGCGGCGCGCCTGGCGGGGGTCGGCTGGGCGCTCGAGCTGGCTCAGGGGAACGGCCCAGGGGCTGTTCCAGTAGGCGTCGAAGCTGGTCTGCATGGCGGGCACGGCGGTCCCGACGACGAGGGCGTCCAGGTCCCTGTGGTTCAGGGTCCGGTCGAGCCAGAAGTAGCGATTCTCGATGTTGCGCCCACCCGCGATGCCTACCAGACCGTCGGCGATGAACAGCTTGTTGTGCATGCGGACGTTGAGCCGGTCCTTGACCAGCCACTCGAACGGCCTGATCAGCACATGCATGCGCTGCGTCGAGAAGGGGTTGAACAGGCGCACCTCGATGTTGTCATGGGCGTCGACCTTGGCCAGCACATCGTGCTGGATGGCCATCATGTCGTCGAGCAGCAGGCGCACCCGCACCCCCCGCTCGGCGGCATCGATCACGTGACTCAGCAGCACCAGACCGGACTCATCCACGTCCCAGCTGAAATACTGCAGATCGAGGCTCTGGTCCGCCAGCTGGGTCAGGCGCAGCCGGTCTTCCCAGGCGTCGAAGCCGCTGCTCACCAGCCTCGCGGCGCCCGCGCTAGCGCCCGCAGGCAGGGCGGCGGTCAGTTGCTGCGCGATGCGGGTCGCGGCGTTCGCCTGCAGGTGGAACGACGGGGTATAGTCGCGGCCGGCGGGGACCGTGGTGCAGCCGGCAGCCAGCAGCAGCGCGGCCAGCGACGCGGCCGCCGCGGCGAGCGCCCGGGAGGGTAGCGGCCTCATCGCCGGCTACCCGCCGTCTGCCCGGGCGGCCGTGACAGCGCAGGAGCATTGGTTGGCCAGCGGGGCAGTGGCCCGTGCCGCGCTCATCGCTTCTGCCGAATCCATACTGAACATTTCTGCCGATGTGGCCGGGTCTGGTTCGAGGAGCGTAGCATTATAGTGACCCCTGGAGCCGGCGCAAGTTCGCAGGCCGGTGCAGCGACTGCTGGTGAAGCGGGCGCTTCCGGGATACTATCGTCCGCAAACCCAGTGCGGGAATGGTGGGTCTATGGGCGAGCGCGTGCAGCTGCCGAAAAGTTTCGTGTTGTCGCTCACCTTTGCGGCCGTCGTCGTCATCCTGGCGGGCGTCAAGGCGGCAGAGCCCATCATCTCGCCCTTCCTCATCGCGCTGTTTATCGCCGCCATCAGCGCCCCGGTCATGCTGTGGTTCATGCGGCACCGCGTCCCCAGGATGGCGGCGCTGGCCCTGGTGATGCTGTTGATCGTGTCGCTGGCATTGGTGCTGTCGGGCCTGGCAGGGACCTCGCTGGACGGTTTTGCGCAATCCCTTCCCCAGTACCAGTCGCGCCTGCAGGAGATCAATACCCAGCTGCTCATCTGGTTGGCGTCGCATGGCGTACATCTGGACATGGACAAGGCGCGCACGCTGTTCGATCTCAGCGCCGCCATGGGGTTCGTCGGCTCCGCGCTCAACCGGCTGCTGGGTACCCTGGCCAATGCCTTTCTCATCTTTCTCACCGTCGCTTTCATCCTTCTCGAGCTGTCGAGCTTCCGGGGTAAGGTGCACCGCATCGCCCGCGACCCGGAGCAGGCGATCATCCGTTTCGGCCAGTTCGCCGCTACCTTGAACCGCTACATCGTCATCAAGTCGCTGCTGAGTCTGGCCACCGGCCTGACAGTGGCGGTCATTCTGCGCCTGTTCAGCATCGACTACGCCGTGCTGTGGGGTGTCGTCGCCTTCGCTCTCAATTTCGTGCCCAATATCGGCTCGATCATTGCGGCGGTACCGGCGCTGCTGATGGCGCTCATCCAGCATGGCTTTGCGACCGCAGGATGGGTCGCGCTGGCCTATCTGGTGATCAACGGCATCGTTGGCAATCTCATCGAGCCGCGCCTGATGGGCCGCAGTCTGGGCCTGTCGACGCTGGTGGTGTTCGTCTCCCTGGTGGTGTGGGGGTGGCTGCTCGGCCCCGTTGGCATGTTTCTGTCGGTGCCGCTGACCATGACCCTCAAGATCGCCTTCGACGGCATCGAGGAGACGCGCTGGCTCGCGGTCGCGCTGGGCGGTGAGCACGAGTACGACGACCGCCGCGGCGCCGCTCCTGCGGCGGGCACCCCGGGAGGTGATGCCGGTGCCTCGGCGCCGCCGCCTGCAGCAGCGCCCGAGGAGCCTGCGCCCGAGGAGTCTTAACAGCCAACTCGTGCTGGTGATATGCTGCGCCGCTGATTGCCAGGCGCGATGCTGCCGGCGCCACCCCCCGAGTATGGAAGCGATGCTGGAAAATATCGAAAACGTTCCCCTGAAAGCCTACGCCGAGCGGTCGTACCTGAACTATTCCATGTACGTCATCCTCGATCGTGCCCTGCCCCACATCGGCGACGGCCTCAAGCCGGTACAGCGGCGCATCATCTACGCCATGAGCGAGCTGGGGCTCAAGGCCACCTCCAAGCACAAGAAGTCGGCGCGCACCGTGGGTGATGTGATCGGCAAGTTTCACCCCCATGGCGACAGCGCCGCCTACGAGGCGATGGTGTTGATGGCGCAGCCTTTCAGCTACCGCTATCCGCTGATCGATGGTCAGGGCAACTGGGGCTCTCCGGACGACCCCAAATCCTTTGCCGCGATGCGCTACACCGAGGCGCGCCTGACGCCCTTTGCCGAGCTGCTGCTCTCAGAGCTGGGTCAGGGCACCGTGGACTGGACGCCCAATTTCGATGGCAGCCTGGAGGAGCCGGTCGTGCTGCCCGCGCGCGTCCCCCACGTCCTGCTCAATGGCACCACCGGCATCGCCGTCGGCATGGCCACGGATATTCCGCCGCACAATCTGCGGGAGGTGGTGGCGGCCTGCATCGCGCTGCTGGATTCTCCCGCAGCGACGGTGGCCGAGCTCTGCACGCATATCGCGGGACCGGATTTTCCCACCGATGCCGAACTCATCACCGCCCGGGAGGACATCCTCAGTATCTACCAGACGGGCCGCGGCAGCTTGAAAATGCGTGCGGTGTATCAGGTGGAGCAGGGCGATATCGTCATCGGCGCGCTGCCGCACCAGGTCTCCGGCGCCAGGGTGCTGGAGCAGATCGCGCAGCAGATGCAGGCGAAGAAGCTGCCCATGGTGGCGGACCTGCGGGACGAGTCAGACCACGAAAACCCGACCCGGCTGGTGATTATCCCGCGCTCCAGCCGGGTCGATGCCGATGCGCTGATGGCGCATCTGTTCGCGACCACCGACCTGGAGCGCAATTACCGGGTCAACCTCAATATCATCGGCGTCGACGGCAGGCCCGGGGTCAAGGACCTGGCGACGATCCTGCGCGAGTGGTTGAGTTTCCGCACGCAGACCGTGCGCCGCCGCTTGCAGCATCGCCTCGAAAAAATCCTCAAGCGCCTGCACGTGCTCGAAGGTCTGCTGGTGGCCTACCTCAATATCGACGAGGTCATCGCCATCATCCGCCATGAGGACAAGCCCAAGCTGGCCCTCATGGCGCGCTTCGGCATCTCCGATGGGCAGGCGGAAGCCATCCTGGACCTGAAGCTGCGCAATCTGGCCAAGCTCGAGGAGATCGCCATCAGGGCGGAGCAGGATGAACTGAGTAAGGAGCGCGACGGCATCGAGCGGACCCTGGGCTCCGAGGCCCGGCTGAAGACGCTGTTGAAGACTGAGCTCAGGCAGGTGGCCCAAGAGTACGGCGACGCCCGGCGTTCGCCCATCGTCTCGCGCGAGGAAGCGCGCGCCTTCTCCGAGGATGACCTGCTCACCGCCGAGCCCGTGACCGTCGTGGTATCGGAAAAGGGCTGGATCCGCTCGGCCAAGGGCCACGACATCGAGCCGACCAGCCTGAGCTACAAAGCGGGCGATGCCTTCCGCTTCGCCGTGCGGGGCCGCAGCAACCAGCGGCTGGTGCTGCTCGATTCCACCGGCAAGGCCTATACCCTGCCCGCCCATCTGCTGCCGTCGGCGCGGGGTCAGGGCGAGCCGCTGACCGGCCGCCTCACCGTGCCGTCGGGGGCGAGTTTCGAGGGCGTCATGCTGGGCGAGCCCGAGCAGCGCTACCTGCTGGCCAGCGATGCCGGCTATGGTTTCATCGCGCGGCTGGGAGAGCTGCAGACCAAGAACCGCAGCGGCAAGGCGGTTGTCAGCGTGCCCTCGGGCGGGCTGGTGATGGCGCCTCTGCGCGTCGATAGCGCCGATGATCTGGTCGTCGTCGTGAGCAACGAGGGGCGCATGCTGGCGTTCCCTGTCGCGGAGCTGCCGGAGCTGTCCCGCGGCAAGGGCAACAAGCTCATCGCCATCCCTTCGTCCAGAGTGGCGGAGCGGCTGGAGTTCGTGGTCTCGCTGGCCATTCTCAGTGCGGGCGACACGCTGCTGGTCAACGCCGGGCAGCGCCATCTCAAGCTCAGGCGGTCAGACCTCGATCACTACCTCGGCGAGCGCGGCCGGCGGGGCAACAAGCTGCCCCGGGGCTTTCAGAAGGTGGATCGCGTCGCCGTGGAGCGCAAAGAGTCGAGCGCCTAGGCGGGGCCGGGGCAGCACCCGGTGGTGGCGACGGCGGCCGTCGGCCGCGCTCGCGCGGCGCTGCCGAACTGAGTGACGCGGTACCAGTCGCCGTCCAGCTCGCTCACCTGCACGCGCTGGTTGATGGCGGCCTCGCTCAGCGCCAGCCGCGTCACCAGCAGGCCCTTATGGGCTGCGGTCTGGTGATAGAGCCGGTCGCAATTGCGCTGCCACTGCAGTTCGCGCAGGGCCGGGCTTGCGCCGTCGTCGCGCAGTGCCTCCAAGATCGAGGGTCATGTGCCAGTCATGGTTCCAGCTGCCGCTCTCCAGCGCCTCGCGAAGCCTGGCCGCGCAGCGCATGGCGCGCGCAGCGCGGCCGTCGCCGCTGCGGAATTCGAGCAGCCAGCCGTCGTGGCGGCCGCTGAGGCGTGCCAGCTGCTGGTCGGCGATCTGGGTGACCGACTGGACGACTTCGGCCAGGCGCACCGGGTTGGGCCGTTGGCCGGGAAAGTCTTCGGCCAGCTCCGGCAGGCGCAGCGCCAACGCCACGGCCGGCTGGCCTGCCGTCAGCGGGCCGTAGCGGTCTGCCGCGTTGCTCGACAGCGCACCGAGCAGCGCCAGGGGGCCGCCGGGTTGCGGGGTTGCCGGTGCGGGCACCACGGTGCGCAGCCGGCGGTTGGCCAGCGACAGGGCCGCATCCAGTCCGTGCAGATGCAGCAGCAGCAGCGAGGCGCACAGGATGAACACGACGCCGCTCAGCAGGGTGATGTGCGTCAGGTTGAACTGGCGGGCATCGGGTTGTCTGACCTGAATGTCGACCGAGCCGACGGCGTCGTCACCGAGCTTGCAGGGCTGCGAGTAAGTCGCCAGGGACTTGCCTTCGATGCCCGCGGTGCCGCTCTCCGCGAGCGTGCGCTGCTCCTGATCCTTGACCGTCGCGAATACCACCGCCGGATGTCGGGTCAACTCGCCGAGCAGGGCCTGCAGTGCCAGGTGGTCGCGGTTGATGATGAATTCCGCGGCGCTGCCGGCCAGCTGCGCCGCGATGATGGCATTGCTGGCGTCGGTGGACCGGTTGCGCTCGGTGCGATAGTCCGCAAGGCTCAGCAAGGCGGCGACGATGAGCGCGGTCAGGGCCGCGCTGCCAAGGGCGAGTCGGCGCCCCAGTCCCATTCGGTAGTACCACTGCACGTGCGATGCTCCCCCGCTCGAGTTTCCGGCCGGCAGTTCTAGCATGGGCGATCTGCGGTTACAATACGCGCCCCTGCTCTGTCTGATATCGTTCCAGCGAGGCCGCGTTGCGCCAGATCGTTCTGATTAATGTTTCCGGTACCGACAAACCGGGCGTCACGTCCTCGATCATGGAGATTCTCTCCCGTGACGGGACGCAGATTCTCGATATTGGCCAGGCGGTGATACACGAAACGCTGTCTCTGGGTATTCTAGTAGAAGTTCCCGCTGATGCGCAGTCATCACCGCTGCTCAAGGACGTGCTGTTCCGGACCCACGAGCTGGGTCTGCAGGCGCGCTTCACCCCGATCGACGAGGCGAGCTATGCCGCCTGGGTGGCCGGCCAGGGCAAGCCGCGCCACATTGTCACCCTGCTTGCACGCCGGTTGTCATCGCGCCACCTGGCGGCCATCAGCGCAGTGATCTGCCGCTTTGGACTCAATATCGACCGCATTGAGCGCCTGTCCGGACGCATTCCCCTGGGTGAGCTGTCCGGCGCCAGCCGCGCCTGCGTGGAGATGTCCGCCCGCGGTGCCCTGGAGGATGCCGCCGCACTGCGCCGGGAGCTGCTGCAGATCGCCGTCGCCATGGAAGTCGACATCGCCTACCAGGAGGACAATATCTTCCGGCGCAACCGCCGGCTGGTCGCCTTCGACATGGATTCCACGCTGATCGACGCCGAGGTGATCGACGAGCTGGCCAAGGCCGCCGGTGTCGGCGGGCAGGTGGCGGCCATCACGGAGCGGGCCATGGCTGGCGAGCTGGATTTCACCGAGAGTTTCCGGGCGCGGGTCGCTCTGCTCAAGGGCCTGGATCAGAGTGTGCTGGAGCAGGTGGCGCAGAATCTGCGGCTCAATGAGGGCGCGGAAAAGCTCATCGCCATCATGCGCAAGCTGGGTTACAAGACCGCCATTCTGTCAGGCGGGTTCACTTATTTCGGTCGTTACCTCCAGGACCGGTTGGGCATCGACTACGTCTACGCCAATGAGCTGGAGATCGCCGATGGCAAGGTCACTGGCGCGGTGACCGGTACGGTGGTCGATGGCAGGCGCAAGGCGGAGCTGCTGATGGAACTGGCTGTCCGCGAAAACATAGCGCTGGACCAGGTGATCGCGGTGGGCGACGGCGCCAACGATCTCCCCATGCTGTCCATTGCCGGCCTGGGCATCGCGTTCCGGGCGAAACCGATCGTCAAGCAATCGGCCAAGCAATCCATCAGCACCTTGGGGCTGGATGGCATACTCTACCTGCTGGGGTATTCGGACCGCGAAACGAGCCTGACCACCGATCGGCCCGCGTAGCGCTGTCAGGCGCGCTTTCAGCGGGGGGCGGTGGCGAATAGTCGGTGGACCTTCAGCGAGCTTGCGGAGAGCCTTCGGCGGACCTTCAGGCAATCTCGGCAAACTCGTAGGCCATCTCCGGTGCGGGCCCCTGCAGGTAGGAGCCTTGAATGAAGCTCGCGCCGAGCTGCCACAGGGTGGCGAGGGTGGCTGCGCTGGCGACATGGGAGACAATGGTGGTCGTCGAGCTGGGCACGGTCTCATTGAGCACGCGCTTGAGCGCCTCCCGGTTCTTGTCGTCGATGACGCCGTTTTCCTGGTTCGTCGCACGCACTTTGACCGACTTTGCGCCGGAGTGTTTCAGAATTTCAGCCGAGTCATCAAAGCTGCCGAAATTGTTGAGGCCGGTGCCGCAGCCGAGCTTGTTCAGCTCGCTGAAGAGGCGCCCTGCCTGATGCACCGCCACCTTGACGTCGCTTTCGTCGAGCTGCAGGCTGAGAGCCACCGGCGGCAGGCCTGCGGCGCTGAGGCTGACCCCGAGCCAGTTGCAGAAGTCCCCGTCGCGAAGACATGACGGGCTGACGTTGACGATCAGGCGGGTGTCGGTGCCATCCGCCCGCTTCCCGGCCAGCTGCTTGGTCGCGTTGAACAGCAGCCAGCGGTCGAACTTCGATCCCTTGCGCTCATCGAGCATGCCAGCGGCCAGCTGTTTGCAGTCCAGTTCGCTGCCGTCCGCGTCCTGCAGTACCGCGGTCATCTCGTAGTATTCCCCGGCATCGCCACGCAAGCTCACGACCGGCTGATAGAGCAGTCGCAGCAGGCCCTCGCTCTGCAGGTTGTCGAGGTTCAGTTCAGCGTTGCCCATCTGAATCGGCGCCGCAGGGGGCTTGTAGATGGCGGCACGGCGGTCGCCTCGCTCTGACAGCAGATCGAGGATCCCGGCGTAGGTGCAGTCGATCAAGTCTTCGAGGTTGTCGCCGGCATCCTTCCCGAGTGCCATCACCGTCGCCACGGACTCGCAGCGGGTGGTGCGGCCCTCGACGTCAAAAAAGTGCTGGTGGATAGTGTCCTGGATTGCCTCGACCTTGCGCAGGGCCTCCTTGGCGCTGCAGCGCGTCATCAATGCCACAAACCCGTCGTTGCTGACCCTGCCATACGCGATGCCTGCGGGCAGCTCGCTGCCCAGCAGTGCGTGCAGTTCGCTGGCCACCTGGTCCGCACGGAAGACGCCCAGTGTATCGCGCAGGACCAGCAGGTTGGACAGCTGCAGGTAGATCAGGGCCGCCTCGCGACCCTCCCGCTGGCTTTGGGTGAGTTGTCTGTGCATGTCGCTGATAAACTGCCGCGGCCCGGTGCTGGCTGCTGCGGGTGCGGTCGCGGCGGCACCGGCGCGGATCACGATCTGGGTGCAGGCTTCGCCCTCGTAGCTGGCGGGTGCAAACACCATCTGCAGCTCGCACTCCGTGCCATCCTGGTGGCGCGTGGCGATGTTGAGGGTGGCGCTCTCGCGGTTGTTGGCGTCGCGCCGCCCCTGGCTGTAGGCGCGCAGGAATTCCTTGAATTTGTCCTGGTCTGACTGCGCGATCAGGTCGATGACCGGCATGCACTCGAGCTCGTCGGTGTCGGCGTAGCCAAAGCAGTTGGCATACGCCTCGTTGACATCGACGTGCATCCCGTCGGTGATATAGGCGATGGCGTCCTGCGAACCGCCCATCAGCAGTTCGTAGCGCGCCTGCAGCTCGTCCAGCTTCTCGCGCACGCGCAGACTTTCCAGCAGCGCCCTGCGGCTGTTGACTTCGCGCATGGCGGCGTGCAGCAGATGCTGATGGTCGCCCTTGGCGATCACCTCGCGCACGCCGGTTTCCAGCGCGCCGGGGCGGGCCGCTTCGACGTCCTCGGTGACCAGCAACACCGGTAGCTGGGTCTGACTCTCCTCCAGTACGTTGATCGCCTCGGACAGCTGCGGGTGCTCGCTGTCGTCACTGGCTATCAGCAGATCCCATTCTTCCTGCGCGAGCAGCAGCGGCAATTCGTCGTGGCGCTCCAGCCGATGGGCGCGCGTCGGGAAGCCGCAATTGCGGAACAGATTGCTGGTCGCCTCGGCATCGTTCTGCGAGACGTCAAGCATCAGTAGTCGGACAATGTTGTTATCTTTCATGATGGTGGTCGAGAAATCCTCTGCTGTTTGTAGCGGAGCGCTACCGCGGGGCGGGCTTGGGTATTCTCGCTATATGGACCCCCAGAGCGAACTGAACGCTTCTCCCTGAGCACTGCCGGCTGGCCGCCCGGGCTTTTCCAGAAACTCAATTTCGAACTGGCTCATCGCGCCGGTGGAGAGAATCAGGCGGGTCAGGCGCACGCGCCATTCGCGCCCCTGCTGCACCAGCAGCAGACCCTGCTGCTCCCGGAAGGTGCGCTGCGTCGTAATCAGGCTGGCGGGTTGGCCGATGGATTTAATGGCCGGCAGCAGCAGCGCGCGCGAATAGTCTGACGGGCTGTGAGCGCGGTCGCTCTTCGGGTTGAGCGGCCTGGCGGCAAAGGGCACGACCGCTGAGCCGAGCAGTTTGACCCCGAGCTGGGTGCCGGAATCGCCGTTGCGCTGTATCCAGCTCACCACACCGACGCTCCAGTTGGCGCGCTTGGTTTCGCGGATGCCGACGAGGTCGCCATTGGACAGCTTGGCGAGCTGATCGGATGGCCACTCCAGCCCGTAGCCGCCCGGGCTCACGTTGACCATGCGGATGTCGTAGTTGTCGTGCTGCCGCTTGGGCGCTTCGCTGCTCCGCTGTCTCCGGTATTGCTGAATATGGCTGTCAATGGACTCCAGCGACAGGCTCGCCGAGCCGACGCTGGGACGGAATGGCGCGCTCCATACGTCACGCAGCGCTTCGCGCCTGATGCCCTGGGTCCGCAGGAAGGGATTGCCATCCTCGTCGGGGGCCAGCGCCGGTGGCGAGGCGTCGAGCGCGATCGCCTCGAATTCGACGCCGCCTGCAACGAAGTAGTGGAGGTCGCTGAGGCCGACGCAGAGGGCGAGGCTGTCGCTGCTGTCCATGCGCATGAAGGTGCGGGCGGTATGGCTGCCCCAGGATATCAGCAGGTGCTTGATGAGATTGCGCGACAGATGCGATTTATGGTCTGCACTGAGCAGGTCTGACAGGTGGTAGAGCAGTTCGTCCATGACCAGCAAGCGGCAGTTGCCGGTCGCTGCCGGAGTGGCAAATTGAGCGACGTAGACGGGTGGTTCGTCGCTGTCCAGGTCCACTGCCAGCCGGTCTTCATCGGTGCTATCGAAGGGTGCCAGCGCGGTCAGGGTGACCCACTCGTCGATGCGATCGAATACCACGCTCAAGTCTTCCTGGCGCAGCTGATTGCTGCGCACGGTGCCCAGCAGAAGCGCCTTGAGGTAGCACTGCTCAGTGCTCAGGTGGCAGGCCTGGGTGGCTTGCGGGTCTTCGAAGGCCTGGTCGGCGATACCCTGGTTCAGCGCATAGCGGTAGAGGCCATGCAGCTGGCGCCAGAACCCCGGATCGCTGTCTCGGTAGATGAGGCTGCCCCGGAACAAGGCGCGGGTCATGTCGGCCATGGCCCGGTGGCAGGCGCGCGCGCACAGCTCCAGCGCCTTCTTCTTGCCCAGCTTGAAGCGACGCCGCTCAATCTGGCGGGCGGCATCCTCCGCTACGAGCTGGTAGCCGTCGATCATCTGGCGCTGCATCGCCTGCGACAGCAGGTAGACCTGAAAGGATTTCGGCGGCAATACGATCGGTTGGCTGTGATAGCGGGCTGCCAGCGAGTTGCAGATAGCACAGAGTACGGGGCGCAGGACCTCGAGCAGCTGGAAGCGCAATTTGGGTTCCAGCGGGCATTCATTGAGGACTTGCAGGGTCTCAAAAACGCTTTGCGAGCTGGCACCCACGTCTGCCATGGGCAGACGTGCGGCCCAGCGGGCAAGGGAGGCGGCATCGGCAGTGGTCAGATCGAACACCTCGATCTGCCGCCCGGTGGAGGCCTCTGCCGGAGCATCGACTGAGTAGGTCATAGTGTCTGTGTGCGTAGTTGTCTGTCTGAAAACTTTAGCCGGTGCGTAGTCATTCGGCCAGCGCGATTTAATACAGTGCCAGGGGTTTCTTATAGGGCAGGCCCGGCTCTTCACGGACCAGCCTGGGCACCAGATAGCCGGGCAGCAGCTGCATGAGCTCCCGGTAGACGGCTGTGGCGCGAGACTCCGGCAGGTCGAAGTGCGCGGCGCCTGCGACCGGGTCCAGCACATGCAGGTAGTAGGGTATCACACCGTGCTCGAACAGTGTCTCGCTCAGGCGTGCCAGCGTTGGCGCGCTGTCGTTGATGCCTTGCAGCAGCACGGACTGGTTCAGCAGGGTGGTGCCGCCGGCGCGCAGACGCGACAGCGCCTGTGCCACCGTCTGGTCCAGCTCGTTCGGGTGGTTGCTGTGCACGACCACGGCGCAGCGCAATCGTGAGCCGCCCAGGAGCGTGCTCAGCTCCGGCGTAATGCGCTCCGGCAGTACGATGGGCAGGCGGGTGTGGATGCGCAGGCGGCGCACGTGGTCGATGCGCTCCACCGCCTCAACGAGTGCGGCCAGCCTCGCGTCGCTCAGTACCAGTGGGTCGCCGCCGCTGAGGATGACCTCGGTGATATCGGCGTGGCGGCGGATATAGTCGATGCTCTCGTGCCATTGTGCCCGCGTGCGGCTGTGCTCCTGGTACGGGAAGTGCCTGCGGAAGCAGTAGCGGCAATGGATGGCGCAGGTGCCGGTGGCGACCAGCAGCACCCGCCCATGGTATTTGTGAATGATGCCCGGGGCGGGTGCGGCATCGACTTCGGCCAGCGGATCGCGGCTGTATCCCGGGGTTTCATGGTGCTCCCGCCGTTGCGGCAGCACCTGCAGCAGCAGCGGGTCGTCGGGGTTGCCCCGCTCCATGCGGGCGGCAAAACCGCGGGGGACTTTCATGGCGAACGGCTGGCTGTCGTGGTCCACCAGTGGGTGATGTCGGAGCCCCAGCGCCAGCAGCAACTCCTGCGGTCTGCTGAAGCCCTGCGCCAGCTGCTGTTGCCAGCCGGCAGCGTGCACAACGATTTGCGAACAGGTTATCATTGCGGCCTTTAATCATCAGCGTTGCGGCGCAGGGGAGCTCAATGGCAATTTATTCTACCAGTGAATTTCGTTCAGGTCTCAAGGTCATGCTGGACGGCGAGCCCTGCTCGATCTTGGAAAACGAGTTTGTGAAGCCGGGCAAGGGCCAGGCTTTCAACCGCGTGCGGCTACGCAATCTGAAGAGCGGCCGGGTGTGGGAGCGCACCTTCAAGTCAGGTGAAAGCCTGGAGGGTGCGGATGTCGTCGACCGCGACATGGAGTACCTCTACACCGACGGTGAGTTCTGGTATTTCATGGACCCGAACAGCTATGAGCAGCACCAGATCGACCAGGCCAGCCTGGGCGATACCGTGCAGTGGCTCAAGGAGCAGGACCTCTGCATCGTTACGCTCTATAACGGCGTGCCGCTGTCGGTGACGCCGCCGAACTTCGTCGAACTGCCCATCGTTGAAACCGATCCCGGCGTGCGTGGCGATACGGCCACGGGCGGCACCAAGCCGGCGACGCTGAGCACCGGCGCGGTGGTCAAGGTGCCGCTGTTCGTCGAGCAGGGCGAGGCCATCCGGGTCGATACCCGCAGCGGAGAGTACGTCAGCCGCGTCAAGACGGCCTGATGGGCGCCCGCACCCCGGACTGGCGGCCCGGGGCGCCCCTGCCGCGGTTGCGGGCCAGGGCGGCGCTGCTGGCGCAGCTGCGGGGATTTTTTGCGGCGCGGCAGGTGCTCGAAGTCGAGACGCCCATCGTCGCGCGATGCGGGGCAGTGGACCCCCACCTGGCCAGTATGAAGCTGGCTGGTGCAGCGGGGGGCTATCTGCAGACCTCGCCTGAATTTGCCATGAAGCGGCTGCTGGCGGCCGGCAGCGGGCCCATTTTCCAGATCTGCAAGTGTTTCCGCGAGGGCGAGCAGGGAACGCGCCACAACCCCGAATTCACCATGCTCGAGTGGTACCGCCCCGGCTTCGACCACGTTCAGCTGATGGCTGAAGTGGCGGACCTCTGCCGCAGCGTGCTCGGGCTGCAGGACATTCCCCGCATCGCCTATCGCGACCTGTTCATCGAGCAGCTGGGCATCAATCCGCATACCGCCGGCGCCGGGCAGCTGGCGGCAGCGGCGCGCGGGCGCCTTGACGTGCAGGCCGCGGATATGGGCAGGAGCCAGTGGCTGGACCTGCTGATGTCGCTGGTCATCGAGCCCACGCTGGTGCCGGCGGCCTTCGTGTACGACTTCCCCCGCGAGCAGGCAGCCCTGAGCCGCGTCGGCAGCAATGCCCAGGGCGAACCCGTGGCGCAGCGCTTCGAGCTCTACGTGGGCGGCGTGGAAGTGGCCAACGGCTATCACGAGTTGACCGATGCCGACGAACTGGCGGCGCGGTTCGCTGCCGACGCGCGCCAGCGGGAGCTGGCGGGCTTGCCGGCGATGCCGGCGGACCAGCGGCTGCTGGCGGCGCAGCGCTGCGGCCTGCCCCCCTGCGCGGGGGTGGCGCTGGGTGTCGACCGCCTGCTGATGATCGCTACCGGCGCGACCGCCATCGACGAGGTGCTGGCGTTCTCCGCTGACCGGGTATGAGCCGTCCCTGGCGCGGGCCCTGCTGCGCCGCGCCGTCAGATCGTTCAAGCCGAGGTTTTCACGTCTCCCAGCGCCTGTCCCATGCGCACTGTGGCGCCGGCCTGGCAGTCCGGCCGCCATTGCACGCGGTCCTTGGCGAACAGCAGGACCACGGTGGAGCCCAGCCGGAAGCGTCCCATCTCCTCGCCCTTGCCGATGGTGACGGGCGCTGGCAGCCGGTCGAAACGGGTCGTGTGCACCGCGCGCTTGCGGGGTGCCTCCTGGCCCGACCAGACCGTGTCGATGGCGGCGACGATCATGGCGCCGACCAGCACCGAGGCCATGGGGCCGTGCGGCGTATCGAAGATCGATACCAGGCGCTCGTTGCGGGCGAACAGCCGGGGCACCCGTTCGGCGGTGGTCTGGTTGACCGAGAACAGGTCTCCCGGCACATACACGCTGCGCTGCAGCACTCCCTGGCAGGGCATGTGCACGCGGTGGTAGTCGCGCGGCGACAGGTAGATGGTGGCGAAATCGCCGTCCCTGAACAGCTCCGCCAGCTCCAGGTCGCCGCCGAGCAGCTCTACCGTCGAGTAGGTGCGCCCCTTGGCCTGGAAGATACTGCCGCCTTTGATAGGGCCGGCCTGACTGACCGTGCCGTCGGCAGGACAGGCGATGGTGGCGCCCTCGCAGATCGGCCTGGCCCCCGCTTTGAGGGCGCGCGTGAAGAAGCTGTTGAAATTGCCGTAGGACCACGGAGTGGGGTCCAGCGCTTCGCTCATGTCGACCTTGAAAATTCTGATGAAGCGGCCGATCAGCAGGTTCTTGACCCAGTTGATGCGGCATTCGGCGACAGAGCCCGCCAGCCGGGACAGCAGGTGCTGGGGTACGAGGTACTGCAGCAGGATGAACAGTGTTTTCATGGCGCACCTTGATGTTGTCATTATCGGCTGATTGTAAACGGCTTCGGCCTGCGAATAAACGTGCGGCGGCACGCGGGGCGCCGCAGCGATGGCTCCGTGGGCGTGGGCCGGACGGCGGGGCTCAGTGACTGGCGCCCCTGGCGTCCGCCAGCGACGCCACCAGAAAGCGGTAGCTGTGCAGGCGGCGCTCGCTGATGGCGCCGCTGGCGACGGCGGCCAGCAGCGCGCACGCCGGCTCATCCTGGTGCCGGCAGTCGCGGAACTTGCAGTGGCCGAGAAAGGGGCGGAACTCCGGAAAGCCCCTGGCTATGGCGTCCGGGTCGAGGTGAATCAGCCCGAAGTCGCGGATGCCTGGCGCGTCGATGAGATCGCCGCCATCGGGAAAGTGAAACAGTTGCGCCGTGGTGGTGGTGTGGCGCCCCTTGCCGGTGGCGGCTGACAGCTGGCCGGTGCGCGCGTTGGCCGCCGGCAGCAGGGCGTTGATCAGCGACGATTTGCCGACGCCCGACTGGCCGGTAAAGACGCTGGTGTGGTCCGCCAGCAGCCGCCGCAGGTCGTCGATGCCGGCCCCGCTGTGAGTGGATGCCTGCAGCACCCGGTAGCCGATGCCGGCATAGGGTTCGAGCAGGCGGTCGATGGCCGGCTGGTGGTTGCAGTCGAGCAGATCGCACTTGTTGAGCAGAATGATGGCCTCGATGTCCTGGCTCTGGGCGGCGACCAGATAGCGGTCCAGCATCAGGGCGTGGGGCTGCGGCTCGGGCGCCAGGACCACGATGATGTAGTCGATGTTCGCCGCCACGGGCCTCAGTGCGCCCGCCGGGTCCGGGCGCAGCAGCTCTGAACGGCGCGGCAGCCGCGCCACGATCACGCCGGATGCGGCGCCCGCGCGCCACGCCACGCGGTCGCCAGCCACCAGCGGGTCGAGGTTGGCGCGCAGGTGGGCGCGCCAGGTCTGGCCGCGATGCGGGCCCTCCAGGGCTTCGACTTCGACCTGGGTGCCGTAGTGCGCGATAATCAGGCCGCGCTGTTCGGGTCCGAGATCGGCGCCGGTCTCCGGCGGCTCGGGAAGCGTCGCCTTGCGCTCGGCGCGGGCGATGCGCTCGTCCTGGATCTTCTGTATGCGCCAGGCCTGGCGCCTGTTTAATCGTCTCTTGGCCATTGGCCGATGTGGTTCATTCGCTGTGCTCGAGCGGTGCAACGTCGCTGAATCGACCCTTGTGGCGGTCGCCAGCGCCTATAGTATGTCGATTCGCCGCGATAATGGAGAGCTTACATGAAGGCTGACAGCAATTTGATCTGGATCGACCTCGAGATGACCGGCCTGGACCCGGCTGCCGACGTGGTGATCGAGATCGCCACCCTGGTTACCGACGCCCAGCTGAACGTGCTCGCCGAGGGCCCCGTCATGGCCCTGCACCGGCCGGATGCGGTACTGGCGGGGATGGATGAGTGGAACACCCGGCAGCACGGCCAGTCCGGTCTGATCGAGCGGGTGCGGCGCAGCGGCATCACCGCCGCCGAGGCCGAGCGGCGCACCATCGACTTTCTGCGCGACTACGTACCGGAGGGCAGGTCGCCGATGTGCGGCAACAGCATCTGCCAGGACCGCCGCTTCCTCGCGCGCGAGATGCCTGAGCTGGAGCGATTCTTTCACTACCGCAACCTGGACGTCAGTACCATCAAGGAGTTGGTCCGGCGCTGGCGCCCCGCGTTGCTGGAGGGCGTGACCAAGCAGTCGAGTCATCTGGCCATGGATGACATTCGCGACTCTCTCGCCGAGCTGCGCTACTATCGGCAGCAGGTGTTCTGTATCTAACGTGGCAGCAATGGCGCGCTGCCTGGCGCCGATAGCGGTGGCGCCCCGGCGGCGGCGGGGCATCGGTTCAGCGCGGGTTCTGGCGGGAATCGTCGCCATGCGCGCGGCGATGCTCACTCATTGCCCTTGCCGCCCTTGCCGCCCTTGCCGATACCCCCCCCCCCCCCCCGCAGCTGCCCTCCCGGCGCGCCGCCACGGCGATCCCCAGCCCATCGATGCTTGGACTTCCGGGGCGGGGATCTCTATCCTTTGGCTAAGACCTTAGTCTAACTCCCTCCGGTCGCCGTATCGGCGCAGTGGGGCGGCTGATGGGGGACTGGAATGCCGACAAGGCCAGAGCAACTATGCAGGCGCAATCAGGAGACGTGATGTTCGAATATGTCGACAGTCCCCTCACATGGACCAACTTCGGCGACAACCCTGAACTGCTTCGCCTCGTTTACGATGCCGACCCCGCGCTGATCTTCGTCAAGGACCGGCAGGGTCGCTTCGTCTTCGCCAACAAGGCACTGGCGGATATCTATGGCACCACCGTCGAAGACCTGCTTGGCAAAACCGACGCCGATTTCAACCCGAGCATGGCCGAGATAGAACATTTCCTGACAGACGACCTCTACGTGATGGACCGCCGCGAAGAGCTGTTCATCGCCGAGGAGTCCGTCACCGATGACTCAGGAAACATCGTCTGGCTGCAGACTACCAAGCGTCCGATCATCGACGCCAGCGATGTGTGCAACCATGTGCTCGGCGTGAGCTTCGATATCACGGCGCGCAAGCAGGCCGAGTTGCGCGAACGCGAGCTGCAGTTGCGGCTGGCACGGTCGCAGCGCATGGAGTCGCTCGGGGTCATGGCCGGCGGCATTGCCCACGATCTCAACAACATCCTGGGTCCACTCGTCGCCTACCCGGAGCTGATCCGCAGTAAAATCGGCGGCGACCCCGCGGCTGGGCAACTGCTCACCGACATGGCGCAGGCGACCTCACGCGCCGCGGCCGTGATTCAGGACCTTCTCACCCTGGCGCGGCGCGGCAGCTATGACCTCAGGCCGATCAGCGTCAACGACGTGGTCAGGGAGTTCCTCCAGTCGCCGTGCTGCCGCCGTCTGCAGTCCGGCCAGCCCGAGGTCCTGGTGACAACCAACCTCGCGCAGGACCTTCCCCTGGCCCTCGGGTCCGCTCCCCATTACTACCAGGTCGTGATGAATCTGGTGACCAACGCGTTCGAAGCCATGACCGGGCCCGGACAGCTGACTGTCGCCACGCGCTGTGAAGAGCGGGCAGCCGATTCGACGGGCTTTTTTTGCGGGATCCCCGCAGCGAACCATGCCGCAGCCAGGTACGTGATGCTCGAAGTCGCGGACACGGGGGAGGGCATTCCGGCCGATCGGCTGGGCTCGATCTTCGAACCCTTCGTGTCTTCGAAGGTGCTCGGACGCTCGGGTTCGGGGCTCGGGCTGTCGGTGGTCTATGGCGTGCTGCAGGACATGGACGGCCACGTGGACGTGCAGAGCGAGCCCGGCAGGGGCACCCGCTTTCTCGTGGGTCTGCCGGCGTGCCATGCCGTCGGCACCGCGCAGGAGTCGGCAGAAGCCGGGGAGCTGGCAGGCACGGGGACGGTTCTCATTATCGACGATCTCGCGTCGCAGCGCATGCTGGGCGCAAGGGTGCTGGGCGCACTGGGCTACAGTGCGCTCACTGCCGGGCACTGTGCAGAGGCGCTCAGGGTCCTCAGCGAGTCTGCGCAGGTCGATCTGGTGCTGATCGATATGTTGATGCAGGATCACCCCGATGGCCTGGATACGTTCCGCGCGATTCAAGCGGTTCGGCCCGGCCTCCCCTGTATCATCGTCAGCGGATACGCCGCGAGCGATCGCATTCAGACTGCCTGCGCAGAGGGCGCGTTCGGGCTGGTGAAAAAGCCGTACACCCAGCAGTCGCTGGGCATGGCGATCCGTCGAGCTCTCGGCGCCGGACCGGGCGCCGACGGGCGCGGCGGCTGATCCGGCCGTCGCACCGGCGAGGCCGGGGCTTATCCTGGGCGCGTGGTCGAGCGGCGCGCCATCGCCCGGCTCAGTGCAGCCTTCAGCGTGTCGATGGTGACAGGCTTTTCAATAATGCCGTCCTCAACCGCCTCTTCTCCGAGGGCGGGTGCTATCTGCGCGGTCTGCCAGCCCGTGCTGAGGAGGACCACAGTGTCTGGTCTGAGCGCCTTGATCGCCGCCGCGACGTCGCGCCCGGTGAGTCCCGGCATGGAGAAGTCGCTGATCACCACGTCGTACGCCTGCGCTTTGAACTGATCGATGCCGGCATAGCCGTTGGCGGCGACATCGGTCTCGTGACCCAGCGCGGCAAGCAGCATCGACATCGACCTTCGTACGATCGGCTCGTCGTCAATATACAGGATGCGGTAGGCTGCCGAAGCGCCGCCGGGGCGCGAAGCCGCGGTGCGTTCGACAGGAAATTCGAGGTGGCAGGCCGTGCCCTCGCCCGGGATGCTGCTCAGTGACAGCCTGCCCCGGTGCCTTGCCACGATGCCGGCGCACAGCGGCAGCCCCAGGCCGGCGCCAGCGGCTTTGGTCGTGAAGAAGGGTTCCAGGCAGCGGGTCTGCTCGGCCTCGGTCATGCCCCTCCCGCTGTCCTGCACCGTGGCGATGATCGAATCGCCCCGGTCCTGGAGCCGCAGACAGATGGTGCCGCCCTGCGTCATCGCATCGACGGCATTGCCGAGCAGATCGGCCAGGCACTGGCGCAGCTCGGAGGCATTGCCTACGATCGGCGGCACGTCCTCCAGCTGCAATTCGAACGCGATCTCCCGGCCAACCGGGCGCGGTTCCTGTTCTTCCTGGTGGCGCGCCAATGCCGGCAGCTCTGCCATCAGCGCGCGCAGGTCGACCGGTGCAAGCGGTTCCACAGGCGCCGCTGTCCGGTACAACTGGCCCAGCCGCCGGGCGAGATCGGTCGCGTTGCTGGTGCCGGCCTTGATCGCCCCGATCAGTGCGCGGGCCTGCTCCGACAGCCCGGGCTCCTCCAGCAGCAGGTCAATCAGCAGCACCGAGGGACTCAGCATATTGATGAGCTTGTGGGACAGTATCCCCGGCATGTCGGCTGACGCGCTCAAGGATTGCGGCGCCGCGCTGGCCTGCCTGGCGGCCTCGCGGTAGATGCTGACGGTCCCGGCCGGCCTGCCGTCGTCGTCGCATAGAGGAGCCAGCGTGGTTGCGCAAATCCGCCTAGTGCCGTCCTGGCGCGTCACGGTAGTCTCGCCGGCCCAGGCGCCCTGTTCGGCGACGTGTCGCAGCATGGCCGCCATGGGCCGTGGCGCAGCGTGTGCGATCGGCAGCGCAGCCAGCGTCTGCCCGATCAGCTCCTGCCGGCCGTGCCCGAACAGGCGTTGGGCGCCGGCATTCCAGCCGGTTATGAGTCCGTCAGTATCGGCGACGATGACCGCGTCGGCGATATGATCGAGAATCTGTGCACAGTGCGAGGATGGGATCATCGGCCAGCGGCTCCTTGCTGAGGGGGTCGGTCGGCCGCAACGTCCCGCAAATTCACGTGCGGCCTGGTCACTGCGGGGCCGGGCCGGTGCTGGTGTCGCGTTGGCGCTGCAGGGCCCAGGCGACGTGCTCCCGCACCAGCGCCGAGGGATCGTCGGCACGGCTGTGCAGGGCCTGCGCCACTGCAGCGCTGCGGGGCGCGTTGCCCAGGGCCACGGCGATGTTGCGCAGCCAGCCCTGGTAGCCGGCGCGGCGGATGGCCGAGCCGGCCGTGCGCTCGAGGAATTCCTGTTCTGACCACGCGAACAGCTGGACCAGGTCACTGTCGGCCAGGCCGTGCCGCGGCTGGAAATCGTCCAGTGTGGCGCGCCGGGCGAAGCGGTTCCAGGGGCAGGCGAGCTGGCAGTCGTCGCAGCCGAAGATGCGGTTGCCCAGCAGCGGGCGCAGGTCTGCCGGGATCGGCCCGCGGTGCTCGATGGTCAGGTAGGCAATGCAGCGGCGGGCGTCGAGCCGGTAGGGCCCGATGAAGGCGTCCGTGGGGCAGATGTCCAGGCACGCGCGGCAGCTGCCGCAGTGGCCGCCGGCCGAGGCGGGACTGACGGGCAGCGGCAGGTCGGTGTAGATCTCGCCCAGAAAGAACCAGGAGCCGGCGCCCCGGTTGAGCAGCATGGTGTTCTTGCCGATCCAGCCCAGTCCGGCCCGCTGGGCGAAGCCGCGCTCCAGCACCGGGGCGCTGTCGACGAACGCCCGGTAGTGGCCGCCGGCCGCCGCCTCGAGGCGCCGGGCCAGCTGCGCCAGCCGCTTGCGCATCAGCTTGTGGTAGTCCCTGCCCAGCGCGTAGCGGGCGATGTAGGCTTTCTCGGGTTGCCGCAGCGTGCGCATCGGCTCATCGTCGGTCAGATAGTCCATCACGACGCTGATGACCCTGCGCACGCCGGGCAGCAGCAGCGCGGGGTCGGCGCGCAGCTGCCGGTGGTCCGCCATATAGGCCATCTCGCCGTGGCAGCCCTGCGCGAGCCAGTCATCGAGGTGGCGCGCGTGCTCGGCCGGGTCGGCGTCGCTGATGGCCGCGTCGCGGAAGCCCAGGGCGTGCGCCCACGCGGGGACCTGGCGGGCCAGGCCGTCGAGGTCCGGCGCTGTTGAGTCGGTGTCGCTGGTATTCATCCCCCCTCGCTGTCGGTAAGATACGCCCTGCTATAGTAGCACCGACGAGAGGGCCAGCGCGTGTACACAGACTCCATCGACGATCTCCCGCAGTCACTCCACCGTGCGGCGGGGGTGCGCGAGCTGGACCGCATCGCCATCGAGGATGCCGGCATTCCCGGCTTTACCCTGATGCGCCGGGCGGGGCGGGCAGCCTTTCGATTGCTGCAGGCTTCCTGGCCGGAGGCCGGGCGCATCGCGGTGCTGTGCGGCTCGGGCAACAACGGCGGTGACGGCTGCATCGTCGCGGCCGAGGCGGCCCGGCGCGGACTCGAGGTCGAGCTCTACCTGATGGCGCCCCGCGAGCGACTGCGGGGCGCCGCGGCGGCAGCCCTGGACGCGGCCCTGGAAGCCGGCGTCACGCCGCGCCCCTGGCAGGGCGGGCCGCTGCAGGCGGACGTCGTCGTCGATGCGCTGCTGGGCACGGGCCTCAGCGGTGCGGTGCGCGACGACTACCGGCAGGCCATAGAGGCCATCAACCGCTCGGCGGCGCCGGTGCTGGCCATCGATATTCCCTCCGGCCTGTGCAGCGATACCGGCACCGTGCTGGGCGCGGCGGTGACGGCGGCGCGAACCCTGTCCTTCATCGGCATGAAGCTGGGCCTGCTGACCGGTGACGGTCGCAGCTGCGCCGGCCGCGTGCACTTCGACGATCTGCAGGTGCCTGGCGCCGTGCTGGCGCAGGTGGCCGCGGTCTGCCGCCGGCTGGATGGCGGCGACCTTGGCGCTGCGCTGCCGCCGCGGCCGCGCAGCGCCCATAAGGGCAGCTATGGGCACGTGCTGGTCGCCGGGGGCGACCACGGCATGGGCGGTGCCGGCGTGCTGGCCGCGCTGGCGGCAGCCCGCTGCGGCGCCGGCCTGGTCTCGCTCGCCACCCGCCCTGGCCATGTGGCGGCTGCGATGGCGCGTGCGCCCGAGGTCATGAGCCATGCCGTCAGCTCCGGGCAGGAGCTGCAGCCGCTGCTGGCCCGGCCGACGACCCTCGTCGTCGGGCCGGGACTGGGGCGCGCCCCCTGGGGCGAGCAGCTGCTGTTTCATGCCAGGGAATCCGGCAAACCGCTGGTGGTGGATGCGGATGGCCTGAACCTGCTGGCGGCCGCGGGCCTGCAGCGGCCAGAGGGGGCAGGGCCGTGGGTGCTGACGCCGCACCCCGGCGAGGCCGCCCGGCTGCTGGGCGCCAGCGTGGCCGAGGTGCAGCGCGATCGCCTGGCCGCCGTGCGCGAATTGAGTCGTCGCAGCGGTGCGACCGTAGTGCTGAAAGGTTCCGGTACGCTGATCGACGACGGCTCGGGCACGCCGGCACTGTGCCCCTACGGCAATCCGGGCATGGCAACGGGCGGCATGGGGGATGTCCTGAGCGGCGTGATCGGGGCGCTGCTGGCACAGGGGCACGCCCCGCTCCGGGCGGCGGAGCTGGGGGTGCTGCTGCACGCGCTGGCGGCCGACCGGGCCGCCGCCGAGGGCGAGCGGGGCATGCTCGCCGGCGATCTGCTGCCCTGGCTGCGCCGCCTGGTCAACCCCTGCGCTGCCGCGGGCGCGCCCGGTCTGGACGGGTGAGTGCGATGCTGCGGCGGGTGGTCGATGAGGCCGGCCTGCAGGACCTTGCTGCCGCCCTGGCGCCGCTGCTGGTCGAGGGGGGCGTGGTATTTCTGCAGGGCGAGCTCGGCGCCGGCAAGACCAGCTTTGCCAGGGCCGTGCTGCGGGCGCTGGGAGAGCGCGGCCCGGTCAGGAGCCCCACCTATACGCTGGTGGAGTCCTATCAGCTTGGCGACCTGCTGGTCTATCACTTCGACCTCTACCGCCTGGCAGCGCCGGAGGAGATGGAGTATCTCGGCGCCAGAGACTGCTTTGTTCCGGCCGCGCTGTGCCTGGTCGAGTGGCCCCAGCGCGCGCAGGGCTGGTTGCCAGACCCCGACCTGCGGGTCACATTGCGGGTGCACGGTGCGGCCAGGGCAGTGGAGCTGGCGGCCTGCAGCGCGCGGGCCAGCGTCTGGTTAAACGCCTTGCGCAATTGATGTATTGGTGTAGTATTCCAGCATAAACTACTAATCGATAAGGTTATTAAGGTAAGCTGCCGCGGCGGCATTACAAGGCTGTCATGTGTCGAAACGCAGTGTTTTTTCCCGGCTTGGCGCTGGTGCTGGCGCTGATCGTCGCGCTCCCGGTGCAGGCGGCAGCGGTGCAGGGTCTGCGCCTCTGGCGTGCGCCTGATCACGTTCGCCTGGTGCTGGACCTCAGCGCCCCCGTCGACCACAAGGTCCTCTCGCTCAGCGGCCCGGAGCGGCTGGTGATCGACCTACGCGACGCCGCCCTGAAAGCGTCGCTGGCGGCGGTCGAGCTGTCCGGTACCGGCATCCGGCAGATGCGCAGCGGGGTGCAGAATGGCAACGATCTGCGCATCGTGCTGGACCTCGAGCAGCCGCTCAAGCCCAGGAGCTTTATGCTGCCCGCTGGCGACGGCCAGGCGGACCGCCTGGTGCTCGATCTGTACACGGCCGCCGGGGCCGTGGCGAGCGTCGTGGCGGCGGCGCCGCGGGCGACCGACAAAAGGGATATCGTCGTCGCCATCGACGCGGGGCATGGCGGGGAGGACCCGGGCGCCATCGGACCCAAAGGCCTCAGGGAAAAGCACGTCGTGCTGGCTATCGCCAAGAATCTGTACCGTAAGCTGGAGAGTGCCCGCGGCTACAAGCCGGTGATGGTGCGCAGCGGCGACTACTACGTGGGCTTGCAGCAGCGCCGGGATATAGCCCGTTCGCGCCAGGCCGACCTGTTCGTTTCAGTGCACGCGGACGCGTTCACCAACAGCCGGGTTCGCGGCGGGTCGGTGTTCGCGCTGTCGCAGCGCGGCGCCACCTCGACCACCGCGCGCTTTCTCGCCGTGAGCGAAAACAAGGCCGACCGGATCGGCGGTGTGAACCTGCAGGACAAGGACGACATGCTGGCCGGCGTGCTGTTCGACCTCTCCATGACGGCGAACCTCGATTCCAGCCTGACGGTGGGTGACTACGTGCTGCGTTCGCTGGGCAGGGTATCGCAGCTGCACAAGGCGCGAGTGGAGCAGGCCAACTTCGTGGTACTGCGCTCTCCCGATATCCCCTCGATCCTGGTCGAGACCGGGTTCATCTCCAATCCCCAGGAAGCAGGCAAACTGGCCAGCCCGGGTCATCAGCGCAAGCTGGCGGAGGCGATCTTCACCGGCGTCCAGCGCTATTTTGAGGCCCGGCCGCCGGAGGGCACCCTGGTGGCCTGGCAGCAGCAGCGCCGCGACAACCGGAGCGCCGCACACGTCGTTGGTGCGGGCGACACGCTGAGCGAAATCGCCCAGCGCTACCAGGTGAGCGTCAACAGCCTGCGGCAGCACAACGGTCTGCGGGGCAACACCATACGCGTCGGCCAGGAGCTGACCATCCCCGCGTCCTGAGCGGTGGCCTGATCGGGTTCGAGTGGCGCGCGGCTGCCGTCGCATTGCGGTAGTTGGCGCCTTGCGTTAATCTTTCGCCCCCGCAGCGCTGCTGCGCTCCCGCGAAGGCCCGACCCGCATGTCCCGAATCAAGCTGCTAAGCCCACAGCTGGCCAATCAGATCGCGGCGGGTGAAGTGGTTGAGCGGCCGGCGTCGGTGCTCAAGGAGCTGCTGGAAAACAGCCTCGACGCCGGCGCGCGCCGCCTGGAGGTCGACCTGGACGGCGGCGGCGTGCGCCTGATTCGCGTGCGCGATGATGGCCTGGGCATCCCGGCCGACGAGCTGGAGCTGGCGGTGAGCCGCCACGCCACCAGCAAGATCGCCGATATCAGCGACCTCGAGGCGGTGGCGACGCTGGGTTTTCGCGGCGAGGCGCTGGCCAGCATCGCCTCGGTGTCGCGCCTCACCCTCACCAGCACGTCCCAGGGCAGTGGCCAGGGCGCACGCCTGCAGTGGTCGGGCCAGCCCGGGCAGGACGTGATCAAGCCCGCGGCGCACCCCGTGGGCACGACCGTCGAGGTGCGCGATCTGTTTTTCAACACGCCGGCGCGCCGCAAGTTTCTGCGCACTGAGAAAACCGAGTTCGACCACGCCCAGGAGGTGTTGCGGCGGCAGGCGCTCAGCCGTTTCGGCGTCGGCTTCGAGCTGCGCCACAATGGCCGCACGGTGTTGTCGCTGCGCGCCGCCGGGAGCGAGGATGAGCAGCGGCGGCGCCTCGCTGGTATCTGCGGCCCCGCCTTTGTCGAACAGGCGCTGCGCGTCGACTGCGAAGCGGTCGGCCTGTCGCTGCGGGGCTGGGTGGCGCAGCCGACGTTTTCCCGCAGCCAGGCCGACCTGCAGTACTTTTTTGTCAACGGCCGGGTGGTGCGTGACAAGCTGGTGAGCCATGCCGTCCGCCAGGCCTATCGCGACGTGCTCTATCATGGCCGCCATCCCGCCTATGTGCTCTATCTGGAGCTCGACCCTGCGGTGGTGGACGTCAACGTCCACCCCACCAAGCACGAAGTGCGCTTTCGGGACGGCCGCTCCGTGCACGATTTCATCTTCCGGTCACTGCACCGGGCCCTGGCTGAGGACGCTCCCGGGCGGCAGGCGGGCGATGCGCCGGCGGCACTGAGGCAGGTGGCGCAAGAGGCGCGGCCGCTGCAGCAGCACAGCATGCCCCTGGCGCGGACGCTGGCCGCCACGCCGGGGGAGGTGCGGCAGCAGGCCGGCCTGTATCAGCAGCTGGCGCAGCCGCTGTCGGGTCAGGCGTCCCCGGCACCGCTGCCGGCGCCGGCGGCGGGGGATGACATCCCCCCCCTGGGCTATGCCGTTGCCCAGCTCAAGGGCATCTACATTCTGGCGGAAAACGCCGCCGGCTTGATCATCGTCGATATGCATGCGGCGCACGAGCGCATCGTCTACGAGCGCATCAAGCAGGCCTGGCGCAGCGATGGCGTCAAGGCGCAGCCCCTGCTGGTGCCGCAGACCGTCGCCCTCAGTCAGCGCGAGGCCGATTGCGCGGAGGATAGCGACGCGCTGTTCCGGGCGCTGGGCTTCGTGCTGGAGCGCCTGGGCGAGGAGGCGCTGGTGGTGCGCCAGGTGCCGGCCCTGCTGGCCGGTGCCGATCACGCTCAGCTGCTGCGGGACGTCCTGGCCGAATTGCTCGTGTTCGGTACCAGCGATCGCATCGAGGCGCACATGGAGCAGATTCTGGCGACCATGGCGTGTCACGGCGCGGTGCGCGCCAACCGGCGGCTGACCCTCCCCGAGATGAACGCGCTGCTGCGCGATATGGAGCGCACCGAGAGGAGCGCCCAGTGCAATCACGGCAGGCCGACCTGGACGCAGCAGTCGCTGGCGGATATCGACAAGCTCTTCCTGCGGGGTCGCTGAGCATCGCCGTGCCGCCTGTCATCGATCGCCCGCTGGCCATTGCCCTGATGGGGCCCACCGCCTCGGGCAAGACCGACCTCGCCGTGGCGCTGAGCCAGCGGCTGCCCTGTGACCTCATCAGCGTGGACTCCGCCCAGGTCTATCGCGGCATGGATATCGGCAGCGCCAAGCCGGAGCCGGAGTTGCTGCGGCGTGCCCCGCACCGGCTGATCGACATCGCCGACCCGCGCGAGCCCTACTCGGCCGCGCGCTTCCGCACTGACGCGCTGGCCGCCATGAACGAGTCGCTGGCGGCGGGGCGGGTGCCGTTGCTGGTGGGTGGCACCATGCTCTACTTCAAGGCGCTGTTGTACGGCATCGACGCGCTGCCGCCGGCTGACGCCGCCGTGCGGGCAGCGATCGCGGCGCAGGCTGCGAGTGAGGGCTGGGAGGCGGTTCACCGGCGCCTGGCGGCAGTCGACGCGGTGGCTGCGGCGCGCATCAGGCCGACCGATGCCCAGCGCCTGCAGCGGGCGCTGGAGGTCTATCTGGTGAGCGGCAGGAGCCTCACCGCCTGGCAGCAGCAGGACGCGCCCGATCAGCGCAGCGCCGGCGCGCCCCTGGCCGGCGATCTGCCGTGCCCGGTGCTGCCGCTGGCGCTGGCCCCGCTGGAGCGGTCGGTCCTGCACGCGCGCATCGCCGAGCGCTTCCGGCGCATGGTGGCCGCGGGCCTGATCGACGAGGTGCGCCGCCTGGTCGAGATGCCCGATCTCGATCCGGAGCTGCCGGCCCTGCGTGCGGTGGGTTATCGCCAGGTGCTCGCTCATCTGCGGGGCGAGCTGAGCCGTGATGACATGATCGAGCGCGGCATCATCGCCACGCGCCAGCTGGCCAAGCGCCAGCTCACCTGGCTGCGCAGCTGGCATGGCCTGCGCTGGATGCTCACCGATGCCGACGGCCGGCAGCTGCTGCAGCCGCGGCTGGTTGCCGGCTTGACACCACTGGAGGCCGCGATTTTTTACCTGCGCATTTACCTCGGTTAGCATATAATACCGCGAAAGTGCGCACCGGCCGGTGCGAGCCGGGTAGTGCGGGGACTCGCTGGGTGCTTATTCGTTGCCAGCGGCGCCGTGAGGCGTCAGTTGCCGGTCGTAGTTGTATCAGACTTTTCTTGAGTTCTCATGAGACGCCATTTTAGGAGATCACCATGTCAAAAGGGCACTCCCTACAAGACCCTTATCTGAATATCCTGCGCAAGGAGCGGGTGCCTGTTTCCATTTATCTGGTGAACGGCATCAAGCTGCAGGGGCAGGTGGAGTCGTTCGATCAGTTCGTGGTGCTGTTGAAAAACACCGTGAGTCAGATGGTTTACAAGCACGCCATCTCCACGGTGGTGCCTTCCAGGCCTGTGCGGGTGCCGATGGCGGTTCCGCCCGGTGAAGAAGAAAGCTAAAGCCGGATTCCCTATTGCTATTCGAGAGGCCAAAGGGCGGCGAGAGAGCCGTTCTGGTGCATGTCGATTTTGCCGACAGTGAGACCCGGGAGGACCCAGCCGAATTTGAGGAGCTGGCCGTTTCTGCCGGGGCCGAGATCGTCGAGGTCATAGTAGGACACCGCAAGGTGCCCGACGCGCGGACTTTTGTCGGCTCAGGCAAGGTCGCAGAGATCGGCTTCGCGCTGCAGGCTTCCGGCGCGCAGCTGGTGCTTTTCAATCACGCTTTGTCCCCGAGCCAGGAGCGCAACCTCGAGCGCGAGCTGAGTTGTCGCGTGCTCGATCGAACCGGCCTGATTCTCGATATCTTTGCGCAGCGCGCCCGCACCCATGAGGGCAAGCTGCAGGTGGAGCTGGCGCAACTCGAGCACATGTCGACCCGGCTCGTGCGCGGCTGGACGCACCTCGAGAGGCAGAAGGGCGGCATCGGCCTGCGCGGTCCCGGCGAGACCCAGCTCGAGACCGATCGGCGCCTGCTGCGTGCGCGTATCAAGGCCATCAACGCCAGGCTCGAAAAGGTGCGGGGTCAGCGCGCACAGGGGCGCCGGGCACTGCGGCGGGCCGATGTGCCCTCGGTGACGCTGGTCGGCTACACCAACGCGGGCAAGTCGACGCTGTTCAACGCCCTGACGCAGGCGCAGGTCTATGCCGCGGACCAGCTGTTCGCGACGCTGGATCCGACGCTGCGGCGCCTGGAGCTCGAGGGGCTGGGGCACGTGGTCATGGCCGATACCGTAGGCTTCATCCGCCACCTGCCGCACAAGCTGGTAGAGGCGTTCAGGGCGACGCTGGAGCAGGCCGCCCAGGCGGATCTGCTGCTGCACGTCATCGATGCGGCCGACGACGAGCGTCTCGATCACGTCGAGCAGGTCGAGCGCGTGCTGGCGGAGATCGGGGCGGAGGCCATCCCCGTGCTGGCGGTTTACAACAAGATCGATCTGCTCGGCGGGATGTCCGCGCGCATCGATCGCGATGAGGACGGCCAGGCGTCCGCAGTGTGGCTGTCGGCGAGCAGCGGCGACGGCGTCGCGCTGCTGCCGCAGGCCATCGCCGAGCGGCTGGGGGCCGCCGTGGTGCATCAATGGGTCGAGCTGCCGTCCGAGCTTAGCCGGCTGCGCGCGCGGTTGTACGACGTGCGGGCGGTGGTGTCCGAGGTGCCCGGCAGCGGCGCTGCGACCCGGCTTGAGCTCAAGGCGCCGGCGGCCCGACTGCGGCGCGTGTTCAGTCGTGAGGGAGCCGATATGGCGCGGTATGCGCTCTGCGAAACGCTGCCGTCGGGGGATGCCGGCTAGCCTGGGGCACGCTCGCGACGAATTCTGATAGAATCCCGCACTGCAGTCAGTGACGGAAGATAGGACGGAGAACTTTATGGCCTGGAACGAACCGGGTGGCAACAAGCCCAAAGACCCATGGGGCGGCGGTGAGCAGGGTCCGCCCGATCTCGACGAAGCCATTAAAAAAGTTCAGGAGAAGCTCGGCAGCCTGTTCGGCGGCAGGCCCTCCTCCTCCGGCGGCGGCAACGCCGTCGGCGGTGGACTGGTGGCGCTCATCCTGGTCGCGGGCCTGATCTTCTGGGCGGCGATGGGCTTTTATAAGGTCGATGAACAGGAGCGCGGCGTCATCTTCAGGCTCGGTCGCTACAACGCCACCGTGGGCCCCGGCCTGCACTGGAACCCGCCCTTCATCGACGATGTGACGCGCGTCACGGTCACCACCGAGCGGCAGTATACCTCGCGCGGCCTCATGTTGACGCAGGACGAAAACATCGTCGAGCTGCCATTGACGGTGCAATACAATATCGGCGATGCCAAGGCCTTTGTCGTCAACGTGCGCGACCCGGAAATCAGTCTGCAGCATGCCACCGACAGCGCCCTGCGCCACGTGGTCGGCGGCAGTTCGCTCGACGCCGCGCTCGGTGAGGGGCGCCAGCTGATCGGCGACGAGGTCAAGCAGCGCCTGCAGGCCTACCTCAACGACTACGGCACCGGCATCCAGATCGTCAAGGTGAACATCCAGGAGGGCAAGCCACCGGCGCCCGTTAAGTCGGCCTTCGATGACGTGGTCAAGGCCAAAGAGGATGAGGAGCGGCTCAAGAACGAGGCACAGGCCTACGCCAACGGCGTGGTGCCGGAGGCCAGGGGCCGCGCGCAGCGGATCATCGAAGAGGCAATGGGCTACCGCTCGCAGGTGGTCGCGGCCGCTACCGGTGAGGCGCAGCGCTTTGAGTCCGTGCTTACGGAATACGAAAGAAACCCCGATGTGACGCGGGAGCGCCTCTACATCGACGCCATTCAGGAGGTCATGAGCAACAGTTCGAAAGTGCTGGTGGACCTGGACGGCGGCAATAACGTGATGTATCTGCCGCTCAATCAGTTCACCCAGCAGCAGACGACTGCGCCCGGCGCGGTTCAGGTTGACGGTTCCGATATCGCGCGCCGCATCACCGATGAGGTCATGGAGCGCCTGCGGCGCCAGTCCGCCACTACTTATCGCCGAGGAGATAGCCGCTGATGTCACCGAGAACGATGCTGGGCCTGACCGCGGCGGCCCTGATGGCGATGATACTGTCGTCGTCGGTCTATGTGGTCAAGGAAATCGAACGGGCCGTGGTGCTCCGCTTCGGCAAGCTGCAGAATGCGGATGTGAAGCCGGGGCTGCACTTCAAGATTCCCCTGATGGACGAGGTTCTGAAGTTCGATGGCCGCATCCTGACCGTGGATGCCGATCCGGAGAACTTCTATACGGTGCAGAAGAAGCGACTGACGGTGGACTCCTTTGCCAAGTGGCGCATCGCCAATGTCGAGACCTACTATCGTGCCACCGGTGGCAATGAAGAGGTCGCGCGCATGCGCCTGGCGGCACGTATCAATGACGGCCTGCGCAATAAATTTGGTGTGCGCACACTGCACGAGGTGGTATCGGGGCAGCGCGACGAGCTGATGCATGAACTCACCGACGAGCTCAATAGAGCCGTCAACGGGTCGCTGGGCATCGAAGTCGTCGACGTGCGGGTCAAGCGCATCGATCTGCCGGAAGAGGTCAGCGACTCGGTGTTCAGCCGTATGGCTGCCGAGCGGGAGAAGCAGGCGCGCAATTACCGGGCGCGCGGCGCTGAGGCGGCGGAGAAGATCCGCGCCGATGCCGACCGGCAGAAAGTGGTCATTGAAGCGGATGCCTACCGCGACGGTGAGCGCACTCGCGGTGAGGGCGACGCCGAAGCCGCCGCGATCTATTCGAGCGCCTACAACAAGAATCCTGAATTCTACGGATTTTTGCGCAGCCTCGAGGCCTATCGCAGGAGCTTTGCCGAAAAGCGCGATGTGCTCGTGGTCGAGCCCGATGGCGATTTCTTCCGCTATCTGAAACAGGCGTCGGGCGGCACGCTGGAGCAGGCGTCTGGCAGCACGCCGGAGCAGTGAGCCAGCGGCGCTAGGCGCCGGGTTGGGGCGTGTCGGCATGAGCTGTCGTTAACGCCCTTTTTTTTGACTGCGCGGCGGCGACTTGCCGGCCGGATGGACAGCGCGGCCCGCGCGAGCGCGAGATGGGGCCGCCAGGGGTTCCGGCGTTGCCGGGAAGGAGAGCTATCCGCATGTGGCAGAATTTTCTTGTCGCCCTGAGTCTGGTTTTCGTCCTCGAGGGCATCGCGCCCTTTGTCAGCCCCCGGCAGTGGCGGCAGGCGTTGGCGATGCTGGTGCGTATGGACGACCGGAAAGTGCGTCTCATGGGGCTGATCAGCATGCTGCTGGGCACTGCACTGCTCTATATCGTGCACTGATCGAGGGTTGACGCTATGACGATTGTCGACCGCTGGCTGTTGCCGGACGGCGTGGACGAGCTGCTGCCCGAGGCCGCGTGGCGCGTCGAGCAGCTGCGCCGGGAACTGCTCGACCTGTTCAGAGTATGGGGCTACCAGCTGGTGATGCCCTCGCTGGTGGAGTACACCGAGTCGCTGCTCATCGGCCTTGGCACGGATATCGAAGTACACAGCTTCAAGGTGGTCGATGAGGTCAGCGGCAGATTGATGGCCATACGCCCCGACATCACCCCGCAGGTGGCGAGAATCGACGCCCACAGTCTGTCGAGTGAAGGGTTCTCGCGCCTGTGTTACGCCGACTCGGTATTGCATACGCGGCCCAAGTCGCTGCTGGCGTCCCGCTCCCCCATCCAGCTCGGTGCCGAGTTCTATGGCGAGGCGGGGGTGGCGGCGGACATCGAGATACTCTGCCTGATGCTCGAGACGCTGAAGACCGCGGGTCTGGCATCCATCTGCCTCGACCTCGGGCACGTCGGCATTTTCAAGGCGCTGGCCAGTGCCGGTGGCGTCGACAAGAGCGGCGAAGCGGACCTCTTCGACGCGCTGCAGCGCAAGGCGGCCGGAGAGATCGAGGCGATCGCCGCCGGGGTCGCGGCCGACCCGAACCTCGCGCCGCTGCTGGTGGCGCTGTCGCGCCTGCATGGCGACGCGTCGATTCTGGGCGAAGCGCGCAGCGTACTGGCGCAGGCGCCGCCCGAGGTGCTGGCGGCGATCGCTCACCTGGAGCAGGTCGCCACCGAGGTGCAGCGCCGCCACCCCGCGGTACAGTGCTTTTTCGATCTCGCTGAACTCAGGGGCTACCATTACCATACCGGGCTGGTGTTCGCCGCCTACACGCCGGGTCACGGCCAGGCCGTCGCCAACGGCGGCCGCTACGACGATATCGGCAAGGTCTTCGGGCGTTGCCGTCCCGCCACGGGTTTCAGCACGGAGCTGAAGACCCTGGCCAGCTTGGCGCAGCCTCCTCGCCAGGCAGTGATCGGGAGCATTTTTGCGCCTTACAGCGATGATTTGAATTTGTGGGAGATCGTGCAGCACCTGCGCCGCAGCGGCGAAGTCGTGATGTTCGGACGCAGCGATCAGCCGTTGCCGGAAACCTGCGATCGGGAGTTGCTGTGGGCCGGGGACGAATGGCGCCTGCAACCCCTCGAGCGCAGCCGGTAGCGCCAGCGGTGAGTTGCCGGAATAATTGATTGCACAGACGGGATTAGTAGGATTCATGGGTAAAAATGTCGTAGTTTTGGGTACCCAGTGGGGCGATGAGGGCAAGGGTAAGATCGTCGATCTGTTGACCGACCGCGTGGCGGCGGTGGTGCGCTTTCAGGGCGGCCACAACGCCGGCCATACCCTGGTGATCGACGGCAGGAAGACCGTGCTGCACTTGATCCCCTCAGGCGTCCTCCGCGACGGCGTGATCTGCCTGATCGGCAACGGTGTGGTACTGTCGCCGGACGCGCTGTTGAAGGAGATGAGCGAACTCGAGGCCAACGGCGTGCCGGTGCGTGAGCGCCTGCGCATCAGCCCGGCCTGTCCCCTGATTCTGCCCATTCACGTCGCGCTCGACCAGGCGCGCGAAGCGGCCAGGGGCAGCGGCAAGATCGGCACCACCGGCCGGGGCATAGGCCCGGCCTATGAGGACAAGGTGTCGCGCCGGGGAGTCCGCCTGGAGGATATGATGGCGCCCGGCCGCTTCGCGGAGCATCTGGCGGCAGTAATGGACTACCACAACTTTGTCCTGGCCAACTACTACCGGGCGCCACAGGTGGATTTCGCGGCTTCGCTCGACGCCTGCCTGCGCATGGCGGACGAGCTGCGCCCCATGGTGGCGGATGTCGGCGCGCTGCTGCACGATTACCGCATGCGCGGTGACAACATCTTGTTCGAGGGTGCTCAGGGCGCGCTGCTGGACATCGATCACGGCACCTATCCCTTTGTCACCTCGTCCAATACCACGGCGGGCAGTGCCGCGTCGGGCTGTGGCTTCGGCCCGCTCTACCTCGATTACGTACTGGGCATTACCAAGGCCTATACCACCCGCGTCGGCAGTGGTCCCTTTCCCACCGAGCTGTTCGACGCCGCCGGCCGCCACCTGGCAGAAAAGGGGCACGAGTTTGGCGCCACCACGGGGCGCGCCCGCCGCACCGGCTGGTTTGATGCCGTGTCCCTGCGCCAGTCCGTGCGCCTCAATTCGCTCAGCGGGCTGTGCCTGACCAAGCTGGACGTACTCGACGGGCTATCGTCCGTGCGCGTCTGCGTTGCCTATCGCGATGCCGCTGGCAACGAGGGGGCGATCCCGCGCCTGGCCGAGGATTTCAGCACGATGACGCCGATCTACGAGGACCTGCCGGGCTGGACGGAGTCGACCCTGGGCGCGCGCTCGCTCGGCGAGCTGCCGGCCAATGCCAGGGCCTATATCGAGCGCATCGAGTCGTTGGTGGAAGCCCCCATCGAGATCATTTCGACCGGGCCCGATCGCAATGAAACCATCGTGCTCAACGACATCTTCTGATCCGGCGCGCGGCCGCTGAGCCGCCGCCCGCGCCTGATCAGCGCGGCGCGCTCAGTCGTCCAGCGAGTAGAGCTTGTCGATGGTGTCCTGCAGCAGAAACAGTTTCTGCTCGTGTTCTGCCATGACAATCTTGATGCGCGCCAGATCCTTGCGCTGGGTGTCGTCGTCGCCGTGGAAGGTCTCGACGTAGCGCAATACCTGTTCGACCTTGTGTTGGGCCGCCGCCAGCTCGGCGCTCTGGCGGCTGGCCAGCTGCTCGGCTTTCTGCTTGACCTGCCACAGGCCGATGGTGAGAAACAGTGAATACAAGCCGAGCAAGCCGCTGATGGCGGTGAGGACGAAATTGCTGCGGCTACGGTGTTCCATTATCAATAGCGTTCTCCGTTGATCCCGGATTGGCATCCATCTGAGGCTGATCGAGGTCCGCCAGCTTTCTGTCCGTCTGTTCGGTAATTTCAAGCCATCTCGCCCGCTGCGCCTTGATGATCGCCTGCCGCTGCTGTTCGGCGGTCGCCATGGAGGTGATGGCGCCGCGGTTGGCTGCGACGGCGCTGCGCATGGTGCCGACGGTGCGCGTCAGCTGCTGCTGAGCCCCCCCCAGCTGCTGCAGCTGGCGCTGGTTGCGTTCAATCAGCCCCGCGTGGTCCGCGCTCTTGCGCTGCAGCTGGTCGAGGCGCGAGAGCACCTCCTGGCGCTGCTGCTCGATGGCCTCGATGTCGTGCTGCAACTGCTGGATAGAGGCCTGCTGGTAGTACAGGCTGGAGTGAACGCGATCGACTTTCCGAGGAGAGGCGCAACCGCTCAGCAGCAGGTTGGCGAGCGCGATAATAGTCGCTGCGGTACCAGCCCGACCGAGTGGGGCGCGGAGGCGGTCACTTGCTGGCGCAATCATGTTGCTCGGCCCTCGCTGCGGGGTTTTCATTGTAATAGTAGTTAAAGCGGCCGCTATACTGCGGCGAATAGTAGCATTTTCCCGCTGCATTGCCACGGTGCGGCCCATGCCCATTCAGGTAATTCTGCGACCTTGCGGCCGGCTCGCCGGGCGCCGCAGATTGCCGGCGAGCGGCTGGCGGCGTGCGCACTCGCGGCTGAGAATGCGCTGAGGACCTGTTATTATCAGGGGGCATATGCATGGCTCATGGGCTGTGGCGATGGGCCGGTCCGGCTGTCGTCGGGGCGCCGGGTGGCGCATGCGACTATCCAGTGTTCGAGCGGGCAGCTATGTCAGAGAGCAGGTATTTTCTACCTAAAGTGCGCGTCACCGACAGTGGCGCCGAGCGTCGGGTCGGCGTTGAAATCGAGCTGTCCGGGCTCGAATTGAAGACCATCACGCACGCCATCATGGGCAAGCTGGGCGGGCACATCGAGGAGACCTCGGCCTACGAACTCAAGGTCGTCGATACCTCGCTGGGCACGTTCAAAGTCGAAATCGACAGCCAGATGATCAAGCGCATCGGCCGCGAGATGACCAAGCTCGATCACCCCCTGTTCGAGTGGAAGCAGTGGGCTACCGATACCGTGGCCCTGCTCGCCATGAATCTGGTGCCGGGGGAGCTGGTGGCGCCACCGATTCCCCTCAGCCGGCTCGCCGAGCTCGATCAGGTGGTCAGGGTGCTGAGAAAGGCGGGCGCGAAGGGTACCCACCAATCGCCCTGGTATGCGTTCGGCGTGCATTACAACGTGGAACTGCCCCGCATGGACGCGCCGACCATCGCCGCCTACATGAAGGCGTTCGCGCTGCTGTACGACTGGTTGATCTTCCATGAGGAGGTCGATATCACCCGCCGCATTCCGCCGTACATCAAGCCCTTCCCGGCCGGCTATGTCCAGAAGCTCGTCAACCCCGAATACTGGCCGGAGCTGCCGACGCTGATCGATGACTTTCTCGAGGACAACCCCACGCGCAACCGGGCGCTCGACATGCTGCCCCTGTTTCAACTGCTCGACGCCGAGCGGGTCAACGCGGTGGTTGACGACCCGCTGGTCACGGCGCGCCCCGCGCTGCACTACCGCCTGCCCAACTCCGAAATCGACGACCCCGCCTGGGGCCTGTCCATGGCGTGGAACGACTGGGCTCAGGTCGAGGCCCTGGCCAATGACCCCGGGCGGCTCGACCGCTGGTGTTACCGCTACTGGCTCTATCTGCAGCAGCCCCTGAAATGGCCCTTTATCGAGCCCTGGCAGCAGCAGGTAACGGCGTGTCTGTTAGACCTGTCGTAGGCGTCACCGGGCCCGCGGAGCGCTTTCCGCAGGCGTGGTGGATGACGCGCCTGGCGATTCACCTGTGCGGCGGTCACGCCGTGTATCTGACGCCCGCCAGCGACAATTATCAGCAGCTGCTGAACGCCGTCATCATCGGTGGCGGCGACGATATCGATCCGGGACTGTACGGGCACGACGATCCGGGTCTGGCGCGCATCGACCGGGATCGGGATGCCTTCGAGGTCTCCATGATCGAACACGCCCTCAAGACGGAGCTGCCCATCTTCGGCATCTGCCGGGGCATGCAGCTGCTCAATGTCGTGCTCGGCGGCAACCTGTACGGCGACATCCGAGGCATGCGCGTGCGTACGTCCAACCGGCGCAGCCCGCTGCCGAGCAAGCGCGCCATCATCGAGCGCGGCAGCGAGCTCGGTTTCACCATGGGCCTCAACCGGGTCTGGATCAACAGCCTGCACCACCAGGCCATCGACCGCGTGGGCGATGGCCTTGACGTCGTCGCACGCGACGATGACGGCATCGTCCAGTCGGTCGAGAGCCGGGGCCGGCGCCTGCTGCTGGGCGTGCAGTGGCATCCGGAATACCTGCCCTACCTACCCTACCAGGTGCGCCTGTTCAAACGCATCGTCAGCGATGCGCGCGGTCATCAGCAGGAGCGTTTGTTCTGACGCCTGCCCTCCGGCGTGGTCCAAATTCCCCATCGCCCTGTATTAGACCCCAGTGCAATGGAGCATAGGCGGGCGGCGCTGATCAGCGTCGACCGCGCCGCCCATGACCACGAGAGGTCCCTGTCAGGCCGGCGGGGCAAGAGCGCTTCGAGGTGCCAAACGAGAGCCATGATCGTACTACACGAACAGTTCACAACGTCACGCCCCGCGCGGGAGGTGTTTGCCTACGCCTGCGAGTTCGCCCATTGCGAGCAGTGGGACGCCACCGCGGTCAGTTCCCGCAGGGTCGACGCCGGTCCCACCCGCGTCGGCAGCCGCTACCGCGTAGTGTGCCGGCTGCCGGTCGGGCGGCTGACGCTGCACTACCGCGTGCTCAAGTGGCAGCCCGACGAGCAGGTGGTGCTGGAGGGCAGCTGTGCCGCGTTCAAGGTCACCGACACCATCACGGTGCGACCGGACGGCGCCGGGACGCGACTCGATTATCGGGCGGAGTTCCGCTTCGGCGCAGCCCTGCGGCCGCTGGAGCCGGCCATGGAGGCGGGATTGAGGCGCATGGGCAAGGCCTCCATCGCCGGCCTGCAGGAAGCGCTGGAGGATCGACTGGCGCCGCCCCGGCCCAGCGCTGCGACCCGCTGGGCTGACCGCTGCATCCTGCCGGGGGTGGCGAGGTTCAGCAAGCTGGGGATCTCGCGCAGCCGCAGGCATTGGCGGCCGGTGTCGAGCTACCTGGGCGGGCGCCATATCGTGCTGACGGGCGCCAGCTCGGGCATCGGCCTGGCGGCGGCCCGCCAGCTTGCGGCGATGGGCGCCTCGCTGACGCTGGTGGTGCGGGATGAGGCGCGTGGGCGCGCCGTGGTGGAACAGCTGCGGAAGGACACGGGCAACGAGCAGGTCACCATCGAGCTGGCCGATCTGAGTCTGATGGCGGACGTGCAGCGCCTGGTGCAGCGCCTGCTCGCGCAGGGGCGTCCCATCGATGTGCTGATCAACAACGCCGGCGCGCTGTTCAATCCACGCCAGGTGACGGCGGAGGGTCTGGAGCAGAGCTTCGCGCTGCTGTTGCTCGCCCCCTACCTGCTCACGGAAGGGCTGCTGCCGCTGCTTCGGCGCGGCACCGCGCCGAGGGTGGTCAATGTCGTCTCCGGCGGCATGTACACGCAGCAGCTCGTGGTGAGGGATCTGCAGAGCGATCGCGGCCGTTACTCGGGCAGCGTGGCCTATGCGAGGGCCAAGCGGGCGTTGATGGTGCAGACCGAGGAGTGGGCGCAGGCCTGGCAGGCCGACGGTATCGTGTGCAACGCCATGCACCCCGGCTGGGCGGACACCCCCGGCGTGGCGCAGGCGCTGCCGGCATTCCGCCGCATCATGCGCGGCGTGCTCAGGACGCCCGAGGAGGGTGCCGACACGGTGGTGTGGCTGGCAGCGGCCCGCGAGGCCGGCGAAGTGAGCGGGCTGCTCTTTCTGGACCGCGAGCCACACCCGACCCACCTGCTGGCGAAGACCAGAGAGAGCGCCGGGGAGCGGGTAAAACTGCTGGAGATGCTGCGCAGCTGCGCGGACCGCTTCAGCGTGGCGCAGGACGCTGGCACATGAGGGCGCTGGTGGTCATCGCTCACGGCAGTCGCAGCGAGGCGGCCAACGAGGAGTTCTGTCGCCTGGTGGGGGCGCTGGCGTCCGCCACGCCGGGCTACGCCAGGGTCGCGCACGCCTTCCTCGAAGCGGCGGTACCCTCGCTGCCCGCGGCGATGGCCCAGCTGGTGGCCGACGGCTGCCGCGAGGCGGATATCTACCCGCTCTTCTTCAACGGCGGCCGCCACGTCGTCCGCGATCTGCCGGCCCTGCTCGAAGAGGTCAGGAGCGCGCACCGGGACTGCCGTCTGCGCCTGTTGCCGCATTTTGGTGCCTGGTCGGGTCTGGCGCAGGCGCTGGCGGCGCACATCGCCGAGTCCGGCGGCGACTAGAGCGCGGCCTCCGGCGCCAGAGCCCGCAGCAGCAGGTTGCGCGGGGTCAGCCGGGCGTCACAGAATTCTCCCACCTCCACGCGGTAGCCATGCTCTTGCAGCAGCAGGGCGTAGTCGAGCAGCAGCCAGACCTCCAGTGGGCGCTGAAAGGCATGCTGCACCCATTCCACCCGCCGCAGCACGCGATAGCGCTGTTCGCCCAGGCGCAGGTAGTGCGCCGGCTGCCAGTCCGGCGGCAGCTGCAGCTGCTTGCGGCCCGCCGCCCAGCGGGCGAAGGCGGCAAAGTCGCCACGCAGCAGCTGACGCGGCATGGCCGGCACGGGCAGATAGGCGTCGCACCGGCGGCAGGCGCGCTGCAGCTCGTCAAAGGCCAGGCGCCAGATGACCTCCAGGCGGCCCTGTTGCGCGATGCGGTGGGGGGCGGTCGCGGTCTGCTGCACCACCATGTGCAGGTCCGCCTTGGCCAGCCGCAGCCTGCTGGCGCTGCCTTCCCCGGACAGGGGACGGCAGGGGAGTTCACGGGTGAGATGGTAGCAGCACGGCGCCAGCGTCAAGCCCGCGCCACGCTGCAGTGTCAGCTGGCGCAGCAGCCGACGGTGCAGGTCGCCGCAGGCGTGCAGGGCAACCGCCTGGACCGCCGGCCCGAGGTAGGCTGCGGCAGCGGGCTCCATCACGTCCACCGTGGCGAAGTTCATCGCCACCCCGGCCCGGCGCGCCAGCGCTGCGCCTTCGCGGCACAGGGTCGCATCGCGCTCCAGGCTGGTCACCGTGCGGCCGCTGCTGCCCGCCAGCAGCCGGCCGAGGTGACCCTTGCCGGCGCACCATTCCAGCACCGGCCCGGCGCTGGGCACGAGCGGTGCGAATGCGGTCAGCTGCTGCCATTTGCGGCCGGGGACGGCGTGGTGCAGGCAGGGCGCCGGTGCTAGCGGCGTCCCCCGCATGGCGGGCAGTTGACGGAGACGCTGCAGCTCTGCGACCTCCGGCAGCCACGCTGTGAGAAAGCGATCGCGGCTCGGCCCGTCGTACTGCAGCGTGCCGAACTCGGCCTCGGACAGCGCGGTCAGTGATTGCCACAGCCCCGGCGTCAGCCCGGACCAGGGTGGCACGCGGTAGTGAAAGGGCTGGAACTGCCAGTATGGGCGCAACTGGCACAGGAGGCGATCCAGCGCGTGAAAGCGGGGTGCAATGAGGGTGGCGTCGGGCATCGGCCATTGTATCGTGGCCGACGTCCGCCTCGGCAGTGGCTGCCGTCAAAAAAGCGATGGGGGCGCCGGCCGCAGCCAGACGCCCCCAGGGCGCGGCGGCGGGCTATTTCCTGCCCGCTTTTTTCTCCGCGCGCTGTTGCTGGATCACGGCCAGGGCGTCCAGTATGACCATCAACGAGGTCACCAGCACGATGAAGTTCAGCCCCAGCAGCAACCACTTGCCCTGCCGGTAGAAATCCAGCAGCAGCAGGCCTGCGGCCCAGGACGCCATCAGCAGCACGAGGACCATGGGCACCAGCGTTACCCAGGGCGGGCGCTTCATCTTGATCAGCATCACGCTCAGCACCAGCAGCGTCATGGCCGCCAGCAGCTGGTTGGTGGTGCCGAACAGCGGCCAGATGATCATGCCGCCGGTACCGCTCTTGCCGCCGGCGCCAAACGACAGCGCGAGGCAGGCACCCACCGCGATCATGGTCGCCAGCAGGCCGTTCTTGAGCAGGCGGAGGTTATAGATATCGCCCCACTCCTGGATGATGTAGCGCTGCAACCTCACGCCGGAATCCATGGTGGTGCCCGCAAACAGCACGACCATCGTCGCCAGCATGGTCTCGGAGACGCTGACCGGCAGACCCCAGCCGTTCTCGAGCAGCACGGCGCCACCCGTGATGAACGGCTTGGCTCCGCCCTGCTGGTTGAAGCCATGATACAGCTCGTGCCAGGCCTCCGGGCTGGCCGCGAGGGCCACACCGCTGACGGCGATCAGCGTGATCAGCGCCAGTGCCCCCTCGCCCAGCGCCGAGAGGTAGCCCACGAAGCGGGCGTCGGTCTCTTTGTTGAGCTGCTTGGAACTGGTGCCCGACGCGACGATGCCGTGAAAGCCCGACACCGCGCCGCAGGCGATGGTGACGAACAGCAGCGGCACGATGGACGGCGGGTTCTCGCCGAGCTCGGTGTTGAACGCGGGCGCGGTCATGTCCGGTCCGGCGATCAGCACCGCGCCGTACAACAGCAGCAGACCCACTGCCAGCTGCATGCCGTTGATGAAGTCACGGGGCTGCAGCAGCGCCCAGACCGGCAGCGTGGAGGCGATGAAGGCGTACACGAACAGGATGAGGATCCACACGGCCGGTGTGCCGAGCCCCGGCACGAGTCCCTCGGGCAGGGTCAGCGGCACCTGGCTGCCCAGGACGATGGATGCGTACAGCAGCACTACGCCGATGGCGGTCAGAATGCCCAGCGGCAGAATCTTCCGGTGCAGCAGCTGGCCGATGATCAGGGCGACGGCGATGGCGGACCACGCCGGAATGACCGAGCCCGGCGAGCCGACGAAGGAGTTGGCGATGATGACGCCGAACACCGAATTCACCATCAGCAGCAGCATGAACACCACCACCATGTACAGCGAGCGGGTGCGCGGTCCGATGACGTCACCCGACAGTGCGCCGATCGACTTGCCCTTGTGGCGGCTGCTGGCCCACAGCGCGCCCATGTCATGGACGCCGGCGAAAAACACCGAACCCAGGATGACCCACAGAATGGCGGGCACCCAGCCCCAGTAGACCGCGATTGCCGGACCTACGATGGGGGCGGCGCCCGCCACTGAGGTGAAGTGATGGCCCCAGAGGACGTACTTGTTAGTGGGCACGAAGTCGACGCCGTCCTCGAGTTCGTGTGCGGGGGTGACAAAATCGGGGTCGAACTTGTAGATATGGCGGGCTACGAAGCGCGAGTAGATAAACCAGCCGAAACACAGGCCGACGACACCAAGGATGAGAACGCCGATTGAAGTCATTTCACACCACCAGGATTATTGTTAGACGTTGAAGAGGAGTGGTTGTCGGCCTCTATCATAACGGCACTGGCGGGTTCATGGCTAGTTGGGATGCGCAGGGGCGGGTGCTGGCGCCGCGCCAACCGGCGGGGCAGGGCCCGCAATGATGCGTGCCGCGATGCCCCCGGTGGCCGGCGCTTGACCTGGCCGCCCCGGTTGGGTTGTACTTGGCGCGATAAACCTGCGTTTGCTTACCTGTGGATGAGTGTACTGGGGCCACCGCCGATGAATAACGATAACAACACACGCAAGCTCTATGTTCCCATCGCGGGGGCCGCGCTGCTGGAGACGCCGCTGCTGAACAAGGAGAGCGCCTTCACCCGCGAGGAGAGGGCCAGTTTCAATCTCACCGGGCTGCTGCCGCCGCGCTTCGAGACCATCGACGAGCAGGTCGAGCGCGCCTACAGGCAGTTTTCGAACTATCGCACGCCGATCAACAAGCACGTGTTTCTGCGCGCGATGCAGGACAAGAACGAGACCCTGTTCTACCGGCTGCTCGAGACCCATATCGAGGAGATGATGCCCATCATCTACACGCCGACGGTGGGGGAAGCCTGTCAGCGATTCTCCGAGATCTACCGCACCGCGCGGGGGCTGTTCGTGTCCTGGTCGGAGCGGGAGCACCTTGACGATATCCTGCGCAATGTCACCAGGGACGATATCAAGATCATCGTGGTGACCGACGGCGAGCGCATCCTCGGCCTGGGTGACCAGGGCATGGGCGGCATGGGCATCCCCATCGGCAAGCTGTCGCTGTATACCGCTTGTGGGGGCATCAGTCCCGTCTACACGCTGCCGGTGATGATCGACGTGGGCACCAACAACGAGGAACTCCTGAACGATCCCATGTATATGGGGGCGCGCCACCCGCGCATCGATCAGGAGCAGTACGACGAATTCATTGAGATGTTCATCAGCGCGGTGAAGCGGCGCTGGCCCTTCGCCATGATGCAGTTCGAGGATTTCGCGCAGGCCAACGCCACGCCGCTGCTGGAGCGGTATCGCAACCGCCTCTGCTGTTTCAACGACGATATTCAGGGCACTGCCGCGGTGACGGTCGGCTGCCTGCTGGCGGCCAGCCGCGCCAGCGGCGTGCGCCTCTCGGAGCAGCGCGTGGTGTTTGTCGGCGGCGGTTCGGCGGGCTGCGGCATCGCCGAACAGGTGGTGGCGCACATGCGCGCCGAAGGGCTGACCGACCAGCAGGCACGCAGCCAGGTCTTCATGGTGGACCGTTTCGGTCTGGTCACGGAGAGCACGCCAGACCTGCGCAACTTTCAGCAGCGGCTGGCGCAGCCGGAGGCCAATATCGCCGGCTGGACCTTCAGCGGCCAGTACCCGTCGCTGCTCGACGTTGTGAACTGCGGTAAGCCGGGCGTGCTGATCGGTGTCTCGGGTCAGCCGGGCCTGTTCACCGAGGCGGTGATACGGGCTATGAAGGTCTACTGTGAGGTGCCCATCATCTTTCCCCTGAGCAACCCCTCCAGCCGGGTCGAGGCCACCCCCGAACAGGTCATCGAGTGGACCGAGGGGACTGCGGTGGTCGCAACCGGCAGCCCCTTTGCGCCGGTGACCTACGGCGACCGGGTCTTTCATATCCCGCAGTGCAATAACAGCTATATCTTTCCGGGTATCGGCCTCGGGGTGATCGCCGCGAATATCAACCTCATCAGTGACGAGATGATGATGGCGGCGAGCGAGACGCTGGCCGCCTGCTCGCCGCGGGCGCAGGCGGGAGCGGGGGAGTTGCTGCCGCCGATCAAGGATATTGCCGCGCTCAGCAAGAAGATCGCCTTTGCCGTCGGCAAGGTCGCGCAACAGCAGGGGCTCGCCCTGGAGATGCCCGACGAGCGCCTGCACGAGCGCATCGACGGCAATTTCTGGCTGCCGCGCTATCTGGAATACCGCCGCAGCAGCTATTAGAGGAACAGCGACCTGCTGCCCGGCATCGGCGTCGGGTAGTGAGGAGTTACTGAAAGCGCGTCAGCGCAAACTGGCAACTGCGTGCTGTCAGTTAAGAATCAGGAGTAGACCACAAGGAACAACTCCGTCATGAAACGACTAGTACAGGCTCTGGTCAGTCCGTTTATTCGAGCCACCGCGTTGCCGGATCCACTGCCGGCGCTGGGGGGGGAGGCGGTGTTCGTCGTGCCCAAGCGCTATGGCGCGGACCGCGTTGCGGTGCGCCAGTCGCTGGCGGCGAAGGGCATAGCGGCGCAGCGCATTCTGACGCTGCCCGAGGTGGGTGCGCGCAGGAAGCAATTCGACAAGGCCATAGGCGGCTACCTGGAGGCCGATGCCGATATCCAGTTGGTGCCCGTGTCCGTGTTCTGGGGGCGCAGTCCGGAGCGCGAGGGATCTGTCTGGCGCGTCATTTTTTCCGATAGCTGGGTCGTTCCCGGTTTCATCCGACGCCTGCTGGTCATCCTGACGCAGGGCCGGCGGGTGGAGTGCTTTGTGTCACCGGCCTTGCCCCTGGCCGCGTTCAAGGCGTCCGCCGCGCCCGGCGAGGATCTTACGCGCAAGCTCAAGCTGCTGCTGCGCACGCATTTCAGGCGTCAGCGCGAGGCCGTGGTCGGGCCGGACCTGTCGCACAAGCGCATTCTCCAGCGCCAGGTGCTGTCCTCGCCGGTGGTGCAGCAGGCGCTTGCCGAGGAGAAGGGCAAGAACAAGGAGGCCAAGGCCAAGAAGTATCTGAACGAGATCGCCTCCGATTATTCCTACTCGGTGGTGCGCCTGTTCGATCGCTTTCTCAACTGGCTGTGGGCGCGCCTTTACCGCGGCGTGAAGGTGAGCGGCATGCAGGTCGTGCACGACCTGGCCACGGATCACGAACTCGTCTACGTCCCCTGCCACCGCAGCCATATCGACTATCTGCTGCTCTCGTACGTGATCTACTATCAGGGTCTGATGCCGCCGCACATCGCCGCCGGTATCAACCTCAACATGCCCGTCGTGGGGCCCATTCTGCGCCGTGGCGGCGCGTTCTTTATCCGTCGCCAGTTCAGGGACAACCAACTGTATCGGGCGGTGCTCGAGGCCTATCTGTCCAGCATGTGCCAGAAGGGCTTTCCCATCGAGTATTTCATCGAGGGCGGACGCAGCCGCACCGGCCGCCTGCTCCAGCCCAAGGCGGGGATGCTGGTGATGACGCTCAACAGCATTCGTGGCAGCAACGCGCGGCCGCTGGCTTTCATCCCCGTCTACATCGGCTATGAGCGCATCATCGAGAGCCACAGCTACATCAGCGAGATGTACGGTGGCGCCAAAAAGAAGGAGTCCATCGGCAGCCTGCTGTCGGCGCGGCAGTACCTGAAGGAGAACTTCGGCAGGGTGTACGTCAGCTTCGGCTCAGCCATCCTCGAGCGGGATATCTGGCCGCAGATCGGCTATCAGGACAGCGACCTGCCACCGGCCGGCAGCGACGCGTTCCACTCCGGCGTCGACTGGCTGGCGCGACGCATTCTCACCAACATCAACAGCCATGCCGTCGTCACCCCCGTCAACCTGGTTGCCACGGTGCTGTTGGGCACTCCCAAACATGCCATGCTCGAGCGCCAGATTGGCGAGAGCCTGCGCGGCCTCGCCATCATGAGCAGGGTTGCCGGGCTGCGCGATACGCTGCTGGTCGGCTCGGGTGATTGGAGCAAGGAAATCAATTCCATCGAGAAGATGGGCCTGCTGGAGCGCAATACCCATGCCCTGGGCGATATCATCCTGCTCAATCAGCGCCAGGCGCTCAGTGCCACCTACCTGCGCAACAACACGCTCCATTGCTTCATGCTCGCCGGCCTCGTCGCCAGCGTGCTGATTACGCGGGGCCGGGCCAGTCTGAAGCGCCTGCAGGAACTGAGCCTGCGCTTTTACCCCTTTCTCAGGCGTGAGCTGTTTCTGCCCTGGGACGAGGCGGAGTTGCCCACCGTGGTGCGGCAGTATGTGGCCCATCTCGTCGATCTGGGTCTCGTCATCCGCAGCGATCGCTATTTTGAGGCACCCGACAATCACACCAAGGCGCACATGCTGCTCAGCATCGTGGCCTCGGTGAGCAAGGGGACACTGGAGCGCTACTTCATCACCGCGCAGATGATGACCAGCCGTGGCGCCGGCTATTACACCGCCAAGACGCTGGAAGAGGACTGCGTGCTGATGGCGCAGCGGCTGTCGCTGCTGTACAGCTTCCATGCGCCCGATTTCTTCGATAAGAACCTGTTCAGGACCTTCATTCAGGGTCTGATCGACATGGAGCTGGTGCATGTGGGCGAGGGCGACCACCTGTTCTTCGACCAGCGCCTGCTGATCGGCGAGCGGCAGTTCATGTACGTGCTGGCACCGGAAGTGCGGCTGGGGATCCTGCAGATCGGCCGCCAATAAGGTTCGGCGGGCATTCTGCAGGGCTGGCAGGGGCTGCCTGCGCCGGTCTCCGCAGCGGGAGAAAGCGCAGGCGGCGGCGCTGATGAGAGAGCGGCCGGGAGAGGACGCTATCAGCGCTTGAGGATGGCCGCCGTGGCATTGCCGCCCAGGCCCAGGGTCTGCGCCAGGCCCACTTTGGCGTCGGGCACCTGTCGGCCGCCGGCCTGCCCGCGCAGCTGCCAGGTCAGCTCGGCGATCTGGAATACGCCCATGGCCGTGGTGGCCTCGCCGAAGGACACAAAGCCGCCCGAGGGGTTGATCGGCATGCGCCCGGTGGGCGCGGTTTCACCCGCTTCCAGCAGGCTCTCGGACTGGCCCGGCTGGCACAGGCCCCACTCTTCCGGGAATGCCAGTTCGTAGTAACAGGTGTTGTCCTGCAGCTCGGTAAAGCTGATGTCGCCCGGGCCGATGCCCGACTTTTCAAAGGCCTTGAGCACGGCGGCGCGCGCCTCGGTGTGCAGATTGGGGCAGTCGGTGATCGCATCGCCCAGGCCGCGGGGCAGCATGTCGTCGAAGGTCATGGTGGCCACGGTGCTGGTGGCGACGGTCACCGGCTTGCTGGTGAACTGCCGGGCTCGCTCTGCCGAGCAGATGATAGCGGCCGCGGCGCCGTTGGACACCGGGCAGATCTGGAACAGGCGCAGCGGATTGCTCACGTAAGGTGAGCCGAGCACCTGCTCCAGCGTGATTTCCTGCTGGAAGCGGGCATAGGGGTTGTGCACGGAGTTCTTGCGTGCCTTCACCGCCACCTTGGAGAATTGTTCCTCGGTGGTGCCGTATTCGTACATCCGGCGCCGGGCGAGCGTGGACCAGAACGACGGGCCGGGCATGCCGATGCAGCGTTGCCGCAGGAACTCGGGATCGGTCGCCTCTTCGACGCCGGAGGTCTGGATCATGCCCTTGGGCATGACTTCGCCGCCGACCACCAGCATCATGTCGTAGATGCCGCCCGCGACCAGCGAGTAGCCCACGTTGAACGCGTTGCCGCCGGCGGCGCAGCCGGCCGACAGGTTGTACACCGGTATCCCGGTGGAGCCCAGGTCCTCGACCACGTCATTGCCGTTCAGGCCCCAGCCCTTGCCGCCGGAAAAGCGCGAGCTCGCTGCGGATACCGCCTGAATCTGCTTCCAGGAGACCCCGGCGTCCTTGAGGGCGGCGTCGACGGCATGGCGACAGAGTTCGCCGACGGATTTGGTGCCGACGATGGCGTCGCCGGTCTTGCCGAAGCGGTGCATGCCGACACCGAGTACTACGACTTCTTGCATGATATCTCTCCTCGCCCTAAAGCTGTTTGAACTTCCAGGTGGTGAAGGCCTTGCCGTCCTCGTGGTACAGGGTGTCGATCACCAGCTCCACGGCGGAGCCGATCTTGACCGCTGCTGCCTCATCCACCATCTGGCCGATCAGGCGCAGGCCGCATTCCATATCGACCACGCCCATGGCGTAGGATTTGAAGGGCTGATCGAATTTGTGCGGAGGGGGCGGCGGAAAATCGGCTACCGAGTAGCTCCACAGCACGCCCCTGCCGCCGAAATCGTCGGGGACGATCGCCGATTGCGTGCAGTCGGGATTGTGGCAGGTTGCGGTCTTGGGGAAGTAGGGCGTGCTGCAGGTCGTGCAGCGCGAACCGTGCAGCTTGGCGCCGCCTTCCTCCGAAAACAGGCCTTCGACGCAGGGAACTCGTTGTTCGGACATGGCAGACCTCTCCTATGCTTTGGCTGCTTTGCTCAGTTCGGATAGTATTTCGACGCAATCGCCGACGATGCCGTAGCGGGCATAGCGATAGATGGAAGCATCGCGGTCCTTGTTGATGGCCACGATGGTCTTGGCGGCGGAGCAGCCGGCCATGTGCTGGCTGGCGCCGGAGATGCCGGCTGCCACGTACAGCGCCGGGCGGGTGATTTTGCCGGTGAGGCCCACCTGATGCGAGGAGTCGACCCAGCCGTCGTCGACGATGGCGCGGGACGCGCCGGCCATGCCGCCCAGCGCGGTCGCCAGCTCCCGCACCAGGCGGTAGTTGTCCGCCGAGCCCAGGCCGCGGCCGCCGGAGACGATGATGTCGGCGTCCTCCAAACGAGGTCCTTCCGCGCTCGGCGCCGAGGTCACGACGAAGCGCTCGGTGACGCCGCTGAGATCGACGCTGATCGCGCGCTCGGCCGGCGTGCCGGGGTTGGCCGCAGGCTGGGCCACGACTGCGGTGGTCACCAGTGACACGACGACGGTGTCGCCGCTGAGACGGTAAACGGCGTGGGTGTCGCCGCCGTAAGCGGTGGCGCTCACTTCCAGCGCATCGCCCGCAGCAGTCAGCGCGAAGGCGTTCATGACCACGGGGGCCTGGATGCGCCCGGCCAGGCGGGGTGCGATCAGGCGCGCCTCGACGCTTTGATTGAACAGCACCAGCGCGGGGGATTGCTGCTGGCAGTACTGGGTCAGTGCGCTGACCAGCGCGTCAGGGCCGCCCGCGGCGTCCGCGATGGTGTCCAGCGTGCTCACGCCGTACTTGCCGGCCAGCTCGCGCGCGGGCGCCGCGGCGCCGCCGATTACCAGCCAGTGCAGGTCGGCGCCGATGGCGGTGCTGTGCTGGCCAGCCAGCGTCAGCGCCTCTTCGGTGCCGCCTTCGAGGGCGTCGCCCCAGGTGCAGAGAACAACGGTCATGCTGTCATTTCCTCATCGTAGATCACGTGGTCGAATCGCCCGGGCAGAGTGCGAGCCCCCGGCATTCAAGCTTGCGAGAGTCTACCGGCAAACTCGCGCTGCGACCATGGGCGGCGGCGTCATTTCAGGCCTTAAACATTTCATTTTTGGACAGGGTGGAGGCGCTGCAGCGCGCGCAGGCGCTTGTCCGGCGGTAGTTGCTGAGGGTTGGATGACGGTTCGTTGAGGTGGCCTGCATTGAACCGCTCATGTGGCTTCGGTAGTATGAGCGCGCACCACGACGGGTGCAAAAGCCACTTCTCACGACAGGAGTTCACGTTGATGGCAGATCAGGATTACTTCGTGGCGCTCACCGAGTGCCATTTCATGAACCCGCAGACCATGTCCGAGATCGACTACTATCCCGGGGTCCAGCGCTGGTGGGGTAGCGTCGACGGGGTCATGCGCGCCTGGTCCGGCCGCGATCTCCAGGGTGAATGGCCCGAGCCGACCGCCAATGGACTCAAGCCCGAAATGGACCGCGCCGGCGTCGACGTGTGTTTCGTTCTGCGCGAGCCCATGATGGAGGTGTCGGGACACACCACGTCCCTGTCCACCAACGGCTTCATGATGCAGCAGATCGAGCCCTACCCCGATCGCATGTATCTGGAGATGAATTGCGGCCCCATGATCCGCCGCGGCATCAAGAACGCCATCTGGGAGATGGAATACCTGTTCAAGGAGCGCAACGCCAAGCTCTGCAAGGTGTACCAGCCGGAGGACGAGGGCCCGATCAACGACCGCCGCCTGTGGCCGTTCTACGAGAAGGCGCAGGAACTGGGCGTGCCGCTCACCGTGCACACCGGCGTCAGCTACGTCGCGCCGCAGCCCAACAGCTTCTGCAAGGTCGAGCAGCTCGATGACGTGTGCAACGACTTTCCCGATCTGCAGATCATCGCCTACCACGCCGGCTGGCCCGACACCGAAGTGCTGGCGGCACTGTGCGGCAAGCACCGCAACCTCTATATGAGCATCTCCGGGGTCATCGGCTATTACGAGCGCGCGCCCTACCGAGGCTATCACGCCATCGGCACCGCCATGGACTGGATGCCGTCCGAGAAGATCGTCATGGGGCTCGATCTGCCCTTCGACGACATGAAGCGCGCGGTGGATTACATCCGTAACTTCGAGATGCCCGAGGAACTGCAGCAGCAGTGGGGTTACCGCCAGCTGACGCGGGAGGACAAGGCCAATATTCTGGGGCTCAACCTCGCCCGCATCACCGGCATCGATCCGTCCAGGCGCATCTAGCAGGCCGCCGGGGCACGGTCTCGGGACCGGGTCTCGGGACCGGCCCCGGCAGCTGCTGCGGCAGTCCAAAAATGAGATGGCAAAGGCCGGATTTGCCGTCATGTGGACTGGTCCGCCTGGACGCAAATCTTTAGACTGTGCCCGCCTGGCGTCGCCGCCATGTGAGTGATGGCGGCCGTCGCCTGAGATAACTGGGAGATAGAACGAATGGCAGAGTTGAAAGCTGGAACGCGCCTGCGCAGCGCGGTGTGTGCGACCGAGGTGATGGTGATCGCCGCCGCCGGTGGCGAGTTGGACCTGCGCTGCGGGGGCGTCCCCATGATCGCCATGGCGCAGCAGCCCGCTGGCGGCGAGGTGGACCCGGGTTTTGCCGAGGGCACCTTGCTGGGCAAGCGCTACGTCGATGAGGCGGGCACCGTGGAAATTCTCTGCACCAAGCCGGGCAATGGCTCGCTGGCGCTGGACGGGACCAAGCTGATCCTGAAAGAAAACAAGCCCCTGCCTTCCTCGGATTAACCGCCAGACCCCGGAATCGCCTGCCATGAACGTGATGATGTTACTGGAGATGGCCGCGCAGGGCTGCGGTGAGCGCGTGGCGTTCACCAATGGCCAGGACTCTCTGACCTACCAGCAGTTGTACGATGCCGCCGGCGCCGGCGCCGCGCTGATCAGGGCGTCCGGATGCCGGTACGTGGCCATGCTCGACGTGAGCAGCCTGGCGGTGCCCGTGGGGCTGTTCGCCAGCGCCTGGGCCGGCGTGCCCTACGTGCCGCTGAACTACCGCCTGACCGATGCGGAGATCAGGGCGCTGCTGGCGCGGGTCGAGCCCGCGCTGCTGATCACCAGCGACCAACGCGCCGCGGCACTGGCGGACGTGGCGGGCCTGCAGATCATGCCGCGCGACGCCTTCCTGCAGACGGCGCGCACGGCGCAACCGCTGGCGGCGACCTGGTCCATGGATCAGGATGACACCGGCGTGCTGCTGTTCACCAGCGGCACCACGGGGGCGCCCAAGGCCGCGGTGCTGCGGCAGAAGCACCTCGTCTCCTATATCCTCGGCTCGGTCGAGTTCATGTCGGCGGCCGAGGAGGATGCGGCCCTGGTGTGCGTGCCGCCCTACCACATCGCGGGCATTTCCGCGGTGTTCAGTTCGGTCTTCGCCGGCCGGCGCGTGGTGCAGCTGCCGGATTTCGACGCCAGGGCCTGGCTCGAGCTGGTCAACCGGGAGCAGGTCACCAATGCCTTCGTCGTGCCCACCATGCTCGCGCGCATCGTGGAGGCCATCGGCGACGACCCCGACGTGCGGCTGCCGAGCCTGCGGGCGCTGGCCTACGGCGGCGGCAAGATGCCGCTGCCGGTCATCGAGCGCGCCATGCGGGTGTTTCCCAACGCCGATTTCACCAATGCCTATGGGCTGACCGAGACCAGCTCCACGATCGCGCTGCTCGGCCCGCAGGACCATCGCGACGCCGCCGCCAGCAGCGACCCGGCGCTGCGGCGCCGCCTGGTGTCCGTCGGCCGGCCGCTGCCCGGGGTGGAGGTGCAGATCCGCGACGACGAGGGGCGGGTGCTGGGCGCCGGCGAGCGCGGCGAGATCTACGTGCGTGGCGAGCAGGTGTCCGGTGAGTACGTCGGCCGCGGCAGCCTGCTGGACAAGGACGGCTGGTTTCCCACGCGCGACGCGGGCTCGATGGATGCCGACGGCTTCCTGTTTCTCGAGGGCCGCGCCGACGACGTGATCGTGCGCGGTGGCGAGAACATGTCGCCGGGCGAGATCGAGGACGTGCTGCTGGAACACCCCGCCGTGGCCGACGTGGCCGTGGTCGGCATCCCCGACGAGCAGTGGGGCGAGAGCGTCGCCGCGGCCGTGGTGCTCAAGGCCGGACACAGCGCCGAGGTCGCGGAACTGCAGGGCTGGGTCAAGCAGCGCATGCGCAGCTCGCGGGTGCCGCAGCAGCTCGAATTCTGGCCTGAGCTGCCCTACAACGAGGCCGGCAAGCTGTTGCGGCGCGTCGTGAAAGCGACCCTGTCGAAGGCATCCTGAGCCCTGGCGCTACCACCTCAGGTGATGGCGTCTATCAGCCCCCACGCCAACGCGGTCTGCGCACGGATGCGCTTGCCCGACAGCACCATCCAGGCCGCGCGCTGGCGGCCGATGCGCCGCGGAATGCTCACCGTGCCGCCCGCGCCGGGCACCAGCCCCATGGACAGCTCCGGCAGCTGAAAATAGCTGTCGGCCCGCGCCGTGACGCGCCCGGCGAACGCCGGCAGCTCGATGCCGGAGCCGATGCAGGCGCGGTGCAGGCGGCACTCGATGCGCGCGGCGTGGCGGTGGATCAGGCGGCCGGCGTTGCGGGTGGAGCGCACGGCGTGCGCCGTGGCGGGGTCCGCTGCGAGGCCGAATTCCGCCAGTTCACCGCCGACGCAGAAGCAGTCGCCGGCGCCGTCGATGACCGCGCGCTCGAAGCCCGCGTCGCAGTCCAGCAGCTGCAGGGCCTCCACCAGGGCGTCCCGCATGGCGACGGAATAGGCATTGCGCTGCCGCGGCCGGTTGAGGGTGATGCGCAGCTCACCCGCGCCGCTCTCCCGAATCAGCACCGCCGGCGCGGCGCCCGCGGCGGGCGCCGCCGGCGCGCCGGCGCGGGCGGCGAGAAAGGCCCGGAACTCGGCGCCGCCCTGCAGCACGCCATAGGCCAGCGACTCCGCCAGCAGGCCGTCCTCGACGTCGGCGCGCGCGTTGTGGCGCAGCAGCTGCACCAGGGTCATGGCGGCCAGCGGGTTGCGCAGGCAGTTGCGCACCAGGGTGTCGGCGCTGGCGCGGTCGGCGCACGAGGTGTCCACCAGCGCTGACCAGGCGGGCGCAGCGGAACCTCGGCCGGCGCCGATACCGATGATGGGGCAGGGCAGCTGCGGCAGCCGGGCGCGGCACAGCGCCAGGTCTGCGGTCGACGCCTCGGCGGCCGACGCCATAGCGACCAGCACCAGCGGGCGGCCGGCGAGGGGGGAGAACGCCTCGCTGCCCAGCGGGCGGTCCAGCAGCGCGGCCAGCTGCGGCCAGCTCAGGGCGCTCGCGGGGTCCGTCATGGCGCCGCCTTAACGCTGTCGGCCTGCTCGGATATAATCGGCACGATCTGTCCCGTCGTTTGTCTTCACGTCTGCGGTTCCGGCCCTCACAGCGGGGCGGGGGTATGATGCAGGCCCCGCCCTCAACAGCACGGTGTCAATCCCGATGGATAGTATCGATCAACAGGTGCTCAGGCAATTGCAGGCCTGGCTGGACGCGGGCGAGACGGCCTGGCTGTGCACCATCGTCCGCACCCAGGGTTCCTCGCCAAGGCCGCTGGGGTCGCTGCTGGCCTGCACCGATTCCGGTCACATCGTCGGCTCTCTGTCGGGCGGCTGCGTCGAAGAGGACCTGCTGGAAAGGCTGGCGCGGGGTGAGCTGGCCGGCGCCGGCCCCGAGCTGGTGGAGTATGGCGTCGAGGCCGATCAGAATGAACGGCTGGGCCTGCCCTGCGGCGGCCGCCTCTATGTGCTGGTCGAGCGCATGGGGCCAGCCCAGCGCGGCGCGGTCGCCGCCATCAATGACAGCATCGGGCAGCGGCGCTGCTGCCGCCGCGTGGTGGATCTGCGCAGCGGCGCCACCGAGGTCGAGGCCGTGGGCCACTTCTACCCGCTGCAGTTGGGCAGCGATCGCCTGGAGCAGACCTTCGGGCCCCGCTACCTGCTGCTGCTGGTGGGGGCCGGGCAGCTGGCCCGCTACCTGGCGGAGCTGGCGATGATGCTCGATTACCGGGTGCTGGTCTGCGATCCGCGGCCGCAGATGATCCGCGACTGGAATCTGGCGGGCGTCGAGCTGGTGCAGGGTATGCCCGATGACGTGGTGCGGGAGCGGGTGCGGGATCGCTACGGCATCGTCATCACCCTGACCCACGACCCGCGCATCGACGATATGGCGCTGATGGAGGCGCTGGCCTCCCCCGCCTGCTACGTCGGTGCGCTGGGTTCGGTCCGCACCAGTGCCCGCCGCCGCGAGCGCCTGCCCGAGCTGGGCCTGAGCGCGGCGCAGATCGCCCGGCTGCGGGCTCCCGTGGGGCTGGATATCGGCAGCAAGAGCCCGCCGGAGATCGCCATCGCCATTCTCGCGGATCTGATCCGCATGCGCCGGCAGCCGGCCGCGGGTGGTGCGTGAGCCGCCTCGCGGCGCTGGTGCTGGCGGCGGGCGAGAGCCGCCGCTTCGGCAGTGACAAGCGCCTGGCCCGGCTGCCCGATGGCCGGGCTCTGCTCGATGCCACGCTGGCGCTGTATATCGAGGCCATCGGCGACTGCTTCGCGGTCGTCGACGAGGCGGACTCCGCGCTGCGCGGGCGCATCCCGGCGCTCGGCGCCGAGTGCGTCACCCTGTGCGGCGCCCGCTCCGGCCGCAGCGCCGCCGGCATGGGCGACAGCCTGGCGGCGGGCGTCGCGCGCATCGCCGATGCCGGTTATGCGGGCTGCGTCGTCGCGCTGGGCGATATGCCGCGGATCGCGCCGCAGACGGTGCGCCGCGTCGCCGACGCCCTGAGCCATCATCCGCTGGTCGTGCCGGTGTGGCGGGGACAGTGGGGCCACCCGGTGGGTTTCGGGGCGCAGTTTTTTCCGCAGCTGCGCGCCCTGCAGGGCGCCCGCGGCGCCCTCGGCGTGCTGCAGGGCAATGAAGCCTGCCGCTGCGAGCTGCCGGTCGAGGATGAGGGGGTGCTGCTGGATGTCGATGTGCCCGATGACCTGCTGCGCCTCGGGGGGGACTCGACGCCTGGCGCGCAGCGGGCGTAAAATGCAGTGCAAGCCACTGTGACAGGGTTTTCCTTTCTGCCGACAGATGCAGGGTCATGACGCCCATTTCTCCCGCGGTTAACAACAAGTTCACCTTTTACCTCGCCCGCATGGCCCACCGCGGCTTCAGTGCCGAGCAGGTGCTGCGGGGTGCGGGCCTGCGGGAGGCCGACGTGCGGGTCGAGGGCTTCCGCCCGGCCCCGGACCACTACCGGCGCGTCATCGCCAATATGCTCGAATTGACCGGCGACCCCTTTCTCGGCCTGGCCATGGGCAGCGAGTTCAAGGTCAGCGACCTCGGGGTGCTGGGTTATGCCGCCCTGAGCAGCAACAAGCTCGCGCAGAGCCGCGAGCTGTTTACCAAGTACGATGCGCTGGTCGAGCACATCATGACGCCGGCCAGCTCGGTCACCGGCGGCCAGTGGATCACCGAGCTCAGCGAGCGCTTTCCCCTGGGTGGCCTGGTCTCCTTTGCCGTCGAGGAATTCGTCAGCCGTACCATGGGTCTGGCGTCCAGCCTCACCGACCGGCCCTTTCCGGTACTCGAGTTGCGCGTCTCCTATCGGCAGCCGAGCGACCTCGCCGCCTATCGCGAGCGCTTCGGCTGCCCCCTGTACTTCGAACAGCCGCGCAACCTGGTGATGTGGGACATCACCCACCTCGACGATCCGGTCAGCCTGGCCAACGCCGAGGTGTTCAAGCTCTGCGAACAGCAGTGCCAGCTGCTGGTGAACCGCCTCGCCGACGACAGCCCGCTCTCGATGAACATCCGCGACGCCCTGCTGAAGAGCCCGGGCGAGTTCCCCTCGCTGGAGGAGATGGCGCGCCGCCTGAAGATGGGCTCGCGCACCCTCAGGCGGCGGCTGGTGACGGAGAGCCTCACCTACCAGCAGATCCTGGACGACACGCGTAAAGACCTGGCCATCCAGTATCTCAGCCACACTACGCTGACGCCCAAGGAGATCGGCTTTCTGCTGGGTTATAACAGCGTCAGCAATTTTCGCCGGGCCTTCAAGGGGTGGACCGGCAAGAAGCTGTCCGATTACCGCGCTTGAACCCGGGCCGCAACAAGTGCTGAACGAGCCATGAGCGATATCGGCCAAGCCGCGGCGCTGAGCGGGCTGCGCGTACTCGAAATCGCCCACGGTGCCTATGCCTGGTGCGGCAAGCTGCTGGCGGAGATGGGCGCCGAAGTCATCAAGATCGAGCCGCCGGGAGGCGAGCCCTCCCGCCTGGTGCCGCCGTACTGGGGCGATCGGCCGGGGCCGGCGTCGAGCCTGGAATTTCTGTACTTCAACACCAGCAAGCGCAGCATCACCCTGGATTTGAGCACTGACGGGGGGCAGGCGAGGCTGCGCGAGCTGGCCGCCGCCAGCGACGTGCTGATCGAGACGCTGGCGCCGGGCGCCATGGCCGCCTGCGGCCTCTCGTGGGAGGCGCTGCAGGCCGTCAATCCCGCGCTGGTGTATACCTCCATCACCGGCTTTGGCCAGCACGGGCCGCACGCGCAGTACCGCGCCACGGATGTGGTCGTCGCCGCCATGGGTGGGGCGATGATCGCGACCGGCCACCCGCAGGACCCGCCGGTGGTACTGGCCGGCGCGCAGTCGGGCGTGGTGGCGGGGACGCTGGCAGCCTGCAGCACCCTCGTCGCGCTGCGCCACCGCTGGCGCTGCGGCCGCGGCCAGCACGTCGACATCTCGGCGCAGGAGGCGATGCTGTCGGCGAGCAGTATCTGCGGCGTGGGCAAGTGGCTGCAGGACGGCATCATCCCGGTCCGCTATGGCAACGCGCTGTTTTCCGCCGTGCCCTCGGGCACCTATCCCTGCGAGGACGGCAGCATCTACCTGATCATCAACCGCCCCCGGCACTGGCAGGTGCTGGCGCGGTGGGTGTGCGAGGTCACGGGCAATCGCGAGATTCTCGACCCGATGTTCGAGGGCCCCTCCTCGGCGCGCCAGCCCTACCGCGAGCTGCTCGATCTCTTTCTGCGCGAATTCACCGGGCGCTTTACCGTGGAGTCACTCTACCGACAGGGGCAGGCGCGCCACCTCGCCGTCACGCCGCTCAACACGGCGCGGGGCGTCGTCGCCGACGCCCACCTGGCGGCCCGCAGCTTCTTTTGCGACGTCGACCACGGCGGCGGCCGCCACCTGCGCTATCCCGGGCCGCCCTTCCGCCTGTCCGCGACGCCGTGGCGACTGCGCCATGGCGCCCCCGGGCCGGGCGCGGATGACGCCCTCATGGACTCGCTGCGGGCGCCGCGCGGGTCGAGTGCCGAGGCCGCTCGCGATGGCCCCGCGGTCCCTGCGGGGGGGCCGCTGGCCGGCTTGCGGGTGGTCGAATTCACCGCGGGCATGGCCGGCCCCTGGATCGGGCGCATCATGGCCTGGTGTGGCGCGGACGTGATCAAGGTCGAGTCCAGGGACTTTCCCGACGTGACGCGCCTGTTCGTCCCGCCCGGCCAGCCGGAGCTGGGCATCCAGCCCCAGTTGTCGCCCTGGTTCACCGACTGGAATGCCGGCAAGCGCTTCGTGGCGCTGGACCTGACCCAGCCGCGCGGAGTGGCGCTGGCCGGGCGCCTGGTCGCTGCCAGCGACGTCGTCATCGACAACAACGGCAACGGCGTGCTCGAAAAGCTGGGCCTGGGCTTTGCCGAGCTGCGGCGGCTGGCGCCGCGGGCTATCCTGTTGAGCAGCACCGGCTATGGCAGGTTCGGACCCGATGCGGGCTATATTTCCTGGGGCCCCAATATCGAGACCCTGTCCGGTCTGGCGACGGTGTCGGGATTCGCCCATCGCGACTGCACCATGACCCAGTTTGCCTACCCCGACCCGCTCAGCGCCCTGCACGGCCTGTTCGCCATCCTCTGTGCGCTGGAGCACCGGCGCAGCACCGCCCAGGGCCAGGTCATCAATCTGTCGCAGACCGAGGTCACCGCCGCGGCCATCGGCGCGGTGCTGATGGAGGTCCTCGCCAACGACCGGGAGCCGGCCAGGCGCGGCAACGCCTCGCTGGTCTACTCGCCGCAGGGGGTGTATCCGTGCCTGGGTGACGATCGCTGGTGCGCACTGAGCGTGTGCGATCAGGCGCAGTGGCTCGCCCTGTGCGGGCTGCTGGGGCGCCCGGGGCTGGCGGCGGATGTCCGCTTCGCCGAGCCCGCCGCCCGGCTGGTGCATCAGGCGGCGCTGGATGAGATCGTCGCCGCGTGGACGGCCGGGCGCGATGCCCACGAGGCGATGCACTGCCTGCAGGCGGCGGGCATTCCGGCCGGCGTGGTGCAGAATACCGAGGACCAGTACCGGCGCGATCCGCACCTGGCGGCGCGGGGTTATTTCGAGACGATCGCCCACCCGCTCAGGGGCAGTGTCGTCGCGCCGGGCATACCCCTGGGGCTGACCGGCTCGCCGGGCGGCACCAGCGATACCGGGCGCCCCGTCGGCGCCGACAACCGTGCGGTATGCTGCGGCCTGCTGGGTCTCTCAGCGGACGAGTACCGCGAGCTGGTCGACGCCGGCGTCATCCAGTGACCCGCCCCAGGCCTGCGATCGCCCGGGGCCGCCCTCAGGCGTTGTCCATGCCGCCGGGGCGCTGCGCCAGGATCTCCTCGGCATAGGTGACCATGGGCACGCCGGCCTGGCCGGTGGCCATCGGCGTCTTGTGCAGGGCGTGAAAGGTCATGATGCCGCCGGACAGGCTGGCCACCTGCTCGAAGCCGCGCTGCTTCAGCAGGCAGTAGGCCAGATAGCTGCGGAATCCCGAGCGGCAGTAGGTATAGACCGGCTTGTCCCTCGGCACCTCGTGCAGGCGCTCGCGCAGTTCGGTATGGGGGATGTTGAGCGCGCCCGGCACGGTCCAGTGCGCGTGTTCGTCCACCGAGCGCACGTCCAGCAGCGTCACCCGGGCCGCGCAGTCGGGGTACTCGTCGGCATACCACAGGTGAATATCGCCGCGCAGCAGGTTAGAGGCGATGAACCCCGCCATATTGACCGGGTCTTTGGCCGACGCATAAGGCGGCGCATAGGCCAGCTCCAGATGTTCGAGATCGTACACGGTCATGCCGGCGCGCAGCGCCGTGGCCAGTACGTCGATGCGCTTGTCGATGCCGTCCCAGCCCACCACCTGGGCGCCCAGCAGCCGCCCCTCGGTCGGCTCGAACAGCACCTTCAGATACATGGAGGTGGTGCCGGGGTAATAACCGGCATGGCCGGAGGGGTGCAGATGGACCTTGCGGTAGTCGAGGCCCTCGGCGCGCGCCTGGGACTCGGTCATGCCGGTGCCGCCGGCGGTCATGTCGAACACCTTGACCACGCCGGTGCCCTGCGTGGACCGGTAGCCGCTGTCGCGCCCGCAGATGACGTCGCCGACGATGCGGCCCTGGCGGTTGGCAGGGCCTGCCAGGTTGGACAGCGTCGCTGCGCCGGTGGTCAGGTGGGGCGTTTCCACGGCATCGCCGGCGGCGAAGATGTCGGGCGCGGAAGTGCGCATCTGCGCATCGACCACGATGCCCCCGCGCGGGCCGATGGCAAGGCCGGCATCGCGCGCCAGCGATACGTCAGGTACCACGCCGGTGGCCATGACCACGATGTCGGTGGCCAGCGACGTGCCGTCCGACAGCGTCAGGGTCAGTTCGCCGCCCTCATCGGTGAAGGCGCGGGCGGCGGTGTTGAGCCGCACGTCGACGCCGTGCGCGCTGGCGTGGTAATGGAGAACGCGGGTCAGCTCGGGGTCCAGCCAGGGCATGAGGCGGTCGGCCATCTCGATGACGGTGGTGTCCAGGCCACGCTCTCGGAACGCCTCGGCCACCTCCAGGCCGATGTAGCTGCCGCCGATGACGACGCCGCGCGCGGCGCCCCGGTCGAGCTGCTCGATGATGCGGTCCATGTCCGGAATATTGCGCAGCACGTGGACGCGCGGGTCGTCAATGCCGGGGATGGGCGGGCGGTTGGGCTGGGCGCCGGGACACAGCACCAGGTAATCCCAGCTCTCGCGGTAGATGCGCTGTCCGCGGCGGTCCTCGACCTCGACTTCCTTGCTGTCGCGCAGGATGCGCAGCGTCGCGTGCCCCACCCGCACGTCCAGCGCCAGGTGCCGGGCCAGGCCCTCGGCGGTCTGCAGCAGCAGGCTGTCGCGCTCGGGGATGGTGCCGCCGATATGATAGGGCAGGCCGCAGTTGGCAAAGGAGACATAATCGTCGCGCTCGAGCACGACGATCTCGGCATGCTCGTCCAGCCGCCGGATGCGCGCCGCGGTGGAGCCCCCGCCGGCCACGCCGCCTACAATCACTACTTTCATCGCCGGTTCCTCTGTTCCTGTTATCGGTGTTATGTTCAGAACGACTGCGAAGGGCTTAGTCAATGCCCTGCGTCGCCGTATGTCAAGCAGTGGCGGTGAATGACGCGGTCGGGCCGGATTGCGGCGAGCCGGCTGCCGGTCTGTCGGGGCATCGCTGCGCGTTCTCGTGTACACTCCGGCGCCGGCGCCTGCCCGGCCCGCGAAGGGGTCGCAGCCGTGGTACGATGACAACGATCAGCAAAGGACGATCTGCAATGTCGGCAAAGATTCAGGACAGCAAGTGGTATCGGCGCACGTTCAGGGCGCCGCGCCTGCCGGGCGCCATTGACGCGGTGACGCGCGTCGATCCGGCCGAAGTCGCCCCGGCCGAGGTGGGGCTCAGCCAGCGCGCGGTCAAGTCCATATGGCGCGAGGTCGAGTCGCTCTATCGCTCGGGCATGCACCCGGGCATTACCGTGTGCCTGCGGCGCCGCGGCAGGATCGCGCTGCATCGCAGCCTCGGGTACGCGGGTGGGCTGCTGCCCCATGAAGGTCCGGGGCCCGTTGTGCTGGGGCTGGATACGCCCATCTGCCTGTTTTCAGCCGCCAAGAGTATCACCGGCGTGGTGGCGCACAAGCTGGCGGAAGAGGGCCACATCGACCTGCTGGACCCGGTCAGCTATTACCTGCCGGACTATGCCCAGCGCGGCAAGGGCAATATCAGCATCTATCAGCTGCTCTGCCACCGCGGCGGCGTGCCCAGAATCGAAGAGCCGATCGCGGTCGACACCATGCTCGACCATGACGAGATGCTGCGGCTGATCTACGCCAGCGAGCCCAGCTGCACGGAGGGCCGCATCACCGAATACCACGCCGTCACCAGCGGCTACGTGATCGCCGAGCTGGTGCGGGTGACCACCGGCAAGTCCATCCGCCAGTATCTGGACGAGAAGATTCGCCAGCCGCTGGGCATGCGCTTTTTCAACTACGGGCTGGAGCCAGAGGATCTGGACCTGGCGGCCACCAACTACGTCACCGGCAGCAGCAGCGGCAAGCCCATCAACGATCACCTGCAGACGGTGCTGGGCGCGCCCTTCGAGGCCGTGGTCGAGGGCTCCAACGACGAGCGCTTCAAGCGGGCGGTGATCCCCTCCGCCAATCTCTACGCGACGGCGGAAGAGGTCACCCGCTTCTATCAGATGATGATCGACAACGGCCGCTGGCAGGGCCAGCAGGTGCTGGACCCGCGCACGGTCTATCGGGCCACCAAGGAGGCGGGCAAGACCCTGCTGGACCGCGGGGTGTTCCTGCCGATGCGCTACTCGGCCGGCTTCATGCTCGGGGGCAGACCCGTCGGGGCGTACGGCATCAACAGCCACTATGCCTTTGGTCACCTCGGCTTAAGCAACATCTTCACCTGGGGCGATCCGCAGCGCGACATCGCCGTGGCGATCCTCACCACGGGCAAGCCGATCCTCGGTCCGCATCTGCTGACGCTGCCGAAACTGGTGCAGGCGATCGCCGGCGCCTGTGAGCCGGTGCGCGACATGGGTGCGGAGATCGCCAGCGCGCGCCGCTTCGCCCGCGCAGCCAGGTGAGGCTCACTTTGAGCAAACAGGGCTTGTCTGCGCCAGCATGGATCCCTTATTGTGGGAGGGAAGTTATTGACTATCCAGGAGTGTGTGCTTTGAACAGTAGATTGTCAGGTAGGCAACCCGTGGCAGTGCGCGCCGCGCTGGCCGCTGTCGCCGCAGCGGCGCTGGTGGTGGGGTCGGGTTGTTCGTTTGTGGCCAGCTCCAAGAGCAGCTCCAAGGTCGTGTCCAGCCCGTTTACCTCCAGCTCTGCGTCCAGGGGTTCAGGGGCAGATGAGAGCGTCAGCTACCAGACCGAGACCGAGAGCTACACCCGCGCCTTTGCAGCGGCCGGCGAGGGTAGCGCCGAGAGCTTCCAGCGCGGTCTGTCGCGGCTTGCCTCAGAGCAGGGCATCAGCGACTGGGAAGCCAGCTCCGCGACCTGGCTGAGCGTCGGTCGCGGCCTCGCTGCGGCGGATCTGCCCCAGGGCGAGGCCATGGAGCGCGCGCAGGCGTGGTCGGGCGGCCGGCCGGAAGTGGCAGCGCTGGTGCTGCAGGGTTACTCTGGCCGCTGATCAGCGCAGCGGTTGGCTGCGCGGCGCCCTGCTGGCGCTGTGCGGCCTGGTTTTTTGTTACGCGGCCCTGGCCGACAGCGCGGGCCGTGCAGGGGTTATGGCCTATCTCTACATCGACGCCAACGAGGATCAGGCCAGCGGCGGACACGCCGCGATGCGCTTTGACGACGACGTATTCCACTTTCAGTTTCTGCACGGCCGCCTGATCCTGTCGAGGGATCGCTGGGGTGAGTTTCAGCTGGCCTACCGCGGCTATCAGAACCGCAATATTCACAGCACGCTCATCGATGTCAGCCCCGAGACCTTCGCGCGGCTGCACCGCGCCTTTGTGGGCCGCTACGTGACACAGCAGCAGCAGCTTGAGCGCCTGGCCGACGCCGAGGCCGATCTGGCCCTGCTGACGGCGCTGCGGCAGCAGCCTCCTGCTCCCGTCGAACTGCCGGGTTTCGGCTTCTTCGCGGTCGAGCACTCAGCGGTCCGGCACGGCCCCGCGCAGGCGCCGCTGCGGTCCCTGCGGGAGGACGTGGTCGAGCGCCACGGCGCTGGTCTGCTGACGCAGCGGCGTGCCGACGCCGCGGCGGCGCTGCGCGAACTGCCCGTGCAGGCGCTGTCCAGCTCGGCGCAGGACTTTGCGCCCGGCGCGCTGCCCAGCCCGCAGTATGCCTTCAGCGTGCGCTATGGCGATCTCGCCGCGGCGCAGCTGGCGCTCGCCGTGCTGGACGGCGAGGCGACGCTGAGCGACGGCGCCTTGTCGCTGGCGCCGTTCAGCCCGCCGGAATTCGCGCTCAGCGGGGCGGACCGCGATGGCCTGGTGCTGGCAGCGGCCGGATTGCGGCAGCGCCTGGTTGAGCTGGCGGCGAGCCCACGGCCCGACTGGGGCCAGGCGATGCTGCTGGGTATGGCGCGGCTGTCGGCGCTGCGCGCTGCGCTCGATCAGGGGCGCTGGGTTTTTATCAATACCCTGGGTGACGACGCCGCCAGCGTCATCGTGGGTCCACAGACGCGGCAAGTGCTGCCGCTGCTGGAGGCCGATGCGCGGCAGCGGTGGCAAGCCGAGCTGGCACGCTGGCGCACGCAGCAGACCTGGCGGGAGGGCTACTACGCCAACCTCGAGGACGCGGCGGTGAGCTGGCAGGAGCTGCGGCGGGTGGCGGCGACGGGCGAGCGGCGCTGGCGGCTGCGCGATAGCGAGGCGCTCCCGCGCGGCATGGGCCCGCTGGACGACCCGCCGCTGCCCGTCGCCGTGCAGCGGGACGGGCCGCAACTGGCGGCCGCCATGATCCGTGCGGACCGCCACGCCCGGGAGCTGGCGGAGCGGACGCTGAGCTACAGCCTGCTGCGCCGCAATTGCGTCTCCGAGCTGTTTGCCACCGTTGATCTGGCCATGGCCGAGGCGGCGCGCGAGCACGGCGATGACGGGCTGGACAGCTCCCGGCTGGAAAGCCTGCGCCGGGAGTATGCCCGCCGCCTCGGCCTGCGCTTCGAGCCGAGCCCGATCCCGTTCGCGTCGTCCGATCAGGTGCGGCGCTACTGGCGGGTGCGTCGCGTCGACGAGTTGCAGTCGCTGCGGCGCATCTACGTCGCGCAGCAGCGGGGTGGCGAACGCTGGGCCGCACTGCGCGAGGCTACGACGCTGTCCTCAAGCGTCTATCGGCGCAGCGACCGCGACTCCTACTTCGTGTTCTTCACCGACGGGCGGTCAGCCACCCGGCCCTTGCTGGGGCTGGCCAACCTGACCGCCGCGCTCGGCATGTCGGTGGTGGGCGCGGTGCAGGCTCCATTCGATCGTGGCCAGAATCTCAAGGCCGGTCTCAAGGGCGCGCTGTTCAGCCTGCCCGAGCTGGGTTTTCAGAACATCCGCAAGGGTACCAGCACCTGGCTGCCCACCGAGCTGAGGGAGCTGAAGCTGGCGCCGGCGCCCTGAGCCGCGGCCGCCTCCCGCGATGGCTGGAACCAGCCGCGCAAGCCCGGGAACAGCTCGGCGTCGCTCCGCCACAGGTAGATCACCAGCGCCAGGCTCGCCGCCACCAGCAGGAACACGCCGAACTGGCGCAGCCGCAGCGCGCGCAGTTTGCGCTGTTCGCGGGCCGCGGCCGCGGGGGTGATGTGCGCCCGCAGCAGGTCGACGTTCTTCACGTTGGCGCGCCAGTAGACGTCGAAGGCGGCGCCCAGTACCGGCACCAGGCCGATGGCGAATTCCACGCCGATGTTCGACACCATTTTCGCCAGCTTGGCCGGCGGCGTGCGGTAGTGCAGCGCCTGCTTGAAGATGTAGGCGGACAGCAGGGCGCCCAGTGCGGTGCCGAGCCCCGGCACCAGCGCCAGCAGCGGGTCGATGCCGAAGCGGATGGGTGTGAAGGGGATGCGAAAGCGCGTATCCATCAGCGTTGCCCAGCGGTCCATGCGGGCGATCACCGCCTCGCGCTCGGTCAGTTCCTGGGCGGTGATGGCCGCGCTTGCGGGCTCGGCAGGGGACGGGGTAGGGGGCATGCTCGGGGTACTCCACTGTGCCCGGGGCGGGCTGGCGTTGTCGTGAGTGCCTGCGCTGCGCCGCTCTCAAAGGGGCTGCAGGCGTATCGCTATCATGGTCATGCCGACCGCGGCGCGCTCGACGGCCTGTTGATCGGGCGCGCCCTGCTCGTCGAAGCCAACGCCGTAGAACTTGGCGTCAGCCCGCACCGCGGCGAAGTAGCGGCTCATGGTGGCGACGTTGGCCGGCAGTGTGGCGGGCGATGCCAGCGCCGTGCCCTGCAGCGATGCGCCAGCGATCTGCAGGCGCACGCGGCGCGTTTCGCGGAAATTGTGGCGCCAGCGGCCGTTGGTAAAGCACACAACGCGGTCGCCGTCCCTGAAGTAGCTCACTGGCGTGGCATAGCGCTGGCCGGACTTGCGCCCGGTGTAGTGCACGGTCATTACGCGCCAGCTCAGTATACCGTGCAGCGGCGACCGCAGCAGCGCATTGATGGTGGGGTTGAGAAGCCGATAGATCGATGCCACGGGCCTGCACGCCGGTCGGGAAACAGAACCCGATGATAGCCAATGGCAGGCGCCGCGGCCAATTTTGCAGGCCGGCGGCCACACATGACGATCCGCTCACAATTTGGGCCATAGACCGCGATCGCAGCGGTTTTGGTGTAAGATACGCGCCATTTGAGCGCCCGGGCAGGGCGTGCTTCGTCCGGGGGGCCCGTTCCCTGCGGTGCGGCCTTTGCGCAGCTTCAGTCAGCGCAGCTTTTAGTAAGAGAGGATACTCCATGGCAATCGTCAAGAAACTGGAAACCCCGGCAGGTCAGCGACGTCGGCTGCAGTTGATCAGTCCCGCGGATCTGGAGCCCATCGGCGAGATCGAGGCGCTGACCCCCGAGGACGTGAAGGCCGCCCTGGTCAAGGCGCGCGCCGCCCAGCAGGCCTGGGCGAAGCGGCCGGTGGAGGAACGCGCCAGCTATGTGCTCAAGGCGCTGGACGTGCTGGTGTCGCGCCAGGATGAGTTTATCGACATCATCCTCAAGGAGACGCCAAAGACGCGCAATGAGGCGTTGATGATGGATATCCTCACCGCCTGCGACGCCATGCTTTATCATGCCAGAAAGGCCGCGAAGCAGCTGAAGCCGGAGCGGCGCCGGCTGCACGGGCTGATCGGCATGACCAAGAAGCTGGAGATCCACTATCAGCCGCTGGGTGTGGTCGGCGTGGTCAGCCCCTGGAATGCGCCGTTTATCCTGTCGCTCAACCCGACGGTGCAGGCCCTGCTGGCGGGCAACGCCGTGTTGATCAAACCGTCCTCCGCCACGGCCTTTTCCGGGGGCATCGTGGGTACTTTGTTCGAGGCCGCGGGGCTGCCGGAGGGGCTGGTGACCATCATTCAGGGTGATGGCGCGACCGGGCAGGCGCTGCTCGAGGTCGGGGTCGACAAGCTGTCGTTCACCGGCAGCGAGGGCATTGGCCGCCAGGTGGCGGTGACCTGCGGCGAGCGCTTCATTCCGTTCTCGCTGGAACTGGGCGGTAAGAACCCCTTCATCGTCTGCGCGGATGCCAACCTCGATCACGCCGCTGCCGGTGCGCTGGCCGGTAACTTCCTCAACGCGGGGCAGTATTGCGGCGGCAACGAGATCGTCTACGTCGAGGAGGCGGTCGCCGAGGCCTTCACCGCCAAGGTCGTCGAGCTGGCGCGGAGTCTGCGGCAGTCCGATCGGGGCGAATTCGACGTCGGCGCCCTCTATACCGAGGACCAGCTGCGGGAAGTCGAGGCGCAGGTGCAGGATGCCATCGACAAGGGCGCCCGGGTGCTGGCGGGCGGCCGGCGCAACCCATCGCTCAAGGGCCTCTACTTCGAGCCGACGGTGCTCAGCGGGCTCACGCCCGACATGCGCTGCCTCAACGAGGAGACCTTCGGCCCGGTCATGTGCATCGTGCCGGTGGCCGATGCCGAAGAGGCCGTCGCCCGCACCAATGGCACTCATTACGGCCTCACGGCCAGCGTCTGGAGTACGGATATCGACAAGGCGCGGCGGATCGGCACCAGCATCCAGACCGGCTGCGTGGATATCAACTCCATGGCCTCGTCCTACGGCACCATCGAGGCGCCCTTCGGCGGCCGCAAAGCCAGCGGCGTGGGGCAGGTCAACGGTGCTGCCGGCCTGCGCAGTTATTGCCATGCCCAACCCGTGCAGATCGACCGCTTCGGCGGAAAATACGGCGGCCTGTACCCCAAGAGCGACAAGGACGACAGGAATTTCCAGCGCTTCCTGGGCTTCCTCTACGGCACGGCCTTTGGCCGCATGCTGGCCATGATGCGCATCTTCTGGTAGCGGCAGCGGCCTCAGTGGCGCTCGGGTTTGCCCGCCGACTTCGGCAGTAGCCGCTGCAGCACGCTCACCAGCGCCGCCACGATAGCGCCGGCCAGCACGCCCGCCAGCCCGTTGATCAGGGTGGGCGTCAGGACCGCTGCCACCTCGCCCAGCGGCAGCGCGCGCGCCGCCTCGACGATGTGGTGCATCAGGTCGTGTGTGCCCGGGATGCCGTGCAGCAGGATGCTGCCGCCGACCAGGAACATGGCGGCGGTGCCGACCACGGACAGGGTCTTCATCAGATAGGGGCAGAAGCTGAGTATGGCCTGCCCGACAGCGCGCCTGAAACGGCCCCGCGGCCCGGGGCGGCTGCTCTTCATCAGATACAGGCCGGCGTCGTCCAGCTTGACGATGCCGGCGACGATGCCGTAGACGCCCACGGTCATCACGGCGGCGATCAGCGACACGACCAGCACCTGCTGGGTGAAAGCAGCTTCCCGCACGGTGCCCAGCGCGATCACGATGATCTCTGCCGAAAGGATGAAATCGGTGCGCACGGCGCCCCTGATCTTGTCGCGCTCCATCTGCACCATGTCGATCGTGGGGTCTGCCAATGCCTGCAGCTGCTGGTGGTGGTGCGTGGCATCCTCTTCCGCATGCCCCAGCCAGTGGTGGGCGATTTTCTCGAAGCCCTCGAAGCACAGAAAGGCACCGCCCAGCATCAGCAGCGGGGTGATGGCCCATGGCGCCACGGCGCTGATGGCAAGGGCGGCGGGCACCAGGATCAGCTTGTTTTTGAGGGAGCCCTTGGCGACGGCCCACACTACGGGAATCTCCCGCTCGGCCCTGACGCCGGTGACCTGCTGGGCATTGAGCGCCAGGTCGTCACCCAGCACGCCCGCGGTCTTGCGCGCGGCGACCTTGGTCATTACGGAGATATCGTCGAGCAGAGTGGCGATATCGTCGATCAGTGTGAGCAGACTCGCTCCGGCCACTGGCTTGCTCCTTATTGTTATTGCGGGATGTTCAACGACTATAAACGCAAGCCCTGCAGCCCGGCAACTGCGGCTCGGCCGCTGCGGCGCATTGCCTTGGGGAAAGGGCAGTGTTTATACTCGAGCGCCACGGGCCGCGCAGGCCTGCCTCCGATTGATAGCGGAACCGACCCACCATGACACGATCCCGGCTGCCGACACTGTTGCTCACATGGTTGCTGGGCAGCCTCTTCTGCGGCGCGCTGCCGGCGGCAGAGCCCCTGAACTATGGGGCGGAATTCACCCTCGAGCTCGGCGCCGGCGACCGCGCCATCGGCACCATCGACATCGAGCAGTCCACCCGCATCGTGCGGTCGCTGCGCCTGCGCATGCCCGCCGAGCGCTATCGCCTCATCGACGCCAGCGGCCGCTTCAGCGAGGATGGCGGCGTGGTGTTCTGGGAGCCGCCGCCGCAGGGCGGGCGCTTGCGCTACGAGGTGACGGTCAACCACCGCAGCGGTTCCGGCTACGATGGCCTGGTCACCCCGAAGTGGGCGATCTTCCGGGGCGACGACGTGTTTCCCACGATCAGGATCGACTTCGTCGACGGCGCGGTCTCGCGCAGCGTGCTCACCCTGCGCGTGCCTGAGGGCTGGGATCAGATCACGCCCTATCGCCGGGACGGCAAGGGCGGCTGGAAGGTAAGGAGCCACGGCCGCAAGTTCCACCGCCCCACCGGCTGGATCCTGGTCGGCGACCTGGGCATCCGCCGGGATAGCGTCGCCGGCGTGCAGATGGCCGTCGCCGCGCCGGTGGGGGCGGGCGCCCAGCGCCTGAGCATGATGGCGATGCTCAACTGGAATCTGGCCTGGTACCTGCAGCAGACGCCGCTGCACCCCCAACGCCTGCTGGTGGTGTCGGGCCCCGACCCGCTGTGGCGCGGTGGGCGGTCGGCGCCCAATTCGCTGTTCCTGCACGCCGATCTGCCGTTGATCAGCGAAGACGGCAGCAGCCCGCTGCTGCACGAATTCGCCCACGTGCTGTTTCCGGTCAACGCCGCGCCCGAGGAGGACTGGATCGACGAGGGCGTGGCGGAGTATCTGTCGCTGCGCGTGATGCGAGAAACGGGTACCATCACCCCGGCGCGCTACAACAGGGCCATCAGCCACATGCGCGAACGCGGCAAGGCGGTGGCGAGCCTGCAGACCGCCAATTCACACGGCGCGGTCACGGCCAGGGCCGTGGCCCTGCTGCACGACCTCGATCTGGAGCTGAAGCAGGCCAGCAAGGGCCGCTACGACGTGATGGAGCTGCTGCGCCGCATGATGGCCCATGACGATGCGCTGACGCTCGAGGACGTGCGCCGCATGGCCGCCGAGCTGCTGGGCGCGCCGCCCAGGAGCATGAGCAAGGAGCGCTCCACGCCCGCAGCGGCGACGCCCTGAGGGCAGCGCTCCGCCACCCCACAGGCCTGCAGGGAATCTGGCATGGATACTGTCTACACCACCTGCCGCTACTGCGAGGCCAACTGCGCGCTCGCGGTGGAGGTGCGGGACAACCGGGTGCAGCGCATCCGCGCCGATCGATCCAACCCGCAGACCTGGCGCGACGCCTGCAGCAAGGGCCTGACGGCCCAGGAGCTGGTCGAGCATCCGCGGCGCATCACCTCGCCGATGAAGCGGCAGGGCGATCGCTATGTGCCGGTGAGCTACGAGGAGGCCATCGACGGCATCGCCGCGCAGCTCAAGCCGCTGGTCGAGCGCCATGGCGCCGACGCCGTGGGCTACTACTACGGTAACCCGCTGGGCTTCACCTCGGGCATCGCCTTCTCCATGGGCTTTTTCGAGGGGCTGGGCACGCGCAACCGCTACAGCGTGTGCTCCATCGACCAGAACAACAACCACGTGGTGAGTCAGGCGCTGTTCGGTCTCGTGTTCGTGCCCTTCAATCCCGACGTCGACAACGCCGACTACATGCTGCTGGTGGGCATGAACCCGGCCGAGAGCAAATTCAGCTGGCTGGGCAGCGCCAGCGATGGCTGGAACCGCGCCCGCCGGGCCATGGCGCGGGGAGCGCGCGTGGTGGTAGTGGATCCGCGGCGCACGCGCACGGCCCGCCAGGCCAGCGCGCACGTGCCGATCGCGCCGGGACAGGACTGGGCCCTGCTGCTGGGCCTGCTGGGGGTGATCTTCAGGGAGGGACTGGCTCGCAGCGAGGCGCTGGCGCGGCTGCCGCAGGACCAGCTGGCGCGCCTGCAGGCGCTGGCAACGGGCGCGGATCCGGCTGAGCTGGCGCAGCGTTGCGGCGTCGGGGTCGAGACCATCGCGTCCATCGCCCGGGAGTTCGCCGCGGCGCGGCGCGGCATGTGCCTCACCCAGACCGGCGTGTCCATGCACGAGACCGGCACCATCGCCCACTGGCTGGGCTTGGTGCTGGATATCGTCACCGGCCACCTCGACCAGCCCGGCGGCCGCCGCTGGGACGCGGGCTACGTCAATATGACCGAGTTCTCGCGCAAGAGCATGCCGCCGGAGACCCGCAGCCGGGTGCGCGGACTGCCCACGGTGATGGGCTATCGCGCCCTGGCCGAGCTGCCCGAGGAGATCGCCACCCCGGGGCCGGGTCAGGTCAAGGCCATGATCATCCACTGCGGCAACCCGGTGGTGTCCGGCCCCAACGGCGCAGTGCTGGACCGGGCGCTGGCCGGCCTCGACTGCCTGGTGGCGGTGGATTCTGGTGCAGCGCGAGAGCCACCGCCACGCGCACTGGCTGATCCCGGGCGTGCACTGGCTCGAGCGGGGCGAGCTGGTGTTCAACCTGGCCGGCGGCATGGATCAGCCCCACATCCAGTACGGTGCCCAGGCCTTGCAGCCGCCGCCGGGGGTGCGGCCCGAGTGGCAGTTCTTCACCGACCTGGCCCTGGCCATGGACGTGCCCATGATGGGGCGCAGGGGCTTCAACGGGGCCATCAGGGGCTCGCGCTGGCTGGCGCAGAAGCTCGATCGGCCCGGTCTGGCATTGAGCCCGGCGACGCTGGAGCGCATGATGCTGGGCATGGGCCGCAGCGTGAGCTGGAGCGAACTGCAGCGCCACCCGCACGGCTTCAACTACCGGCCGAAGATCTACGGCGGCCTGCAGCGGCAGATGGGGCGCCGCCGCATCCAGATTGCGCCGGCGCCGTTCGTCGCCGAGCTGGAGCGCCTGCTGGCTCGCCCGCCGGCCGCCGCCAGCGTCGACTTTCCCCTGCTGATGATCAGCAAGCGCAGCAACGACATGATGAACTCCTGGCTCATGGACCTGCCCAATATGCGGCGGCGCGAGCAGGAAAACCGCTGCGAGCTGCACCCGCAGGATGCGCAGCGACTGGGCGTACAGGACGGTGCCCTGGTGCGGGTGACATCCGCGGTGGGCAGCATCGAGCTGCGCGCCGAGCTGTCGGATCTGCTGCGACCCGGCACGGTCTGCGTCCAGCACGGCTGGGGCTCCCGGGTGTTCGACCCGGCCGGTGGCGCCGAGCCCTGGGCGGCCGGCGTCAACCGCAACCTGCTGGTGGATCACCGCCGCACCGACCCGTTCTCCGGCATGCCCCCGCTCAGTTCCACGGCGGTGCGGGTCGAGCCGGTGGCATTGCCAGCCGAATGAATGAACGATGCGCTTCCAGACTGAAGCGGGCCGCATCAATAATCACCGCGCCCGGACAACAGTGAGCGCCTTCGCAACATTATCCGGCAGGTATCAATGTGGAAAGACGGAGCGATATCGAAACCTACTTCTTTCACTCTTGCACGATCATCTCGTTCCTTGAGAGCAGAGTTGATACATAGGTGGAGAATCTGGAGCCCTTTTGTGACTGTGATCCTGGCACGAAAGAATGGCTGGAGCATTGATGGCTGCCAGAGGAACAAGAACATGGGAGGCTGATGAAAAGGTATGTAGAGGAAAATTGGCCGGATTATCAGTGGGATTGAGGATTTGAAGACTTTTCCAAACGGTATATACCGCGCTGCGCCACCGAAAACCTCAGGCGTTCAATAGGGCTGGAGGCATTGGCGAGATGTGTAACAGAAACTGAGGCTGCAATGATATATCGCTGTCTTGCAGATTATTCGACCGACCCCCAACTCACAGCGCTCCTCAAGCGTATGAGCACTGATGAAGTCAGGCGCTAGCGAGAATTCAGAAACCTGCACAGACGGTATGAAGCGACAGAAAAGAATAGCTTTCTGAGTAAGGCAAGAACGCTGCTCGCTCGAAGTGAACTGGTTCGCGATGAAGATATCGCTTTGGCATCTGCACCCCTCAATGGCAATTGGTTGAGCACGCCCTCTTTGTTACCGTGGAGTTATGAAAAATATTTGGGATTCGCGGCGGGCGTAATGAAAGAGCATTTTCAATTCAAGGAGGCCAAACGAATGCTGTTTCATCCAATAAAAACCGGGAGCTGGGTGAATAAGGTCATCATAGACGTGCTGGCCATCCTGGTTGTGAGGCAGTTTTTGCGTTATGCCTGACCAGGCGCTCGTGCAGTCGTTCACCGCGCTGCTGTCGGTTGGCGCCTCACGGCTAAAACGTTAGTAATCGAGGTGGGGAAAGTAAGTTCTCATGCGTCTGGATGTGTCAATCAGGAGTGAAGCGCAGGCGGATGTGAGCGCAATAAGCGAGGTGACTGCAGCTGCATTTGAGACCCTTGATATTAGCGATCACACCGAGCAGTTTGTCATAGCGGCGCTGAGGGCCGCCGGCGCCCTGACGATATCGCTCGTTGCAGAGCGGGGTGGACGCGTGGTCGGACATATCGCGTTTTCACCCCTGAGGATTTCGAACGGCGCACAAAACTGGTACGGACTGGGGCCTGTTTCGGTGCTGCCGGAATATCAGCGCCAGGGCATTGGCAAGGCCCTGATCGAAGAAGGTCTGAAAAGGCTCAAGGAACGGCATGCTCAAGGGTGCTGTCTCGTTGGGCATCCACAGTACTACCAGAAATTCGGATTTGACAATGTGTCGACGCTTGTCTGCGAGGGGGTGCCGCAAGAGGTCTTCTTCGCGCTGTCCTTTGACGGGCGCATGCCTCAAGGTACGGTAACTTTCCATGAGGGATTTATGGCCAATGGTTGACCAAGCCGGATTGTGCCGGACCTCCTTGCGGTCGGCCGCTGCGGGCGACGTTAGCACACGCCATCCGCCCGGGCCTGACAGTCTCGTGCCCGCTTCCTGCCGGCCTGCCCTCGGAACCTCAGTGATCCAATGCTGCCGGGTGCCTGGTGCTGCGTCGCCGCCCTGTCCGGCAGCCGGGTCTTCAGGTCGCTCGCGCGCAGTCGATGGAGGGCTGCCACTCCCATGCGGCTTTCGTTGCTTGCCGCATCGGGTGCCATCCGGCGCGTGCAGAATGCGGCGAAGCCTTCACAGGTGATTTGGGCACTCTAATCCAGTACTATTAGGCAATGAAAAAGCAGTGGTGTTAGAGGCGGCCCCTGAAGAGTTGGCATTGCCCATGGGTATCTCTAGAGCTTGCGTGGGCCAGGGATCGTAAGTCATCGGTGCCAGCTGGGTAAAGCAACGGCTGGAAGTGCCACATGGTTATTAATTATGAAGAAATTCATGGTGTTATCGCACAGGTTGTCCGCTATTTCAAAAAATTGAAGGCTGCATTTGAAAGCAATCGAAATGCAGTCCTGAAGCACTGTGCTGAATCACGCTATCGATTGGGCCCCCTGGCCAGGCGCTCAACCCTGCTTTGGTGCTGTGCGGCTGCGCATGGCTGTCGCGGCTTTACCACTGTTCACAGATGCCACCCACATTGAATATTCAACGAGGAACGTAATGGCGAAGCCCAATTACAGTTTTGAAAAGCGCCAGAAGGAGCTTGCAAAAAAGAAAAAAAAGGAGGAGAAGCGCAAAAAGAAATTGGACCAGGATGTTGGTGAAACTGCATCCACCCAGCCACCGGCCGGCGAATTGCCCGGGTCTGAATAACGCAGAAGCGGCGTTATAGCTGTCCTTGTAAACTCGTAAGCTTTATGTTCGAACCGGTGAATTCGAAGATAAATTTCCGATAATTTCACCAATATGCTGAGTAGATCAAATGAGTAAAGGTACCGTTAAGTGGTTCAATGCCGATAAAGGTTTTGGTTTCATCACCCCGGAGGGTGGCGGCAAGGACCTTTTCGTTCATCACTCAGAGATTCAAAGTGGCGGGGGCTATGCAACGCTGAATGACGGCCAGGCTGTCGAGTTTGAAGTCGGCCAGGGCCAGAAAGGGCCCTGCGCCAATAAAGTCGTCCCTCTTTAAGGGGCCAAGCTGCATCGAGTTGCAGTATGCGGACGCGCCATCCGGCGCGCCCGTGTGCACCTCGTCGTGCGCAGAAGCATAGGCGCTACGACGTTGCTTTACTCTGATGGTTTCAATGGAACAACCCCGGAATTGGCGATAATCCAGGGGCGTTCTGATAATGGATGCAGAAAAATTGATGCAGGGTATCTTCAATGAGGTCAACGCCGCATTGAGGGCCATGGAGAAGGCCAGAAAGCCAGAAGAAAAACGAATATACAGCGAGATAGTGAAAAACCACTGTGAGTCGCTTGGGGTATCTCTTCGTCTGATTGCCGATACGGCAGATTTTGATGATGAAGACAGGGCTGTCCCGTTCTGAGCCGCTGCAACAGCTTGAATTTGGCAATTTAAAAGCAGCACGACAAGCCGCTGTACAACGAATCCCTAAGCGCCGAGTTTGGAGCAGCAGGCCACAGAATATCGTCAAGGCGCGCGTCGCACGACGCCGCTGTCGGGGACGGTGTTGGGCGAGAGCAGGAACGGGTAATGCATGTCAGTAACTCAGAAAACTGGCAACACCGCCACGATTTTCATGTGAGCAATGAGACGGGTGAGCGGCGGACGCAGTATGTGCTGATGCTCACGGCGATCACCATGGTTGCAGAAATCATTGCCGGCAGCGTCTATGGCTCGATGGCTCTGTTGGCTGATGGCTGGCATATGGGCACGCATGTCGCCGCGTTTCTGATTGCACTGTTTACCTATCGCTATGCTCGAAAACATTCAAACAATCCCGCCTACGCATTCGGTACCGGCAAAGTCAATGTGCTTGGCGGGTTTGCAAGCGCGGTAGCCTTGGCTGTCGTAGCTCTGGTCATGCTGGTAGAGTCGCTGCAGCGGCTATTCGAGCCACAGGCGATCCACTTCAATGAGGCCATTGCCGTTGCAGGGATCGGCCTGTCTGTTAATGTCATCAGCGCCTTGCTTTTGAGTGGTGACCACGCTCACGCTCATGCTCATCATCACGACCACGCCCACCACCATAGCCATGACCATAATTTAAGGGCCGCATATTTTCATGTGCTGGCTGACGCTATGACATCCGTGCTGGCCATCGTGGCCCTGGTGTCGGGTAAGTACCTGGGATGGAACTGGCTCGATCCCGTAATGGGGATGGTGGGCGCCATCATTATTACGCGCTGGTCACTTGGCCTGCTCAAGCAGACGAGCCCGATATTGCTCGATGCCAGTATCGAAGAAGACTATCGCCATGCTATTGAAGCGGCGATTGAGAGAGACGCTGATAATCGAATTTCTGATATTCATATATGGCGGGTAAGCGCCAACCACTATGCGGCGATCATTGCGCTGGTAACGCACTTTCCCAAAGCCACGGAACACTACCGGCGATTGCTCAGTGACTTCCACAGGCTGTCTCATATCACCATCGAGGTGAATGAGTGCAGGCAGGAGCCTCGCATGACAGAAGACGCGAATATCGGTCAATGATGGCAAGCGCGCGCACCTCAATGGGTCAGCTTCGCAGTCAGTGGGGGCGGTTCCCGACGACGCGATCCGGGTGGCCAGGCTATCGGCGCAATGAGCGTGCCAGTCAAATCAGAAAGCGGCGATGAATAACAACGATAGATATAGAGCATTATTGATGCTGGTGGTGCTGGTGTCTCCCTCGTGCCCGATGGCAGCGGAGCCGATGGAGGACCTGCTGCAACCAGAGATGCTGATAAGCAATATCGAGAGAGGGGTAATAAAGTTCGGCCGGCAGCTCGACAGGGCGAGGCTCGAGACACAGGTGCAGGTCGGTTCGCCGTTGCTGGAACAATGGCTGGTCAAGTCGAAGCACCGCTCGTCCGAGGGCAGCCGTGCCATTCCTGAGAATATTGCCCTGCTGCTGCGGGGATTCTACCCGGACGACCTGCTCGATGCTGTGAAATTCAAAGTCGGAGATCCCGGCCCCTTCAATCTGTCGCGCGTGTCTATCCACTACGGCGGCGCCCAGGCCGTGACCTTGATCGACATCGTGGTATTCAAGAGCGCCGATGACGCCTACAAGAATGCCGGGTTGTGGGCTCACGAATTGCACCACGTCCAGCAGTTCGCAGAGTGGGGGGTGCGGGATTTCTCGGAGAGGTATATGCGGGACTGGTATGCGGTGGAACATGCGGCTTATGAGCGCCAGGGGGAGTATCTGACTTGGCAGAGGGCGAGGCGCAATGAAGCTGCGCGGCTGGCGGCTCAGCGCGCAGCCGCAGGTTCCCGCAGCCGGTGAGTGCTTCGGGTCCGCTATAACCGCCGGCAGGCGCGCGGCGGGGCAGTGGGCGCTCATGGCTCACCCTTCATGCCTTCGACAGGTCCAGCGGCGACAGCGCCCGTCATCCTCAAGCCCGCTGCAGGCGTTCCCGACTCAATCGGTGCGCGCATGGGGCCGGCTTCGCGGGTAATGTTTCAAAACAGACCTCGTCACTTTCAGGGAGTGTGCCACCGCCATGAAGCAGGAATCACCGGGTGTGCAGGGGCTTCGCCCGGACCGGGAGCTGATGACCCGGCAGCAGCTGCCCTACTTCGTCGGTATCTCGGGCCAGACGGTGGGAGCCACCGGCCTGTCGATGCATATCGTCGTCATTCCGCCGGGCGGGCGCGCCGAGCCGCACGTGCACGTAGGCTACGAGACCGGCATCTACGTGCTGGAGGGCGTGGTGTGCACGCGCTGGGGGCCCGCCCTCGAGCACGAGGTGGTCAGCCGCGCGGGTGATTTTCTGTTTGTGCCGCCGGGCGTGCCGCACGAGGCCGTCAACCTGAGCGCCACCGAACCGGCGCGCGCCGTCGTGGCCAGAAATCACCCGGCCGAGCAGGACCTGGTGGAGCCCTATGCGCCGGCGGCAGGCTCTTAGGCCTGCCGGCGGGCGGTTACGGCGGGGTGCTGTCCGGTGCGGCCTGCGGCAGACCGCCCAGCGCCAGCCAGGTGGCGGCCAGCATGCCCAACAGCACGGCGAACCACAGCGAGGCGATACGGCAGATCAGGGTGGCGCCCGCGGCCGTGGCCTGGTCGGCGCCGGCGGCGACCAGCAGTGCCACCATGGAGATCTCGGTGCCGCCCAGACCGCCGGGCACCAGGGTCAGCGCGCCCACCAGCGTCGACAGCCCGTAGATGCCGATGGCCACTGTCAGCGCGACATCCACGCCCATGCCCTGCAGTATCAGGTATAGGCCGATGCCCTCCAGCGTCCAGGCCAGCAGCCCCAGCGCCAGCCCCTCGTAGAGCGAGCGGTTCTGCAGCAGCGCCGCGGACGAGGTGAACAACGCCAGCACGTGCAGGCCGACCACGCGCGGCCGGTGCGGCCAGCGTCGCACGCGTCGCTTCAGCCAGGCCAGCAGCGTGCGGTTGTGCAGCAGCGGCAGCAGCGCCAACGCCGCTATGACCAGCAGCACGGCAATGCCGCGCAGGTCGCTGCCGATGGCCACCGGCACCGCCAGCACCACGATCACCAGCACGGAGACCAGGTCCATGAGCCGTTCCACGAAGAAGGCCGACAGGCTCAGGGCGAAGGGCACCTGGTAATAGCGCTTGAGAATGACGCCGCGTACGGTCTCGCCGGCCTTGCCGGGCGTCGTGGTCAGCGCGAAGCCGGCGGTGTAGATCAGCGCGTGGGTGCCGGGCGGCGGCAGGGAGTCGGCCCCGAGCCGCGCCAGGTAGCGCTGCCACCGCGCAAAGCGCGTCAGGTAATTGCCCAGCGACAGCGCCAGTACGGCGGCCCAGGCCGGTGCCGACAGCTGGCGCATGGCCGCCAGCGTCTCCTCCGACCCGCTCCAGGCGACCACGGCGATGTAGCCGATGATCGACAGCACGATCGAGGCGATCAGGGCAAGCGCAAGGCGGGGCATAGTGTCCTCTCGGGGCTGACGGCGGCGCGCAGGGTGGGGATGCGCGGCCCATGGCTTGAGTCAGTCCGCCGGCGGCGCGGCGGCGGTCGCAAAGCGCTGTTCGAGTTCGAGATGGCGGTCCATGCCGATCAGTGCCTTGAAGCCCTCGAAATCCAGTTCGGTGCGCAGTGACGCCGTCGCGCCGTCCCTGGCGAGTATAGAAAAGCAGTCGGCGATTGCCTGCGCGGCGGCGAACAGGCCGGACAGGGCGAAGGCGACCAGCTTGTAGCCCATGGCATCGAGCTCCGCGGTGGTCAGGTTGGGGGTCTTGCCGCCCTCGATGATATTCGCCATCAGCGGCACGCCGGGAAAGCGGCGGGCGATCTCGGCCAGCTCGGCACGCGACTGCGGCGCCTCCACGAAGAGCACATCGGCGCCGGCGTCGAGGTAGCGCGCAGCGCGCTCCAGGGCCGCGTCCAGCCCCTCCACGGCGCGTGCGTCGGTGCGCGCGACGATCACCAGGCCGCTGGCGCCGGCCGCATGGCGCGCGGCACGGATCTTGGCGGCGTGCTCGGCGGCGTCGATCAGGCGCTTGCCCTCGAAGTGGCCGCAGCGCTTGGGCCAGCGCTGGTCTTCCAGCAGAATGCCGGCCACGCCGGTGCGGGCGATGTCCTCGACGGTGCGGATCACGTTCAGGGCATTGCCATAGCCGGTGTCGATGTCGGCGATGACCGGGATGTCCACGCAGGCGGCGATGCGGCCCGCCGCGTCCACCATCTCGGTGGCGGTCAGATAACCCAGGTCGGGCTTGCCGAGCCGCGAGGCGGCGATGCCATAGCCGCTGGTGAACAGAAGGCGGAAGCCGGCGCGCTGTGCGCACAGCGCGCCGAGACAGTCGTACACGGCGGGCGCGGCCAGGATGCCAGGAGATTGGATCAGCGCGCGCAGGGTGCTCATGGTCGGCCGGGATTCCGCAGTGATGGCGTTGGCAGCGCGTCGGGCGCCGGTGCGATGCCTGCGCATGATACGACAGCCGCCGCGCCGACGACAGCTACCCCGAAGGTACACCGAAGGTCCGCTGGCGCAGTGGGGCATCTGCGCTAGTCCGGGCTGGCCGAAAATGATATACGAACGGCCCGATCAGAATTGATGGAGAGCGGCCCATTCCGGGGTACTTGGCGTATCTTAACGGCCGCTCCCAGGGCTGAGAGTGGCGCCCCCGTGGCCGCCAATCGTGCAACCAGGCTAGTTATTCGAGGTACCAAAGACATGACAGCAACCACTCCTCCCCCGCTGGCGGGACTGCGCATCATCGAGAGCTCAATGCTGGGGCCGGCGGCGATCTCCACCTCCTTTGCAGACCTCGGGGCCGAGGTGATCAAGGTCGAGTCGCCCGCCGGCGACTACATCCGTGAGATGACCTGGCCCATCATCGAGGGCGTTTCGCTGATGCACTACCACCTCAATCGCGGCAAGAAGAGCATCACCCTGGACATCAAGACCGAGGCCGGTAAAGAGGTCTACCGCGAACTGGTCAGGGACGCCGACGTGGTGATCGAGACCATGCGCCCCGGCACGCTGGCCAAGCTGGGGCTGGGTTTCGATGACCTCCGGCAGATCAACCCGAAGATCGTGTTCTGCACGGTGTCGGGTTACGGCAGCACCGGCCCCTACAGGGACATGCCTTCCCACGGCATCGCCTACGACACCTGGTCCGGCGTGGTGGCGCCGGCCTACGACGACGAGGGCTTCTGCTACATTCCCGAGCACGTCTCCATCGGCATCAATGCGGCGCCGCTGGTCGGCGGCCTGGCCATACTGGCCGGGGTGCTGCGCGCGCGCGAGTCCGGCCAGGGCTGCGAGATGGAGCTGGGCCAGAGCGACGCGGCGGCCTTTTTCGACTGGTACCGCAGCGAGAGCTACCTCGCCTACCGCCGCCCCGAGGACGTGGTGACCGGCAACAAGGCCGATGGCTACAAGCGCCGTCCGGTGGCGACGGCGGGCATGCGCCACGGCGTGCGCTATCAGATGTATGAGTCCAGCGACGGCCACGTGCTGTTCATGGCCTCAGAGCAGGCGTTCTGGAAGAACTTCTGCGAGGGCGTCGACCGCATGGACCTGTTCCAGAAGTGGCCAGGCTCCAAGTACGCCGATCACGCGCCCGGCAACCGCGAGTTGCAGATAGAGCTGCGGGACATCTTCCGGCAGAAGACGTCGGCCCAGTGGCTGGCCTTCAGCAACGAGGTCAACACCCCCATCGCGCCGGTCAATACGCCGGAGAACATCGTCGACGACCCGCAGTTCAAGGCGCGCATCAAGGTGCTCGATCACGAGTCACACGGCGCCGACATGCTGGCCTTCCCGGTGAAATTCGGCGGTGAGGAGCTGCCTGAGCCGCACCGCGCGCCCACCGCGGGCGAGCACACCGAGCAGGTGCTGCGGGACGTGCTCGGTTACGACGGCGAACGCATCGTCCAGCTGCGCCAGTCCGGCGCACTGGGCAAGGCCGGCTGATGCCGCGGCGGGCTCGCGTGCGACATGTAAAAAGCGTTAGTCCGGCGGGGCTGGGTGCCGCGTCGGTAGCGTTTTGCAGCGCCGCGATGATCCGCCGTGTAGGGCACTACGTAAGCTTGGCGATCGTCAGTAAACGGTTTTTTTGGCGCCTGCGGCGGTGGCCGTTGCTGCCACCCTGCAGGCCGCTCGAGACGCCCGCGAGCACTCAAATGACGGCGCCGACTGGCTAGAATCTGAACTTCATCCTGGCTGCCTGCCGGCCCCATGGGCCCGCAGCGGCGGCCGCTAAACAGCGCGAGGATAACCGCCATGGATTTTGATTTTTCTGCAGAGCAAAACGAATTTCTGCGCGAAGTCGACCAGTTTTTTGCCCAGCACCGCCACATCGACATCATGGATGTGACGCGGGAAAACATGGCGCAGGTAGCCGATACCCAGCCCCGCCGCGACTTCATGAAAAAGCTGGCCGCCAAGGGTTGGCTGGGTATCACCTGGCCCAAGGAGCACGGCGGTCAGGAGGGCGACGGCTTCTACGAGTACCTGCTCAACGAGAAATTGTCGGCGGTCGGCGCGCCGGGCATCGGCAAGGGCGTGGGTATCATCGGCAAGACCTTGATCAACGTCGGTTCCGACAAGCTCAAAAAGGAATTCCTGCCCAAGATCATCAACGCCGAGGTCGAGTTCGCCGTCGGCTACTCCGAGCCCAATGCCGGCTCCGACTCCGCCGCCATGCGGCTCAAGGCCGAGCGCCAGGGTGACGGCTGGGTGTTGAACGGCCAGAAGATCTTCACCACCTCGGCCCACTTTGCCGACTGGTACTGGGTGGGCGCCCGCACTGACCCCGATGCGCCCAAGCACCACGGCATCACCCTGTTCATGGTGCCCATGAACGACCCGGGCCTGACCATCCATCCCATGCCCACCATGGGCGGCGAGCGCACCAACGGCGTGTTCTTCGACAACGTGTACGTGCCCGACGAGTATCGCGTCGGCGAGCTCAACAAGGGCTTCCAGTACATCGCCGAGGCGCTGGATATCGAGCGCTTCACCCTGTTCACCTTCGCGCCCATCCGCGGCCGCGTCGAGCTGCTGTGCGATTACGTCAAGACGGCCACCTGCGACGGCGTGCCGCTGCGGGACGACCCGGTCATCCGTCAGCGCGTCGCCCAGCTGGCCACCGAGTGCGAGGTGGCGCGGCTGCTGGGTGTCAAGTTCGTCGACGCGGCCATCAACAGCGGCCGCACGCCGACCGTCGAGGCCTCCATGTACAAGCTGTACGCCACCGAGCTGTCCCTGCGCGTGGCCAATGCCACCATGGATATCGTCGGCCCCGGCGCGCAGCTGGCGCTCGGCACCGAGGACGCGCCGCTGAAGGGCCGCTCGGAGAGCTGCTACACCTACACCGTCATCGACACCATCGGCGGCGGCACCTCGGAAGTCCAGAAGAACATCATCGCGCGCCGCTCGCTCGGCCTGCCGAAGAACTTCTGATGCGCGGGACAGCGGTCAGCAAGAGCAGGGAGACAGCAGCATGGCGTTTCTGAAGGGCCTCAGAGTACTCGATCTGGCCAGTGTCGGGCCGGCCGCCCGCGCCACCCGGATCCTCGCCGACTACGGCATGAGCGTGATCAAGGTGGCGCCGGTCGCCGCGCAGGGCAAGAAGCAGATCGACCCGGTGTATCACGCCTACGGCGCTGGGCGCGGCATGCAGAAAATCCGGGTCGACCTCAAGGCCGATGACGGGCGCGAGGTCATCCGCAAGCTGGTCGCAGCGGTCGACGTGGTGATCGAGAGCTACCGGCCCGGTGTGGCCGCGCGCCTGGGTGTCGGCTACGACGACCTGAAGGCGATCAACCCCGCCATCGTGTACTGCTCCACCAGCGGCTACGGTCAGGACGGCCCCTACGCCCAATGGGCGGGACACGATATCAATTACCTGGCCATGGCCGGCTTCCTCGACTGCAGCGGCCGCGACAGCGAGGGTCGCCCGGCCATTCCGGGCGCCACGGTCGCCGACAGCGCGGGCGGGGGCATGCACGCGGCGCTGGCCATCGTGGCTGCGCTGCTCAACCGCTTCCGTCACGGCGAGGGCGCCTACCTCGATGTGGCCGCGACCGACGGGGTGCTCAGCCTGATGTCCCTGTACCTCGACCAGTACACGGCCACCGGCGTCGAGACCAAGCCCGACAGCGGCGTGCTGACCGGCAAGTACGCCTGGTACGGCGTCTACAGGACCGCGGACGACAAGGCGATCTCGCTCGGGGCCATCGAGCCGCACTTCTTCCGGAACCTGTGCCGCCTGCTCGAGCTCGAGCAGTACAGCGGCTCCCAGTACGACGACGGGGTGCAGGAGGCGATGAAGGCGGCCTTTGCGCAGAAGTTCGCCACGCGCAGGCGCGACGACTGGACCGCGCTGCTGGCTGCAGCGGACACCTGCATGGCGCCGGTGCTTAGCGTCGCCGAGGTGGTCGACGACCCGCACCTGCTGGCGCGCGACACCTTCATGCTGGCGCGCCACCCCGAGCAGGGGGAGTTCCGGCAGCTGGGGCCGGTGCTGGCCGGCGGCGAGCGCGGTCAGCCCGTGCACGAGGTCAAGCCTGCCGGCGCCACCGACACCGACGAGGTGCTGCGCGGCGCCGGGGTCAGCGACGCCGACATCGAGCGCTGGCGGGCCAGCGGAGCTATCGAGTAGCGCCGGCCCTCATCCGCTTACACCGAGTAGGAGAATGACATGTCTGCAGTGATACCGGAAATCCCGCCTGAGGTGCAGGCGTTGATCGGCACGGAGCAATATCGCGAGAAGACCACCTTCGATATCGAGATGGGCTACGTCTACAACACCTGCGCGGCGGTGCAGAACGGCAACCCCCTGTTCTGGGATCGCCAGGTCGCCCAGGACATCACCGGTGGCTTCATCGCGCCGCCCACCATGCTGTCGGTCTGGTTCAGGCCGCACTACTGGGCGCCCGGCGCCGAGGGAGAGCAGACGGCGCTGCAGACGCACTTCGACCTGAAGCGGCTGCTGAGCCTGCCCGAGGCCATCATCGCCGGCAACGAGATGGTGTTCGGCGCGCCCGTGCGCCCCGGCGACGCGCTGGAGACCTACCAGGTCATCCGCTCCATCAGCGACGTCAAGACCACCAAGGTCGGCAGGGGGCGCTTCTGGGTGATCGACGTCGAAGTGATCAACCAGCACGGCGAGTTCGTGGGCAGGGACACCTATTCCTGCCTCGGCTACAGGAGGGAGGCACCATGAGCAGCGCAGCCGTCGAGAGCCTGACAGCGGATCAGATACAGGTGGGCCAGCAGCTGCCGCCGCTGAGCCAGGACGTCACCGCCACCACCGTGGTGCTGGGCGCCATGGCCAGCCGCGACTGGCGCCCGATGCACCACGACAAGGACTTCGCCATCAACCGCAACGGGCTCAAGGACATCTTCATCAACACGCCCAACAACGCCGCCTGGTTCGAGCGCTACGTCACCGACTGGACCGGTCCCAAGGGCCGCCTCGGGCGCATGAAGTTCAAGATGAGCAGTTCGGTGTTCCCGGGTGACCGCATGGTGCTGCAGGGCAGTGTCGAGGGCATCGGCACCGACGACACCGGTTGCTGCTGGGTCGACCTCGACCTGGCCGTGCTGGTCGATGGCGCCGTCTCCACCTCCTGTAAGGCGCGTGTGGCCGTGCCGCTGGATGCCAACGACAACCCCTGGCAGCGCAAGGGCGACCAGTGGCGGCCTTGACCCCGGCCCGGTGCCGACGCGCCGAAGCAAACTTAACGCGTTAGATCGACAATTCCGTACAGAGATCACGAGGACATTTTCATGGACCTGATATTCACCGAAGAGCAGAACATCCTGCGCGACATGATGCGCAATGTGTGCGAAAAGCACGGTACGCTGGAAACCGTCAGGGCGCTGGAAAACGATCCCATGGGCGTCCCCGGAAGCCTGTGGAACCAGCTCAAGGAGACCGGCGTGCTGGGCATGTTGCTGCCGGAAGAATATGGCGGCATGGGCTTCAATATGGTCGATTGCGCGGTCATCTACGAGGAGCTTGGGCGCGCGCTGGCTCCCGGGCCACACTTCGTCAGCACCGTCATGGTGCTGTCCGCGATCGTCAAGGCCGGCAGCGAGGCGCAGAAGGGCGAGTGGCTTCCCGCCCTGGGCGCCGGTGAGCTGATCGCCACCCCGGCGTGGCTCGAGCCCGACCGCGGTTTCGGCCCCGAGGGCGTACAGCTGCGGGCCGAGGCCGCCGGCGACGGCTTCCGGCTCAACGGCGTCAAACGCCACGTGTTTTACGGCAAGGCGGCGGACAAGCTGCTGGTGCTGGCCAGAACCGGTGACGCGGCCGCGGCCGTCGATCTGTTTCTGATCGACCGGGACGCGCCGGGCGTGGCACTGGAACAGCAGCTGTCGATGGCCTCCGACACCCAGTACCAGGTGACCTTCACCGATGTTGCCGCCACCGCCGGGCAGCGCATCGGCGCGGCCGGCAGCGGCTGGCACACCTGGCAGGCGTGCATGTACGAGGGCGCCATCCTGCAGGCCGCGCAGGCGGTGGGCGGGGCCGCCCGCGCCCTGGAGATCACGGTGAAGTATTCCAAGGAGCGCCAGCAGTTCGACAAGCCGCTGGCGGCGTTCCAGGCGCTGGCGCACTACATGGCGGATTGTTCCACCGAGATCGAGGGGGCCAAGGTGCTGGTGCTGGAGGCCGCGTGGAATCACGCGCAGGGCCGCCCCATCGAGCGCCTTGCGCCGATGGCCAAGCTGTTCGCCTGCAACACCTTCCGCAACACCACGGCCAAGTGCGAGCAGATCCACGGTGGTTACGGCTTCACGCTGGAGTATGACATCCAGTTGTTCTTCCGCCGCGCCAAGCAGATGCAGCTCAACTGGTGGGATACGCGCTACCTCGAAAAGCTGGTGGCTGCGGAGGTGCTGGATCGCGAGGGCAAGACCATCCCCGATCCGTTCACGGTGGCGTGAGTTTGCCTTGGCGGCGCCCCTGGTGTCCGCCAGCGCGGCTGGCGCCCGGGGCGGGCGGTACCGTGGCGCCTGCGCGCTCCACGGGGCGATGGTGCCGCTCTGTCGGCGTTGACCCATCGCCGCCTTGGCCGGGGTTTTTTCAATAAAAGCGATCGGTGCGATCTATTTTATTCAATTTTATCTATTTTCCATCTGCCGTATCATGGTGTCGAGTCAATGGGTAACCCATCCAGCCCGGTTGCCGCAGGCGAATCTGACAGGGCTGCAGTCTGAACGGAGGTGATTATGATCGCTACAGGTAGCGTTCCGCACGTGACATTCATGACCCGGGTGCGCGACGAGTCGGTGGAGGGTCCCAACCCCTACCGCTGGCAGCCGCGCACGACCGAGGAGCTGTTCGGCGGCAAGAAGGTCGTGGTGTTCTCTCTGCCCGGCGCCTTTACGCCGACCTGCTCGTCCACCCACCTGCCGCGTTACGACGAACTCTACGCCGAGTTCCAGGCCGAAGGCGTCGATGCGATCATCTGCGTTTCGGTCAACGACGCGTTCGTGATGTTTCAGTGGGGCAAGCAGCAGGGCAACCAGAACATCTTCCTGCTGCCGGATGGCAACGGCGAATTTACCCGCAAGATGGGCATGCTGGTGGACAAGTCCAACATCGGTTTCGGCATGCGCTCCTGGCGCTATTCGATGCTGGTCAACGATTGCCAGATAGAGAAGATGTTTATCGAGCCGGACTTCGGCGACCAGTGCCCGACCGACCCCTTCGAAGTGTCGGACGCCGATACCATGCTGGCCTACCTCAGAGGCGCGGCGGCGCCTGCGGCGAGTGCGCCGCGCAAGGCCTTCGAGGGCTGAGCTGCCGGTGTCTGGCAGGGAGGCCGGCGGGACCGGGGACAGCGCCCTCGTGGTGCTGCTGCCCGGCAATCCGTCCATTCCCGGCATCTACGACGGCTTCGTCGACAGCCTGAAGGCGTTCACCGGCTGCAGCGCGGCGGTCACGCTCACGCACTACGGGCAGGAGCCTGCCAGTGCGCGCATCGAGTCGCAGCGCAGCCTCGAGCGGCTGGTCGAGCGGCACCGCGATGAGATCCTCGGCCTGGTCGCGTCCCGGCGGGCTGATCGCGTGTACCTGCTGGGGCACTCACTCGGCGCCGCCGTGGCGGTCGCGCTGCACGGCGAACTGAGCGCGGCGGTGCCGCAGCTCAGGCTGGTGCTGATCTGTCCCTTTCTCGGTCCCAGGGGCCGCAACCGCCGGTTCCTGCAGGCGATGGCGGTGCCCGCCATCAACCGCACGGTGCGCTCTGCCCTCCGGCGGCTGCTGGCCTCTGAGGGGCTGTCGCTGCGCCTGCTGCGCCGGCGCCTGCAGCTGGGCGATGCCGCCGAGCCGGTGTACCGGGCCCTGCGGGGCGGCGCCTTCTTCGATAATTTCGCCCTGCTCATCGCGGACTACGTGCGCTTCTTCGGCAGTCGCGACCTCGCCGGGCAGCTGCACGAGCTGCCGCTGCAGGACACCCTGTTCGTGCTGGCCGGCGACGACTTCTGGGTACCGCCGGAAGTCGTCGCCGTGCTGCCGGCCGCGGCCGGCTGCCGCCACCTGGCCGACATCGCGCACGCCTTCTGTGTGCATCCGCAGCAGAGCCGCGCGGTCGCGCGGGTCGCCGCCGCCTTTCTGACCGGCGCCGAGGCCTGAGGGCGGCGGCGCGCAAGGGGGAACAGCATGAGCGACGGCGCCCTCGCGGGCATCAGGGTGGTCGATTTCGGCGAGCTGGTCTCGGCGCCCTTCTGCGCCAGGCTGTTCGCCGATTTCGGCGCCGATGTCATCAAGGTGGAGCCGCCCGGCGGCGATGCGTCGCGGCGCCTGGGGCCCTTTCCCGGCGATGTGCCGCACCCGGAAAAGAGCGGGCTGTTCTTCATCAACAACACCAACAAGCGCTCGGTGATCTGTGACGTCGGTACGGCGGCCGGTCGCGAGCGCTTCCTGCAGCTGCTGCGCGGGGCGGACGTGCTGATCGACAACCACCCGCCCGCGCAGATGCGGTCCTGGGGGCTGGACTACGCCACGCTGGCGGCGGCCAACCCCGCGCTGGTGGTGATCGCCATCACGCCGTTCGGCCAGACCGGTCCCTTCAGCGCCTGGCAGGGCACCGATCTCAACGCCTTCCACTTGTCGGGAGCGGGCAGCCGCTACTGTGGCAGGCCCGGCGAGGCGCCGCTGGAGCAGGGCACCTTTGCCGCGGACTACTATGGCGCCATCGCCGGCGCCAGCTGGGGGCTGGCAGCGCTGCTCGGGCGGGAGCGGGTGGGCGGCGGCCAGCTGGTGGACGTGTCCAGCGCCGAGGCCATCGCCGCCACCTTCGTGGGTGCCTACAACGTCGGCGGCTACGCGCAGGACGGCGTGTGCGCCTCCCGCACCGGCGTGGGCATGGCGCAGGGCGCGCCCGCCACCATCCTGCCCTGCCGCGACGGCCACGTGTGGGTGCTGGCGCTGGAGCCGGCCCAGTGGGACGGGCTGCGCCGGGTGATGGGCAACCCGGCCTGGGCCGACGATCCCCGCTTCGCCACCATGCAGTCGCGGGCCCGCCATGCCGGCCGCCTGTATCCGCTGCTGGAAGCCTGGACGCGCGGCCATGGCAAGATGGACATCATGACGCGCTGCCAGGCGGCGGGCTGCCCGGTCAGCGCTGTGTTCACCGTGGCCGAGGCGGCCGCGCAGGAGCACCTGGCGGCCCGGCAGTTCTTCGTCGACATCGAGCACCCCGACCTTGGCACGGTCAGGGCGCTGGGTGCGCCCTTCAAGCTGCCGGCCTGTCCCGGCGGGCCGTCCAGGCCGGCGCCGCGCCTGGGCGAGCACGATGCGGACGGGTTCGGCGAGGGGGCCGGTTCCGCCGCGGCAGCCCGGCGGGACGCAGCGGCGGGCGGGCAAGGTCCCGTCGGCGCCGGCCGCGCGCCGCTGCACGGCCTGCGCGTGGTCAACCTCGGCTGGGTCTGGGCCGGCCCGGTGGCGGGCCAGACCCTGGCCTGGCTGGGGGCGGACGTGATCAAGGTCGAGTCGCGCGCCCGCCTGGACATGACCCGCCACATCCCCCCCTTCGCCGAGGGCCGTCCGGACCCTGAGCGCAGCCTGTTCAATCACGCCAGCTGGGCGGGCAACGGCTCGGTCAGCCTCGACCTGAAAAAGCCCGAGGCCCGCGAGCTGCTGCTGGAGCTGGTGGGCCAGGCCGACCTGGTGATCGAAAACTTCGGCCCCGGCGTCATGGCCAAGCTGCAGCTCGGCTATGAGCAGCTGCGCGGCGCCAGGAGCGATCTGGTGCTGCTGTCCATGCCCGCCACCGGCCTGTATGGTCCGCTGCGGGACGTGCGCACCTACGGCCTCAGCCTCAGCTCGCTCACCGGCATCGACAGCCTGACGGGGTACCAGGGGGGCGGGCCGGTGCCGATGGAGAATGCCTTCAGCGACCCACTGGCCGGCATCTTCGCGGCCTTTGCCGCCCTCGCGGCGCTGCGCCATCGCGACCGCAGCGGCCAGGGCCAGCACGTCGACTTCTCCCAGCAGGAGGCGATGATGCAGCTGCTGGGGCCGGCCTATATGGACTATGTGCTGAACGGCCGCGTCGCCGGTCCCCGCGGCAACGGGCACCCGCTGGGGGCGGCCGCGCCTCACGGCGTGTTTCCCTGCCGCGGCGAGGACCGCTGGATCAGCATCGCCGTCGGCGGCGACGGCGAGTGGCAGGCGCTGCGGGCGGCGCTGGGGCGACCGCGGTGGGCGGCGGACTACGACACCGCGGCGCGGCGCCTGGCCGGCGTCGACCGCCTGCACGCGCAGCTTGCCGCGTGGACCTCGCAGTTCGACGACCGCGCTCTGGCCGAGCGGCTGCAGGGCCGCGGTGTGGCCGCCGCCCCGGTCTACGGCGTCGCGGACCTGCTGGCCTGCCCGCACTACCGCGCGCGCGGCACGTTCATCGAGGTGAGGCACCCGCTGGGCTTTGCCGAGACTCTCTACGGGCCCTACGTGAAGCTGAGCGCCACCCCGGTCGAGGTCGCGCCGGGGCCGCTGCTGGGCCGCGACAACGAGCGCGTGTTCAAGGGGCTGCTGGGCCTGTCGGACGAACGCTATCGGCGCCTGGTGGCCGGGCGCGTGATCTACTGACCGCGGCCCCCCCGGTCACGACGGGCCGGCATCGGCGCCCGGGTCGAGCACCGCTGCGGGCGGGCGCCCGTCAAGCAGGTGCTGTACGGCGTCTGCGCCGAGATGGCGCACGTCCTCGCCAGCGGCCAGAAAGATGACATGGCCGGCGATGTTCTTGGCGTGGACGCCGAAGCGGTCCAGGGCGCGGATGCCCAGCACGATGTCCACGAAGTAGCCGACGTTGCGCGCGTCCTCCATGATGAAGGTGCTCAGGCGCCGCAGCGTGGAGCGGAATTCTCCCTCGAGCCCATCGCCCAGCCGCAGCACGGCGACCGCGCGCTCGACGTCCAGGCCCGCAAACGCCGCCAGGCTGGCCTCCATCATGTTGCAGACATAGGCGGCCATGGTGTGGATATCCCGCAGAATCGGCTCGCCGGGCGGGTGGCTCTCCCCCTCGTAGAAGCGCACTGTCAGCCCGGCGATCTTGCGGGTCTCGTCGCCGGCGCGCTCCAGATCCGCCACGATCTTGCCCAGCGCCAGAATTTCGCGCAGGTCTTTTGCCAGGGGCTGCCGGCGCGCTATCAAGCGGAAGATCTGCTCGTCGATCTGCACGTCCAGATCATTGATCAGCTTGTCGCGGGCGATGATGGCGTGGGCATCGGCGGCGTCTTCGTTGTGCAGCGATGCCAGGCTCCGTCGCAGCTGATCGAGGGCCAGGCGGCCCATTTGGTCGACCAGAGCGGCGACCTGATTCAGCTCGCTGTCGAAGCGCTGCACGATGTGTTGCTGTGTGGTGTAGGCCATGTCGGTGTGACTCCCGTTCTATCCGAAGCGACCGGTGATGTAGTCTTCCGTCAGCCGGTGCGACGGCCGGGTGAACACGTCGTCGGTCGTGCCGACCTCGATCAGGTCGCCCAGGTGAAAGTAGGCGGTGCGCTGCGACACCCGCGCGGCCTGCTGCATGGAATGGGTCACGATGACGATGGTGTAGCTCTCCCGCAGTTCGTCGATGAGTTCCTCCACCCGCGCCGTGGCGATGGGGTCCAGGGCCGAGCAGGGTTCGTCCATCAGAATCACCTCCGGCGACACCGAAATGGCGCGGGCGATGCAGAGGCGCTGCTGCTGTCCGCCGGACAAGCCGGTGCCCGGCTCATGCAGCCGGTCCTTGACCTCGTCCCACAGCGCCGCGCGCAGCAGGCTGCGCTCGACGATCTCGTCGAGATCCCGCTTGCTGCGGGCCAGGCCGTGGATGCGGGGACCGTAGGCGACATTCTCATAGACCGACTTCGGGAAGGGATTGGGCTTCTGGAAGACCATGCCGACCTGCGCCCGCAGGGGCACGACGTCGATGTCGCCGGCATAGATGTCCTGCCCGTCCAACAGAATCTCACCGGTCACACGGCAATTGTCGATGGTGTCGTTCATGCGGTTGAGGCAGCGCAGAAAGGTCGACTTGCCGCAGCCCGATGGGCCGATCATGGCCAGCACCTCATTGCGTCCGATGTCCAGACTGACGTTTCTGATGGCATGGGCGAGGCCATAGTGCACGTTGACGTTCCGACACAGCAGCCGCGGGTCGGCGCAGTGGATTTCGCCCACGGTGGCGGTCGGCTGCGGCGCAGCCGGTGCGCGGCTGTCGCTGAGGGCAGGAGGCCGGTTCCGGTCCGGAACCGGCAGGGCGCTGTCGATCATCTTCTGGGTCTCTCCACGTTTGGGTTCGGCACGCGATTTTCGGGTCCGCCGGATCGCCTACCAGCGGCGCTCAAATTTTCTGCGCAGCATCACCGCCAGCAGGTTCATGGCGACCAGAAAGCCCAGCAGCACCATGATGGCGGCGGACGTGCGCTCAACGAATGCCCGCTCGGGGCTGTCCGCCCAGAGATAGATCTGCACCGGCAGCACCGTCGCCGGGTCGGTGATCCCTGACGGCGGGTCGGCGATGAAGGCGATCATGCCGATCATCAGCAGCGGGGCGGTCTCGCCCAGCGCCTGCGCCATGCCGATGATGGTCCCGGTGAGCATCCCCGGCAGTGCCAGTGGCAGCACGTGATGCAGCTGCGTCTGCAGTGGCGACGCGCCCACTCCCAGGGCGCCGTCTCTGATGGATGGCGGCACCGACCGCAGTGCCGAGCGGCTGGCGATGATGATGGTGGGCAGTGTCATCAGGGTCAGCACCAGCGCGCCAACCAGCGGCGTCGAACGCGGCACGCCGAAAAAGTTGATGAACACCGCGAGGCCCAGCAGGCCGAAGATGATGGACGGCACTGCCGCCAGATTATTGATGTTGACCTCGATCAGGTCGGTCCAGCGGTTGCGCGGCGCGAACTCCTCCAGATAGAGCGCCGCCCCCACGCCGATCGGGAAGGACAACAGCAGGGTCAGCGCCAGCGTGTAGAAGGAACCCTTGAGCGCGCCGGCGATGCCGGCCATCTCCGGCTGCCGCGAGTCCCCCGCCAGGAAGAAATTCAGGTTGAAGCGCCGGTCGATGCTGCCGGCGGCCGCCAGACTGTCCACCCAGGCGAGCGTCCGGTCGGAGACGCGCCGGCTGGACGCGGGGGTGAAGCGGTCGATATGTCCCTTGATCAGCATGTCGATGTCGTCGCCGGCCAGCAGCCACACGGACTGCCGGGTCCCGATGATCGCGGGGTCGCGTGCGACCTGGTCCCTCAGCGTCAGGGCGGCGCCCTGGCTCACCAGGCGGTAGAGCTCGCGCAGGACGCGGCGGTCGGTGGCTTCCGGGAAGCGCTCGCGCAGTGCCTGCTTGACCAGGCCGAAGTAGTCGGCCCGCAGCAGCTGCGCCGGGTCGCCGCTACCTGCCGGATCGATCACTGCCGGGTCGTAGGCGATGTCCAGGCGGATCACCGTCTGCCGGAACGCCGTATGGCCCTTGAGGAAGATGTCGATGAACAGAATCGACACGAAGCCGATGCCGGTGAACACTGCCAGCCGCCCGAGCCGCCGGAAGCGTCGCTCGCGCGCATAGCGGCGCGCCAGACCGGCGTTGATGCGGTCGATGGTGCGGGGTTGGCCGGCAGTGGATGCCGGCGGCTGGCGTCTATTCATAGTGTTCCCGGTACTTCCGCACGGTGTGCAGCGCTATCAGATTGAGGCCGAGTGTGAACACAAACAGGGTCAGGCCCAGGGCGAAGGCTGCCAGGGTCTTGGCGCTGTCGAATTCCTGGTCGCCGGTCAGCAGCGTGACGATCTGCACGGTGACGGTGGTCACGCTGTCCAGCGGGTTGGCGGTGAGATTGGCGGACAGACCCGCCGCCATCACCACGATCATGGTTTCGCCGATGGCCCGCGAGACGGCCAGCAGCACGCCGCCGACGATGCCGGGCAGCGCCGCGCGGAGGACGACGCGGGTGACGGTCTCGGAGCGGGTGGCGCCAAGCGCGTAGGAGCCATTGCGCAGGTCCTGCGGGACCGCGTTGATGACGTCGTCCGACAGGGAGGAGACAAAGGGGATGATCATCACGCCCATGACGAGCCCGGCCGCCAGCGCGCTCTCCGAGGCCACGGTCAAGCCCATGCTCTCGCCCAGGCTGCGCAGCAGAGGCGCCATGGTGAGCGCGGCAAAAAAGCCATAGACCACGGTGGGGATGCCCGCCAGCATCTCCAGCAGGGGTTTGGCCACTGACCGGGTTCTGCGGGAGGCGTATTCGGAGAGATAGATCGCAGACATCAGACCGATCGGCACCGCGACCAGCAGGGCGATCGCTGACACCATCAGCGTACCGGTGAACAGGGGGATCGCGCCAAAGCTGCCGGCGGCCGCCACCTGGTCGGCGCGCAGCGCGGTCTGTGGGCTCCACACCGTGCCGAGGAAGAACTCCCCCGCCGGTACCTGGCGGAAGAACAGCCAGGACTCGTACACCACTGACAGCACGATGCCCACCGTGGTGAGGATGGCGATCGAGGCAAAGCCGATCATAACGGTGCGGGCGGCGGCTTCCACGCGGTTGCGCGCGCGCAGCGCAGGAGAGATGCGGCTGCGGGCAAGGACGGCGCCCCCAAGCGCCAGCGCGACCACGGCCAGCAGCAGCGCCTGCTGGGCAAGCCGCCCAAACCGCTGGTAGTGGTCCGCTGCGGCCTGCAGCGCGGGCGTGACCGCGCCCGATACCATGTTGCCTTGCGCGAGGTTGCGCACGTCGTTCATCAGCAGGTTGAGCTGCGGCGCGGGCAGGCCCCGGGCCTCAGGTGGCAGCAGCAGAATGACCGCTCGGGTCAGCAGGGTATCGCGGCACAGCAGCCACGCGAGCAGCAGCAGCAGGGCCGGGACCGCTGTCCACAGCGCCGCGTAGCAGCCGTAGTAGCCGGGCAGCGAGTGCAGGCTCTGCAGCCCGCCGGCCTGGCTGGCGACGCGCAGTGAGCGCCGCTGGCCCGCGTAGTAGCCAGCCACACTGAGGGCCAGCAGTACCAGGGCAATCTGTGGGAAGGAGAACACGGCAGGCTACCTTTAAAAGCACGGTGAGGACCGGCGTGCGCCGGTCCTCGCTTGGGACGGGGGATGTGGCGCGATCAGCTGTCGAGTCCCCGCAGCGGCTTGAGGCCGGTCACGGCCGACTGCATCTGCTTGCGCTGCTGCGGCGGCATCGGTATCAGGCCCTTGTCGATGAGATAGCCCTCGTCGCCGATGGCCCGCTCACTCATGAACTCGGCGTTGTACTCAGCGATCCCGGGAACGCTGCCGATGTGGGCCTTCTTGACGTAGTAATAGAGCGAACGCGCCACGGGATAGGAGCCGTCTGCAATGTTCTCGAAAGTCGGCGCCACACCGCCCACCGAGGCGCCCTGCAGCTGGTCGATGTTCTGATCGAGGAAGCTGAAGCCGAAGATGCCCACAGCTCGGGGATTGGCCTCCAGCTTCTGCACGATCAGGTTGTCGTTCTCACCCGCCTCGATATAGGCGCCATCTTCGCGCAGGCCGTGGCAGATCGCCTTGAAGCGGTCTTCGTCCTGTGCCTTGACGGCCTTGATCGAGGGGATTGTCTGGCAGCCGCCCTCCATCGCCAGTTCGACGAAGGCGTCGCGCGTACCTGAGGTCGGCGGCGGTCCCATCACCTCGATCCTGTTCGCGAGCAGGGTGGGATTCACGTCCTTCCAGGTCCGGTACGGGTTGGGCACCAGGTCGTCGCCCCCCTTGGGGTTGGGCACCACCTTGGCCAGGGCCAGAAAGATGTCCCGAGCGGACAGCGCCATGGGCTGCGCCTTGCGGGAGTTGGCAAGCACGATGCCGTCGAAGCCGATGGTCGCCTCGACGATCTCGGTCACGCCGTGGGCTGCGCAATCGTCGATTTCGGACTGTTTGATGCGGCGCGAGGCGTTGGTGATGTCGGGATGCCCGACGCCGACGCCGGCGCAGAACAATTTGAAGCCGCCGCCGGTGCCGGTGGACTCGATCTTGGGTGTCTTGAAGGCCGTGCCCCTGCCGAAGTTTTCGGCGACGACGGTGGCAAAGGGGTACACCGTCGATGATCCGACGATGGTGATGTAATCGCGGGCGTGACCGGCGGTGCTGAATCCCAGCAGACCGGCCAACGAGACTGAAACGAGGGTCTTGCGCATATCAAGGGCTCTCTGTAGCAGGGGTGAAGCGGCAGACCCGGAACGTCGGGTACTGCCCACGTGAGCCGCCAAGGTAGTCGACGCATGTAACGAGGGTGTTACCGAATTGTTACAAGAACATGACAGCCGCGCGCTGACCCGGGTGGCGATGGCGCGGGCAACCCGCCCAGAGCATGCGGCAGGGCGACGGGAAGAGGGCGGTGGTTGGCGGCGGTTGCGACCGCCAGGGCGCGGGCCTGGCGTTCGCCCGGCAACCGGTGACGTCGAGCAGTCGCGGCGCGGCGCTCAGGCCGGGGAGGGTGCGAGGGCGTGGCTGACCGGGTTGCAGGCCGCATCGAGCCACAGGCGGGCCGACAGGGTCGGGACTCCTTGCTGGCAGCCATCGGCCAGCCAGGCGGCCAGCGCCCCCGCCGAGTCGGGCCAGGTGATGCGCACGGTCCGGCCCGGCGCGGCCAGCCAGCGCTCCAGCAGCGCGGGGTCCAGGCGCGGCATCACCTCGCCGTATTGCAGCTCGCGCAGCGCCCTGGCGTTCGACAGCTGCTCCATCTGCCCGCCCACCGGCTTGGCCAGAATCCGCTTGCCCAGGCTCAGCGCTTCCGCGATCAGCTCGAAGCCGGCGCTGCAGATGACGCCGCTGCAGCGCGCCAGGTCCTGCTTGAAGGCGACGGTCGAGGGCGGGCGGGTGGCGACGTTGCCGATCTGGCCGTTCTGGGCGGCAGGGTGGTACATGACGAAGCGGGTTCCGGGCTGGCTGGCGAGCAGGCGCAGGATGTCGGCGGGCGCTTCGAAGGGCAGATAGACCACGATGTCGCCGTTGCCAGGCTGCGAGCGCAGGTCCGACGCCAGATCGACGATCGGCGGCAGGATGCTGTGCCCGAAGTGATGCCAGTGCAGACCAACGGGCAGCGCGACCGGGGCGAAGTGCTCGAGGATCAGGCGGCCGATCGGATCGCGCCCGGCGACCGGGATGTCGTGCTTGAAGGCGTACTGGTGGCCGATGCCGACCACGCGCCTGCGCGCGAACCGCCCGGCCCAGGCGGTCACCGGCTCGAAGTCGGAGACGATGAGGTCGTACTGATCGACGGGCAGTTGGCGGATGTCCCTGATCAGCGTGAGAGGCCGGCTCTGACACACCGTGGCCCAGGAATGGATGCGTCCACCGCGCACTGCGAAGGACAGCCCCTCCCGCCACAGATAGTCGCCAAAGACCGCCATGTCGAAGAAGCCCTCCCGGGGGCGCCCCGAAAAGAGCCAGTCGACCCTGATGCCGGGGTGTCCGGCCAGCGCGCGGGCCATGGCGCGCGCTCTGGAGACGTGGCCATTGCCCGTTCCCTGCACGCCGTACAGAATTCTCATGCCAGTTCTCCACAGATCGCCAGCGCCACCGAGCAGCCCATCGTGGCGCCGGCCAGGATGTCGGTGGGAAAGTGCACGCCCAGCACCACGCGCGAGGCGCCGACGGCCGCCGCCCACAGGAACAGTGGCGCGCAGCCCGGCCCGAAGCAGTAGCAGCACACGCTCGCGAACAGGAAGGCGGCCGAGGTGTGCCCCGAGGGGAAGCTGAACTCGTCCGATGCCGTGATCTGCGCGCGGAAGCCGGGGATTGCCTGGGGCGGCCGGTTGCGCCGCAGACCCTTTTTCAGCACCAGGTAGAGCAGGCGCTCGATCAGCAGGGCGCTGGCCAGGGCGAGGAAGAACCCCTGCGCCAGCGCCGGTTCGACCCCCAGGCACAGCAGCGGCGCCAGCGGGTAGAGCCAGCCGTCACCCGTGCGCGACACCAGCCGGGCACCGTGGCAGAGATCGTGGTGGCGCGGCGAAGCATTGATGGCGAGGAAGGCCCTGACATCGATCAGGTGGACTTTTCTCAGCAGTTTCCAGGTCGTCGTATCCATACCTGTAATTTTGACGACGCAGATGACAGGCCCCTGACCGGCAGATGAATTTTTTGTGATGGCAGGCCGGCGTGCGGCTGCCGATGCGCGCTGGCGGCCGTCGCCGCGCGGCGGGGGGATAGCCAGCGTCGAGCGCATCGCGCTAGACTGGGGCCGTCGCAGTGGCTCCGCCGCTCGCCCTGGAGCGTTCACCCTGAACGGAGCAATGCCCGCATGATCTTCGCCGCCCTGCGCCAGTCCATCGCCGATCGCTCGCTGCTGCCCTCGCTGCGGGTCAACCTGCTGGCGGGTCTGACGGTCGGCATCGTCGCGCTGCCGTTGTCGATGGGGCTCGCCATCGCCAGCGGCGTCGCGCCTCAGCACGGCCTCTACACCGCTATCGTCGGCGGCATCGTGATCGCGCTGACCGGCGGGTCGCGGGTCAACATCTCCGGCCCCACGGCCGCCTTCGTGGTCGTGCTGCTGCCGGTGGTGCACCAGTTCGGCCTCGGCGGACTGCTGCTCAGCGGCGCCATGGCCGGGGTGATGCTGATCCTGTTCGGGCTCACCCGCCTGGGCCGCCTGATCCGCATCGTGCCCTACCCGGTGATCATCGGCTTCACCTCGGGCATCGGCGTGGTGATCGCGTTTCTGCAGCTCAAGGACTTTCTGGGGCTCAAACCCCAGGGCGAGGCGGTGCACTTCGTCGAGAGCGCGCTGCTGCTGGTCAGGGCCCTGCCGGGCTTCCAGTGGCAGGAGTGCGCCATCGGCGCGCTGACCCTGGCCGTGCTGGTGGGGTGGAAGCGGCTGCACTCGCGCATCCCGTCCTACCTGGTGGCGCTGCTGGTGGGCGCGTTCGTGGCGGCCGCGCTCAATGCCAGCGCGCTGGCGCCGCCGATCGAGACGATCGCCTCGCGCTTCAGCTATGCCATCGACGGCGCCACCGGCGCCGGCATTCCGCCGCTGGCGCCGGAGCTGATCATGCCCTGGGACCAGCCCGGCCCCGACGGCCAGCCGCTGGGGCTGTCGCTGGAGCTGATCCGCATCCTGCTGGGGGCGGCGTTTTCCATCGCCGTCCTGGGCGCGCTGGAGTCACTGCTGTGCGCCGTGGTAGCCGATGGCATGAGCGGCTTCCGCCACGACCCCGATGGCGAACTGATCGGGCAGGGGCTGGGGAATATCGCCGTGGCGTTTCTGGGCGGCATCCCCGCCACGGCCGCCATCGCCCGCACCGCCACCAATGTGCGCTCGGGGGCCACCACGCCGCTCGCCGCCGTGATTCACGGCGTCGTGGTGCTGCTGTCCATGCTGCTGTTCGCGCGCTGGCTGGGTTACATCCCCATGGCCGCCATGGCGGCGGTGCTGATGATGGTGGCCTGGAATATGAGCGAGGCGCACCATGCCTGGCGCATTCTCAAGCGCGCCCCGCGCGCCGACGCGGCGGTGTTTCTCACCTGCTTTCTGCTCACGGTGGTCATCGACATGCAGGTCGCCGTGGCCGGCGGGCTGGTGCTCGCCTCGGTGCTGTTCATCCGGCGCATGGCCGAGCTCACCGGTACCGCCGTGCTGAGGCCGGGCAGCCACGAGCACGAGCGGGGAGCGGGTCCGGGAGTGGTCATCTACGATATCGACGGGCCGTTGTTCTTCGGGGCTGCCCACAAGGCGCTCAAGGTGATCTCCGCCATCGACGACGGCGTCCATACCGTGGTGCTGGATTTCGCCGACGTCAACCTGCTGGACGCCACCGCCATGATCAACATCGGCTCGATCGGCGAGGAGCTGGCGGCGCGCAAGGTCGGCGTCGCGCTGCTGCACGTCAAGCCGAGGCTGGTGGCCAAGATGCGCCGCTTTGGCCTGCTCGACGACCCGGCCGGCCTGCGCCTGATCGACAGTCTCGCCCAGCTTGGCGATCCGGCCGCCAGCGCCGCGCGCTGAGTTGCGCCCCGGCCCGGGCTCAGTGGTGTGAGTGCTGGTGCCGGGCCGGCTGCGACAGGCCCCGCGGGCTGAACAGCTCCAGCAGGAACGCCCGGGCGCCGCGCCGCAGCAGCGAGTACAGATACAGCGCCGCCAGGCCGGCCAGCGCCAGCCACTGCAGCGTCGACGCGTGCTCTTCGCCCAGCTGCAGCGCCAGCGGCTGAAAATCGCGCAGCAGGCCGTCGGTGAGGTAGCCCAGCCCGACGGTGGCGCTGAAGGTGACCGCCCCGAAGGCGAGCGCGGTGCGGCGGCCGTGCAGCTCGGACAGCACGCCCAGGGTGGTCAGGTTGGTGGCCGGTCCGGTAATGAGAAAGGCCAGGGCCGCGCCGGGCGAAACCCCGCTGGCGAGGAACACCGCGACCAGCGGCGTGGCCCCCGCGGCGCAGACGTAGACCGGCATGCCCAGCAGGGCGAACGCGGGGACGCTCAGGCCGGCCGGAATCGCGGCGAACATGCCCGGCGTCAGCAGCGGCTGCACCAGTGCGGCGATCAGCAGGCCGGCCACGATCCACGGTCCCGTATGGTCGACCAGTTCACCCAGACCGTAGCGCAGGCCGGCGCCGAGCCTGTGGTGCCAGGGCGCAGCGGGGGTGGCGTCGCCGCCGCTGCAGCAGCCCGCTGGAGGCGCCGCCGGCGGTGGCGACGTGCGGCGGCCCACCAGCACGCCGACGGCCAGCGCCACCAGCACCGCGGCCGCGACGCGGACGGTGGTCATCTCGGCGCCCAGCAGCGGCAGTGACAGCAGCACCGCGTCGATGCCCAGCTCCGGCGTGGCGATCAGGAAGGCCATGGCCGCGGTCGCGGGAGCGCCCTGTTTGATCAGTGTGGCATAGAGCGGCACCACGCCGCAGGAACAGACGGGCAGCGGCAGGCCGACCGCCACGCCGCGCAGCGCCTGCCGCCAGGGTCCGCCGGACCGCAGCCAGCCGACGTAGGCAGCGGGCATCAGGCTGACGGCGATGCCGGCGATCAGGTAGGCGAGCAGCAAGGCCGGCGCACTCTCGAGGCTCAGGCCCAGCAGCGCCCGGCCGGTCTGCGCCAGCCAGCCGTGTTCGGGGTCGGTGGCGTGGTGCGCGGCGAGGTAGACGACCAGGGCGATACCCAGCAGATTGCCCATGCCTTCGGACCAGTGGGAGGGCTCGCCGTGATCGCAGCTGCCGCGGGCATGCGGGCGGTGCACCAGCACGTGCATGAGGGAACCGGCGACGAAGGCCTGAAAAAACGCCAGCCCATGGCTGCTCATGGGCGCCAGCACTTCCTGGCCCAGGGCGTAGCCCAGGGTCGTGCTGGCGCCGATCAGCGCCAGCATGGCGGCGCCGGCGGCCGCGCCGAACTGCGGGTAGGTGAGCCACCAGAGGGTCAGGGCGATCGGCAGGCGGTGCAGCAGCACGCTGAAGCTGAGCAGCATACCCGTTTCGAGATCGTCGTGCCCCTGGGTCAGCGCGGCGCCGTCGGTGATCGCGTGCAGCACCAGTCCGCTCAGGCCCAGCACCAGCGCGGCCCGGTGCACCCGGCGCTCGTGGTGCAGTATGCGCTCGGACAGTACCGGCAGGACGAGCCCCAGCAGCAGAAATATCGCCACGCGCCAGCCGCCATCGGCGAAGGCGTCGGGCAGCACCCCCGCCAGCAGCAGCCCGCCCACGGCGGCAAAGATAAAGCCGTCCAGAAAGCGCATCATCGATGGCCGGCGGGCGCAGAAGTGGTACACGAATGGTGCCGCGATCAGCGGCAGAAAACTGATGACCAGGAAAATCACGGCGGGATCACCTTGCAGGTTGGCCGCTTCAAGGCCGCAGGTTCGGGGGGAGGCAGGGAGGGGCAAGCGGCGCTAATGTACCACTCTTGGCGCCCGCCCGGCAAGAATGCGCCCCAGGCTGCCGCTCCCGGCGCGGCCTCCTCCCGCGGTCAGCGGGCTGCCTTGATCGCCTCGGTCAGCACGGCCTCGACCTCTGTGGCGAGCCGGCTCAGCGCCGGCGAGTCGGAGAGGCTCTGCAGCATCGCCTTGGGGCTCAGCATGCCGATCAGCGTGCGCCCATCTTTCTGATACACCGACACCCGGCAGGGCAGGGCCATGTTCATGTCCATGTCCTCGGTCAGGACTTTGCCAGCCTGCTGGGGGTTGCAGACCTCCAGCACCAGGCATTCGGGCTCGAAGGGCACCCCCTTGGCGTTCAGCGTGGCGTGGATGTCGTGCGTATACAGCACGCCGAACTTGCGTGCGATGATGGCGGACTCGAGGTCTGCGGCGGCCTGCGCCACGGACTTTTCGCTCTCGACGATGAACTTCATGGTGGTCTCCTTCTTCTCATGGGCGTGAAAGTACGCCGCCGTCAGCCCTCCGGGCGTGCGGGCGGCAGAATCAGCTCGCCCTCGGCCAGGCCGCCGATAATGACGATCTGCTGGTCGGGGGCGGGCTGGCCGGTGCGCACCAGCCGGCGCTGCGGCCGGCCGTCCTGCAGGACCCAGACCAGGTCGAGCTGGCCGGCCTGCACCACCCGGTCGGCGGGGATCAGCAGTTGCGGCTCCGTGCCCGCTGGCACCAGCAGCCGGGCGTACATGCCGGGCAGCAGCTGGGCGTCATAGGGCACCTGCGCCTTCACCAGGAAGCTGCGCGAGCCGGGGTCGGCGGCCGGCACCAGCTCCTCGATCTCGCCGCGCAGGGTGCGCTGGAGCGACGGGATCTCCACGGTGACCGGCTGTCCCAGGGCCAGCGTCAGCGCCAGCTGCTCGCGGACCTGGGCGGCGATGCGCAGCGACAGCGGGTTGTACAGTTCGAGCAATCTGGCGCCGGGCGCGGCGGTGTCGCCGGGCTCGGCGAAGCGGTCCACCACGCGGCCCTCGATGGGCGAGCGGATCTCGGTGAAGCTGAGCGCGGCCTCGGCCTCCTGCAGGGCCTGCCGGGCGCCGGCCAGCTCGGCTGCGAGGGCGTCCTTGTTGGCGCGGGCCCGGTCCAGTTCGGCGGCGGCGACCAGCCGCTTGGCATGGAGTTCGGTGACGCGCTGCAGGTTCAGGCTGGCTTCGCGCAGGCGGGCGGTGATCGCCCGGATCTGCTCGCGCGATTGCTGTGCGCGGGCCAGCAGGTCAGACTTTTCCAGCTGCAGCAGCAGCTGGCCGCGCGTGACGGTGTCGCCGGCGCGCACCTCGATGCGGGTGATGCGGGCCAGCACCCGCGATGAAATCAGCGTCGCCTGCTTGGCCTCGACCGACGCCGAGACCGGCTCGATCAGGGGCAGTTCGACCCTCCTGACCGGCACCGTCCGGGCTTCGACCGGTGCGGGCAGCGGCGCCAGGCCGGGCTGCAGCGAGTCCTGGAACAGGCCGGCCATCCAGCCCAGCATCAGCAGCAGCGCCAGCATGGCGAGCAGGGGCGGCAGCACTTTCTTGACGCGATCAGTCACGTGGCGATTCCTCCCCGGGGGCGGCCCGGTCGAATACCAGCAGGTAGACGACGGGGACCACGATGAGCGTGAACAGGGTTGAGGCCAGGATCCCGAAGATGATGGCCAGGGCCAGCCCGCTGAAGACCGGGTCCAGGGTGATGACCAGGTTGCCCAGCAGGGTCGTGCCGGCGGTCAGCAGCACCGGCCGCATGCGTACGCTGCCGGCCTGCAGCAGCGCTTCCCGCAGGGGCAGGCCGCGGTCGCGGGCCTGGCTGATGAACTCCACCAGGATCAGCGAGTTGCGGACCACGATGCCGGCCAGGGCGATCATGCCGATCATCGCCGTGGCCGTGAACAGGACCGGGTCGGGTGCGCCCGCCACGGTGCGCTCGCCGAACTGGTTGAGCAGCCAGAAGCCCGGCATGATGCCGATGATGGTGAGCGGGATGGCCGACATGATGATCAGCGACAGCGCCGTCGACGCGGTCTGCGCCCGCAGCACGAAAAAGATCGCGACCAGGGCGAAGGCAAAGGCCAGGCCCATGTCCCGGAACACGTCGAGCGTGATGCGCCATTCGCCCTCACCCGCCCAGCTCACCTCGACGCCGGCCGGCAGCTGCCAGCCGATGCCGCCGCCGCTGTCCAGGTAGTGCCGCGACCGCCAAGGGCGCGACGCTGCGTCGGCGCCGCTGTCCTGATCCGCGCTGACGTCGGCGATCACGGCGGCGGGGGTGCGCCCCGACAGCTCCGCCATCACGTAGACGACCGGCCGCAGATCCTTGTGGTAGATGGTCTGGTCGACGCGGCCGCGCTCGAAGTGGCCGAGTTCGCCCAGCGCCACCAGCGGCTGCGGCGCGGTCTCCAGGCCCTGTGCGGAGCTGGTCTGCGCCACGCCGGGCCGGCCCTTGAGCTGCAGGCGGTTGAACTCGCCGATCGAGCCGCGCTGCTGCGGCGGCAGGCGCAGCTCGATGGGCAGCGGCCGCGCCTCGCGTTCGAGCTGCAGCCAGCCCGGTGAATAGCCGGCGTTGGCCAGCGTCACGGTGCGGTTGATGTCATCCGTGGCGACGCCGGATAGCGCGGCTTTGTGCTTGTCGGTGATGAAGCGCAGCCGGTCCTGGCGATCCTCGACGGTGGAGTCGATCTCGACCACGTGCGGTTCCCGTGCCAGCCGCTCCATGAGCACCTGCGCCGCGCGCTGCTGCTCGGAATAGGGCGTCAGGGTGTCGGCGTAGCATTCGGCTACGAGCGTGCTGAGCACCGGCGGGCCCGGCGGCACCTCCACCACCTTGATGCGCGCGCCATCGCGCGCCAGCGGGGCGAGCAGCTCGCGCAGGCGCAGCACCACGGCGTGGGACTGGTGGCGGCGCTGGACCTTGTCGATCAGGGTCAGGCGCAGGTCGGCCAGATGCGGTGCCTGCCGCTGATAGTAGCGCCGCACCATGCCGTTGAAGTCGATGGGCGAGGGGGTGCCGACGAACGCGGCCACGGCCATCACCTCGGGGATGCGGCTGGCCTCGACCGAGACCGCGCGCGCCAGCGCCGCGGTCTGCTCCAGGCTGCTGCTCTCGGGCATATCGATGACGATCTGCACCTCGTTCTTGTTGTCGAAGGGCAGCAGCTTGAGGGGCACCAGGCGCAGCACCGGCAGGCTGGCGGTGGCGATGAACAGCGCCAGCACACCCCACAGCAGGGCGCGGGCCTTGCGGCGGTCATCCAGCAGCGGGGCGAGCAGGCGGCGATAGAGGCCTGGCGCCGCGGGTTCGCCGGTCGGCGGCGGCGCGGCGCCGGCGGCGGGCAGCAGGCGGCGGGCCAGCCACGGCGTCACCACAAAGGCCACCACGGTGCTGGTGATGACGCTGACGGGCACGTTGAACGCCATCGGTGCCATATAGGGCCCCATCATGCCGGTGATGAAGGCCAGCGGCACGAAGGCCAGCACGATGGTCAGGGTGGACATCAGCAGCGGCACGCGGATTTCCGCCATGGCCGCGACGATGCGGTCGTTGAGCCCGCCGCTGCCGTCCTTGAGGAAGCGGGTGATGTTGTCGACGCCGGTGATGGGATCGTCGACCAGCAGCCCCAGCGACAGGATGAGCGCGAACAGTGTCACCCGGTTGATGGTGTAGCCGAACGCCATGTCGAGCGCCAGGGTGATGCCGTAGCAGATGGGCACGGCCAGCCCCACCACCAGGGCCTGCCGCCAGCCCAGGAAGACGCCGATGAACAGCACCACGGTGACCACCGCAAAGGCCAGGCTGCTGGTGAGGTTGTTGACTTTCTCGTCGGCCGTCGCGCCGTAGTCGCGCAGCACCTCGACCTGCATGCCGGGCGGCAGGAATTTCTGGCGCAGGCGTTCGAGCAGCTGGTGCACCTCAGCCGCGACCGCCACGGCGTTGCTGCCGCGCTGTTTGGACACCGAGATGGCCACCATCGGCCAGTCGCCGCCGGCGGCCTGCCCCTGCGGGTGCCGCTGGCTGAAGTTGATCCAGGTGTAGTGCTCCGGTTCAGCCGGCCCGTCGATGAGGGTCGCCACCTCGCCGAGCTGGACCGCGGTGCCGTCCACCACGTTGATCACGGTCGACTTCAATTCCTCGATGGAGCGGATGAAGTCGCCGCTCTCCAGCGCGATGCCCTCGTTGTGCAGCGTCACCCGGCCGTTGCTCTGCAGCACGTTGGAGATCTGCAGCGCCGCGACCACGTCGGCCGCCGTGGTCTTGCGCGCCCCCATGCTCTCGGAGTCCAGCAGGATGCGGATCGTCCGCGGGCGCCCACCGACGACGTCCACGGCGCTGGTGCGCGGGATGCCCTGCAGGTAGGTGGAGATCTCCTCCGCCACGCGGCGCAGCTCGAAGTCGCTGTAGCGCTGCGGCTGGCTGCTCCACAGCGCCAGCACCATGATGGGCACGTCGTCGACCTCGACGGGCCGCACCAGCCACTGTGCGACCACGCCGGGGATGCGGTCCTGGTTGGAGTAGAGCTTGTTGTAGGTGTTGAGGATGGCGTCCTCGCGGTCCTGCCCCACGTAGAAGCGCAGCGTCACCGTGGCGCGGCCGCTGGCGGAGCTCGAATAGACGTGCTCGACGCCGGGGATCTGGGTCAGCAGTTTTTCCAGCGGCGTGGTGACCTGGCGCTCGACCTGGCGCGCGCTCAGGCCCGGCGCCTGCACCAGCACGTCGACCATCGGTACGACGATCTGCGGCTCCTCCTCGCGCGGGGTGAGCTGCAGCGCCAGTGCTCCGGCCACCAGCGCAGCCAGGAAAATCAGCGCCGGCAGACCGCCGTTGAGGGCGAGCCGGATCAGGCGATCGAGCGGATGCATCGGTCGGGCGTCGGGGCGCTGGTGGCGGCGGCCATCGGTTATGGCCCGGCCTGCAGGGCCTGCTCGAGGCCGCCCACGCTGACGACCCGGGTATAGCCCAGCGCCGTCAGCGTCTGCGCTGCCAGCTCGGCGCGGCGGCCGCTCTTGCAGTACAGCATGATCGGGGTGTCGAGGGCGGGCTGCAGCGCGGCGATGCCCGCCGCGATGTCATCGTGGGGGATATTGACCGCGTCGGGGCGGTGTCCCTGCTGGTACTCCGCGGGGGAGCGCACGTCGATCCACAGGGCCTGCTGGCACCAGGCGCTGTTCGCTGCCAGGTACAGCAATGACAGCAGCCACAGCCGCTGCAGGGCAATCAGGGGCGCGGACATGGCTCGGCTCCTAGTCTGAGGCACAGAACAACTGGTACAGCGCATCGAGCATGGCGGCCACGCGCGGGTCGCTGATGGAGTAGTAGATGGTCTGGGATTCGCGCCGGGTGCTCACCAGCCCGGCCTTGCGCAGCACCGAGAGATGCTGTGACAGGGCGGATTGCGACAGCGGCACATGGGTGTTCAGCTCGCCCACAGAGCGCTCGCCCTCCGTGAGCAGGCACAGGATCATCAGCCGGTTGCTGTTGGCCAGGCGCTTGAGGAAGTCTTCTGCCGCCTGAGCGTTCTGGCCGATCTTGTCTGTCAGTTCGGGCATGTTCCGCCGTTATCCTCTGCTGGGTCACCGTGCATGCGGTGCAACTAATATCCGGTAATTCATTGCGGGAGTGCAATGGTTTTTTGCATATAATGGCGCGCAGGGAGCTGCGCGGGACGAATGCGTCCGCGCGGCGCCCACCCCGCTCTCTCGCTGTATCACCGAGCGTTCGGGTCACGGTCGGCGGCAGGTGGGCGGGTATCGGGCGCAGTACCCGCGGCGCTAACGGCCTCGACACCTACCAAGCAAGCAACGAGGAGCCCCGCATGGCCACCCTGACGGCAACCAGTGACAATTTTACCGCGCTCATCGACAACAATGACATCGTCCTGCTCGATTTCTGGGCGGCGTGGTGCGGCCCCTGCAGAAATTTCGCGCCCATTTTCGAGGCTGCCTCCGAGCGCCATGCCGATATCGCCTTTGCCAAGGTCGATACCGAGGCCGAGCAGGAGCTGGCGGCGTCGTTTCAGATTCGCTCGATTCCCACGCTGGCCATCTTCCGCGAAGGCATCATGCTGTATTTTGAGCCCGGCATGCTGCCGGCAGCCGCACTGGACGAACTCGTCGCCAATACGCGCTCGCTCGATATGGACGAGGTGCGCCGGGTCATGGCCGAAGCGCGCGCCGAGGGCGAGGCCGAGGGCTGAGCGCCGCTGGCGCCCGGGTGATGGATCATTGTCGCGAGCAAGGATAGACCATGGCATTTATTCAGATCGATAAGCCCCGCGCGCACGTCACGCGGGTGACGCTCAACCGGCCGGAGCGGATGAACGCCATGGCCTTCGACGTCATGGTGCCGCTGCGGCAGGCGCTGGAGGAGATCAATTTCGACAACGACACGCGCGTGGTGATTCTCACCGGCGCGGGCGACGGCTTCTGTTCCGGCGCCGATCTGGAGGACCCGGGCTGGCTCGATATCTTCAACGGCCTCACCATGCCGGGCATCTCGCGGCGTGCCATGAAGGTCTACGACGACGTCATCCTGGCGCTGCGCGACCTGCACCAGCCGGTGATCGGGGCCATCAACGGCGCCGCGATCGGCGGCGGCTTCTGCATGGCTCTGGCCACGGATATCCGCATCGCCGCCGAGGGTGCGTATTTCCGTCCCGCCGGCATCAACAACGGGCTGACCGCGGCGGAGCTGGGCCTGAGCTACCTGCTGCCGCGCGCCATCGGCTCGTCGCGGGCGTTCGAGATCATGCTGTCGGGGCGCGATGTCGACGCGGCGGAGGCCGAGCGCATCGGCCTGGTGTCGCGCACCGTGCCGCCGGATCGCCTGCTGGACGAGTGCCTGCTGCTGGCCGAGCGCATCATCGGTTACAGCCAGATCGGCGTCGAGCTGACCAAGCAGCTGCTCTGGTCGAGCCTCAATGCCGGCAGCCTGCATACCCACATGAACCACGAGGGCCACGCCCAGCTGTTCGTGCGCATGACCACCAGGAATTTCGAGGAGGCCATCGCCGCGCGCAAGCAGAACCGCAAGCCGCTGTTCAAGGACTAGACCTGGCGTTTCAGACGTCGTACACGGGGGGTGTGAGCTGTCGTTTGTCGTCGCGCAGAAAGACCCGGTAGGGGCCGCAGTCCAGCAGATAGGCGCTGCCGCCGTGCACCGTGTTGCAGAGAAAAATGCGGTCTTCCCGCGCCTCGACATACTGCAGCTGGCAGTCGACCGACATGTCGAGCATCGCTATGAGCACGTCCTGCCTGGAGTCGAGCGTGGTGGACCCCTGCGCGATCACGTAGGCGCGCGCGGCTTCGCGCGTGACCTGCGGCCCCAGGTTGCCGAGCCAGAGCAGCACGTCGACCATCGACGAGACGCTGATAGCCAGTTCGTCCTCGGTGCAATTGACCGGTCGCATCATTGGGGGCATCCTGTTATTGGCATTCTCCGGCCCAGTGTAACGCCTGGCGGTTGCCAGCCCAAGCGGCCGGGCGGTGATTCTCTGCCAGTACCGACGAGCGCGACCCCAGGGGGTTGAACCGATGCAGCATGCGACAGGCCGGTCTCCGCGGGTGCCGGTCGCCGCGGATGTCGCCGCGGCGGCCGACCGCATAGCGCCGCTGGTGCGGCGTACGCCCATCGTCACCTCCTCCCTGCTGAATCGGTGGCTGGGCCACGAGTTTTATTTCAAGGCGGAGTGCCTGCAGCAGGTGGGGGCGTTCAAGGCCAGGGGCGCCAGCAACGCCGTGGCCCGGCTGTGTGAAGACGGGCCACGGCCGCGCCGCATCGTGGCCAACAGCTCCGGCAATCACGCCCAGGCCGTCGCCTGGGCGGCGCAGCGGTTCGGCCTGCCCGCGCGCATTTACATGCCGGCCCAGGTATCGGCCATCAAGGCGGCCGCTACCCGCGAGTACGGCGCCGACGTGGTGCTCTGCCCCGACCGCGCGGCGGTCGACGCCGCGGTGGCGGAGGCCGCGGCAGAGCCGGGGGTCGTCTGGATCCACCCCTTCAATCACCCGGACGTGATCGCGGGGCAGGGCACGGCGGCGTGGGAGGCGATCGCCGAGCTGGGTGCGATCGACGCCGTGTGCGTGCCCTGCGGCGGCGGCGGACTGCTGGCGGGGACCTCGCTGGCGGCGAGGCAGCTGAGTCCCGCCTGTCAGGTGATCGGCGGCGAGCCGCTGGCGGCCAACGACGCGGCGCGGTCGCGCCGCTCCGGGCGCATCGAGCAGCTGCAGGCCACGCCGGACACGCTGGCCGACGGCGCCATGACCCTGTCGGTCGGCGACCTGACCTTCGGCTTCATCCGCCAGGCGGAGCATTTCTACGAGGTCGAAGAGGAGCGCATCGCCTACTGGTTTCAATGGCTCACGCATCTGCTCAAGCTGCGCATCGAGCCCACCAGCGCGCTGGCCATGGCGGCGGCGGTAAGCTGGCTGGCCGAGGCCGATGCGCCCCGCCGCGTGCTGGTGATCCTCAGCGGAGGCAACGTCGCCAGCGACGCCATGCGCCGCCTCTACGCACGGGATTACACCGCGCAGCGGCCGGGGCGTTGAGCCTGCCGCCGCCTGGTGCCCCGGCCGGGCTCGTTGCTGCGCACGCGGTAGCGGGCATCAGAAGCCCGGGCGACCAGTCAGCGACCGCTGGCGCCGGCTGCAACCGGGTATGCACGCCGACCGGCCGCCGTCACTCCGGCTGGATGTTCTGATTGAAGTGAAAGGCGTTGTCGGGGTCGTAGTGCCGCTTGATCTGACGGAGGCGCGTCAGGTTGGGGCCGAAGGCGTCATCGACCCGGGCGCTCTCGTCCTCTGTCATGAAGTTGATATAGGCGCCGCCCGAGGCAAAGGGCCTGGTCGCATCGAAGGTTTCCCTGGCCCAGGCTCTGCAGCGCGCGTCGTCCCCGGCGTCATCCCAGCGGCCGTGCACGTTCATGACAAAGCGGGCATCGCGATGCCCGTAGGCCATGGCGTCCGCCGCCACCCGGTTGGCGGCGCCGGCGATATGGGCGATAAAGATCTCGCACTGGCCGGTCGGCAGAGTGGCGGCGCAGTCGATCAAGGTGTCCAGGGCGCCGTCGCTCAGCTCGGAAAAATTATGGGTTTTCCAGTAATTGCGGGCGCCTTTGGTCAGCAGCGGGTCGAAGGCCTGCTGCCAGTCGGTCAGCGGCATGACCCCCAGGTGCGTGCCGTGCGCTTCGCCGAATTGCCGCAACGGCGCGCACAGCTGCTCGCCCTCGGCCGGGTCGCCGCAGTAGCACAGCGCCACGACCACCACGTCGCTGCCGTGAACCGGCTCCGGCAGGAACGGCAGGGGCGGCGCCTTGCGCAGTACGAACCAGACCGTCAGCTCCTCGGGAGCGGCGGCGACGAAGTCACGGTACTGGCGCAGCAGCTGGGGGGCCAGCTGCACGGGAAAGACCAGCAGGCCGGCGTACACCGCCGGCCCCACCGGCTGCAGCTGGAACTCGAAGCGGGTGACGACGCCGAAATTGCCGCCGCCGCCCCGCAGCGCCCAGAACAGATCAGGGTTGTCATCGGCGCTGGCATGCACGCGATCGCCGTTGGCCAGGGTCACCTCGGCGGAGAGCAGATTGTCGACGGTCATCCCATACTTGCGCGTCAGCCAGCCGAAACCGCCGCCCAGCGTCAGGCCGGCGATGCCGGTGGTGGAATTGATGCCCACGGGCAGGGCGAGCCCGTGCGGTGCGGTGGCCGCGTCGATAGCGGCCAGGGTGGCGCCCGGCTCCACCAGGGCTCGCCGCTGTGCCGCGTCGACGCTGACGCCGGTCATGGCGCCAAGGTCGATGACCATGCCGCCGTCACAGCAGGCGTTGCCGGCGATGTTGTGACCCGCGCCGCGCAGGGCGATGGCGAGGTCGTGCGCCCGCGCGTAGCGGATGGCCGGGCCGACGTCGCCGGCGTCGGCGCAGCGCACGATCAGCGCCGGGCGCCGGTCGATCATGGCGTTCCAGAGTGCGCGCGCGGCGTCGTAGTCGGCGTCGCCGGGCTCGATGACGCGGCCCTTGAGGTCGCTGCGGAGCTGTTCGATCGGATTGGCGGTCATGGCTCGTCTCCTTCTTTGCAAGCGGGCTCCCTGCCGGCTCCTGGAGCGAATTCGCCACGAACGAGCCCGCGATGATGTAGCGTCCCCGGGTTGGTGCCCTGCTGGGCACGCCTGAGACTCTGGCGCGACCTCAGCTGATCATCAACTCAACGCGTTTGTCAATAGTCATAGTACCAGCTGCGGGTGGCGCTAACAAACGTGTGATGCTTCCGCCGAATGGCCTCGCCGAACGGCCTCGCCGAACGGCCTCGCCGAACGGCCTCGCCGGCTCGCCGGGTTCAGGGCGCGGCGGCTGTGGCGGCGGCGCGATGCTGCACGATGCTTTGGCCTATGGCGGCGCCCAGCTGCCTGGCCAGCGACAGCTGGCTGGCGACGAGGGCGGGATAGCCATCGCCCTGGGTCTGTTCGCTGCGCGCGAACTGAAAGCGCCGGGCGGCGCCCTGGCGGCCCTGCAGCGTCCACTCTGCGATCAGTCTCGCGGTGCCGCTGATATCGCCGTGGAACTCGTGCACGCTGACGTCCACGCCAAGCTCGCTGCCCTCCCGGCCCGCTGCAGCGGTGACCACCACGCCGGCGGTGCGGGCGATCTCGACCTGCAGGAGCCGGCGCAGGGACGCCCCCAGGGGCTCGGCCCAGCGCTCGTAGCGCGCCTCGACGATCTGCAGGGGCGCGGTTTCCACCACGATGCCGGCGCGGTCGAGGTACGGTGCGACCCAGACGCTGTTGAGCGCGACCTCGGCTGTGCCCGCTCGCGTCGGCGCCGGCGCGGTGGCGTCCCGCAGCAGGTATTCGTTGGTGGTCGGCGTGCCGGAGGCGCAGGCCTGCAGCAGCAGGCCGAGGGCCAGCAGTGCTCGCTTCATCGTCTACCCGCCCGCGGCATGGGGTCGGCCTCGTGCTTGATGGGGAAGATCACGGAGTTGGGCTGCTCCTGCAGCGTGTCGGTCAGTCCCTGCAGCGACCGCAGCGTGGCATTGAGCTCGATCAGGCTGCGATTGATGTGGTCGGGAAAGCCGCCCGTGGCGGACAGCTCGCGCAGCAGTCCGGTCAGCTCGCCCAGGGTGTCGTTCAAGGTCGCCGGCAGCGCGCGGGTATCGTCGCTGGCCAGCAGCCCGCGCAGCTCGGCGAGCGTTCCCCGCAGCTCCCGCAGGGTGCCGTTGGCCGCCGCCACGGTATCCTCCAGCGCCATATTGTTGAATTTTTTCAACAGCCGGGATATCTGCTGCTGGATCTGGCCCAGCCCCCCGGCCATGCTCGGTATCACCGTGCTGCCTTCGAATTCGCGCGCTGGCGGCGGCTGGTCGGGGTAGAAGTTGAGGTTGACGTACAGCGCGCCGGTCAGCAGATTGCCCGACTCCAGGGTGGCGCGCAGCCCGTTGCCGATGGCGCCCGGGATGGCCTGCCGCAGGCGCTCCACGGCGGCCTCGTGGTCGCCCAGTCCCAGCGCCGCCGGCTCGATGCGGATCAGTACCGGGATGGGACGGCCGCTGCCGTCGGCCTCCTGTTCGGCGGCGAACTCGGGCAGCATGATCTTGACGACGCTGCCGATGCGGATGCCGCGGTAGGTGACCACCGCGCCCGGATTGAGCCCCCGCAGTGACTGGTCGAACTCAATGACGAAGTGCTCGAAGTAGAGGTGCGGATTGTCGTCGATGCTGGTGCGATCGGGATACAAGGTGAAGACGTCGTTCATGCTGGCCGCGGCGCCCTTCTCGCCGCCCGCAGGCAGGTCGAAGGCCACGCCGCCGGCGATGATCGACTGCAGGGAGCCCAGCTGCATCTTGACGCCCTCGGAGGACAGCTGCGCCGAGATGCCGCTGGCGTTCCAGAAGCGCGTGCCGGTGGTGACCAGCCGGTCGTATGGCGCATGGACGAACGCCGAGTAGCTGACCTGCTGGGTGTCGACGTCCAAACTGGCCGACTCGACCACGCCGACGGTGAAGCCGCGATACAGCACGGGGTCGCCGGTGCCGAGCGAGCCGGTGTGTTCGCTGATGAGGCGCAGTCGCAAGCCCTGCGTCGTCGACGAGGTCAGCGGTATCTCCTCAATGCCCTGGAATCTATGGCTCTCGGTGTGATCGCCGGTGCCGGGGTCGATCTCGATATAGGCGCCGGAGACGATGGTGCCCAGCCCGGAGACGCTGGTGCCCTGCACGCGCGGGCGCACCACCCAGAAGCGGGTGTCGTCGCGCAGCAGGGGCCTGGCTTCGGGCGTCATCGCCACGGTGATCCACACGCCGTGCAGGGCGTCGTCCAGGTCGATGTCGCTGACCTTGCCCAGCGGCACGTTGCGGAATTTGACCCGGGTCTTGTCGATCTCGATGCCGTCGGCGGTGGCGAAGTGGATCTGCACCGTGGGGCCCTTGCTGCGGTAGGTTTCGTACAGCAGCCACAGGCCCAGCGCGAGCGCCACCAGCGGCACCAGCCAGATGCCCGAGATATGGCGGCGGCTCTGCAGGGTGGCTTCGGCTTCAGTCATTCCGCGCGATCTCCCGATCCCAGATAAGGCGCGGATCGAAGCTCTCGGCCGCGAACATGGTGGAGATGACGACGCCCGCGAAGGCCAGCGCCGCGGCGCCGGGGCGCACCGCCATGATGTCGCCGATCTGGATCAGCGCCACCAGAATCGCCACGACGAACACGTCGACCATCGACCATTTGCCGATGAAATCGGTGATGCGGTAGAGCCTTGCGCTCTGTGCCGGCGTCATGGGCCGGTGGCCGTGCGCGAGCCAGCACAGCACCGACAGCGCCAGAATCTTGCCGATGGGCACCATGACGCTGGCCGTGAGTATCACCAGCGCGACGGGGTAGGAGCCCGTCTTCCACAACACCAGGACGCCGCCGATAATGGTGCTGTCCAGGTCGCTGCCCACCGATGTGGTGGTCATGATGGGCAGCAGATTGGCCGGCAGGTAGAGGATGCAGGCGGTGATCAGCAGCGCCACGGTGCGCTGGATGCTGTGGGGCGTGCGCGCGTGCAGGCTGCTGTGACAGCGGCGGCAGCGGTGGTCATGCAGCGGGTTGAGGGCCAGGCACACGTGACACACCGCCAGGCCCCGCTCGAGTGCCGTGGTCATGCCAGCGGCCTCAGGCGGTCGATAGTGCTCCAGACCAGCAGGCGGTCGAGGTTCTTCATGGCCAGGAGAAAGCACAGGGCAAAGGCGAGATAGCCCCAGAATGCCATGCCCAGCTCCACCCGGGCCATGTGCATGATCTTGACCAGGCTGACGATGACGCCGATGGCGAACACCTCGACCATGGCCCAGGCGTTCAGCTGGAACAGTGTTCTGGCCAGCAGCGGCAGCCAGCGGTAGTGCCGCTCCAGCAGCAGCAGCTGGCACAATACCGTGATGCAGCCGAGTATCAGCGCTGGAATGACGAAGACAAAGCAGAGCACCAGGCCGGCGACGACATCCTCGCCGAAAAAGGCCAGCGACGTGATCATGGCGGGCAGGGTCATGCTGTTCTCCATGCCCGAGGAGCGCAGTGAAAGAAAGGGAAAGGCCATGGCGATGGCCAGGAACATCAGCCCGGTGGCGGCGTAGATCAGCGGTCGATAGAAGCCATCGCGCACGTTGCTGGTGACCACGTAGCCACAGCGCGGACACAGCGCCGTGTCGCCCGGGGCCATCGCGGGCAGGCGGAACAGCAGGTCGCATTCCGGGCAACCGGTCAGGGGGCGGTCTTGATGGGGGTGGTCTGCTGGCACGTCGGGGGCAGGCCTGACAATCTGGCGTCTACAGAGGCCGCTGACTATAGCAGCTTGGGTGGCGACTGGCGACCATCGGCCCGACAGGCGCCGCCGTGCACTCGCGCTCGGAACGCTCTGGCGCCATCGCCAGTCATGCTGGCGCGGCTGCGATGGCCGGCTCGGCTGGTCGCTTCAATACGTGGCGGTCACGCCATGCTCGCCGAGAACGGCGACGATGTGGTCCAGCGATTCCTTGCTGGGCGGCTTGAGCTCCTTGAACTCGTAATTGTCCCTGAAGACCTCCCACTTGTGCGAGCCGAGCTGGTGGAACGGCAGCAGTTCGACCTTCTCGATGTTCTGCATCGGCTGCAGGAATTCGCCAAGGGCCCGGATATCCTCGTCGGCATCGGTCCAGCCCGCAACCACCACGTAGCGGATCCACGCGGGCTTGTTGATGTCCGCAAGATACTGGGCCAGCTTCAGCGTGTACCGGTTGGTGACCTTGGTCAGCTCGATGTGCTTCTCGTCATTCATCTGCTTGATGTCGAGCAGCATCAGGTCGGTGGCGTCGATCATCGCCTTGATGTCGCTGGTGTAGCGCTTGATGTAGCCGTTGGTGTCCAGGCAGGTGTGGATGCCGTCCTTGCGGGCGGCCTCGAACAGGGCGCCGATAAAGGCCGGCTGCAGGGAGGCTTCGCCGCCGGAGGCGGTGATCCCGCCTCCGCTGGACTTGAAGAAGCGCCGGTAGCGTCGCACGTCTTTCATGACGTCTTCCACACTCAGTTCGTAGCCGCCCTTGGTGGCCCACGTATCCCGGTTGTGGCAGTACTTGCAGCGCATCAGGCAACCCTGCATAAACAGGATGTAGCGGATGCCGGGACCGTCCGTGGTGCCGCAGGTTTCTACTGAGTGGATGCGACCGGTGACGCTCATGCCGTCCCCTCCTCAGTGCTAGAGCGATGCGGTGAAGGTGCGCGACACGACATCCTGCTGCTGCTCACGGGTCAGCGCGTTGAAGCGCACGGCATAGCCCGAGACCCGGATGGTGAGCTGGGGGAAGTTCTCCGGTTTCTCCATGGCCTCGAGCAGCATCTCGCGGTTCATCACGTTGATGTTGACGTGCTGGCCGCTCTGCTGGTTCTCGTCGTGGGCGAAGTAGCCATCGAGCAGGCCGACCAGGTTGTCCTCCTGTTTGTCCCGCGCCTTGCCCAGCGCCTTGGGCACGATGGAGAAGGTGTAGGAGATGCCGTCTTTGGCATACTCGTACGGCAGGCTGGCGACGGACGCCAGGGACGCCACCGCGCCCTTGGTGTCGCGGCCGTGCATGGGGTTGGCGCCGGGCGCGAACGGCTCGCCCGCGAGGCGGCCGCCCGGCGTCGCCCCCGTCTTCTTGCCGTACACCACGTTGGAGGTGATGGTCAGGATCGACTGGGTGGGGGTGGCGTTGCGGTAGATGGGCTGCTCCATGATCTTCTTCATGAAGGTCTCCACCAGCATCGAGGCAATCGAGTCGACTTTGGGGTCGTTGTTGCCGAATGTGGGGAAGTCGCCCTCGCGCTCGTAGTTGATCGCGATGCCGTTCTCGTCGCGGATCGGCCGCACCTTGGCGTACTTGATGGCGGACAGTGAGTCGGCGCAGATGGACAGGCCGGCGATGCCGCAGGCGAGCTTGCGTTCGACGTCGCGGTCGTGCAGCGCCATCTGCGGGGTCTCGTAGGCGTACTTGTCGTGCATGAAGTGGATGCAGTTCAGCGCCAGCACGTACTGCTTGGCCAGCCAGTCCATGATGGTGTCAAAGCGTGCCATGACCTCGTCGTAATCCAGCACGTCGCCGGTGAGCCGCTCGGTGGGGGGCGCGATCTGAACCTTCAGTTTTTCGTCGACGCCGCCGTTGATGGCGTACAGCAGGGCCTTGGCCAGGTTGCAGCGCGCGCCGAAGAACTGCATCTGTTTGCCGATGACCATGGGGCTGACGCAGCAGGCGATGGCGTAGTCGTCGGAATTCAGATCGTTGCGCATGAGGTCGTCGTTCTCATACTGGATCGAGCTGGTGTCGATGGACACCTTGGCGCAGAAGCGCTTGAAGTTGGCGGGCATCTGCTCGGACCACAGCACGGTGATGTTGGGCTCCGGGCTCGGCCCCATGGTATAGAGCGTGTGCAGGAAGCGGAAACAGCTCCTGGTCACCAGCGTGCGCCCATCGAGGCCCATGCCGCCGATCGATTCGGTGGCCCAGATGGGGTCGCCGGAGAACAGCTCGTCGTATTCCGGCGTGCGCAGAAAGCGCACCATGCGCAGCTTCATGACGAAGTGGTCGATCAGTTCCTGGGCCTTCTTCTCGGTGAGCTTGCCTTCATCGATATCCCGCTGCAGGTAGATGTCGAGGAAGGTCGCCACGCGGCCCAGGCTCATGGCGGCGCCGTTCTGGCTCTTGATCGCGGCCAGGTAGCCGAAATAGGTCCACTGGACGGCCTCCTGGGCGGTCTTGGCCGGCATGGAGATATCGAAGCCGTAGGCCATCGCCATGGTCTTCATGTCCTGCAGCGCGCGCACCTGTTCGGCGAGTTCCTCGCGCAGGCGCAGCTTGGACTCCAGCTCAGCCGACGTCGCGCACTCGGTGAGGGGGCGGTCGAGGCTGGCGTGCTGGCCCTTCTTGTCCTTGATGAGCAGGTCGATGCCGTACAGCGCCACCCGGCGGTAGTCGCCGATGATGCGCCCGCGGCCATAGGCGTCCGGCAGGCCGGTGATGATGCCGGATTTGCGTGCGGCCTTGATGTCGGGCGTGTAGACGTCGAACACGCCGGCATTGTGGGTCTTGCGGTACTCGGTGAATATCTTGGAAATCTGGGGGTTGAGCTCTTTGCCGTAGACCTTGCAGGAGGTCTCGGCCATGCGGATGCCGCCGTTGCAGATGATCGCCCGCTTGAGCGGGGCGTCGGTCTGCAGCCCGACGACGGTTTCCAGCTCGCGGTCGATGTAGCCGGCGCCGTGCGAGGTCACAGTGGCGGCGATTTCGTTATCGAAATCGATGGGCGCATGGGTGGCGTTTTCCTGCTTGATGCCCACCATCACCTTGTCCCAGAGTTCTTGGGTGGCGAGCGTGGCATCTTCGAGAAAGCTGTCGTCGCCCTCATAGGGGGTGTAGTTGTTTTGGATGAAATCGCGAACGTTGACCTCTGCCTTCCACTCGCCGGTGGTGAAGTTGCGCCAAGCGTCGGCAAATACGTCTTTTTTATCCGAAATCATAGAGATAACTCCCAGATTGACTTCCTAGTAATCCAAACCAGTTGTCATGGGTTGGGTGGGGTGTCGCTGTCCGGCAAGCTGCGAAGCGCAGCTGCGGCAAGCGACCCTGCAAGTGCGCGCCCGGGGAGGCTCGGCAGATTGATAGCGATCCCCTGACGCGCCACCCATCGTTCAACCGTGACGAGAGGCCAGTGTAAAGCCATGCTGATCAGTTTTCCACCAGTCTTGACGTCTGTTGTCAGCCCTGCTACCAGCCTTCTGGCTAGGTTGGCGGCCTTCTCCGCGGCGCCTATTACCGCTATGATCTGCCTGATCGGCGGCGCCGGCCAAGGCGGTCAAGATGTCGTCATGTCGTCTGGATGACTGACTGCCGCCTCGCGTGCCGGCCTTGCGGCCGGTGCCAGTGCGCCTCGCGCTGTTTTCCCTGCCTCTGCGAAGGAGTTGACATGCCGGCAGTCCTCTATGAAAAGCGCGGCCACGTGGCCTGGATCACCCTCAATCGCCCGGCCGAGAAGAACACACTGAACGCCGAGGCCTTCGTGCTGCTCAGGGATGCCTGGCAGGCGGTGCGTGACGATGCCGAGGTGCGCGTGGCGGTGTTGACCGCGAGCGGCGCAGCGGACTTCTGTTGTGGCGGCGATCTGGGTGAGGTCATACCGTTGTGGACCGGGGTCAGGCAGCCGGCCAGCGACATCGAGCGGCAGCTCGTCGCAGACCCGCAGATCGTGGACCGGGTGATGCTCAAGGATCGGCCGCTTTACAAGCCCGTGATCGCCGCCATCAACGGCCGCGCGCTGGGCGGCGGCTTCGAGATCACTCTGGCCACCGACGTCCGCATCGCCGCCGATCACGCCCAGTTCGGCGTGCCCGAACCGCGCGTCGGCCTGGTGCCGGGCGCCGGCACCATGGTGCGCCTGGCCCGGCAGATTCCCTATGCCCATGCCATGAAACTGCTGCTCACCGGTCAGCCGGTAGGCGCCGCCGAGGCGCTGGCCATGGGCTTGATCAGCGAAGTCTGCAGCGCCTCTGAGCTGCTGTCGCGGGCCGAGCAAGTGGCCGCGTTGATCGCCGCCAACGCGCCGCTGGCGCTGCAGAGCATCAAGCGGACCGCGCATGAGTCGCACGTCATGCCGTGGCCGGACGCCTTCAGGCTGGAGATGGAGCAGTCGGCCGCCGTGATGATGAGCCGGGACGCCAGGGAAGGCCCTCGCGCCTTCAAAGAGAAGCGCGAGCCGCGCTTTTCGGGGGAGTGACGCCATGAGCGCGCGCACCGCCGACGACAGTGAGACCCTGCACCCGCAAACGCCGGTGCTGGTGGGCGTGGGGCTGACACAGCAGCGTCTGGAGGACCCGGCGCAGGCGCTGGAACCCATCGCGCTCATGATCGAGGCGGTGCGGGCCAGCGGCGCGGACAGCGGCGTGCCCGGGCTGCCCGCGCAGGCGGCGCTGCTCGCGGTGCCCCAGGGCCTGTGGGCCTATGGCGATCCGGGGCGCATGATCGCCCGGGCCATCGGTGCCGCCGGCGCCCGGACGGTGCTGGCGCGCATCGGGGTCATGCAGCAGTCGCTGATCGATCAGGCCTGCAGCCGCATCGCGGCTGGCGAGATCGAGGTGGCGCTGGTGGTCGGTGGCGAGGCGCGCTACCGGGCGCTGCGGGCGCAGATCGCCGGTGGCTCGGCGCCGGAGACGGAAGATGGCGGCGTCCCCGACCTGGTGCTGGAGCCCGAGGCGGAGCTGTATCTGGATGCCGAAGTCAGGGCGCTGGGGCACATGCCGGTGGGTTACTATGCGATCATCGAGAGCGCGTTCCGGGCCGCACGGGGCTGGAGCCCGGACGAGCACCGCGATCGCCTGGCCGCGCTGTACAGCCGCTTCAGTGAGATCGCCGCCGGCAATCCGCACGCCTGGAAGCGCGAGCGGCTCGCGCCGGAGCTGATCCGCAATCCGTCGGCCGCCAACCGCATGCTGGCGTTCCCCTATACCAAGCTGCACAACAGCTCCTGGAATGTCGACCAGGCCTCGGCGCTGCTGTTCTGCAGCGCGGCCCGGGCCCGGGCCCTGGGGGTGCCCCGCGAGCGCTGGGTGTTTCCGGTCGCCAGCGCCGAGTCCAACCACATGCTGAGCCTGCTGCAGCGGCCGCGTCTCGACCGCCTGCCGGGAGCCGAACTGACCGGCCGCGCGGTGCTGCAGCACGCCGGGCTCGGCGTCGCCGAGCTCGACTGGGTCGAGCTGTACAGCTGCTTTCCGATCGCCGTGGAGCTGTACGCGGCGGAGCTGGGGCTGCCTGCTGGGATCGATCTGACGGTCACCGGCGGCATGCCCTTCGCCGGCGGCCCGCTCAACAACTATCTGCTTCATGCCACCGGGCGCATGGCCGAGCTGCTGCGCGGTCGAGAGGCCGGCAGCGGACTGGTCAGTTCGGTGTCCGGCCTGCTGACCAAGCAGTCCTTCGCGGTGTGGTCGCGGCGGGCGCCGGCGGAGCGCTTTCTGTGCGCGGACGTGACCGCTCAGGTGGCGCAGGCCTATCCTGCGGCGCGGGTGGTGGATCGCTACACGGGAACGGCGGTGATCCAGGGTTGCACGGTGCTCTACGACGGCGGCCGTCGGCGCGCGGCGGCGGTGGTGGCGCTGCCCGATGGCGCCCGCACCATGGCCACCGCGGACGACCCGGCGCTGCTCGATGCCATGGAGCGCGAGGAGTTCTGCGGGCGGACGATCGACATCGTGGACAATCATTGGGGCGCCCGCCACGGCTCCTAGTTGAGCCCAGTGGGCGGCGCACGGCGCAGCAATCAGCGGAGGGCAGGGCGTGGACAGCGAATTTGATACCGGCACACTGAACGAGCGCGCCGTGGCCATGGTGGCTGCCGTCGCGCAGCGCAACCGCCTGCTCGATGCCCCGGTCCGGGTCGAAAAATTCTGTCAGATGGCATCGGCCCCGCTGGTGTTCTTCCGCTGCACGGATTACCTGTTCTGGCAGGATCTGGCCGCCGACCCCCGCCAGCATGAGTTCGGCAACGCGCAGACCCGGACCTGGGTGCAGGGTGACCTGCACATCTACAAGTTCGGCTCCACGCACGATGCCAAGGGCAAGGTCGGCTACGGCCTGAGCGATTTTGATGAGGCCGTGTTCAGTGACTACCAGTTCGACCTGTGGCGCATGGCCGTCAGCCTGGTGCTGCTGGCCCGGCAGAACGACGATCTGAGCACCGGGCAGCAGCAGCGGGTCGTGGACGCGTTCGTGCAGACCTATCTGCACACCCTGCGAGGCTGTCGCCAGCGGGCGTTTCTCAAGGCGGCGCGCTTTACGCGGGAGTCCACTTACGGCGACTTGAGCCACTTCCTCGCCCGGGTCGAGGCCCAGTACAGCCGGCAGGGCATGCTGGACCGCTGGGCGCCGCTGGTGCACGCGGGCAAGGGCGGCAGCAGGCGCAAGCTCTCCGGCAGCCCCCTGCGCCGCTTCGATCTGGCGGGGCGGCCCGACAAGCTGGGTGAGGCGTCACGCGGCGAGCGCGACATGATCGAGCGGGCCATGGCGGGCTACCGCAAGTCGGTGCAGGGCAGCCGGGCCGGGCAGGGGGGCTTCTTTCACGTGGAGGACGTAGCGCGCCGGCTCGCCGCGGGCACCAGTACGCTGGGAGTGCCGCGCTATTACGTGCTGGTCAGCGGTGACCGGCGCGACGAGTTCCGCCTGCTGGACGTCAAGCAGCAGACCACGCCGGCGCCCTACGAGTTTCTCGATCAGATGGCCAGCGACGAGTACCGGCGGGCCTTTGGCCGCAACGATGCGCTGCGCTATGCCACCGCCGGGCGCGCCCTCACGGCGCGCACGGACCCGCACCTGGGGTGGATGGAACTCGACGACGGTTTTTATTCCGTGCGCGAGCGCTCGCCATGGAAAGAGGCGTTTCCCGGCGAGGTGCTGGCCACGCGCTCAGCCTTTACCGCCATGGCCGAGCAGTGGGCCGAGGTGACGGCCACCGCCCACGCCCAGGCCAACAAGATGCTGCCGCAGCGGGTGCACGAAGTGACCGCCGGCCGCGACGCGGACGTCTGCGCGCTGGTGCGCGAGATCGCCTTCAATTACGCCGACGAGGTAGAGACGGACCATCGCGCCTTCCGCCGCGCCCTCACGCTGCCGGTGGGAACGTGCACCGGCAGGGCCTTCGCGCCCCCGCTCTATCGCGACCTGCTGCCGCGCTGAGCGGGGGCGGCCGCAGGGCTAGATGCGGTCGCCAGGCAGGCCGAGGATGGCGTCCGCGCCGGCCTGCAGACAGCCCAGGTGGGCCGAGGTGCGCGGCAGCAGGTGTTCGGCGTAGAAGCGGGCGCTGACCAGTTTGTCGCGGTACAGCGCCTCGTCATCGTTGCCGCCGCCTTGCTGCAGCCGTCGCTGGGCAGTCAGTGCGGCGCGGGCCATCTGCCAGCCGCCGCAGGTATAGCCGGCCAGCATCAGCAGGTCGAACGCGACGCTGTCCGTGATCTGCTTGTCGTCGGCGCGCTCCAGCACCCATTCCACGCCCTTGTGCAGGTGGTCCAGCGCCGTACCGAAGCGCTCGCCGATGATCTGCAGCTCCGGCGACGACTGACCCTGCAGTTCGCCCCGCGTCTCGGTCATTTCCGCCAGCAGCGCCGCCATGCTGCGGCCGCCGTCGCGCACCAGCTTGCGGCCGATCAGGTCGAGCGCCTGGATGCCGTTGGTGCCCTCGTAGATGGCCAGGATGCGCGCGTCCCGGTAATGCTGGGCGGCGCCCGTCTCCTCGATAAAGCCCATGCCGCCGTGTATCTGCACGCCCAGCGAAGTGAGCTCGTTGGCCATTTCGGTCAGCCAGCCCTTGACGATGGGCGTCATCAGATCGACCCTGGCCTGACTGGCGGCGGCCACGGCGGCGTCGGGGTGGCAGCTCGCGCGGTCGACGCAGGCCTGGGTGGTATAGGCCAGGGCGCGCATCGCCTCGCAGCCGGCGCGCATCAGCATGAGCATGCGGCGCACGTCCGGGTGTTGGATGATGGTGATGCGCTGCCCGGCGCGGCTGCCCTGGACGCGCTCGCGGGCGAAGGCGCGGGCCTGCTGATAGGCGCGCTCCGACACCGCCAGGCCCTGCAGGCCCACGTCCAGGCGGGCGATATTCATCATGGTGAACATGTGCGCCAGGCCGCGGTTTTCCTCGCCGACCAGGTAGCCCACGGCGCCCTCGGTCTCGCCGTAGGTCATCACGCAGGTGGGGCTGCCGTGGATGCCCAGCTTGTGCTCCAGCGCGGTGGCATAGACGTCGTTGCGCGGGCCGGGGCTGCCGTCTGCGTTGAGCCGATATTTGGGTACCAGAAACAGCGAGATGCCCGCCGCGCCCGCCGGCGCATCGGGCGTCCGCGCCAGCACGAGATGAACGATGTTCTCCGTCATGTCGTGGTCGCCCCAGGTGATGAAAATCTTCTGGCCGTACAGGCGGTAGTGGTCGCCGTCGGGCTCCGCGCGGCAGGCCACGGCCGCCAGGTCAGAGCCGGCCTGGGGTTCGGTGAGGTTCATGGTGCCGGTCCAGCGGCCGCTGATCATCGGCTCCAGGTAGCGGTCCTTGAGCGCCGCGCTGCCGTGCGCCTCCAGGGCATTGATGGCGCCCTGCGTCAGCATCGGGCACAGGCTGAAGGCGATGCTGGCGCTCTGGGTCATCTCGATCACCGCCACTGACAGCAGATGCGGCAGGCCCTGCCCGCCATAGGCGGGGCTCTTGGCCAGACCGTTCCAGCCGGCCTGCGCATACTGCCGGTAGGCGTCGCCGAAGCCCGGGCTGGGCTTGACCTCGCGCTCGGCGATGTGGGGATGCCGGGTGTCGCCCACGCGGTTCAGCGGCGCGATGACGCCGGCGTGGAAGCGTGCGCTCTCGTCCAGGATGGCCTGCACCAGATCGGGCGTCGCCTCCTCGTAGCCCGGCAGGGCCGCGATCTCTTCCATCTGAGCCAGTTCATGCAGTACGAAGCGCATGTCCTGCAGGGGTGCCTGGTAGTCGCTCATGATTGCTCCTGGTCGCTTGTCGGGTGATTCCTGGGGTCGCGGGGCCTGGCGCTCCGTCCGCTGCCGTCTCCGGTTGTCGCGGCGCTGCCGTCGGCTTGAGTCAATGGACCCAAAGGTGCGGCAGTGTAGCAGCGCCCGCCATTGATGCGCTGAATGCCCGGCATCGTCTGCAAGAATAACGCGAATCGGCTGGCTGTGGCAGCAGCCGACGGGCAATTGCGCGTCATCGTCTGCGGCGCGGGCGGCCGGATCTGCGGAAAAGGCGCCGGTTAGCGCTGTGAAATACTGCACACAGTCAACCCGGGCGGCTCTGTTGGCGCTATCTATACTTGCTTTGTGGCCATCACCAGAACTGTGACGGCCGTCGAAGTTCGGCCGTGAAGTGGTGCGGGCAGTGCCGGGGCCGCTTTGCAAAGTGCAATCAAATCATCGTGTTGTGGGATTGTTGCGGGAAATGACTATGATCAAGACTTATCGTGAACAGCGCCTGGGGTGCCTGCTGCTGGCGCTGCAGGCCTCCAGCGTGGCGCTGGGTCAGGTGGACCCGAACTGGCCGCAGTGGACGGACCCGGATACTGGTAGGCAATATCTGGTAGACCAGTCGACCGGGCTGGGCTGGGTGCTGGACCCCAGCGCCGCGACCAAGGCAGCCATGGACGGCACATTGAACGGTAGACCGGAAAGCTATGGCACGCACACCCAGGTGCTCGGGCTCATCGCAAATTACCTCAAGGATTATTCTGGTTTGCCGGAGCCGCCGGGCGCGGTAACTGGTTTGACCATTGGTGGGTCCGTTAGCAACGGTGATTGGGCGCCTGCACTCACCCAACTGAGGGCGCTCCTCGGGGTTTCGGGTGAAGGCGATGCCCGCGGCTTTACCGGCAGCCTCTACCCATCATCTTGTCAGGGGACTGGCGACGGAGAGTGTACGGTCACGGTTAGCTTTTCGACCACTGGCGTCTCGACGGGTGCCGTGACCAGCACCAGCAGTGTCGGACTCGGCCACTGGCTGGCCAGGGAACTGGACCGGGACGCTGACGGCACTCTGGATATCGACGACAACTGCCCCCTGACGGCCAACGAGAACCAGCTCGATACCGATGACGACGGCATCGGCGACGCCTGCGATACGGACGCCGACAACGACGGCGTGGACGACGGCAGCGATAACTGCCCCATGGTCGCCAATGCGGACCAGGCCGACCTGGATGGTGACGGGCTCGGTGACGCCTGTGACGGCGATAGGGATGGCGACGGGGTGGCCGATGCATCGGATATCTGCCCGCTGGCTTGGGACCCGGACCAGACCGACAGCGACGGCGATGATCTGGGCGACGCCTGCGACGATGACGATGACAACGACGGCCTCGCGGACCAGGCTGACAATTGCACGACGGTTGCCAACCCAGCGCAGGAGGATGCCGACGGCGACCTGATCGGCGATGTCTGCGACAGCGATAGCGATGGCGACGGTATCGACAATGGTCTGGACAATTGCCCGCTGGTGGCCAGCGTGGAGGGCGACCAGGCCGATTCCGACCAGGACGGCGCCGGCGACGTCTGTGACGCCGACGATGACAACGATGGCGTGCCCGATGATGCGGACAACTGCCAGTTCGTGATCAATGCGGACCAGGTGGACAGCGACGGCAACGGCGTGGGCGATGCCTGTGACGTGGTCGTCGCTCAGGATGGCGATGGCGATGGCGTCGACGATGCGGCCGACAACTGCCCGCTGCAGGCCAATCCTGGACAGCAGGACAGCGATGCTGACGGCAAGGGCGACGCCTGCGACGAGGACGGCGACAACGATGGCGTGCTGGGCGAGGACGACAAGTGCCCGGGCTCGGATGCAGGGTCAGTGGTGGACGCGCGGGGTTGTTCAATCGACCAGGCCTGCCCGCTCGAGAGACCGCGGGGCATGACGCACTTCCGTAAGAACTTTGGGCAGTATATGTCCTGCCTTGCCCACGTCACCAGGCACCTCGAGAAGGTGGGTCGCATCAGCGAGCACGAGCGCCGCGACATCATCGACGAGGCGCGCCGGTCCCGCTCACACTGACCGGCTGCAGCGGTCTGTCACAGGGGGCGCCCGCGAGGGCGCCCCCTTTTTGTTGGGGGGCGGGCGCTGGCCGGTCCGCGCCGCACCCGCTGGCCACCGGCGGCGGCCAGGCGCTCAGCCGTCGCCCATCAGGCTCTCGATATGGGCATTCACGCTGCGGGCCAGCGCCAGCAGGTGGTAGCCGCCCTCCAGGGTGGAGACGATGCGGCCAGCGCTATGGCGCCTGGCCACCTCGACCAGCTGGCTGGTGACCCACGCGTAGTCGAACTCGAGCAGGTTCATCTGCCCCATATCGTCCTCGCGGTGGGCGTCGAAGCCGGCCGAGATCAGGATCAGCTGCGGTTCGTATTCGTGCAGGGCGGGCAGCCATCGTTCGGTGACCGCCTGGCGGAAGGCGGCGCCATCGGTGCCCGCCGCCAGCGGCACGTTGATGATATTGTTGACGTGGCTGTCGCTGCCGCTGTACGGATAGAACGGGTGCTGAAAGGTCGAACAGCACAACACCTGCGGATTGCCGCTGAAGATGTCCTCGGTCCCGTTGCCGTGGTGCACGTCGAAGTCGACGATGGCGACGCGCTGCAGGCCATGTTCCGCCAGGGCGTGGGCAGCGCCCACCGCGACGTTGTTGAAAAAGCAGAACCCCATGCCGCGCGCGCGCTCGGCGTGGTGGCCCGGTGGCCGCACGGCGCAGAACGCGGTCCTGCTGCTGCCCGTCAGCACCAGATCGACGGCCTTGACGGCGGCACCCGCGGCGTGCAGCGCGGCCCGCAGGGTGTAGGGGTTCATCGCGGTATCGCCATCGAGCCACTCCAGGCCCTCTTCCGGCGACAACTCGAAAACCTGGTCGACGTAGTGCTGGTCGTGCACCCGCAACAGTTGCTCGCGGGTGGCCTTGGGGGCGTCGTGATGCTGCAGGAACAGCATCAGCTGTGAGGCGATCAGGCGGTCGTTGATGGCGTCCAGGCGCGCGGGCTGCTCGGGGTGATATTCGCCCATGTCGTGGCGCCGGCACGCCGAGTGGGTGATGTAGGCGACGCTCATCGCGGTGGTCTCGCTGGGCTGGGTGGTGATCGCTATGCTTTGACCTGGCACGGCCTTTTCGGCGAGTATAACCAAATGCATCGCCCAGCGGGCGACTCTCTGTGCCAGCGGCCGGTCACTGACCCGTTACCTGAAGAGACTATGAAACATCACTTTTTGAGCAGCGTCTTCCAGCCCTCGTCGATCGCGGTTATCGGCGCCTCCAGCCGCGAGCAGAGCATGGGCCTCAAGCTGTTGAGCAATATCAGGAACAACGGCTTCGAGGGCGACATCTATCCGGTCAACACCAAGTATCAGGAGATCGACGGGCTGCCCTGCTACGACTCGGTCAAGGCGATCGACCATCCGGTCGAGCTGGCGGTGATCGCCGTGCCGGCCAGTTCCATCGTGCCGGTCATGCGGGAGTGCGCCGAGGTCGGCGTCAAGGCGGCGGTGGTGGTCTCGGCGGGATTTGCCGAGGCGGGCAAGCCCGGTGTGCGGCGGCAGAGCGAGATCGTGGATATCGCCCGCACCCACAACATCGTGCTGGTGGGGCCCAATTGCATGGGGGTGATCCGCCCCGGCAGCGGCGTCAACACGACCTTCCTGCCGATCCCGGTCAGGCGGGGGCGCACGGCACTGGTGGCGCAATCGGCGTCGCTGGTGGCGTCGGTGCTCGATATGGCTCAGCAGCAGGGCCTCGGCTTCTCGGCCGTCGCCTCGCTGGGCGCCACGGCTGGCGTCGGTTTCGGCGAGGTCCTCGACTACCTGGCGGTGGACCCTCAGACCGAAAGCATCATGTTGTGCATCGAGGGTGTGCACAATGCGCGCGGCTTCTACAGCGGCCTGCGGGTGGCGGCGCGCCTGAAACCGGTAATCGTCCTCAAAGCCGGCCGCAGCGGCCGCGCCGCCCGCACCATCGAGTCGCACTTCGGCAACAAGCTGGGCTCGGACGACGTGTTTGATGCGGCCATCAAGCGCGCCGGCGCGGTGCGGGTGCGCACCGTGACTGAGCTGTTCTCGACGGCCCGGTTGCTGGTATCCGGTTCGCGGGTCGACGGTGCCAGGCTGGCCATCGTCACCAACGGGGGCGGCCTGGGTCTGATGGCGGCCGATCGCGCCCAGGACCTCGACGTGCCCATGGCCAGGCTCGGCGATGAGACTGTCGCCAAGATCAAGAAAATCATGCCGGCCAAGTGGTCGCCCTCGGTGCCGGTGGACATCCTGCGCGATGCCAGCCCTGCGGTGTACGGCGCGGCTACCGAGGCGGTGCTGGCCGATGAGGGCGTCGACGGCGTGCTGGTCATGCTGTCGCCGCAGGCCGAGACCGATGCCACCGGCGCCGCCGAGGCCCTGGTCGAAGTGGCCGCCAGGTCGCACAAGCCGGTGCTGGCCTGCTGGCTGGGCGGGGACCTGGTCGAGGAGGGGAGGCAGCGGCTGGCCGCGGCCAATATTCCGAAGTTCCGCACCCCCGAGGCGGGCGTTGAGGCGTTCAGCTTTCTGGCGCGCTACCGCTACAACCAGAAGGCCCTGCTGCAGGCGCCCGGACCGCTGGCGCCGCAGGACCGGCCGGACGTCGATGGCGCCCGCATGATCATCGAGCACGCCCTGTCCGACCGGCGCCAGAGCCTCAGCAATATCGAGGCCAAAGCGGTCCTGCGCGCCTTTGGCATCAATATTTCGCCCAGCATCAACGTCACCTCGGCGGCGGACGCGCTGGTGGCGGCCGAGAGCCTGGGCCTGCCCGTGGCCATGAAGATCAACTCGCCCGATATTCTGATGAAGACCGATGTGGGAGGTGTGCGGCTCAACATCGGGGAGCCCCAGCGCGTGCGCACGGCGTTCCGCGAGTTGATGGAGGAGGTGGCGCGGATCAAGCCCGAGGCGCGCCTGCTGGGCGTCACGGTCGAGCCCATGCAGGTGCGCCCCCACGCCAGGGAGATCATGATCCACGTGGATCGCGACCCGGTGTTCGGTCCCGTGATCAGTTTCGGCGTAGGCGGCACCGAAGCGGAGATATTCGCCGACGCCAGCCGCGCGCTGCCGCCCCTGAACGATTTTCTGGCGCGCGCGCTCATCGAGGAAACCCGCGCCGCGCGTTATCTGCGGAAATTCCGCAATCTACCGGCGGCGGATGTCGACCAGGTCGTCAAGGTGCTGCTGCGCGTATCCGAGATGACCTGCGAATTGCCCGAGATGCAGGAACTGCATATCAACCCGCTGCTGGCCGATGAGAGCATGGTCATCGCCACGGATGCCCACATGGTGGTCAATGCCCGCCTGAGCGGTGCCTCCCGCTATGCCCACATGGCCATCCACCCCTATCCGGTCGAGCTGATCTCGCGCTGGCAACTGTCGGACGGCACCGACGTCGTCATCCGCCCCATCAGGCCGGAAGATGCTCTCATCGAGCAGGCCTTCGTGCAGAACCTCTCCCCCGAGAGCAAGTACATGCGCTTCATGCAGAGCCTCAAGAAGCTCACGCCGATCATGCTGGCACGCTTTACCCAGATCGACTACACCCGCGAGATGGCGCTGATCGCGGTGGTCAAGGAGGGCACCGACGAAGCCCATGCGCTGGGCGTCGCCCGCTACGAGACCAACCCCGACCAGCGCTCCTGCGAGTTCGCCCTGACCATCAGCGACGAAGTGCAGCGGCAGGGTATCGGCCAGGAGCTGATGCGCCGCCTGATGGGCGTCGCCCGCAGTCGCAATATCGACATCATGGAGGGTGAGGTACTGTCCAGCAACCGGCGCATGCTATCGCTGTGCGAGCGCCTGGGCTTCCACCTGTACCGCGAGGAGGACTCGGACGTCGTGCACGTGCGGCGCCACCTTCAGGTCATTTGAAGACGCGCTTGTCGACTGCCCGCCACAGCGCGGCATAGGCCTTGGCGCCCTGGCTGGAGCGCGCGAAGGTCGCCACCGGCGCGCGGTGAATGCCCATTTTCTCGATGTCACTGGAGAACGGAATCTCGTCTTTCATGACGCGCTTATACTGCTTGCGCAGGCGTTTCATGGTCTCCGCGTGCAGCTTCTTCTGCCGCTGCACCATCGAGAAGAACGGCAGCAGTTTGCTCCTTTTATAGCCCTCCTGCTCGAAAAACGCGTAGAGCTGGTCCAGTGTGCGCTCCGATAGCGTGGTGGGGATCACTGGCACCAGAATGTGGTCGGCGCACTTGAACACGCTCTCGGAGAGGCGCGAGATGTTGGGCGGACAGTCGAGGATGATCAGGTCATAGTCGCTGTGGACCGACTGCAGGGCCTTTTTCAGGCGCGAGCGGCTGTGGCGCATGCGCGATAGAAAAATATCGAAGTCCCGGAATGTCATGTTGGCCGGCAGCAGGTCCAGGTTGTCGTAGTCGCTGCCGCGGATGGCCGAGGTGAAGCGCTCGACATCCTGAAAAAACGCCTGGTCCTTGAGTTTCTTCGAGGGCTTCACGCGGAAATAGAAACTGGATGCGCCCTGCGGGTCGAGATCGCACAACAGGGTGCGGCGGCCGGCGCGGGCGAAGCTGTAGGCCAGGTTGACGGAGCAGGCGGTTTTGCCCACGCCGCCCTTGTTGCTGTAACTTGCGATGATCTTCAAGGCGTCGGTCCTATTGTGCCAGGGGCGGCGCATCAGCGGCGCCCTGCGCGGGTTGGTCGGCATGCCGCGGGACGGCTGGGGCCTCAGCCGGGGCCGCAGAACACGTGGCTGACGATGGCATCGGTCTCCTCGCTGTGGAAGCCGGCGAATTTCTCCATCACCAGGGCCCGCTCCTGCCGCTGCAGTTGATGCTTGATGGCGACCAGGGCGCCGACCGCTTCGATCATGCCCGGGCTCACCGCCGCCTCGCCCTGCAGCTGCCCATCGAGAAATGCCTGCAGCGACAGCTGCTGTACCGAGTAGTCGTTGAACCGGCCCAGATTGTCCTGCAGCTGCTTGAGCGAGGTGATCAGGCGCTTGATGGTGGCCTCGTCGAACAGCGGGGTGAAAAAGTCGAGCAGGTACCGCAGCTTCTTGCACTGCAGGCGCAATGCATGCACCGTCTCGTCCGGCGTGTCCGGCGTCGATGCGCATGGCGATCCTGCACACCTTCCGATAACGCCTGGCGATGAGCGCCTTGGCGTAATCCAGCGACGGCGCGTCGGCCAGGGAACCGCCCGGCAGCGCATCGTCACGGGCGAAGCTGCGCTCCAGCTCCGCCATGGTCTGGCGGTACGCTTTCGACCGGAAGTGCCTGGCGAGCTTGCGCCACTGCTCGTCGCGCTCCTTTTGAAAGGCGGCGAAGATCTGGTCCAGCCCCGGGTGCATGGTGGGGGGCAGCAGCGGATAGTAGCTGGCGCGATCGAGCAGGTAGACATCCAGGTCGCGCAGGCGGTTGGTGCTGCGCATCAGCTCGGAAAAGCGCTCTTTGAGCGACTGCTGGACGTCGTCGCGATACGCGCCCTTCAGCAGCGAGATGATGGAGCGCACCCGCCGCAGGCTGACGCGATAATCGTGCAGATGCTCGGTGTCCAGATCGTCGATGACGCCCCGCTCATTGGCGCGCGCGATGGCGAGGTTGTTGCGGATCATGCCGCAGGCGGCCGCCAGCACCGGCGTGTCCGGCCGCAGCTCGATGGGCCGGCTGGAGGCGTAGCCGTGACCCTGGCAGCCCAGCCGCGTGAACAGCTCGACGACCGTGAGATCGGGGCTGGCCCCGAGCGCCTGCAGTGCCGCCTCCAGCAGGGCGAGCTCCTCGCCATAGCCGCGCACCGGCCGCAGCAGCACGATGGTGCCGCCGCCCTGCCCGGTCTGGATCGTCCAGGCCATGAAGCGGGCGCAGGTCTTGGCGTTGTCATCCAGCAGCGCGGCGCGGTGGCGGATCTGTTTGAAATGCAAGGTGGGGATGAGCCGGCGCAGCTTGGGCACCGAGCCCATGGCCTGCAGCAGCGCCGCGTCGGCGATGTCGCCCTTGAAGGCGGGCTCAGCGCCCTCCCAGCGCGCGCTGACCGGCGCGGGTCCGCCCCACAGCGTCAGGCGCCGTCCGCAATGCGCCAGCAGCTTGCCCTGATGCCGCAGCGCGTCGGTGTTGGTGTCGAGGATGCGGCAGCTTTCTTCGGTCGTCTGCTGCAGCTGCAACGCGTAGACCTGCGGCAGTCTGTCGCGCAGGTGGTCGAGCAGTTGGGGCGTGTCGGCCACGAGGACGCGAGCGTCGTTGAGCATGGTGTGGTATCGCCTCTCGCATAATCGATGGAGTGCTCTGGCGGTCTGCCTGCGGCCCTCCGGGCAATGCGGCCGCCGCCGCCGCACCCCATTGAGCACGATCATAAAGTACCCGGTCGGGCAATGCCAGTTCGCCACCCGGCGCGGTAGTCAGAGCTGGGCCTGCGCCAGGCGGATGAAGGCGATCATGCCGCGCGCGATGCCGCGGCTGTCGGTCGGCTCGGCCAGGCTGCCGAGGGCGCGCTGGAACAGGGCCTCTCCCAGCGCCGCGCGCCGCAGTTCCAGCAGTCCGCGCGCGTAGCCGGCGACGAATTCCGGGTGCCCCTGGAAGCTCAGCAGGTGATCGCCGAGCTGGCAGGCCGCGACGGGGCAGAAGGCGCTGCCGGCCAGCACCAGCGCCCCGGGAGCCGGTTCGACCACCTGATCCTGGTGCGAGGCCAGCAGCCGCAGCGTCGGCGGCGCATCGTCGAGCCAGCGGGGGTGCCGGTGCCACTGCGCGGTGTGCACGCCGACGCCCCAGCCCCGGGGAGAGCGCTCCACCCGGCCGCCCAGCGCCTGGGCGATCAGCTGGTGCCCGAAGCAGATGCCCACCGTGGGCACGCGCGCCCCGTGCAACTCGCGCACGAAGTCCTGCAGCCGATGAATCCAGGCGAAGTCCTCGTACACGCCCGCTCTGGAGCCGGTGATCAGATAGCCGTCGGCGGCGCGCAGCGCGGCCGGATACTGGCCCCGCTCCACGTCGAACACGCTGAACGCGAGGTCGGCTTCAACCGCGCCCAGCAGGCGCATGAACATGTCCGGATACTCGCCGAAGCGTGCAGCCAGCGCGGGGACCACGGTGTCGGTGCGCAGGATGGCGATTTTCATGGGGTGCCGCGCTCAAGGGCATTGAACGATTGAGGCCGAGCGGCGCAGGTAAATGTTGTCGGGTTTGCGCTCCCGATGCACGTCGGCAGCTCGGTGGATGTGCCACGCAGCGCTCAGCAGGGGGAACAGGAGGCTCGCCAGCTGTTCGCCATTCAGTGCCGCGCACCGCTCGAAGCTCTGTCGCAGGCACGAGCCGCGCTGGTATGCCCGGTATTTCACGTCGGCGTCATTCATACGGATGTCCGCTGTGAGGGGCGTGCGCTGTGAGCTATCGCGCGTGGGGTTAGAAGCTGCCTTGGCATGCGCCACCCGGACCCCAGCGGCAGCGTTGGGCGTTGCCCGCGCGAGGCGATCCACCGTCTGTGCGCCAATGGCAGCGCGAAACCTGTTGCGGCGTCCGCTGTGGCGTCACGGCAACCTGAACTGAATAGGCGCTAAGTGTGGCAGAAGTCACTGCCGCCGCCAAGCACCTCCCGCCGCGGTGCCATGGTGGCGGCGCCGGAATCGTGCCGCCGATTTTACCGGGCAATCCGCTTGCGGGCTGATACAATCGACCGCAGTCTCAACGAGGGGAGTGCCATGCAATATGCCGCCATCACGGGCTGGGCCAAGTGCCTGCCGCCCGCCGTTCTCAGCAACCGGGACCTCTCCACCTTCCTGGATACCGACGACGAGTGGATTCGCTCGCGCACCGGCATGGTCGAGCGCCGCATCTCCCACGTGCCGGTGTCGGAGCTTGGCTCCGTGGCGGCGGCGAGGGCGCTCGCGGCCGCCGGGGCGGGCGCGGAGAGCGTCGAGCTGATCGTCTTTGGTACCACCACGCCGGATCAGCTCTGCCCCAACGTGGCCTCCCGGGTCCAGCAGTTGCTGGGTGCCGACCGCGCGGCCGCCATGGATGTGAATACGGCCTGTACCAGTTTTCTCTACGCGCTGTCGACGGCGACCGCCATGATCCGGTCGGGGGCGGTGCGCAATGCCCTGGTGATCGGCGCCGAGGTCATTTCGCCCATCATGGAGTGGAGCAACCGCAACGTCGCCGTGCTGTTCGGCGATGGCGCGGCGGCCGTCTATCTGGAGGCCGCCGACGACGAGCAGGGCCTGCTGGGGGCGGAGCTCGGCTGTATCGGCGAGGTGCGGGATATCCTCAGCGTCCATGGCTGGGGTATGCGTTACGCCAACCAGGGCCTGACCCTGGGGGATGCCTGGTGGGAGTTCGACGGCCAGGAGATCTTCAAGCGGGCGGTACAGGCCATGGCGGCGGCCAGCAGCCGGGTACTGGAGAAGTGCGGGCTCGGCGTCGACGATATCGACGTGGTCGTGCCGCACCAGGCCAACCTGCGCATCATCGACGCCGTGTCCAAACGCGTGGGGTTACCGTCGGAGAAGGTGTTCATCAACGTGCACCGCTACGGCAACATGTCCGCGGCGACGGCGCCGATCGCGCTGGTGGAGGCGCTGGAGGAGGGCCGGGTGCGCGGCGGCGACGCGGTACTCATGCCGGCCTTCGGCGGCGGGCTCACCTGGTGTGCCCATCTGTTGCGCTGGGGCGAGCGCACCACGCCGTTGGGCCAGGCGCAGATCGAGCTGCCGCCGTGCGATCAGACCGCGCTCGAACTGGTGAACGACCTCATCAGCCGCAAGGGCGGCAAGGCCTAGAACATCAGGCCGACCTCGAAGCGGCCGTTGACCGGCGAGGGTGAGCCGTCGGTGTCGATCCATTGCTGGATGACGGCGGCCTTGAGGAAGACTGCCTCGGTCACGTCCCAGCGCAGGCCGACGCCGACGTTCCAGGAAAACGAAGTGTCGTCAAAGGTATTGGCGTACGCGGCGCAGTAGGGATAGTAGAAGTTGCCGTTGCAGTAGTAGGTGTAGTTCTTGACGATATTCGAGTCCATGTAGGTCCAGCCCAGGCCGGCCTGCAGGTACGGCGTGATGGGACCGCTGAGGATATTGTACTGCCCGTTGAGCTGGCCATCGAAGCGGTAGGCGGAGTGATCGATGTAGATGGTCCGGTCCGGGTTGTCGGGGTCCTGATACGACACCTTGTAGTCCGGCTGGTTGAAGGCCATGTCAAAGCCAAGGTTCCAGTGATTGTCGAAGTTGTAGTGAATGCCGATGCCCCAGCCCCAGCTGTCCTTGATCGTGCCCTCGCCGTCGCCATCGAAGTTCAGCGACTCGCCCTCGACCCAGGTGATCATCAGGCTGGTATCCCAGTGGCCGGCGCGCTCACCGGCGACCTGGATAACGATCGCCTGCGCGCCGTCGACCAGCGCCATGCCAGCCAGCAGCAGAGTTACGTGGGCCACTGTTGCCTTGTGCATTGTAGCCACCTTATCGTCACCGTGAATGGTGGAACATTGTAGGGCGGCGGTCTGCGACCGGCAAGGCGCGTTCAGTGCTCCTGCGCCATCACCATCACCGAGGCAGACATGCCGAAGCGCAGCGCCACGCCTGTTGGCAGGGGGTCGAGCCGGACGCGCACCGGCATGCGCTGCGCCAGGCGTATCCATTGAAAGACGGGATTGACGCTCGGCAGCAGGTTGTAGCCCACGGTGCCGTCGCTGGGGGCTATACCCCAGCCGAGAGACTCCACCTCGCCGTGGAGCGGGCGGTCGGGATAGGCCATCAGCGTCACCCGGGCGGGCGCCCCCACCTCGATGTGGCCGATCTCACTCTCGCGGAAATAACCGAATACCCAGAAACTGTTGCTGTCCACCAGGGCCACGATCGGGGTGTTGGCTACGGCCTGGCTGCCGATCTGGAAATTGATATTGGAGATGTAGCCCTCCACCGGGGCGCTCACCCGGGTGAAATCGAGATTGAGGCGGGCGTTGGTGAGCTGTTCGTTGGCGACGTCGATGCGGCTGAGGGCCTCCAGGTAGTTGACCTCGCGGCGGTTCAGATCCTTCTGCGACACGGCGCCCCGGTCGCGGCGGGCGATCTGCCGGAGCCGCTCGAACTCGATCTGTGCGCCGCGGGCGCTGGTCTGCTGCCGCTCCAGATTGGCCTGGGCCTGGCCCAGGGCGGTCTGGTAGGTGGAAGGGTCGATCTCAAAGAGCGGGTCGCCCTTGTGCACGAACTGATTGTCGACCACGTGGATTTTGATCACCTGGCCGGAGACCCGGGGAGAGACCTGGATCACCTGGGCGCGCACCTGTCCGTCACGCGTCCAGGGGTTGTGCACGTATTCCTCGAATCGGAAGTAGAGCAATGCCGCGGCGATGCCCAGGATGGCCAGATTGACGATGGTCAGCGTGGCTTTTTTTGCGGTACTCATAGTTCTCCCGTCATCTGTCGCCAGGCGCCCTTCACAGGCGGAGCAGCCAGTGGTCGAAAGCCAGCACATAGAACACCATGATGGCCAGGAATGTCGCCGACGGAAAGCGGATGAAGCGCGCCAGGCGCAGCCTGTTGAGCGCGATCACGCTGAGCCAGGTGGCGAGCAGCGACAGGCCGAGCACGGCCAGCAGCGGCGAAAAGTAGACGTCGCCGACAGCGAGTTCGCGCGGGTAGGGGTTGGTCACGGCCGGGCGTCCTCCGGCGGTGTGAGGTACTTGCCCCAGTCGGTGCGCTCGCCCATCTGCTGCCTGATCGCCTCCGCCACGAAGGGCCGGCCGCTGCGCATCTGCCAGCCACCGCCCAGGGCCTTGTAGAGGGCGATGACCTGCTTGGCGATGGCGGCCTTGGACTGCGCATACAGGTCCTCGTTGCGGGTCATCTTCTCGACCGTGCTGAGCAGGCGCTGATAGCTCACCAGCCCGTCCTGGTATTGTGTCATCGAGATGCTGAACGCCCGCACCGAGGCTTGCACCGTGTCCAGCCGCAGCTTTTCCTCTTCGAGGGTGAAGCGGTAGCCCTCGATGGCGTTGCTGACCTCCTGCACCGCGCGCAGCGCCGCCTGGTTGTAGTGGGTGAGGCTCTCCTGGAAGCGCGCGTCCTCAACGCGGACCTGATTCCTGATCCGGCCATAGTTGAAGATGTTCCAGCGAAAGCCCGGTCCCAGCACGACGCTGACCGCGTCGCTGCCGGTGAAAGCCGTACCGGCGGGCACGGTCTGGTTGAGTCCGATACTGCCGGAGAGCGTGAACTGGGGGTAGAGTTCGGCCTGGGTCAGGCCGATGCGGGCACTCTGGGCGCGGGCCTGCAGCTCCGCCACCCGCAGGTCGGGCCGCCGCGCCACCAGGCTCGCGTCGATGCCGGTGCGCAGGGGCGGCGTGCTCGGCACGATGTCATAGCTCTCGTAGCCGCCGTCCCGGTCGTGGTAGCGGTTGAGCTGCTGCGCGCGGGTGCGCGCCTCGAATACCGCACGCTGCGCCTGGTCGCCCGCGCTCAGCAACCCCTCCACCTGCTCCGGCAGCTGGCCCACCAGCACGGCGATGGCGTTGCGGGTCTGCACCTTGCCGATGCGCAGCGCCGGCAGCAGGGACTGGGTGGAGTAGAGCTGGGTTCGCGCCTGCTGCACGTCGAGTTCGGTGACGTTGCCGGATTCGTACTGGACCTCGGTGATGCCCACCACCCGCTGCTGGATCAGGCTGTTCTGCTCTGCCAGCAGAATGCGCTCCTGAAAGGCCCGGTAGTCGATGTAATTGCGGGCGACCTCCGCCGTCAGGCTGATGAGCACGTCGTCGTAGGAGGCGACCGCGGCGTAGAGCGCCGCCTCGGCGGATTCGATGCCGCGGGCGTACTTGCCCCAGATATCCATCTCCCAGCCGACGTCGAAGTTCAGGTTGGCGGTGTTGAAGGGGCGGTACCGCGGTTTCTCCAGGGCCGGGTCTTCCATGCGCCCGCGCAGCAGGGCGCCCGAGAGGGCCTGCTGCTGGGGAAAGCGCAGCCCGTCGGCGATGCCCAGGGCCGCCCTGGCCTGCAGGATGCGCAGCCCCGCGCTCTGCAGATCGAGATTCTGTGCATAGGTGGCCGCGATCAGCTCGTCGAGCACCGGGTCTTTGAATTGGCGCCACCAGTAGGCCGCCCGGTAGCGGCTGTCGGCGTCATCGAGGGCGCTCCAGGCGGCGGGCAGGACCGGGGCGGGCGCCTCGAAATCCGGCCCCAGGATGGTGCAGGATGCCAGGCCGAGGGTGAGCGCCAGGGTCGCCGGCAGGCGTCGCGCCGCTGCCATCGCTAAAAGCGTCCCTGCGCCAGGTCCCGCCAATCGACTTCGCGCAGTGCCTGCTCACAGCAGGTCACGGCGAGCCAGAGCAGGCTGAGCTGATTGAGGTGGGCATAAAGGATGGCGGCGTGCTCCTGCGTTGGCGGCTCAGTATCCGCGCGATCGAAGACTGTGTCCAGTGCCGCCTCGACCGCACTGGCGCTGGGGGCCGCCGCGGCAAAGGCCCGGTGGGTGCCGGCGTCCGGGCAGCGCGCCCCCAGCAGTCCCAGGCAGGTGGGCAGCGCGTCCTGCGCAAAGCGACGGCGCATCGCCGCGGTCAGGCCCGGCGCCAGTGCGGCGGGCGGGGGGTCTGCCAGGCTGCCCAGCTGATAACCGAGCGCTTCGCAGCGCCCGGCAAAGCTCAGCAGCTGCTGGCGGCTGCTGCCGCGGAAGTAGCCGGTGTCGATCCTGCCGGCCCACAGTTTCATCCTGGCCGCTGCCTCCTCCATCGCCCCGGCGTGATGCTGCCAGCGCGCCCCTTGGCGGGCGCCGCCCGGCGCCGCGCGCAGCGAGGCCAGCGCCGCGGCGTGGCGGAAGAAGCGTCGGCGCATCAGGTCGAACAGGCGCTCGGGCTTGCTGCTGAAGACGAAGTGGTCGAGGAACGTCAATGCGGTGCTGGCCAGTGCGAACATCAGCATCAGGTTCAGTATCACCGCCATGTTGTAGTGCATCGTGTTGTCGATGCCCAGGGTCATCAGGCCCAGCATGAAGAACAGCGTGGTCGGCCCCTTGAAGAAGTAGTGCCCGACCCAGGCGTAGCAGAAGATGAAGGCCGCCACTTCGTAGCTGCGGCTGAGCGCGGGCAGCAGCAGGACATAGCAGGGCACGGCGAACAGGAAGCCCAGGCCGAACAGCAGGTAGAGCAGGGTGGGCGACAGCGGGGTGAACGACACCATGGGCAGCAGCAGAACGGTGAACACCACCAGCATGAAGCCGCCGGGCGGGTTGATGCCGATCCAGATGGCGCTGGTCAGCCAGAAGCCGATGAACACCCGCGCTGCCAGTTTCAGGCTCTCCGGGTCGAGCCAGCGGAAGCTGGCGGCGGCGGGCGGCGGTGGCGGTAGCTGCAGGTTGGGGCCGCGCGATGCCAGGCAGCGGGCGAGATCGCGCAGCTGCGCGCTCAGTGTGCCCAGCCTGCCCAGCGCCGCGACCCGGGCGGCGACGCGGGCCCGGGTCAGGTGGGGTGCCCGCCGCAGGGCCTCGGTCCGCCATTGCAGCGTCGGCGCCGGCGGCACCGCTACCGCCTGCCCCTGCCAGGCGGCGGTGGCGGCGTCGAGCTGTTGCTCCAGGTGGGCGAGGGCCTCGTCGTGGCCGTGGATGAAGTCGCCGTAGTCCAGTGGCGGGCGCGCCGGGGGTTCCAGCAGCGTGTTGAGTTCGCGCGATACGCTGCGTTGGGTTTCCTGGAGATGCTGCCACTCGCGGCGGTAGGCGGCGACGTCGTCGTACTGGCTGCGGGCCGCCTGCCAGGTGGTGGCCAGGGTCTGTTCGGCGCCGTGGATGCGGTCCATCAGCGCGGCGGTGGCCTCGCGGTCCCCGCCCTCCCGCAGGGCGGCGACCAGGTCGCGGTTCAGCGCGAGCCAGTGCCGGGCGTCGTCCTCCAGGCGAGGCTCCGACTTGAGCGGCCACAGCGTGCTGCCTACCAGGGTGTACAGCGCGACGCCGAAAACGGTCATGAAGGCGCGGTCGATGCCGTACTGAAAGGCATTCTCGACCTGCCCGCCATTGAATACCAGCAGGGTGACCACGGTGGCGAGCGTGAAGATGGTGCCGTCGCCGCGATAGACGCTGGCGAGGTAGAGCAGGCAGGTGACGACCACGGAGGCGCTGAGCAGATAGGGCAGCCGCTCCTGCGCGAACAGGGCGATCAGCGTGAGGCCGATGGCGGCGCCCAGCACGGTGCCGATCAGGCGCAGGGTGCCCTTCATCAGCGAGTCGCGCATGTCGCCGCTGGCGGCGATGATCATGATGGTGATGGCGGCCGTAGAGGCCTGGGGCAGGCCCAGCGCCATGGGAATCATGAACGCCAGGGTCAGGCTGATCGCCACCTTGATGGCGCAGCGCATGCGCCCGGACAGGCCCAGGAACGGGAAGCTGGCCAGGGCCGGCGCCGGCTCGCTCATCGCGCTGCGCCGGCGCTACTGGGCAAACCGGCCCGGGCCGGCCTGGACGGTGACCTCGGGGTTCTCGTAGGCGAGCTGCTGCAGCAGAAACTGCCGATAGCGGCTGCGCTCCAGCTCCTGGGGCGCGAACAGGCTCTGCAGAAAGCTGGTGACGGCCAGGGTGGCGAACCACTGCTGGCGGATGGGGTTCATCGATCTGGGCAGCGGATCGGTGGCGCACAACGGTGGCGCCGCAGCGGCCACGACGCCCTGCTCGGGCGAGCCGATGGTATCGTACCAGGGTTCCTCGCTGGCGGTGCGGGTCTTGTCCTTGATGGCCCAGCAGCCGAGCGCGTCCGGGTTGTCGAGCCAGCGCAGCGCCTGTGACTGATACGAAAAGCCGGCATGGGAGGCATCGGTGATGCTGACCAGCACCGCGTCCTTGACGTCATGCACTATGGGCAGGGCGTTGTCCGGGTAGCTCACCATGGCGTCGATGGGTGAGGCGATCATCATGAAGGGCAGTCGGTGGTGCTGGTAGAACGCCGGCGTGAACATGAAGGAGGGGCCGGCGATGGAGACTGCGGCGGCGATGCGGGGGTCGCCCATGGTGGGGTGGAACGCCACCAGCGAGGTGGTCATGCCGCCCAGCGAGAGGCCCGCGACGGCGATGCGCCGTTCGTCGATGGCGCCGTATAGCGCGCTGCCCTGGGTGCGGCTGCGGGCGAGCAGTTGGTCGATGATGAACGACACATCGCCCGGCTGGTTGACCACGTCCTTGACCAGCTGCGGCTTGGGAGCGTTGAAGTGGGTCAGGGGGAAGTCCGGGGCGGCCACGATGTAGCCGAGGCTGGCGAGGTGTTCGGCGATGTGGGTGCCGCCGATGCGCGACGACATGAAGCCGTGGCTGTAGATCAGCAGTGGCTGCGGGGTCGTCAGCGCTCTCGCCTCGGGCAGCCACAGGCGCGTGACCAGCTTGCGCGAGGCGCTGCCGGGGAAATCGCCGTTGGCCTGCGTCGGGCGGCTGTCGTCCTCCAGCGTGATGTCCTCGCTGGTAAACTTGTAGGGGCCTGGCTGCAGCATCTGGTAGCTGTAGGTGTTATGGTCCAGCGCGGCGGGCTGCCTGCCCACCGTTATCAGTATCAGCCCGATAATCAGCAGCACCAGCAGGCTTAGCAGCGTTTTCTTGAGCATGGGAGTGGGGCCCGTATCAGCAATGGCAGACAGCGTGTCTCAGGGCGCCGCCGCGGCACCCGGTAGGTCCCGATAGTAGCAGAAGTCGCGCTTGCCCCGGCAACAAAACCGCCGCCCCGCGCCGGTAAAACCGTTGCAATTGCGGCGCCGGGGCAGATAAACTCGCGCCCTTGTCAGGCAGTGCGACGGCCGATGGGCGAGACCGCCCCAGGACCCCACCATGATTGACGTCCCAAGCATGCGACGGCATGCCGTGCTGGTGGGCCTGGAAGAGCCCCTCACGTTCGCAGCCGTCGGCGTGCCGATGCGCAGCTCCCCAATCTTTTCACCAACAGCTGAGCGCTTTCGATAACACCGGCGTATTACCGGTGTGGCGGCGGTATTGGCTGGAGCGAGGCCGGCGGCTCGCCCACTGGCCCTGACGGCCCCCGACGCGCTGGCAGGGATCGCGCGCCGGCCCCGCTGACGCCGCCAGGTGCCGCTGCCGATGCAGCAGGGCCGGAGCGCATCAGGTGGCGCTCACGAGCAAGCAGGAGCCCGGATGTACCCGATGGAAAATGGTCACACAGATAATCCCGAAGACGCCACGCCCGCCGTCGCACCCACTGAGGATGCGCCTGACAGCGGCCTCCCCGAAGCGGCCCGTGCCCAGAGCGATGCCCGCGCGGTGCCGCATACGCGGCTCTCGCGATTTTCCCGCATGGTCCGCATCGCCACCGGTGTGGCCGGCGGCATGATCGCCGAAGGCAGCCGGCAGCTGGCCAAGGGCAACCGGCCCCGCACCAGCGACCTGCTGCTGACGCCCGCCAACGCGCGCCGGGTGGCCGATCAGCTGGCCCAGCTGCGCGGCGCCGCCATGAAGGTCGGCCAGCTGGTGTCCATGGACGCCGGCGATCTGTTGCCCAAGGAGCTCACCGACATCCTGGCGCGGCTGCGCTCCGATGCCCACGCCATGCCGGCCAAACAGCTCGAAGCCCAGCTGTGCGAGAACTGGGGGGAGGACTGGCAGCGGCGGGTCTACTCGTTCAGCTCCCGGCCGGTGGCCGCGGCCTCGATCGGTCAGGTGCACGAGGCGATCTCCTTGCGCGGCAAGCGGCTGGCGATCAAGATTCAGTACCCGGGCGTGCGCCGCAGCATCGACAGCGACGTCGACAACGTGGCGTCGCTGCTGCGCATCTCCCGGCTGCTGCCGTCCCGCATCGACGTCAAGCCGCTGCTGCAGGAGGCCAAGCGCCAGCTGCACGAAGAGGCCGACTATCTGGCGGAGGCGGCGCATCTGGTCAACTTCCGCCAGCTGCTGCGCGACGCGCCGCAGTTCGTGGTGCCCGAGGTGGACGAAGAGCTCACCACCGAGAGCATCCTCGCCATGAGCTTCGTAGAGGGGCACCCCATCGAGTCGCTGGAGGGCTCTGCCCGGCGCACGCGCGATCGCGCCGTGAGCCTGCTCATGGAACTGTTCTTCCGCGAACTGTTCGAGTTCCAGCTGGTGCAGACCGATCCCAATTTCGCCAACTATCGCTACTGCTATCAGAGCAAGCGCCTGGTGCTGCTGGACTTCGGCGCCACCCGGGCCTACTCGCGCGAATTCGCCCGCAGCTACCGCAAGCTGTTCCGCGCCGTGGTCAATGCCGACCGCGACCTGGCGTTCGAAGCCGGCCGGGCGATCGGCTACTTTCAGGATCACGTGACCGCGGAGCAGGCCGAGCTGCTGCTGGATATCATCATGATGGCCGGCGAGCCCTTTCAGTGCGACGGGCCCTACGACTTCGGCGCCTCGCGTCTGGGCACCCGCCTCAACGAGGCGGCCATGGTGCTCAGCCGCGACCAGGACTACTGGCACACGCCGCCCGCCGACGCGCTGTTCCTGCACCGCAAGCTGGGCGGGCTGTTTCTGCTGGCGGCGCGGCTCGAGGCCAGAGCCGACGTGCGCGAGCTGGTGGCGCCACACCTGTGACCCGCCGCGCCCGCGGCCGGCGCCGGGATCAGCTGGTGGTGTGCGGCTTCTTGGAGATCTTGTCCAGGTAGCCCATGCTGAAGGCCGACAGCACGAACGTCAGGTGCAGGATGACGTACCACATGATCTTGTCGTTCGGCGTGTTGGGGGCGTTCATGAACACTTTGAGCAGGTGGATGCTGGAGATCGCCACGATGCTGGCGGCGATCTTCATCTTCAGCGACGAGGCGTCCATGGTGCCCAGCCAGCTGAGTTTTTCGCCGTCGATGTTCAGCTGAGAGACGAAGTTCTCGTAGCCGCTCATCATCACCATGACGATGAGGCCGCCGACCATGGCCAGATCGATCAGCGACAGCACCACCAGCACCATGTCGGCCTCGGTGATGGCCAGCAGCTGCGGCAGCAGGTGGAAGAGCTCCTGAAAGAATTTGACACCCAGCGCGACCAGCGCCAGCGACAGGCCCAGGTAGATCGGCGCCAGCAGCCAGCGCGACCGGTACATGCAGGTTTCGATGAATTGTTCCACTGCTGCCATCCTGTTGCTCTCAGAGATTGCGCGCCGCCGCCGGGGAACGACGCCGCGCGCGGAACGGATTTTGCGCGATTCCGCGCGGCGCTGCAAGGCGGCGCGCCCCGGATCGACGCCATGCCCGCAGCCCGCAGCCTGCAGCGGTGGAGCTGCCACCCCGGGAGACGTTAGAATCCCAGGCCTTGAATTCAGCAGGACACCAAGGCGATGTTTGCCTTCTTTGAGCGACTGATCGACCCCTACCCCCTGGAACAACCCGCACAGCCACCCAGCGGCCTGTACCGGTTCTGCCGCTACTATACCCGCGGTCTCGAGCCCTACCTGCTGCTGATGGCGGTGCTCACGGCCTGCCTGGCCGCGGGCGAGGCCATGCTCTACGGGGTGCTGGGCAGGATCGTGGACTGGCTGGCCGCCAGCGAGCCCGCCCACTTTCTGCAGCAGGAGTGGCCGCTGCTGCTGGGCATGAGCCTGTTCATCCTGGTGGCGATCCCGCTGGTGGTGCTGCTGCACTCGCTGGTGGTGCACCAGACCCTCATGGGCAATCTGCCCATGTCGGTGCGCTGGCTGGCCCATCGCTACCTGCTGCAGCAGAGCTACGCCTTCTTCCAGAGCGAGTTCAGCGGGCGCGTCGCCACCAAGGTGATGCAGACGGCGCTGGCGGTCCGGGAGTCTGTGATGAAGACGCTGGACGTGATGCTGTTCGTGACGGTGTACCTGATCACCACCATCATCCTGGTGGCCAGCGCCGACGCGCGGTTGTGCGTGCCGCTGCTGCTGTGGCTGCTGGGCTACATCGGCATTCTGCGCTTTTTCGTGCCGCGGCTGCGCGAGGTGTCGACCCGGCAGGCGGACGCCCGCTCGCTGGTGGTCGGCCGCATCGTCGACAGCTATGCCAACATCGTCACCCTCAAGCTGTTCTCACACGCCCGCCGCGAGGCCGAGTACGTGCGCGCGGGCATGGACGAGCTCATGGCCACCGTGCACCCGCAGATGCGCCTGGTGACCTGGCTCAATCTGTCGGTGTGGACGCTCAATATGGTGCTGGTGTTCGCCGTCGCCAGCCTCGGCATCTACCTGTGGCTGCAGGCGGCCATCACGCCCGGCGCCATCGCCGTCGCCCTGAGCGTCGCCATCCGCCTGTCGGGGATGTCGCACTGGATCATGTGGGAGGTGAGCAATCTGTTCGAGAATATCGGCACGGTCAAGGACGGCATCAACACCCTGGCCAACCCGCTCTCGGTCGAGGACCGCGCGCTGGACGCGCTGCGGGTACCCGAGGGGCGCATCGACTTCACTCGGGTCGACTTCGCCTACAACCCGGACGTGCCGGTGTTCCGCGGCCTCGAGCTGCACATCGCCCCCGGGGAGCGGGTGGGCGTGGTCGGCCGCTCCGGTGCCGGCAAGTCCACGCTGGTCAGCCTGCTGCTGCGCTTCTTCGATGTGCAGGGCGGCAGCGTCGCCATCGACGGCTGCGACGTCCGCGACGTCACCCAGGAGAGCCTGCGCGCGAATATCGCCATGGTGACCCAGGACACCGCGCTGCTGCACCGCTCGGTGCGCGACAACATCCTGTTCGGGCGCCCCGATGCCACCGAGGCCCAGATGATCGCGGCGGCGCAGCAGGCCCAGGCGCACGATTTCATCCTGGCGCTGTGCGATGCGAGCGGCCGCACCGGCTACGATGCCCACGTGGGCGAGCGGGGTGTGACGCTGTCGGGCGGGCAGCGCCAGCGCATCGCCATCGCCCGCGTGCTGCTCAAGGACGCCCCCATCCTGGTGCTCGACGAGGCCACCTCGGCGCTGGATTCCGAGGTGGAGGGGACGATTCAGCAGAATCTGTATCAGCTCATGAGCGGCAAGACGGTGATCGCCATCGCCCATCGCCTGTCGACCATCGCCGCCCTGGACCGGCTCATCGTGTTCGATCAGGGCCGCATCGTGGAGGAGGGCAGCCACCAGGCGCTGCTCGCCCTGGGCGGCCTGTATGCGCAGCTGTGGGAGCACCAGTCCGGCGGCTTCCTGGGGCTGGAGTAGGCACTGCCAGGCTGTCCTGCGCGCTGCGGCGCTGCCGTAGCAGGCCTGTTGTCTGGGTGGGGGTAGCGCGAGTGTCCGCCAGTAACGTTGCCCGCAACGACGACGGCGGCCCTTGGGCCGCCGTCGCGAAGGGCATGGCTGCAGGTCAGACCCGGCGGCGCCGGGCGATGCCGGTCAGTCCCAGCAGGCCGCTGCCGAACAGCCAGGCGGCGGCGGGGATGGGTACGGCATTGACGTGAATGGTGGTCGAAACGAGCGCTTCGCCCAGTGTGCCCAGACTCTGCAGATGACCTACGTCGCATGTCTCACCGAGGCCGGTCAGGTCGGCGCCGCTGTTGAGCCCATAGACGGCCAGCTCAAAGGTGTAGGTGCCGGTCAGGTCAGGGTCGTAGCCCAGCAAGCTGACAGGCGCCAGGCCGATATTGAGAGAGTTCTGCTCGACGTATTGACCGGCGAGGTTGGCGCCGAAGATAGTTTTATAGTCGCCGTCTCCGTTCGCCGTAGTGTTGTCCCCGTAATAATTGAGGATCGCCAGTGCGGTCGGAATTTGTATCGAACCGGGGCCGGCGCCCGTGTCGGTCGAGATGGTCAGCACGGAGAGGTAGTCCGACCAGGGGGAGTCAAAGATAGAGGCCGGGCCGGCTGTGGTGTCCAGATTGACCGACCACTCGAAATTCCAGAGTGCCCCGCCGTCCCCGGTGCTGCCGGCCTGCTGGGTGTACACGTTGCCGGCCTTGTTGTAGACGGGCGCAAAGCGTTCTTTGGCGCGCAGGCCGACCTCGATATTGCCTGCCGTGCTGACGGTCCAGGCTTCGTTGTCGTTGCCGGCGCCGAAGATGACATCGGGGGTGATCATGTCCGGAATGACACTGAACGCCTGGGGGCTCCAGGTCGCTGCGCCCAGGGCCAGCGCCAGGCCGGCGGATTTCAGGTGCCCGCGCAGGGGTGTGTGCTGGTCAATTGCTTGGTTGTTCATCGGGATTTCTCCAGGGTCTTTGAATGATGGGTTTGCCTCTTACACTCCCCTTGGCTTCCGCGGGCTTCTCTTCTTTTCTTTACGTCCTTTGAGCCCTTTAAATCCAATTGTGATAGCCATCACAAAAACAGCGATCATTTGGTTATAATAACGGCGAGGGGCTTGCGGTGACAAGCGCGCCGGATTGGTACTATGGCGGGTCCTGCCGCGGCGAGACGCCAAAGGCCACGTGACAGCGCCGCCCTGGCCTCAGTAGTTGCGGGCCGCGCAGTGGTTTGCTCCCACCCCTGCACTGCGCGTTATAATCTGGCGCAGACGCGGCGCCGGGTTTTGCGAGGGGGTGCCGTACCGTGCGCCCGACGCAACGGGGGAGTCCATGCCTGACCCAGCCGCGCGTTACCTGGATGATTTTCTCGAGGCCGAGCGGCTGCCGCGCGGCTATCTCACTGCCGTCGAGCGCTATTTCAGGCCCCTGGCCGCGGAGCTGGCCGGCCGCGCCGCGGGGCGGGCGACGCCGCTGGTGGTGGGCATCCAGGGCGGGCAGGGCACCGGCAAGTCCACCCTGGCGAAATTGCTGGGCGTGCTGCTGCAGGGCGAATTCGGCCTCGCGGTGGTGGAGCTGTCGATCGACGATTTCTACCTCACCCGCGACCAGCGCCGGCAGCTCGCCCGCGCGGTGCACCCGCTGCTGGCCACCCGGGGCGTGCCCGGCACCCACGACGTGCCGCTGGCGCTGGCGACGCTGCAGCGCCTGCGGGAGGCGGCAGCCGGCGAGGTGGTCGCGGTGCCGCGCTTCGACAAGGCCGCCGACGATCGCCGTCCCCCGCAGCAGTGGGACGCGATCGCCGGGCCGGTGGCCGTCATCATCCTCGAGGGCTGGTGCCTGGCCGTGCCGCCGCAGGCCGAGGCGGCGCTGGCCGAGCCGGCCAACGCACTCGAGGCCGCCGAGGACGGCGACGGTCGCTGGCGGGCCTTCGTCAACGGGCAGCTCGCCACGGCCTATCGCGACTGGTTCGCCCTCATCGATTATCTGGTGGTGCTGCAGGCGCCCTCCTTCGACTGCATCGAGCAGTGGCGGAGCCTGCAGGAGCAGAAGCTGGCCGCGCGCAGCGACGGCCCCCGCATCATGGACGCCGCCCAGCTGGCGCGCTTCATGCAGCACTACGAGCGCCTGACCCGCCACTGCCTGGCGGTGCTGCCGACGCTGGCCGACGCGGTGTTCCTGCTCGACCGGGACCATCGGGTGCGTGGCCGCCAATGAACGATGCCTGCTGGCTGGTGGTGAGCGACCTGGACGGCACCCTGCTCGACCACGACCGCTACGGCTTCGAGCAGGCCGAGCCCGCACTGCGGCGGCTGCGACGGGAGCGCATCCCGGTCATCCTCAACACCAGCAAGACCCGCGCGGAATTGTCCAGCCTGCGCGCGCGCCTGCACAACGCCGAACCCTATGTCGTCGAGAACGGCTCGGCCTTGTTCATGCCGCCGTCCGTGCGCGGGCGCCGGCCCGCCGACGTCGCGCCGCGCGGCGGGGAGGACTGCCGGGTGTTCGGCCGGCCGCGCGCGGACATTCTCGCTGCCCTGCAGCCGCTGCGGCGCCGCTTTCGGTTCGAGGGCTTCGACGACTGGGACGTGCCGGCGCTGATGGCCCGCACCGGCCTCGACGCGACCGCGGCGGGCGCCGCGCTGGCCCGCGAGTTCAGCGAGCCGCTGCTGTGGCGGGACAGTGCCGCGGCGCTGGCCGCCTTCCGGCGGGAGCTGGCCGCGCTGGGGCTCAGCACGCTGCAGGGCGGGCGCTTCCTGCACGTGCAGGGCGCCTGCGACAAGGGCCAGAGCCTCAACTGGCTGCGCGCCTGGTACGGCGCCGAGCGGGGCCGGCCGGTGCGCGTCATCGCGCTGGGCGACAGCGACAACGACGTCGCCATGCTGGCGGCTGCCGATATCGCCGTGGTGATCCGCTCCCGCCACCACCCGCCGCCGCCGGTCCCGACGGCCGCGCGTGTTATAGTCAGCCGCGCAGAGGGCCCGCGGGGCTGGAACGAGACCATCGGCGCGCTGCTGGATGAAGGCTTGCTTTGAGCCGCGGTCCGCAGCGCGCCCGGCAGAGAGGGTACCATGGGCGATTTTTATCAGAACGGCATCATCACCACGCTGCACAATCTGGCGGATCGCTCGCTCGAGGATCTCGAGGGGGACCTGATGGCCTTCGCGCCCGTGCGGCCCATGGGCCTGATTCTGCCGTCGCTGTACTCCGAACTCGAGGGCGAGGCCCTGCCGCGCATCGTCGACCATCTGCAGCAGGTGCCCTACCTGGCCGAGATCGTCATCGGGCTGGACTGTGCCGATCGCCATCAGTTCGGCGAAGCGCTGCAGTTTTTCTCCCGGCTGCCCCAGCGCCACCACGTCATGTGGCACGACGGCCCGCGGCTGCGCGCCATCGACGAGCGGCTCGCCCGCGATGGGCTGGCGCCCATGGAGCCGGGCAAGGGGCGCAACGTCTGGTACTGCATGGGCTTCATGCTGGGCGCCGAGCGCATCGAGGCGGTGGCGCTGCACGACTGCGATGTGCTCACCTACGATCGCAGCATGCTGGCGCGGCTGATCTATCCGGTCGCCAACCCCCACTTCAACTACGAATTCTGCAAGGGCTACTATGCCCGCGTGGCCGATGGCCGCATGCACGGGCGGGTCAGCCGGCTGCTGGTGACGCCGCTGATCCGCGCGCTCAAGAAGGTGATCGGGCCGGTGGATTTTCTGGAGTATCTCGACAGCTACCGCTACCCGCTGGCGGGCGAGTTCTCCTTCCGGCGCGATGTCATGACCGATCTGCGCATTCCCAGCGACTGGGGTCTGGAGATCGGCGTGCTCTCTGAAATGAACCGCAACTACTCCACCAACCGCCTGTGCCAGGTCGACATCGCCGACCGCTACGATCACAAGCATCAGCAGCTCTCCGCCGGCAACGACGAGGGGGGCTTGTCCAAGATGTCCATCGACATCGCCAAGGCCATCTTCCGCAAGTTGTCCACCAACGGCGTGGTGTTCAACGCCGGCACGTTCCGCTCGATCAAAGCCACCTATTTCCGCGTGGCGCTCGATTTCATCGAAACCTACCGCAACGACGCCATCATCAACGGCCTGGCCCTGGACGTGCACCGCGAGGAGCAGGCCGTGGAGCTCTTCGCCCGCAATATCATGAAGGCCGGCGAGTACTTTCTGGAGCACCCCATGGAGATGCCCTTCGTGCCGCACTGGAATCGCGCCATCAGCGTGATACCGCACATCTGCCAGGAACTGCGCGCCGCCGTGCAGGCCGACCGCGACGACGTGCTGGGAGCGGCCGCGCCATGAGCGGCACGATAGCCCGGGACGAGATCGTCGCGCGGGTGTTCGCGCATCTGCAGGCGATCTACCGCGACTGCGAGCACCGGCAGGGGCGGAATCTGGAGCTGGCGGAGGCGCTGTGCGGCCTGATGCGGCTGGATGAATGCAGCGGCCGCCCGGTGCCGCACCACAACAACTGGGACCAGAGCGACGTCGCCGTGATCACCTACGGCGACACGGTGCAGAGCGATGGCGAGAAGCCGCTGCGGACGCTGCGGCGCTTTCTCCACGACAAGCTCGCGGGCGCAGTGAGCATCGTCCACATACTGCCCTTCTTCCCGTGGAGTTCGGACGACGGCTTCGCCGTGATCGACTACGAGCAGGTCAACGAGCGCATGGGTGACTGGAGCGACATCGAGGCCATCGCCGGGGAGTTCCGGCTGATGGCGGACCTGGTCATCAACCACTGCTCCAGCAACCACGCCTGGTTCGGGCAGTTCGAGCGCGACGAGGAGCCGGGCCGCAGCATGTTCTTCTGCGCGTCGCCCGACGACGACCTCGACGCCGTGGTGCGGCCCCGCACCACCCCGCTGCTGCGGCCCACCCCGACGCCGGCCGGCACGCGCCATGTGTGGTGCACCTTCGGACACGATCAGGTGGATTTCGATTTCTGCAATCCGCAGGTGCTGGTTGAATTCGTCAGGATCATCCGGCACTACCTCGACCACGGCGTGCAGGTGTTCCGCCTCGATGCGGTCGCCTTCCTGTGGAAGAAGATCGGCAGCAGCTGTCTGAACCTCGACGAGACGCATGAGATCGTGCGCCTGCTGCGCACCCTGATCGAGCACGCCGACCACAACGCCATGATCATCACCGAGACCAACATCCCCAACCGCGAGAATCTGGCCTATTTCGGCAACGCCAACGAGGCGCACTGCGTCTATAACTTTTCCCTGCCGCCGCTGCTGGTCAATACGCTGGTGGCGGGCAACTGCCACCACCTCAAGAACTGGATGATGAGCATGCCGCCCGCGCAGAACGGCACCTGCTATTTCAACTTCATCGCCTCCCACGACGGCATCGGGCTGCGCCCGGCCGAGGGCCTGCTCAGCGATGGCGAGCTGCAGGACCTGATCGACGCCATGCAGGCCAGCGGCGGCCGCGTCTCCTGGCGCGCCCTCGAGAGCGGCGAAACCCGGCCCTACGAGATCAACATCAGCCTGTACGACGCCATGTCGCGCACCCTCAAGGGCCCGGATGAGTGGCAGCAGCTGCGGTTTGTGTGCGCGCACGCCATCATGCTGGGGCTCGAGGGCATACCCGCATTCTACCTGCAGAGCCTGATCGGAACGACCAATGACTACGAGCGGCTCGAGCTAACCGGCCACATGCGCCATATCAATCGGCGCCAGTGGAGCTACCCGACCCTGATGGCGGCGCTGGAGGACGACGAGCGCCATCACGGCGCGGTGCTCGATGCGCTGACCCGGCTCATCGATCTGCGCCGGCAGCAGCCGGCCTTTCACCCCAACGCCACCCAGTACGTGCTGCACCTGGGCGATGAAGTGTTCGCCTACTGGCGCCAGAGCCTGGACCGCGGTCAGAGCATTTTCTGTCTCAACAACGTCACCGACCGGGAGCAGAATATCAACCTGGCCGACCTCAATCTGATCGAGACCAAGGGCTGGCACGACCTCATCAGCGGCATGCCCATCAACAACCTGCGCGGCACGATCGCGCTGGCGCCCTATCAGAGCGCCTGGCTGGCGAGCTTCTGAAGCGCCCGTGCGCGCCCGCTGGTACTGGCTGCTGGCCGCCTCGGCGGCGCTCGCAGCGGCACTGGTGTGGGTGTGGCGGGCGCCGCTCGTGGAGGCGCTGCTGCGTCAGGGCCTGGCTGCGTCCGGCGGCGAGCTGGTGGCGCTGGACGGGCTGCGGCTTGAGCGCGGCGTCGTAGCGCTCGATCACCTGCGGCTGCGCCTGCCCGACGGCGCCGAACAGGCCGCCCGGCACCTGCTGCTGCGCTACCGCCTGCGCGGGGGGCTGTCGCTGCGCCTGCGGGTGGAGGAGCTGCAGCTGGCGCTGCCGCAGCGCGCGGCGACGGGTGCTGACTCGCCGCCACCGCCGTCGGCGCCGCTGCCCCTGCACCAGGTGGCGCGGTGGTGGTCCGCCCCGCTGGATGAGCTGCTGGTCGAGCGGCTGACGGTGGCGCCGCAGCCTGCGGTCCGCCTGCACTGGACCCGGGAGGGGGCCGTGCGGCGGCTTGACGTGCGGCGCGGCGATCACCGGCTGGAGGTGCACCTGGACGCCCCGGGCGATGGCGCGCTGCTGGTTGAGGCGCAGTGGGACCAGGGCGCGCAGCGCCTCGCGCGCCTGGACGGCCGGCTGCAGGCGGACGAGGCGGGCGTGGCGGTCACGGCCACCGCGGCGGTGGCGGCGGGGCCGCTGCAGTGGCTGCTGCCGGCGATCGGCTGGCGCGGGCTCAGCGGCGACCTGCGGCTCTCGCTGCAGCAGACGCTGCCGCTGGATGTCGCCCAGTGGCCGCAGGCGCCCTGGCGCGCGCCGCTGCGGCTGTCCCTGCGGGCGGACGCTATCGATGCCGCGGCGGCGCGCTTCGGTGCTACCGAGCTGCGGCTGCAGGGGATGCTGGAGTGGTCCGCGCCGGAGCTCTCGCTGCGCGTCCAGCCCGGGCAGTGGTGGCGGAGCGCGGCGCTGGCGGTCGGCGCGCTGCGTCTGCGCGAACCCGGGCTGCAGGTGTCGCAGCCGGCCCTGCTGCGCTGGCAGGCGGAGAGCGGGGCGCTGGCGCTGGAGCTGCCCGCGGCGCAGCTGCGGCTGCCCGAGGTGGTGGCGGCGCCCTGGCGCCTGCAGGCGGCGCTGCAGGTCGACGATCTCGCCCTGCAGCGCCGCGGCGGCTCGGCTGCCCTGGCCCTGCAGGGCAGGCTGAGCAGCCGCGGGCTCAGGCTCAGCCATCCGCGCTACCGCTTGCCGGTGCTGGCGCTGGACGGCAGCGTCACGCTGCGCGAGTCCGCGCTGCGCCTGCGCGGCGAGCTGGCCAGCGATCGCGGTCGCCGTCTGCTCCAGGTTGATCTGCGCCACCGCCTGGACAGCGGCACCGGGCGGGCGTCGCTGGCGACGGGCCCGCAGCACTTCGGCACCGGTGCGGACAGCCTGCGCGAGGCGTTCTCGGGCTGGCAGTGGCCGCTCGATATCCGCGCGGGGACGAGTGAGACGGACGTCGACCTGGACTGGGCGCCGCGGCAGGGAGGGCGGCAGCTGCGCGGACGGTTTCAGCAGCGTCTCGCCGGCCTCGGCGGCTACTATGGCGAAGTGGCCTTGGTCGGGCTCGACGCGGACGTCGCCGGCGAATTCATCGCCCCGGATTATCTGGTGATTGCCGATGGCGCCAGGGCTTCGCTGGCGTCGCTGGACGTGGGGGTGCCGCTGGATGACGTCCACATTGCCCTGCGCGGCCAGATCGGTTCGCCCTGGGGCGGCGAGGGCGAGCGGCGGATGCTGCACCTGCAGCGCTTCGAGGCGGGGCTGCTGGGTGGCCGCATCCATGCGGGCGAGTACCGGTGGCGCGCGGGGCAGCCGGCCCGGACCCTGCCCGTGAAGTTCGAGGGCCTGCGCCTGGAGAACCTGCTGAGCGCGCTGGGCAGCGGCGTGGTGCAGGCAAGCGGCACGGTGAGGGGGGAGCTGCCGCTGCGCCTTGAGGGTCGCAGCCTCACCGTGCGCGCTGGCCGCCTGGGGGCCGAGCCGCCGGGGGGCGTGATACACTATCGGCCGTCGACTGCGGGTCCCGACCTGGCGAGGCCCGACCTGGCGAGGCCCGACCTGGCGGCGAGCGGCAGCGCTGCGCTGCAGCGCGTGGTGGAGCAGGCGCTGGCCAATTACCATTACCAGGCGCTCGAAGGCGACGTCGACTATGCTGGCAATGGCGATCTGCACCTCAGGCTGCGCATGGACGGCCACAACCCCGATATGAACAATGGCCAGCCCATCCGCCTTAACCTGTCGCTGCACGACAACGTGCCCACCCTGCTGCGCAGCCTGCAGGCCGGTCGGAAAATCGAAGAGCTGGTCGATCGCCGCATCAGGGGGGGCGCTGACGGGGTGTCGCCAACGGGTGGTTTTCCCGCCGTGGTCCCGAGAGACGAACCAAGGAGCAAGCCATGAGGTATCCATTGCGCACGCCGGGCTGCGCCGCGCTCATCGCGCTCTCGCTGCAGGCCTGTACGCCGACGGTGCAGGTGGCGGTGCCGGACAAGCCCATAGAGATCAACCTCAACGTCAGGATCGAACACGAAATCCGCGTGAAGGTCGACCAGCAGCTCGACCAGATCCTCACCAATGAGGCGTTGTTCTGACCGACGCCGGCCGGTCGCGCCGGTTATTCCATCAACTGAAGAGGACGACAGCCGTGTTGAAGCGAACGATGATGGTGGCCCTGCTGAGCCTGCTTGCCGTCGGCGCCTGGGCCCTGGACCTGCAGGAGGCCAAGGCCAGGGGGCTGGTGGGCGAGGCCAACACGGGCTATCTGAGCTACGTGAAGGCCCCCGCCGGGGCTGATGTCAAGGCGCTGGTGGACGGCGTCAACCGGCAGCGTCGGCAGATGTTCGCGGACACGGCCAAAGCCAACGCGCTGGCAGTGGACCAGGTTGCCCTGCGCTTCTATCAGCGCGCCGTGCAGGCGACGGAGTCGGGCAATTATTACCAGAATCCGGCGGGTCAGTGGGTACGCAAGCCTTGAGCTTGGCTGTGCCCTCAGCCGTCGCCGGCCTCCGCGGGCGCCTGCCAGCGCTCCAGCAGGCCGAGAAACTGGGCGAAGGCCAGCCGGTTCTTTTTGCGCAGATGCGCGTCTGAGTAATGCGTCACGATCAGGTTGTGCTGCTGCGCGGCGCGGTGGCGTCGCAGGCGTGATACGTCCTCCAGGCCCGACACATAGGCCGCGCCGAGCGCGCCGTCCCGCAGTGCATCGAGCAGCGCGTTTTCGTCGACGATCTGCGGGCGCGCGAGGTTGACGATGCTGGCGCTGGGCTTCAGCAGCGCCAGCTGTTGCCGGCCGATCAGCGCGCGAGTCGCGGCGCACAGCGGCAGTGCCAGCACCAGGTGGTCGGCGGCGGCGAGGCCCTCGTGGGCCTGGCTGTCGAGGTCCAGCACCTGGTCGAAGCCCGCCGGGGGCGGCCGCTGCGGGCTGCGGCTCAGGCCGATGACCGATATGCCGACCGCCTGGCACAGGCGGGCCGTGGCGCTGCCGATATTGCCGGTGCCGACGATAACGGCGGTCTGGTCGCTGAAGTCGTCGCCATAGATCGCGCCCGATCGCCGACGCTGCTGCTGATGGATGTGCTGGGGGATGCGCTTGGCGTGGGACAGTATGCATGCCAGATTCATCTGTGCCACCCAGCCCGACGTCAGGTCGCCGGTGTTGGCCACGACGATGCCGCGGCGCTGGTAGCAGTCCAGCGGCAGGTGGTCAGTGCCGGAGCGCTGGCTGTACACCCAGCGCAGGCGGGGCAGGGCCGACAGCAACTGCTCGGTCTCGGTGGCCGACAGCGCCAGCGATGACGACAGCCACAGCGCGCTGACCTGCTCGAGCGCGCCGCGATCGGCGCTGAAGCACCATCGATCAGCCAGCCCAGCGCCGGGTCGGTCGATTCTCACGCGTTTCAGGAGGCGCCGACCCAGGCCGGCTGGTTTCAGGTGATAGTGGATCGCCGTCACGTGCGGTGGCAGCGCCTGCAGGTCCGCCACCTCCCGCGGCATCAATATCGTTACCATGCAGTTTCTTCCGCAGCGAGGAGAGCAGCATCTGGCCGATCGACCATAGCTGATAAGCGCCCGGTCCGGGGTCCCTCCAGGACCAGTAGGCGTGTTCCCTGGCGCGCAGGATCGTCCCGACCCACGGCGCCCACTGCAAGTCGGCGGCCTCGCGCTTGGACTGTGCCCACCACAGGTCGCTCATCAGGTCGATCCAGAAGCGGTGCCTCAGTCGAGGCTGCGGGTCGACCTCGGCCAGGTCGTCACCGGCCAGTTCCCGGTAGGCGAGCAGCGGCAGGTTGAGTCCGCAGGCCGTGAGATGGCCTATCGAACTGAACGGCCGCGCGTTGAAGTCGATGATGTACAGCTCGCCCGTGGCCCTGTCCTGCAGCCATTCGATACCGAAAATGCCGTGATAGTGGATCGCGCTCAGCAGGCGGCGCGTGTTGTCGAACAGCGCGCTTTCGTCCCTGCCCTCGGGGCTGGCGGGTATTTCGCCATAGCTGGTAGTGCCGGTATCGGGTGGGTTCTGGCGCCAGCGGCGGTGAGAGGCGATGGTTACGATGGCGCCGCGACGATCGCACAGGCCGTAGCTGTCGAAGATGTAGCCGTCGCCACCGCGTATCAGGCGCTGGATGACCAGCCCCGCTGCGCCGTGTCCGGCCACATAGTCGAGCAGCGCCTGCCGCGAGTCCAGGATCAGGTTCTTCTGCTTCAGCTGGCAGACGGCTATCCCCTCATAGAAGGGCTTGAGGAAATAGGGCGCGGGATTCTCCCTGGACCACTGCGACAGCTGTTCCAGGTCGGGCTCCACGATCGCCGGCACGGTCTTTACCCCGGCCCGCTCCGCCAGCGCGTAGAGCTGATGCTTGTTGACGATGCTCTCGAGGTCGGCCTGCGTCGTGTTCCACAGGCGGCAGTGACGGGACAGCCGCTCGCGGTGCTTTGCCATCAGCAGGGCATGCTTGTCGCTGGTGGCGATAACGATGGGGGGCGCTGCCATGCCTTGTGCCACCGCGATCAGCCGCTCGATCAAGGCCTCCTCGCCGCGGCAGGTGGAAAAATCGATCTTGCGGCAGCACCGCGAATAGCGGATCGGGTCCCGGGGCTTGAATACGGCCGCGTGCACGTCGATGCCGCCCGCGGCGATGCCCCTCGCCGTGGCGAGCCCGGTGACGACGTTGCACAGGACGATGGCAGAGGGCTCGGTGCGTTGCCGATGTTCGCTGCCGGTTCCGTAATGCGTTTTTGTCATGGCTCTGGCGGTCTTCGCCTCCAGGAGGTCTTGGGCGGATTGAGGTGGACGTTGGCGGCCACGGTGCCGGCGCCACTGGACGGGCCCTGTAGCCTGATCGATGGCGTGCCATCGTGCGGCCGCAGGCGCAAGGATCCCGACGCCTTTGCTGCTTGAGTGTAGTCGAAATTCTCCGCCGCGGCGCGGGTGGGCAACGGTGCGTGGCCTGGCGGCGAAATAAAGTTCGCCGGGTGCTGGTCGCGGGTGGCGGGAAGAGAAAGAATAGGCGCTGTTAATCCATCGTATAGTGCATGCCATGTCGTCCCCGCAAGCGCAGCTCAGACGCCGCATCTCGCTGTTCCAGCTGATTCTCTACGGCCTGGGCACCACCATCGGCGCCGGCATCTATGCGCTGATCGGCGAACTCGCGGCGGTGGCGGGATACCTGGCGCCGATGGCCTTTCTCATGGCGTCGCTGATGGCTGGCCTGACTGCGCTGTCGTTCGCCGAGCTGTCCAGCCGCTTCCCCCGCGCCGCCGGGGCCGCGCTCTACGTGCAGGAGGGTCTGGGATCGCGGCGGCTGTCGACCCTGGTGGGGCTGCTGGTGATCGTGGCGGGCCTGGTGTCGTCCAGCGCCCTGGTCAATGGCTTTGTCGGCTATCTCGGCGAGTTCGTCCCGGTCGACCGCGTCCCGGCGATCGTCATGGCGGTCCTGGCCGTTGGCGCGCTGGCGGCCTGGGGCATCGCGCAGTCCGTCACCGTTGCGGCAGTGATCACGCTGGTGGAGGTGGGCGGTCTGCTGCTGGTCATCGGCGCCAGCCGCGACGCCCTGGCGGAGCTGCCGGAGCGCTGGCCGCTGCTGATCCCGGCGGCGGACTCGGCCTCCTGGGGGGCGGTGTTCTCAGGGGGCCTGCTGGCGTTCTACGCCTACCTCGGTTTCGAGGATATGGTCGACGTGGCGGAGGAGGTGAAGCAGGTGCGGCGCAACATGCCGCTGGCCATCGTGGCGACCCTGCTGATCACCACGACGCTCTATCTGGCGGTGATGATCGGGGCCGTGCTGGCGCTGCCGCCGGCCGCCCTGGCGGCCAGCGAGGCGCCGCTGGCCACGCTGTTCCAGCACTACACCGGCGGCGCCGGTCCGTTGATGGGGGTGATCGGCCTGTTCGCCATCATCAACGGTGCCCTGGTGCAGGTGATCATGGCGGCGCGGGTGCTGTACGGCATGGCCTGCCGGGGACAGCTGCCGCGCGCGCTGGGCGCGGTCGACCCGCGCACCGGCACGCCGCTGCTGGCCACCGCGCTGGCCACGCTGCTGATGCTGGCGATGGCGCTTGCCGGCCGGCTGGGGCCGCTGGCGAGAATCACGTCCCTGGTGATGCTCGTCGTGTTTGCGCTGGTGAATGCCGCGCTGCTGCGCGTCAAGCGACGCGACCCGCATCCCGCGGGCGTGGTGGTGGTGCCCCGCTGGCTGCCCGCGGGTGGCCTGGCGATGTGCGTCGTGGTGCTCCTGAATGAAATCGGCGGCCTGTTGCGCGCCCCCTGAGCGCCTGTGCCGGTCGCTGGCGGCTCAACGGTCGCTGGTGTCTTCGTCGCCGCCCGGCGCCTTGTCGTCATCGACGCCGCTCTTGTCGCCGGGGCGCTGGCGCCGCGCGGCCGCTTCGCGCTCCTTGAGGTAGCCCCGGGCGAGCTTGCCGAGCTGCTTGTTGGTATCGCGGACGGAGGCATAGACCGTGCCGGCGACGCCGTCGTGCACGCCTCGGACCAGGCGGGATACGTTCTCGGTGGCGGGGATGCTGTCGAGTATGCCGAAGGTCACGCCCGCTACCGTGCGGTGGATGGTCTCGGCGGATTTGGCGCCGGTCTCGACCGACTTTTCCACGATGTCCTGCTGCTCCACCAGAGCCTCATGGCGGATGCTGGCCTCGCGCTCGGCGGCCAGGCAATCCACCAGCGCGTGCTCCAGGGCCACCAGGCGCGCCTGCTTGGCGCGCAGCTCGCGGGCCACCACGATGCCCAGCGCGGCCAGCGTTGCCGCCGCGGCGGTGAGTACCAGCGCCATTATCGACATGGCGCCACCCTACAAGACGATGACTTTGACTTCCGCATCGTGGCCGCCCTCCAGCATGGCTTTCTGGGTCTCTTTGAGCACGCGCCCCTGTATGGTTTTTTTCAGCACGTTGGGGGCCAGCGCTCCCGCGCTGCCGGCCCAGTGGTAGCGCTTGGCGAGTTCGACCGCGTCGGTGATTTCGATGATCACGCGCAGTCCGCTGCCCGCTTTGCCGGCCGCGGCGCCCTGTTCGACCTGCTGCAGTGTGGCCAGGGTGTCCTCCCACTGCTCGATGAGGGCATCGAGCCGCTGTACTTTGCCGTACAGGTTCCATAGCGCCCAGCCGGTGCCCAGCAGTATCAGGATGGCCAGAATCATCATTATCGTCACTCTCCCTCAGGGTCGCGGCTGTCTCGGCTCCGGCCAGCGCACATCCGCTGCACGCGCCGTTGGTCCTTGGTTTCAGGCCGGCGTCACCCCCGACTATATCAGAGTTGGCGGCCGGGGGAATCGTCTAGTTCGCGTCAGCTGCAGCGGCGTCGTCGGCGGCACCCGCGAGCCGCGTCAACAGGCCCCGGTCGGCATCGAGGCGCACGCGGTCGCCGGTGCGGAACGCGCTGGTGGCGTTGGCGAGGTTGACCACGGCGGGCAGTCCATACTCGCGCGCGATGACCGCGCCGTGCGACACGGCGCTGCCGACCTCCGTCGCCAGGCCGGCGATCAGGCTGAAATACGGCGTCCAGCCGACGTCGGTGATGGGCGCCACCAGGATCTCGCCGGGCTTGAGCGCCGCAGCCTCGTCCACCGTATGGCACACCCGCGCCAGGCCCTCGACCACGCCGCCGCTGACGGGCCGTCCGGCCAGCGTGTCGGCGGCCGCTGTCGGCGGCGCGGCGGGCAGGGGCCGGGGTGATCCCACCATGACGTCGGCAAAGTGCAGCCGGTCCTGGTAGGCCAGTGCGCGGCGCCGGGCCAGGGCGTGGTCCGCGCCGGCCCGGGCGGGCGCCGCGCAGAAGCGCGTCAGCTCGTCGTGGGTGAAGAAGAACACCAGGTCGGCATCGGGCAGGTGGCCCTCGCGTGCCAGCAGTCCGCCCAGGTGCCGGTAGCCGCGCTTGAGGCGGTTGGTGACGTCGACCAGCAGGGACTTGGTGTATTCACGCTGGCGAATGGCCTGGTGGGCCCGTGGCAGCATCCAGCGCAGCGCCCGCGGCAGCGCCGCCACGGCGACGGGTGCGACCGCCTTGGGTCGGTAGTGCGGGCTCAGGCGGGCCGCCAGCGTGGCCTGCATGGTGACGACCAGTTTTTCCGGGGCGTCGGCCCAGGCCTTTTCCCGCAGGCACAGCTCGCGGTAGCCGCGGTGGCCGTGGCGCTCGAGAAAGTCGTTGAACAGCGCGCCGGCCGCGCCCGCCCCGGGGCCGCGCAGCCAGGCGAGCGCCTCGGCGGGGGTGGCTTCGCCAAAGCGCCGGGAGCCGTCCGCGACACGGGCGATATGGTCGACCACGCGGTCCAGCTGCGCCACCAGCAGGGCGCTCTCGACCTCGCTGGCGCCTGCCAGCAGGCGCGCGGCCTGCGCCTGCTGCGCCAGCGTGGGCGGGGCGGCGCCGCTCACCAGGCGCTGGATCACGCCCTCCATGACGCCGGAGTAGGCCGAAGCGCGCAGATGCACCTCGTGGGTGGCGCCGAGCCAGCCGACCTTGGCGTCCAGCTCGGCCATCATGCTGCGGGAATCGTCCAGCGGGCGCACGCGCATGGCGGCCAGGCGCGGCTCGAAAGCCGCGATGCAGTGGCGCGCCCGCAGGCAGTAGTACATGAAGCGCGCGGAACCCAGCCGGCGCCGCCACGCCGGTGCCAGTGGCTGCGGTTCGCGCAGCTGGGGCACCGACCGGCCGCAGATGCTCTGCGCCAGCTGATCGGCGGTGCTGATGCCCACGTAGCGGCTGCTGGCCAGGCTCTGGGTCAGGTTGATGAAGAGGTGGCCAAAAGCCTGGTTGACCTGGGTCCACTCCTGAGTGATGGCCGGGCGCGCCCCCCAGCAGACCTGCATGTGCTGCATGCCGTGCTCGATGGCGCGGCCCTGCACGCTGAAGGTCAGCGGGCACACCGCCCCGGGCATCATCTCGCCGATGTTGCAGCGCGTGACGACGTCGTCCGCGGCGACGGGGGTGTCGAGCTCGTTGAGGTCCGCCGGCAGGGTGGTGATCGGGCGCGCCTGCAGCCACCACAGCGCACCGGCGGCGTCGATGGCCCACTCCAGGTCCAGCGGCCTGCCCATGGCGGCGGCAGCCGCGCGCGCCGGGAGTGCCAGGGCGCGCAGATCGGCTGCGCTCAGGACTGCCTCGGTTCCCGCCAGGGTCTGCTCTGCCAGCGCGTCGTCCGGGGCCAGCAGGTAGTGGTCCGGCGTCTGCTGGCCGCTCATCAGCGCCTCGCCGATGCCGGGCACGGCATCGATGACCATGCGGTCGCGGCGGCCCGACACCGGGTCGGCGGTGAACAGCACGCCGGCAGCCCGCGGCGCCACCATGCGCTGGACCACGACCGCCATGACGCTCTCCTCGCCGCCGGCCTGCGCGGCCTGGTAGGCCTGGGCCCGCGCCGTGTGCAGCGAACGCACGCAGGTGACGATGGCCTGTTCGAGCGCCGCCAGGCCCTCGACGCCCAGCACGGTCTCGTACTGCCCGGCAAAGGAGGCGGCGGCGCCGTCCTCGCCCAGCGCGGATGAGCGCACCGCGACGGGGCCGCCGCCCAGCGCCTGGTAGTGGGCCGCCAGGTCCGGCGGCATGGCATCGGCGCGGGCGTCCAGCACCACGAAAGCCGGCGGTACCGCCAGCCCCAGCTCCAGCAGCTCGGCGAGCCCCTGGGCCTTGCCCCCGGCCGGCTCACCGGCGATATCAGCGATCGGCCGACAGCGGGGAGCGGGTGCTGGTGGCGTGGTGGTCGGGCCGGTCATGGCGGCAGGCCTCAGGCCCTGGCGCCGTCGAAGAACAGCGCCAGGCTGTTGGCATAGGCCTGCTGCAGCAGCTCGGCCAGCCCGCACTGTTTCACCTGGGCGATCTTCTCGGCGATGAACGGCAGATAGCAGGGGGCGTTCGGCTTGCCGCGATAGGGTACCGGCGTGAGGTAGGGCGCGTCGGTCTCCAGCACCAGCTGCGCCAGCGGCGTGGCGGCCACCACCTCCCGCACGTTGTCGGCCCGGTTGAACGTGGTGATGCCGTTGAACCCGAGCATGAAGCCCTCGCCCAGGCAGAACTCGGCCAGCGCCAGCGAGGAGGTGAAGCTGTGGATGACGCCCTTGCGGCGCAGCTGCCCGGAGCAGTTGCCCAGGATGGCCCGGCAGTCCTCGTCGGCATCGCGGGTGTGAATGACCACCGGCAGGTCGGCCTCGATCGCCAGCTGCAGTTGCTGCTCAAATACGCGCCGCTGGGTGGGGCGGTCGGCGTGCTCATAGTAGTAGTCCAGGCCGATCTCTCCCACCGCCAGGATGCGGGGGTCCGCCAGGCCGGCGCGGATGGCCTGCGCCGTGTCCTCGTCGAAGGCCGCGGCCTCGTGCGGGTGGATGCCCTGGGTTCCCCAGACGGCGGGTGACAGCCGGGTGAGCGCCAGCACGCGTGCCAGATTGCCGGGCGCGACGGCGATGGTGATGATGCGCTCCACGCCCACCTCGGCGGCGCGCTGCAGCACCTCCGGCAGGGCCTGCTCGTCGAGGTAGTCCAGGTGGCAGTGGGTCTCGATGATGGGGTGGCCGAAGCGCGGAATCTCGCGGCGGGCTTGCTGGCTCATGGCGGTCCGATGACTGGGATGAAACGGCACCTTATAGCAAGCCGGCCGGCCCTGTCCACCGCCGCCGTCGCCGCCGCCGCGCCGGGGACCTGACGGGATATTGATCTGGCGCAAGCCTGGCTGCATTGGCAGGCTGTGGCGTGCACCGCACGGCGGGTTCTGATTGCCGCCGGCAGCCCGATCTGGTATTGATGAGCGCCTGTTTCGGCTGCTGAATCACAGGAGTAGCACCGATGAGAACGCTCACTGGCGAAGACGCCTTTTTCCTCTATATCGAAACCCCCGACCAGCACCAGCACGTCGTCAGCACCATGATTCTGGACCTGTCCACGGCCGGCGAGAATTTCGCCATCGATGCGCTCATCGCCGAGTATGAGGCGGAGATGCAGGCACGGCCGGAGTTCAGCCAGAAGCTGGTCAAGACGCCCTGGTCGATGACGCCGCCGGTGCTGGTCGAGGACCCCGATTTCATCGTCAAGAACCACACCCACCACATCGCCGTGCCGGCGCCTGGCACGCGCCATCAGCTGGCGGCGATCGTCGCGGATATCGCCAGCACCGCGCTCAGTCATCGCCGGCCCCTGTGGGAGTGCTGGTTCATCTCCGGTTTGGAGGGTGGGCGCCTGGCCATCGTGTTCAAATCCCATCACTGCCTGTTCGATGGCGTGCACGGGGCGCGGGTGCTGACCCAGATGTTCGAGACGGACGCCGCCATCGCCCACCACGAGCACGGACCGCTGCCCTCGCGGCGCCGGCGCTCGCGCTCACTGCTGGAGGTGACCTACGGCGCGCTGCGCGATCAGTGGCGCTACAAGCCCACCTACCTCGGCGTGTTCTCGCGCACCGTGCGCAGTGTCAGCCACCGCCGGCGCGTGTTCTCGCGCTCGCGCCGGCGCGCCAGGCTGGTGCCCGCCTTCTTCGAGACCGCCCCCAAACTCAAGATCAACGCCCCCATCACGCCCAATCGCACCGTCGGCATGGGCAGCCTCTCGCTGGCCGATGTCAAGGCGATCAAGAATCGGCTCGGGATGACCGTCAACGATGTGGTGGTCGCGGCCTGCACGCTGGCGCTGCGCAACTACCTCATCGCCACCGACGACCTGCCGGACCGCCCGTTGATCTGCTACCAGCCGGTGTCGCTGGCGCTCAAGGGGCAGGGCAGCAAGAAGGCCGACGTGGGCAACGAGGTCGGCACCATGGCGGTGAAGCTGCCGGTGCAGATGGGGGATGCCGCCGAGCTGCTGCGCGCGGTCAGTGAGTCCACGGCGGCGGCCAAGGTCGTGTTCGATGAGAGCTTCGAGAACCTGCTGCAGAGCTATATCGGCGTAGTGCCGCCCGCGCTGGCCGATTGGGGGCTCAAGCAATACCTGAGCCGGCAGGTGATCCGCTACGCGCCCACCGCGACCAATGTGGTCATCTCCAATATTCCCGGGCCGTCCGTGCCGCTCTACGTCGATGGTGCGCGCCTGGCGGCCTGCTATGCCATGGGGCCCATCATCAGCGGGCAGGGGCCCAATATCACCTTCATGAGCTATCTGGACGAGATACATTACTGTGTGCAGGCCTGCCGGGAGCACGTGCCGGATATCGGCCTGCTGACCGATGGCATCGCCCAGGCGGTCGCCGTGTTCAAGGAGCTGGCGCAGGTCGGCAGCGAGCCGCCGCCCGGGCCCGGCGCCTGAGTGTGCTGCCCGTCGCGCGCGCTGCGGCGGGCGCGGGGAGCATCGCCATGACCGACAACGTGCTGCCGTTCAAGAAGCCCGACGCCGCCCGCCGGCACAAGGGCAATACGCTGTGCCGCAATAACCACCACAAGTGGAAAATCTGCCAGCGCAAGCAGTTCGACGTCAAGTCCGGCAAGCTGGTGACCGTCTATCGCTGCGAGCGCTGCCAGGCGCAGAAGGTGGTCGCGCTCTGATGCAGGCGCTGCGCGGGCGCCCGCCCAGAGGCCGCTCCCGGCGGTCGGACGGCGCCCTAGCCCGGTTTCAGCAACGGCCACAGCCCCAGCTCGGTCAGCTGCCGGCGCGCGCTGCCGGCGAAATCCCGGTTGGCCTGCGGGTTGGCCGGGCTGGGATGCAGCATGCGCCCGATGCGGTGCCGGCCGCTGTCCGCGAACAGCCGCTGCAGGCGCTGGTGGGCGAAGCCGCCCACGCCGACCAGGTAGCGCGGTCCGAGCACCTCGACCAGGGCGATCAGCGCCTCGTCGCAGGCCGCATACAGCGCGCGCGTCTGGTCCGCCGCCAGTGCGTCCGGCGTCAGGTTGCGGCAGATGTCGCGGCCGCCGCTGCGCTCGATGCGGCAGAACAGCAGCGGGCAGTAGTTCCACACGAAGGCCCGCTCGAAGAAGGCCTCGGGCTGCCCGAATTCCTGCCGCAGGAAACCCCACAGCCGGGCGCCGCTGACCTCGCTGCGGCGGCAGGCGAAGCCCTCGACGGGGCGGTCGGGGTGCTCCGTGGCGGGCTTGCCGATGCGACCCTGCAGGCCGAGCCAGTCCCGCACCGCGGCGACCTCCCCGAACGGTACGCCGGTCTGGGCCATGCCGAAAGGGCCGGGGTTCATGCCCAGCAGCAGTGCCAGCTTGGGTGGCCGCCCGTAGCGGTGGACGTAGTCGCAGAGGACTTCGCGGGCGTAGTCCAGCGGATTGTAGACGTGCGTGACCGGGCGCTCGAAACTGAGTGACTGCACGCGGGCGCTGAGGTGGTCTACGATGGCCATGATCGCAGCGCCGGAATCGGCGGTGGGCGGTGGCGGCATGGGGCCGGCTCCATAGCGGTGGCCGCCATTATCCCAGAAACCGCCGGCCGCCTCACCCGGTCGTGAGCGGCGGCCGGCAGCGATTCGGTGACGCTTGAGAGGACGTGACCTTGGCCTACTGGCTGTTCAAGACGGAGCCCGGGGAGTTCGCCATGAGCGACCTCGAGGCCATGGCGCCGGCGTCGGAGTGCTGGAGCGGCGTGCGTAATTATCAGGCCCGCAACTTCCTGCGCGATCAGGTGGCAGCGGGCGACCGGGTGTTCATCTACCATTCCAGCTGCCAGCGCGTGGGCATCGCGGGCATCGCCCGCGTGGTGCGGGCGGGCTATCCGGACCCGGCGCAGTTCGCGCCGCAGTCGCCCTATTACGATGCGGCGGCGAGTCCGCAGCTGCCGCGCTGGTTCGCGGTCGACATCGTGTACCAGCACAGCTTCCGGCAGCTGGTGCCGCTGGCGGTGCTGAAGGCCAGCCCGGCCCTGCAGGAGCTGGCGCTGGTCAGGAGGGGCAGCCGCCTGTCGGTGATGCCGGTCGCGCCGGCGCAGTGGCAGGCCATCGTTGCCATGGCTGACGGCCCGAGCGCCAATTGACCGCGCGCCCGCCGCATGGCGGTGATAAACTCGTGGTGTCCGCCATGGCCCGGCAGGGCCGCGCCGGTTGTTGCGGACAGGCTGCCACCGGCGCAGGCGTGGCGGCAATCAGCTAGGGTGTACGGGGGTCATATGTCTGCTCAACGAAGCTGTCACAGAATGCTCGGGTTGCTGTGCGGCGTGCTGCTGGCGGTGCCGGCGCTGGCTGCGGAAACGGGTGACCTGGAACTGCGCGAGGGCTACGTCGACCCGGTCAGCGGCGTGAAGGTCGAGAGTATCGTGCTGCTGCCCGACGAAGGCATGCAGGCGATCACGCTGTCGGTGCCGCGCGAGACCGGCCCCATCGAAGAGGTCATCGTGACCGCACGGCGACCGGAGCAGCAGACGATACCGCAGCAGAAGGCGTACACCTTCGTGCGCGATTACGACAACGACCACTATGGCCTGATCCTCTACCTCGGCAAGGACCACCGCCTGCCCATCAGGTTGTTCATGGCAGCCCGTCAGCCCCAGCCCGGCGCCATCGGCGAACCCTGAGCCCGTCACCGGCGCCGCCGCCCGGGGGCTGGCCGGCAGCCTCGGCAAAGTTGCATTACACTTCCTCTCATGGTCGAGGGATGTACCGCATCCCCCCCAGAAAGTGTCTGCCCGCGCCGGCGGGCCTGTCCCCGTGCGCCCGCGGGGGGCGGCGTGCTGGATGGGCCTGGTGTCTGCGGGCCTCGGTGACCGACGCTCAAGCCATGGCCGGGGAGTGTATCAACGCGATGTCAGCAGAACTCAGCAACCTCAATGCGCCCGGCGCCGCGGCTGCCGGGCGGTGTGCCGTGTGGCTGTTCGCCTATGGCTCGCTGCTGTTCAAGATCGATTTTCCGTTTATCGAGCGGCGCGCCGCCAGCGTACTGCATTGGCAGCGCCGTTTCTGGCAGGGTTCGCACGATCACCGCGGCACGCCCGAGGCGCCGGGGCGCGTGGTCACCCTGGTGAGGCAGCCGGGGCAGCGCTGCGAGGGCGTGGCGTATCTGGTCGAGCCCGCGGTGTTCGCGCACCTCGATCACCGCGAGCGCAACGGCTACGTGCGGGTCGCCGAGGCGCTGCACTTCGATGACGCACACGCGGTCGAGGGCGTGGTCTACATCGCCGACGAGCGCAACGACGCCTTCCTCGGGCCCGCACCGGAGGCCGAGATAGCCCGCCACATCGCCAGGTGCAGCGGCCCCAGCGGCCCCAACGGGGACTATCTGCTGGGTCTGGCGCAGGCATTGCGCGAGCTGTGCGCGCACGATGCCCACGTGTTCGCGCTCGAGCGCCTCCTGCAGCAGGAGTTGTCAAACGCCATGGCGCCGGCCTAGCAGCCCGATCCGGTGCCCCGGGTGAGCGCGTCGCGAGTCTCGGATCGGATACCGGCCGGCGCACCGCCCCCTTTTTGCCATAATCGGACGCCGATCACTGGTGTGCTGCCGCCTGTTCAGCGTCGGTTCAGCCAGAATCGGCCACACTGAGTCCATCGCAATCGTTGTGGAGGACAGGGCGATGGACAAATCTCTTATAGCAGGCACGATTCTGGGTACCGCGGTGGCCGCCGGCGGCGGGGCCTCGGTCCACTATGCGACGCAGTCGCAGGGGCTCGCGGCGCTGGCGCCGCCGGCCCAGGTGTTGCAGCAGCCGGCCGCGGAGCTCGCGCCGCCGCCCGTCGCGGTGGTGGAGCAGAGCAGGGCGCCGACCGCCCGCGCGGTGCCCGCGAAGGCGCCGCCACGGCCGCCGGCGGCTGCGCCCCCGCCCGCGTTTGCGCGCGTGCTCTCGGTCAGGCCCATCGAGGAGACGGTGCAGACGCCCAGGCAGCAGTGCTATGAGCAGCCGGTGGCCGCCAGCGCCCCCGTCAAGGACAAGCACCAGATCGCCGGTATCGTCGGCGGCGCCCTGCTCGGCGGCGTGCTGGGCCATCAGGTGGGGGACGGGCGCGGCAAGGACCTCGCCACCGTCGCGGGGGCCGCGGCCGGGGCCCTGGGCGGGCGCATGGCGCAGCAGCAGGTGCAGGCCGGCAGGACGGCGGCCGCCACTGCAACGCGCTGCGATACCGTGATGGACAGCGAGGTCCGGGTCAAGGAGTACGAGGTGCGCTACGACATCGGCGGTGCCGTCGCCACCGTGCGCATGCCCTACGATCCGGGCGAGCGCATTCCCCTGAGCAATGGCACGCTGCTCATCTGAGGGTGAGGCCGGGGCGGCAATACGCCATGGCGTGTGCCGCCGCAGGCAGCTGCCGTCGGGGCCGCGGTCACTCGTCCCGCAGCGCCTCGATGGGGTCCAGCCGGTAGGCCTGCAGCGCCGGTGCGATGCCGGCGACCAGGCCGATCACCAGCGACAGCAGCCAGGCTGCCGTCAGATAGAGCGGGTTGAGCACCAGCGGCAGCGCCGGCATGAGCCAGCGCAGGGCGGTGACCACGGCGACGACCAGCGTCAGCCCCAGCAGGCCGCCCGCGCTGGCCAGCAGCACCGCCTCGCCCAGAAAGAGCAGCAGGGTCTGGCGCCGGGTGCAGCCCAGCGCGCTGAGCAGGCCGATCTCGGGCGTCCGCTCCCGCAGCGCCGTGGTCATGATGGTGAGCACCCCGACGCCCCCCACGAACAGCGAGATGCCGCCCAGCGCGGCGATGGCCAGGGTGAGCATGCCCAGTATCTTGTCGAGGCTCTTGAGCATGTCCTCCTGGGTGAACAGGGTGAAGTCCTCGCTGCCGTGCAGGGCCCGCAGCCGCTGCCGCACCCTGTCGGCCATGTCCTGCGAGGTGGTGCGCTCGTTGAACACCACGTCCACCTCCATCAGGCTCTCGCGGTTGAACAGCTGCAGCGCCCTGCCCACGGGTATGTAGACCACGTCGTCGAGGTCGAAGCCCAGAAACTGCCCCTTGCTCGCCATCACGCCGACGACCCGGAAGCGCATGCCGCTGACGCGGATGAGCGCGCCCAGGGGATTGGCGTCGGGGAACAGCTCCTGCGCCAGCCGGTGGCCCAGTACGGCGTAGGCGCGCGGCGATACCGGGTCGTCCGGGGGCAGAAACTGGCCGCGCGAGACCGCCATGCGCCACGCCTGGGCGGCCTGCGCCCCGACCCCGAACACGTCGCTGTTGCGCGCCCTGGCGCCGGCCTCTACCTCGCCGGTGCCGTTGATCACCGGCACCACGTAGTCGACGTAGGGCAGGTCCTGCAGCCTCACCGCGTCCTCGATCGTCAGGGGCTTGACGCTCTTGAGTATGCCGGCCATACCGTGCGTGGTCACCTTGCCCGGCGAGACCGCGATGATGCGCGTGCCGAACTGGGAGAAGCTGTCGAGCATGTAGAGCCGCAGGCCCTCGCCCACCGAGGTCAGCAGGCCTACCGCGGCGATGCCCACGGCCATGCCCAGCGCCGTCAGCGCGCTGCGCTGGGGGCTGCCCAGCACGGCGCGGGCGATCCACAGCAGCGCGTCGCGCCCGCGCATCAGCGTTGCTGCAGCGCGGCGACGGGCGGCAGCCGGCTGGCGCGCCGCGCCGGCAGCCAGGCGAAGGCCAGCCCGGTCCCCGTCGCCACCAGCACCGCTGCGGCCGCCGCCCACGCCGGCGGGTCGAGCGGGATGTCGGGCAGCAGGACGCCCCCCAGCAGCACCAGCAGGTAGCCGGTCAGCAGGCCCAGCAGGGCGCCGCTCAGCGCGCTTATCACCGCCTCGGTCAGGAACAGCGCCAGCACATCGGCGGCGGAGGCCCCCAGCGCCTTGAGCAGGCCGATCTCGGCCCGGCGCTGGCTGATGCCGATGAGTGTGACGTTCATGATGAGAATCCCTGCCACCAGCAGGCTGATGCCGCCGATGGCGCTGACGCCGAGCGTGAGCGCCAGCAGGATGCCGTCGAAGGTCGCGCGCATGGCGTCGGCGCTGACCACCGTGACGTCGAGCTCGCCGCCGTGGCGCGCCTGCAGCACCTCTTCCACGCCCTGTTTCACGGCCTCCAGGTTGCTCCCGGGTCTGAGCCGGAGCAGCAGCCGGAACAGCCCGGGCGCATTGAACAGGCGCTGGGCGGCGGCCACGGGCATGATCGCGGCGTCGCTCAGGTCCATGCCCATGGCGTCGCCACGCCCGGCCAGCACGCCGACCACGCGGCAGCGGTAGTCCCCCACGCGGATGCGCGCGCCGATGATGGGCTCGGGGCCGAACAGCTCGGCCTTGATGGTCTGGCCCGCCAGGCACTCGCCGCGCGCTTCCCCGCCGGCGTCGGCGCCGATGTTGCGGCCCTGCGACAGCCGCAGCTGGCGCAGCGCGACGAACGCCGCCGTCGTGCCCAGCGTCATGACCTCGCGGGAGCGGCCCCGGTAGGATACCTCGGCGCTGCCCAGCACCAGCGGCGCCCACTGCTCGACAGCCGACAGGCGCCGGGCGAGGTGGTGCGCATCGTCGAGCGTGAGATCGCGGGCCGCCATGCCCGTCACCGGCGGCAGGCCGCCGGTGGTCTCCTTGCGGCCGGGGAACACGATCAGCACGTCCTTGCCCAGGGTGTCGAACTCCGCCAGCACGTAATGGCGGGCGCCCTCGCCCAGCGCGGTCAGCACCACCACCGAGGCGACCCCGACCGCCATCGACAGCAGCACCATGGCGCTGCGGAAGCGGTGGCGGCTGAGCGCCTGCCAGCTGAACCGGCCGATGTCGGCGGCTCTCACGCGGGCTCCTCCTGCGAGGTGGCGATGCTGCCGTCGACCATGGTGATGCGGCGCCTGGCGCGGGCGCCGAGGGCGGCGTCGTGGGTGACCAGGCACAGGGTGATGCCGTCCTCGTTCAGCTCCTCGAGCAGGCGGATCACCTCCCCGCCGGAGTGGGTGTCGAGGTTGCCGGTGGGTTCGTCCGCCAGCAGCAGGGCTGGCTTGCGGACGATGGCGCGCGCGATCGCCACGCGCTGGCGCTGGCCGCCGGACAGTTGCTTGGGCAGATGGCCGGCGCGGTCGGCGAGCTGCAGGCGCTCCATCGCCGCGTCCACCAGTGCGCGGCGCTCACGCGGCGGCATGCCGGCCAGCATCAGCGGCAGCTCGATGTTCTCGCGGGCGCTCAGGCGGGGCACCAGGTGGTAGGCCTGGAACACGAAGCCGATGTAGTCGCTGCGCATCTGTGCGCGCTCGACTTCCCGCATGTCGGCGGTCTCGCGCTCGGCCAGCCGGTAGCTGCCGCTGTCGGGGCGGTCGAGCAAGCCCAGGATGTTGAGCAGGGTCGACTTGCCCGAGCCGGACGGGCCCATCACCGACAGGTAGTCCCCGGGCGCCAGCGTCAGGTCGATGTGGTCGAGGGCGACCACCGACTGGTCGCCCACCAGAAACGTCCTGCAGACCTGCCTCAGTTCAATCATCCGCGCCCGTGGCGAGCACGCCTTCCGCGATGCCGGGCTGGTCGGGGCTGCGCACCACCCGATCGCCCTCGACCAGGCCCTGCCGGACCTCGGTCCAGGACCAGTTGCCGATGCCGGTCTGCAGCTGCCGCTGCGTCAGGGTGCCGCTGGCGGCGTCGATCACCCACACCCGGTTGCCCGGCAGCAGGGCCTCGGTGGGCACGCGCAGCACCGACTCCCGCTGCGCCAGCACGATGGTGATATCGGCGCTGTAGCCGACCAGCAGCGCTACCTCGTCGGGTACCCGCGCGATCTGCACGTCGATATCGACGGTGCGGGCCTGCTTCTCGAACTCCTCGACGAACGGGGCGATGCGCGTCACCGTGCCTTCGATCACCACGTCGCGGAAGGCGTCGAGGGTCACCCGCGCCGGCAGCCCCGGGCGCAGGCGACCGGCGTCGACCTCGTCGATCGGCGCGGTCACGTAGAGGCAGCTGTAGTCGATCAGGTCGACGGCCGGCGGGGTGGGGACGCCGGGCGGAGAGGGCGTCACGTATTCGCCGACTTCGCCGTTGATGGTCGCCACCACCCCGGCAAAGGGCGCCCGCAGCTGGGTGCGCTCCAGCGTCGCCTGCTGGAATTGCTGCCGGGCCTGCGCCACCGCCTCCTGGTCGCGGGCGGACTCACAGCCCCACTGCTGTGACTCGGCTTCGGTGACGGCGTTGTCGACGGCCTCCCGCGACGTGAGCTTGCGATCCGCCAGCTGCTGCAGGCGGTCGGCGTTGCGCCGCTTCAGCTCGGCCAGCAGGCAGGTGCGCTCGCGGTCGTGACGCGCGGCCTGCCAGGTGGCCTGCGCCTGCGCCAGATCGGCGCGGCGATCCTGATTCCACAGCTCCAGCAGCAGCTGTCCCTGTTCGACCTGCGCGCCCTCATCGACCAGCAGCTGGTCGACCACGCCGCCGGTGGGCATCGAGAGCTTGGAGCGGCGGCACGCGGTGATGGTGCCGGCGCGCGTATTGGACACGGTCTCCTCCACCAGACCCTCGGTGGCGGCGGCCGCCCAGACCTCGAGCGGCGGCCGGTGGGCCGTCCGCCACCACCAGAGCCCGCCGCCGAGCAGCGCCAGGGCAAGGAGTAGTGCGAGCTTTTTCATGGTCAGTGGCACGCCTGGGTGTTGAGGGTATCGCCGACCAGTCTAACGCGTCGGCGCCGTGCGCGCATGCGTGCGCCGCGCGATCAGTTTGCGCAGCTCCTCGCACCACAGCACCAGGCTCGCGACCAGGGGAATGAGCGCCAGGTGTGCGGCGGGAATGGCCGCGGTGTGGAACAACGTATTCATGGGTGGCCAGTAGATCACCAGCCCCTGCAGCGCGATGCTCAGGGCCAGGCCGCCCACCAGCCAGCGGTTTTTGAGCAGGTCGGCGGTGAACGCGCTGCGCGTCGCCGAGCGGCAGTTGAGCACGTTGAACCACTGGCAGGCGGCCAGCACGGTGAAGGTCTCGGTCTGTACCTGCGGGTAAGGCAGGCCCTCGGACAGCCGCCACAGAAAATAGCCGAAGGTCGACAGCGCCATCACCGGCGTCATCAGCGCGGTGCGCTGCAGCAGCGCGCGATTGAGCAGCCGCTCGCCGGTGGGGATGGGGCGGCGCTGCATCTCATTGCCCTCCGGCGGCTCCATCACCAGGTTGACGGTGATCGTGCCCTCCGTGACCAGGTTGATCCACAGGATCTGGACGGCCGCCAGGGGCAGGGGATAGCCCAGCATCAGCGCCAGCAGCAGCACGGCGATCTCCGCCATGGACGTCGCAAACAGGTAGAGAATCACCTTCTGCAGGTTGCCGTAGACCAGCCGGCCCTCGGCCACCGCGGTGACGATGGTGGGAAAGCTGTCGTCGGTGATGACGATGTCCGCGGCGTTCTTGGCCACCTCGGTGCCGGTGACGCCCATGGCGACGCCGACGTCGGCCTGCGCCAGCGCGGGCGCATCGTTGACGCCGTCGCCGGTCATCGCCACCACCTGGCCGTCCGCCTGCAGCGCCTGCACGATGCGCAGCTTCTGTGCCGGGTGCACGCGGGCGAACACCGGGATGTGGGCGAGCGCCGTGCGCAGTTCCTCGTCGCTCATCTGCGCCAGCTCGGTACCGTCGACGGCGCGGTCGTCGGCGCGGGCGATGCCCAGCAGGCGGGCGATGGCCAGCCCCGTGGCCTTGTGGTCGCCGGTGACCATCACGGGGCGGATGCCGGCGCTGGCGCACTCGGCGACGGCGGCGCGGGCCTCGCTGCGCGGCGGGTCCATCTGGCCCACCAGGCCCAGCAGCGCCGCGCGGCCGGCGAACTGCTCGAACCCCGCGGCGACATCGAGCACGAGGCGGTCGGCGCGGATCTCGGCCAGCGCCAGCACCCGCAGCGCCTCATTGGCGAGCTGGTGAGCCGCCGCATCGACGCGCTGGCGCATGGCGTCGTCCAGCGGCAGCAGGCCCTGACGGCTGCGCCAGAACCCGCACAGCGCGACGATCGCCTCGGGCGCGCCCTTGATCAGCACCCGCTGACCCTGCCCGGGGTGGTCGTGGTGGGTCGCCATCATCTTGGCTTCGGCGTCGAACGGAATCTCCCGCTGCCGGGCGTGGTCGTCGCGCAGGCTGGTCAGGGGCAGGCCGCCCTTTTTTGCGAGGGTCAGCAGGGCTGCCTCGGTGGGGTCGCCGAGCGCGCCCCAGTGCGGCGCCTCGGCGTCGGGCTCCACCAGCCTGGCATCGTTGCACAGTGCCGCCGCCTCCAGCAGGGCCTGCAGCTCCGGCTCGTCGCCGCTCTGCACGACCGTGCCCCGTTCCGTGATGTCGCCCTCGGGCGCGTAGCCGGCGCCGGACACCGCCAGCTGGCGCTCATCGGGCAGCCACAGCGCCGTCGCCGTCATCTCGTTGCGGGTGAGCGTGCCGGTCTTGTCCGTGCAGATGACGCTGGTCGAGCCCAGGGTCTCCACCGCGGCCAGGCGGCGCACGATGGCGCCCCTGGCGGCCATGCGCTGCATGCCGACCGCCAGGGCGACCGTCATGGCGACGGGCAGGCCCTCGGGCACCATGGACACCATCTGGCTGACGGCGACCATGAACACCTCGATCAGGGGCAGCTCGCGCAGCACGCCGAACGCCATGACGACGGCGAACAGGGCCGCGGCGCCACCGAGCAGGAAGCGGCCGAACTGGGCGATGCGCAGCTCCAGCGGCGTCTTCGGCGCGTCGGCGGCCTCCAGCATCAGGGCGATGCGGCCCACTTCGGTGTGCAGCCCGGTGGCCACGACCACGGCCAGGCCGCGGCCGGCGGTCACGTGGGTGCCCGAGAATACCATGTTGCTGCGGTCTTCCAGCGGGGTGGCCTGCGGCAGGGCCTCCACGGACTTGGCGACGGGCAGGGATTCGCCGGTCAGGGCGGCTTCGGCGGTCGCCAGTGACGACCCCTGCAGCAGGCGCGCGTCTGCGGCGACCGCGTCGCCGGCGCTCAGCACCAGAATGTCTCCCGGCACCAGCGCGGCGGATGGCACGGTGCGGGGCTGGCCGTCCCTGATCACGGCGACGTCGAGGGCGAACAGCTTGCGCAGTGCCGCCATGGAGTGCTGGGCGCGGCCCTCCTGGAAGGTGCCGATCACCGCGTTGACGACCACCACCACCAGGATGACGGCGGCGTCGCCGTACTCCGCCAGCGCCAGGGCGATAGCCGAGGCCAGAAACAGGATATAGATCAGCGGGCTGCGGAACTGCGCCAGAAAAATTCCCGGCAGTGAACGGCGCCGGCCCTCGGGCAGGACGTTGGCGCCGTATGCGTCGAGGCGCTGCTGCGCCGTGGCCGCGCTCAAGCCGCTGGCGGGGTCGACCTGCAGCCGGGTTGCCGCCTCGCCGCTGCCGAGCTGGTGCCATTCGCAGGCGTCACTGGGCATGCGCGCCACCTGGTCTGTCGACGGAGCGCGCGGCAGGGTTCGGGGGCGGCGCGCGCCGGGCCGGGGGTTTCCGCCGCCCCGCCGCCACCGACCGCGCCCCGGTCTGGGTTTTTGGCGACCGGTAGGGGTATAGTACACGAAGGTCGGTCCCGCCCGCTGCCGGCAGTGGCGGTGGGCTGGCGTCCGCATGATAACGCCTCAAGGGTGCAGCTATGGGCAAGAAACTCGTCGTCATTACCGGCGCTTCTTCTGGGATCGGCAGGGAGACCGCCATCTTTCTGGCCAAGCGCGGCTATCACGTCATCGCCTGCGTGCGCAGGAGCAAAGACGGCGAGCGCCTGCGCCTGGAGTGCCCGGACAATATGCACTATCGCATCGTCGATGTGAACCACGCGGAGCAGGTGGAGGAGCTGCGGGAGTACGTGAGCCAGTTCTTTAACAGCCGCTCGGACGTCAGCTTTTTCGCCCTGGTCAACAACGCCGGCGTCTCGCCGGTGGCGCCCATCGAACTGGTCAGCATGGAGGAGCTCGACTTCATCTTCCGGACCAACGTCTACGGCACCGTGCGCATGATCCAGGCCATGCTGCCCTTCCTCAAGTGCACGACCGGGCGCATCGTCAATATCAGCTCCGGCTCCGGCGTGATGGCGATACCCCTGTCCGGTGCCTACAGCATGTCGAAGTTCGCCGTCGAGGCGTTGTCCGACGTGTTGCGGGTGGAACTGCGGCAGTTCAATATCCACGTGGCAGTGGTGGAGCCGGGGCTGATCCGCACACCCATCCACGAGAAGAACGCGCTGTCCATGGAGCACCTGCTGAAAGAGCTCACCGCGCCGCAGCGGGATGCCTACGCGCGGCAGCTGAGGCACTACGTCGACAACCAGGGCCGGGCGGCCGCATCCGCCACGCCGCCGATCGAGGTCAGCAAGGTCATCGCCACCGCCCTGGAATCCCGCCGGCCCCGGTCGCGCTACGGCGCGGGACGGGATGCCAAGGCGCTGCGCTGGATTCACTGGCTGCTGAGCGATCGCCTCCGCGACCTGATCGTGTCCAGGATCGGCGGCTGGTAGTGCGCCTGCTGCCCCGGCGTCCGGGCGCAGGCGGCCGCGTTTTTTGAAAACCCGCGCGTTGTGCCTATACTCAGTTGGCCATTGTCGAATCCGGGGCTCCGGCAGCCCTGGTGCGTTCGGTAACGGTTGGCTGGTTTTGGTGATGGGGTGGTTGAATGAAGAAGATGATGGCACTGCTGGCGGCGGTCGCATGCGCCGGCGCCGCTGCCGACCCGCAGGCGGGTTATTTGGAGCTGGCCGTCGGCACGGTGCAGCATGGGGACGGCGATCTCGATGAGAGCCTGGACAAGGGCGTGGCCGTGGATTTTGCCGTCGGCATCAACCAGGTCATCAACAGCCGCTTCAATAACGGCGTCAAACTGACCATCGACAATGTCGTCGACGGCGAAGCGGAGCAGTGCACGGCGCAGGGCTGCGAGACCGACGACTTCCATATCACCACGCTGGGACTCAATTACGACCTGGATTGGCGCTTCATCAGGCCGCTGAGCCTGCTGGCGTCTGCCGGTGTGGGCGGCGGCTGGTCCAGTATCTTCCCCGACAACGTGGAATTCATGATCCGCAGCAGCATCGGCCTGAGCTTTCATGCGGGCGAGCGCTTTCAGATCGTGCTCGGTGCGGTCAACAATTATTTTCCCGCGATCGCTGAGGATACGGTGTACTCCCTGACGCGCTGGACTCTGGGTCTGCGCTTCGATTTCGAATAGTCCCGCGGGCGCGTCGGCGGCAAGCGTTTGACCGGGTAGCGCCGGCCTCGCAGCAGCGCATCGCTGCGGCAGGACTGGCGCTGCCCGCGGCGGTCTCGCGGCGGGATTCGTCAGTGCAGGTGCGGTTGCTATGGTGAAGCGCGACGTGCTCGATCGTTACGAGCAGGCGGCCTCGGGCGGCTACATCATCGATGTGGCGGCGGTCAACGTCGAGGCGCTGTACGACGATTTCGACCGCAGCGCGCCCTACGTGCGCAGGGATCTCGATCAGGACCTCGTCGATTTTCTCATCGACAGTGCGCGGGATCTGGCTGGCGTCCGCTTCTGCATCTGCTTCACGCTCGACGAGCCGCCCGCCCATGACAAGCTCCTGCGCGTCGAGCGCAGTGTCAACCGCTTCTTCCGCTACCTCGCCGAGATCGAGCGCACCACCGTCCGTGCCATGATCCGGAAATCGCTGGTGCTGCTCGCCATCGGCGCGGGGATTCTGTCGCTGGCGGTGTGGGTCAACCTGCTGGTCGAGCCGCGCTCGGTGCCCGGCAGGGTGCTCGCCGAGGGCCTCACGGTGGCGGCCTGGGTATCGCTGTGGGAGGCGCTGGCGATCTTTCTGATCGAGTGGTTCCCGCGCCGCAGGGATATCGTGCTGTACGAGCGGCTGGCGGCGACGGAGCTGCGGTTCCGCCCGCGCCGGGGTGCCGGCGGCGCGTGGCCCGAACCCGGGGCCGAAGCCGCGCAGCCCTGATGGCGGCAGTCACCGGGCGGTCGGCAGCGCGACGATGCGCGACCTTGATGCAGGTCAAATACAAGCCGGTGCACCGCTGCCTATAGTGGATCAGAGGTCGTCTGCCGCAGAGGCCGGACGTGCTGAGGCGCCGCCGCCGGGGTCTGTCACCCCGGCGGGCGGGGGCCGCCACTGGTAACAGGAGTCACCCGATGACCGGACCCGACGAGAACAAGGATTTCATTCACCAGCCCCGCCGCGATCGCATGTATGAAGAGCACCAGCAGGACCCCTACCGGTCGCGTGGCAAACTCCCTGAGCCCACCGTGTGCGGGGACTGCGCGGCGGTGTATCTGCAGGGGCGATGGCAATGGGGCGACGCGCCGGCAGCTGCCCACGAGCACCGCTGCCCGGCCTGCAGCCGCATCCACGACAAGGTCCCCGCCGGCCTGCTCACGCTGCGGGGCGCTTTCATGCTGGCCCACCGCGACGAGATCATGGCGCTGGTACACCACACGGAGGCGCGGGAGAAGTCCGAGCACCCGCTGGAGCGCATCATGCTGGTCGAGGAGAGCGCAGACGGTGCCAGCGTGGTGGTCAGCTACACCGGCGTGCACCTGACCAAGTCGACCGGCACGGCGCTGCAGCGCGCCTACGGCGGCGCGTTTGACTTCCAGTATGTCGACAGCGACGGCGTGATGTCGGCGTCGTGGGAGCGCTGAGGGTCAGCGCCGGGAGCGGCCGCAGCGCGCCAGGGTAGCTGCGACAGGCGCGCTTTGCTGGCCGTGAGATCCGGCAGTCGCCCGCCGGTGGCGGCGCTGAGCAGGCAGTCCAGCACGGTGTAGATCTGCTGCCAGTCGTAGGCGAGCAGCAGCAGGTCGGTGCCGGCGCCCAGCGCCCGCAGCGATGAGTCGCACAGGCCGCGGCGATAGGTGGGGGCCATGGTGAGATCGTCGCTGATGATGACGCCCTCGTGCCCCCAGTGCCGGCGCACGATCTGGTCGATCAGCTTGCCGGAGACGCTGGCGGGCAGCCCCGGCTCCACCGCGTTCAGGGTGGCGTGCCCGACCATCAGCAGTGCCTCGGTGCGGCGCAGAATCGCGCGGAACGGGCGCCAGTCCGCCGCTTCCAGCTGCGCGATCGTCTGCGTCAGTTCCGCGTTGAAGCGGTGGGTGTCCGCAGTGGCGCTGCCAAGCCCCGGAAAATGTTTGAGCGTCGGCACGATACCCTGGGCGGCCAGGCCCTGGCTGTAGGCCAGCGCCACCTCGGTGACGGTGGCGGGGTCGCTGGCGATGGCGCGGCTGGCGATCCGCGAGAAGAAATCCAGCGCAATGCTGCCGCGCACCGGCTTCAGATCGACGACCGGGCTGAAGTTGGTGTTGACCCCGACGGCGCGCAGCGCAGCGCCCTGCTCGAAGCCATAGCTCATGGCCAGCTGCCGCAATGCCGCGCCCCTGGCCCCGGAGGCGACCAGCGTGGCCAGCGGCGGTTGCCGGGGCAGCGGCGGCGACAGGTGGGCGACCGCGCCGCCCTCCTGGTCGGCGGCGATCAGCAGGGGGGGCAGTCCGGCCCGACGGCGCAAGGCCTGCAGGGCGTCGATCTCGGCGCGCAGCTGTTGCCGCGCCCGGCCTGCGGCGTTGTCCTGGCGGACGATGACGCCGCCGATATAACCCCGGGTGACCAGCTGGCGGAGGTCTGCCGGGCTGCGGTAACCCACCACCAGGTGCTCGCCGACGCGCCGCAGGGTCTGCGCGTCCTCGCCGGTCGCGGTCTCCACCCGGCGCTGCCGGGCACAGTATTCGACCTCGCGATAACACGCGCTGGACAGCACCGCCAGCCAGGCCAGCAGCAGCACCGCCTGACCCGCGCGCCGCCGCGGTGGCAGGGCGAGGGCGGCCGCCATCCCGGCCATGGACGCGATCAGCAGCAGCGGCCATGCACCGGCGCGCATCCACAGCAGCAGCGGGTCTTTCATGAGCAGCGTCAGCGGCAGCGCCGCCAGCAGGGCCAGGCCATGTGCGCCCACCGCCAGCGCTGCCAGTGCGTGGTTGCGCTCGCGGTATGCGGTCTGCCGCGCCACTGCCGCTGCCTGGCGCTACGCTCCGGCCAGCGTGGTGGCGGTATCGCCCCAGTGCGCGCTCAGCCGGGGTGCAGCGGCCGCCTGCCGGGGGTCTGGTTGCGGGACGCTCATGCCGTGGGTCACCCTGTGATGCCTGCATCGTGTGCGGTCATGGTAGCGCGCCGACACCGGCCTGGCCAGGCGCCCGCCGGCTGCGCGCCCGGGCTCGCTGCGGCGGTGGTAGGCGGGACCGCGGCTTGCACGTATACTCCGCCGGTCCAGCTGCAACCCGGGAGTTTTCGGTGGAAGAGGAAGCGCCTTTCCTGTCCGTAATCAAGGTCGTCACGCGCCATTACGGATTGAGCAATGACCCGGCCGACGCGGGCCGGGCCGGACAGGTCGATAGCGGGGCGCCGGCTGCGGCCAGGGTGCTGCTGCTCAATCTGGCGCGCTTCGTGACCGTGGGCAACGCCACGTTTCTGGTCGGCAGCCCGGAGGTGACCTGGCCGGGGCTGAAGCCGACGGCGGGTGCGGACAATGGCGGCCAGCTGCAGGAGGCATCGGAGGTGTGGATTCCGGTGCACGAGGTCATCAGCATCGTTGAGGAGCTGTGAGCGGCCAGTGCCGCGCTGCGGCGCGGGCGGTGGTGGATATCGGCGGATCGCCGTGGGCTGGCGGGCCCGGCAGCCCGCCGCCATCGTCGGGCGCCGCCTACCGCGCGTCGTTGGGCTCTTCGAGGGACTCTTCGCGCTGGCGGGCCTGGCGCAGCTGCTGTTCGGCCAGCACGGCCTTGATCTCTGCCAGCACGGCATCGACATCGGCGGCCTGGACGGTCTCCTCGAAGTGGCCGCTGAGTTCGGCGTCCGGGTGCAGGCCGCCGCTCTCGTAGAGCGCCCACATCTCCTGCGCGTAGCGGCTGTCGAGCAGCTCGGGCGCGTATTGGGCGTAGTAAGCGGTGACCTTGTCGACGTCCCGCGCCAGCATCCACTGGGCATGGTTGTTGGCGGCGGCGTCCACGACCTGGGGCAGGTCGATGATCACGGGGCCGTATTCATCGACCAGGATGTTGAACTCGGAGAGGTCGCCGTGCACCAGCCCCGCGCAGAGCATGCGCATCACGTACTGCATGACGACGGCATGGTCTTCCAGGGCCTGCTCGGCCGACATCGACACCTCGCTCAGGCGCGGCGCCACGTCGCCCTCGGTATCGGTGATCAGCTCCATCAGCAGCACGCCATCGACGCAGCCGTAGGGCCTGGGGACCCTGACGCCGGCCTCGGCCAGGCGATACAGCGCGTCGACTTCGGCGTTGTGCCAGGCCTGCTCCTGCTGTCCGCGGCCGTACTTGGAGCGCTTTTCCATGGCGCGGGCGCGCCGGCTGTTGCGCACCTTGCGGCCTTCCTGGTACTGCACGGCCTGCTTGAAGCTGCGCTGGTCTGCCGCCTTGTAGACCTTCGCGCAGCGTGTCTGGTCGCCGCAGCGCACGACGTAGACGTCGGCCTCTTTACCGCTCATCAGCGGTCGGATGACCTGATCGATCAGTCCGTCATCGACCAGGGGTTGAATTCGCTTGGGTATCTTCATGGCGACCTTATACAGGAGCCGGGGCTCTGATGGAATACGTGGTAACACGCTGTGAGTGGTCAGCTGGCAGCCGCGGACCGGGTCTGTGGTAAATGGTCGGTGACGGTGGCCGTTCGGTAGTATTATGGCATGCCGGTCGCGCTTGCGGCGGCCTGGACCCGACGGGGGTGGCGCGCGCCGTGCCGGTTTGCTGCCCCCGCCGCCCTGCGCCCGACCGCGGGCGCGATGGTGGACGGCACGGAAGAGAGAGAGGCGAGTGCCAGACCATGCATCACCAGGTTCCGCTGCGTTTCGACAACAGTTATGCCCGGCTTCCCGGCAGGTTTTATTCGCGGGTGGCGCCTGAGCCCGTGGCCGGTCCGGTGCTGATCCGCGTCAACGAGGCGCTCGCCCGTCAGCTCGGCATCGATGCGGACTGGCTGTCCTCGGCGTCCGGCATCGAGGTCATCGCCGGCAATCGCCTGCCGCCGGGCGCCGACCCGATCGCCACGGCGTATGCCGGCCATCAGTTTGGCAGCTGGAATCCCCGCCTGGGGGACGGCAGGGCGATTCTGCTGGGTGAGCTGGCCGCTGCCGACGGCGCCCGCTTCGACCTTCAGCTCAAGGGCTCCGGGCGCACGCCCTACTCGCGTGGTGGCGACGGGCGCGCACCCCTCGGAGCGGTGCTGCGTGAGTACGTCGTCAGCGAGGCGATGGCGGCGCTGGGCATTCCCACCACCCGCACCCTGGCGGCGGCCAGCACCGGTGAGTGGCTGTGGCGCGATGCGGAAGTGCCCGGCGCCATCCTGGTGCGGGTTGCGCAGAGCCACATCCGCATCGGCACGCTGCAGTACTTCTCGGCGCTGCGCGATATCGAGGGCCTGCGCCTGCTGGTGGAGCACGTCATCGCGCGCCATTATCCGGACCTTGCGGGCGCCGCCAACTCCGCGCTGGCGCTGCTGCAGCGGGTGATCGCCCGCCAGGCGCAGCTGGTGGCGCGCTGGCAGCTGACCGGTTTTATTCACGGGGTCATGAATACCGACAACATGCTGCTGTCGGGCGAGACCATCGACTATGGTCCCTGCGCCTTCATGGACGACTTTGAGCCGGATGCGGTGTACAGCTCGATCGACCAGGCCGGGCGCTACGCGTACCGCAATCAGCCGGCCATTGCGCACTGGAATCTGGTCTGCCTGGCCGGGGCGCTGCTGCCGCTGATGGAGCCCGACCCCGACGCTGCCGTGGCCGCTGCACAGCAGGCCGTCGACGCCTTTGCGCCGCAGTACGAGCAGGCCTATCGTGCCGGCATGGCGCGCAAGCTCGGCATCGGCCGGCTGCGGGACGGCGATGACGAGCTCATCCAGGACCTGTTGACGGTGATGGCCGACACCCGCGCGGACTTCACCCTGACCTTCCGCAGCCTGGCCGACAGCGTCGTGGCCCGGCCCCCCGGCGGCGATGTCGGCGGCATCTATGCGCTGCCGCAGGCGCTCGCTCCCTGGCTGCAGCGCTGGCGGGCGCGTCTGCAGGGCGACGCCCTGGCGGCCGGCGCCCGGCAGGCCATGATGGACGCCGCCAATCCCGCCTATATCCCGCGCAATCATCTGGTCGAAGAGGTGATCGCCGCGGCGGTGCAGGAGGGCGATCTGCAGCCGTTTCACGCGCTGGTCGACCGGCTCGCCGAACCCTTTGCGTTCGATGCCGCCCAGGCCAGGTATGCGCTGCCCCCGCGCCCCGAACAGGTGGTGCGGCAGACCTTCTGCGGCACCTGAGGCGGGCCCGTGCGGTGCCGGCGCGATGGGGGTTGAAATGCTCACTGGCGCCCGGTATACCTGAGTTGAGTCCGCAGCAGTGGCGTGGGGGTCTGCGTTTGCGGGTGTGTGCGGTGCCGCCGTGGCGGGCATGGCCAGCGCGCTGAGCGAGGCAGGTTAGGCGGGGTAGGCAGGGTGGCGCAACGATGAAACAGGGATGCGCGATGCAGGGTTGCAGCGAGCCCGTCACGGTGCAATCGGCGCGCTTCTGCCGACAGCATTATCAGGCACTGTATCGTTTCAAGGAGAAGTATCCCGACAGCTTCACCGACGAGGTCTGCGCGCGCTTCGACGACAGCTGCCGCGCCGATGAGCAGGGCTGCTGGATATGGGTCGCCAGCCTCGACCAGGCCGGCTTTCCCCTGTTCAAGACCCGCACCCGCCATTGGATAGCGTTCCGCCACGCCTACCTGCGCTATATCGGCGATCTGAAGCGACACGACCTGGTGCTGCACACCTGCGGCAACGTGCTGTGCGTCAATCCGGACCACCTGTACGTGCGGCGCGACAGGGCGTCGTCGACGCCATGAATGAGGCGCGTCGGGGCGGGGCCCAGGCGTTGCCGGCAGCCCCGCGTGGCCGCTGCGGCCACCAGAATTTGCTGCCCGGGGCCTTGCGGCCGGGTATACTGGCGGCCCCTCCCCCCGGGTGTCAGCAAACGTGTCCACTGAGCGCAGTCAAGAGATACACCAGCCGGCCCGCGTCAATGCCGCTGCGAACGTCATCGGCACGGACGGCGCCGGCGTCTGGCGCTTGACGCGGGCGGCCAACGGGCGTCCCACGCGCTGGCAGCGGGTCGGCTGGGCCAGCGCGCGCGTGGGCTTCCACGCCTACGTGGTGTTTGCCATGGTCTCCGTGGTGGGGGGCTTCCTGACGGCCCCGCTGATGACGCAGCTCTTTTTCGGCGATTGGCGATTCTGGCGCTATCTGCGCCCCGGTGCGCGGCTGCTGCCGCATGCGTGGCGGTTGTTCGGCCTCATGCTGCGGGGTGAGGGTCGCTTCATGATGAGCGTGCCCCTGGCCAGTGCGCCCCGCTCTTCGCCCCGCCGCCATGTCGCGGCGCTGTCTCCGCACTGGCCCCACGGTGCTTCCTGCGGCAGCTGTCAGCGCTGCTGCCAGGTGAAGTCGCTGCGCTGCCCGCTGCTGGACGAGGTGAGCGGACACTGTACCGGCTACGACGCATTCTACTGGCGCTATTTCAATTGCGGCCGCTACCCCTCGGTGCAGGCCGATATCGACTACTACGGCTGCCCCAAGTGGGAGCTGCGCGTCGCCGAGTGAGCCCCTGCCCGGCGGGAGCCCGCTGCGCTGCGACGTGGGCGACAGTCGCCGGGGCGGTCGGGGCATGCCCTGGCGTTGCTGGGCCGCGGTAAAAACCGCGATAAGCCTTGTCTCAGTTATGGTTAATATTTACGCTGTAAGCGTGCGCTATCGTTCTGCGCATTAGTGCGCAGCAATTCGCCGGCAGCATAAGGTATCGGCGGGGTGTGGGGGGCTGCGCCTTCCCGATCAGAATCATTGGTCTGGCGATCGACGCGGCGCCCAGAGGATGTTGTCAAAAGGAGATTGAGATGATGAGAAACCGCCTGTTTTATCGCGGAGCGCAACTGTGCGCGCTTCAGGCCGCGCTCTTCTGGACCACCGCCGCCCTCGCCTATACGGTAGAGCACGTGGTGGTATTCGGCGACAGCCTGTCGGACACCGGCAATCTCTATGCCGCGACCGGCGGCGGGGTCCCGCCGGACCCGCCTTACTGGCAGGGCCGCGCCTCAAACGGCCCGCTCTGGTCCGAACTGCTGGCTGCCGATCTCGGCGCGGCGCTGACCAATAACGCCATTAACGGCGCGACCACCGGTACCTACAACGTCTGGGACGACGATCCGATCTGGGGGCATCGGCCAGTATCCCGGCGCCCCCTATGGCGGCCTGCAGGACCAGGTGGCGGACTACCTCAGCGGCGCCGTCGATCCCGCGGCGCTGCATTTCGTCTGGGCCGGAGGCAACAATTTCACAACGATTCCGGCTGACCCGGTGCTGGCCGTGCAGACCGCCGTGACCGAAATCCTCACCGCCGCCGGCGCGCTGAAGGCGGCCGGTGTGTCTGACCTGTGGGTCATCAACGTGCCCGATTTCGGCCTGTCGCCGCGCCTGATCGATGCGGGTCTGTCGGCGCAGGGCACCTTGCTGACCGATGGCTTCAACGCGGCGCTGCAGGCGGGCCTCGCACAGGTCGGCCTGGGTGATCTGCCGCTGTTTGATGTGGCGGGATTGCTGCGCGAGGTCGTGTCCGACCCGGCAGCCTACGGCTTCACCAACGTCACCGAGGCGTGCTTCGACAAGGACGACCCGGCCGCATCGTGCTTCCTGAACCCCTCCCTGAACCCCGATGAGTACCTGTTCTGGGACGACATCCACCCGAGCCGCGCCACCCATGCCATTCTGGCGAGCGAGATCCGCGCCAGCCTGGGGCCGGTGGACGTGCCCGAACCCCATGCCGCGGCGCTGCTGCTGCTGGGGGCGATCGGTGCCGGCGCCGCCCGCTGGGTGGCCCGCAGCCGGCGCCGCGCATAGCCGCGCGCCGCAGACCCAGGCGCCCGGTCCGTGACCGGGGCGCGTGGGTGGCTGTCTCGTTGTGGCTGGCGCCGCCCCGGCCGCTGTTCTATGCCCGATCACCCGGGCTCATAGTCCAGCACGGGCTGCAGCCATCGCTCCATGGCCGCCAGCGTCAAGCCCTTGCGCTCGGCCAGGCTCTGCACCTGATCGCGGCCGATGGTGCCGGCGTTGAAGTAGCGCGCATCGGGGTGGGAAAAATACCAGCCTGACACCGACGCTGCCGGCAGCATGGCGAAGTGCTCGGTGAGCTCGACGCCGGTGTTGCGGGTGGCGTCCAGCACCTGGAACAGCGTGGCCTTTTCGGTGTGGTCCGGGCAGGCGGGATAGCCCGGTGCCGGGCGAATGCCCCGATAGGCCTCCGCGATCAGCTGCTTGTTGTCGAGCGCCTCGTCCGGGGCGTAACCCCAGAATTCCATGCGCACCCGCCGGTGCAGGTGCTCGGCGAAGGACTCCGCCAGGCGGTCGGCCAGCGCCTTGACCATGATGGCGCTGTAATCGTCGTGCTCCCGGAGATAGGCATCGGCCAGCTCCTGGGCGCCGATGCCGGCGGTGACGACGAAGCCGCCCAGGTAGTCCGCCGATCCCGGCGGCGCGACGAAATCGGCCAGTGACAGGTAGGGTTGGGTGTCGCCGCGCTTTTTGCGCTGCTGGCGGATGTGATGCGCGGTGGCGATGCTGCTGCGGCGGCGCTCGTCGGCATACAGCGCGATGTCGTCGCCGTCGACGCGGTTGGCCGGCCAGAAGCCCAGCACGGCGCTGGCCCGCAGCAGCTTTTCGTCCACCATGCGCTTGAGCAGCCGCTGCGCGTCGGCAAACAGCTTGCGTGCCTCCTCGCCGACTTTGGCGTCCTGCAGGATGGCCGGGTATTTGCCGGCCAGGTTCCAGGTGATGAAAAAGGGCGTCCAGTCGATGGTGTCGATCAGCGCCTGCAGCGGGTAGTCGTCGAAGACCCGCGTGCCGGTGAACCGGGGCACCGGCGGCTGATAACCGCTCCAGTCAAAACGGGGGCCGGCGGCGATCGCGTCCGGGTAGCCCAGCAGTACGCCCCGGTCGGCGCCGCTCGCCTTGCGCTCGCGCACGGCGCGGTATTCGGCCTTGGTCTTTTCGATCAGAGCGGGCTTCAGTTCGGCGGACAGCAGTTGGCTGGCGACGCCCACCGCGCGCGACGCGTCCGGCACGTAGACGACCTGGTCGCGCTGGTACCGGGGCTCGATCTTCACGGCGGTATGCGCTTTGGAGGTGGTGGCGCCGCCGATCATCAGGGGCAGGTTGAAGCCCTGCCGCTCCATCTCGCGGGCGACGGTGACCATCTCGTCCAGCGACGGCGTGATCAGGCCGGACAGGCCGATGATGTCGCAGTTTTCATCCCGGGCCGTCTGCAGGATCCGCTCGCAGGGCACCATCACGCCAAGGTCCACGATCTCGAAGTTATTGCACTGCAGCACCACGCCGACGATGTTCTTGCCGATATCGTGCACGTCGCCCTTGACGGTGGCCAGCAGGATCTTGCCGTTGGACCTGGCGCCGGCCGCTTTGCGCGCCTCGATAAAGGGCTGCAGGTGGGCCACGGCCCGCTTCATGACCCGCGCCGATTTGACCACCTGCGGCAGAAACATCTTGCCGGCGCCGAACAGGTCGCCGACCACGTTCATGCCATCCATCAGCGGGCCCTCGATGACCTGCACGGGGTCGTCGGCCTCCTGGCGGGCGGCCTCGGTGTCTTCGATGATGAAGGTGTCGATGCCCTTGACCAGCGAGTGCTCCAGCCGCTTGGCCACGCTCCAGCTGCGCCACGCCAGCTCTTCCGGCCTGGCGCTGCCGCCGCCGTCGGCCTGGTATTGCCCGGCGATGGCGAGCAGCGCATCGGTGGCGCTGCCGTTGCGGTTGAGAATGACGTCCTCGACCCGCTCGCGCAGCTCCGCGGGCAGGTCGTCATAGACGGCCAGCTGGCCGGCGTTGACGATGCCCATGTTCAGGCCCGCCCTGATCGCGTGGTAGAGGAACACCGAGTGAATCGCCTCGCGCACGGCGTTGTTGCCGCGGAACGAGAAGGAGACGTTGGACACGCCGCCGGACACCCCCGCATGGGGCAGGTTGGCCCTGATCCAGCGGGCCGCCTCGATGAAGTCGACGGCGTAGTTGTTGTGTTCCTCGATGCCGGTGGCGACGGCGAAGATGTTGGGGTCGAAGATGATGTCCTGCGGCGCGAAGCCCACCACATTCACCAGGATGTCGTAGCAGCGCTGGCAGATTTCGCACTTGCGCGCGCGCGTGTCGGCCTGGCCTCTTTCATCGAAGGCCATGACGACTACCGCCGCGCCGTACAGCTGGCACAGGCGCGCCCTCTCGATGAACTCCTGCTCGCCCTCCTTGAGGCTGATCGAGTTCACCAGGGGCTTGCCCTGCACGCACTTGAGCCCGGCCTCGATGATCTCCCACTTGGAGGAGTCCACCATGATGGGCACGCGCGCGATGTCCGGTTCGACGGCGATGAGGTTGAGAAAGCGCACCATCGCCGCCTGGGCGTCGAGCATGCCCTCGTCCATGTTGATGTCGATGATCTGGGCGCCGTTCTCCACCTGCTCCAGCGCGACCTGCAGGGCCTCGGCGTAGTTCTCCTCGACGATCAGGCGCTTGAAGCGGGCGGAGCCGGTGACGTTGCAGCGCTCGCCGACGTTCACGAACAGCGAGTCTGCGGTGATGTTGAAGGGTTCCAGACCGGACAGGCGGCAGGCCGGCTCGATCGTCGGCAGGGCGCGGGGGGCGTGCCTGGCGACGGCCTCGGCGATCGCCCGGATGTGCGCCGGCGTCGTCCCGCAGCAGCCGCCGATGATGTTGACGAAGCCGCTGGCGGCGAACTCCTCGACCACCGCCACCATCTGCTCGGGCGTCTCGTCGTACTCGCCGAACTCGTTGGGCAGGCCGGCGTTGGGGTGGGCCGACACCAGGCAGCCGGCGACCCGCGACAGCTCCTTGACGTAGGGGCGCAGCTCCTTGGCGCCCAGTGCGCAGTTGAGGCCGATGGCCAGCGGCCTGGCGTGGGCCAGCGAGTTGTAGAAGGCCTCGGTGGTCTGGCCGGACAGGGTGCGGCCCGAGGCGTCGGTGATGGTGCCCGAGATCATGATGGGCAGCTCGACGCCCTCGCGGGCGAAATAGGTCCTGACGGCGAACACGGCGGCCTTGGCGTTGAGCGTGTCGAACACCGTCTCGATCAGCAGGATATCCACGCCGCCCGCGACCAGGCCGTCGGTGGCTTCCAGATAATTCTCGACCAGCTCGTCGAAGGTGATGTTGCGCGCGCCGGGGTCGTTGACGTCCGGCGACATGCTCAGCGTGCGGGAGGTCGGCCCCAGCACGCCGGCGACGAAGCGCGGCTTGGCCGGGTTGCTGGCGGTGAAGTCATCCGCCACCCGGCGCGCCAGCGCTGCGGAGGCCATATTGAGCTCCCGCACCAGCGTCTCCATGCCGTAGTCGGCCTGGGACACGCGGGTGGAGTTGAAGCTGTTGGTCTCGATGATATCCGCGCCGACCTCGAGGTAGGCCGCGTGAATGCCGGCGATGACGTCGGGCCGGGTGATGCTCAGCAGGTCGTTGTTGCCGGCGAGCTCGTGCGGGTAGTCGGCGAAGCGCTCGCCGCGGTAGTCGGCCTCCTGCAGCTTGTGCGACTGGATGAGCGTGCCCATGCCGCCGTCCAGGACGAGGATGCGTTGCTCGAGGGCGCGGTGGAGCAAATGGATGCGGTCTGGCGATGAGGACATGGCGGTTCCGTAAGCGGCTGGCGTGTGATCTATATCGATAAGTTTCGATTAAGGTGGGGGATTCTATCAGAAAAGCGCCGCGGTGGCAGTCGCGCCGGGGCATTTTGCGTCACCGCCGCGATGCTGCTGGCGGCGCCGTGGCGCCCGGATACGGCCGTGTCCCGCCTGCGCCGGTGCGGCGGCGCAGGGCGATCTCTGCTACCATCGCCCTCCCTCCATCAGGCGACCCGTCTCTGTGACGGCAGGGCGCGGGTCTGGTCAGCATCATAGCCGGGGTGTCGATGTCTTCAACGAGTGCCTGGGTCGCGCTGGGGTCTGGCCTGCTGTTGCTATTGTTGCTGCACGCCTGTCAGCTGCCGTCGGACGCCGTGCTGCGCGGCACGGTGGTCGGGGTGCACGACGGCGACACGCTGACCCTGCTCACCGCCGACCGCCGGCAGGTGAAAATCCGCCTGGCCGGCATCGACGCCCCGGAACGGCGCCAGCCGTATGGCCAGCGGTCGCGGCAGCAGCTGGCGGAACTGGTCTCTGGCAGGGAGGTGCAGGCCCAGGTGGCCGGCGTCGACAAGTACCAGCGCACCGTCGCCCGCGTGCACGTGAAGGCGCTCGATGTCAATCGCGAGCTGGTGCGTCGGGGCGCCGCCTGGGTCTACCGCGACTATAACCGGGATGCCTCACTGCTGGCCGCCGAGAGCGCAGCGCGCCGCGACGGGGCGGGATTGTGGGCGCTGCCCGAGGCGCAGCGGCAGCCGCCCTGGGAGTGGCGGCGGCAGCAGGCGGCGCAACGCGGAGCCTCGGCGGCCAGGCGGACGCCGGGTCCGGCCTGCCCGCCCGCCGCGACCTGCAGCCAGCTGCGGTCCTGTGCCGAGGCGCAGCGGCTCCTTGCCACCTGCGGCATGCAGGCGCTGGACCGCGACCGCGACGGCATCCCCTGCGAAGCGCTGTGTCTCGACTGAGCGCCGCCTGGCGCTGGTCCGCTGCGGGAGCGGGGCGGGGTCAGGCGCGGCCCGCTCCGCCGTGGCGCCGCCATCGCGGCGACCATGCCGTCCAGGTCCGCCGCAGGGCCCAGCACATCAGGCCGCCCAGCATCCCGTAGAGATGCGCCTCGTCGGCGCTCGGCAGGCCGATGAACCGCGCCATGGCGGGATCGGGCCCGAAGTGGTGGGCCGCTGCCAGTTTCAGCAGCAGCGCCAGCAGTACCAGCCAGCCGGCCCGCCAGCCGTCGTCCAGCGCACGGCACGCGCCGAAGGTCAGCAGCCCGTAGAGCAGGGCGGACGAGCCCAGGTAATAGTCGAAGGATGCATTCAGGTAGAGTCCCAGGCTGATGCAGGGTGCTATCGCGACGATCCGCAGGGCGGTGCCTGCCATGGTGAAGTACTGCCCGAACAGGACGTGCAGCACCAGCAGCAGCGGCGCGTTGACCAGCAGATGGCGCCAGGATTCGTGCGCGAAATGCGCGGTGACCAACCGCCACATCTCATGGTAGGGCGGGGCGTTCAGCGCCAGTCGGCAAGCGGCGACGAGTGCCTCGTTTCCGGGTGCCAGCACCAGGCAGGGCAGCACCAGCAGCAGCCAGTACGGCGCCGGCCCGGCTCGGCAGCCTTCGCCGCGGCCGGCGTCGATCAGCGGCGCTCGCAGAGCCGCTGGCCTCGCCGGCGGTAGCTGATGGCGGCTGCCAGCAGTAGCAGCGCCAGCACGTCAATGCCTGCGGCGCCAGCGCCACCACCAGAGGCGCCGCTGTCGCGGATGACCACGATCTCATCGGCAGGCATGTCTTTGACCCGGTCCGCGAACTGGTCCACTGCCAGTTTCAGGGCGGCGATCATCGCCGTGGTGGCTTCGTCGAAACCCTCATAGCTGTCCTCGCGCAGCTCCTTGGTGAGGTTGACGGGAGTCGCCTTGCCCCTGATCTGACTGCGGCCGGGAGCGCGAAACAGCAGCCGCCGGCTGGCGATGTCGAAGACGGCGGTATCCATCAGCGTGTGAGTGTCATTCTTTTCGCCCGACACCATGTAGGCGCCCACAATGGTCCAGTAACTGAGGGTCAGAAACCCCTCGTCGGTGAACTGGACCTGGTCGTAGGAGACCAGCGCGATGACATCGATGCCATACATGGTCTTGAGCTGGTCGAGGTTGATGAAGCCCCCTTTTGGCATCAGGTAGGCGGAAGGAATGACTTCGATGCTGCTGATGAAATCGTGGCCGCGAAAATCATCGGCCACCATCTGCAGCAGCGCTTCCTTTTTCTGCTCGGTGAGCGCTGTACCGATCATGCTGCCCGTCCACGCATTGCGGTAACTGCTCTGCAGGGCGCTGTCGGGAACGAAGGCGACCCCCACCCGCACCGGCAGATGCAGCCGGGCGGTGCCCCTCTCGACGGCTTGCCCCGCCTTGTTGGGGTAGAGGTAGTCCATCACGCTGCTGTTGGTGTGGTGCTGCTGGCTCCCGCAGCCAGCCAGCGCGAGCGTCGTTGTCAGCAGCAAAGTCAGCAGGGCGTGCAGGTTTGGCAGGCTCATGGGGGCAGTGACTCCGCGTTAAGGGGCATCCTTGTCAGGCCTCGCAGCACATTCGCTGGCTCCGGCGACACGCGTGCGGGCCCGGTCCCGGCAATATATCGGCATGCAGCCCTTTTTGCACCGGCCTGCGGCGCCGATCCGGGCATGAGACTTTGATCTCGATCAGGTATCCCGCCAATTGTTGGTGCGCAGCAGTGCAAAGCGCCGCGTCGACTGGCGTCAGACCGAGGGGGCAGGGCGGTGAGGTGGCGCGCTGGCCGCGATGCCGCGCAGATCACCCCACCAGCCAGTGCCCCATCGCCGCGATCACCGGCAGGGTCACCAGCGTGCGCAGCAGGAACACCGCCACGAGGTCGCCCAGGCGCAGCGGTATGCTGCTGCCCAGCAGCAGGGCGCCGACCTCCGACAGATAGATCAGCTGGGTCACGGAGAGCGCCGCGATGACGAAGCGCGTCAGCTCGTCCTGCAGCGACGCGGCCATGATGGAGGGTATGAACATGTCGGCAAAGCCGACCACCACGGTGCGGGAGGCGGCGTCGGCGTCCGGCACCTGCAGCCATTGCAGCAGCGGCAGGAAGGGCTTGCCCAGATATTCGAACACGGGCGTGTATTCGGCCACCATCAGCGCCGTGGTGCCGATGGCCATCACCACCGGCAGCAGGCCGAACAGCATGTCCAGCGCATTGCGCACGCCGGCCAGGGCGACCCGGCTCAGGCTGTCGATGCCTGCCGCCTTGCGCAGGGCGCGCTCCAGCCCCCAGCTCAGCGGTCGGTAGCCGTCGGGAATGGCCTCCTGCCCGCTGCGGGGCCGGCTGTTGTCGATCAGGCGGTCGGGCTTGCGCGACAGGGGCGGCAGCCTGGGCACGATCAGCGCCGCCGCCAGGCCGGCGGCGCAGACGGCGAGGTAAAACTCCCAGAACAGGTGCTCCAGGCGCACCTGCGAGATCACGACCAGGCAGAAGGTGATGGAGACGGCCGAGAAGTTGGTGCCGATCACGGCGGCCTCGCGCTGCGTGTAAAAGCCGGCCTCGTACTGCCTGGTGGTCAGCAGAATGCCGACCGAGCCATCGCCGAGCCAGGACGCCGCGCAGTCGATGGCGGAGCGCCCGGGCAGCCCGAACACGGGCCGCATCAGCGGCGTCATCAGCGTGCCGATCAGTTCGAGCAGCCCGAATTCCAGCAGCAGGGGCAGCAGCAGCCCGGCCAGAATGAATACCGACAGCAGGATCGGCAGCAGCTCATTGAGCACCAGCCCGCCGGTGCTGCCGGCGGTGATCGCGTCGGGGCCGATCGGGAAAAAGCACAGGAGGGCAAACGCGGCGCCGAGGATGCGGATCGCGAGCCACAATGGCGGCACGCTGAACAGCGCGTTCAGCAAGGGCCGGTGCCGCAGCCAGCGGGGCGACACGGTGGCGGCCAGGATGGACATCAGCGCAGAGACCACGATGATGAGGACGATGGCCTCGCGCAGATGGTCGCCGCCCAGCCGCTGGATCTCCTTGGCCAGGATGGCGATAGGTATCGAGACGCCGTCTCCGTAGGGCAGCGGCGCCAGGAACATCAGCAGCCCCAGCAGCGACGGCAGCGCAAAAGTGAGCCGCGCCCTCAGGCCGTAGCGGCCGGCTGCGGGGCCGTTGGCAGACGGTTGCTCGTGTTCGGTCAACAGGTCTCTCCCGCCATCGGCATATCGCTGTGCTGCGCGAGTTCGGCGATGGTCCGGCAGCTTAGCGAGTATCGCCCGCTGCAAACAGTGTGAGCGGTTGCCGGCGAAGCCCTCGGCGAAGCCCTGCAGCGCCCTCGGCGCGCGCCGATAAGCTGCTGTCGCCTGGCGGGCGCCGGCGACTTGCTGCTATGCTCGTCCCCTATGTTTGCACAGGAGGCAACCATGGAGCTACCAGCATTCGACACTCTTGAACTGGCGGTGGATGGCGCCGTGGCGACGGTCGAGCTGGCCCGCCCCGGCAAGGCCAACGCCATCAACCTGGTGCTTTGGGCGGAACTGCAGCGGTGCTTTGAGTGGCTGGACGGCGCGCCGGCGGTGAGGGCGGTGATACTGGCCGGACAGGGCAGGCATTTCTGCGCGGGTATCGATCTGGCCGACCTGGGTGCCGCGGTCTTTGCCGCCGGCCACCGTGAGCCGGCACGCGCGGCGGAAGACCTGCGGCGCCTGATCCTGCGGCTGCAGGACAACCTCAGCAGCATCGAGCGCTGCCGCAAGCCGGTGCTGGCTGCCATCCACGGTGCCTGCGTGGGCGCTGGCGTCGACCTGGTGGCGTGCTGTGACATACGCTACTGCAGCGAGGACGCCTACTTCTCCATCAAGGAGATCGACATCGGCATGACGGCGGATGTCGGCACGCTGCAGCGATTGCCCCACCTGATCGGCAGGGGTATGCTGCATGAGCTGGCCTACACGGGGCGCCGTGTCGGCGGCGACGAGGCCCGCGAGCTGCAGCTGGTCAACCGCGTCTTTCCCGATCGCGCTGCGCTGCTGGCCGGAGTGCGCGAGATCGCCGCGGCGATCGCCCGCAAGTCGCCGCTGGCCATTCGCGGCACCAAGGAGATGCTGCTCTACGCGCGCGACCACAGCGTGGCTGACGGGCTCAATTACGTCGCCACCTGGAACGCCGCCATGCTGAGCCAGCGCGATGTCATGGCGGCCCTCGCTGCTGGCGATGCGCCGCCGGACTTCGAGAGCTGACGCCCCTGCGCCATCGTCGTGGCGGCGCGTGACGGGGTGCTGAGGGGGCGCCGGGTTTTGGCGCAGCCATTTCCGGCTTGCTGTATTTCATTCCGTCCCCGATTTGAGTTATCGTGTGGGCTTTATAATTGACAGCCACTTGAATAATAAACCAGGAGCCTACCATGTCCCGCGAAGCCGCTTTTCAGGTCATCATCAATATGCCCGTCCAGAAGGCCTGGGAGATCTTGCAGAATCTCACCGTGCCGGACAAATACGTGCCGGGTGTGTACAAGTGCGTCATGCACACCCAGAAGACCAAAGGCGTAGGCACCAGCCGCCACGTCTGGAAGAAAATGTACGGTTTCTTCCCCGTTGAGCTCGACGAAACCGTGGTCGAGTGGAACGAAGGCTCGGGCTTCAAGCTGCGCCTGCACAACGGCGAGAAGGATCGGGCGCCGCTGCCCAAGTCCTACTTTGTCTACAAGATCGAACCTGCCGGCTCCGACAAGACCCTGTTCACGGGCAGCATGGGCTATACCTTCTGGGGAGGCCCCATCGGCGCGCTGATCGATATTCCCTTCGTGTTTCCGGGCGTCAAGATGGAAATCCACAACGTCGTCGCGGCGGTCAAGCATTTTTACGAGACGGGCACCACGCCGACGTCGGCCGACCTGAAGCGCCTGCGGCCCGAGGTCAAGTACGTGCAGCGCTGAGGCGCATCCCGCTATCTGTGACGCGGCTCACGGTGGGGCTGCCGGCGAGGAAGCCGGCAGTGCCGCCACGCCGATCGGCGCCTGACGACGGCGCCGACCCCCTCTGCCTGCCCGTTGCCCGTTGACAGTCGGCGCGGCATGCGGCTTCAGCTCGCCGCGAAGATTCCCCTGAGAAAATCACAGCGCCGCTTTAGCGCGCCGCGGGTTATCTCGCTGTGAAAGACGGTGTCAAAGCCGTGCACAGTGGCCTGGGTCTGCACCAGTTCCACCGGCACGTCGGCAGCCTGCAAGCGCTCGGCATAGGCGATGGCCTCGTCCCGCAGCGGGTCGAATTCGGCGGTCTCGATGTAGGCTGGCGCCAGCCCGGCGAGATTTTCCCGGTTGCCTGGCGAGGCGTAAGTCGGTGGCGCCTCGCCGGGGAAGCCTCGCAGATAGCACTCCCACATGCCGCGGTTATTGATGGCGTTCCACAGCGGCGTGTCGGTAAACAGGGTGGCCGACGGCGTCTGGCAGCGGTGGTCGAGCGTCGGGTAGATCAGCACCTGACCCCGCAGCGCGGGGCCCTGTAAGTCGCTGGCGCGCTGGGCCATGGCCGCCGCCAGCCCGCCGCCGGCACTGTCTCCCATCACGGCGATGCGCCCGGGATCGACGCCGAGCTCCCCGGCGTTGTTCAGCACCCACTCCAACGCCGCGTTGCAGTCGTCGAAGCCGCTGGGAAAGGGGTGCCGGTGGGCCAGGCGATAGTCCACCAGGAACACGGTGCAGCCCGCTTCGTTGGCATAGTGGTCCACGGCATAGACGTGTGTCGAAGCGTAGGTGAGGACGTAGGCGCCGCCGTGCAGGTAGATCACCGCGGGCAGCGGGCCGCTCGGCGCGGCGGGGGTGAATTGCAGCACCTTCAGGCTGGCGCCATCGGCGGTGGTGATGCGGTGCTTGCGGGCCCGCCGCAGCAGGCTGAAGCGCCGCAGCCGGCGATCCAGCCATATCAGCAGGTTGAGCAGGGCGACCATCAGCGGACGGAAGCTCAGGTAGAACGTGGGAAAGTGAGTGAAATCGGGATGAATCGCGTACTTGGTGCTTTTGGCCATGGCGTTCTCAGGGTCATCCTGTGGGCGGGTCGGTGGCTCCGCGGCTCACCACTGGAGGGCGGGCCAATGCCGCGGGTGATGATCCGCGACGCCGGAGGCCCTGTCAACGCGCGCTGGCCGCTGCCGTCGCCGTCGGGCGGTGCCCGGGGGAGCTACAGCAGGCGGTCGGGGATCACGCGCACATCGTAGACCAGGCCCAGGCGCCGCAGCAGCAGCAGCAGATACCAGCCTGGGTCCAGCTGCCACCAGCGGAAGCCCAGCCGCGCCGACGCCGGAAAGTGGTGGTGATTGTTGTGCCAGGACTCGCCGCCCGTCAGGGGTGCCAGCAGGGCGATGTTGCGGCTGTGGTCGTTGGTCGGATAGGGGCGGGAGCCGATGAGGTGTGCCAGCGAGTTGATGGTGAAGGTGGCGTGAAGCAGGCAGACTGTCGCCAGCGCCCCGCCCCACACCAGGGTCTGCAGGCCGCTGGTGCCCAGGTCTGGCCACAGTGCGGCCGCGGCGGCGCCCACGCCGTACATGAGGGCGCCGTAGAGCAGCGGCACCAGGGCGTCGTAGCGATCCAGAAAGCGCAGCTCCTTGAACCGGGCAAAGTCGGGGATGCGCTCCAGCCTGGAGCGATACGCTGCGCTGCTGATGACCCAGCCGATGTGAGCGCGCCAGAAGCCATGCTGCACGGGGGAGTGGTGATCCTCGGGGGCATCGGTGTACTGGTGGTGGTGGCGGTGGTGCGCCGCCCACCACAGCGGGCCGCGCTGCATGGCGGCATTGCCCAGGCAGGCCAGGGCAAACTGGGTGCCGCGGCCGGCCTTGAAGCTGCGGTGGGCCAGCAGGCGGTGATAGCCGACGGTGATCCCCAGCGTCCTCAGCAGGTAGCTGACGGCGAACACGCCGAACGCAAACCAGCTGAAACCGACCCAGAACACACTCAGACACAGCAGGTGGATGGCGACAAAGGGCCACAGCCGACGCCATTGCAGGGTGGTGTCGCGATCGGATTCCGGCCCTACCTGGTGATCGTAGCTGTCGATGGGGTAGAGCAGTATCTTCAGGAGCGAGGTGGCGTGGGTCAAGGCTATCTCAATTGGTCTGTAGTGGGAACGGGTCGCAGCAGTCGCGGGGTCGACGCCGGCGTCGCTCCATCATACTCCCAAAACCGCGGGATGTGACGCTGGGCGATGCGCTTGGCGCGAGCCGCGGCCTGCGATCATTGGCTGCTACTGCCCGGGCAGCCACGCCACGATGCGCAGCGGGCCGCCGGAGCCGTCCCGAATCTTCATCGGCAGCGCGACGACCAGGGCGCCGCGGGGCGGCAGGCCGTCGAGATTGGCGACGTTCTCAAAGGCCGGTATGTCGCGTTCGAACAGGATGCGGTGGGTCTGGAACAGGGTCGACTGACCGAAGTCGATGCTGGCCGTATCGATGCCCACGGCGGCGATGCGGCGCTCGTCAACCAGCCATTGGGCCAGCGCCGGCGCGATGCCGGGAAAGTGCAGCAGCGCCACCGCGGGGGCGCCGCGCGCGGCCGTTCCCAGGTAGCGCTCGGCATCCGGCCAGCGCTTGTGCCAGCCGGTATTGAACAGCACGATGGCGCCTGTCGGCAGCTCGCCGTTGGCGCGCTCCCAGGCGCGCAGCTCATCGACGCCGATCTGAAAGTCGGGGTCGGCCGATGCCGCCGCCGAGACGTCGATCACCACTGCCGGGCGGATCAGCTGCGCCAGCGGCACCGCTGCGGCGTCGCGCCTGCCCTCGGCGAAGTGCACCGGCGCGTCCAGGTGGGTGCCGCCGTGCTCCGAGCCGCCGATGCGGTAGGACGAGTAGTAATAGCCCTTGTCGGTGGTGCCGGCGAAGTCCACCTGGTGCGAGAAGCCCTGCGCGGTGGGCCAGTACAGGGTGTCGGCGGCGAAGTCATGGGTGAGGTCGACCCAGCGTCCCTGCGCCAGCAGCGCCGCTGCGGTGTCCAGCGTGAGGCCCTGCGCGTCGGCGGGGGGAGGCGGTCTTGCACAGGACGTCAGCAGGGTCGCCAGCAGCATCAGCAGGCACTGGCCGCGGATCGGGGAGGCTGTCATCGCGTTGGGTCTCCTGGCTCGATGAGGCGCGTGCCTGCCAGTATACCGGAAGCTGCGGCCAAGTCAGCCGGTCCTGCCGGGGTGCTGGGCCTCGAGCATCGCCCGGCATGCCTCGGGATCGAAAGTGGCTGGTGCGTGGTGCCGCGCTGCTGGGGCAGCAGACCACTGGGCAGGCGCCTGTCAGGGGCGCTCGCGCCGCCGAAAGCGCCCGGGACGGGTCAGCCACACCCAGGCGCCGGACAGGGCCAGCACCGTCATCAGCGCGGCGAGGGCGTCGACCACCCAGACGCCGGCGCCGCCGAACAGGCGGCCGCTGTGGAAATCCAGCAGCACCCGCTCCCAGCTGATGCCGCCGCCTGCGGCCAGCTGCTGGGCCTGTGCTGCCAGCTCGGGGGGCGGTTGCCCCGCCGGCACGGCGCTATAGCTCGCGTCGGCCGGGTCAAAGGCGAGCAGCTCGGCGCCCGCGCGGTACCACTGCTGCCGCTGTTGCAGGTACAGCTGCTGCTGGTGGAGGGCGAGGCCGGTGACCGGCACCGGCAGGCCATAGCTGGGGTCGATGCGCTCGACCAGCTGGCCCTGCAGGTCGAGCAGCAACAGCTCGGACGTGCAGGCGGCCACCAGCCAGTCGCGCCACTGGACGGCGCCGCTCAGCGCCTCGCAGGGGGCGACAGGCCGTGCATCGAGAAACAGGCGCTGCCCGGCTTCCATGAGCCAGCCGTGGCCGGTGGCATAGGCCGTGACGGGCGGCAGGCGGATGCCGTACCAGTCGAGCAGCCAGCGCTGGGTGAGCGGGCGCTGGTCCAGGCCCAGCCGATGGCCATGATTGAGCAGTATGCCGGTGGCCGCGAGCATCACCACACCCAGGGCGACGACGATGCCGATGCGCCGGTGCCATATCAGCAGCGCCAGGCGCCACTTATTGCGGCGCGACTTGCGCATACGGCGTGGCGACCTGCTGGTGGAAGTACAGCGCCAGGGCAGAGGCGCGGCTCACGGCGCGCACTGACAGCGTGGCGCCGGTAATGCCGTCGATCGGGCGGTTCAGGCCCCCATCACCGGTCAGTCGTAGCCCGGTGAACTGGTCGGTGAAAAACGGATACCGCACCTCCCAGCCGCGGCTCTCGCGAAAGGCCAGGATGTCGACGTTGACAATCCGGTCTGCCTCGATGACGACGCCGATGGTGATGGGCTTTTCCTTGCCGATCTCCTCCAGCACCCAGGCGGTGCGCGCGTCGCTGTGCCAGTAGCGCACGCGCAGAGTGGTGAACGGGTGGCCCAGCAGGCGCTCGGCGTGCTCGCGCGTCGCGGCCGTCAGCCACAGCCGGTCGACCTGCGGCGAGGGCTGGCCGCTGAAGGCAGCGGTCACAAACTGCCCGGTGCTCATATAGACTTCTTCGGCCGCCGCAGCCGCCTGCGCCAGCCACAGCGGGCACAGCCCCCACAAAACCCATCGCTTCAGCACCTGCATCATCCTCACCACCCGCGGGCAACGCTGCCCCTGGCCTGCGGCAGATGCTCAGAAGCTCCAGCCCACGCCCAGATTGAAGCCGTGCAGCTCCCGCGCCTCGTCATCTTCCACGTCCTGATTCTGGTAGTCAAACTTGAACACGACGTTGTCGGTCAGCCAGTAGTTGACGCCGATGTCGATCTGGTTCAGTCCGGTGTCGAGGTCGGCGCCCGCCTGGTTGTCCCAGTCACTGTAGCGCACGAACAGGCCGATGTGATCGTTGAAGCGATAGGAGGGTTCGACGTACCAGCCGGTCTGTTCATCCGCACCTGCCGCGACCTCCTCGATGGCGTCGTCGATATCCCACCGGGCGTACAGGGCGCGCAGGCCGAAGCCCTGGTACTGGTAGGCCGCGTGCGCCTCCAGCAGCACGGCCGGGATGGCCTTGGCGGCAGTGTCCTGCGCCACGTCCTCCTGGTACTGCACGGTGGCTGCCAGCTCCAGCCCCCTGACGCCGGTATACTTGAGGCGGCCGGTATAGGCCAGGGCGTCGGCGTGGGCTTCGGAGACCTTCTGGCGCCCGCTGCGGACCTTGAAATCGCCCTCTTCCACATCGATGAACAGGCCCGAGGAGATGGCGACGTCGTAGCGCAGGCCGTCGGCGATGCGGCCGTTGAAGGCCACGCCGCCCTCCCACCAGGTACTGGGGATGATGTTGTGTTCGATCGGGTTGCGCTCCACCCCGTAGAAGGTTTCGGGTTCGTGGGTCTCGTTGAGGATGCCCACCGGCATCAGGAACAGACCTGCCTTCAACTGCTGCGCGCCGATGTAGTCGTATTCGATATAGGCCTGTTCGAGCTCGATCTCGCCGTCGTCCTCGGCGGAGGCGATGGCATGCTCGAGTTCCAGCTCGGAGTAGAAGCGGGTCTTCGCATTGAACTCGTGGCCGATGAAGAGCACGAAGCGGTGGAAGTCAATCTCAGACTTGTCATCGCCCTGCGGGCCGCGGTCCTTCAGGTTGTTATAGTGCATCTCGGCGTAGCCGCCGAGGTGGGTCCTCTGGTACCAGGCGTTGCCGGCCGCGGCATCGGTGCTGGCCTGTTCCAGCGCCTGGGCGGTGGCCTCCACCTGCTGGTCCTGGCGCTCGTTCTGCTGTTTCAGCGCGTCGATCTCGGACTGCTGCTGCTGTATGATGCGGTGCAGCTGTTCCAGGCTGGGCGTCTCGGCCCGTGCCTGGGAGCCCAGCAGCATGGCCGCGGTCGCGGTGAGTAATACTTTGTTCATACATCCCCCGATGGTGCTCGTCGATAGCGTGGTGAGCGGCCGCGCCCCCGCAGGCCTACGCTGTGCATAATATTTATAATGATAACGATTATCAACAAGAAAGTAGAATAGGAATTATTCGCGTCTACGATGCCGGCACGGCGTCGCCTGCTCCCGCCGCGGTGCGGCGGCGGCGGGGTCGCCTAGATAGGGTCGCCCCGATAGGGTCGCCCGGATGGGGCGGCGCAGATGGCTTTGCCCGCCATCGGTAGTAGTGCCGCCCCGAGGCCGGCCGTGTGTCGCATATTGACCATCCCGACGGTCGGAGCCGCGGCCGACGCACTATCTTATGTACGAGAAGCAGCGGGCACCCGGTGCCTGTCATCCTGAGCAGGAGGCGCTATGCAGCAGAGCAATAATGCAGTAGTCCGGTCATTGACGATCGCTATCGCCGCAGCGGCACTGGCTGCTTGCGGCGGCGGGGGTAGTGGTTCATCGGCGGCGGGTGACCCGGCGACCCGGCGGCCGGCGACCCGATGGTCAGCACCACGACGGTCGGCACCATCACCGGGTTTGGCAGCATCTTCGTCAACGGCATCGAGTTCGAAACCGACGACGCCAGCTTCAGCGTCGACGACCAGGATCGCTACGACGACTCGGCGCTGGCGCTGGGCATGAAGGTCCGGGTGACCGGTAGCGTCGATGGCGATGGCCGCAGGGGTCGAGCGGACAGCGTCTATTACGATGACGATATCAAGGGCCCGATCGATGCCGGCAGCGTGGTGCTGGTCGATGCCGCCACCAAGACCTTCCGCGTCTTCGGCCTCGCCATCAGGTCCAGCGTGAGCGGCACCGTCTTTGACGACGGTGCCAGCTTCGACGCGCTGGCCGAGGGGCAGCGCGTCGAGGTCAGCGGCTTCTTCGACGGCAGCGAGCTGATCGCCACCCGCATCGAGGGGCAGGGCGGCGCCGACGGCGAGCACGAAATCAAGGGCGTCGTGCGGGGTTATGACGGCGATACCATCACCCTGGCCCTGGTCAATGGCGTCGAGGCGGGCCCCTTCGCCGTCAGCGCCGGCGCGGAGCTGGCGATCCCGGCACAGCCGCTCGGCAGCTTTGTCGAGGTCAAACTCGTGGCGCAGGGCGGCAGCCTGGTCGCCGTCCGGGTTCAGGCCGAGGACGACGACCTGCTGGACCATAGCGACGGCGGCGCCAGGATCAGCCTCCGCGGCATCCTCAAAGGCGACGGCGGCAGCGGCTTTTTACTCGGCGGTACGCCGCTGGCGCTCGCTGCCGGCACCGACTACGAGCCGGAGAGTCTGCGCGGCAGCCTGGCCGCGGGCATGGAGGTCAAGGTCGAGGGACGGATCGAGGCGGGCGTGCTGCGGGTGGACGAGATAGCAGCCGGGCGCGGCGAGGAAGAGCTCGGCGGGCGCCTGGTCTCGCTCACGCTGGCGGATGCCAAGACCGGCACCCTGGTCATAGACCTTGGCGATGGCGATACCGTGGAGATCTCCACCGGCAGCGGTACCACCTTCGAGGACGACAGCGAGCTGGACCTGGACGACGACCACAGCTTCGACCTCGACGAACTCCATCCCGGCAGTGACTATCTCGACATCGAGGCCTACGTCGGCGCGGGCGGTCGGCTGATCGCCACCCGCATCGAAAGGAACGACGCGCAGTAACCGACCGCCGGCGCGCCCTGCCCGCGCCGGCTCAGCCGCTCTCCAGTCCGAAGCGTTCGATCAGGAAGCGCGCCACGCCGTCCTCGTCGTGGTGGCCGATCACGGCGGTGGCCGCCGCCAGCACGGCGGGCTTGGCATTGTCGGGGGCATAGCTCTCGTCGGCCGCGGCGAACATGCTCAGGTCGTTCTCGCTGTCGCCGAAGCACAGCACGCGGCGGGCGCCGAGTTCGTCCCGCAGTATCGCCACGGCATTGCCCTTGCTGGCCTGGCCGTGGTGGATGTCGATCCACCTGAGGCGCGCGCCCTCCAGCGCCGTCCCGGCGTAGGCGACCAGGGCCGGCTCATCGGCAACCATCGCCCCGACCGCATCGATGGCCGCAGGCTCACCGAGCGCGCTGATATTGGTGATGTCGGCGGCGGCGGGCATCTGCGCAATCGGCAGCACCTCGACCTCGCCCCGGCTGGCGAAGTCCTCCGCCAGGCGCCGTTCGATATCGGACAGCAGCGGTGGATGGTAGATGGCGTGCCGGTTGCCCGGCTCGATGGTGAAAATGAACGGGGCGATACCCTGCGCCAGCACGGCCTGCAGCACGTGCCGTAATTCGCCCAGCGTCAGCAAGCTGGTGTGGCTGTACTGCGATCGGGCAGGGTGCCAGATCATGACGCCGTTCTTGTAGATGTGGGGCAGGGTGAAGCCCTGGCCGTGCAGCACGTCCCGGGAGGCGTGCAGCGTGCGGCCGGTCGCCACGGTATAGGCGATGCCGCGCCGCGCCAGCTGCTGCAGCGCGTGGCGGGTGAGCGGGCTTATCTGCGAGGCACGGTTGAGCAGGGTGCCATCGAGGTCAAATACGACCAGTTCCATAGACGTCTGCCGCGGTGGGGTCTGGGCGTGGCGTCACTGCCACCTGTCAGCTTAATAGTACCAGCGCGTGCTGCTACATGCCTGCCGTGCTGTCCGATCCGGTGGCTAGCCGGGTCTGCCCGTCGACCTGCCACGCGTGGCGACGTCTTCTTCGAGGCGGATGAAGTTGGCCAGCTTCACGTCCGTCAGATCGAAGCGCGTGAAGAACGCGTTGCACGCGAACACCGAGGCCATGGTGCGCAGGTCACGCGCCCAGTGCGGCAGGTAGTGCGGTTGCTCCAGAAACCCGGTCTCGAAGTAGGGGGCCAGCTCGATGACGTCGCCGAGGGTCAGGCGGCCGGCGAACAGCCAGCGCGCCAGCTCCGGGCGGTTTTCATGGATGCAGGTGGTGAGAAAGGCGTACACCTCCAGCATGCCCTTGAGGTAGACGGTGTCCTTGGTGAAGGCGGTGCTGCCCCGCACGTCGCCGCCGCGAAAGCAGCGCATGGTCGATTGAAAGCTCTCCTCCTCGCTCTGCCCGGCCTCGATGAAGCTCCGGAACACCTCGATGAAGTCGGCGCCGTCGAGCGCCATGGCGATGGCTTTGACGCGCAGCGCGATGCGGCGCAGGCGCACGATGTCCAGCGACAGGGTCAGCAGTTCTCCCAGCACGGCGATGCCCTCCTGTGTGCGCGTGGTGCGCGGTGCGCCCAGCGCCAGCAGCTTGAGGTTGGGCTGGCGCCGGCCGTTGAGCATGGTCGCGGCATGGATGTGCGCCTCGTGTTCGAGCAGTTGCCTCATATCCAGCTCTGAATACAGGGTGCCGGCCCGCAGCCTGACGCGCTTGGAGCCGGCGATGGCCTTGGATGCCAGCTGCGTGTCGATCACCACCTCCACCGCGTCCTGATCGAAGAAGCGGTCGATTTCGACCTGCAGGCGTGCGGCGAAGATCTCCACGGGTATGTCCGCCACCGTCGGCGGCACCACATAGCCTCCGAGCAGTTCATCGGTGCGCTGCAGGAAGAAATCCGCCGCATCCAGCGCGGTGAAGTTCTGGGTGGGGTAGGTGTCGTCCGGTTTGCCGTAGAGTTCGATGGAATGCGCAGTGAAGGCGGGTGTACCGATGGCCCCGAGCATGCGTGCGGCAGAGACATAGCTGCGGGCGGTCTTGAAGATCAGGTTGTCCAGCGGGTGGCCGCGGTCGCACTTCGCCTGCAGCGCCTGCAATTCGGCGATTTCGCTGCCGAAGTCCGGCGCCGCGATGCTGACCTCGGGCAGCGCTGGCCGGCCCGCGCGCCAGCTCCGCAGAAACGCCGTCTCCGCCGTGGGGGGCCAGGCGAGGGTGCTCAGCAGCCGGATGGGCTTGATGATGCGGCTCAGCCGGGCATCGTGTTCGATGGTCTTCTCAAGGCGTGGACTTTGCATGGCTGTGGCACCTGCCGGACCGGAAGTTAGGCGCAGTGTACCTCCGGGGCATCGGTCTGGATACTGGCGGCCGCGTGCTGCCCAGGGACTATGGGATTGGCGCAGGTATCGTACCCGATGGCATGTTGCGCCGAATTGTGGCTTAATCGGCGCCTCAATCATGGCCCGGCGTTCCGTCAGCTGCAGACGTTGCTGAATCAGGGGGCTTCGATGCAAGCGCTACCTCCCGTTCCTGCAGAAGCTCATGCCAGCTGTGCAGCGAGCCGCGACGGCAACGGCAGCCGGCCGGTTTCCATGCCGGCATCACGCCCGTTGACCTATGGTCCAGTCGCTCTTCAGGCTGCTCGCCCGCACGGCGGCGCGATGGCGCACGGCGCCCATGGGCGCGGCTAGGGAAACAGGAGAGTGACAACATTGTACCGGCGCTTTTGTAAATTCGACATGCGGTGGGTCCTTGGCCTGCTGTGCGGATGCTGCGTCGCGGCGGCCGCTGCGGCCCAGCCGGCGCCGGGTGCGGCGGCCGCGAACACCACGCGCCCGCGCATCGGGCTGGTCCTCGCCGGGGGCGGCGCGAAGGGCGGCGCGCATATCGGCGTCCTGAAAGTGCTCGAGGAATATCACGTACCGATCGACTGTATCGCCGGCACCAGCGTCGGCGCGCTGGTCGGGGCCGGCTACGCCTCGGGTATCCCCGCCCCGGAGTTGCAGGAGTTCGTCACCGGTATCGACTGGAAGTCGGTGGTGGGTGGACTCGGCCAGCGCGACCTGCAGACCATCGAGCAGAAGCGCGCCGGCGTGACCTACAGCAACAACCTCGAGATGGGCATCAAGAACGGGGGCGTGACGTTTCCGGGGGGGCTGGTCAACACCAGCGGCATCGAGGACCTGCTGCGCAGCTATGTCGCCCGCTCGCGCATGCAGGCGGACTTCGACCGCCTGCCCATCCCCTATCGCGCGATCGCGACCGACATGGTCACCGGCGAGATGGTCGTGCTCGACCACGGCGACCTCGCGACCGCCATGCGCGCGAGCATGGCCATTCCGGGGGCCTTTGCGCCGGTCGTCACCGATGAGTACATACTCTCCGACGGCGGCATGGTGCGCAACATCCCGGTGGACGTGGCACGCGAGCTGTGCGCCGATGTCGTGATCGTGGTCAACCTGGTCGAGCCGGCGGTCGAGTCGGACAAGCTGCAGAGCGCGGCTCAGCTCATCGGGCGCAGTATGGACGTGATGATCCAGGCCAACGAGGAGCTGCAGCTGCGCACGCTGACGGAGCGGGACATCCGCATCGACGTGCCGGTGGGCGACATCGGCACGTCGGATTTCGAGCGGATACCGGAGGCTATTCCGCTCGGCGAGGCGGCCGCCCGCCAGGCCACCGAGCGCCTGGCGGAGCTCGCGGTGCCCGCCGCCGAGTACGCCGCCTGGCGCGACGGCGTGACGGCTGATCAGGCGGTCGAGGCGCACCTGGCGGACGTGCGTTTCGAGGGACTGGAGCGGGTCAACCCGGAATATCTCGCGCAGCGCGCGGTGTTGCGCGCCGGCGACACCGTGGATACCGCGGCGATCAGTACCGAGGCGCAGCGCATGTCCGCCCTGCAGGAGCTTGAGTCGGTCGAGTACCGGCTCGAGGGCGACCCCAGGCGGCCGACGCTGGTGTGGCTGCCCCAGGAGAAGCGCTGGGGGCCCGATTACCTCAAGTTCGACCTCGGCATGTACGCCTCCGAGGGCGGTGACCTCTTCTTTACCATCTACGCCAAGCACACGCGGACCTGGCTCAACGGGCTGGGCGCCGAGTGGCGCAACGAGATCCAGTTCGGTTACGAGAGCCAGCTCCTGACGAGTCTCTACCAACCGCTGGAAGTCTCCCAGAAGTACTTCGTCGAGCCGCGCGTGGGCTGGTGGCGGACCGTGGAGGGTGTGTTTGAAAACGGCGACCGCCTGGCCAGCTACCAGTTCAACAACTACGGCGGCGGCGTCGATTTCGGGGTCAATCTGAGCAATCGGGCGCAGGCCCGGCTCGGCTATCTGTACACGCGGCGCGACGTCGAAGTCGACTCGGGATCGCCGCTGCTGCCGGAGGAGACCTCCGACGATGCGGGTCTGGTCGTGTCCGCCACCTATGACAGCCGTGACACCCCGTTCAATGCGACCCATGGTATGGCGCTCGCGCTCGAGTATCTGCAGAGCGACGAGGCGCTCGGCGCCAGCCGTGACTGGCAGCGGATCGAGGCGGGCGCAGGTATCGCGCTGCCGGTACGCAAGGACGTCATCTGGCTCAACCTGGCCGGTGGCGCGAACCTTGGCAGTGACCTGCCCTGGGACCGCACCTTCATGATCGGCGGGCCCGGCAGTTTTCCCGGCTACGAGCTCAGCGAAATCCGGGCCGAGGATTACTGGATCGCGGCCGGCAGCTACCTGTGGCAGATCAAGGAGATCATGTCGATTCGCGGCCAGGCGCTGTACGCAGGGGTGCGGGTGCAGGCGGGCGAGACCCTCCGCCGCCTGGACGAGGTCGATGACAACAGGTTCTATGGCAGTTCGATCTACCTCACCGGTCGGACCCCGGTCGGGCCCCTTACCCTCGGGGTGGGCGCCACCAGTACCGATTCATGGAGCATGTGGCTGGCCGTGGGCCGGCCGGTGGGACATGGTACCATCCTCGAGCGCGGCATCTTCCGCTAGTCGCCGCTGCGTCCGTCTCCGGTGGCCTGAACGACAGCGGCGGTTGGCGGTGCCCGATACAGGACGATCAGGAGAACCGTCTGATGCCCCAGGTCAAGACCACCTCGCTCAACCCCGCCGCCCCCCGCCCGCCCTATGCCAGCGGCAGGCGCCCCGCGCTGGGTCATGCCATGGCCTTCATGCGCGATCCAGTGGCTCTGCTCGAGCGGGCGCACGGTGAATGCGGCGCGATTTTTTCGCTGCGGCTTGGCCATAAGGACGCGGTTTTTCTGATCGGTCCTGACTATAACCAATTCTTCTTCGAACAATCCTATAAGCTGCTGACGCAGTATGGCTCGATGCCCTTCTTTGAGGCCATGTTCGCCAGGGACTTTCTGGGGCAGGCGCCGTTTGCCACCTATATGAAACAGCGCGACGTGCTCGTGCCCCGCTTCAAGGGTCGGCAGGTCGGTGACTACGTCGATGTCATCGTGGCGGAGGGCAACCAGTTTATCAACAGGCTGAACGCGCGCGGTGAGTTCGATCTGCTGCCGACGCTGGGGCCGCTGGTCATGAACGTGGCTGCCAATGCCTTTCTGGGCGATGACTTCAGAGGCAGCCTGGTTGATGATTTCTTCGAGGACTTCCGCCGCTTCTCCGAGGGCATGGATACCGTGCTTCCGCAGTGGGTGCCCGCGCCGCATCTGCTGCGCAGCAAGCTCGCCAAGAGGAAGCTCCACAAGTATCTGGCGGAGATCATTGCCCGGCGCCAGGCTGCCCCGGTAAGCCCGCCCGATTTTCTGCAGGAGCTCGTCGACTACCGCTTCAAGGACGGCGAGGAGCTGTCGCCGCGCCTGATCGTCGTCTTTATTCTGTTCCTGGTCTGGGCCGGGCACGAGACCACCGCCGGCCATATCAGCTGGGCATTGATCGAATTGTTGAATCATCCCGACATCCTGGCCAGAGTCATCGCCGAGCAGCAGGCGGTGCTGGGCGATCGCACCGAGGTGACCCTGGACGACTTCCGCAAGATGGTGTATCTCGACGCCTGCATCAAGGAAACGGAGCGGCGCCATCCGGTGGCCTTCATCCTGCAGCGCCTGGCCACCGCGGATTTTGAGCTGGACGGCTACCTGATCAAAAAGGGCACCATGGTGCTGGTCTCACCCGAGATATCGCACCATATGGAAGAGGTCTTTACCGACCCCAGGTCATTCCGCCCGGAGCGGTTTGTCGACCGGCGCGAGCTCTGCCCGGTGTCCGGCCCCCATACCCTGCTGGGCTTCGGCGGCGGCCTGCACCGCTGTTCGGGCGTCAACTTTGCCTATCTCGAGATGAAAATACTGCTGACGCAGATGCTCCGGCACCTCGATCTCGAGGCCGCTGCGCCCGGCGTCCCGCCCATGATCAGCAAGCCGGCCACCAAGTGGCCGGAGTCCCCCTATGTGGTCCGATACCGGAAGCAAGCCGGCATTGCGCCGCTGCTGGGCGTTGAGAAAGCCTTGCGGGCGGCCGGCGGATGTCCCGCCGCGGCGGGATCGGCGCAAGCCCCGGGCACTCCGGCCGACTCAGCCGCGCCGCCTGAGCCGCCGGCGCGCGACTGACAGCTGCCGGCACGAGGGGGTGCTGGTCGTCGCAGTGCCCCTGCGCCGGCCGGCCAGGCGGGTCGGTCCCCGCGATGGGCTTATTGCAGGATGTCCAGGGCTACGGCTTCCGCCACTTTGATGCCATCGATCCCCGCCGACAGGATGCCGCCCGCATAGCCGGCACCTTCGCCGGCGGGGTAGAGGCCCCGGGTATTGATGCTCTGGTAGTCGTCGCCCCGCCGGATGCAGAGGGGCGACGACGTCCGCGTCTCGATGCCCGTCAGCACGGCATCATCCATGGCGAAGCCCTTGATCTGCTTGTCGAAGGCGCGCAGGGCCTCGCGGATGGCCGCCACCGCAAACGCCGGCAGGGCCCGCGACAGGTCGCCGAGGGTGACGCCCGGCTGGTAGGAGGGGATGACGGCGCCGAGCGCGCTGGAGGGCCGGTCGCGCAGAAAGTCGCCCACCAGCTGGGCCGGCGCGTTGTAGTTGCCGCCGCCCAGTTCATAGGCGAGCGATTCCAGCTGCCGCTGCAGGTCGATGCCCGCCAGCGGGTGCTGCGGATAGTCCTGCTCCGGGGTGACGCCCACGACGATGGCGGCGTTGGCGTTGCGCTCATTGCGCGAATACTGCGACATGCCGTTGGTCACTACGCGACCCTCCTCGGAGGTCGCGGCGACCACCGTGCCGCCCGGGCACATGCAGAAGCTGTAGACGCTGCGGCCGTTGCTGCAGTGGTGCACCAGTTTATAGTCGGCGGCCCCCAGCAGGGGATGCCCCGCCTGGGCGCCGAAGCGGGCGCGGTCGATGACTGACTGGGGATGCTCGATGCGAAGGCCGATGGAAAAGGGCTTGGGCTCGATGTACACGCCCTGGTCGAACAGCGCCTGGAAGGTGTCGCGGGCGCTGTGTCCCACGGCCAGGACGATATGCCCGCTGGAGAGGGTTTCGCCGCTGGCCAGGGTCAGGCCGGTGACGCGACCGCTGCCGTCCTCATCAAGCTGCCGCTGCAGGCTCACCACGTGCTGCCCGAAGCGTATCTCGCCCCCGAGGCGGATGATCTCCGCGCGCAGGTTCTCCACCATTTTCACCAGCTTGAAGGTGCCGATATGGGGTCTGCTCTCCGTGAGGATGTCCTCGGGCGCGCCGGCTTTGACAAACTCGGTGAGGACCTTGCGGCCCAGATGGCGCCGGTCCTTGACCTGGCTGTACAGCTTGCCGTCGGAGAAGGTGCCCGCGCCGCCCTCGCCGAACTGCACATTGGATTCGGTCTTCAGCTGGCGCTCGCGCCACAGCCCCCAGGTGTCCCTGGTGCGCTGCCTCACGTTCTGGCCCCGCTCGAGCACGATGGGCCTGAGGCCCATCTGCGCCAGCAGCAGCGCGGCCAGAATGCCGCAGGGGCCGAAGCCGATGACCAGGGGGCGCTGCTGCGCCCCCTGGGGGTACTGGTCGTCCGCCCTGGCGACCAGTTGATAGCGGGTATCCGGGCTGCGCATGATGGCGGCGCGCCCGGCCGCCGCGGCCAGCAGGGCCTGCTCCCGCTGCGCATCGAGGGTGACATCCACCTGGTAGATGAGCTGGATGCTGGACTTTCTGCGGGCATCGTAGCTGCGCTTGAAGACGCTGAAGTCCTTCAGCTCGGCGGCATCCAGCTGCAGTCTGTCCGCGATGGCGGCCACCAGGTCGTCGGCGCTGTGATCCAGCGGCAATTTGATATCGTTGAGTCGCAGCATGGTAGGGTCGGGAAACTGGCCGGTTCGGCAGCGATGATAGCAGCTTTTGGCGCGTCCATTCAGCCGCGGCGTGGACGCGCGCGCCGGCGGCGTCCGCGCTGACGTCGGCCCGAGGGGCGCTCAGGCGAACGAACCGGCGGTATAGCCGGAGGACCATGCCCACTGGAAGTTGAAACCGCCCAGGTGCCCGGTCACATCCATGACCTCCCCCGCGAAAAACAGCCCGGGATGCCGCGTCGCCTCCATGGTTTTCGAGCTGATGTCATGGGTGTCGACGCCACCCAGGGTCACCTCCGCGGTGCGGTAGCCCTCGGTCGCCGAAGGCTTCAGCTGCCATGCGTTCAGCAGCCTGCCGATGGCCTGCAGCTGCCGGTCGCTGCAGCCGCCCAGGGGCGTGCCGGCCAGGGTGGGCCACCACAGCGCCTGCAGCTCTGCGACCAGCGCCCTGGGCAGCCTGCTGTGGAGCAGGCTGGTGAGCCGGGCCTTGCCCTGCCGCCGCTTGCTGTCGATGAGCCAGTCGGCCGCCTCGAGGCCTGGCAGCAGGTTGACGCTCACCGCGTCGCCGGGCCGCCAGTAACTGGAGATCTGCAGGACCGCCGGGCCGCTGATACCGCGGTGGGTGAACAGCAGGCTCTGCGCAAAGGTCTGCTGGTTGCAGCTGACCGCCACCGCCAGCGATACGCCGGCCAGGCGCTCGCACAGTGCCCGGGTCGCGTCGCTGAACATCAGGGGCACCAGCCCCGCCCGGCGCGGGGTCACCGCCAGCCCGAACTGCTCGGCGATGTCGTAGCCCTGGCCGCTGCCGCCCAGGGTGGGGATGGAGAGGGCCCCCGTGGCCACCACCAGGGAAGCGCAATCGACCGCGTGGGTGTCGCCCGACTGCCCGAAGCTGACGCGATAGTGGCCTGGCGCGTCGGCCGACGGTGCACCAGGGCCGGCGGGCCGCTCGATCGAGGCAATGTCGCAGCGGGTTTTGATCGCGACCTCGGCCGATTCACATTCCTGCAGCAGCATGTGCAGGATGTCTTTGGCCGAGTGCAGACAGAACAGCTGCGAGTGCTCGCGCTCCTCATAGGCGATGCCGTGGCGCTCCACCATGGCGATGAAATCCCACTGGGTATACCGGCTCAGGGCCGATTTGCAGAAGTGCGGGTTGGCGCCGATAAAGTTGTCCGCCGCGATGACCCGGTTGGTGAAATTGCAGCGCCCCCCGCCGGACATCAGGATTTTCTTGCCGACTTTGTTGGCCCTCTCCAGCACCAGCACGCGGCGCCCGCGCCGGCCGGCGGTGAGCGCGCACATGAGACCGGCGGCGCCGCCGCCGAGCACCACCACATCGTATCGTTCAGTCATCGCCTCGTTCACCTGGTCGCCGCATGAGCGCTCAGACCCGGCGCCGCCGCCCGATCCGCTGCCGGGCGGGACTATGACGCAAAACGTCGCCGCTGCCCAGCCTTGCCCGCCTGCCGGTGTCCGCGGGCGGGCACGCGGGGCCGCTCCGCCGCCGGCGAGCGGGGACAGGCCTGCGCTATGCCGCGCGCAGGGCCCGGCCCAGGGGCCGGCTGCCCAGCACCGGCGTGAAGCCGCCGTCCTCCCAGACGGCCTCGCCGTTGATGAAGACCCGCGTGACCACGCCGTCGGAGCGGCTCACCATCTGCTGGTGGTCGAAGATCGCCCGATACTGCAGCCGGCGCTGGCTGTTGTCGTCCCAGCGGGCCAGCGCGACGGGGTCGATCATGGCGATATCCGCCTGCGCGCCGAGCGCCAGCGAGCCGACGTCCAGGCCGAAGAATGCGGCCGGTTCGGCGGTGAGGCGCCGCACCATGCGCGCGACGACAGCGATGCCGCGCCCCTGGGCCAGCTTGAGCGCCATCAGGTTGGCGTCGAAGAAGGCCATATTGGTGATGTGGGCGCCGGAGTCGTTGAAGCCCGGCAGCGTGTGCGGGTGCAGCAGCAGGTCCAGGGTGGCGCGGTTGCCCGCGTTGGCGACGTCGACCCAGTAGCGGAAGCCCTTGTCGTAGCGCCGCAGCAGGTGCAGCATGAAGTCGGCGTCGTCCGCCGTGGGCCGCGGGAAGCTGTCGAAGGCCTCGCGCTCGGCCGCGCCGCGCGCGGCATCGGCCGCGCCCGCCTGGTAGCGCTGCAGCCGCTCGAATACCGCCTGCAGGCTCTCGCCGTCCCAGTCGGGCACGGGCGCGCCGTCGAAAATCATGCGCTGCAGGTCGCGTATCACCATGTTGTCGGGCGCCCCCAGCCGGGCCCGCAGCCTGGCCAGGCTGCGCCCGCGGCGCCCGTGGTGCCAGTCGCGCCGGAACGCCGCGACGAAGTCCGGGTCGTTGAGCAGGGCCTGGCGGCCCGCGACGTCCTCGTACTCCTTGGCGATCAGCCGGCTGGTGGAACCGAGCTCCTCGAACAGCGGACTGACGATGCCGTCCGACCACACCCGGAAGTTGCTGCCCAGGGCCTGAAAGTGGATGGCGCCGCGCAGCAGGCGGCTGTTGGCCAGGGCGGCGAACCCCAGAAAGCCCCGCTTGACGAGCTTGGGCGCCAGCACGAACTCCAGCGCCGACAGCGCCGAGGTCTTCAGCGGCCGGCCGAACAGGCGGCCGCTGGTGAGCAGGAAGTACAGGAAGGCCTTGGCGCGATGGTCCAGGATGGGGGTGGTCTGCCACACGCGGCCGCGCTCCCGCACGATCTTCAGCAGCCGCTTCACCTCGCCGAAGCTGGCAGACTGCGAGGGGATGCGGCGGTCCGTATGGGGCGCGTTGGCCAGGTAGTGAAAGGGCAGGCCGTCGGTGCTCAGTCCCAGGTAGCCCTGCTGCATGGCGGCCGCCAGCAGCTGTTCCATCTGCCGGTACTCGTCCTCCGTCGGCGCCCGGCTGATGCTGTCCTCCAGTCCCATCACGGCGATCCGCAGCATGGAGTGGGGCACGAAGGCGCCGATGTTGGGGCCCAGCGGCAGCTGCCCGAAGTGGTCCAGGTAGGCGCCCGTATCCGACCAGTTGATCGCCGCCACGCACTGCCGCAGCACCGGCTTGGGTATGTTCTCCACCCGCGCGAAGCAGTCCACGATGGGGTCCTGGGCGCCGCTGCGCTGCTGGCCGAAGCAGGTGCCGAGGCTGCAGTTGCCCACCAGCACGGTGGTGGTGCCGTGGCGCACGACTTCGGGCAGGCGCGGGTCCAGCTCTACCTCGAGGTCGAGGTGGGTGTGGATGTCGAGCAGGCCCGGCAGCAGCCATTGCCCGCTGCCATCGATCACCCGGGTGGCCGCCTGCGCCGGCAGGTCGACGCCCTTGGCGGCGATGCGGCCGCCCCGGATGGCGATGTCCAGCTGCTGCGGCGGCGCACCGGTGCCGTCGAAGACCAGCGCGTGCTGAATGAGGGTGTCCCAGGTGGCCTCGGTCATGTCGTACTCCTTGCGCTGCGGTTGTGGTGCAGACTACTGTATCGGGCATCGAGAGTGAATGGCCGGCGCCGGCCAGCCTGCCAGTGGTGATCGCCTGCCGCAGGGGGCAGCGCGCGCCGCAACGGGAGCAACGCATGTCTGCACAGACCGGATTCCGCATCGCCGTGATCGGCGCCGGCCCCGCGGGTATCGCCGCCGGCAGGGCGCTGCTGCAGGCCGGCTTCACCGATTTCACGATCTTCGAGGCCCTCGACGCGCCCGGCGGCACCTGGCGTCAGCACTCGTATCCGGGCCTGGCCTGCGACGTGTGGGCACACTCCTATTCGTACTCCTACGCCCCCAACCCGGACTGGAGCGCCAGCTTCGTCGGGCAGGCCGAGATCCAGGCCTATCTCGCGCGCTGCGCTGCGGCTTTCGGGCTGGAACCCCACCTCCGCTTCACTACGCGCATCGTGCGCGCGCAGTACTGCGGCGACGCCGGCTGGGAGCTCCATACCGGCGCGGGCGCAAGCCACCGCTGCGATGTCGTCATCAACGCCATGGGCAACCAGCACACGCCGCTGTATCCCGAGGTCGAAGGCAGGGAGCGCTTCGAGGGGCCGAGCTGGCACAGCACGTTGTGGAATCACGCGGTCGACCTGCGCGGCAAGCGGGTCGCGATCGTCGGCTCGGCGGCCGCCGCGGTGCAGATCGTCCCGGCGCTGGCGCCGGTGGTCGGCCACCTCACCGTGCTGCAGCGCTCGGCCAACTGGATCATGCCGCGCGGCTGCAGGCCCTACGGCCCGGCGCGGCGCCGCTGGTTCCGGCGGCTGCCCTGGCTGATCGGCCTGACCCGCCGCTGGCAGGGGGCGCTGATGAACCAGGTGCAGTACGCGGTCACCCTCGGCCACAACCGCATGAATCAATTCGAGAGGGTGGTGCTCCGATTCATCGCGCGCAGCGTCGACGACCCGCAGCTGCGCGCGGCACTGATCCCGGCTTCCCGCTACGGCTGCCGGCGGGGGCTGGTGTCGGACGACTTCTATCCCGCGCTCAATCGCGACAACGTGACGCTGATCCCGGCGGCGCTGGCGCAGGTCACGCCCACCGGCATCGTCGCCCAGGACGGCAGCGCCGCCGCCGTCGACGTGATCATCTACTGCACCGGCTACCGCATTCTGGACTTCGACCGCATCGACGTCATCGGCGCCGGGGGCCGGTCGCTGGCCGAGGTCATGGCCGACCGGCCCATGGCCCACAAGGCCATCGCGGTGCCGGATTTCCCCAATTACTTCTTCGCCGCCGGACCCAACGGTCTGGTGCTCACCGTGCCGTACTTCCGCACCATCGAGCGCAACGTCCAGACCATCGTGCGGCTGCTGACCGAGTCGCGCGCCGCCGGGGTCCGGCAGATGAGCGTCAGGCGCGAGGCCTGCGATGACTACAACGCCTGGCTCGCAGGCCGCTTCGGGCGCTTTTCCTGGGGCGCCAGCGACTGCAACAGCTACTATCGCACGGCGTCGGGCCACGCGCCCCTGCTCTTTCCCGGCAACTTTCGCGAATTCTGCCGGGTGCACGACTCGCATGGCCTGCACGAGTACGAGCAGCGCTGACGGGGCCGTGCGCGCAGCGGGCGCGTGCAGCGGGCGCGCGCGCGCCAAAAGCCCGGATCAGTGTTACCGCGCCGCGGCCGCTGATCGCGCCGCGGTTTTTCATCGACGTTTTTCATCACTGGTGGGGATAGCCATGGACATGATGTTGCTGGCAGCGGTCAGCGCCGGGGGCTGCCATGCATTATGCGGGTCGGAGTGCTCTTTACCTGCTGATCTGCAGCCTGCTCGCGAGCGCGTGCCACTGGGGCGATCGCTCGGACAAGGCCGCCCGCAAGGTTTTCGATTCCTACCATGAGGCCGTCCGCCAGACGGTTGCCGACCCGGTGCGGAGCAGTGCCTTGCAGGCGCTGGGCGCTGATCTGCAGCCCCGCCTGCGGACCGAGGTGCAGCTGCTCGAAGCGATGCACCATCGTCTGGCTGAGCTGAACGCCAACTACGATACCCCGCGCGGCGAGCTGGAGGCCTACCTGGCGGCGATGCAGCAGCGGCGGCGCGCGATTCGGGTCATGCTGCTGTCGGCGCGGACCGAGGCGATCGGGTTGACCACCCCGCAGGAGTGGGATCAGCTGTACCGGCGGGCGGACAGCCCGCAGTGGCGCTCAATCGGGCAGCAGGGCCTGCACGCGCGCCAGCAGGTCGACGCCCTCCCGCAGTTCGAAGCGGTAGCGCACCTGCACCACCGGCAGGGTCAGGTCGAGCAGCCTGGCGATGTCGGCCGGGCTGCCATTGACGACGGCGTCCGCCCCGCTCGCCTCGATGGTGGCTTTGAGCTCCCGGCGCTGCTGCCGCGAGTAGCCCATGGCGGGCAGCACCTGCTGCAGCTGGCGGTGGCGGGCATAGGTGGCCGCGATGCTGCCCACGGCGAACGGCCGCGGATCGATGACGGCAGCGGCCCCGCCCTGCTGTGCCGCCATCCAGCCGGCGCCGTAGGCCATGCCGCCGTGCGTCACCGTCGGCCCGTCCTCGACGACCAGCACCCGCCGGCCGCGGATCAGCTCGGGCCGCTCCACGCTGACGGCGAGGTCGGCGTAGGCGAGCTCCGCGCTTGGATTGACGGCGGCGTGCATCGCCAGAATCCGGTCGATGTCTTCCGGCGCCGCTGCCCCCACCTTATTGATCACCAGGATGTCGGCGGCGCGGAAGTTGGTCTCGCCGGGGTAGTAATCCAGCCCGTGGCCGGCGCGCAGCGCGTCCGTCACCACGATGCTCAGGTCCGGCCTGATGAAGGAGAAGTCGTTGTTGCCGCCGTCCCATAGAATGATGTCGGCCTCGGCTTCCGCGGCCCGCAGCACGGCGCGGTAATCGACACCCGCATACAGAATGAGCCCCTGGCGGATGTAGGGCTCGTACTCTTCCCGCTCCTCGATGGTGCAGTCGTAGCGCTCCAGGTCGGCCGGCTCGGCGAAGCGCTGCACGGCCTGCGCGGCCAGGTTGCCGTAGGGCATGGGATGGCGGATCGTTACAACCCTGATGCCCGCGGCGGTCAGCGACCGCGCCAGCCACTGCGTCAGCGGGCTCTTGCCGGCGCCGGTGCGGGTGGCGGTGATGGCGGCCACCTTGCGCGTCGAGTACAGCATGGTGTGCTTCGGGCCCAGCAGGACGAAGCTGGCGCCGGCGGCCTGCACCGTGCACGCCCGGTGCATGACCTCGGCGTGCGGCAGGTCGCTGTAGGCAAAGAACACGAAGTCGATGGCCAGCTCGCGGATGAGGCGCGGCAGCTCGCTCTCGTCGTAGATGGGGATGTCGGCATCGTAGCGGTCGCCCGCCAGCTCGCGGGGAAAGGGGCGCCCGGCGATGAACGGAATCTGGGTGGCAGTAAAGGCGCGCACGCGGAATTCCGGGTGATCGAGAAAAAAGGTGCGGAAGTCGTGAAAATCGCGCCCGGCCGCGCCCATGATGAGGCAGTTATACATGCGGGAGCGGCGCCACGCTGGTGCCGGCCCGGCCCGTGAGGGGCGCGCCACTGCGGGCGGGTTCCGCCGCGGCGTGCATCAGCTCTGCACCCCGCCCGCGCCCGCCGGCGCCGGCTGCGCCGCCGGCACGGCATACCAGTCCGCTGGCGGCACCACCTTGGGCGCGGCCGGGTCTGCGACGTAGATCGGCGACATGATCTGGACGCCGTATTCATTGAACACGTCCTGGATATTGGCGTGCAGCCGGGAGTAGAGCTGGTGCAGGTGGGTGACGTGGTCGCAGTAGGCGTTGATCTCGTAGTTGACGGCGTAGTCCCCCAGCGACTGCTGCAGCACGAAAGGCGGCGGCTCCCGCTTCAGGCCCTCGGTGCGGGCAGCCGCGAGCAGCAGCATGGCCTCCACCTGGCGCCAGGGGGTGTCGTAGCCGATGCCCACCGTCGTGTGCACGATCAGCCCCTGCTGGCGGGCATAGACCGAGTAGTTGACGACGTCGGCGTTGAGAATATTGGAGTTCGGGATCACCACCACCTCGTTCTTCGACGTGCGCAGGCGGGTGATCATCAGCCGGATCTCCTCCACGCTGCCGACCGAGTCGCCGATCCGCACCCGGTCGCCGACCTTGAACGCTCCCCGGTAGGTCATCATGAGGCCGGCGATGATGTTGGCGATAAACGACGACGACCCCAGCGAGAACAGCACCCCGACGAACACGGAAATGCCCTTGAAGGCCAGCGAATCCGAGCCGGGAATGTACGGGTAGGCGATGACCAGCGCGCAGATGATAAACAGCATCCGCACGATCCTGTAGGTGGGCATGGACCAGTCGGGGTCGAAGCCCTCCAGGCGGATGCGGCCGCCGGCGATGCCGTCGAAGATCGCCTTGGTGACTTTGAGCAGGTAGCGCATGACGACGTAGAGCACGGCGAGAAATACCAGGTCCGGGATGGCCTCCAGCAGCCCCTGGCCCATGCGCTGCACGGGAAACAGGATCAGTCCGACCAGCGCCACCGCCGCCGAGCGGGTCCAGGGAAACAGGCCCAGCAGCGTGTCGAGGTAGAAATAGCCCAGTGATACCACCATCGCGATCCGCAGCAGGCGCAGCAGTCCCTCGATGGGCAGGCGCACCTGGCCGGCGTGCAGCAGCTGATGGGTGCTCTCGTCCAGCGACGCGAGCTTCTGCCGCACGCGCTCATTGACCCATCGCTCGAGTTTTTTGAACAGGCGCAATGCCAGCAGCAGCGCGAGGCCCATGACGACGCTGAGCAGCGCCCCGTAACCGGCGCGTCGAAGCAGTACGCTGGCGGTCCGATCCGTGCGGTAGGACTCGATGGCGTTGATGATGGCGTCGCGATACGCAATGGCCAGAATGTTGCGGTCCAGGTCCTCGATCTCGGCGTCGGCATCGAACAGGAAGACCAGTAACTGGTCGCCGGCGTAGATGCCGACGTGCTCGGCCTCATCCTGCAGGGTGATATCGGCGGCGGCGATGCCCGGGTCGCGGGCGGCCGCGATGATGCGGCTGCGCACGTTCGCGGCCCTTGCCTTGGCGGGGCGCGAGGTGATGCCCCGCAGCAGGAACAGCTGCCTGCCGTCGATGATCACCGGCGCCACCCGGCTGTCGTCCCACGGGCCTTGCTGCACTGCCGGGCCGGCCTGCTGGGCCTGCGCGCCGCTGCCTGGCAGGCACAGCAGCAGGGCGAGCGCCAGCGCGGCGCGACCGCAGCGCGTGACGCGGGGGAGGGACGCGAAAAGTGTAGGAGCCATGTCTTGGTGACCTGTCGATCGTCGGGCGGCGCTTCCCGGCCGGGGCGCTGGGGGCCGCGATTGTCATTATTGGCAACGGGGAGCCTGGGAGGCTGCCCGTGGGGTAGTGTCGGGCCGTGCCTCGAAGGGCTGGCGCGCGGCTTCGATAGTAAAGCCGGATGGGCCGCAGTGCCAGCGCTGGCGATGACTTCAGCGATTATTGCAGAGCGGCCTTCGGCGGGGCCTTCGGCGCAGACCTGGGCGCCAACCGCGCCCACGCGCCGGCGGCGCCGCCAGGCCGGCGACAGCGCGGAGCCCGGCGTCGAGAGTGGGCAAATGATAGACGCTGTCGCTGTCCCGTTGTGCATGGACGCCGGTATTCTGTATCGGGACTTGTCATCCCCGGCGGTCCTACTATACTGTTTTTGCATACAGTATATGCGTCGATAAACGCCGTCGTCGGTGTTGGCGCCTGGCCCGCAGGCAGCGGGCTCGAGAGGGACGACCACGACGGCACTGACAGCCCCCTGGCAGAAGGAACCACGCGATGAGCCGAGTGTTTACCCGGGTGGAGTACCCGCATTTTCGTCAATTTATGGATACCGTCGCCACCGGCAGGATCAGGAGCCGGGGCTATGAGACCACCATCTACGATCGGCAGGGCGATATCCAGGCGCTGGTGCACGCCCCGTCGATCGATGAGAAGGGCAAGCTGCATCCCGCGGCGTACTACGTCAAAGCGGCCTCTTTCAAGAGCGGCATGCCCGTCGCCGCCTGAGCGGCGGCTGATCAAAAACTGACCAGGCTGCTTCGGCGCCCGGCCGCCCTGGGCCGGGGCGATGGCTCGACAGCTTGCGCTCAGACTTATCCACAGCAACTGTGGATGACGCGCCATGGCGCTGTACCTGCGCCACCGGGTGATTTTCTTCGGGAAGGGCAGCGCAGCCGGCTGCGGCCGGAACCAGGCTGACTCTGGCGGTTCCAGGCCGGCAGAGAGGCCGACCTCAATAGCATCCGCATCGGCGAAGAACGCCATGAGATTCCGGCGCGGTCGTTATGGGCGGCTGCTATTCAGGCCGTCGGCGATGCGCCATGGAACGCCTGACCCCGGGGGTTGCCGGCAAGCTGCGCAACAGCCTGGCGGTGGCGGGCGCCTTCCCTTCGTCTGTGCCGCACCGCCCCGGCATTCCCCTGCGATAGTCGCGCGGGCGCGGCGGCCTGAAGTTCTCACCGGGTTTCCGTTGCCCGAAGTCGACAAACCGCTTGATTTATAGTGCTGGTTTTATATACAGTATGCGGCCTGGTAAAAACACGCCTGCGAGGAAAAACCATGGCCGTTGTGGCGATTTGGAAATGTGATCGGGATGGCAGCATGTTCGAAAATAAAAAGGATGCGGATGCGTACGACAGGATGCTGGAACTGGGTGAGCACTTTGCCGCGTTCCTGGGCAAGCGCGTCGATGGCATCAGCGAGCAGCAGGCTGAAACCATCGGCCTGATTCTGGCCAATCACAAAGATCTGCTGATAACCGCCTGCAAGGGCAAGCCGGACGTATTGCTCGCGGAGCCTGATGCGATGACCCCGGCCGGTGGTGCAGCCAATGTCATGTCGCTGGCGGCCGCCGCGAAAGCCTGAGCGGGCGTGAATCCATGGCGCGGATCGGGCACGGTCGCGCTGCGTCGCTGGCATTGAGCCCTGTCGGCTGTCGATGTCGAACCTGATCCGGACCATGTCCTTCGATGCCGCAGCCCTGCTGCAGCAGTTGCAGCAGGATGAGCGGGCCGCCTGGCTGCTTTACGCCGTGGCCGGGTTGCTGCTCTTGCTGTTGCTGCTGCTCATGCGATGGCGCCGGCGATTATCCCGCGAACCCATCCACCGCCGGCGCCAGCGCGAGGCGAAGAGGCATCTCAGGCGCCTGGCCCGCCTACCTACCCCCGGGCAGCAGATGGACTATCTGCAAGCGGTCAACCCGTTCGTCTTTGAAGAGATGATTCTGACCGCGCTCAAGCGCCGCGGGCACCGGATCGAGCGCAATACCCGCTACAGCCACGACGGCGGTATAGACGGCCGGGCGCTGATACGTGGCCGGCTTTATCTGATACAGGCCAAGCGCTACAGCAGGCATCTCCCTCCCGAGCACATTCAGCAGTTCGCCGGCGTTTGCCGCGATCGGCGCTCGAGGGGGCTGCTGATCCACACGGGCAGAGTCAGTGAGAACGGCCACAGGCTTGCCAGCAAGGCGAAGGTTGAAGTCGTGGGCGGTGACCGCCTGCTGCGCATTCTGCTGCGGCGACGACGGTGGTTGATCGACCGCATCTGACGCCGCTGCGCCGCGTCCCGCAGGCGTCGACGCCCTGGCGGTGGCTGACCGCCGGCTGCGACTGGCCTCCCATGGCGCTGTCTGGCGTCGCCCCCTGGTGATGGCAGAAACCCCCTGCATCGGCTGACTTGCCGCAAGCCCGCGCGCCGCGCAGTTGCCCAGCGCCCCGCTGCGTGCCATCACTGCACTATAGCTGCCGCCGTCTCGCTTTGCGGGTGAGTTCGATCAGGTCTTCCTGGGTTCGCGGGATGGCATCCAGGTGCAGCGGCAGCGCGAGCAGGTGAATGATGCCGCTGGCGTAGACCTCCTCCCACAGCTCCGGCGTGGTCAGTGCGTTCAGCTTGTTCTTGACCCGGGAGATCCGGTACTTGACCGTTTCCGCGGAGATGTTCAGCTCGCGGGCGATGTCGTGGTACGAATGGTTCCGGCTCAGCCGGTGCAGCACCAGGTATTCGGGCAGGGTGAGGTGCTCATCCCGATAGCGTGGCCCCAGGCTCAGGCGGCCCTTGTCCAGATCCAGCCGCTGCAGCCAGCCCGCCATCGGGTCGGTGTCGGTGATGTCGTGGGCCACGCCAATGATGTAGCCGTCGGGCAGCGGGCATTTGGTCAGGGCGATCTTGCGCCAGCCCACCGGCAGATGGATCCAGTCGCTCGATGAGCTCGGCTGTCCCAGCCGGCGCACGCGGCGGTTCTCCTGCAGGTACTGCTCTGCGAGAGCGGGCCTTAGGTCCGCGGCGCCCTTGCCGATGATTTCGTCCCGGTCGAGCTGGTAGTAGGCGGCCATGACGGGGCTGGCATCGGCGATTCTGTCCTGGGCGTCGAGGATCCACAGAATCAGGCCATCGAGGTTCTCGCTTTTGAACTGGGCGACGTACGCGTGACCCTTGATCAGTTCCAGCAGGGAATCGTCGATTTTCAAGCCGCACTCCTTGGGCCGCAGCGTCTATAACTCGTGGGCGGCACCGACTGCCGACCGATGCGCGCAACCCGTGGTTTCGGGCAGTCGCGGTCTCACGATCCCATTGTAGTGTCCCGGCGGGGCACCGGCCAGCCTGCCGCCGCGCGCGGCGGGTTACAGGTGCTGCGGCGGGTCGGTGGCGGGGAGCGCGATTTCGGTGCATCATAAGGTGTGAGCGCGCGGGGGCTGGCCCGTCCCGAGGCATTGGCCGCTGGATAGCTATTGACAGGGTTGCGAGGTCTTGAGATTGCCGGCTGACTATGCCGAATTTGCTTTCATCAGTCTGGCAGCCGGGGCGCTGGCGACGCTGCTGCTGTGGCGCTCGCACCGCATCGACCGGTCGGTCATCGCGATGTGGGTGCTGGTGCCCCTGATCCTGGTTGCCGGCTGGTTCCTCGTCGATGCCGAGGGCGAATCCGAGCGCAAGCGCTTGAGTTCCCGCATTCAGGGTATGGCGCCGACCTATGCCAGCGAGTTGTCCCTGGCCGGTCACGCTGCCATCTCGCCCGCGACGGACCCGCAGGACCCGAGCTACCTCGCCCTGATCGACAAGCAGGTTCGCTGGCTCGCGCTCAACCCCGCAGTGGCCGATATCTACACGTTTCGCCGGCACCCCGACGGCAACCAGCTGATCGTCGATTCCGAGACGGACTACGACCACAACGGGGCCTACGAAGGCGAGCGGGAGCGCCGCACCGGGATCGGCGAGATCTGGGCGGAGTGGAACGATCAGTTGACGGCAGCCTACAGCGGCCAGCCGGTCTTCGATGACCAACCCTACAGCGACCGCTGGGGAACCTGGGTCAGTGCCTTCGTGCCCATGTTCGATGACGCGGGAAACGTGGAGGCGGTGCTGGGCGTCGACTATCCGGCGGCGGAGTGGATAGCGGCCATCGGGCGTGCCCGCCTGGGCGTCATCGGCCACCTCGCGGTCCTGGTGACGCTGGTGATCGCGGCGTCATCGATTATCGCCGTGCTGCGGGCCAGCATCGCCGAGCGCCGCCGCTCCGAGGGCGCGCTGCGGCAGGCGAAAGAGGATGCCGAACGGGCGGCGCGCGTCAAGGGCGACTTTCTGGCCAATATGAGCCATGAAGTGCGCACGCCCCTGCACGGGATCATCGGCATCACCCAGTTGCTGCTGGAATCGGACTTGAATGCGCAGCAGCGCGATTACCAGAAGCTGGTGAAGCAATCCGCAGACGCCCTGCTGGCCCTGCTCAACGACATCCTCGATTTCTCCCGGCTCGATGCCGGCAGCGCGGCAATAGTCCGCGAGGCGTTCTGTCCCAGGGAATGGCTTGGCGGCCTGCTCCAGGCGATCGGCTACCGCGCCGCCGAGAAGCACCTGGAGCTGGCGTATCGGGTGCGGCCGGACGTGCCGGACAGCCTCATCGGCGACAAGGGCTGGTTTGGCCAGGTGATCGTCAACCTGGTGGGAAACGCGCTCAAGTTCACCGCCGCGGGCGAGGTGGTGGTCGAGGTCGGCCTGGACTCCAGCGCCGGCGACGAGTTGCTGCTGCAGGTGACGGTGAGCGACACGGGTATCGGTATCCCGCCCGGGCAGGAGAGCACGATTTTTACGCCCTTCCTGCAGCTCGACGCCGCCAGCAACCGCAGCTTCGGCGGCGCGGGTCTGGGCCTGGCGATCTCCGCGCACCTGGTGCGGCTGATGCGCGGGCGCATCTGGGTGGAGAGCCGCCCGGGGCAGGGCAGCCGGTTTCACTTCACCGCCGCTTTCCGCCGCGACGCCGCGGCGCCGCGCGGCGACCGCGTGCCCCCGCCGGGGCTGCGCGACCTGCGCGTCCTCGTGGTGGACGACAATGCGACCAGCAGGCTCATGCTGCAGGACATGCTCAGCGGCTGGGGGGTGACGCCCATAGCCGCGCAGGACGGCGCCGAGGCGCTCGAGAAACTCGAGGGCTGTGCCGGGGGTGAAGGCGCCATCGGGCTGATGCTGCTCGATTGCATGATGCCCGGCATGGACGGCCCGGCAGTGGCGGCGCGCGTGCGGGACCGCTTTGGCGCCGCCGCCCCCAGGATCGTGCTGCTCGCGTATCCCGGCAGCCCCTCGGCGTTTGACTGCACAGCGATGCCGGGAGTCGAGCGCGTCCTGATCAAGCCGGTCATGGCCGGCGCGCTGCTCGACGCCATCACCGACGCGTGCGGCGCTGCGCCGGCAGACGCGCAGCCCCCGGCGGGGGGTGGCGAGCGGCCGCCGCGGACCGGACGGCGGCTGAAACTGCTGGTCGTTGAGGATGCCCCGGTCAACCGCCTGGTCGTCACGCGCATGCTGGAAGCGCGGGGCCACGCGGTGGTGGCGGCAGTCGACGGGCACCAGGCCCTCGAAGCCCTCGAGCGCGAAGCGTTCGATGTCGTGCTCATGGATCTGCAGATGCCGGTGATGGACGGCTACCAGGCCACCGCCAGCATCCGCGACAGGGAGCGGGGCACTGGCGGGCACGTTCCCGTCGTCGCCCTGACCGCCAACGCCCTGAGCGGCGACCGCGAGCGATGCCTCGCGCAGGGCATGGACGATTACCTGGCAAAACCGCTGCGCGCCGAGGAACTCTGGTGCGTCCTGGAGCGCGTGGTGCCCGCCGACGCGCCATCCCGCGCCTGATCGACGATGGCGGTGCGGCTGTGCGCGGCAGCGATCAAACTGACCCGCAGTGGAGAGCGACATGCCCTATGTGAATATCAAGATCACCAATGACGGTGTGACCCGCGAGAAAAAGGAGGAGCTGATTGCGGGCGTCACCCGCCTGCTGGCCGATATCCTCGGCAAGAATCCGCAGACCACCGTCGTGGTGATCGACGAAGTGGACACCGATAACTGGGGGCTCGGCGGCGAGTCGGTGACGTCGCGCAGAGAGCAGGGGCGGCAGCGTTAATACTGCGCGGCGACATCTCTCAGGTAGGCGTCCGCCCGGCTTATTTTCACCGCCTGCAGCTTGCGCAGTAAGGCCGGGCTGGCAGGGTCGATGCGGTACCTGTCGGCCAGCTGCGCGAGCATGGCCAGCCAGAGACAGGCTGTCATCTCGGCATCCGCGAGCGCCCGGTGAAACTGCGCGCAGACGGGCACCCGGGCGTACTCGACCAGCGTGCCCAGGCGGTGATTGGGCGCATCGGGGTAGAGGCGCCGCGCGACCCGCATCGAGCAGATGAACGGGTGGCTGTCGCGCAAGCCCAGGCGCTGGTATTCCGCCTGCAGGAAGCCCTGGTCGAAACTGGCGTTGTGGGCGACCAGCACGGCGTCACCGATAAAATCCCGCAGGCGCGGCATCACCTGCCTGCTGCCGGGTGCATCGGCCAGCATGGCATTGCTGATGCCGGTGTAGTTTTCGATAAAGGCGCTGACCCTGAAGCCGGGGTTCAGCAGGCTCTGGAAGCGGTCGACGACTTTGCCGTTCACCAGCGCCACCGCCCCCACTTCAATGGCCCGGTCGCCCCCGCGGGCGGAGAGGCCGGTGGTCTCAAAGTCGATGACAATGGTGCGCTGATGCATTGGCGTTGGTCACTTTTTGATCGGTTGCGTCGCGAGCAGGCGGCAGCCTGGCTGCAGCGGACGGTCGACACCTTGTCCGCAGACTTATCCACAGCGATTGTGGATCAACGCTGTGGACCTCATCGGCGGGGGCCGCGCGCGCTCTCCGGCGGGCCGGGCGGCGCGCACGGGCATCATATCGCATAGAAGCTCTCGCCGCGCGCGGCCATGTCGTGCAGCAGGCCCGGCACGGCGAAGCGGTCGCCGTGGGCCTGCGCCAGCCGCTCCAGGTCGGCCACGGCGCGGGCGATGCCCAGGGTGTGCAGCCAGCCCAGCGGCCCGCCGCGGAAGGCGGGGAAGCCCCAGCCGAGCAGGGCGCCGATGTCGGCGTCGATCGCCGCCCTGAGCACCCCCTCCTCCAGGCAGCGCACGGTCTCGGCGCACTGCACCATGATCAGGCGCTCCACCAGCTCGGCGGCCGCCGGCTGCTGGGGCCCGGGCGGGAAGAGTCCGGCCAGGCCCGGCCAGATGTGCTTGCGGCCGCCCTCGGGGTAGTCGTAGAAGCCCTTGCCGTTCTTCCTGCCCAGGCGGCCGAGCGTGCCCGCCATGTGGGCGGCGACCTGGTCGGCGGCGCTCTCGACGTAGGCGTCGCCCAGGTCCTGACGGGTCTGCGCCACGATCTTGTACAGCAGCTCGATCGAGACCTCGTCCGCCAGCGCCAGCGGACCCACCGGCATGCCGGCGAGCAGCCCGGCCTTGTCGATCAGCACCGGGTCGACGCCCTCCTGCAGCAGCGCCATGCCCTCACTGACATAGGTGCTGAACACGCGGCTGGTGTAGAAGCCGCGCGCGTCGTTGACGACGATGGGCGTCTTGCCGATGGCCTTGACGAAGTCCATGGCGCGGGCCAGTGTCGCCGCGGCGGTCTGCCCGCCCATGATGATCTCGACCAGCGGCATCTTCTCGGCCGGCGAGAAGAAGTGCAGGCCGATGAAGCCGGTCGGGCGGCCCGACGCCTCGGCGAGTCCGGTGATCGGCAGCGTCGAGGTGTTGGACGCGAACACGGCGTCGGCGCCGAGCACGGCCTCCGCCCTGCGGGTCACGTCCGCCTTGATCGCCCGGTCCTCGAACACGGCCTCCACCACCAGCTCGCAGCCCGCCAGCTCGGCGAAGTCGGTGGTGGGGTGGATGAGCGCGGCCCGCGCCTGCGCCGCGGCCGGCTGCAGGCGGCCCTTTTCGCACCACTTCGCCCACTGGGCGACGGCGTAGGCCTTGCCCCGGTCGGCGGCCTCCACGCTGCTGTCGAGCAGCACCACCTCGATGCCGGCGTTGGCAGTGGCCATGGCGATGCCCGCCCCCATCATGCCGGCGCCGAGCACGCCGATGCGGCTGAACTGACTGGTCGGCACGCCCTGCGGCCGGGTGGCGAGCTTGCCGGCCTGCTGCAGGCCGAAGAACTGCGTGCGGATCATGTTCTTGGCTTCGGCGCTGGTGACGCAGGCCGCGAAGTAGCGCGCCTCGATCAGCAGCCCGGTGTCGATGTCGGTGCCAAGCCCCTCCCACACGCAGGACAGAATGTGCCTGGGCGCCGGATAGTTGTCGAAGGTCCGGGCGCGCAGCAGGGCGTTGGCGGCGGTGAAGAACTGAAAGCCGCCGGGCGTATTGACCCCGCCGCCGGGAATGCTGCCGCCCTTGCGGTCCCAGGGCTGGCGGGCGCTGCCGGCGGCCTCCGAGAGCAGCCAGGTTCTGGCCGCGTCGCGCTCGCTGCCGGCGGGCACCACGGCGTCCAGGATGCCCTGCCCGAGCGCGGCGGCGGCGCGGACGCGCTGGCCCTCGGTCAGCAGCGGCACGGCCGCCGCGTAGCCGATCAGCCGCGCCAGGCGCTGGGTGCCGCCGCCGCCGGGCAGCAGGCCCAGGGTCGCCTCCGGCAGCCCGAAGCGCGCCCCGGGGTTGTCGGCCGCCACCCGGTAGTGGCAGGTCAGGGCCAGCTCCAGGCCCCCGCCCAGGGCCGAGCCGGGCAGGGCGCAGGCCACCGGTTTGGGGCCGCGCTCGTAGCGGCGGGTGGCGGCGTGATAGCCGCTGGCCCACTCGAACACCTCGGCGGCGCTGCCTATCCGCTGCAGCCACTGCAGGTCGCCGCCGGCGACGAAGTCCCGCTTGGCCGACGTCACCAGAATGCCCCTGACGGCGTCGTCGGCCAGGGCGCCGTCCATGGCGGCGAAGAAGGCCTCGAGGGACGGCCCGTTCATCACGTTCTGCGCCCGGCCCGGCTGGTCCCATTCGACGACGGCGATGCCGTCGCCGTCCACGCTGTAGTTGATCATGCCGTCAAACCCTCTCGATGATGGTGGCCGTGCCCATGCCGGCGCCCACACACAGGGTCACCAGCGCCGTCGTCTGCCCGCTGCGCTCCAGCTCGTCGAGCGCCGTGCCGAGGATCATGGCGCCGGTGGCGCCCAGCGGGTGGCCCATGGCGATGGCGCCGCCGCAGACGTTGATGTCGCCGTGGTCGATGTCCAGCACCTGCATGAAGCGCAGCACCACCGCCGCGAAGGCTTCGTTCAGTTCCCACAGGTCGATGTCGCCCTTGCTCATGCCGGCCCTCCGCAGGGCCTTCTCGGCGGCGTAGCTCGGGCCGGTGAGCATGATCGACGGCTCGGAGCCGATGGAGGCGTAGGCGCGGATGCGCGCGCGGGGCCGCAGGCCGAGGGCGTCGCCGCTGGCCCGGTTGCCGATCAGCACGGCGGCGGCGCCGTCGACGATGCCGGAGCTGTTGCCGGCGTGGTGGACGTGCTCGATCTGCGCCACCTCCGGGTAGCGCTGCAGCATCACGCTGTCGAAGCCCAGGCTGCGGCCCTGCTCGGCAAAGGCGGGCTTGAGCTGGGCGAGCGACTCGAGCGTGGCGTCGGGGCGCATGGTCTCGTCGTGGTCGAGCACCGTGAGGCCGTTGAGGTCGGTCACCGGCACGATGGAGCGCTTGAAGCGGTCCTCGCCCCAGGCGCGCGCGGCCCGCCGCTGCGACTCGACCGCGTAGGCGTCGAGATCCCGGCGCGACATGCCCCAGCGGGTGGCCATGAAGTCCGCGGAAATGCCCTGCGGCACGAAGGCGGTGGCGGCGGCGACCTGCGGGTCCACCGACCACGCGCCGCCCGCGCTCATCATGGGCACGCGGCTCATGGACTCGACGCCGCCGGCGATCATCAGGTCGGTCATGCCCGCCATCACCTGCGCGGCGGCGAGGTTGCAGGCCTCCAGGCCCGAGGCGCAGAAGCGGTTGATGGTCACGCCGGCGGCGGCGAGGTCGTAGCCGGCGTACAGCGCGGCGACCCGCGCGATATCGGCGGCCTGTTCGCCCACCTGTTCGACGCAGCCCAGTATCACGTCGTCGACCTGCGCGGTGTCGAGCCCGCTGCGGTCGCGGATGGCTTTGAGCGCGTGGGCGGCCAGGTAGACCGGCGTCACCTGGTTCAGGCTGCCGCCGGGTCTGCCCCTGCCGCGCGGCGTGCGCACGGCGTCGTAGATATAAGCCTCGGTCATGGACTGCTCCTTGGTTGCCGGTGGTGGTCGCGCTAGAGATCGCGCGCGATGACTTCCTTCATGATCTCGTTGGTGCCGGCGTAGATGCGGGCGACGCGGGCATCGGCCCAGGCGCGGGTGACCCAGTATTCCCACATGTAGCCGTAGCCGCCGTGCAGCTGGACGCACTCGTCGAGCACCTTGCAGGCGAGGTCGGTGCACCAGTATTTGGCCATCGACGCGGTCGCCGTGTCGAGCTGCTCTGTCAGCAGCTGCTCCATGCAGCGGTCGACGAAGACGCGGCCGATCTGCACCTCGGTCTTCATCTCCGCCAGCTTGAAGCGCGTGTTCTGGAAGCTCGCGATCTGCTGGCCGAAGGCCTTGCGCTCGCGGGTGTAGGCGACGGTCTTGTCGAGCGCCGTCTCCGCCACGGTGATGGCGGTGATGGCCACCTGCAGGCGCTCCCAGGGCAGCTCCTGCATCAGGTAGCCGAAGCCCCGGTTCTCCTGGCCCAGCAGGTTCCGCGCCGGCACGCGCACGTTGTCGAAGAACAGCTCGCAGGTGTCCTGCGCCTTCTGCCCCGCCTTCTTGAGCGGCCTGCCCCTGGAGAAGCCGGGCAGGGAAGCGTCCACCACGAACAGGCTGGTGCCCTTGGCGCCGGCGGCGGGGTCGGTCTTGGCGACGACGATCACCAGGTCGCACAGGTAGCCGTTGGTGATAAAGGTCTTGCTGCCGTTGAGCACGTAGTCGTCGCCGTCCCTGACCGCCGTGGTCTTGATGCCCTGCAGGTCGGAGCCGGCGCCCGGCTCGGTCATGGCGATCGCGCCGATCATCGCGCCGCTCGCCATGCCGGGCAGGTAGGTGGATTTCAGGTGCTCGCTGCCGTAGTTGAGAATGTAGGGCGCGACGATCTCGGAGTGCAGCAGCCAGCCGATGCCCGAGGCGTTGGCCCGCGCCAGCTCCTCGAGCAGCGCCATGCTGTAGCGCCGGTCGGCGCCCAGGCCGCCATACTGCTCCGGCATGTTCGGACACAGGAAGCCGGCCGCGCCGGCCTTGGTCCAGACCTCGCGGTCGACGTGCTGCTGCGCCTCCCAGGCCTCGTAGTGGGGAGCGATTTCCCGGTCGATGAAGCGCCGCAGGGACTGGCGCAGGTCCTGGTGTTCGGCTTCAAACAGCTGGCGCGGACGCGGAATGGGCATGACGGATACCTCACGGATGTCAGCGGACCGAGGGAATCCTACCAAGCAACTGCTTGCTTGACAATGGACGGACGAGCGTCCCAGAATTAACCGCACGCGGCCCTGCCGGTACGCGCAGGGCGGCAGCGCTCGATCATCCCGATCATGGTGGCGACAGGAGGTACTGGTGGAGATTGGCCCCGCTGCAGCCTGGCAGCACGCACGACGTGTTCAATCAGGCGCCCCCGTTGGCGGATTACAACGCCTACACCAGCGACCTCGCCCTGCGCGAGGCCGCGGCGCGCGAGGGCGCAGTGTGGGCCGACGCCTGGCTTGCGGAGCGCGGCGCCGAGCTGGGCAGCGCCGCCATGATCGAGCGTGGCCGCCTCGCCAACCGCTTTGCGCCGACCCTGCGGCTGTTCGACGCGGTGGGCCGGCGGCTGGACGCGGTCGAGTTTCACCCCGCCTATCACGAGCTGATGGCCTACGTGAAGCGCCACGGCGGCTCGGGCGGCCCCTGGTCCGACCCGCGACCCGGCGCCCACGTCAAGCGCGCCGCCCTCTACCTCATGCAGGGCCAGGTCGACGGCGGCACGCTGTGCCCGACGACCATGACCTACGCGGTGATCCCGGCGCTGCGCGGCGCGCGCGAGCTGCGACCCTGGCTCGATCTGGCGCTGTCGCCCGACTACGACGCGCGCTTCATCCCCGGCACCGCCAAGCGCGGCGTCACCTTCGGCATGGGCATGACCGAGAAGCAGGGCGGCTCCGACGTGCGCGCCAACTCCACCACGGCCACCAGCGTCGGCGCATCGCAGTGGGGCCGCGAGTACCGCGTCGTCGGCCACAAGTGGTTCTTCTCGGCGGTGATGTCCGACGCCTTCCTGATCCTGGCGCAGACCGGCGCCCGCGACGCGCGCGGCAATCCGGCGCCGAGCTGCTTCTTCCTGCCGCGCTTCGACCCCGAGGGCGCGCCCAACGCCATCCGCATCCAGCGCCTCAAGGACAAGCTCGGCGACCAGTCCAACGTCGGCACCGAGGTCGAATTCTGGAACGCCCGCGCCTGGCTGGTGGGCGAGGAGGGGCGGGGCATCCAGCACATCCTCGAGATGGGCACCTACACGCGGCTCGACTGCGCGCTCGGCTCCACCGCCGTCATGCGCGCCGCCCTGGCGCAGGCGCTGCACCACGCCAGCCACCGCCGCGCGTTCGGGCGGCGCCTCGTCGAGCAGCCGCTGATGCAGAGCGTGCTGGCCGACCTGGCGCTGGAGGTCGAGGCGGCGACCGCGCTGGCGATGCGGCTGGCCGCGGCCTTCGACCGCGACGACGAGCACAACCGGCAGCTGCGCCGGCTGCTGACCCCGGTGGCCAAGTACTGGATCTGCAAGCGCGCGCCGGCCGTCGCCGCCGAGGCGATGGAAGTCTGGGGCGGCAACGGCTATGTGGAGGAGGGGCCGATGGCGCTGTATTACCGCCAGGCGCCGCTGAACTCCATCTGGGAGGGCTCGGGCAACGTCATGGGCCTGGACACCCTGCGCGCGCTGGCCAGGGAGCCCGGCGCGCTGGCGGCGCTGCAGGCGGAGCTGGCGCCGGCGGCCGGTCGCGATGCGCACTTCGACGCGCACGCCGCGCAGCTGCAGGCGCTGCTGGCGCAACCCGCGCCGCGGGAGGCCCAGGCACGGGTGCTGATGCAGGGCATCGCGCTGGCGCTGCAGGGGGCGCTGCTGCTGCGCCATGCGCCGGCCGCCACCGCCCGGGCCTTCTGTGCCACGCGCCTGGCGCCCGGGCCGTGGGGCGCCGCCTTTGGCGCCCTGCCGGCGGCTGCGGCGAGTCAGGCCGAGGCGCTGATCGCGCGCGCCTGGCCCGACAGCGGCTTGTGACATGAAGGCGCGCGCAGCGGCGGCTGCCGCCAGGCCGGCCGGCGACGACGGCAATCGCCGCGGCGACATCCTCGCCGCAGCGGGGCGGCTGTTCCGCGAGAAGGGCTTCAAGGCCACCACCACGCGCGACATCGCGGCCGCCGTCGGCATGCGCTCGGGCTCGCCCTTCTATCACTTCAAGAGCAAGCACGACATGCTGCTGGCGGTGATGCTCGACGGCATCCGCACCATTCACGACAGCGTCGAGGCCGCCGCGGCGGGCATCGCCGATCCCCGCCAGCGCTTCGCCGTGATGGCGCGCGCGCACATGCAGGCCCTGCTGGGCCCCGGTGGGCGCGACTTTGCCGCGGTCTTGCTGCACGAGACGCGCGCCCTGGAGCCGGCGGCCGCCGCTGAGGTGGGGGCGCGCAAGGGCGCCTACGAGCTGTTGTGGAGTGAGCTGCTGGGCGAACTGCAGGCGGCCGGCGCGCTGCGCGGGGACCTCGCGCTCACGCGCCTGCTGATCCTGGGCGCGCTGAACTGGACCACACAGTGGTGGGACCCCGCCGGCGAGGCCGGTCCCGCCGCCATCGCCGACCAGCTGACGCTGCTGGTGCTCGGCGACCTGCCGTAGCGTGCGGGTCGCGGCCGCTGCGCACCCACGCCCGGTGGCCCGCTTGTCTGGCGGCCCGTTGGCGGGTTCCTCTTCCGGGTATCCCGCTTGCGGGCATTGCGCCTTGACTGAGGGGGCGCTTCAGTTAAAACCCCACTGCGCTGAGCGGGCGGCTGATTGGTATCTGGCTGCTGCCCGTCATTCACCTTTGTCGATTGCCCGCCCCCTATGTTCGATAAATTTCAGCATCTCCTCAGTCAGAAGCACCGTCATTGGCAGGAGGTGGACAGCGCGGTGTACGAGGCGGCCTACCGGCTGTGTGGCGGCAGTTTCCTGGCCCATCCGCTGACGGTCAGCACCATGAGTCAGATGGTTGAGGTGACGCCGCACTATTTTGCGCAATATGCGTACGACGTCGTACTGGGCGCCATCCCTGCCTGCCTGGGGTCGCTACCTCGCTGGCGACAAGCGCTTCCTGAAAAAAATCGATCGGCGCCGCGTATACGATACCGGCAATGCCGAAGTCATTCTGCCCCTCTCGAGCGACCATTCCTTCGCCCTGAAGGTCAAGGGCCAGTTTATCTCCGAGCGACATCGAGCCAATATTCAGGGCTTGAAGATCCAGCCGGAGACACTCAGTTTCGCCCACGCCTTCAAGCAGGGCGGCTACTCAAAAAAATTCCATTACAACCGCCGCAGGGAGCTGAAGCTGTTTCAGCGGGCGCATTCCCATTTGTAGGCATGTTTCGCCGCCTCACGCAGCGACCTGAAACGCCGGTTTCCTTAGGTCGTCCCACCCCCGGCCTTGTAGTAACAGCGCATCTGGTTTCTGATGAAGTAGTCACGTTCTCGACGTAGCAAGGCGCTCTTCGTACCCTTGCACTCCAACCGGAGCTCTTCGACCACCGCCTCAATGTGGTCCCTCCGCAGGCGTCGTCGCTGCTTCCTGACCCAGTTGTCTCGCTCCAGCGTCGACCAGCGCGGCTTCAACCTGGCGAATGCGCTCAGATGCTCAACGGCATGATAGAAATCGATCAACTCGAACTGCTGGCTGGCCTTCAGCCCCAAAGCGGCCAGCAGAGGCTTGACTCGATCCCCGATCCAACGGGCGCCGTCAGCGACAAATAGAACCTGGTCGGCAGCCAATCCCGGCGTGCAGCGCTCGTGAATGCCCAGGAGGTACAGGCCGGGAAACATTCCCTTCTTTCGTTTGCCGGAGGCCCTCTTCTGGTCGCACTTCCTGGCGTAATAGGTCGCACTCAAGTGCACGGCAGTCCCGCCGGCGAAGCGGATCCGAACCAATCGCCGGCCGCAGTCCCGCAATTTCCCTGGTTGGCGTCTTATCAACGCCTGCGCGCCGTGCCCGAGTTCTGCGCTGTTGAGTGCCTGCTGCACTTGATGTGCCACCAACAAATCTGCCAACTCGCGCGTCTGACCCTGTAATTGTTGCTCCCGCGCTTCGAGCTCTGCGGCTGAGGTCGGAAGCTCATCAGTCGAAGCGACCTGCCGGAATGCCTCGGTCAATGTTTGGATCCGAGCCTCGATATCTGTAACAATGACGCTGCTGCCCAAGTGCTTGCTCATGTTATTGACTGTCTTTGCGCGAACAAAAATGGCCGGGAATGTAGCGCCTTGGGCAGCCTATTTAAAGCCCATCCTTAGAAATATCGGCGCTCATGTGCCCACGATTCGGGGATGCGCCCAAGCCATTCGTGCCAATGAAATTTTCTATCAAGTAGACCGGGCGCAACTGGCAAACCTGGTGGCAGAACTGTAAACCAGCGGGGTCAGCGCTCGGCCTGCCCGCGGGCAGTTGCCGGTGGCGTTGATGATCGCCGGCGCGATGACGGGCCCGCTGCCAGGCAGGCGCCAGCGACCACTGCGGGTCCGTGGAGGCCAAAGCGGCATATGCGCGAACTGATCGCCGAAGCTCTGATCGACATTGAAGCCCAGCTGCGCCAGCTCGGCCTGTGGGAGCAGAACCCTCCCTCCGCGGCGGCGCTGGCCTCGACCCAGCCGTTCTGCCTCGACACGCTCAGCCTGTCGCAGTGGCTGCAGTTCGTCTTCCTGCCCACGCTCTACCGCATGCTGGAGGCGGAGCAGGCCCTGCCCGGGCGCTGCGGTATCGCCCCGCTGGCGGAGGAGTTCTATCGCGGCTCCGGTCTGGCCGTCGCAGAGTTGATCGAAGCGCTGCGGCGCATGGACGGGCTGCTCTCGGAGCAGGGCTGAGTGGTGGGCGCGAGCGGGCGGAGCCCGGGGTCGCGGCGGCAGGCTCGCGCCCGGACCCGGCGCGATGCCGTTCAGCAGCGGTCGTCTTCACGGATTGCGGGTTCTATGCTGCTCCTACCTGGAACACTCTCGAGAATATGATCGACGTGAACGACAAGCGCTCCCCGGTAAACGCCGCCGGCCACTTCGCGACCGTGCTGCTTGCCTGTCTGGCAGTCACCGGCATCGCCGTCCTGCCAGGATGCGCGGTTCACGTGGAACCGTTGATGCCGACCCCGATCCTTTACGAGGTCAGTGGTCACGGGCCGCTGGACGATATTCCCCCTGAGGAGCACTGGAATCTGCGCCGGGTGTATTTTGTGACGACCCGAACGCGCGAAGACAACCTGCAGAAAATAGACTACTCGAATGCGGAGAGCGATGAGGTCTCCATCGGCATGTGCCTCATCGGTTTCGGCACCGCCAACATGACCTGGGAGGACTTGAGCAGGGTATCGCGTACCACGCAGCGGGACGACGTCGTACCGCTGTCGATTGCGGGCATTATGGAGGTCGGCAGCTACCGGTTTGACGCCGGCGGTGCGATACCCGACAAGCACGGCGCCACCAACTGGTTGCTGGCCGACATCAACGCATCGATAGAGAGTTCGCGTGACCAGGATATTCTGATCTATGTGCACGGGGCCAAGGTGAATTTTTATAATGCCTCGGTGTTCGCGGCGCAGCTGGACCACTTCATGGGCCGCGACATGACCTCTGTCGCCTTCTCCTGGCCGACCAGGCAGAACGTCTTTGCCTATGCGCTGGGCGACGACAAACAGCGCGCCTACCGGTCGGCGGCGGCGCTCAATTCCTTTATCACGCTGCTCGCCGAAAAAACCGACGCGCGGCGCATTCACATCCTGACCTGGAGCGCCGGCGGGCGCCTGGTCACCTCGGCGCTGGCCCAGCTGCGGGCACTGCATCCTGATGAAACGGCCGAGCAGCTCAGTGAGCGGTACCGCCTGGGCGTGGTCTATTTTGCGGCCGCCGACGTGCCCGGCGATGAGTTCATCGAGGCCCTTCCGGCCATCAACGACCTGGCTCAGCGCATCGTCGTGACCGGCTCCTCGAAGGACGAGGCGCTGCAGAGTGCGCGGCTGTTTATGGGCGGTGCCACGCGCATCGGCCAGTCCAGCGTGCAGCTGTCGGATGAGCAGATGGCAAGGGTATTGCGGGCGCATCGCCTGGAGTACATCAACCTGTCGCGGGGGCGGCAGGACCGGGGCTTTGACATCACCGGGCACCGCTACTGGTTCAATCACCCATGGGCCAGCAGCGATGTGGTGCTGGCTATCCGCACCGACCTCGACCCCGCCGAGCGCGGCCTGGATCAGGGTGACATGTCGCTGTCGTGGTGGATGCCGGACGATTACCCGCAGCGGCTCAAGGGCATCGGCAAGCTGTCGTCCGAGCAGCTCCGGCGATGACGCTGGCGGCGGGCCGGGAGTGACCGGGGCGGCGGCTGGTCAAGCGGCGCGGCACACCCCGTCGCGAGGACGGGCGCCCCCGGCGCGACCGCACTGCCGACCCGTCGCCACCGCCGGCCGCTCGGCCGCCGTGCCCCCCTTCAAACTGCGCGCCCAGGAAGCCGTCACCGCGGCCGGCGAGCACGTCCGCTGCCGGCGGGTTATCCATGCGACAAAGTCCCCCGTTTGCTGTTATCTTCTGCAGTGTGGTCAAGCTGCCGGCTCGACGGTAGAGGCCGCGGGCTGGACAGCGCCGGGATCGCTACCATGCTCTATATGCAAGAATTTGCCGCCGGCCGCACTGTCCGGCATCAGGCCGAGGAGAATCCATGCCATACCTAGCATCGAACCGAGCCGCCGCAGCAATGCACCGTACCCCTCGACTCCTGGGCTGCCGAGCGCTGATCACGGCGTTGCCGGTGCTGCTGCTGGCCGCCTGCGACGTCGGTCCCAAGCCGACGGTCGAGGCGCTGCCCCCCGGGGTGCTGGTCGCGAAGGTGGCGCGGCGGCAGCTGGCCGAGACCGTGGTATACGTCGGCCAGACCACGGCGGTCAACGACGTCTCGCTGCGTGCCCAGGTGGAGGGCTACCTGCAGGAGCGCAAGTTCACGGAGGGCGAGGACGTGGAGCAGGGCGCCGAGCTGTTCGTCATCGACCCTGCGCTCTATCAGGCGAGTGTGGCGGCGGCCGAGGGTTCGGTGGCCCAGATGGCGGCGGCGGTCACGCGGGCGGAGCGGGACGTCAAGCGCTACCGGCAGCTGATCAAGCGGCAGTCGGTCAGCCAGCAGAAGCTCGATGAGGCGGAGAGCGACCTGCTGCAGGCCTCAGCCAATCTCAAGACGGCCAAAGCGCAGCTCCAGAAGGCGCAGGTCGATCTCTCTCACACCATCATCAAGGCGCCCATCTCCGGCCGCATCGGCCGCGCCTCAACCAGCGTCGGTGGCCTCGTCAACCCGCAGACCGGGGAGCTGGCCCGGCTGGTGGAGCTCGACCCCATCTACGCCAGTTTCAGCGTCAGCGAAGGAGACATCATCGCGGCCAAGCGCAACCATCAGATCGGGGGTGCCAAGATCGATCTGGACAAGATCGAGGTCAGGCTGAGGCTTCCCGACGGCAGCCTGTACGAGCACATCGGACGGGTGGATTTCATCGATAACGTGGTGGACCGCAGGACCGGCACCATTGTGATGCGGGCCCGCTTCGACAACCCCGGCAAGCTGCTGGTGCCGGGCCTGTACGTGAGCACCTCGCTGGCCCGTGCGGAGACCACCAACAAGCTGGTAATCCCCCAGGCCGCGGTGCAGGAAGACCAGGCGGGGGCGTTCGTGATGGTGGTGGCGCCGGACAGCAGGGTTGAGCTGCGGCGCATCACGCGGGGCCAGGCCTATGCGGGGGAGCTGGTGGTCAAGTCCGGGCTCGAGCCCGACGAGCAGGTCATCGTGGAGGGTATCCAGAAGGTGCGGCCGGGCTTGGTGGTGGCTGCGAAGATCGCCCCGACACCGTCGCGGCAGGGCGATAAAGCGGGCGACCGGGACCGGCCAGCGGCGCCACCGTCGAGCGCAGGTGACGACGCCGGGGAGCACTAGACCATGTTGAGCGCGTTCTTTATCGACCGGCCCAAGTTTGCCTTCGTCATCTCCATCGTCATCACGATCGCCGGCCTCGTGGCGATGGGCGCACTGCCCATCTCGCTCTACCCCGAGCTGGCACCGCCGCAGGTCAAGGTGAGTGCCGCCTACCCCGGCGCGGATGCCGAGACCATATCGGACACGGTGGCCGGCCCGCTGGAATCCAAGATCAATGGCGTGGAGGACATGCTCTACATGTCCTCCAACAGCGCCAACGACGGCAGCTACACGCTGACGGTCAGCTTCAAGGTCGGCTCCGACCCCGATATCAACACGGTCAACGTGCAGAACCGGGTCAGCCAGGCCATGGCGGAGCTGCCGGAGGAGGTGAAGCGCCAGGGCGTCACCACCACCAAGCAGTCCACCAATATGCTGATGGTGGTGAACCTGTTCTCGCCCGAGCAGACCTACGACACCCTGTTCCTGAACAACTACGCCAACATCAACGTCACCGATTCGCTGGCGCGGGTGGACGGCGTCGGCAATGCGTCGATTCTGGGGGTGCAGGACTACGCCATGCGGGTGTGGCTGAACCCCGAGAGCCTGGCCAGCCTGGGACTGACGACCGATGACGTGATGGCGGCGCTGCGGGAGCAGAACGTGCAGGTGGCGGCGGGGCAGATCGGCGGCTCGCCGGCGGCGGCGGGCACCCAGTTCCAGTGGAACCTGCGCAGCAAGGGGCGCCTGTCCACCGTTGAGGAATTTGGCGATATCGTCGTGCGGACGGGCGAGGACGGCGGCCGGGTCAGGCTCCGGGACGTCGCGCGCATCGAGCTCGGCTCCAAGTCCTATGACGCCTACGGCCTGTTCAACGGCCAGCCCAGCGTGGTGCTGGCCGTCTACCAGCTGCCCGGTGCCAACGCCCTCGAAGTCGCCAACGGCGTCCGCGCCGAGATGGAGAAGCTGGCAAAGCGCTTCCCGCAGGACCTGGTCTATGACATCGCCTACGACTCCACCGAGTTCGTGGTCGCCTCCATCGATGAGGTCAAAGAGACCCTGCTGATCGCGATCGCCCTGGTGGTGCTGGTGGTGTTCGTGTTCATCCAGGACTGGCGCTCGACGCTGGTGCCGACCATCGCCATCCCGGTATCCCTGATCGGCACCTTCGCGGGCCTGCTGGCCCTTGGCTACTCGATCAACCTGATCACCCTGTTCGGGCTCATCCTGGCCATCGGCATCGTGGTCGATGACGCCATCATCGTGGTGGAGAACACCCAGCGCCACATGGCCGACGGCTATTCGCCGAAGGACGCCACGGCCAAGGCCATGCGGGAGATCTCGGGCGCCGTCGTCGCCACCACCCTGGTGCTGCTGGCGGTGTTCGTGCCGCTGGCCTTCGTGCCCGGCCTCACCGGCGAGCTGTTCCGCCAGTTCTCGGTCACCATCTCCATCGCGGTCGTCATCTCCTCGGTCAACGCGCTCACCCTCAGCCCCGCGCTGTGCGCCACCCTGCTCAAGCCGGGCAGTGGCGAGATGGCGACCACCGGCTTTTTCGGCCTGTTCAATCGGGGTTTCGATCGCCTGACCGCGGGCTACACCGGCTGGGTGTCGGGCATGGTGCGCCGCAGCGCGTTCTTCATACTGCTGTTCGGCGGGCTGGTGGCGCTGACCGTCTACCTGTTCGGGCGCATGCCCACGGGCTTCGTGCCCATGGAGGACCAGAAGTCCTTCATGGTGGACACCCAGCTGCCGGAGGGGGCGTCGCTGCTGCGCACGGAGGCCGCCATCCGCGAGATCAACGATATCCTCGGTGAGGCGGAGGGCGTCAAGGCCGTCATCTCCGTACCCGGCTACAGCCTCATCAAGCAGGGCATCGCCTCCAACAGCAGCCTGTCGATCGTCGTGCTCGATCATTGGTCGCAGCGCCGCAGCGCCGAACTCCACGAACAGGCGATCGTCGACGCGGTGAGACCCAAACTCAATGCCCTGCCGTTCGCCACGGTGTTTCCCTTCCGCTTGCCGCCCATCCCCGGCCTGGGCAATACCGGCGGCTTCGAGTTCATCCTGCAGTCCACCGCCGGGGATACGCCCCAGAACATGGCGTCCGTGCTCGGCGGACTGGCGGTGGCGGCCAACCAGACGCCGGAGCTGAACTCGGTGTTCAGCACCTTCAGGGCTTCGGTGCCGCAGATCTATCTCGACATCGACCGCGACAAGGCCAGCAGCCTGGGGGTGTCGCTGACGTCCATCTTCAACACCCTGGCCAGCACCACCGGCAAGGCCTACGCCAACGATTTCAACAAGTTCGGCAAGACCTACCAGGTGCTGGTGCAGGCGGACGCGCCGTTCCGCCAGGACGCCGCGGATATGTACAGCCTGCAGGTGCGCAACCAGGACGGCGACATGGTGCCCCTGCGCACCCTGTTGAGGACCGAGCCGCTGTTCGGCCCGGACCAGGTCAGCCGCTATAACATCTACCGCTCCATCACCGTCAACGGCTCGGCGGCGCCGGGCTACAGCTCCGGCGACGCCATTGCCGCCATGCAGAACCTGGCCGACACCACCCTGCCGCCGGGCTATACCTACGAGTGGACGGGGCAGGCCTATCAGGAGATCATCGCCAGCGGCCAGGGCGGCATGATCTTCGGCATGGCCCTGATATTCGTGTTCCTGTTCCTGGTGGCACAGTACGAGAGCTGGTCCATCCCCATCCCGGTGCTGATGTCGGTGCCGCTGGCTATCCTGGGTGCGGTGCTGGGGCAGAGCTGGGCCGGCCTCAACAACGACGTCTATATGCAGGTGGGTATCGTGCTGCTGATGGGGCTGGCGACCAAGAACGCCATCCTCATCGTGGAGTTCGCCAAGGAGCAGCGGGAGCAGGCGGGGCTGAGCATCGCCGAGGCCGCGGTCAAGGCGGCCCGCCTGCGGCTGCGCGCGGTGCTCATGACCGCGTTGTCCTTCGTGCTGGGCGTCATCCCGCTGGTCATCGCGACCGGCGCCGGCGCCGCCAGCCGGCGCTCCCTGGGCACCGCGGTGTTCAGCGGCATGGTGGCCGCCTCCATCCTGGTGCCCCTGTTCGTGCCCATGTTCTATGCGGTGGTCCAGCGCCTGCGTGAAAAGGTCAAGGGCGGGCCGGTGGGGTCGCCGGCCGCAGTCGCGAGTCAGCCGCCGGGCGAGTAGCCGGCCGGCCGTTCGACCGCGAGCCGCACGATACACAGCGGGAACGGCGCGGCACAGCGCGCCGGCCGGCCGCCATCAACCGGGCGAGTGCCTCGCTCCACCCCTGCGGTCGCTCACTGGCGGCACTCGCGGTAGAGCCGCCGCGCCCAATCCAGGCGGGGGCCGAGCGCCGCTGTCGTCGCCTGCAGCGGGGCGGGCAGCTGCTCGGGCCAGGGCAGGCCGTAGGCCGCGGGCTGGAACAGCGGCGCCAGCAGCGCGGCGGCGGCGAGGTCGGCGCGGCTGAAGCGGTTCTCGACCAGGTAATCGGCCTGCGCGTAGTGCTGCTGGAGGCGTTCGACGGCGGCTTCGATGCGCGCCAGCGACTGCGCGGCGCTCTGCTCATTGATATCCATCAGTTTGCGCATCGTCCGGGAGAGCCGGCCGTAGCCCAGCCTTAGATACAGCGGGCCGTACCACGGGCCGCCGACACTCAGGATGTGGCTGGTGAGGCGGCGGTCGGGCAGCAGGTGGTGGTAGCAGTAGCGGCGGACGTCGACGCCCAGGCCGTTGTCGAGCCAGCGCTCCCACTCCAGCGCCTGCTGGCGTTGCGCTGGATTCAGGGGCGTCAGCGGGCGCTGCGGCGCCACCTCGTCGAGGTAGGTGATGATCGCCGCGGAACCCTGCACCGGTTTGCCCTGGTCCGTCGTGAGCACCGGCACGCTGCTGCGCCGGGCCAGCCGCAGCGTCGTCCTGCCGTGCAGGCCCGGCAGCAGATTGACCACGCGATAGTCGAGGCCCTTGTAGTCCAGCGCGAAGCGCACTTTTTCGCAGTAGTGTGAAATCGGGAACTGGTAGAGGGTGAGCGCCACGGGACCTCCTTGCCACGGATAGAGGCGCCAAGGGTAGCGCTATCGGCGGTCGAAAACCAGCAGCGCCGGGGCGGCCCCGCGCGGCCGCCTGGGCCAGCGGCCGCACGGGGCGTTGCCGCGCGCCGGGAGCGCTCAGGGGCCGCCGTCGCAGAACACCAGCTCCACCGGGCCGCCGGCCTCAGCGAACACCACCGCATGCTGCCCGAAGCAGGAGCCGAAGGCCCTGGCCAGCGCGTAGGGGATGCCCAGCACCAGCAGGCCGGGCTCTGACCAGCTGCCGTCGGCGCTCTGGCCCGCGGCCGGCAGCGCCCGGTAGTCGTGCAGCGCCACCAGCTCGGCCAGCAGCGCCCGGCGCCGCCGGTTGTCCCGCTCGGGGAGCGGCACCGAGCGGGGATTGCAGGCGGTGATGATCGCCCAGCTGTCGGCCGCGAGCGGCTCGGGCGTCGGCTCCGGCACCCGCACCACCACCTCGACGCCATCGATCCGGGTCGCGTAGTCGGTCGTCCAGTACGCGCTGATGAGCGCCGGCGGCAGCGCGCGCATGCTCCGCACCAGCTCATTGGGGTCGCGCCCCATGGCCTGGACTCTCATGCCCATCTGCATCTCCATGCCGAGGATTTCCAGATCGAGCTCGGTCAGCATGGCGGCTACTCCCCGAGGTATCTGAACAGGGCCTTGCGCAGGTCCCGGACAAAGTCCTCCTCCGACGCGTAGCGGTACTCGTAGAAGACGTCCGACTGACCCGGCCCGCCCTCGAAATCGTCCAGCACGATCTCATCGATGTCCAGGGCCTGCAGCAGGAAGTCCCGCGGGTTGGTCCTGCCCCACAGCCGGTCATGCTCCTCGTCGGTCAGATCCAGGCCGGCAAACTGCAGCAGATCGAATTCCGGCCCGTCCGTCAGGCTGCCGTGAAAGATGAAGGTGTCGTTGCTCATGGTCGCTCCTCGCTTGCGTGGGGCGGGGCGTTCTGCCCCGCCGTGGTTGGCGGCCGCATCGCGGCGCCGCGGCGCCGGTCCGGCCATCGTCACTGTGAACGCCGCCGGTGCGGTCAGACCGGCGGTCGGTCAGCGCGCCGCGCGGCGGCTGACCCGGTCGCCTGCGCCCGCAGGGCGGCCAGCGCCTCGCCCAGCAGTGCGCTGACCCGGTCGAAGCCGCCGTGCCGCTCGCCCGTCGCTTCATCCATGTACAGCGAGCGCTTGACCTCGATCATCACCGCGGCCACGCGTCGGTCCCGGCGGTAGCAGGGCAGCGGCACCAGCGCGCCGCTGAAGGGCTGGTCGACCGCGGTGGTGCAGCCCCGGCGGCGGAACGTCCGCAGCAGCGCGTCGCGCAGCGCCGCCGGCGTGTGGTACGCGTCGGTGCCGACGCAGAAGTCCGGCCGCGCCAGCGCGGCGTCCTCGTAGGGCAGCGCCCGGGCCGGGAAGCTGTGGCAGTCGACCACCAGGCAGCGCCCGCCGGCGGCCAGCTCGCGCTGCACCGCCGCCAGCAGCGCCCGGTGGTGCGGGTGGTACCAGGCCGCCAGCAGGGCGCGGCGCTGCGCATCCGTGGGCGGCCGGCGCAGGGCCGTGCCGCTGCTGGTGCGGGTATAGATCACCCCCATGCCGAGGCGCGCCATGGGCTCGCGGGCGTCGTCCTCGAAGCGCTCCGGGTCCACTGCCAGGCGGCTCACGGGAAAGCGCAGCACGCTGTCTCCGGCGCCGGCGCCGGGACTGAACAGCGCGTCGGTGAAGTGGTCGGTCATGCGCAGCAGCTCGCGGGCCAGCGCGGCCTCGTCCAGCAGCAGGGCGCGGCGCACGGCCGGCGGTATCGCGGTGGCGGCGTGGGGGATGTGCAGGATCATGAGCCGCCCGCCGCGGCTGGCGCAAGGCGTGGCGGCCGCTGGCGGCGGCGGGCTGCAGTGCTCTTTGACGGCGCCATGGGCGGGCCTCCGGTGCGTTGCTGACAAAGCACATCGGAAGCTGACGCGGTGCGGGAATCCCGATTGGTTGCCGGTCTGGCCACATCCCCTCAAGGGAGACCACCTTGCCCGGGAGGCAGGTTGGCGGAGCGTCAGCTCACTCTTGATGCAAGAGCGGCGATCATAACCCCGCCGGGGGGCGCTGCCAAGGGGGCCGAAAAAGCGGTGTGCCTGAAAATGCGACCTGTTCATGCGCACAGTGGTGGGCGCATCGGCGCGGCGGCGGCCGGCTGCGCTGGTCGCGCGCTCGCCGAGGGCTGCGCGGCTGGTCAGAAATTGCTCAGATGCTGCCAGGCTGCGCCGGGCAGCGCTCAAGGGCCGCTGTGGACAACTTTCCACCAGAGTTGTCCACAGAATCCGGGGATAAGCGCGGGTCGCTGCGTCGCCCGGCCGGCGGCCCCGCCGTTGCGCCGGGGGCGCGCTGTGCGATGATGGCGGGCAGCACACTGGCTACGGAGCCCCGCCACGATGAATGAACTGCAGAACTACCCGGTGTACTGCCCCTACTGCGGCGAGCGCCTCAGCGTGTTGATCGATTGCTCGATCGCGGAGCAGCAGTACATCGAGGACTGCCAGGTATGCTGCAGGCCCATCGAGTTCCAGCTGGCGCTGGACAGTGACGGCGCCATCAGCGTCACCGTGCGGCATGAGGACGAATAGCCGCCTTCGGCTCGACCCCCTTTGGTGCCGATGAACCCGGCCCTCAGGGGTGCGCCAGGTACCAGGCGACGGCTTCCCGTATGGCCTGCTCCGGCTCGCCGGCGCGCCAGCCCAGCTCCCGCAGGGCCTTGCCGCAGTCGACCGCGGGCAGGCGCTGGCAGCAGGCGATGGCGTCCGCGTTCAGCAGGTTCTCCAGCCCCAGCGGTCTGCTGGCGGCCTCGGCGCAGCGTGACATCCAGCGCAGCACGGGGGTCGCTATGCGCAGTCGGGGCGGGCTGCGGCCGGCCGCCTTGGCGGCCATGGCGAACAGCGATCGATAGTCGATATACGGCCCGCCCAGGATATAGCGCTCGCCCACCCGGCCGCGCTCGGCGGCGGCGATCATGCCCTCGGCGGCGTCCCGGATATTGAGGGTGGGGCCTCCCCCGTCCCAGTAGGCCGGCAGGCGGCCCAGGGCGACCTGCTTGATGAGATTGCCGTGCGGGGTGGGTTGTGTATCGCCGGCGCCATAGGTGTTGCCCACGCAGCAGGCCACGCCGGGCAGTCCGCGGTCGCGGCAGTACGCGAGCAACAGCGCCTCGGCGGCCACCCGGCAGCGCACGTACTCCGGCGCCTGGTCCAGCCAGTTGCAGGCGTCCTGCTCGGTCGAGGGGCCGGCGGGGTTGAGGCCGATGGTGGCGTAGGTGCTGGTATAGACGAAGCGGTCGACGCCCTGCGCCAGCGCCGCCTCCAGGGTGTTGGTCAGCCCCTGGACGTTGGTGGCGTACAGCGGCGCCGGGTCGCGCAGCCAGGCCCGGGTGTCGACCACGCAGTAGTACACGCGCCGGCAGCCCTGCAGCGCCGCCCGCAGACTCGCGGGGTCCATCACGTCGCCGTAGACCCGCTCGATGGCCAGGTGATCGGTGGCGCTGGTGTCGCTGGACTCGCGCACCAGCATGCGCACCGCTTCGCCGCGCTCGACCAGGCTGCTGACGACGTGACTGCCCAGAAAGCCGCTGCCGCCCATCACGAGCGTGCTTGCCTCTGCCATGAGATTCCTCAATCGGTGCGGTGTTGCGGGGTCCGCGGCGGTGGCGCCTCGTCAGGCCCGCGCGGTCTGCGGGCGAGGCCGGCACGAGCCCGCGCCGCCGTGGCCCGCCAGGCTCATCCCGGCAGCTGGCGCCCGCTGGCATCGGGGCGCCTGCGCGCTGGCGCCGGCTCCCGTCGCTTGCGCTGCGCGTGCCCGGCGCCGCTCAATCGCTGCCGATGGCGATCCATTCGCCGCTTTGAGCGGAGCGCCTGATGGCGTCCAGCACGCGCTGGCCCGCCAGCCCGTCGGCAAAGGTGGCTGGCGCCGGGTCGTCCGGCGCGGGCAGCCCCAGGATGCGGTCCCGCATGGCGCGGAACAGCCTGGTGCAGGGCGCCAGGTCGAAGCCCGCGGCGTGCAGGTAGTCGTAGGTGGTGTGCATGAACTCCGCGGGGACGGGCTCGGGCGGCGGATTGAGCAGGTCTTCGGGCACCGGCAGCTCGCGCACGCCGCCGGCGTCGGCGACCCGCACGCGCTCGCCCTCCAGCCACAGCGTGCCGGCGGTGCCGGTGAAGCGGGTACTGACCAGCATCGGGCCCCAGCTGCCGGCGGTGCTCTGCATTATGCCCGCGACGCCGCTGGCGGTGCGGAAGTGAACCGTGAAACTGTCCTCCGCGGACCACGGGTGGTCGGCGATCAGCGACAGCGAGGCGCTGACCCCGACGATCGGGCCGAAGGTCGCCAGCACCTGATCGATCAGGTGCGGCGCGTAGGCTCCCAGCCAGCCGCCGCCGTCCTCGGCGGATGCCCACCACGCGGGCACCTCGGCGCGGGGGTCGGCCAGCACCGGCACGTGCATCATGAACGTCGCCAGCCGGGGCTCGCCGATGACGCCCTGGCGGATGGCGCGGGTCGCCAGGGCCTGCCCCGTCGCGCCGCGGAACTCGGTGCCCAGCAGGTGGACGACGCCGGCTGCCTCGGCCGCGTCCAGCATGGCCCGGGCCTCCTGGGCATCGCGCGCGAAGGGCTTCTCGCAGAAGATGTGCTTGCCGGCCTGCGCCGCCGCGATGGCGATGGCGGCGTGGGTGTGGGGCGGGGTCGCGATGGTGACGATGTCGACGCCGGGCAGCGCCAGGGCCTCCTCCAGGCTGGTCAGCGCGAGCGGCACGCCACAGCGCCGGGCGCGATCGCGGGTCTTCTCCGGATCGCGGCCGACCAGGGCGCGCACCTCGATATCCGCCTTGCGCAGCGCCCTGAGGTGAGTCAGTACGCCGAAGCCCGTGCCGACGATCGCGGCGCCCAGAATCCTGTCATGGCCTGCAGTCATGTGCTGTATACCCCGAGTGCCTTGCTGGTTTGCCGTGCGTCGCCCGCCGTGCGGAGCGGGCGCTACCATAATGCCTTTCGCGGTCATTCTCAACCGCGCCGCCGCCATGCGAGCGGCGCTGTCGCCGGGGACAGGATTGTTATGGGCATCGATACATCTGTCCCCTATTTGGTACACTGAAGCCACTCGACGGAAAGCCCTGGGGGCGGAACATGACTGAGACGGAACGCATCCCGCAGGGATCGTTATTGCTGCGGACCCTGGCCATGCCGGCGGACACCAACGCCAATGGCGATATTTTCGGTGGCTGGATCATGTCGCAGATGGATATCGCCGGCGGCATCCTGGCCAAGGAGATCGCCAATGGCCGCGTGGTGACGGTATCGGTGAACGGCATGACCTTCCACCGGCCGGTGAAGGTGGGCGACGTCGTGTGCTGTTACGGCCACTGCGCCCGGGTCGGGCGCAGCTCCATGACGATCCACCTGCAGGTCTGGGTCAAACCTGTGCTGACGGAACCCCGGGGCGAGCGCTACTGTGTCACCGAAGGCGTGTTTACCTACGTCGCCATCGATGGCCAGGGCCGATCCCGCGCGGTGGAAAAATAATAGCTCGCCCCCCCTGGCTGCGGCCATCCGGGGGGCCGCCCGCACACGCCGGCTGACTACTCGTTGAGGCAGGCCAGGGCAGCCTCAGCGAGCGGTGCAACCATTGCGCCCGCCGCTGCCGCCCGTTGATTGGACGCATTGCCCTGGCTGGCGCGCTTGGCCACGCCCTGCGCGATGGCCGCCAGGCGGAAAAAGCTGAAGGCCAGATAGAACTGCCAGTGATCGATGTGCGCGATGCCCATGCGCTGGCAGTAGCGCGCCACGTAGTCCGCCTCGGACGGAATGCCCAGGCTGCGCCGATCCAGACCCAGCAAGCCGGACATGCTGGTGTGGTCGCTCGAGTGGGGCAGGCGCATCTGCATGCACTGATAGGCCAGGTCGGCATAGGGGTGGCCGAGGGTGGAGAGCTCCCAGTCGAGCACGGCGATGATGCGGCTGTTGTCGTGGCTGAACATGAGATTATCCAGGCGATAATCGCCGTGGACGAGGGCGACCTTGCCGTCGTCGGGGGGCATGAAGCGGGGCAGCTGCGCCATCAGTTCATCCATCGCGGCAACCGGCGCCAGTGCGGACGCCGCGTACTGCGCGCTCCAGCGCTGCCACTGGCGGTCGAAGTAATGGCTCGGTCTGCCGAAATCAGCCAGGCCGACCGCCTCGATATCGACCTGGTGCAGGGCGGCCAGTACGCGGTTCATCTCGTCGTACATGGCCGCGCGCTGCTGCCCGTCGCGCGCTTCCGGCAGCGCCGCGCCCCAGTAGACCTTGCCGTCGCAATACTCCATGACATAAAAAAGTGAACCGATCACGGCCGGGTCTTCGCACAGGTGAAAGACCCTGGCCACCGGCACCCCGGTATCGGCCAGCGCACGCGTGACCCGGTATTCGCGGTCCACGGCGTGTGCGGATTTCAGCAGCGCACCCGGCGGCTGCCGGCGCAGCACGTAGACGCCCGAGCGCGCGGTGAGTTTGAAGGTGGGATTGGATTGCCCGCCGGCGAATTTCTCGGCCTGGAACGGCCCTTTGAAGCCGGCGACGTGCTGCTCCAGATAAGGCGCGAGCGCCCTGGCGTCGAGCCTGTCTAGCGGTGCTCTGTCGGTCATGTCTGCATCCGGTAATTACTGCGTGTAGCGCCTGGCCAGATTTCGACCCAGCTGCATCAGGTGGACCTGATCCGGCCCGTCGGCCAGGCGCAGGGTGCGCTGGCCCGCAAACTGGTGCGCCAGGAAGGTATCCTGACTGACGCCGACCGCGCCGTGAATCTGAATGGCGCGATCCAGGACCTCCAGGGCGACGTTGGGCGCCACGATCTTTATCATGGCGATCAGATCCTGCGCCTCCTTGTTGCCGGCCTGATCCATTCTGGCGGCGGCCTTCAAGGTCAGCAGCCGCGCCTGCTCGATCTGGCAGGCGGAGCGGGCGATGTCTTCGCGCACGGATTGATTCCTGTTCAGCGGCTGGCCGAAGACGACGCGCTCGCCGGCGCGCTGACACATCAGCTCCAGCGCCCGCTGTGCCGCGCCGACCGAGCGCATGCAGTGGTGGATGCGGCCCGGACCGAGGCGGCCCTGCGCGATCTCGAAACCGCGGCCCTCGCCGAGAATCAGATTTGCGACGGGCACGCGCACGTTGTCGAACAGTATCTCGGCATGTCCTTCGGGCGCGTCGTTGTAGCCGAATACCTGCATCGGGCGCACCACGGTCACGCCCGGTGTGTCCACGGGCACCAGCACCTGCGACTGCTGCAGGTGGCGGTTGGCGTTGGCGGGGTCGGTCTTGCCCATCACGATCAGGATCGCGCACTGCCTGCGGCAGGCGCCGGAGATGTAGAATTTGCGGCCGTTGATGACATAGTGGTCGCCGTCGCGCTCGATGCGGGTTGCGATATTGGTGGCGTCGCTGGAGGCCACATCGGGCTCGGTCATGGCGAAGGCGCTGCGGATGCTGCCGTCCAGCAGGGGCTCCAGCCACTCCTTCTGCTGCGCCTCGCTGCCGTATCTGGCCAGCACTTCCATATTGCCCGTGTCCGGCGCGGCGCAGTTGAAAACTTCGGGCGCCCAGAACACCCTGCCCATCTCTTCCGCCAGCGGCGCGTATTCCAGCGTGGTCAGACCGCCGCTGTAGTGGCCGTAGCTCGGCGGCAGAAACAGATTCCACAGCCCGGCGGCGCGGGCCCTGGCCTTGAGCGCCTCCATCAACGGGGGCGTATTCCAGGGATCGGCCTCGACCTGCCGCTCCATCTCCGCTTCATGCGGATACACGTGTTCGTCCATGAAAGCGCGCAGCCGGGCAATCAGCCGGGTGACCTTCTCAGAGTATTCGAAATCCATAACCTGTCCTCTGCTGTCTCGAGTCCGTAAGTGAAGTGCTTGACCCGATGTGCCGATTGAAACCCTCCTGCCCCCGCAATACAACCGCCAGTTGCATCCTGCGGGCGGCGCCGGCGCTGTCGCGAGCCTGCGCTGCGCCACCTGGCCTGCCGCCGGCCCCCCCCCTGGCTGAACAAAAAATGACCAGATCTGCCGGGGCGGCACCGGGCAGCGCTCAGGCGCGGCTGTGGACACCTTGCTCCCAGAGTTGTCCACAGATTGTGGGGATAGTCGGCGCGGCCCTGGCTGACAGGGCGATCCGGGGGCGGAGCCCTGGCTCACGTCGGGAAGCCCTGAACCCTCGCGGCCTTGTCCGGCGTCGGTCTTCGCCCAGTGGCGGCACCTGGGGGGTGGGTAAACTACGGCGACTCCATCAAGTGGCAGTTTCTCTGGGCGGCCAACGGCACGCCGCATTCGACCGGCTATCCGTTATACCTGGCGCTGTCGGAGTTGGCATCGCGCTACCTGACCTTCGTCCCCGGTCCGGAGCGACTCGATGTGTTCTCCCTGCTCTGCGCTGTGGGAGCGCTGTGGCTCACCTACCGCATGGGAGGCCTGCTGCTAGGAAGTCGCCTCGGGAGCCTGCTCGCCGTTGCCGCGGCGGGGACGACGTTCACGTTTTGGACGCAGGCCACCGAGCCTGAGGTCTACGCGCTGCACCTCTTGCTGCTCAGTGTGGTGCATTTGGCGATGGTGCAGTTTGCACTGAGCCGGCGCCGCGGCTATCTGATGCTGGCCTGTGCATGCTATGCACTAAGCTTCGGCAACCATCTGATGATGATCACCTTGCTGCCCTCCATGGTGTATCTGGTATGGAGCACGGACAGGGGTGTCTTCTGCGAGCTGCGGTGGCTGCTGTGGGTCGCGGTCTGTGTGTTCCTCGGCGCAAGCCAGTACCTCTATCTGCTGTATCTCTCCCACCTGCCGGGCGGCTATCTGGAGTTCCTCGGTTCCCATGCTTCACTGGCACGGCTTGTCGACTACGCTACCGGTGGCCAGTTCGAGAGCCAACTGTTCGCCAACGATCCGTTGCAGGGCCTGGCGACCATGGCGAAGCGCCTCGCTACGGATGAGTTCAACCCGCTGTTGTTTGCGCTGTGTCTGTCGGCGATTTTCTTCTTCCGAACCTGGACTTTCGATGCGGCGAGGAGACGCTGCATCGTCTATCTCGGCATCTTCGTGCTCAGCCACACCCTGTTCTCTGCGAGCTACGACATCGGCGACATTCAGGTGTACTATCTTCCCGTCACACTGATAATGCCCTTGTTCTTGCTGATGCTCGTGCGCGGCCCGAGGTCAACCGTCGCCGTCGCGGTGCTTCTGCTTGCGACCATCGGCCACAACCTTCGGACCCACTGCGTTCGACCTGCCTGAAAAATCGACGTGTACGGATATCCACCCGTGGCATGCGCGGGCGAACCGGCTTTTAATGCGCGCCCCGTTCGCGGCTGCGCGCCGGCCAACGGCGCAGGCGCAGCGGCGCCCGGCCGGATCGACCGACACCCTCGCGAGGCCGCGCAAACCGGGCGAGGTCTACCCGCAGCAGGAGGAACAGTGCATGCACGCTGTCGCAGCATGGAATACCCGCCAGCCGATCCGCGACGACAGCCACGCCAAAGCGATACTCAAGCGGGAACTGCGCCGCGTCTGCGCCGCCAGCGATGCCCCCGCGCCGCAGGCGCCGCGCAAGGCGCTGTCCCGGCGCAGGCAGTTCGCCGCGGCCGTGGCGGCGCTGCGCGCGCGCTATCGCGCCTGCATCGTGGAGGAGACCGTGCGGCCCAGCCGCCGCAGGAGTTCGAGCACGGTGGAGCACACCTTTCTGCTGCTGGACCCCTGCAGCCGGCTGAGCAACCCGGCCCTGGCGGGCACCGTCGAGCGCCGCAACCTGGCCCTCACCGTGGCCACGGTCAGCAGCAAGCGGCCCTGGCTCTTCGGCTTCGAGCCGCTGGCCCTGGTGAGCGAGCACGCGGTCGAGCGCGTCATCCTGCGCTCGCAGTGCCACGACTGGGAGAGCATCTGCGCCGCCATGCGCCCGCTGTTCAGCAGCCTCGCCGCGCTGGCCGCCGCCGGCGCCGGCGACGCGCCCATAGCCCTGCTGACGGCCGAGGGCTACGCCACCGTCAAGCGCACCGAGGACCACTGGCTGCTGATGACCACGTGGATTCCCCGTCACCGCTGGCACCCCCGCCAGGAGGCCAAGCTGCACCAGCTGGCCAGCACCCTGGAAGGCAGCGACCGGGTGCTGGCGATTCCCGCCGGCGAGTTCAACGACGCGTGCTATTTCGACCCGGCGCGGCTGGCGGGGCGGGTGGCGTGAGGCTGTGCTGCGCCGCGGGCCCCGGCGGCTGGCAGTTGGCGGCATCCATTGCGCGCCCAGGTTAACAGATCGCAATGTTTCAACCGAAAAGTCTACCCGTTCGGGTAGTGTCGAAAGCCAGCATCGCCATTACGCTTGGCCCAAGAATTTGAAACCGGCGCAACCCTGTTTGGTCCGACCACCGACTGTACGAGTGCTGCCGTCAGTAGATCGCTACCGTGTGCTCAGCTTCATCACATCCAGACAAAGGAACGCGCCTTGCTGAAAGATCGCCCCGCCAACGATGACACGACCCTACTCCCACGCGGCGAGTTGAACCCGTCTTTCGCGTTCGACTCCCTGCAGGCGCTTCGCAAGAAGCTACTGGATCTCCACCACCCGCAACGCGTTGCTCAACTACCGGCACCCGATGGCCACGTCGTTGCGCCTGGTCGATGAACTGCCCGACCAGATCTATAGTGAACTCGGCCGTGAGCGATCGCTCGTTCTGATCCCCGTGCCGGAGCCGACCGAGGAAAAATTGATCGCCGCTGGATACGTACAGGTCGATTCCGAGACCGGCGAGAAAACCGAGATCGCCTATCCCACGGCGGAGCAATGGGCGGGCCAGCTTGGCCTGGACACATCCTATGAGCTTCCCGAACCCGCCAACACCGACCTGCAGAAACCGCATCACGAGGACGATCGCCTGCAGACGCTGCTGTACGCGCCCCAACTGGAGGCGAGACTCAGGGGCATCCGGAGTAAAACCCAGACCGCGCTCGAAGAGAGCGGCGCCAATATCCTCTATCTGGGCATCGGTTTTCTCGAGTGGTACGAGAGCGCGGAGTCCAGCCAGAAGCGGTGGGCGCCGTTGTTCACGATACCGGTCACGTTGGAGCGCACGCGAAGTCCCCGCGACCAGGGAGCATACCGCTATAGTCTCCGCTTGCGCGACGATGCGCTCCTGACCAATGTGACGCTCAGGGAAAAGCTGGATCAGGACTTCGGGCTGCTGTTGCCTGCAGTGGACGATGACATGCCGCCGGAAGCGTATTTTCGCGCTGTGGAGGAAGCAATGCTGCCGCATCAGTCGCGCTGGCGCGTGCGCCGCCAGGCGACCCTGATGTTGCTCAACTTCACCAAACAGGCCATGTACCAGGACCTCGACCCGGACAACTGGCCGAGTGGTGCGCGCATCGAAGCGCACCCGCTGATCGCGAGATTTTTTACGGCCAGCGACCATGATGGCGGAGGCTACCGCGATGAGCACACGATCGACACGATCGAAGGCATTCATGACAGCTACCCTTTGATCTACGATGCCGATAGCTCCCAGCACAGCGCCCTGATCGACGCGGTGCAGGGCAAGAATCTGGTCATCGAGGGTCCGCCGGGATCGGGGAAGTCGCAGACCATCACCAACCTCGTCGCGGCCAGCATCGCCAACGGCAAGAAAGTCCTGTTCGTTGCCGAGAAGATGGCGGCGCTCAACGTCGTCAAGGATCGCCTGGATAAGGCGGGTCTGGGCGATCTCTGTCTGGAATTGCATAGCCACAAGACCAGCAAGCAGAAAGTCCTGGGCGATTTGGGCCGCGGTATCACGCTGCGCGATCGCGCCAGTCCGCCGGCGCAGATCGGGGCGGATATCGGCCGCTACGAGGATCTGCGGACCCGGCTGCAGTGCTATGTCGATCTCATCAATCGGGATTGGATGAACACCGGCCAGAGCCTACACACCATTCTCAACAAGGCTACGCGTTATCGCGAAGAGTCGGGCATTGATCCTGAGTTGCTCGCCATCGACGGCGTATCTGGGTCGAGTTTCGATGACGTCACCCGCAAAAGGCTGCTGGATGACGCCAGAATGCTGGCCAGCATCTACCGAGATGTGTCCCGGCAGGCGCCTGACGGCGACATAGCCAGGCACTATTGGTACGGGGTCCGCAAGCAGGAACTCGTGGGGCCGCAGGTACAGGCGTTGCGCGAGAGTCTGGAGGGATGGAATGCCACCCTGGGCCGGCTGCACAGTCAGTGGCGGGCAATCGCCGACGGCATGGGCCTGTCAGACGATGAGGCTGCGGTGCTCGGAGACCTCAAGGCGATGACCGAGGTGACTCGTCGGCTACCGGAATATCGGGACGATTGGTATTTTTCGCTGTTGCCCCCGTTGCAGGCACGCGGCGAGGAGTTCGCCGAGTTGCTGGCTTGCTATCGGGAAATCCACGACGCCCACGAGGTCCTGCTGGCGGTCATGCCGGCAGCGGCCATCGACGATGCCGCCCTGGTGCCCTTGCTGAAGGCGACGCTGGAGAACATCCGGAGTCTGGGGCCGAAGCCGTCGACCACGCTGGCCAGCTTGCGCGAGGCCGCCGTTCGATGTGAGGAGGCCGTCCATGCATTTGACGATATCGCGGAGCAGTTCGGGCAGATCGCACCCAATCTGCCGCCGGCGCTCGGCGGCTGCTTAGAGGCCAGCCTGCCGGGAGTGCTTGAGGCGCAGGCACTGTGCCGCCTGGTGATGGCGCTCCCGGACGAACTGTGGCGCTATCGCGACGTGGTCTACGACGACCCGAACCTGGACGCGCTGCTGCAGTCGACGCAGCGCATTCTGACTGATCTGCGGCCGCTCCACGCGGAACTCTCGGTCCCCTTCGATCTGGAGGCGTTGCCAGCCAGCCGCGAGTTGCGCGACCTGCACGCGGTGGTTGGTTCGGGAGGCGCGTTTAAGTGGTTGTCGGCAGCATGGCGCACTGCCAGAAGGCAGTTGATCGAGTTGTCGACGGCGGTCAAGCCCGACAAGAAGTCCGTGCTGGCCGACATCCCCAAGTTGATCCAGTACGCGGCGTTGCGCGAAGATCTGGAGCAGCTGCATCGCCTGGAACCGGTATTGAAACGGGAGTATCAAGGCGTACACACCCCCATTGAGCGTTTGCGGGATCTTCGCGTCTGGTACAAGGCTGTACGGGAGGAGTATGGGATCGGCTTCGGTCCGCGCGTCGCCATCGGCGATGCGCTGCTCGGTATGGACAGAAGCATCGCGCTGGCGCTGGCCGACCTCGGGCGCAAGCGCCTCTTTGGTCGACTGGCCCAGTTTCGCGGCACCTGGCTTGACCTGCAGCGCCATTTCCAGGGCTGCGCAGCCTTGCAGGACGAAGGCGCCACCGCACCAGCGGAGGTGCTGGACGGCCTGGGGCAGGTGTTGCGGCGCGAACTGCAACAGCTGGATGGGCTGATCTCCGATCACGGTCTGACGCTGCAGCGGTTGGCGGGGACCGCGGACGATCTGGCGGCCCAGCACCGCCGCATAGCACGCTGGCGCGCGCTGCCGTTGGTGGCGCAGTGGGTACCCGACCCACTGCCGCTGGCGACGACGGCAGGCGCATTCTCCGGGCCCGTGTATGCCGCCGCTGAGCAGACCCTGGCGATCGCGCGCCAGCTGGCGGACTCTGCACTGCTCTGCCGCGCCTTCGAAGCCAGGCCAGACGCGCGCCAGTATCGCTCGGCGCTGGCCCTGGGGAGCGAACTGGAGCGCGGTCTGCAGGAGTGCGACCGCGAGGCCGAGGTGTTCAGCAGGCGCGGCGATGTGATCCTGGCCCGCTGGATTGAGTCCTCGGGCGGTCAGGTCGCATGTCTCATGGAGCGCAACCGCGCTGCCCTGGCTAATCCCGAGTGGCTCGATACCTGGCTGGATTATGTGCGAGTTCGCAGCAGGATCGCCGCACAGGGCTTGACCAGGATCAGCGATGCGCTGGCAGACCGAGCCATCCAGCCCGAGGGTGTCGAGGCCGTGGTCAAGGCGGTGATTTACCATCAACTGGCCAGCGAGGCGCTGGCGACCAATTGCGAGCTGGCGCAGTTCAGCGGCATGGAGCAGATGGCGATTCGTGAGCGCTTCCAGCACTACGACAAAAAACTGCTGCAGTTGCAGCGCGAACTGATCGCCTATCGGGGCTCGCGCGCAACGCTGCCCGGCGGTATTTGTAGCGGCAAGATCGGCGACTACACCGAGTTGGGCCTGATCCGCCACAACCTGACGCTCAAAAAGCCCAGAATCGCGGTGCGCGCGCTGTTGTCACGGGCGGGCGGCGCGGTGCAGGCCCTGAAGCCCTGCTTCATGATGAGCCCGATGTCCGTCGCCCAATATCTCGAGCCTGGGCGCTTTGATTTCGATCTGGTGGTCATGGATGAGGCGTCCCAGATTCGCCCCGAGGACGCCCTTGGCGCCATCGCCAGGGGACGCAGTCTGGTCGTGGTGGGGGACCCCAAACAGCTGCCGCCGACCTCATTTTTCCAGAAGACGATTGACGGGGATGAGGGCGATGGCAACGCCGTGGCGCTGCAGTCCACCGAGAGCATTCTCGAAACCGTGATGCCCATGTTCAGCACGCGCCGGCTGCGCTGGCACTACCGCTCGCGCCACGAGTCGCTGATCGCCTTTTCCAACCAGCACTTTTATGACTCCAACCTGGTGCTGTTCCCGTCGCCGCTGCAGCGGTCGGAGGAGTTCGGCATCCGCTTCCATCGCGTAGCGCAGGGGCGCTTCCACGACGGCCGCAACCCTGAGGAGGTCAGGCAACTCGTTGTCGCGGTGGCCCGCCAGCTGCTCGAGCGGCCCGACGAGTCGGTCGGCATCGTGGCCATGAACGCCAAGCAGAGCGAGAGATCGAGCGCCAGCTCGAGCAGTACGTCAAGGAGGACCCCCTGCTGCAGGCAGCGTATGAGGCCAGCCAGCAGCTGGACGAGCCGCTGTTCGTCAAGAATCTGGAGAACGTCCAGGGCGACGAGCGCGATGTGATAGTGATCTCGATGACCTACGGACCCGAAACGGCGGGCGCCGCGGCCATGCCCCAGCGCTTTGGCCCCATCAACGCCGACGCGGGCTGGCGCCGGCTGAACGTGCTTTTTACGCGCGCCAAGAAGCGCATGCACATCCACTCGTCGATGGATTCGAGCCACATCCGCACTACCGAGGGCAGCTCGGGAGGCGTGCTGGCGCTGAAAAATTTCCTGGCCTACTGCGAGACGGGCCGCGTGCAGCAGTACCAGCACACCGGGCGGCCGGCTGGCAGCGATTTCGAGATCGCGGTGATGCGGCGTCTGCAGGCGCATGGGTACGAGTGCGAACCCCAGTTGGGTGTCGCGGGTTATTATCTCGACCTGGCTGTACGGGACCCTGGCAGGCCGGGGCGCTTCCTGATGGGCATCGAGTGCGACGGCGCGACCTATCACTCGGCCAAGTCGGCGCGGGATCGCGATCGCCTGCGCCAGGATGTGCTCGAAAATCTGGGCTGGTGCATCCGCCGGATCTGGTCCACTGACTGGTTCAAACACCGGACGCGCAACTGGCGCCCATCCTGAGGGAGCTGGAGAGTCTTCGCACGCCAGTGGACGAGGCGCCCGTGGCGGCGCGTGCAGTGGATGCGTCGGCACCGGAGACTACGCCGGCGGTTGGCGTGCAGGGTGGGCTATTTGACGAGCCCGCGGGCGTCGATCTGCGCAATCGGCTCATCGACTTCGATCGCCGGGCGATTCGCGCCTCGCTGCCGGATACGCCCGACGAGGAGCGCCTGCTGCGGCCTGCCATGCTGGACAAGCTGCTGCAGCAACTGCCGTGCTCAAAGGCCGAATTCCTCGAAGTGATCCCGAGCTACCTCAGGGAGGCGACCGCGCCCCAGGAGGCCAGGTTCCTCGAGGGCGTGCTTGAGTTGATCGACAGGTTCGGCTGACGTGGTCGGCAAGGAATGCGATGATTGGCGATCGGCGCGATTGGGATTAGCTGATGATTGATGTCGCCGCAGCCATCATTGAACGCGACGGCCGGGTACTCGCCGCCCGCCGCCGGCCGGGCATCCACCTGGCCGGTTGCTGGGAGTTTCCCGGCGGCAAGGTCGAGCCGGGCGAGACGCCGCAGGCCTGCCTGGTACGCGAACTGCAGGAGGAGCTGGGCGTGCAGGCGCAGATCGGCGCGTTTGTCGGTGAGAGCGTTTACGATTACGGCGGCAAGGTCGTGCGCCTGCTGGCGTATCGCGTCGGGCAGGTCGCGGGCGAGTTGCATCCGGTGGATCACGACGCGCTGCGCTGGCTGCTGCCCGATGAACTCCCGACGCTGCCCTGGGCCCCGGCGGATGTGCCGCTGGTCGAGCAGTATCGGGCCCGGATCGGCACCGAGCGCTATTACGAGGCCAACGCCGGCGACTACTTCACCGAGACCATGGGCTGGGACATGAGCGCGCTGTACCGGCCGCTGCTGCAGCGCGTGCCGCCGGGCGGCCATATCCTCGACCTGGGCTGCGGTTCCGGGCGCGACAGCAAGGCGTTTCTGCAGCGGGGTTATCGGGTCACCGCGCTCGACGCCAGCGCCGCCATGGCCGCGCTGGCCGAGGCGTACATCGGGCAGCCGGTGCTGGTGATGTCATTTCAGGAGCTGGATGCCGTCGCCGAGTACGACGCCGTATGGGCCTGCGCGAGCCTGCTGCACTGTCCGGCTGCGCAGATGGGTGACGTGCTTGGGCGGGTCGTCCGCGCCCTCAAGCCCGGTGGGGCCGGCTTGGTGTCGCTGAAATGGGGCCAGGGCGACGCGGTGGACGACAAGGGCCGCTACTTTCACTACTACCGCGAGGCCGATCTGCAGCGGCTGCTGCAGGGTGTCGCAGGCATCGCCGCGACCGAGCTCTGGCAGACCGTCACGCCGCTGCGCGGGACGCAGCAGCGCTGGCTCAACGCGCTACTGGTTAAAGAGGGCATGGCCGCGTGAGCGGGTTCCCCAGCAAACATCTCACAGTGGGAGGCGACGACCCCTTCCTGCCTAGCTTGTTGGCGGCGATCAACCACGCCACCGATATCAGTATCGCCGCAGCCTTCGTACGCATGACCGGCCTGCGCTTGCTGCAGGATGCGCTGGTGGACGCGCTGCAGCGCCGCGCCGCGCTGCGGATCCTCACCGGCGATTATCTGGATATCACCGAGCCCAAGGCACTGCGTTATTTGATGCTCCTCCAGGAGCTGGGCGCCGAGGTGCGGGTATTCGAGAGCGGCGGCATCCACAGCTTTCACATGAAGACCTATCTGTTTCTGCGGTCCGAGCACGAGGTGGCGGTCGAGGGCTGTGCCTTCGTTGGTTCCAGCAATATCACCCGCGCGGCGCTCGCCGATGGCCTGGAGTGGAACCTGCGGGTGGATCGGGCGGAGGACGAGCAGCGCTTTGCGCACCTCATGGCCGAATACGACGCCCTGTTTGCCGATAGGCGCTGCGTGCCCCTGAGCCATCAGTGGATCGATGCCTATGTGTGCCGGCAGCGGTCGACGGAACCGCGCCAGCTCAGCGAGCCGGGAGGTGACGAAGAAGAGCCGCCGGTCTACCCCAATGCCATTCAGCAGGCTGCGCTGACTGCGCTGGCCCAAAGCAGGGCTGAGGGTTATCGCCGAGGGCTGGTAGTGATGGCGACCGGCTTGGGCAAGACCTGGTTGGCGGCCTTCGATGCCGAGCAGATGGATGCCAAGCGGGTACTGTTCGTCGCCCATCGAGAAGAGATACTCGACCAGGCGGAGGCGACCTTCGTGCGCATCCGCGCCGATGCCCGGGTGGGCCGCTACGACGGCAGCCGGCAGGACCTGGTGGTCGATATGCTGTTCGCCTCGGTGCAGACTCTGGGCAAGGCGCAGCACCTGGAGCGTTTCGCCCCGGACACCTTCGATTACATCGTGGTGGACGAATTCCACCACGCGGCGGCGCGAACGTATCAGCGCTTGCTGGGGCACTTCAGGCCGCGCTTCCTGCTGGGGTTGACGGCGACGCCCGACCGTACCGATCAGTCGGATATTCTCGCGCTGTGCGACGACAACCTGGTGTTCAGCAGGGACTTGTTCGATGGCATCACTGCCGAGCTGCTGTGCCCGTTTCACTACTATGGCATCGCCGACGTGGTGGACTATCAGGCGATCAAGTGGCGCAACGGCAAGTTCGACCCAGAGGAACTGGTCAACCAGCTGGCCACGCAGGCGCGCGCCCGGCACAACTTCCTGCAGTGGCAGGCCCGCCGCCAGCGCCGCACCCTCGCCTTCTGCATGTCCAGGAAGCACGCCGATTTCATGGCCGACTATTTTGAGCGCCAGGGCGTAAGGGCCGTCTCTGTGCACAGCGATTCCGCTGTGCGCCGCAATGAGGCGCTGACGCAACTGGCCAGCGGCCAACTCGACGTGATCTTTTCCGTGGACCTGTTCAATGAGGGCGTGGACCTGCCCGCCATCGACACGGTACTCATGCTGCGGCCGACTGAATCCAAGATCGTGTTCCTCCAGCAGCTGGGGCGTGGCCTGCGCAACAGTCATGGCACGGGTAAAGAACAGCTGGTGGTACTGGATTTCATCGGCAACCACATCAGTTTTTTTCGCAAGCCCGAGGCGCTGTTCAAGATCGGCGTGACTAACAATGCGCGGCGGGAGTTTATTCAACAGGCCAGGGATAACGCGCTGAGTCTGCCCAAGGGCTGCTTCGTCAACTACGACCTGCAGGCCATCGACATGATGGCAAGACTCACTCAGACCCGGATCGACAACCAGGAGACGCTCTATCGCGGGCTGCGGGATACGATGGGGCGCCGCCCATCCCTGGCTGAGTTCTACCGCGCCGGCGGCGCGGTCGAGACCGTGCGCAGCAACTACGGCGACTGGTATGCGCTGGTGCAGTCAGAGGGCGATCTCACCGAGGCCGAGCAGGCCTGCGTCGCAGCACAGGGGGCGTTCCTGCGGGAGTTGCAGACGACCAGCCTCACCAAGTCGTTCAAGCTGGTGCTGCTGGAGGCGCTGTTGGAACTGGACGGATTCCAGCACGCGCCCGCTACGCGCGGCCTGGCGGAGCAGAGTTTTGCGGTGTTGCAGCGGCGACGGTCGCTGCTTGCCGAGCTTCCAGAGCAATTTGCCGGCGTGGAGGCGCTCGACGCGCAGGCGCTGGAGCGCTGGCACCAGTATTGGCTGCGCAATCCCATCAACGCCTGGATCGGCGGCAACAAATCCGGCGGCACGGCCAGTTTTCTCATACGGGATGAGCGCTTCGACTTGCAGTCGCCGGTCGCGCCCGAGCTGCGGGATAGCTTGACGATGCTGGTGCAGGAGGTGATCGGTTGCCGCTTTCTGCAGTACGAAGCCCGCTTGGCCAGTAAGGCGAGCGACGTTGCCGAGGTTGTGCCGCTGGTCGGCGAGCAGCGGCAGGAAGTCCCGTATTTTTCCGATCTTCGCATCGCCTGCGGCCATTTCCGCACCAGCGCTCATGAAAGCGAAAAGATCGAGCATCGAACCCTGCCCGATTCGTACGGCAAATTGGACCCGGCGCGGCACTTCATCGCCAGAGCGCGGGGCCGCTCGATGGACGGCGGCAAGAACCCGATCCGCGACGGCGACTACCTGCTGCTGGAGCTGATCACCCCCGACTCCGCCGGCAGCAACGACGGCAAGATCGTGGCGATCGAGCGGCAGGACGTGGCGGGCGACGACCAGTATCTGCTGCGCCGGGTGAAGAAGACTGGCGACGGCAGCTATCAGTTGATCGCGCAGAATCCGGACTATGCGCCGATGGCGGCCAACGAGGAGATGGCGACCTTTGCGCGGCTAAAGGGCGTCATCGACCCGCTGGACCTGCATCTGCACCGGTCATTCATGCGCGAGGACATTCCGGCACTGTTCGGCCTGGAGTTCAACCCCGGCCTGTGGAACTCGGGCCACGTCTGCCCAAAAAATCACCGCGACCAGTTTCTGCTGGTGACGCTCAACAAGCAGGGCAAGGCGGCGATGCACCAGTATCACGATTACTTCATCGATTCGCAGCGCTTCCATTGGCAGAGTCAGAACAATACCGACGCCCGCAGTGCCAAGGGCCGGGCCATCGTCGATCACGCTGCGCAAGGCAGCCGGGTGCACCTGTTTGCACGCAAGCACAAATTGGAGAACGGCAAAGGCGCGCCTTTCATCTACTGCGGGACGCTGAGCTTCGTGACCTACCAGGGAGAGAAGCCCATGGGCGTGGAGTGGCGGCTCGACCAACCGTTGTCGGATGAATTGTTCGCGCGCTTTGGGTGAGCGACCGCGACCAGCGCCATCGCAGTGAGGAGCGCCGCTTCGGGTCCGCTGCACCAGCTGCCGATGGTATTACCTGCCGGTAATCTCCCTGGGGCAAATCCTACCCATTCGGGTAGTGTGCTGCCACCCCGGCCACGCTACCATCCGGCCCACTTTTACCTGGTGCCAAGAGACGGCAGCGCATTGTTGCAGCCGGGACTCGCGGCGCTTGGTTTCACGGCGCTGCGGTCGTTATGCGCCTCGGGCGGCAGCGCTGTGCTGGCGCCGCGTGTGAATATCCGACAGGGACTCGAACATGGGATTGACCGGCTATAACCTTCTTGCATTGTGGCCCGATTTCGGGCGTCTGCTCGTCGGTGACCTGACCTCTCCGGAGGGCCTGAGTGCGCTGATCGTTGCAATCATTTTTTTCGTGGCACTGGTTTCCGGTATAGCGGCGCTCATCAAATACTTTTTTGCACGCCAGCGCATCCGCTTCTACCGCCGCCTGCTGAAGACGGCGGAGCCAGCATCCCTGCTGGAGCAGCGCAGGGACATCGCCAATGGCGCCATGAAAAGCGCGCGATATGGTCAGCTCTGGCGCGAGTTCGACGAGTCGCTGGTGCACGTTCCGGCCCGTTCGCGGCTGTGCAATACGCTCGACGCCAGCCACTTTTTCAACACCCATACCCTGGCCGGGGGGTTGACCGAGAACCGGCTGCTGGCGGCAGTGCCGGCCTTCATTACCGCCATCGGCGTCATCGGCACCTTTGCCGGCCTGCAGATGGGCCTGTCGGAGCTGACCGGCAACATGGGCGATACGCCGCAGATCGAGCAGCTCAAGACCGGCATCTTCGGCATGATCGGCGGTGCCTCCATCGCCTTTATGACCTCGGTGTGGGGCGTGCTGGTCAGCGTGCTGTTCAACGCTTTCGAAAAGGTGCTGGAGCGGTCGGTGCGCAATGCCATCACCGGCCTGCAGAACCGCGTCGACTACCTCTACCCGCGCATCACCGCCGAGCAGAGCCTGAGCAATATCGAGGAGTTCAATCGTCAGAGCACGGAGAAGCTGGCCGAACTGGACGAGAAGATCGGCCACAAAATGCAGGAGGCCATGAGCAGGGCATCGGACACCATTCGCGCCGGCATGGAGCAGAGCCTCACCAACATATTGGGGCCGGCCATCGCGCAGCTGGTCAATAACGCCAACGCCGGTTCCGAGCGCGCCCTGGAGTCCCTGCTCGAGCGCTTTATGCAGGGCGTGGGGTCGGCCGGCGAGTCGCAGCGCGCCATGATGGAGAACGCCGCCGACGGCGTGCGCAGCGCTGCCAGCACGATGTCCGAGGGCTTGCAGGGCTTTGTGACGCAGTTGGAAACGCAAATGGCGAGCGCCTTTACGCAGAATGCGGCGGCGGTCTCGGAGGTCCGCGAGGCGCTGAGCAGCCAGATGGAGGCGCAGCAGCACAGGGACATGGAACGGCACAGCGCGCTCAATCAGCAGTTCGCCCAGTTCCAGGGCGCTCAGGGGCAGTTGACCGAGAGCATTCAGACGGCGGTCGCGACGCAGCAGGCCCATAGCCTGCAGTTGACCCGGGAGCTGGAGGCCGTCATCGAGCAGTTCGGCGCCATCGCCGCCAGCAACCGCGAGGCGACGCGATCGCTGCAGACGGCGTCGTCGGATATGAAAGCCAGCGCTATCAACCTGGGGCAGCTGTCGGACGCCGTGAAAACGTCCGTGGATGGGCTGGGCGAGCGGCTGGGCGCCGCAGCGGATTCGGTGGCGCAGATCAGCCGGAAAAACGAGGACGTCCTCGGCATGTACCAGGGCATCGCCCAGCAGCTGGAAGCCACGGCCGAGCAGATTCAGTCGGCGAGCGCCGCCATGGACAGCGCCGCAGGCCGGGCGGATAGCGGCCTGTCGGCGGTCGACCGGCACTTTACCAGCCTCGCGACAGCGTTGGAGACGCATGTGCAGCAGCTGCAGCGGCAGGTCGCCGAGCTGTTGAACGAGTATGCCAAGCGCGTGCAGGACCAGACGGTGACCCGCCTGAACACCTGGAACGAGCAGACCAATGCTTACATCGGTGCCATGACCGGCGCGGTGCAGGCACTCAACGATGTGGTCGATGAGATCGATGGCAAGGTGCAGGCGCGCCGTACGGATAATGCCGCATGAGGACTTCTGGTTCGAGGTACGCCAGCCAGCCGGTAGACGAGGAGAACCCCTACTGGATCTCGTTCTCCGATATCATGGCCGGCCTGCTGGTGCTGTTCGTGCTCGCGGCCGCGGCGCTGATCCTGGAGCTGACCCAGAAGAGCGCCGAGTGGGACGATGCCATCCGCGAGATCGCCAAGGCGGAGCAGGTGCGAAAGGATATCCTGCGCGAGGTGGAGCGAGAGCTCAACCAGCAGAACATCCCCGTCAAGATCAGCGACAACGACACCGTGCTGCGCATCCCGGAGTACGTGCTCACCTTCCGGCAGGGCAGGCACGACCTGCCGCAGGACGCCTACCATCGGGAGGTCGCCCTGCAGATCGGGCAGGTGCTCTACCAGACCATCGCCAGGGACGAGCGCTGGCAGTACCTGGATACCATCTTCGTCGAGGGCCACACCGACAGCGTGCCTTTTCGCAACGGCGCCATCAAGGGCAACTGGGGGCTGTCGACCTTCAGGGCCATCGCGGTCTGGGATTACTGGAACGAGCACATGGCGCCAGGCAGCCGCCTGGAAGACATGCACAACCACATGGGCAAGAAGCTGTTCTCGGTCAGCGGCTACGCGGCGACGCGTCCCGACGTCGCCACCGAATCCGATCCGCTGAGCGAAGAGTCCATGCGCAAGAACCGCCGCATCGACATCCGCTTCACGGTGCGGCGGCCGGCGCTGGAAGACTATGAATCGGTAAAGACGGTGCTCAAATGATCGCGACATTGCCATCGCCGCCGTTCGAGCTGCCGGAGTGGACGCAGGAACAGTTCGTGGCGCTGCGGCGGGCCGAACAACAGCTCGCCACGGTGCGGCAGCAGGCCGGCACTTCGTCTGCGCGTTTCAAGCACACCTGCCAGCGCTTCGAACAGCTCGCACAGCGTGGGCAAGCCGCCCTGATGAGCGACCGCATCGTGGAGCCCATCGACGCGCGGGCTTTTACCTATCTGCTCGCCGACGTCGATGCCTTCGCTGCCAGGATAGCCCTGACCCGGCCGCTGCTGGCGCGGCTGCAGCAAGTCCGGTCGCCCATGAGCCGGCTCAGCCTCCTGCAGCTGATCAGGGCCTATTTTCTGCGCTTCGATGCGGTGGCCGATGCGGCGGTGCTGGACGCCTGGGGTGCTTTGATCACAAGTGAGCTGGATCAGATCGGCCAGCGGCGCGGCGCCAGCGAGCTGACGATCTTCAGCCAGTACCGCCACTTGCTGTTTGCACCGGATGGTCCCGCCAGGCTGGTGGCGCATGCCCGGGCGGCGGGCGTCGATTTCGACAGTCTGCTGGTGAACTACGGCCTCGGCGGCTTCCGCGGCGGGCGCTACATCAAGCAGTGCCTCTACCAGTATTACCTGGCGCAACTCGATGCACTCCCGGTCGGCAGCAGTGACCCGTTATTGACGGAAATCTGCAAGCCCGACGTCTACAACGTGCCCTATACCGGCGGCCGGCTGCTGGGGCACGCCATACTCGAAAAGCTGATCGACCGCACCGGCAGCGCGCCCATCAGCGCCGCCTGGCAGAAGGCCGTGTTGTCGATTGCCGGCGACCCCCGGGTGCCGCACTCCAATCCCCGTTTTCAGCAGTGGTGGGTGCTGCTGGGCGACAAGCGCATCGCCATGATGCGGGGCTGGCTGAGCCGGTTCGACCTCAAGCTGTTCCTGGAGGTGCTGGAGCAGAGCGCGAAGGACAGCGGCAAAAAGGACATGGAGCGGATGTACGGGTCGCGCAAGGTATTCATGGAGGGACTGCTGGAGCAGGGGCTGGTCACCGAGTCGCGGTTGTTTCTGGACGGGAACTCCGAGTATTACCTCAATCGGCGTTACAAGCGGGGCGATCTGCCGGACTTCGCGCGGGTTAGCGGCTCGCAGTGTGCCATCATCTATCTGTGCCTGAATGGCCGCGTTCATCTGTTGGAAGGCAGCCACAACTTCAAGTTGAAGCTGGTGGATAGATTGCCCAAACGCTGCCAGATAACCGACTACGGTGTCGGCAATTTCGGTTTCGAGGATCTTCGAGCGCTTGGCTTGGACTACATCAAGGAGTTCCGCTCTCCGAGCGGGAAGGTCGAGCTGACGCATGACGTTCATCTCAACTGGCAGCACAATGCCATCAAATACCTTCAGGCTAAAGGCGTCGCCGTGCAGGCCAGTCAGTTGATCTCGCCGCAGCGCTACCGGCAATACAAGGAAAAGTTCGGAGCTGCTTAGCGATGGGTATCCGCGATCTCGTGGCAAGGTTGGGTGGGGCGGGCAGGGCGCAGCACGTCACCTGGAAAATAGACCCCGCCGAAGGCATCGACTTCATCTTCGATGCCACAACCGCCGCCGCGCCCGACCAGCGCGCCTTTGACAATCCCTTCTTCGGCCTGCAGTACGCCTACCTCAAGGGCCTCCACGAGCAGGGCTACGCCGTCAGGAACGCCAACGGCTTCACCGTGCGATCCGAGCACGCCGTCGAGCAGGGCGACGATTTTTTCGAGCTGTTCGAGCTGCCGCCGCGCTTTGGCGGCAGCTTCCGCGCCCGCATCCAGGGCAGCACCGGTCGGTCGGCCTTTGCCGTCGCGCTCGATCTGGTCCTCGCCGACGGCAGCGAGCTCAGCCACTACCGGCTGGCGGGGCCCTTTCTGCAGCTCTCGGCCGATGAAACCTGCCGCCTGAGCCCCGCCGAATGGCGCGCGCTGGTGGCGGTGCGGCAGCACGCCGAGCTGACGCCCCCGCAGCGGGACGAATACGAAAACAACTGGCTGATCTTCCAGCTGCAGCTGGCCAGGAAAGCCGGCATGGCGATCGACCTGGCGCACTTCAATCAGCTCGAGCTGCTGCAGCCGGATGCGATCGGCGTGCAGATGGAAGAGCTGGACAACGGCGATCTGCTGCTGACGCCGAGCTTTGGCCGCGGCCTGGACATCGATGACGTCAAAAGGCGGCTCGGCCAGATGACCGGCGATCAGGACCACTGCATCCTGCGGGTGAAGGATCGCTTCGTGCTGCTCGACCAGCCGCGCCTGGAGGCCGCCCGGGAGATTCTGACCAGCCGCACCATCCCGAAGCAGCAGGTGGCCGCCTTCCTGGCGGCGCCCACGGCCTACCTCAATGCCGCGATGATCGACCTGGACACCGGCTTCTCGCTGCGGGTGCACGGCGCCGAGCGCTTCAGCCACCGCTATTTCGGCGACGTCGAGGCCACCGGCATCGACTGGTTCGCGACGGCGGCGGGGCGGCCGGAGCCGGCGGCCAACCTCGCCGCGGCGATCGACTCGGCAGATGCCCTGCTGGAGGCGCGCGCCCGCATTGCCGACGCCCGCACCCATGGCGCCGACACCATCAGCCTGCAGGGCCGCAGCTTTGACATCGCCGATGCCGGCGAGGTCGAGCAGGCGCTGGCCAGCGCCGAGCGCAGGATCGCTGCGCACAGCGAAGCCGGCGATGATGCGGACGCCGCCGCAGCGCCCGGTGACGAGCCTGCCCCCGAGCGCGCCGTGGTCGCCATCGACAGCAACGACGAGCAGGAGGAGTTCGTCAAAGCCGCGGAGCTGGCGGGCTTTGATCCCCCGGCGCAGACCTTTGCCACCGATAACCTCAAGCGGCAGCCCTTCCCTCATCAGGTGGAGGGCATCCAGTGGCTGCTGGCGCACCTGAAGAGCGCGGGGGCGGCCGCCAACGGCGGCGGCGCCCTGCTGGCCGACGACATGGGGCTGGGCAAGACCTTTATGGCGCTGGTGGCTGTAGCCGAAGCTTATCGGCGCTCGCAGCAGAGCCGCGACCGGCACAAGCCCACGCTGATCGTGGCGCCGCTCAGCCTGATCGAAAACTGGCAGGCCGAGGTCGACGACACCTTCCGCAGGTCGCCATTCAGCGACATCGTCGTGCTGCAGACCGGGGGCGATCTGCGGCGCTTCCGCGTCGAGGGCGCCCGGCGCGAGACCGAGCAGGTGTTCAGCGACGGCGACCTGATCGCCGACCAGGACCGCATCCGCTACTCCCTCAAGGTGGGCGGGCTGTACGGGCCGGACCGGCTGGATATGCCCGGCCGCCTGGTGCTGACCACCTACCAGACGCTGCGCGACTATCAGTTCTCGCTCAGCCGCGTCGACTGGGGCGTGGCCGTGTTCGACGAGGCGCAGAACCTGAAGAACCCCAACGCGCTGGCCACCCGCGCGGCCAAGGCGCTCAAGGCCGACTTCAAGCTGCTCGCCACCGGCACCCCGGTGGAGAACTCCCTCAAGGATTTCTGGTGCCTGATGGATACGGCGGCGCCGGGCCTGCTGGGCGCCTGGCAGGCGTTCCGCTCCACCTATATCGCGCCCATCCTCGCCGCCGAACCGGAGGCTGCCAGGCAGATCAAGATCGACGTGGGCCGGCAGCTGCGCCAGGCGGTGGGCGAGTACATGCTGCGGCGCACCAAGGAGGAAAAACTCCAGGGCCTCCCCGCCAAGCGCCTGTTCAGCGGCGATGCAGCCAGCGCCGCCGGGCAGTACCTGCCGCTATTGGCCGGGGTCATGGCCGGTGCGCAGCTGGAGGCCTACGATGACATCATCCACGGCGTGCAGGCCGGCGCTGGCGAGGACCGGCGCGGCGCGGCGCTGGCCGGCCTGCACCGGCTCAAGGTGGTGAGCATCCACCCCGATATCGAGGCCCGGCTGAAACTGCCGGAGAGGGCCCGCGAGCTGCGGCAGCAGGCCGCGCGCTCCGCCAAGATGGCCGCGCTGCTGGCCCTGCTGCGAGAGATCGAGGGGCGGGGCGAGAAGGTGCTGATCTTCGCCACCACCAAGGCCGTGCAGGCCTACGCGGCGGCACTGATCGCCGCGCTGTTCAAGGTGCCGGTGGAGATCATCAACGGCGACACCCAGGCCGTGGCCAGCGCCAGGGACGCCATGACCCGCAAGGCCATCATCGACCGCTTCCAGCAGCAGCCCGGTTTCGGCGCCATCGTCATGTCCCCCATCGCCGCCGGCGTCGGCCTCACCGTGGTGGGCGCCAACAACGTGATCCACCTGGAGCGCCACTGGAACCCGGCCAAGGAGGCCCAGGCCACCGACCGCGTCTACCGCATCGGCCAGACCCGGGACGTCAACGTCTACCTGCCCATGGCGCTGCACCCGGCCGGCCGCTCCTTCGACCTGCACCTCAACAGCCTGCTGGCCAACAAGGTGGACCTCAGCGACGCCGTGGTGGCGGTCGAATCGCTGGGAGTGGAGGATCTGCAGGGGTGTTTCGGGTGAGGGCGCTGCCCGCCAGGCACTGGCTGATGGCGGTGGTCGCACCGTGAGGCAGCGCGATTGTCTGCCCGATGCGGTCTAGCTCGCAGAAGTCCGGCGCTCCGACGCTATCTCGGCCTCTTCGGCGACGGCTGCGGCTGAGAGAACGGCGACGGTCGCCCCGAGCCCACCCTCACCGACAGTCGTGTCACCGCCATCCCGCGGCCCGGCCGGGACCCCGTCGATCCCGACAGTCACTCCACCAGTCACTCCACCAGCCCCGGCAGCGCCCACGGCCGCTGGTTTCCGCTGCCCTGCGGCATCGATGCCCCCCAATGCCGTGCCGGTTTGTGGCAATATCGACGCGAGGGTTGCCCTGATCGCGCGACGGGCGGTTGCGGCGGCCCACCCGGGCGGTATTGCGGGCAGGCAGGAGGCTGGCGGATGAGTGAAGCGGACTCGGTCGTGCGTTGTCGCACGCTGATCATCGGTGGCGGTTTCGGCGGCCTGGGGCTGGCCATCCGCCTGGCGAAGGCGGGCCTCGATGACTTTCTGCTGCTCGAGAAGCAAGCTGACGTGGGCGGCGTGTGGTGGGCCAACCGCTACCCCGGCGCGGCCTGCGATGTGCCGACCGCGCTGTATTCGTTCTCGTTCGAGAGCGGCTTCGACTGGAGCCGGAAGTACCCGCAGCAGCGGGAAATTCTCGCCTACCTGCGCCACTGTGCGGACCGATACCGGCTGCGCCCGCACATCCGCCTCAACTGCGAGGCGACCGCTGCGCGCTGGGACGCCGCGCGGCAGTGCTGGGTGGTCGCGGCGGCCGACGGCACGCGCTACGAGGCCGACAATCTGTGCGCCGCCTGCGGCATTCTACGCCGTCCGCTGATTCCGGCGCTGCCCGGCATGGAGGACTTCGCCGGGCCGCTCATGCACACGGCGCGCTGGGACCCGGCGGTGGATTTCGCCGGCGGCACGGTCGCCGTGATCGGCACCGGTGCCAGCGCCGTGCAGGTGATTCCGGAGCTGGCGCGCACCGCCCGGCGGGTGCACGTGTTCCAGCGCAGCGCTCCCTACTGCATTCCCCGCGGCGATCGCGCCTACGGCCGGTTTGAGCGGGCCCTGCGCCGCCGGCTGCCGTGGTTGCGGGGCCTGGACCGGCTGTTCACCTACCTGAACTTTGAATTGATGGGGCTGGGCTTTATCCACGCCCCGCTGATCATGAAGGAGCTGAGGCGGCGCTGGCGGGCCAACCTGCGCAGGGGCGTCGCCGACCCGGCGCTGCGCCGGCAGCTGACGCCGGACTACGCCATCGGCTGCAAGCGCGTGCTGATCACGTCTGAGTACTATCAGGCGCTCAGTGCGCCGCAGGTCGAGCTGCACCCCCAGGGGGTCGCCCGGCTGACCGCAGCGGGCGTGGTGGCCGCCGACGGCACGCACACCCCCTGCGATGCGGTGGTGCTGGCTACCGGTTTCCGGGCGCTGGATTTTCTCGCGCCGCTGACCGTCACCGGCAGCGCCGGCCAGACCCTGGCGCAGGCCTGGGCCGATGGGCCCAGAGCCTACAAGGGCGTGACCGTGCACGGATTTCCCAACCTGTACCTGCTCTACGGCCCCAACACCAACCTCGGCCACAACTCCATCGTGTACATGCTCGAGAGCCAGTTCAATTACATCATCAGCGCGCTGACGCAGCAGCGCGGCCACGGGCTGGGGCCACTGCAGGTCAAACGCGAGCGCCTCGAGGCCTGGGCCGCAGCGATGCAGCGGCGCCAGGCAAATACCCCGTGGAGCAGCGGTTGCCGCAGCTGGTATCTGGATGAGGCGGGCAACAACTACCTGAACTGGCCCGGCCTGACGCCGCAGTATCGCCGCCAGCTGCGGCGCTTTGATCTGGCCGACTACGACGTGCTCGCGCGCTGAGCCCGCCGGGGCCTTGTTTCCGGCATGGCTGGCGTCATCGGAGAGGCGCCGCAGCGCCATGCCGGCGTCGATGACCCGCACGCCGGCGTGCGTTGCGGTGAAGAAATAAATCTGTCCCCTTTTTGTATGTCCCCTTTTTGTAATCGCCGCAATGCTGAGAAAGCGGCGATGAATCCAGCTTGCCGCAGAGGTGAGCACAGCGCCCCGCGTGGCCGCGCAGGGATAAGATCAGCCGCTCCATTGGCCACAAGCCGAAGTCCGACAGACTCCTGGGTTGTGCAATGTGGGCAGTGACAGTGGGGGTCGTCAAGGGGTGGCTCCGGTCACACTCCTTATTCGGTGATCGCCTCCACTGAAGCCTGATGCTGAGGTTGACTGCAGCGTTTTAGGCGGTTGTTCAATGGTAGCGCGCCGCACAGGCAGCAGCCGTTCAGGGCTTGCCCGGGCAGTGGCAAAGCCTCATTGCCTGGGTTGCTCACGAAGGGCAGCGCAGGCGGGATCGGATGACGCTCGTGGCGTTTACCGGCGTCAGTGTCCCGGGTCGCCCTCGTGGGTGGTCATGGCCAGGCGCTGCAAGCGCTCAAGCTGGGGGCGTGCCACACTGACCAGTCCCGCGAGGCGTTCTTCCGGCGAGCGCCCGGCATCGGTCAGCTTGAACGTCGTCAGCAACTCGGTGGTGAAGTCGCCCTTGTCCATTGTCGTGCCGTAAACGCCGGTCAGCACGACCAGCGAGGTCGTGTCACGATCGTGCAGGCCAAAGGCCACGTTGCCTACGCCCTCCAGTGGTGCGGGCAGGGGGCTGTTCAAGTTGAACCCTCGCACCTTGATCTGCAACTCTTCCAGGGAATTCTTGCGGGAATCATATACCGCCAGACTCTGGAACATCATGGTCAGTCCCAGCACCTTGCCCTGCGGATCGCGCCAGGCGCACTGGCTGGTGACCTGGGCGAGGTGATCGCGCACCCCGCTGGGCCGCACGTCCGAGGCCCCCAGGGCGCCGGCCGCTATCGGTGCGCTGAGCAGGTCGCAGGCGTTCGGCAGGGTCCGCAGGAAGGGGTCAGCTGCAGCCTTCTCCACTGTGGGCATCAGGTCCTCCCGGCTCGGCCGCATGACCGCGGTGGCCACCAGACCCTTGCACGCGGCATAAGTGCCCCCGCAAGCCCGCTCGCACTCGGGCTTGGGGTCCGGCGCCGCATTGCAGCTGCAGTCGCAACCCGGCGTAATGATGCCAGCGCTGGTGTCGCCACCGGTGCCGGCTCCGCCGCTGGCGTCTGGGCCCGGTGCGGCACCCTGCTGAGACTGCTGGATGGATTGGAGCAACTGCGGGTCCAGGCCCGGCATCATTTCCGCCACGTCCCGGTAAACCGAGGCCACGGCGTTTTCGGCGAGCTCCGCATGGATGCGATCGTCACCTCTCCAAGCCGCTACGATCTGGAAGTTACCCTGGATGGTCTCGTGCACCGGCAAGGTAAAGTCGTCACCGACGTTTGCCCAATCGATCCGCTCCATGTCGACCAGACCGCCGCTGTAGGTGCCGCGCAACAAAGTCGGCGTGTATTCCTCGATAGTCACCCGGCCGGACAGGGGGTATTCGTGGCCGGGCCCGGGCTGGATGTCGCCGGGGCCTATGGCCTGGTAGCTGCTGCCGCCACGGGCGCTCACGGTCAGACGGGCATTGTTGAAAGAGCCCGTGAAGCCGTAGTCGATCAGGGGAATGGTGATGTTGACTTCGGTTCCATCCACGCTTTTAACATACTCCGCCATCTCCTGCATACGGCGTGACGCTTCGGCGGGCCCGGCGGCCGCCACCCCGGCCATCATGCTGGTGAACTGGCCGAAGGCGCCGCCCCGGCCGGTGGCTTGCGTCATGCTGCCGTACATGCCGGGCACCATGGACAGGCTGATGGAGGTATGAGGGCCGCAGGAATGCACCTTGAAGGCGTCTTCGCAGGGGGGCTGGTCCGACTGCCGCGATACGGTATTGCTGTGCGCGAGGTTGGGGTTGAGGGACTGCAGCCCCGCTTTGATCTGCTGGCCCACGCGCCCGCTCTGGGAGAACATCGTCACCAGTGCACCATCGGCGGCCGCATTGCCGGCGGTATTACCCGGGCCGGGCGGGGGTTGCGGTGGCACTGGCCCCTGGGGCGCCAGCGAGTTGCCGGTGCGGGTCGGCGCAATCTGCAGGCCGGCCTCGATCCGACGGGTCCGGCCGGCCTCGTCGGCGACATTGGCAATGATGAATACCACCGGTTCCATGCTGACCTTGACATTGAGGATGAAGGAAGCCCGCCAGCCATCCTGGACGGGGATCAACACCGGCTGGGTTACCACCTGGCCATTTTCGGTTCCCACGGCCAGCGCTCTGAGCGCCGCCTTGGACGGATTGGAAAGGCTGATCTCGATATCCGTCGGATAGCTGTACGCCAACTCCAGGCGCAGGCACTCTGCGGCAACCGGTTCGATTTCCACCTGTGAGCGGACTACCGGATGGCTGTCGTTGACCCGCAGCAGCGGGCAATCCCGCTCGGGAAATGTGCTGCGCAGGAAGGCATCACGTGCCTCGGAGGGTGCGATGAGCGTCTTGATGCGGGTTGTCATGTACGCTGCGTAGGTGCTGATGAAATCAGGGTAGATGCGCTCCAGGCCCAGGCCCACCCGCGGGTGATCAGCTAACTGACCGTCGAGCCAGGCCAGCTCGGTGTCCCAACCCGGCGCGCCCCCCAGGCTGCTGTCGAACAGCTTGATGAGGTAACTGTAATCCGGCTTGACCGCGGCGGTGCCCGCACCACCGCCAGTCGCAACCCATTCGCCGACGAAACGCCAGAACGAAGACGCCCCGTACGTGACGTTGGCGAATTGCTCCCAGCCCGGATAGAGGGCCTCGTACGTGTCACTGGCGGTCACCCTGCGCGCGCTGAGGGGGCGGTCGTAAAAGCGCAGTCCCCAGCGGTGGAAGATCCAGTCTCCGGGCCCGTACTCCGGGTCGATATGGCGGCTCGACCAGGCAGCCAGGTCGGCGCCCAGGGCCTGGGCAGTGCCCTCCGTAATCCAGCCGCCCAATGCCTGCCCGCAGTTTTCACTGAAAAGCCTGTAGGCACCCTGGACTCCGTGAAAAAGTTCGTGGGCCAGGTCCTGGTAATTCTTGGGGCTGATCTGGCCGGTGCCGTTCAGGAACCTGTTGGCATTGATGTGGATGGTGGGCCGGAATTTGCCACATTCACTGGATCGATACCGGGCCGGTGCGCCGTTGTAGGCATAGTAATAGACCCGGTAAGCCGGCTCGCCCGCGGCGGTCTTCACCATCGGTACCAGCAGAGGTGGTGCGAAGCCCATGTCATCGAGCATCTGGGCGACTTCGCCCAGGTAACTTTCTATTTCGGCGATGGCCGCGGCCGGAACGTCGGGAGCAGGGTCGGTGGGCGAGTCGATGTCCACCCAATTGTCCAGCAGGCCGAATACCTGGTCCGCGGTGATGCCCAGGTCGAAATTGGAGGCCGTCGGGGGCCCCAGGAACACCTCGAATTTCTTCACCGGCCAGTCGTTCGCCGGCCAGGTCGGCCCGCTGGCACAGAGCAGCGTCAGGGCAAGGAACGGCAACGAGCCAACCAGAAAACGTCGCAGATGATGTCGCATGCTGCCTCCTTGCACGGATGCCGTCGCACATTGTTTGGGCGGGTCTGGCCCGGTGTGATACCTGTGGGTTTGAACTCCCGGAGCATTCGTTTGTCGTTCAACTATAAATGATGGACGGGTCAGCAGCGACAGTTGGGTCCGAAATGGCCAGCCCAAAGTAATAATGACCCCCCTGGTATTGCTGAAGCGGGTGACGATGGCGCACCTTTCGATGCGTCGACGAGAGGCAGATCGGCTGGAAGTGATCCAGGCGGTGCCGGGCAACCATTTGGGCCAGGCTGGCGCGGCGCTGCGACTGGGTCTCAGTGATCGGCAGGTCAAGCGGCTGGTTCGGTGTCACCGCCCATCTGGTGTGACCGGCTTGATCTCCGGTCACAGAGGCAAGCGGCCCAGCATGCGATCGATCCGGGCGTTCGTGACGCGGCCATGGCCCTGACGCGAGAGCGGTATGCCGACTCGGGGCGCACGCTGGCCCGCGAGACGCTGCTTGATGTGCGTCACCGCAGCATGGTCGCCTCGTGGCGGTGTACTCAGGCAAACACAGCCTTTTCCGCGTTAATCAGCCGGCGCGCGATGGTGAGTTGACGCAGTTCACTCGCGCGCCGAAGACCCCGGACCTAGCCGTCATCCACGCCCAAGGCCCCCCAGGCCAAGGGGCGGATGGAGCGTGCCAATCAGACCCTTTAGGACCGCTTGGTGTCCGTCGCCAGCGCAGCATGGGGCGCGTTCGTTGACTGTATCACCTGCAGAGCGGCAGCAGCTGGTAGGTTGATTGAGAAGGTGAGCACGGCTTACACAGGCCGAGCCGCTTCTCGTTGCGGCAGCATCGTCAAGAAGACGCTCTCCACCCGCGCACACCGCTGCCCGGACTGCGGTCTGTTGCTGAATCGGGACGTGAGCGCGGCGATTTTCGTACTGCCTCGAGGTCTCTTGTGGTCGCAAACCGGCCAACACGCCTTGCCGTGTGGCGTTGGTCAGTGCGCGCTACCGAAAGCCGTCTGCGTTAGCTGGCGGTTGTATGCCTTGGTCAGGTTTCACACTCATCTGGCCGGATAAAAATAAAAAATATAGCTTCCCAATTAATGTGAATTTGTGCAAGGATGAATTCACCGTTACTGTTACTCATCCGCAGCACTATACGCAATGGAAATGCGATAAAAACAAGTAAAAATAAAGGACAATTCCTCCCAGAGGGCTGTGGTGTATGGCTCAAGACCTTGCACTTATCGACCTGTTTCGCCCGTATCTTCTGAAGGGTGAAAATACCGTCTGGCATGCCGCCCTAGCGGTTATCTATGTCGAAAATTTCGAAACTGCGTTGGGCGCCGAAGGCTTGGTGATACGCGGCATCGCACGTTTTTCCGGTGACACGGAAATCGTCTTCGATCCCGTCAGTGGCAAGCTGTATGCGGAAGCCACCAACACCGAGGGTCATCCGCGTCAGCAAGCGGGCAGGACCGAGCCCTGGCTGGATATTACTGACACGCGGGTTGAGTTTGCCATGGCGGTTCCGCGTGCGGCCGGGCAGATTGTGGCCAACGGGGTGGCCACGGTTCCCGGTGGTGATGCCGCCTTTGCCCCGGTGCGTGCAGTGCTGGATGCCTGGGATACCATTCCCGGGGACGCGCCACCCTCTGACTATCCGGGAACCGGCTTTACCCTCGATCTGGTCCTTGCCGGCGTTGTCATGCGTCCCCCCTTGCTCAAGCCGGCCAAGCTGCAGCCCGATGGTCTGCTGGTGCCGGATGCCTCGTACAGCGATGTCGTTTTCACCCTGCCACGGGTTAAATTGCGCCTTGCCCAGGGCAGTGATGCCGCGGCTGTGCTGGATGTCTCTATTGCCTCCCTGGGCGTTTCTGGCATTGATGATCCGGGCGATATAGCCGCGGCTGAACTGATTACCATGACCCCCCCCTATGCCTTCATCGGTGATGGCCGGGTGGTGGGTATTGGTTTCCGTTCCGCGGTACTGGATCTTGCCGATGGCTATACGCCGCCCGCGGTACTCGAACAGTTTGGTTTCGACGAGAGCTGGACCGGCCTGTATCTCCCGGAAATCCGCCTGTTCCTTGCGCCCAGTGGGATGGAAGATTTTGCCGTGGATGCCGGGGTGCGCAACTTCCTGATCGGCTTGGGCCGGTCGAGTGGGGTGACCGGCGATTTCGAGCTCATGGTCATCAACCAGGGTTCCGGCACCCTCAGCCTGTCGGCTCGGTTCTTTGATGGTGATGGACGTGCCATTGGTATTACCCGGTTGTCCGATACTCTGGCCGAGGTGATACTGCCCGAGCGCACCCGCATGATCATCGACATCGTCGGTGGGCGGGCACCCTATACGGGGCAGGCCACCTTTGGCGGAAGTGCGCACAGTGGCATTGCTCATGACATCAATCTGTCCACCGCCACCGAGCTGGATATTGGCATCACCGCCAATGACAGCAGTGCCCCGCAAAAGGCGGCAACCCTGACAATCCGGGCTCGGCGCCGGCAGGCTGCTGCGAGCCTGCCGGCTCCCGGGGCGGCGCCGCCGCAACCGGCAACCATTCGCACCACCTCGATCACTCTGGAAGGGCAGCCACAACTCACCCCGGAATTGTTGCTGGTGCGCCAGGACGCCTCCTCGGTGGTCGTCAGCCTTAGTCCTGCCAACCCGGCTACCAGCTGGACCGTGGATGGCAGTGCCCAGGGCACTTCAGCGACGGTGTCCATCCCCGTGGCAGCGGGGCAGACCAAGTCCATACGCGCCGAACTGAGTGGCGCCACGATTACTGATATCACCTGCTATTTCCGCTTTGACAGGCCCGAGATCAGCGCCACGCCGGGGTTTGCCATCGATCCCGTCAATACCAACAGTTCACCTGCGGTGGATCCCAGTGGCACCGCCCTGTGGTCGCCACCCGGCACACCGTTTCTCGAGGCTTACCGGCCGGCATTGCAGCGCATCACTGCGACCAACCTGACCCTGTCGGGCACGGCCAGCTATGAAGGTGACGATGCCAAGGCCAAGTACAATTACCTGCTGTCGCGGCGCCGTGCCGATGCCTTGCGTGAACTGTTGGCACAGGAAGCCGGCAATCCCGACGCACAAAAGCGTATTCCGGGTTTTACCCTAAACACCGATCCACCGGATATCGGTGCCGCACCGGCACCCGCCGGCTGGACCGTGGACTGGAAGACCCATGGCAGCCCGCGCAATGTCTGGTGGAAGGCGCGCATCAGTGGCCTGGGGCCTGTAAGCCTGCCGGGCACCATCACCCAGGGCGAGGTGCTTCGGCCAACGGTCGCCGCGCCGCCGCCACCAGTGATTCCGGCCCGCGACCCGCCGCCGGCGACACCGCCACCACCGGACTGGTTTCGTTCCGCGGCGCTCAAGGTGCGCATCGTGCGCGACCAGTTCGTGGCCATTGAATTGTCCGGGTCGATTGATTTCGAGACCGCCACGGAAGGGCGTCTGCGCAACCGGGGTCTGTCGGGACAGGACCTTCCCACCTTCCAGGGGCTGGGTAGCCAGAATCCCGCCGATGGCATCGTTAACTACCAGATCCTCTATCAGACCGATCCGGCGAGTCAGAGCGATCAATTGAAACTCTATCTGGGCGCTGATCCCAGCGATCGCGATGGCCTGGTGATGACCGGGCAATTACTGGGGCAGGCGCTGCAGCCACCCAATACCGGTCGTAATGTGCTGGGTATGACCGCGGTCTTTACGCCGCTGCTGGCCGAAACCGCGCCGGCGAATCCGGCCGACGGATCGGTGACCGAAATTGCGCTATCCGCGGCGGCTATAGGTTTGCCGGTCACGCTTGCGGAACTTGGCTGGCTCAATGTCGAACGCGTGGTGTTGTACGGTGGCGAACTCGAGGTGACCACCCGTGCCGGTCAATGGTGGACCACTTTGCTGTTTGATGTCGAAACGGCCATCTCGACGGATATTTCCCTTGGTGGCTTCCGTATCCTGGAAATACCCCGCAACAAACCACTGGCGGTGCGCTACAAGGCGATTGGTCTGAAGATGGGGTATCCGCCTGGGTCGGGGGATCGCTTCCAGTTACGCCCGATGTTCGATTCATCCAAGGGGTATTCCATCGACCTGTCGGGTCCCGGCGCGGTGAAGGTGCCCGATCCTCTTGGGCAAATCATTCAGGTGCTGGGCGCACGCATTGCCCGTACCAACCCGCTGACCTTCGAAATCGACCTTGGCTTTGCCATTGACCTTGGCGTGGTAACCATTGAGCGTGCAAGGGTGCGCATGCCGGTGGATCCGGTAGGCCCTCCCGAACTGACCGCCTTTGCCGCCAGCCTCACGGTGCCGGGTACCCTGGAAGGCCGCGGCTACATGGAGATCAATTCCAATCCCTTCGAGATCAAGGGCCAGATTGATGTTTCCCTGGTCCCGCTGAAGTTGCGCCTTGCGGCGGGTATTGGCGTTGCCAATATTCCCGCGTCCCTGGGAGGGCCGGCCACGGGGGTGATCATCTCCCTGGAACTGGAGTTGCCGGTGGCGATTCCCCTGGCGCAGTCGGGATTCGGCATCTACGGCTTCCTGGGCCTGTTTGCCATGCATTACACGCGTGATGAGAGCGGCATCACTTCGCTGACACCGGCGCTTACCTGGCTCAAGGAGCGCGCCCAGGGCAACCCGACCAACATTGCGGCCTGGAAACCCGAAGTGGATCACTGGGCCTTTGGCCTGGGGGCGATTCTGGGCACCATGGAAGGTGGCATCATCTTCAACGTCAAGGGGATGGTGCTGCTCGAACTGCCGGGGCCACGCCTGTTGCTGGTGGTGCGTGCCAATCTGCTCGCGGTGCTGCCTGATCTCAAAGACAAGAATGCCGAAGGCACCTTCCTGTGTGTAATCGACCTTGATTTCGGGCGCGGCACACTGACCATTGGTCTGTCCATTGAGTTCAAGATTACCCCCATTGTTGAAATCCGCATCCCCATCGAGGCGTATTTCAACCTGAATAAAGGCGGCGATTGGCACGTATACCTCGGCACCTTCAGCGGCCCGGATACCCAGGGTCGACCCATGCCGGGGCCGATCCATGCCAGCATCCTGACGGTGTTCGATGGCTCGGGCTATGTGATGGTCAGCGGTCACGGGATCCCTGCCTACAAGGGCCTGTCGGCCATCAATGGTGTCGGCCTGGCTGTAGGCCTTGAAGTCTCCATCGTCTGGGGCAATGTCAGTATCAATCTCTACCTGCGCGCCACTGCGGGTTTCAATGCGGTGCTCGGTTTCGATCCCTTCTATGTCGGCGGCATACTCTATGTGCGCGGCGAGCTGCACCTGTTTATTCTCAGTATCAGCGCTTCCGCACAACTCACGGTACAAATCGGTGAGCGCGCCGATGGCACTGAAGTGTCCCGCATCGACGGCGAGATTTGCGGCGAGATCGATTTGTTCTTTTTCAGCATCAAGGGTTGCGTTGATTTTCACATCGGCGAGAACGCTGCCATCATTCCCGCCGCGCCTGCCCTGGTGCGCGCGGTAACTTTGGTCAGTCGTTCACCGGCGCTGGTGGTGGGTACTGGCGTTGATCGTGGTATTGATGCCAAGATCGGCGATGCCCTGCAGCAATCCACACAACCGGCCGATAGCGCCGAAGGCTTGCCGGTAGTGCCCATCGATGCCATTCCGGTGATCAGTATGTCGGCCACCCCGGTGGATGATGGACTGAAGATTTTCAATACCGACCCCGGTGGCTCACCGGGTGCTCCCGGTCCCGATGGTTTCGTCAAACGTGGTGACTATAGCTATAAGTACCTGGTGAGCGCCGTGGAACTGACCCGCGCCGATGGTGGCCCCGCGGTGAGTGCCGGGCCCACCCCGTCCACCTGGTGGACACTGAATGATCCTTCCGAGGGCAACCTCGTGTCTCAGCTTTCCCTGCTTAACTGGGCACCGAATCCTACCCCCAAGGCCGTGGAGCGCAGCGAGTTCCTCGAAGAAACCATTACCGAGCGGTGGGGCACCGTGTGTAACGATCCGGCCCCTGCCGCGGCTGTGTTGTGGACCTTTGCCGATGAGCCCACTGGGCCATCGGAAACCGGCTGGACGCTGGATGGTATTGCCTGGCCCGATCCTGCCGACAGCAAACGTTCGGCCGAAGTCGAACGGGAACTGCAGGTGTTTGAACGCTGGCGCACGGGTAACCGGCAACTGGACCGGCAGCGGGGCATCATCCCTGCCATCATCGTTGCTGCGCAGGTGCCCTGTCGGCAGCGGGAGCGAGCCCCGGGTCTAGCCGCTTCGGACATCGCGGAACGGGGTGGCACTGGCGGTGTGAGTGCCGTGGCGGGTCGTGGCTTTAGTGCGCGCTTGCGTAGTGAACGCGCGGCGCTGACTGCAGCTACGGCGGCTTCCTTCGGCCTGCGCAAGGCCAACCGCATCGATGTCGATAGTATCGATTTCAGTGACACCCTGCGTATGCTGGCTAACGGCAACGCGATTCATCGTGCGGCGCTTGGACCTCTGTCTGCCTTTACGGTTGATAATGGGCGTGATGGATCAGCTGGCGCAGCCACGGTTCCGCAAAAACAATGCGGCAGCCGACTGCTGGCGGCACCGCAATTCGATCTTGGTGAGCCGGTAATTTTCGGCGACCTGACCCAGGCGGATGAGGTTGCTCACTCCCTGGATGAAATGGCGTATAAACAGGGCCCTCTGGACGATGTGATCGTGGTCAACAGCGGCCCGATTGTTGACGGGCGCGTGTTGCTGCTGGCATCCCGTAAATTACCGGCAAGCAATAGCAGCAACCGGGGCCTGGTGCTGCGCTTCCTTGACAAGCAGGACAACGAAATCGGGCAGCGGCGTGTCAGCACGGCAGATTTGCTCGGGGTTGCCGGCCTGCCGCCCAATTGGACCGATGCTGCTGGACCCTGGGTCGACCCGGTTTATCACGCCATCCAGCATGCCGCCCTATTGCAATCACAAGGCTATGTCCCCTACCTCGTGCAACTGGATGAATTACGTGAACTCGATCATATCGAAATTGGCGTACCCCATGACCCCGATGTATCCAGTGCCAAGAAGCGAGAGCAGGGTGGCAGGCCATTCTATGTTGCCGCACTGGAATTCACCCGCCTGGCAGAGGTGTTGCGCCAAGAGTGGGATGAGCGGACAAGCGAACGTAACCGCGCAGTAGTGGAGAGCTTTCTGGGGCCTGATAGCGGTGACGTCGCACTCCTGGCGCCCAACGAGTTATACCGCTTGCGTACCAGTGTGGCGGTAACGGTTCGTGACAAGGATAACCATGAAACCGCGGGCGGTACCCAGACCGTGGACTACTGGTTCAAAACCGATGCCCAAAGTCCCAGGTCGCTGGAGCCCTGGATGCTCTGCAGCCTGCCTGCCAGTAATGAGGCCCACGTCTTCGGCAAGGAAAAAATCAAAATGGTGTTCGCCACCAATGACATCGACAGGTTGTGGGGAGCCTATGGCAAGGAGTTGCGGGTACGTATCAAGGCCGCTTCTTTCCGCCAGGTGAACGAGCCGGGTATAGAGCATCCATTGCCGCTGGTGCGTGCTGCCATTGGCCCGCAGCCGACGTTGGGCCATGTGGCCGCCAGTGTGCTGTCTCCCTTTGAGGCCGTATTGAGCGACTTGCTTGGAGAGATCGCACCCTGTATCCCCGCCGATGTGAATCGCCCACGGCACAGTGAATTCACCGTTCCCATTCCCCTGGATCCCTTTACCGATTATGTCATCGACATCGAAGCTGTGGCCATCGGTGCCCCCCGGTCGACAGTGGGTGAGCGGGTATTGCGGCGGCAATTCTCCACCGGTGGCTTTGGCACCTTTGACGATTTCGCGGCCACCTTCCAGGGTGTTCTTACAGAACATCGCTTCGCACCTCCAGGTGCCATGCAGAGTATTGCCACCACACCGGCTTTTGCCGCGCGTGATCCGCAGGGTGCGGAACTCGATCAAGCGATGATCACCGCCGGACTGGAACCCATGCCCGTTCCCAGGGAACCACGCCTGGTGATTTTCTGGGAACAGGCCAATCCCGCAGCCACCCCGCAGCCCGTGGCGGTGCTGATCGATGCCTCGGAACCCATGCAGCGTAGCCGCGCACTTCCCAGGGAGGATGCCAGCGGTGACGCGCCACCCACCAAGCGCTGGCGCTTACTGGAACAGAACTGGCTCGACCTGGTCAGTGCACCCGGTGGCGATGCCGGGGTGACGCGAACCATATGGTCTCCGGGTCGGCAACGTGCCCTGGTCATGCTGGCACCGGCGACGCGCGGCAAACGCTTGCGCCTCGCTTTGGAGCAAAAGGCGTTTACGGCGGCGTATCTCGATGGTCCCGGTGCCACCCCCGTCAATTTTGTGATTGTTGACGAAATCCTCGGCTTCGCGCCCTGGGAAGAACGGTGAGGGGGGCTGATCATGGCGATACGAATCTATGATCCCGGCCTCTTTACCGCGCAAGGTGCGGTGCTTGATCTCATCGCCCTGATGCGTCAACAGGGACGGCAACGCATAGCCGCCACGACGGGCAGTGATAAGGCACGGGTGCTGTACCTGCGCTGGCAAACCTCCCCGGAGGTTGGCTTGCCAAGTGAGCCCTTCAAGGTGTGGCGCCGGCCAGCGCTGCCGCTGGGTGAGCACCATCCCGTCGGTTTCGAACAGTTCCAAATACAGCCCCTGTTCCAAGTGATCCAGTTCGATCAACCGCTTGCCTCGGTATCACTGCAGGTTGAGTCCAGTGCCGGTGGTTTGGTAACCATAGCGGTGCTGTGCGGGCCGCCGACCCTGGAATCGGTGGTGACCCTGCAGAGCCGCACGCTGCCTGCGGGTGGTTCGCGCAAAATGGCATTCGAGGCTGGCAGGATCACGGGGTTATTGCTGATCAATGTCAGCAGCTTCGCTGATGTCAGCGGCATGACGGTCAAGGAACTGGAATCGGTGCAATCCTGGCAGTTGGTGGAAACCGTGGGCCTGCCAGTGAAAGAGGCGGACTGGGCTTCTCTTGGGCAGCATCATGGCAGCAAGCAGGGGATGGCGGGCGCTGAAGTGGAAGCCATCGATGCCGCCGTTGATCGTTTCAAGCGTGGTGTCAACCCGCTTGGCTGGTGGCCGACCCTGGGCACCGGCGCGGCAGCACCCCTGTGGGAGCTACCCGACCCCCTGGGACTGGTGGAAGAATGCGCTCTGGAGTTGTTCCCGTTGCTGCAACAGGTTGCCGGCTTCCCGCCTGATCAGCAGGCGGCAAAACTGTTTCCCTTTGCCATTGACCCGCCCCAGAATCCTGCCGGTGATGCCATGCCTGCCGTGCAGCCGGGCAAAGCGGATCTTTCCCCCATCGGACTATTGGCCATGGCGGCCTCCAGCGATCCGCAATTGGCGGTGGCACTGGGGTATGGTACGGGTTATCCCGATGAGGATATTCCGCAAATCACGCTGGGGGATCGTGCCCTGTTCGGCGACTCAACCCGCAGCGACTGGGACTGGCTGATCACCGGTGTCTGGGAAAAAGGGCTGGATGGCCATTCGGACACGGTTGAGCTGGCAGCACTGGTCCCCCGGCCCGGGCTGGCCTTGCCGGCGCCGTCACCGGCCGATCTGCAAGTGGACTTCCAGGCGCATCTGCGCCCCGCCGCCATCGATCAACCCTGGCTGGCCTCGATCCGCACCAGCTGGGAGCGCTTTCCGCTGACGATGATAACTGCCGTCGCCAGTTTTGCCGCCGCGCGGCATGCCACGGGGAGTGCAACGCCCGCTGAAGCCTTGCTCACCCCGCGCACACTGACGAGGGGCTATCGTCCAATCGGCAACGCGCGCAATGAGCGCGACCCGGAACCGACCCGGCAGAGTGCTACCGATGGCGCCCTGCCGATTCCCAATAATCCCGGCACTATCGCCATGACCTATGCGGCCGCAACCCAGACGATTTTCGGGGTCTGGAGTCCCTGGATGATGGGACCCATCAGTCTCAACCAGCCGGCACCGGCCGTGGTACAAGTTCTCGCGGCCGATCTCAAAGCCACGGATACCGGTTCGGGCAGCGCCTGTCCGGCGACTCTGGTGATGGAGATATCCGTGGACTGGCGGGTGCGCTCGGTAGATCGCGTCGAGCTGCGCGGGCGTCTGTTCGCCGCAGCTACGCGCAGTACCGCGCCACCGGCAGGCCCGGCACCATCAGGTATGCAGCAGCAACTGGGCGGCTTGCCCGTCAATACCCACATCACTTTCGCCGCAGATGTCCCCGTTCTTGCGGGTGGCACGGTGGAGTCATTGAATGCTGAAGGGACGCAATTGGTGACACCGGGTAGCGCACAAACCTCCAGTCGCCGCTACCGCATCACCATCCCGGGTTTTACCCTCGACTATGCCGGCACGCCGCATGTCGGCCTGGTGCTGGAAGCACGCCTCAGGGAGCGGATTCCCGGTAATCGTTTCGGGCCCTGGTCACCAACCGCAAGGCTTGCCTATGCCTCTGATCCACGGGCGCGTGCCTCCGTCGTGGTGGATATCGTGCGCCTGGCGAGCCTGGCCGATGCAGCCGGGGAGTGTCATGCCCATATTGACTGGGCCGCGGTGCCGGGTGCCATTGGCTATGCCCTTTACGAGAGTACCGAAACCCGCATCCTGGCGAGTCACGAAGGTTTTCCGGAACCTACCCCCGAGCGCACCCTCAGTCAGCGTTTGACCACCCTCAAGCAAGCCTTTGCGGCGGCGCCGTTGCGGCGTGATTTTTTTCGTCGCAACGCGGATCTCATTACCACAACCAGCGTGGATGTGACCTTGCCGCGCGGTTCGCGTGATATTCATCTCTACACGGTGCTGCCCGTCATGGCGGGCGGCAATGAAGGACCCTGGCCCAGTGGGCCGGATGCCGACGAAGCATTGATCCCCTATGTTGCGCCACGGGTGGCCGAACCCGCACCGCCCACCATTGAAGTGCAGCGGGTCGAAGACAAGCCACCCGCACTTCCCAACGATCGCGTGCGCCTGCGTATCGGTACCCGTGGTGGTGTGGGGGCGCGACCCAAGCGCATCGATATCTATCGCGTGCGCGTGGATGATGCGGCTCGTCGCCTTGACAGCATGGGACCACCCATCGCCACGCTGAGCAGTTCAGGGGGAGGCTGGACCATCGCGCCACCGGATGGCGGTGGCGACTGGATCGGCAGTGTCACCGGTTTCGATACCCCCCCCGGTTCCTGGCGCACGGTCTGGTATCGTGCGGTGGCTTGGAGTGAGGACGATCCCCTGCGCGGAGTACTCAAGGGACGCTCATTGCCTTCACCAGCGGTGTCGGTGTTGGTGCCGCCCCCGGGGCCACCGGAACTTTCTGCACTGGTGATTTCCTGGCCCGGCAGTGATCCTGCGGCAGCATTGGTGACTTTTACCGCTGGCGCTCCGGTAGAGGCAACACCGGTGGGGCCGCATACCTTGTCGGTTCAAGCCGTGGTGGCCGGTGGCAGTGAGCTGGTGAAGACCAGTGCCAGCCTTGCGGCAATTCCTACCATGCAGCCCGCAACGGGTTCGGGGGTCTGGCGTGAAAGCAGCACCATACAATACCAATACCGCCTGCTGCTCCGCCGTGCCTCAATCAATGATGTGGTTTCCGTCATTGTGCGGCTTACTGATCCCCTCGGCCGAACCAGTGAACAAACCATCACGGTTGCGGCGGGTTCCGTGCAGCCGTTGCCGAGCTTATCCACCATTGATGCCTTCAGCATCAGTGGTCGCGGACGAGTCTATAGCTTTACCAGCGATGCGCCCGCTACGGATGGCTTCGGTGGTGCCTATCGGATCCACATCGAACTGACCCCGTCAACGGCTGCAGCGGGCAATCTGCCGCTGCGGCCCGGGTCATTGCGGGTTCCCCCGCCACGGGGTTCCGGGGTGGGGCTGCAGGGGTCCATTACCCTTGGCGGGCGAGCGCCGCCCAGCCCATTCAAGCTAATCGATGGCGTCTACGTCTTTGATGGAGCGCTGTCCACCGTGCCTGTGGTGAGTGGTCCCACTGCGTCCTTGGAGCCCTTGTTGCTGGGACGCCGGGCGGCACCCATGGATGACAATTTCACTATTTTCGCGGCTATCAAGTTGAGCAAGGTTCTGGTCCGCATCGAAACGCCTGACGGCCGCACGGTCGAGCAGCGGCGGCGCGGCTGAGGAGACACACCCATGGCCACGGTTTTTACGCTTACCCCTGCCAGTGCCGCGCAAGCCCTTCGCGATAACGGCCTGGATGCGCTCGGCCTCACCACGGTGCGGCTGGCACCCGCCTGGGGTAGTGCGAATCCTTCCTTTGATGCCGCCACGCTGACTATGACCTTTGCCACCACGCCCAATGCCCCTTGGCGCGGCATCCTTGAGTATGTAGACAGCGCGGCCGCATTTCGGGCAGTGGACGGGTCGCCGCTGACCGGAACTGCCGCCGTACTGCGTTTGCATCCACAAGCTGCCGCCCGCCTGTTGCGACTGGCCGAGGTGCGCTATACCGCTGCCAGCTTGCCACTGGTGCGTACCGTACCGGAAGTGATGGTGATCCGTGGCCTGACGGATAATCAGTCGCCACAAATCTATGACGCGGCCGAGGCGCTGCCCACCGCTGCTGCCAACAAGGCCATCAGTTTCCACGATGCCCGCGGATTGATTGTCGATCCCGTCGCCGTGGCGGCGATGCTGGATGATCTGATGACCAATCTCCCTGCCCTCGATGTCACCAATGGCGCCACGCCAACCACCGGTGCGGGCGGTGTGCGTTCGGTGGCCGGACTTGACACTGGTGTGTTGGTCCATGTGGTGACCCTGCATGGGCGTGCGTTCGGTGCCATTGCCGGCGGTCCCGGTGTGGAGCGCCTCGATAGTGGCGATACGCCACTGGGTGCTCCGCAAGCGAATGGTTTGGTGACCTTGGCCACGGGAGAAAAGCTGGGCGCCACGGGAACGGCCGCCGCGGCGCGCCTGCGGCTTGGCTGGGCGGGCGGTGGTGTGATGGCCGCGGTACCTTTGACGGTGCCGGACCTGCCTGCTGGTGTAGTCCTGCCACGCCAGTTCCTGCGGGCTTTTGCCGTCGATCTTGACTGGCATCTGCGGGGTAATCGCAGTGCCGCGTCAATCAATGGTATCGCCGCGGATGATCAAAAAATGCCGGCCGACCTGCAGCCACAGGTACGCGATGCGGTTACCATCGATTATCTTGCCGATGGCCCGGATATGCTTGCCGCCATCTCACAGGTAATGGCGCGTATGGTGGGCGCACCCGCGGGTGGATTGATGTTTGCCGTTTCGCCGACGCTGGATGCCGGCATCGGGGTGCCAACAACACCGGGTATCAGTGCTCACTGGCCAGCCTATCCGGCACCCGATACTGCCACCGGATTTGCATCGGGTAGTGCCAACCCTGCGGGTGTAACCGCGACCTGGTCGGGCAGCCATGATGTCGTGGTGGTGATCCCGGCGGACTTCGCGCCCAATGGTGCCGCGGTGCGGGTCTTTCCCCAGCGCTTCCAGCTCATCGAGGCTATTGCCGAAGAGCCTTCTTTTCTGCGCGGCGATGGCGGGGCGGGGATCGCCACTACGGGTAACCCGGTGCAACTGCTGGTGCGCAATCCCTTCGCGCTCGCCAGTGGTGATTCGCGCCCCGATCCTGCCATCCTGGTATACGATCTCGTCATCACGCCACGGCTGGGGCAACGGCGACTCTGGGCAGCGCAACGTGCCTTGATTGCTGCCGGGCCGGCCGCGGCACCCGCCGATCCCTTTGCAGCACCCGATCCTGTGGCACCCGTACCGGTGATGGTGCGCTCCATCAGTCTCGCGCCCTTATTCGGTTTGCCGCGCACGGTAACGCCGCCGGGAGGTGCTCCGGCCACACCAGCCGACCTGGCCCGCGCGCTGATGTCCGAAACCCAGCCCCGCCAGGGGCCCCGGCTGCCTACCATGATGCGCCACGAAACCGTGATGGCAACGGGTATCCCCGATCCTGCGGTTACCGCTGGCCTGGCCTGGGATGCAGTACTGAGTGGCGGTCGCTGGTCGCAGGAAAGCCTCTCCAGTGATCATGGCAATGCCAACCCGGGCAATCCTGCCGCCGCGGATACGCATGCGCCGGGTGTGCGGGTCAGCGGTGCCCTTGGGTATGACCTGGCACGGCATGCGGTGCGACGGGTACAACCGGTTTTCCCATTGCCGGGTGGAACCACCCCGGGGTGGATTGCCATGTCAGGTGGTGCCAATTTCAACCTGCCGGTTGATGCCCCGGCCACACCGCCCGGGACCTCTGCCGGTGTCATGCTGCAATCCATCGCCGCCGTAGTGGAAACGCCTGAACTGTCTCTCTTGCCTGCGGGAAATCCGCTGGACTCGGCTACCCCGCTGAGCTTTCAACAGATGCTCAGCGCGCTTGCCAGTGCCCTGGGTCTGCCCAGCGTACCCTCGATTACCGTAGCCAATGAAGATCGTCTGATCAACGAAGTGCGGCGCGAATATTTCCTTGCCAGGAGCGGCAACCGGGATGCCCTGTGGTCCCTCGCCCGCGCCATCGGTGAGGCGGATGAACTGGTGTACATCGAAACCGCTGGCCTGGCGCGCACCGCCCGCAATGGTGGTATGGCGGCGGCCCATGAAATCGATTTGATGCAGAAACTGGCTGAGCGCATGACGGCCAGTCCGAATCTCAAGGTGGTCGTGTGCGTGCCACGGGAAACGGATTTTGCCCCCGCATTTGCGCCTTTTGTGCGCCGTGCCATCATGCAGCGCAGTGAGGCCATTGGCTTGTTACGCGCGGTAGACCCCCTGCGCGTGACGGTGTTTCATCCGCGCGGTTTTCCGGGCCGCTGGGCACAACTGCGTAGCACCAGCATCATTGTCGATGATGTCTGGTGCCTGGTGGGGGCAACCCATTTGCGTCGCCGTGGCATGACCTTTGATGGAAGTGTTGCCATTGCTTCCTTCGACCGCGATATCGATGCTGGCTACAGCCGCAAGGTGCGCAATTACCGGCGCGCGCTGATGGCAGCCAAGCTCGGAGTGAAACCCGTGGACTCCGCCGGATTACCTACCTCGGAATGGTTGCGTTTGCAGCGTCTGGGAAGTGCCTTCGACCTTGTGTCCGATCTAGTGTTCCAGGGCGGGTTGGGACGGCTTGCCCCCCTATGGCTTGGACCCAGTGATACCACGGTGATGCCGCAAAGTGACGATATTGCCGATCCCGATGGCAGTGACGGCGCTAGTCTGCTGGCCATGCTGGCCGGGTTTTTGAGTGAAGATCCTGCGTGACCGCTCCCTGCCCTAACGGGCGAGGCGTCCCACGTCACAGGTCGTAGCTCACCTGTCACCGGTCCTTACGCAAGCAGCGATGGGAAGAGACGGACAGTCCTTCCGCCTTCAGTTACAGCCTACATTCTCACGGGATAGGCAGCTGCTTTTCCATTAATCCGTGGCTTAAACGTCGACGCCGACTCCGCTTGCCAATCCCGCCGAAACCATCAACGTCGCCGACGACCGGACCGCTGCGTTGGACGACTGCGTGGCCTGCCGGGCGCAGGCCTCGACATCCCCTTCACACGGGACGTGGCCGACGTCTTCTATCCGCGGTTTCATGCCATGATCCATGCCCAGGGCGCCGTCAGGTCACCGCGCATGGCTGATGCAGGCTGAGGTGACCGCGCAATTGGCGTCCGTTTAGTTGCCAGCGGAACCTATAGCGGGTGTGCCCGGACACGCTAGACTCCAAAATAACTCGTGGATGTGGCGAGATAGCGGGCGCCGGAACGGAGTCTCTTTGCCGGAAATTTCATGGCTTCCTTGTAGCATTCACGCGCACGTTCAATATCGCCGGCTTGACGATACAGGTAGCCGAGAGACCGGTATTTTTTGCCGAGCGCGCCTGCAAACTGCTTTCTGCTGGCGCCATCCTCGGCATGCTGCAGGTGACATTGGAGCACCGCGATGTCGCCCTTGGTCTGCATGATCGCATAGGACCGCACATCGGAATTGACCTCGTGTAAACCCAGAATGGCGCCTACGACATTGTGGAAATGCAATGGAAAGCGGCGTGCAAGCCTGATTGCCACGTCAAAATCCTGGGACCGCCTGAAGCGCGGATTCCACCCGCCCACCGCTCCAAGAGCCTGCTTGTTTACCAGCATCGTGCTGGGATAGACGGGAAAACCGTCAAGGATCAGACCCAGGCCTTGCTCCTGCGGCAGCGCAAAGAGCTGCTCAATACCGGCCACCGCCGTGGCGCGGTCCAGGTACTGCTCGGCAATAGGATAAAACGAGGTGTTCCTTGGCAGAAAGCGTTCTTCGGCTTCGCCATGCCGCGCTCTGCGCAGGTCGGCAAACAGGAAATTGACGGGCTGACTGCGCAGTATGGCGCGGCACACAGCTAGCTTGTTGTCCAGCCACCAGTCATCGGCATCGAGGTAGGCGATATAGTCCCCGCGGGCCTCGTCGGTGCCGGTCTGGCGTGCCGCGGCGGAACCCTGGTTGGCCTGTTTGATAACCTTGACGATACCGCCGAAAGCACTCGCGATCTCGAAGGTGTCATCGGCCGAACCGTCGTCGACCACGATGATCTCTTCAGGTAACGAGCTCTGGGCTAGGACGCTCTCCAGTGCCGGCGCTATCGTGCGTCCCGCATTGTAGGCGGGTATCACAACTGAAATGGCTGCCTCTGGTGCCGGGGGTGCTCCGATGAGCATCAATTTTCCCTCACAAGTAGGACATCAAGCAGCGGCTCGATGTGGCCCCCTGAGCCAATCCCGATTCCCTGGCAATACAGGACCGCGCAGGGGGCGGGGCTGGAGTCTCCGCCAGCAGTGTCCGCCACCGCCGTCGGATCGCTAGCCTGCGCCCGGCCGCCGCGCTGGAGGTTCGATGCGCGAGGGGCCGACGCGTCGGGTTGTCCTGGATGATGGTACGATTATAGCCCTGAATCCGCCCCGCGTCGGCGCTCGAGCCCGCCGGCACGGGGCGCAGTCTGTCAATTCCGCCGTTTGCCCAGATGCTTGCCCTGATCGGCTTTGACCGGGGGCGCCATCAGCATCATCGTGCGATCCTCCTCGCTGTCGGGATGCTGCACGTTGATGTAGGCGAGGTGGGGGTTGAAGGGGTCGAAGTAGAGTCCGGTCGCCTCGGCGCCCGCGGTATTCAGGCTGGCCCACTTGCCGATGGCATCCGCCACGCCGTCATCGTCTCGATCCAAGGCATACCAGGTATCCTCGACGCCGCCGGGCTGGTCCTCAACGATGTAGATATTGCCATCCGCGTCGATCGCCAGGTTGTCCGGGTTGGTAAACTCATTGCCGGCCTCTAAGCCCGTCGCCAGGTCGATGGTTTCCCTGCTGGCAAACAGCTTCACTTCGTCCCGCTTGAGATCGATGGAGAATACCTTGTGATTGGTGGTCGTGGCGACCAACAGCAGCTGGCCCTTGTTGCGCAGGGTCTTGATCTCGAGGTCTTCCGGGCGGTCGAAACGGGTGCCGAGAAACGCTGCGAGCTTGGGGGTGGCGCGCCCGTCGATCTCATTGCCGTGCACCAGCACGACGCCGGGCAGGGGCTTGCCGTCCCGGTCCGTCAGGGCTATCCAGGTCGCCTTGCCCGTCGCCTCCTTGACCGTGCCGTCACCCACCCGGAGTACCGAGGTCTGCCCTGCGGCAAAATATTCGTCACCGCTGGTCGCGTGGGGTTTCCTCGAGGCAAACCTGAAAATGTGGCTGCCGTTCCGCTCATCGATAAAGTAGAGGTTATGGTCCTGGTCGAATGCCAGGCCCTCGTGGGACACGCGGGGCAGAATGTTGCGATGGATGAGCGCGATCTCCTGCGGGTCAGCCAGGGGATTGGTGACTTCAAACAGGCGGCCGTAATTGCTGGGCGGCTGCCCCGGGTCGCTCCAGGATTCTTCGGCGGTCAGGTAGGAACCCCAGGGCGTCCAGCGTGAGGCGTCGAAGGAGACATGGCTGCCCGGTTGGGGCGCCTGCCAGATTGTCGTGGTCTGCATGCTGCGCAGGTCGGTGCGCTGGATGCCGGCCCGGCCGGTTTCGTAGGGCGTGAACAGGTAAGCGCCGGCCTCGGCACCGTTCTCGTTGACGGTATTCATATCGTAGTTGCCCGAGTCGAAGCGATCGAGCTGTTGCGGGTCGCGGGTAACGATATTCACTTGACGGAAACTATCCGAGGACAGCCGAAACGGCGCCGATTCGGGCAGACTGCCGGGAGCGGTGTTGCCGAGCAGGGGCACGAAAACATCGAAACCGGTTGCGTCCGCCAACCCATGGGAAGCGGCAAGCGCCAAGCTTGCAGCGATAGACATTTTTTTCAGGAACATGGCATTGGGCTCTTTGTGGGATAAAACTGCCTGAAGGGTTTGCGCGCCCCGGCGAAGTCGATGGCCTCGCCTGTAACGCTGCCGGGGCAGAGCTCAGCGCTCGGTCCGGCGATACTCCCGGGTAGGGTGTGATTACTCCGCCAGGTGGCGCAGGGGTACGTTAGGCGGCGCGGATTGCAGCTTTGCGACGGTATTATTAAGGTTCAGTGATAGCGGGGAAGCGCAGGCGAGGGGGGGCGCGGTTGGACCAAATAAAGAGGGCATGAGAGGGCGGGGGGGAACGGCTGAGCAGCTGGCTGACTCGACGGCTTGCCGGCGCGGCCGAGAGTGCAATGAGAAGCCCTGGAGAGGCTGAATCGAAGTGGCGCCAAGGCGACGAGAGCCTGCGCTGCCGCCCGCAGGGACACCGGCGGCAGTCCAACCCTCAGGACCCTTGCGGCCCGGCGCGGGCCGTGCCGGGCCCGCGCTCCAGGTCGTTCCCTCAGTCGTCCTTCTGCCGGTGCTTCTGCCAGCGCTCGGCGCGCTGCTGCTCCATCTCGGTCAGCTTGGCCCGCTGTTCCTGGCTCAGTGAGCGGTACAGCTCATTGAAGTGCCGGCTCTGCTGGATCAGCTGGGTGCGCATGTGCTGGGCCATCCGGTCCGCCACTTTGGCGACGGCGGCCTCGTCGTACTGGTCCGACTGTACCAGCGACCGCAGCGACTGGCGCAGCGCCTTGCCTTCCCGCATGCCCTGCTGCCGGTCCTGGCGGCCGGCCTCGAAGAGGGCCCGCTGTTCGGCGCTGAGATCGAGCTTGGCGGCCATCCTGTCGCCGAGCATGCCGGGGCCTTCGTGGTGGCCGGCGTGCGCCGTCAGGCTGGCGCCCGTCAGGGCGGCGAGCAGGGTGATTGCGGCGATGCGTCGGCGAGGTGTGAAGCGCGATGTTTTCATGGTTTGATACTCCTGGGTTTCGAGTGTCTCCAGTATAGGGATTCCCCTGTCAAAAGGGGTTTGCATTTGTAAGGTTTGGTAAACCCGCTCGTGGCAAGGGTGAGCCGGGGGGCGGTGTGCGGCTATGCTGTTGAGCCAGGGCCGTCGCTCAGGCGGCCGAGGAGGATTGACGGAGAGAGGCATGTCACCGCCGGAAGTGCTCATAGCCGATGACGATCGCGAGCTGTGCGAACTGCTGCAGTCCTACCTCGAGGCGGAGGGCTTCGCCGTGCGCTGCGTCTTTACCGGCGCCCAGGCGCTGGGCAGTCTGCGGCAGGATGCCTGCGATCTGCTGATCCTCGACGTCATGCTGCCCGAGCTGGACGGCTTCAGCGCGCTGCGGCGCCTGCGCGAGTTCAGCGCGGTGCCCGTGCTCATGCTGACGGCCAAGGGCGACGAGATCGACCGCATCGTCGGGCTCGAGCTGGGTGCCGACGACTATCTGGCCAAACCCTGCAATCCCCGCGAGCTGCTGGCGCGGGTCCGCGCCATTCTGCGCCGCACCGGGCCCGACGCGCGACCGCGGGGCGCCGCCGAGGGCACGCTGCGGGTGGGGCCGCTGGCAATGCAGAGCGCGGCCCGCCGCCTGAGCCATGCCGGCCGGGTGCTGGAGCTGACCAGCGCCGAGTTCGATCTGATGGCGGTGCTGATGCGCCAGGCCGGTCAGGTGGTGACCCGGGAGCAGCTCTCCAGGGAGGCCCTCGGGCGCGAGCCGGCGGCCTATGACCGCAGCGTCGATGTGCACATCAGCAACCTGCGGCGCAAACTGGCCGAGGCCGATGCCGGCAGGGAGTGGATCGTCGCCGTGCGGGGAAAGGGTTACCAGCTACTCGACGAGTGAGGGCAGGGTGCGTATCTACTGGAAAATGTTCGCCGGCTTCTGGCTTGCGACCTTCCTGATGATCAGCGCGGTGATGCTGGCCGGCCACCTGGCGGGTTCTGGCGGCGCCGAAGGGCATGGCCCGCCCCACCGACTGCTGAGGGTGCTGGAGCGCAGCCTGCGGCAGGGAGGGGTCGAGTCGCTGGTGGTGTCGCTGCAGCGCTACCCCGGTCTGCGCGAAGGCAGCGTCGTGGTGGTCGACGACGAGCTGCGGCCGGTGTATCCGGCGCGCATTCCCCTGCAGGTGCGCCGCCGGTTGGAGGAGCTGGGTGCCGGCGATCGGGGCCGGGGCCTGCGTCGCCTCGACGGCATCTATTTCATGCGCCCGGTGGTCGGGCCCGGGGGCGAAGCGTGGCGGCTGATACTGCGCCTGCCGCCGCGCTGGCTGCGTCCGTTTGTGGATCGTCCACTGCTGCGCTACGGCACCGCCCTGGCGGTGAGCGGGGTGGTGTGCTACCTCCTGGCCCTGCTCTTCACGCGGCGCCTGGAGCGTCTCGGCGGCACCGTGCGGCAGCTCGCGGATGGTCACCTGGACGCGCGGGCGCAATGGGCCCTGGGGCGGAGCGGGGGGGACGAAATCCAGGGGTTGGCGCGTGACTTCAACCAGATGGCCGATCGCCTGCAGAACCTGGTCGCCGGTCAGGAGCGGCTGATCAAGGGCGTCTCCCACGAGCTGCGCTCGCCGCTGGCCCGCATGCACCTGCTGCTGGCACTGGCCCGGCGCAAGGTGCCCGAGGCGGCGTGCCCGGAGCTCGATCGGCTGGAGATCGAGCTCGATCGCCTGGGCCGCATCGTCTCCGACCTGCTGCTGCTGCCCCGCCTCGAGCAGCGTGCGGAATTGCTCGACGAAGTGATCGACCTGGGCGGTTTGCTGGGGGCGGTGCTGGAGGACCTGGGCTGGCCCGCGTCGTCGACCGTCGGCACCGCGGCTGCGGCGGACGGCGTGAGCCTGGCCTGGCATGTGCCCGCGGGGGAGTGCCTGGTGCGGGGGCGGGCGACGCTGCTGCGCAGCGCGTTTGAGAATATCCTGGCGAATGCCCGGCGCCACGCGCCCGCGGGCAGCGCCATCGATGTGACGCTGCGGCGGGAGGGCAGGCACTGGGTGACGACGGTGCGCGATCGTGGGCCGGGCGTTGCGGCCCAGCACCTGGAGCGCATTTTCGAACCCTTCTTCCGCGACTCCGCCGCCCGGGAGCGGGAGGCCGGCGGGGTTGGTCTGGGGTTGTCGCTGGTCCGCCGGGTGGTCGATGCCCACGGCGGCAGCGTCGCCGCCCACAACGCCGCGCCCGGACTGGTGCTGCGGGTGGCGCTGCCGGCGCTGGCCCCGCTCGATGCCGTGCCCGGCGCCGACTGAGCGATGCGGCGCCCCGATAGGTGGCGCACCGCGCTGCGTCGGCATTTATCAGTGGCAGGGTCTCGGCATCCGCTTACGGGACTGCGCGGGGATACGCAAGCCGGTAGGTGGAAGACAGCGTGCGGCCGCGAGAACTCCTGACTGTGCGCCGCCGCCACAATGGATACACTGGCCCCGGTTGTTCAACAGCAGGGAGAAAAGAGATGAAGAACCTGATGGCGATGCTCTATATCTATGATCTGGCCGTTATTGAAGAGGTCTCCGCGAGGGTCGAAAAGAAATCGCTCGATATCCTCTACAGCAGAAAGCCTGAGATCATCGGCGACTATTGATCACTGTCGATCGCTGCACACCAACCCGGCCCTCGCGCCGGGTTTTTTAATGCCGCGCCCGCCACGCTGCCGCGCGCTCTGCGGCCACCGTCTTGCGCTTACGCCGGATCGCGACCGCCGCATAGCTGCCGTCATCCGGCGCGTCGAAATAGCCGATGTGGCCGCCAGGGCTGCGTTGTCTGCGGATGGCGTCGATGCGCCTGGGATCCTGCGCCCTGGCGTTGCGGTAGCCGCCCTCTTGCCCCCCGGCTGCCTGTCCCCGCCGCGTTCATGGCCTGTTGATAAATGTCACAGCGGGCGTTAACTTGAGTGAAACACCCGTTATCTGGAGCGGTAGAGTTCAGGAAGCGTCTGAAAAGTCGGGGAACGGTGGCTCGTCCTGCGCAGGCGGATGAGCGTTCCTCAAAATGGATTTTCGACCGAGGACTCGATCATGAACTGGAAAATGGCGGTATTGGCGGCGGTACTGGCTGTCGGCCACCCGGAGTGGGCCCGGAGCGATGCCCTGACCCGGATGGTGCAGGCGGATTTGATCACGCTGGGTTACGACCCCGGCCGGGCGAGCGGCGAGGTGACCACGAAGACGATCATCGCCGTGTCGAAATTTCAGGCCGAGCACAATCTGGAGGCCACGGGAGAGATTACGCCGCAACTGGCCGGTGTCATCAAAGCCGCGATAACGAAGAAGAACGATCCTGCCAGCACCGCGCAGCCCGCATCGGCGACAGCGAGCAGGGCCACGCCTGCACAGGACCAGGCCGCCCTGCGAGCCAGGCAGCAGGCCTGTCTGGAGCAGAAAGCGGCGGCGGCCAGGCAGGCCAACGCCACCAAGCAGGGGCTGGGCAAGCTGTTCAGCGCCATATCACGCAGCGCTTCCCAGTTTGGCGCCCCAGCAGTGGCGAGCCAGATTTCCAGCACAACCAGTGATATCTACTCCGTGGACGCCACCGCGGCAGACCTCAAGGGCGCCGCGAAAGACCTGGGCTTGAGTGAAAGTGACGTTGAAGCATGCCGGAACCCCTGATTCTTCCGCATCGGGGCGACGGCATGAGGCAACGCCCGTCGGCTGATGCGCCAACACTGTTGCGACAGGAAGGCCAAGGCCATGAACAAACAACTATCTGCTGCGCTGGTCCTGGGACTGGCGCTTATCGCCGCACCGGCGCTCAATCCGGCACCTGCCCTGGCGTCGGCTGAGCCCGGCACTACCGTTCGCAATGTATTCGGGCCCGACGTCGGCCTGGCGGCCAACCGCTGTCGCGGCGCCTGCGGCGGGGGCTGTCCAAAGAGCTGCTCGCTTGAGGTGTCCTATGAGTGCGCGGGGTCGTCACAACTGCTGCGGGTCGAGTCCTTTGCGTGTGGCACGCACCAGGGCTGCCGGGAGCACGATGACTGCCTCGATGCCTGCCTGCAGGACAACCCGCAATCCCGGGATTGTCAGCCTCAGTGCGACGCCCAGGCCATGGAAAAATATGGGGTGGGGTCCTCGGCATCGTGGTTGTTGGGCAATGGTCCCTATGACGGCAAGACCACGTTCGAGTACACCCGCCGTTCCCCCACCGAACCCGAACCCGCTTACCGCTGCCCGGCGGGCGCCACGCGCCAATGCGGCGACAGCACCGGTTGCGTCGCGGCGGACGGCAACCGGGTGGACCCGGTGTTCGATTCCTACCCGGCGGCAGGCGCGGGCGGCATGCAGGTCTCCGGATTGCGCACCGGCCCGCTATGCCGGGACGGCGCCGACAGGGTGTGCGAACAGTCCGCGACCATTCGCTTGACCGGGGCCGACGCCTGCCCTGGTGGCCGCTGCACGCGCTTTGGCATGGAATTCGACTACCTGAACGCCGACCCTTCAGCGCCGCTGGAGTGTGCTACCTCCACGCGGGGTGGAGAGGACGATTTCGTCGGCGACCTGATCAAGCTGGGCGGGGATGCGCTGTCGACCCGGGGTGGGAGCCCCGCTGACAAGGGCGGCAGTGCGGGGGGCCAGGGCGGCGACGGCATGGCCCAGCTGCTGGGCATGTTCGGCAAGGTGATAGCCAGCGGCGATTCACCCGAAGACGTCCAGGTCAGCATGGCGCCCCTGGACGAAAACGGCAATCCGATTGAATCGCAGCGAGTGGGCAGTGAGCCCAGCGACGGGCCGGCGCCGATTCCGCGCAGCATCGACCTGCCAGCGGCCAGTGGCCACCTGGTCGTGCCGATGTACCAGTTGGCCGCCGATACCACCGGCGGTGCGGCAAAGGAGCGCCGAGTCACCTGCACGCATAAGGGATCCCCGGTGCTGGAGGCGATTTTCGTGCTGCAATAATAGCGCCGGCACGTAACAGGGGCCGGTCGCCGAGTGGCTCAGGTTCCGTGGCGGGGAGCAGCGCTGGCGCGATGCGCTGTTCATCAGCGGCGGCACGTGAGCCCATTCCCAATAGGCACCTCACCTGCGCTATCATCCTGCGGTCCCGTGATGGACCGCGCTTATGCCGACGGGCGACGCTCTGGGCAGGTTGAGCGGCACGGGAAGCGCACTGTGACGGGTTTGGCCAGCTGACTGCCGCCGGCCATCGGGTACCAGCAGAAATTGAAGCGCGTTGCGTGAGGCCGCGCTTTAGCGCAGAGTCAGCGGTGTCCATGCAGCCGGCGATAGGCTTGATGGTGCGTCGCGCGGCGCCCCAGGCAGCGCGAGCGAGCGGGGCTGGCGGGCTATTGGAGGTCAAGTTGGAGGCGAAGGGCGGCAGGGAATCGAGGGGGACTCCTGCGCTGGTTCTTATTGTGGCGCTGATCGCTTGTTCAGGCGAGGCGCCGCCCGTCGCCGTCGACGACAGCGATCCGGCGGTGGCGGTGGCGGGGGCGGAGTCGATACGGGCTAGTGAACTCGACGCTCCCCTGCGGCTGCAGCTCTACGATCTTGAGGCGGCCGCTTTCGAGCTGCGCCGGCAGCGGCTTCAGGTCATGGTGGAGAGCCGTTGGGGCCTCAGCGCCGAGGCCAAGGCATCGGCGGCTGGCGAACTGACGCTTGCGCAAGGCGCGGCCCCCGTGCAGATACTGCTGTCGCCCCCGCCGCGTCCGCGTTTGGCAATCGACGTCGGCGGCGCGCCCATGCGCGGCGATGCGGGTGCCCCCGTAGTCCTGGCCGTGTTCTGCGATTACGCGTCGACGCACTGCCGGCACCTGCAGCCCGTGTTGGCGTCGCTATTGCACCGCTACCCTGGTCTGCTGCAGCTGCGCCACCTGGATGCCCCACGTTCGTTTCACCCGGGAGCAGAGAGGGCGGCGGCGGCCGCGCGCTGCGCCCTGCAGCAGGGCAGGTTCTGGTCCTACCACGACGCGCTGTATGTCGATCCGGCCGGCATCGGCGGTCGGCGCCTGCAGGGGCTGGCCAGGCTGCTCGGGCTCGACGGCCCGGTCTTCGAGCAGTGTCTGGCCGGTGGGGCCGGGCTTCGCACGGTACAGGCAGACATGGCGCTGGCGGGCGCCATCGGCGTGCGCAGCGTGCCGGTTGCGTTTGTCAACGGCCTGTATGTCAAGGGCGCGGCGCCTGAGAGTACCTACGAGCAGCTCATCGGTGGTGAACTTGCGCGGCTCGGGCTCGCGGCACCGCCGCAAAAGGCCGCGTCTGGGGCGACCGCTTGGGAGTGGTTGGGGCTGCGGTTGGTGGCGACGAAAGGGCCTTATGGCCTGGGGCTCAGGGCGGTTTAAAGCGTGGCGGATGTTCGCATCGCTGCAGCATCTGGCAGACCTGTTGCTCAATCCAGTGGGACCCCTTCCAGGTGGAATGGAAATTCGTCCACTCCTGGAGGCGCTGTCGAAGTCGCGATGCCCGATCGGCTGCGCCGCAGTGAAATTGATCGACCGCACGGCCGCCACGGGGCGGTTGTCGGGGCGCCGTGCCGGCGTTTACTATAGGGGCTGTTTAGGGGCTGTTTACAACGCCGCCCCACGGTGGGTTCTGCAGCCGGGGCTGCGGAGTGCCGCACTGTTGCGGGCCAGGCAGGCAGACAGGGTCAGACCGGGGAAATACCATTGAAAACAAAGTCGCTCGTCCTCGCCGCGGTTGTGCTGCTGGCCTTGTCCGGCTGCTCCAGCACCACGCTTGACCTGCCCGCCGTCACCGCCCAGGCGACCGGCACCCGGCTGCCAGGCAAAGTCATCTGGCACGATCTGGTCACGGCAGACCCGGCCGCCGCGCAGCGCTTCTACGGCGGCCTGTTCGGCTGGACTTTCAAGCCCTTCGGCGGCGATTACACCCTGATCATGCATCAGGGTGAAGCCATCGGCGGCATGGTCGACGCCCGCATCTTCAAGCGGCAGGTCAATCTCTCGCAGTGGGTGATCGCGCTGTCGGTTGCCGATCTCGATCGCGCGCTGGCCACGGTCAGGCAGGCCGGTGGCGCGGTGCTCGGCGGGCCCGCCGAGGCGGGGGCGCGCGGGCGTCTGGCGGTGGTCAGAGACCCCCAGGGGGCCACCGTCACCCTGCTGCAGACCCGCGACAGCGACCCGCTGGACCGCGAGGCGGCGGTGGGCGATTTCATGTGGCACGAGTTGTGGACTTCGAATCCCGCCGCGGCCACGGCATTCTACCGGCAGCTCGCCAGCTATACCTCCGGCTATCATGCCCTGGCCGATGGCAGCCGGTACGGCTACCTGCAGAGCGATGGCAGGCCGCGCGCTGCCATCATCGCCAACCCCCTGCCGGGCCTGGCGCCCACCTGGGTGGGCTATGTGAAAGTGGCGGACGCCGATGCCACCAGCGCCAGAGTCCCCGGCCTGGGCGGCACGATTCTGCTGCCCAGCCAGGCGAGCAAGGTGGGTGGCGAGCTGGCCGTGATCGCCGACCCCACCGGTGCCGGCCTGATCATCCAGACCTGGAACGCAGAGCAACAGGAGCATTGAGCCCATGAGCAGCCCAGCAAGAGTCATCCGCTATGTCGCCGCAGGCCTGCTGCTGCTGAGCCTGGGCGGCTGCCAGCCCAATGTCTATGCCAATGTCGGCATATCCCCCTTTGGTGGCTATAACAGCAGAATTCACACCAATATCAGTATCGGCGGCCGCATCTGCTGCTAGCGAAGCAGCGCCGGCTCGCGCTGGGACGCCGCCGCGCCGGCAGCGGAGCAGGCACTCACTGACGCCGGCATGCCGCATCGGGCCGGCGGGTGGGCTGCGGTTGTCCCGGGGCGGCCCAGTGACCGACAGACGAGTCCAATGACGAAGGAGCGCGAGACATGAAATTCCTTGGCCGACGCCTGGTGAAATCAGAAGATCTCAATCCGGCGGAGTGCCTGTTTGGCGGCACCCTGCTGCGCTGGCTGGATGAGGAGGCCTATATCTACGCCTGCTGCCAGCTCGATCAGTCGAAGATCGTCACCGCCTCGATGACCGAGATCAACTTCCGCTACCCCAGCGTGCTGGGTGACATCATTGAATTCGGCATGAAGACCCAGTCGGTCGGCCGCTCTTCCATCGCCTTCAGCGCCAACGTCCGCAACAAGGTAACGAAGAAGACGGTGCTGGAGGTCGAAAAGATCGTCATGGTGCTGGTTGATGACCACGGCAAGGCGACGCCGCACGGCAAGACCCTGCAGGACCTGGCGGGTCAGGGTTAGACGCCAGGCAGCGCGCGCCGTGGTTCGCAGCCCGCGCGGCGGGTGCCGTTGATGCTGGCCCGTTGGTGCCGATAGGGACGCTCGTCGCCGCGGCTCTGATGCGCTGGCCGCAAGCACGCCGGTGCGGCACCCGCGCGCGGACGGCACGCCTGAGGGGTTTGTGTTGCGGTGGTCAATGCCGTTATCCTTGGGTCGCCGGCTGCCGGTCAATGTCAGGGCGGGTAGTGCCGGACCACACGATAAGAAGAGGATATCCAATGAAAAACCCTGCTGTTCTGGCCGCCATGCTCGCTGTTGCTCTGATCGCCCCACTGGCAGGCTGCGCCAAGAAAGAGGAGCCGTCCACCGCCAAAGAGTCCATGGAATCCGCGATGGAGAGCGCTAAGAAAGCCGGCTCCGAAGCCATGGAGGACGTGAAGGATGCGGCTTCCGACGCGGCGGATGCGGTGGAGGAGGCCGGTAAGGATGCCGCCGCTGCGGCCGAGGAGGCCGGCAAGGATGCCGCCGATGCGACCGAGAAGGCCGTGAATGAGGCGGCCAGAAAGGTCGAGGAAAAAACCGAGTAAGCCCGACGCCAAACTGGTCGGGGGGTGTTGCGCAGGTGCGCGCAGCACCCGTCGCGGCCGTGGCCCCTGAGCCGACGCAGTCAGGGGACCCCACCCCGGTCGCCGCGGCGCCTGCTGCGCGAATCGGCCTTGTGCTATATTGCCGCGCACACTCTGCCTGCAGAAGGGCCGCCGCGTGGCGCAAAAGTCCACTGTCTTCAAAGCCAGCCTCAACGTTGCCGATCTCGATCGCCAGCACTACGCCGATTATGCGCTCACCGTGGCGCGGCATCCCAGTGAGACGGACGAGAGGATGATGCTGCGGCTGCTGGCGTTTGCGCTCGATGCGTCGGAGCGGCTGGCATTCGGCAGGGGCATCAGCACCGCCGACGAACCCGACCTGTGGTGCAGGAGCCTCGGCGGTGAGATCGAGCTGTGGGTCGACCTGGGCACGCCGGAGCCGGAGCGCATCCGCAAGGCCTGCGCCCGGGCGCGGCGGGTGAAGCTCTACTGCTACGGCGGCCGGGCCGTCCCGGTGTGGTGGGCCAGGCACGGCAAGGCTTTAGCGCGCTTCGACAACCTCGCGGTGCTCGAGATTCCGGCCGCCGCCAGCGGGCAACTGGCTGGCATGGCATCCTCGAATATGGCGCTGCAGTGCACCATCGAGGGCGGTGAAGCCTGGTTCAGCAGCGCCGCCGGCCACGTGCAGGTCGCCCCCATGGTCCTGAACGGGTAAGCTGTCCGGCGCTGGCACGGCCCCGCCCACGCCGCCGTGGCGGCGCTGCGCCGCATCGAGGTCAACCGTGGTATCGATCGCTGATGCTCAGCCGGCGGCCACCTTGACCTCCTGATAGAACTCGACGGGAATCGGGTGCGCCAGCTCCCAGACGATCTGCATGGGCCGGTTGCCGCTGTGGCTGCGGTAGTAGCAGGGGCCCAGCAGCGTGTACGGCAGCGTCTCGCCGCGCTCGCCCCTTTTGCTGGCCCGCACGAACAGCAGGGCGCCGTCCGGGCCGCCCCGGGCGATGCGCTGGTAGCGCTGGCCGGTGGCAGTGGCATCGTGGCAGCCGCTCTGCGTCTCCCAGTGGAACAGCTGCTGCGACAGCGCGTAGTCGTTGTACAGGGTGCTGGGGGTGTACTCCTTGTCGGATTTCTCCAGGGTGACGAAGAACAGGTCCAGCGACCGCTCGGCGAGGTACTTGACGCCCTCGCGCAGCTGCGCGATGGCGCCGCGTCGGTCCAGCAGGCGAAACTCGGCCATGATCTCCGTCAGGCTGTAGCGGCCGCCGATCTTCAGCGTGCAGTCGGTGCCCTGCAGGGGCGCCAGCGGCTGGCGGATGCGGTCGTCGAGAGCGGCCAGCACCTCGTCGATGTCCTGCCCCAGGTAGCTGTCGCGCACCGCCGCCAGCAACGCGTCCAGCTGGGCGTCGACCGGCTGCCTGGTCTCGCCCAGCAGCGCGCAGGCGGCCAGCCGGCTGTGATCACTCGCCGGCCTCTCCAGCAGCACGTCCCGGATGCCGCGGATGCGCTCGCTGTCGTTCAGATGCAGGCAGCGGCCCAGGGCCTTTTCGATGCGCGCCTGCTGCGGGGTGGGCGGCGTCGCCCGGAGGCCGGCGCGGCGCTTGAGCTCCGAGTAGCCGGCGCTGCTGGCGGCGCTGCCGAACAGGTCCTCCAGCGTCAGGTCGGCCTGGGCCAGAAAGGATGACAGGTTCAGCCCGGGGTCGCTGGCTCGCAGCGTGCAGAAATCGTCGACGCAGCGCTTGAAGCCGCCCTGCAGATTGGCCCTGATGTTTTCGACGACGCGCTCCTGGGCGATGCGGTCCAGCTGGATGGAGCAGCCCGAGGGCAGGGCGGGGAAGCCGCCGGCCACGGCGTCGAGCACGCCGCTGGTGCTGCCGCCGATGATGGCGGCGAAGCGCCGGTCGAAGCGGAAGCGCTGGTGGGCGTAGCCGACGAAGTCCAGCACCGTCAGGCACTCCTTGCCGGCGGCGATGCGCAGCCCCCGGCCCAGCTGCTGCAGAAACACGGTGGCGCTCTCGGTCGGGCGCAGCAACAGCAGGGTGTCGACCTCGGGGATGTCCACCCCCTCGTTGAACACGTCGACGCAGAAGATGACGTTGATGGCGCCGCCGCGCAGCTGCGCGATGAGCCCGGCACGGGTCTGGTGGTCGGTGGCGCCGGTCAGGCAGGCCGCGGCGATGCCCCGCCTGGCGAACTGTGCGGTCATGTACTGGGCGTGGTTCACGTCGATGCAGAAGCCCAGGGCGCGCATGCGGCTGCTGTCGGTGACCTTGTGCGCCACCTCGCGGGCGATCTGCTGCACCAGCCAGTCCCCGGCGGTGTACAGCTTGCTGAGCTCCTCGGTAGCGTAGCGCCCATTGCGCCAGCTCAGCTGCCGCAGGTCCAGCTCGGTGCCGATGCCGAAGTACTGGAAGGGCGCCAGCAGCTGCTGGTCCAGGGCCTTCCACAGGCGCAGCTCGTAGGCGATGCGGTGGTCGAACCAGCCCAGCACGCTCCTGCCGTCGGCGCGCTCCGGGGTCGCGGTCAGACCCAGCAGCAGGCGCGGCGCGAAGTGCTGCAGCACGCGCTCATAGCTCGCCGCGCTGGCGTGGTGGAATTCATCGACGACGATGATCTCGTAGTAGTCGGGGGCGATGGTGCCCAGGTCGAGCTTGTTGAGCGACTGGATGCTGGCGAACAGGTGGCGGTCCTGCCGCGGCCGGCTGCCATCGAAGAGGGCGTCGCCGAAGTCGCCGTCCTTGAGCGCCGCGCGGTAGGTCGCCAGGCTCTGGTTGAGGATCTCCCGGCGGTGGGCGATGAACAGCAGCCGCGGCCGCTGGGCGCCGCGGCACAGGCGCTGGTAGTCCAGGGCCGCCACCACGGTCTTGCCGGTGCCGGTGGCCGCCACGATCAGGTTGCGGGTGTGGCCCCTGCGCCGCTCCTCCTGCAGGCTGGCGAGCATCTCGGCCTGGTGGTATTTGGGGTGGATGTCGAAGGCGTAGTGCGGCTGCGGGGTCGGCGCGCGCGCTGCGTCGCTGGCCCGCTGGAACTGTTCGGGGCAGTAGTCGACGAAGTCCGCCTCGTCCCAGTAGTGGTTGAAGGTCGCCTCGAACTTGTCGATCACCGCGGCGTTGTCGCAGGCCGAGAAGCGCACGTTCCACTCAAGGCCGTCGAGCATGGCCGCGTGCGACAGGTTGGACGAGCCGATATAGGCGGTGTCGAAGCCGGAATCGCGCCGGATCAGCCAGGCCTTGGCGTGCAGGCGGGTGTTGGCGTGGTCGTAGGAGATGCGGATGTCCGCGCCCAGCTCGCGCAGCCGGTCCAGCGCGCGGCGCTCGGTGGCGCCCATGTAGGTGGTGGTCAGCACGCGCAGGCCGCCGGGGTGGCGGGCCAGGAAGTCGCCCAGCGCCGCTTCGATCAGGCGCACGCCGCTCCACTTCAGGAACGAGCACAGCAGCTCCACGCGGTTGGCCGAAGCCAGCTCTCGCCCCAGTTCGAGGCCGATGCGCAGGTCGTGCCTGCCGTTGACGATGAGCTCGGTGGAGCGCAGCGGCAGGCGCGGCCGGACCGTGGCTGCGACCGTCAGCGGGCCCTGGCGCGGAGGCTTGATCTCGAGCAGCTGCCGTGCCCGCGCCGAGACGAAGTCGGAGCGGTCCACCGCGGTGGCGCCGCTGGTTTCCAGCAGCGCCAGCACGTCGTTGACCAGGGTGATCTGTCGCGCCAGCCGGTGCTCGCCGGTCAGGCCCTGCAGGGTCGCCAGCAGGCGCTGCTGCACCAGCTGGGACAGGGCGAGCGCGGCGAGGTCGTGGTCCAGTTGTCCGGTGACGATCTGCGCTTCGTCGATGCGGTGCAGCTGTTCCTCCAGCCCGGCGCTGATGACGCTCTCGTAGAGGCCGATGGGGAGTGCTTCTTTGCCCGGCATGGCGGTCGGGGTCCTGGCGCCGCAGCATCACGGCATTCAGCTGAGCTTGCCAGGCTTGGCGGGTTTGGGGAAGGGGGCAGCCCGCCCGGGGCAGCCCGCCCGGCGCTTCCAGCGGTGGAGCCGCTGCCGATGGGCGTCGGTGGGGCAAAAAAAGCGCCGCTATTTGCGGCTGCTTTCTTTATGATACCGGTCAGTATGCGGCAGCCCGGTCCCGCGGCGCCTGGCTGTCGGCCCGACCGGGTCCGCGGTATTGGCTGAAGGAGGCGACAGGGTGGCGGCAGAATCCCGATCTGAAGGTGCGGCGGCCGGCGGGCCCCAGGCGGTGGTGGAGCAGTTCTTTGCCGCCTGCCGCGAGCTGGATTTCGAGCGGGCGCTGGTGCTGATCGATGACGACTGCGTGTACCAGAATGTGCCGTTTCACACCGCGCGCGGCAAGGCGCGCATCGAGCGCGACCTGGGCCTGATGGCCCGGGCGCTGACGTCGTTCGAGGTCGAGATGGTCAACATCGCCGCGAGCGGCGGCGTGGTGCTGACCGAGCGGGTCGATCACCTGGGTGGCCGCTTGTTCAAGGCGGCGATACCGCTGATGGGCGCCTTCGTGGTCGAGCAGGGCAGGATCACGCAGTGGCGCGACTACTTCGACTGGTCGGCCTCGATGGGCAGGATGGGCGCCAGCGTGGTCACCAAATGGTTCCGCTGACGCATGGGCGGCGTCAGCCGGGCTCGCCGTCACTGCCGCCGGCGCATGCCTGAGCGCTGCGCCGAGGCGTCGCGCCAGGGCCCGTCGCCGGGGCAGCCGTCGCTGCGGCAGCCGTCGCTGCATGGAGCCGCTTGAGCATGCGGGACGCCGACGAGTTTCTGCTCGATGAGCCCGACCCTCTGCTGCGCGCGAACATGGCGCTCTATGGCCTGTTCGACGCCGCGCAGCGCCAGGTGATCTGCGGCTTCGCGCGCCAGTTCTACCGCGGCAAGCGCGTCTACGCGCATGCGGAGGTGGGCTGCTCCGAGGCGCTGCTGGCGGCGGTGGCCGGTCAGGCGGCGCTGGTCGGCGCCGCGCAGCGCACCCGGTATTTTGCCAGCGTCCGCTGGATCTACTTCTGCGGCGACGAGCTGGATGTCGACGGCGACGCGCGCGGCGCCTCCACCGTGCGGCTGCATGCGCAGACCAGCCTGTACGAGTCGCAGGTTATCGTCCCCGGCTGCAATCTGGTGGTGCACGAGTTCGCCCACATTCTCGATGAGCAGCTGGGCATCAGCGGCAGCACCAGGGCGCTGCGCCAGGCCTACGGGCGTTATCGGGACCGGCTCGAGGGCGGCGGCGACGTGGGCGAGGACGACCTGCTGCCCAATTTCTTCACGCCGCTGGACTCGGATTACGGTGGCATCGAGCCCGGCGAGCCCATGGATTTCTATCCGCAGGAGGAGTTCTTCTCCTACCTGTCGGAGGCGTTTTTCACCCGGCCGCTGGCGGTGGCGGCCCAGGATGCGGCGCTGTACGCCGATCTGGCGGCGATCTACGGCTTGGACATGGCCGCTATTTTCCGGCGTGGCGGCCTGGCTTGAGCGGCGTTGCGCGGCTGCGGTTTCGCGCCGTCCCCGGGATGGAGTGCTGGCGCCCTGCGCGATGCGATGGCCGCTCCGGCGCTGTTGCCGGTACAATAACCGCCGTTCAGGTTGACCGGTTCACCCCTCCTGGCGGCTATCTGCTCGACGCGGTGGCCGTGGCGGCTCTCAGCGCGTCGCTGCAGTACCGCTGCTGATCCCGCGGCTGCGCTGACGCCCACCTCGATGACGGCCATTGCCGTCTGTACATTCATGACTCTTCCCTATGACCGAAACAGCCAGCCACCCGTGGTCCATCTTTGTTCGCTTTCTGCTGCTGGGGTGCGTCAGCTTTGGCGGCCCGGCTGCCCACATCGGCTATTTTCGCGAGCGCTTCGTCGAGCGGGAGAAGTGGCTGGATGACGCGGCCTACGGCCGCCTGGTGGCGCTGAGCCAGTTTCTGCCGGGGCCGGGCTCCAGCCAGGTGGGCTTTGCCCTGGGCTATCGGCGAGCGGGGATCGCCGGGGCGCTGGCGGCGTTTCTGGGTTTCACCCTGCCTTCGTTCGTGCTGCTGTTCGTGCTGGCCGTGATCGATTCCCCCGGTCTGGATCACCCCGCTGTCGGCGCGGTCGTCGGCGGGCTCAAACTGCTGGCCGTGGTGGTGGTGGCGGACGCGGTCTGGGGCATGGCGGGCAGTTTCTGCAGGAGCCGCCTGCATTGGGGGCTGGCCTGCGGCAGCGCCGCGCTGCTGCTGGTGGCGCCGGGCCTCGGTATGCAGCTGGCGGTGCTGGCGGGCTCGGGGCTGGTGGGCGCGGCGACCGCAGGCACGGCGGGTGGCGGCGCGGTGGCGCCGATCAGGATCAATGGCCGCATAGCGGGCTTGTTTGTGGTGGCGGCGATCGTGGCCGCACTGCCCGCGGGGGGGATGATCCACGCCATCTACAGCGCCTTTTTCCGGGCTGGCGCCCTGGTGTTCGGTGGTGGCCACGTGGTGCTGCCGCTGCTGCAGGAGACCGTGGGCGGCGCCATCGGCACGGACCGCTTTCTGACCGGCTACGCCGCCGCCCAGGCGGTGCCGGGTCCCATGTTCACCCTGGCCGCCTTCCTGGGGGCCGACCTGATGCCCCAGCTGCCGCTGCTCGGTGCGCTGGTGGCCACGCTGGCGCTGTTCCTGCCCGGCCTGCTGCTGGTGCTCGCGCTCTACGATGGCTGGGAGGCGCTGGCGGCGCGGCCCGGCGTCGCAGCGTTGGTCGCGGGAATCAACGCCGCCGTCGTGGGCCTGTTGCTGGCGGCGCTGTTCTCGCCCGTATTCGTTGCCGCGGTGCATGGCGCACCGGATATGGCATGGGTGGTGCTGGGGCTGTTCGCCCTGCGCGGCCTGCGGTGGCACGTCGGGGTGCTGATGCCGCTCATGGTCGGTGCCGCCGTCCTGCGCTGGTGGTGGTAGGCGGCGGCTACGGCATGATGGGCCAGTCGGCGGCGTCAGTCACGTAGTCCGGCTGCGGGGCGCGGAAGCCGCCCCACTTGGTGGTGAACAGCTGTTCGGGGTCGTGTGCCGCCGCCTGCCGGGCAAGGTCCAGGTGCCGGCCGCCGCGGGGGTCGGCGCCGACACCGGCGAGGTACTGCCAGTTGCCGTAGTTGCTGGCCACGTCGTGGTCGATCAGGTGCTTCTCGAAAAAGGCGGCGCCGTAGCGCCAGTCGATATTGAGCTCGTTGATCAGGCAACTGGCGGCCAGTTGCCGGCCGCGGTTGCTCATCCAGCCGGTGGCCACCAGCTGGCGCATGCAGGCGTTGACCAGGGGGTAATTGGTGTCGCCCTGGCACCAGCGGGCGAAGTTGCGTGGTTCGAAGGTGGCCAGGCGGGCCTTGCCGCGCGCGCCGCCCGCACGGAACAGGCCGACGTCGTCGCCCAGCGCGCGCCAGTGGAAGAATTCACGCCACAGCAGCTCCCGCCGCAGGCACTCGGTGGAGGCGTTGCGGGTGTGGCGGCGCTCGAAGGCCGCGACCGCGGCGGCGACTTCCCTGACGGACAGGCTGCCGTCGGCGAGCCAGGGCGACAGCGTGCTGGAGCCATCCAAGGGGTCGAGCCCGTTGCGGGTGGCCTCATAGCGCTCGATACCGCGCTGGTCGAACACCCACTGCTGCAGGCGCCGGTGGCCGGCTGCGGCGCCACCGCCGATGGGCAGCGCCGGAGGGCGCTGAGCGGGGCTGGGGGGCAGGGGGTCGGCGGCGGCGCCCGGCGGTGGGGGCGGCAGCGCCGTGGGCGCTGGCAGCGGGGCGGCGGGTGCCAGCCGTGCGACGGCGAGCCGGAAGGGCGTGTAGTGCGCAGGCAGGCGGTCCGCCGCAAAGGGCAGCGCCTGCTCGCCGAACAGGGTGTTGCCGTCGTACACCCGCAGCGGAATGTCGAGGCGTCTGCGCAGTGCCTCGACGGCGACGCGCTCGTAGTGGCCGGGCGTGCGCGCCGTGGCGATGGCGTCGATGCCGAAGCGCTCCACCAGGGCCGGCAGCGCTTTCAGCGGGCCGCCCCGGACCACCAGCAGCCGCTGCCCCAGCGGCGCCAGCGCCTCGCGCAGTGCCTGCAGGCTCTCGACCAGGAAGCGGGTGCGCTGGCCGCCGATGCCCGATAGATTGCACCAGGGGCGTGGTTCGGGCCAGCAGTATGCCAGCAGCAGCTGGCCGGACGCGGCGCTGGCGAGCAGGCCCGGGTTGTCATTGAGCCGCAGGTCGGTCTGGAACCAGTACAGTGTGCGCATGGCGGTAACGCTCGTCCGATCCGGTGACACCTCATCTTGTGATACGGGATGCGGCCGGTGAAAGATCATGCGGGCTCCCATCCGCCGCTCCAGCCCTCGCGCTGGCAGCCTGGGCGCTGGCGTAATACCATGTCCCGCACCATTGCGATCACGGAGTCGGTGCGGCGATGCCCTTGTACAGCGTTTTTCATGGAGACGGTGCCTCGGGAAACCCCTGTTGGGTCGCTCCCGGCGAAGCCCTCGGCGATGCCCCCGGCGATGCCCCACCGCCGCCGCGGTGGCCGGCGGTCACCCGCTGTCATACCCGCGCCGTGGTCAGAGGGCAGGCTTCGATCGCCTGCTTTACCGCGGCCGCCCGGCCCATCGCCTGCTGCGGGCATGGTCTGCTGGCGACCGCCCGGTACTGGCACGAGCAGGGCTGGCGCGGCAGCGTGCAGCTCGATGGCCTGCGCTGCCGGCGGCAGCGCGAATTGACCTGGGTCGAGTTTCCCCGTCTTGCCACCCGCCTCGCGGCGGTCCCGGACTGGGCTGAGCGGGTGCTGGGCAGCGTACCCGCCGGGGCCGCGCTGGCCGGCGGCGACGCCGGCTACCTGATACTGGAGTGGCCGCAGGACTTCCCGCTGCGGGCGCTGTCCCTGCCGGGGTCGGCGCTGGCGGCGCATACGGCGCGCGCGGTGATCGCCTGCGCCGCCAGCAGTGGGGCCTGCCGCTGGCAGCTGCGCTATTTCGCGCCGCAGTACGGCGTGCCCGAAGACGACGCCACCGGGTCGGCCATGCGCGTACTGGCCGACTACTGCCAGCGTCGCCACGGCTGCGAGCGGATCGACGCCTTCCAGTGCTCGCCCGCGGGGGGGGTGCTGCACAGCCGCGTCGCGGGCGACCGCGTGGCGGTCGGCGGGCGGGTCGAGCTCATGCCAGGCTGCCAGGAGGGCCGTGCGCGATGGGCGACCTGACGCCGCTGCAGCGGCGCTTTCGCGCCACCCGCGAGCAATCGGTCAGCGCCTGCCGACCGCTGGCTGCCGACGATTACTGCCTGCAGGCCGAGGCCTTCACCAGCCCGCCCAAGTGGCATCTCGCCCATACCAGCTGGTTCTTCGAGACCTTCATTCTCAAGCCCTTTGCGCGCGGCTATCGAACCCCGGAGCCGCTCTACGAGGTGTTGTTCAATTCCTACTACAACGGCGTCGGTGAGCCCTTTCCGCGGCCGCGCCGGGGGTTGTTGTCCAGGCCGACGGTCGAGGAGGTGCTGGCTTACCGGCGCCATGTCGACGGTTGCATGCTGGAGCTGCTGGCGCAGGGGGAGCACCCCGAGCGCGATGTGATTCACAGCCGCAGCCTGCTCGGTATCGAGCACGAGCAGCAGCACCAGGAGCTGTTCTTTACCGATCTCAAGTACGCGCTGGCCTGCAACCCGCTGCTGCCGGCCTACACGCCCCTGCCGGACCGCGGGCCGCAGCGGCCGGCTGCGCAGGCGAGCGCCAACTGGCTGGGTTTTGAGGGCGGCTTGACGGCGATCGGATACCACGGTGGGGGCTTTGCGTTCGATAACGAAGGGCCCCGGCACCGGGTCTTCCTCGAGCCCTACGCGCTCGCCAGTCGCCTGGTCACCAACGGCGAATATCTGGATTTCATGGTTGACGGCGGTTACCGGCGCCCGGAGCTGTGGCTGGCGGACGGCTGGGCCACGCTGCAGCAGGCCGGCTGGCGGTGCCCCCACTACTGGCTGGAGCGCGACGGCCAATGGCTGGAGTACACCCTGCACGGCCTGCTGCCCCTGCAGCACGACCAGCCGGTCTGCCATATCAGCGCCTACGAAGCCGACGCCTATGCGCGCTGGGCGGGCGCGCGCCTGCCCACCGAGATGGAATGGGAGGCCGCCGCGGCGCAGCGGCCGGTGGATACCGCCGGCGTCGACGACGGCGTCTACCATCCCCGGGCCTGCGACGATGGGGCGGGCCTGCGCCAGCTTTACGGCGACCTCTGGCAGTGGACCAGCAGCAGCTATCAGCCGTACCCAGGTTTCCAGCCGGCCGCGGGGGCGATCGGCGAGTACAACGGCAAGTTCATGTGCAATCAGCTGGTGCTGCGAGGCGGGTCCTGCGTGAGCAAGGCCGAGCAGCTGCGGCCGAGTTACCGCAACTTCTTCTATCCGCGCGATCGCTGGCAGTTCAGCGGGGTACGCCTGGCCAGGGACGCTGAGGCGTAGGGCGTCTGCCATTGCCTGACCATAACGAGGACAAAGGATGAGATCGATGAAACCGGCGCGCAGGCACACCGCGAACGTGACCTTCGACAACCAGCACCCCGCTCACGGTGACGCCCGGCAGGAGCTGCTGGAGGGGCTCGCCTGTGCGCAGAAAACCATCAATCCCAAGTATTTTTACGACCGCAGGGGTTCGGAGCTGTTCGACCAGATCACCCGCCTGCCGGAGTACTACCCGACGCGCACGGAGATGGCCATTCTCGACGGCTGCCGGCAGGAGATCGCGGGGTATTGTGGCTCTGGCTGCGTGCTGATCGAGCCGGGCAGCGGCAGCAGCGAGAAGGTGCGCCTCCTGCTGGACGCGGTGCTGCCGGCAGCCTACGTGCCGCTGGATATCTCGGCGAGTTTTCTGCAGCAGGCCGCGCTGCGGCTGGGCGAGGAGTTCCCCTGGCTGCCGATCCATGCGGTGTGCGCGGATTTCGCGCACCACCGGGACCTGCCCGGTGGGCTGCCGCCGGGGCGGCGGGTGGTATTTTATCCCGGCTCCACCATCGGCAATCTCGAACCCGAGGCGGCGCAGGCCTTCCTGCGGCGCCTGCGGCACTGGATCGGTGACGATGGCGGGCTGCTGGTCGGCGTCGATCTGCACAAGAGCACGGAGCGCCTGGCTGCCGCCTACAACGACGCGGCCGGGGTGACGGCCGAGTTCAACCGCAATCTGCTGCACCATCTGAACCGCGTTCTGGGCGCCGATTTTGATCCGCAGCAGTTCCTGCACCACGCCTTCTACGACCCGTCGCGGCGGCGCATCGAGATGCATCTGGTGAGTGCCCGGGCCCAGACCGTCCGCCATGACCGCGGGGTCATCCGCTTCGCCAGCGGTGAGTCTATCCACACCGAAAACTCCTACAAGTATACCCACGAGAGCTTTGCCGCCCTGGCGGCGGGCGCCGGCTTGGCGCTGCGGGCCACCTGGAGCGACGACGCGGAGCTGTTCGCGGTGCACTACCTGGCGCCGGAGGGAAGCGCGCAGCCGGATTGATGAGAGGCGGGGCGCGCTGGTCGGTGTGAGCATGGCCGGTGGGGGGGCTGCCGCGAGCGAGCGGGCTGCGCCCGGTACCTATGGGGGCGATGTGCGGAACGCGCGGGAGTGTGCTGCGGCGCCTACCAGGCGCCAGTGTCCGGGCTGCCCTTCCAGGGGCCCACAATCTCCCGGGTGACCCAACCGCCATAGTAGTCTCCGCCCTGCGGCACCACCCGCTCGCCGTCGACACGGCAGTCCAGCTGATGCGGGTAGAAGGCGAGCCAGCCGGCGATGGCCTGGAACGCCGGCGTGGGTGAGGGGTAGCACCAGGCCACGCGGCGCAGCACGCGCTGGCCGCTGCGCAGCTGCCAGTAGTGCGCGGTGCCCTTCCACTCGCAGTAGCTGCGCGCCGGCTCCGGGTGAAGCAGGCCCGGTGTCAGGGACTCCGGGGGGAAATAGAAGGTCGGTGGGCTGGCCGTTTCCAGTACCCGCACGGCGCGGTCGGAACGGAGCACCAGCGTGTCGCCCCAGGTGATGGTGACAGGGCGGCCATCGGACAGCAGGGCCGGGGGGCGTGGATAGTCCCACACGGATTCCTGTCCCGCTGCCGGAGTCATAGCAAAGGCGGGGCGGTGCCTGCCCCGGTGGGTCCACATGTCGAGGGCCTCCATGGTGGTGTCAGATACGGTGTGGCCGGGTCGCGGCTTCAGGCAGTTGAAGCGTCGCTGGCTGCGGTGGCACCGTGATGGTACTGACAAAGGTTACGCCGGCTGCGCATGCACGGACCACGCCGCCGCCATCGCCGATGGCGCTGATTGCCCGCTGCCCTGGCCGGCACCGGCCATCGCTGTCTCGCGAACGCGGCCATGGCGCGCGGCGAGGGTTCGGACGGCGGTGACAGCTGCTGTCGCTCTGGTCCAAGCTTCGCTTTCTGTTGTTTTGCCGCAATTGGCGTCAGGCGGGTGCTCAAGTGTTTGTTGCCGCAGTTCGCCAGCGGGGACTTGTGGGCTACTTGGCGACGAGATTCAGCACCGTGGCAGCGTGCTGGTGGCCCAGGTCGGTCGTGGCGCTGCTCGATGCAGTTCCGCCGCTAGCGGTCAAGGGTGAGCAGGGCCCAGGGCGGAGCGCATCCCGCAAGTAGACCGTTGCAGAGGGGTGGGTTATAGTCGGTGCCTTTTTCAATCTGCGGCATTCTTAAATGTCCAAACCATGTCCAGCAATGGGCAGGGGCGGGTCGCAGCATTCGAAGGCTCGCCATCATGTACTATCGATTGAATGCGTTCAGATTTTTCCTGGCGTTGTGCGTTGTCGCCTTCCATCTCAAGAGAGATGTATTTGTGCAGTCTGGTTCGATAGCGGTCTGGCTGTTCTTCATGGTCAGCGGCTTTCTTGTCACAAAAATTCTTTGCGAGACCTACAGCGGAAGACCTAGAGATTTTATTGTCAATCGGTTTTTGCGCTTATACCCCGCTTACTGGGCGGTCATGCTGATCGGCATTGCGTTGATCATAATCAGCAACAATGAAATCCATGCTTATCACGACGCCATCACCTGGCCGAAGTCTCTTGATCAATGGTTGAGCAACCTGCTGATTTTTAACAATCTGGGCAGCGTGCGATTCATCCCGCCCAGTTGGTCGCTGGCAATCGAGCTCAAGTGGTATGTAATTCTTTTTGTCATTCACTTCCTTAGTCTGCGGGTTGTTACCGCGTTCCTTGCGTGCCAGTTGCTTTTGCCATTTCTTCTTATTTTTGTCACGCAACAGGATATCTATGTAAAGGGCGCGGGATTTGCATTTGCCCTCGGCTCCCTGTCCCACCACTACAAATGCAGAATGGGTCCCACTGGGTCGTTGCTGGCGTTTGTTGCACTGCTCGCCTTCATGCTGGTCGTTCCACCAATGATGGGTTTCAGGGGGCATAGTGTGACACCAAGGTATGGCCAGCTGAATTTTCTCTTTTGTTGCGTGCTGCTGTACTTCAGCATGCCCTTCCTGACAGGGCAGTCGATCAAGCAACGGCGCTGGGCTCAACTGCTTGGCGATCTGAGCTACCCGCTGTTTCTGGTCCATTGGTACTGCGGCTTTCTTGCCATCTATGTTTTTGGATTTGCGGTCTACAGCTGGCCCTACCTCTTGACGGCCACGCTGCTTGCCATCCTGCTTTCTCTGGCAATCGTCTTTGGGGTGGAACGCCCTGTGGGCTATTTTCGTCAGCGAATCAGGCAGAGGCAGGGCGCCAGGGAGCAGGGCGTCAGTCCTGATCAAGCCACACCCGGGTCCGGCGAGCGCGTAGCGCAGGTGGCCAGGCTGATCGGGTAGCTGGCCGGCACTGGCCATCGCTGTCTCGCGAATGCGCTCATGGCGCGCGGCGAGGGTTCGGACGGCGGTGGCTCAGCAGGCCCTGATGCGCTCTGGCCGGTGGTTGCGGGGTGCTTGGGAAAATTAGCGTAGGCCCGCTGCGCGGTGGTCGCCACCCGTGCCGGCATGCCTGCCTGGAACCAGGCCGTCCAGGCTGACAACTGCAGGCGTCTCATGAAGGCTGCCGCTACGACAGGGCGGTAAGGAGCGCGCGCAACCAGCGCCGTCATCGCCAAGCCCCAAGCACCGGGGTCGATGGCTCCGGCGGCGATGGCTCCGGGCGGCGATGCTGGGCACGTTGTCGCAGGCCCGCGTCCCCGACCCCGATCAGCTGGCCGATACTTTACCCGGGAAGCGCGCCAAACAACGCCCCCACTATGGATAACGCGGGGGCAAGACCAGCTTCATTGTTTGCTGCGAGACACTCGGGTCAAGCCGAGCCCTACCAGGCCTAATGACAACAACACTGCCGTTGAAGGTTCGGGCACGGATACCTGCGCGACAACATCGACGTCGAAGCCGGCGCCGGTGAGGGAATCTGACCAGCTGACGACGAGGTTCTGGCTGAGGCTGTCTGGGGCGGTGAATGCCGTATTCAGCGTCACATCAGTCGGAGTGATGGGCGTTGAAGCAAGAACCGAGTCGTCAGCGGCATTCACCCATGAGAGTGTGAGGTCTGCGAAGCTGTCGGCGACCAGCTTGCTGATGGTCGCTTCCGATGCTGCCGTCAGATCGTACTCCGCGGTAAAATTCACACTCCAGGTACCGGGCCCGGTGCGTCCATTTTTTGAGTCAGCCTGGGCCTCGCTCTTTACGACGCCCAGGAATTGCGTGTCGTCGCCGGGAATGGTGACGGCATCACCATTATCGACAATCAGGGTAGCCGAGGCAGAACCTACCGCCAGATAGACAGCAACACCAAAGATTGCTCTGGCTATTGTAGAGTGCTTCACGGATCCATCTCCTTATTATTCTGTTTTAAAAGCGAAGTCAGCTAAGGCTTTGTGTGCGGTATAGGCCACTGACTTCTGTAAATTACTGCTGCATAAAGTGCGCCAAAAATATGTTTGTAATTTAAAACAGGTGGTTGAACTGGATACAGCGCCGGAACGAACGTGCAGCCAGACGTTTTTGTAAAGAATGTCGACACATGGAGGGCGATTGTGATGCCTCATGCCCGTGGTGACAGCAGCTAGTGGCAGGCAATTGCTGCATGATCACGTCTGATGGCCCCTGAGATGCCCGCTAAACGCATATAAGGTGGAGTGTAAAGATATCCGACAGTGACGGGGTGATCGCAGGGACCGCAGCAGCACGGAGGCCGGTTTGATGCGGCTCGACCGCGCAGCGGTGTCGAGGCGACGCTGGCCGCTTCTGAGCCCGCATGGGAAGCGGCGCACCGCTTCCGCCGCCGTGAAAACCGCTTTGCGGGGCTAGCGCGGCCGCCTCTTAGCCGGTGTGTCCTTCTCCGGCATGGCCTCGCCGGGATGCAGCAGCGTCCGCGCATAGCGGCGTGCGCGCCGGGCCAGGTCAGGGTTCGTGGTGGTTTGCGCAATATGCGCCAGGCTGGGGTAGTAGTGCTGGTTGCCGGAGTTCGCCAGCACCTTCATCAATGTATCGAGCGCCTCGACCCATTCGGGGTCGGTATCCGCGGCGTGGCGGTGCCTCGAGAGGCTCTGATGCGCGCTGGTCAGCTGTTGCGGGTCCCCGGGGAAATCCGCATAGACCCGCTCCGCGGCGGCCGTCACTAAAGCGGGGATGTCCGCCTGAAGCATGTTGCGGATCCGCATCGCGTCGAGGGAGCCGGCCCCCGGCTGGTCGATGCCCGCGAGAATGACGGGATTCCAGGCGGTGTAGCGAGGCAGCGAGTCCAGCGCGCGTTGGCCGGCTTGCTGGAGTGCGGGGACCGTGGCCCCGCTGGCGACCGCTTCGAGGTAGGGCAGGAAGGCGGCATCGCCGGAGTAAGCCAGCGCGCCGGCGAGAGCGCCCAGCTGTTTCGCACGATCGCTATCCTGCGTCCGGTAGTCCCGCATCAGCTCGCCGGCGATGGGCTGATAGACGCGTCCGTCTGAGATGCCGGACCAGGCCAGCGAGGGTATGGCCTTGAGTTTGCGATCGAAATCGGAACCGCCGAAGATCGCCGCATAGCGTTCGATTTCAGCTGCCAGCGCCAGCTGCGGGCCCGCCGTAGCTGCCGTCATCGCCAGGGCGGCATCGATGAGTGCCCCCGCCGGTGGGTCGAGGTCCTGCGGCACGGTGCCCAGCGCGGTCGCTGCGGCGTCCTCGCCCGCCGCGCCGGCCTGCGCGCCGATCCACAGCAGATCGCCGCTGGCGCCGTCGACCAGGACGGCCTCGATCAGGCCACCCTTGGCGCTCCCGGGCGGGGCGAGCAGTGGCGCCTGCAGCAGCAAAAAATTGACGCCAGTAAAGGGGATCAGGGGAATGAGCAGCCAGGAGAGCGCGAAGGCGGTGCTCTCCGTGGCAACTTTCGCCTTGCTCTTCTCAAAGCCGACATAGCGCAGCAGCAGCACGGCATCCGCGCCGGATTTTTCGGCGACGGCCATCGCGGCCTGGGCCAATGACGCATAGCGCGCCCGGCTCTCGTCAGCGGTCGGTGGCGCTGCGCCCCAGGGGACCGGCTTGGCCTTGGCCGGCCCTGATCGGTCCGTGAATTGCCGGACCGCCGACGCAAACGCCGGGTCGCTGGCGATGGCGCCTGCAAAGTCGAAATCGACGATATCGTATCCGGCGTCCGTCAGCTCGTGCCGCGCTATGTTCATCAGCTGGCGTTGCAGCGCGCTGGTCCGGGCTTCCAGCGGCGTCCCTTTGCCCGCCAGTTGCTGCTGCGTCACGGTGACATCCGCCGGGAGGATGACGACGGAATCGATCTGCATCAGGTGCGACTCCAGGTCATCGTGCTGTTGTTCTGTCCCGCGGTCCTGGCTGGCGCAGCCCGCCGTGAGCACGGCGTGGGCGGCGATCACGGCGAGCGCCGGACCCCGCTGCGCCGCGGTCGCGGAGAGGGCGGGTCGGCTGCGGGCACCCCACCAGCGGGGGGCGGTGCGGGAGCGACGGTTCTTCATCACTTGCCTCACGCAGGTTCAGCGGCGTCCGGCGCGGCGGTCCGGTGTTTGCCGGGGGCCGGCGGGGGATAGGCATCCGCGATTTGCTCGACCCGGAACCTGGCCGTCCCGCCGGTCGTCGTCACGACCCCGATGCGGCTGCCTTCATGGACCGCCTGGCGGATGAGCTGCGGGTCCGTGTCGATCGCTGTGACGGCGCAGGACGTCGTCGGGGCCACGCCCAGTAAAGACAGCGCGCTTGGCTGAGCGCACTCATCATGGCCCTACTATAACCGCATCGCCGTGGTCGTCGACCGTCGCCGCATGAGCGCTGCTGCCTTTGTGGATACTTGTTGATACAGGTCAAAGAGCAACAGTGAGGAGAGACTGGTTGGCGGACGGCATGACCTGCGGTTGATGGATGCGCGAGGCGATGCCGCACTGCTCCAGGGCCCTCCCGCGCCAGGCCGGCGGCAACGCCGATCATGTTCTGTTCGGCGACGGCGGTATTGATAAAGCGAGAATCCATGCGTTCCCGGACGCCCCCGAGGGCCATGAAGCCCAGGTCGCCGGTGAGAAAGAAAACATTTCATCCTCGGCCAGCTGCGTGATGGCGGCATACCCCGGCGCAGTCGATGATGCAGCGGTGTGACGGAGCAGGCAAGCGCCTTCTCACAGCCTTTTTCGGGGTCTGTGCTGCGCTCCGCGCCGATGCGGCAGGGCGGTATCGCCATCACCGTGGCCGCCGCTGGCCGCCCGGGCCGCGGCAGCGGCTGTTAGGCGCTGCGCAATGGCGTGAACTTTACGATGAGGATGGCGGTGAGCGGCAGCAGCAGCCCGATCGCGGTGGCGCTGACGAGCAGGGTGCCCAGCTCGCTGTAGTCCGCCGGGACGGTCACCGCCGCGGTGGCGGGGTCCGTGACGGCGCGGGTCACGATGTGGGCCTGGTTGAGGTACTTGGTGCCGAGCTGGCTCAGCGAGAGGGCGAGGTTGGTGAACGAGGCCATCACGGCGAAGAAGGTGGCCTTGAGGTTGTCCGGCGCGGAGTTGGCGATCCACGCCAGCATGGGGATCATGGCGATCTGCCCCAGCGGCGACTCCAGCGCGGTGTCGACCAGGGCGATGAAGCGCGCGTCGACCACGCCGCCGGTGTGGGCGGCGGTCCACACGTGCAGGCCGTGGTACATGCCGATCACCGGCAGCGACAGCAGGGTGCTGATGATCGTCAGAAACACGACGATGTAGGCGATGGAGCGCTCCGCCATGAAGCGCCTGAACAGGAACATGCCCAGCAGGGTCAGGCCGCTGCTGATGAGCGACAGCACGGACAGAAACTGCTGATCGAAGCCGAGCTCGTCGATCATCCACCAGGTTGAGCCGGGGCCGGGCCCGGGCATGGCGCGGTAGACGAAAATGATGATGGCGGTGCCTACCAGGACCCGGCGCGCCTCGACGTCCAGCACCTGCACCAGCCGCCACATCAGAAAGACGATGATCAGCAGTGAGCCGCTGAAAATGATCTCCTGGCCGTAGGTATAGTCGCTCAATCCCAGGGTGAGCGTGAAGGCGACGAACACCAGGCTGCCGCCGAGAATCCACCAGTTCGGCGGTGTGCTCTGAGTTTCGCCCTGCACCATCCGCCAGGCCGCCGCGCGCTCGTGGCCGTGCCGGCGCAGCTGGCGGTAGCTGCGCATGCGCAGCCAGAAGGCGAGCAGCACACCGAGCACGGAGATGGCGGGGATCAGCAGCGCCCACTGGTAGATCTGCACGTAGACGCCGACCTTGGCGTCCTCGCTCATCGCCTCGACGCCGTCGAACAGATAGACATTGAGCAGGGCGACGAACACGCTGCCGCCGATGATGGCGACGCGGCCGAGGGTCTGCACGGTGGTGTGCATGAGGCGGATCGCTGCCGGGTCGAGCGGCGCGCCGGTGGGGTCGAAGCGCGGCACCGCCTCGACGGTCATGGCGTCGGCGACGACGTCCTGCACCACGTAGCCGACGGGCGCCAGCAGGGCGCTGATGACGAACCACGCCTCGACCGGCATCACCGCCGCCATCGCTTCGCGGTGCCCCAGCAGCCCGACCATCACCAGCAGGCTGGCCCCGATCAGGCTGGCGCCGAGGTAGACCAGCAGCGATTTATAGCGCCAGATCAGATCGACCAGATGGCCCAGCGGCATCTTCAGCGCCCAGGGGATGCCGGCCCAGAAGCCCAGAGCGGCCAGGAATTCCGCCGACAGGCTCAGGTAATCCTTGACGAAAAAGGTGCCTACGATGCCGGTGAGCCCGGAAATGCCCGCCGCCATGTACACCATCAGCGGCGGCAGGTAGGACAGGCGCATCTCGCGCCCGAGTTCGAGGATGTTGCGGTCAAACCAGTGGTAAATGCGCGATACCATCAAGTCCTGTTCCCGGCGTTGGGTCGGTGAAAATTATGGCACAGACTCGGCTGCTGCACCGGCGATAGGTGCCTGCTCATCCGGGGGAGGAGCGGGGCCTGGCTGGCGGTGTCTCGGTGGCGATCTCCCTCAGCCAGAACACGACCGCGCCGGCCGTTGCGACCGGCACGATCAGCAGGTTGACCAGCGGCACCGCGGTGAGAAGCATGACGATGCCGCCAAAGCCCATCACCGCCACCCGCCTGCGTTTCATGATCTGCAGCACCTGGCGGAAGCTGTGCCCGTTGTTGTCGGCCGGCACGTCGAGGTACTGCATGGCGAGAATCCAGGCCCCGAACAGGTACCAGAGCACCGGTGTCGCGGGGTTCAGTGGCGGTATCAGCCACAGCACCAGGCTGAGAACCCCCAGCCCCGCGGCGCGCACCAGCCAGTACAGCAGTTTCTGCAACTCCCGGCGCAGGCTGCGCAGCACGACGCGGCCGAGCGAGACCTGGGGGAAGCGGGCATCGTGCAGTTGCAGCTCCACCTTCTCGGCCAGCAGGCCGAGAAACGGGCCGATCAGCAGATGGGTGATCATGGTGAAGGTGGAACCCGCCACGAACAGCAGCAACAGCACCGCGCCGATCATGACGACCCACTGCAGCGCGCCCGCCATGCCGGCGATCAGCGGCTCCAGCCAGTCCAGCCAGCTCCACAGGTCCACTTCGAAGTGCAGCCCCTGTACCCAGCCGCCCAGATAGTGGAGCACCAGGTAGCCACTGAGCCCGAACAACAGGACGTTGGCCAGCAGCGGCACGGCGACGTAGCGGCGCAGGCCGGGCCTGCGGATGAGGCGGAAGCCCTCTGCGATGCAGCTGGCGCCATCCTTCAGGGAATCGAACATGGTGTCTCCAGTTGGCCGGGGTCCGGCGTGGCGTTGGCTCCGGTGGCGGGTGCCATATTACGCCTTGGCGGGGGCCGGCTCAAACGGGCCGCTGTCCGCTGGCCGCGTGGTCGTCAGCGCCAAAGAAGCGACGGCCGGCTATGGTGTCGGGCGCCGCCCTCTGGTAATGAATCAGTCCTGGCCGATGGTGGTGGCGCTGCAGCGCCGGGTCGGTAGTCGTTCAGCGGGAGTGTGGTGATGTGGTGCCAGGCGGGTTCCGACGGTTCTGTATCGCGTCAGCGGGGCTCTGCTGTGCCCTGCTGCCGGTTGCAGTCACGGTCCGCGCCCAGGAGCCAGCGCCGGCGGCGCGACCCGAGCCCCCCAGGGAGGTTGCGCCGCCCGCTGCCGCGCCCGTCGAGCCGCCGCCGCCAGCGGCCGTGCCCCCACCGCCGGCAGCACCCGTGCCCCAGATCGTGCTCGAGCCCCCCGCGCCGCACTGGTGGGAGCAATGGATCAGGGAACAGGAGCAGTGGGGCTTCGACGGCCTGGCGTTCCACGGCAAATGGGGGCTGTTCGGCTTCAAGATCGGAGGCCGCGTTGCCGGCGATGCCGGGTACCTGTCCCAGCAGAGCGGCCTGGACGATGCCTATCCGGACTTCGGCGGATTCGAGGCCCGGTTGCGCTCGGCCGAGGTGCATCTGGCGGGTTACTTCGGTCCCCACATCTTTTTCAAAGCGGCGTTCGCAGCGCAAACCGGTGGCGTGGGGCAGCGCGATACCACGCTGGCCCTGAACTGGTACCTCAGTGAGGACCTGCGGGTGATGGTGGACTTCACCACCGGCTATGTGGACGCGCTGGCCGAGGGGCGCTTCCGGGTGCTGCAGTCCCGTCTGCTGTACAGCTTCTGACCGGACCTGACCGCAGGCTTGGTGGGCAGTGGCCGGCCGGGTGCCTATGCTTGGCGGTCATTAGGGCGTGCCGGGGGGCGTATGAAGGACCTGCGTGGGGACTTTCCGAGGAGCATCGAAGGCATCTCGCTCGAATGGCTCAACGGTGCGCTGTCCGACTGGGGCGAGATACAGGCGTGCCGCTGTGAGGCGCATCCCGAGCAGGGCGTGACCTCGCAGGTCTATGTCCTGCAACTGCAGTGCGCCCGCGGCGGCAGGCTGCAGCCACAGCGGGTGCTGGTGAAGCTCGCCACCGACAGCGCCGCCGCGCGTGACGCGCTGACCGAGTCGCGGGCGTTCCGCCGCGAGATCGACTTCTACCGCGAGCTGGGCGGACGCGCCGGCATCGCCGTGCCCCGCTGCTATGCGCTGGGCTACGACGAGGCCGACCACAGCTTCCTGCTGCTGCTCGAGTACCTGGGCGACTGCAGCGTGCGCGATGTGCTGGTCGGCACCGTGGGCGAGGTGACGACCGCGGTGGATGCGCTCGCCGGGTTTCACGCGCGCTGGTGGGGACGCGCCGCGGAATTGCCGTTCATCCAGCGCGAGGGCGATGAGGCCCAGCTGCGCAACCGGCTCGCCCGCTTGTGCGTGGCGCTGGACAACATCCGCGCGCATCACCGCGGCGAGGTCGGCGAGACCCTGATCGAGTTGCTGGAGTTGTTCATCCCGCACGGCGCGCTGCAGCCGCCGCCGCCGCTGGACGCGGTCGGCTGCGACGCGGTCGGCTGCGACGCGGTCGACTTTGATCCGGCCAGCTTCGATCCGGTCACTGCCGCTTACACCGTGGCGCCGCAGCGCTGGTTTCCCGCCATTCATGCGCGCTCACCGGTGTTCCGGTCCGGGCGCTACGACGCGTGGATGGTCTTCGACTATGCGGTGGGCAAGACGGTGCTGTCGGACCTGCGCTTCTCCCGCGACCGCAGCAACTGGGAGCGACCCGGTGAGCAGCGGGCGGTCGAGCGCTGGCCGCTGACCGAGGTGTTGCGGCGGGAGAGCCCGTTCGTCAACCAGGCCAAGCACCGCGCCAACCGGGCCATGTACAGCGGCGCGTTCAAGCCCAGCGCCATCCGCCGCATGGAGCACATCATCCTCGGCGTCATCGAGGAGTACTGTGCGCCACTGCGGTCGGCGCGCGAGGTCGACCTGGTGGCGCTGCTGGCGTCGATACCCAACACCGTGATCTCCCGCGTGGTGGGCATCGCGCCCGAGGCGCAGGCCGAGGCGCGCTTCAAGGACGCCGCATCGCAGTTCCTGCTCGCCTCCAGCCCGTTCGGCAGCGACGCCAATCGCGACCTCGCCGAGCAGGGCACCGGCTACCTGTTCGAGGCCATCGGCGAGCTGGTCGAGCGGCGCCGGCGGCAGCCCGCCGACGACCTGGTGTCGGGCCTGCTGGAGGGCGCCGGCGACCGCCCCGACGTCGGGCGCGACATCGTGCTGTCGGTGGCATCGCTGATCAGCGCCGGTACCGACACCACGCGCCACTCGGCCGCCCTGGCGCTGCGCACGCTGCTGCGCCGGCGCGACGTCTTTGCGCAGCTCAGGCGCGACCGGCAGCTGCTCGACGCTGCGGTGCTGGAGCTGCTGCGCTACGAGTTTCCCGCCAGGTTCCTGGTGCGCTTCGCCACCGAGGATGTGCGCATCGGCGACCACCTGTTCGAACAGGGCAAGATGGTGCTGACCACGCTGCATGGCTGTGGCTGGGACCCGCAGGTCTTCGACGACCCGGCGCGCATCGATCTGGGCAGGGACCAGCGCCGCTACCCGGTGTTCGGCCACGGCGAGTTCTACTGCCTTGGCGCGCACCTGGCGAAGTTTCAGCTCAAGCACATCATCGCGTACTTTCTCGATCACCTGCCGGACACTGCGCTGTTCGATGAGCAGCGGGTGGAGTGGGAGGCGCCGGATATGGTGCTGCGCGGCCTCGCCAGCATGCCGTTGACGCTGCGCTAGCCCGGCGTGGCCGCTACTGTGCCGGCCGGGGAAGCGGTGGCTCCGCTGGGGGTGGCCATCGTGCTTGGCATCGGGGCCGCGATCAACCCGATCAATTCCTCGCTGGTGGTCACCTCGTTCGCCGACATCGCCCGCGAGTTTGGCATCGCCTTTGCCGACGTCTCGGTGCTGATGACCTACTATCTGGCCTTCACCGCGGCGCTCTATCCCATCGCCGGCGCGGTGGGCGACAGGCTGGGGCGCAAGCGCGTGTTTCTGCTGGGCATCGCCGGCTTCGGGGTGGTGAGCCTGGCGGCCAGTATGGCGCCCGACTTCAGGGTGCTGCTGGTGTGCCGCTGCCTGCAGGCGGTATTCTCCGCGGCGCTGATGCCAAACGCGTCGGCGCTGTTGCGCGAGCTGGTGCCCCGGCAGCGGCTGGCCGGCGCCCTCGGCGTCATGTCGGCCATCGTCGGCACCGCGACCGCGCTGGGTTTTCCGCTGGGCGTCGATCCCCAGCTCGATCTGGCCGCCGGCCAGGCTATCCTCACGCTGCTGCTGGGTGCGGCAGTGGCGCCGCTGCTGCTGGTGGCGCTGCTGCTGCCCCCACAGCCGTTGAGGGCGGCCGCGCCGTGAAGTGCTGCCGCCAGCCCGCTGCGGGCGCGTTGGACAAGGCGTCGGCGGGCTGTTACGTTGAGGCGGTGTAGCCCGCAGGGGCGGTATCCGGTTCGCGAGTCTGCAGTGAAGGGAGTGGGGCCGTGGCGGCGATCATCGATGCCATTCTCGATTACTGGTTCGGTGAGCTCGATGGCGACGGCCTGTCACCACCGGACCGCCGCGCCATCTGGTTCCGGGGCGGCGAGGCCGTGGACCGCCACTGCCGGACCCAGTTCTCCCGTTGGGTCGAGGCGGCGCTGGCCGGCGACCTGGCGCACTGGGCCGACAGCGACCGGGGGCTGATGGCGCTGGTGCTGCTGTTGGACCAGTTCACCCGCAATATCTATCGCGGCACGCCCCGCGCCTTCGCCGGCGACCCGGGCGCCCTTGCCCTCGCCTCGACGGCGGTGGCGGCGGGGCGGCATCTGCGCCTGCCGACCATTCACCAGGTTTTTCTCTGCCTGCCCTACGAGCACAGCGAGGACCTGCCGACCCAGCGGGCCGGCGTAGCCCTGCTCGACGCCCTGTTCGCCCGTACCGGGCTGGCGCAGGTGGCCGGGTTCCGCGACTACGCCGTGGCTCACCGCGACGTGATCGCCCGCTTCGGGCGCTTTCCGCATCGCAATGCGCTGCTCGGCAGAAGCTCGTCGCCGCGGGAGATCGAGTATCTGGCCAAGCACCAGGGGTTTTGAGGGGCGCTGGTTGGACATGCCCCTCGTTTCGGGATAAGGTCTCAGCGACGTTGGTCAGGCGGGAGTCACCCGCCGCCAGCGGTCGGCCGGATCGACGCGGATAAGCAGATCAGAGGAAGGACGCAAGATGTTGATGAAAAAAATGGTGGGTGTGGCCTGCGCAGCGTCGCTGCTGGCGTTGGCGGCGTGTGGTAAAGACGAGCCGGGTGGCGAGGTCGCGGTGGTGGAAGACGTCGCGGTCGCAGAGGCTGCCGCGGCCCCTCAGGACCGGCCGGTGCTGATGGCCGTGGCGAGAGAGGCGACGAATGCCAGGGTCGAGGCCATTGACCACGCTACCCGCGCGGTGACCCTGCTGCCAGAGGGCGGCGAGCCCTTCACCCTGACGGCCCCGGAAGAGGCGCATAACCTGGATCAGATACAGGTGGGCGATACCATCACGCTTGAATACACCCAGAGCCTGACCATTGAAATCGTCGAGGCTGAAGCCGGAACCGAGCCGAGCGCGGCGGCCGTCGTCGCCGGTAACCGCGCGGAGAAGGGCGCCACGCCAGCCGGCGGTGTCATGGGGTCCGAGGTGACGGTCAGTATCGTCGAAGACATCAACCTCGAGAACAACACCTTCAAGCTGAAGATGCCCGATGGCGAAGTGCGCGAATTCACCGCCCGCAACCCGGCCAATCTCAAGCTTGCCAAAGTGGGCGATGCGGTGGTCGTGACCAACACCGAGACGCTGACAATGGCGTTGACCGCCAAAGCTGGTGATGCGCCGGCCACGCAGTCGCAATAGGCGGGTGCCGTCCGCACCGCGCCGGGAGGCGTCTGCGGGGGGGACGTTCGGTGCCGGTGGCACGGTCGCGGCCGCAGCTCAGCGTCCTCGGCGGCGGCCTGTCACTGGGGGGTGTCGTCGTCGGCCGACAGTGCGCTGGCTAGTTGCTGCGCGCGCAGCAGCAGGCCGTCGGCCACCCGGGCGGCGTACGGGTCGAGAGCAAAGTGCTGGCAGGCGGTCGTAGACAGCGCCAGAAACACGTCGAACAGGTCGTCGTCATCTCGCAAGGTTTCCAGGCTATGGTGGATGGAGCGGAAGAACGCCGCGGCCTCCGCCTGGCTGTTGCCTTCCAGATAGCTGGTCAACTGCAGCAGTCTTGGCGCCAGCTCCTTGCTGGCCGCTTCCATTGGGGTCATGGTCGTGCGCTCGTTGTGTGGTTGGCGCTGGTTACGCAGCAGGGCGGTGTTCTGGTTCAGTGGGGTGGGCCCGGGTCACGCCTGCCGCCCAGTGCCGATCCCCGCCTCTGGCGGCTGACGCCGGGGGGTTTCAGGCACCGGCGCGGTCCCGGCAGCGGTTAGCAACCGTGCAGGCGCTCCTGCGCGAGGAATTCCCGCACGTCCGCTTCATCGTCTGCGTCACGGTGTGCCGTGCCGCGGCGGCTGTCGAGCGCGTCGAGGTAGTGCAGCAGGCCGACCTCGTTGAAGGCGTACATGGGGGTCTCCACCCCGGGGGTCTCCACCCCGGGGGTCTCCACCCCGAGGGTCGCCACCCGGCGCGGATGCCCGGCTGCCGGGGCATCGACCACGCAGGTCCGGGCATGGTACAGCCCGCTATGGGCGCTGTTGTCGATCAGCAGCAGGCCGGGTGAGCGATTGAGCAGCAGGCCGCTGCCCCGGGCCAGGCTGGGCTCGACCAGGGCCCGGTGTGCGCTGATGATGTCGGCGCCGGGGTGGGCGCGCCGGTAGGCGTCAAACTGCGCCAGACCGTCCCGCGACATCACCCAGGTGGCAGAGAAGCGCCGTGGCCCGCCCAGCCAGAAGGCGGTGGGGTATGGCGGCGTATCCTGATGGGGGCTCTGACAGCGATCGGTGAGATAGGGGTTGTCGCTGTAGGCGTGCTCCCAGGGCGCGCGCTGGGCCAGCGTGTAGTTGGTGCGGTTCAGCGGCAGCCCCGGGAATTCGATGATGCCGTATTCGAAGATATCGCCCCGCAGCTGCTGCAGAAAGGCATAGGCGGAGGCGTTGTAGGGGTGGCGCGCCCACAGCTCGGCCGGCACCCGGATGGCAAGCCCCACCGGCCTGCCGTCCAGCTGGTGCGGTGCGGTGATGACCTGGCACTCGGCGGCCAGGTCATCAAGGCAGAAGGGCGTGCGCGTCACGGTAGCGTGGCGCAGGTCGGCTTGCCGCAGTGGCGCGGTCTGGTCATGTGCCAGCCCTCACTTGTACGGCGAGTCCATGATGAACTGCTCCAGTTGTTTGTCCAGTCCGTAGATGTGGCGCCTGAGCCATTCGCCGAGGAATACCGAGAGCGAGTGGTTGGCGTTGGCATCGTAGGCGCTGGTATCGTCGATCAGGCATTGCAGTTCGGTGCGGAACTTGCCATGGGCCTGGAGGTGGGCATCGGCCTCGGGATAGTCCAGCTGCAGCATGTAGGCTTCTTCGACGGTGAAGTGATTCTCGGCGTAGTCCAGCAGGGTGCGGAAAATGCCGGCGCCGGCGTCATTGCGCTTGATCTGGTCGATCAGTTCAAACAATACTTCGTGTTGTTTGTGCTGCCAGATGAGCTGGCTGGAAGGCGCCCGGGGGTTCTGTGCATAGCTCTTCACTGGGCAACCTCCTATGTCACCTGGCGGCATGACCGAGAACGCTAGTTATACTATGGCGTCCCGCAATGACACAACCACGGCGTCGCTCATGGCATCTCCCGCCTCAGTGTCGGCGTTGCAGTGGGCAGCGCCGTCGACCGAGTGGCAGGCGGGTTTTGCCGGTCGATGGTTCCTTTGGAAGAGGTGGTGCTATGCATATGAATTGGGTGAAATCGGTCATATTGGTGCTGAGCCTGGCGCTCGCGCCGCTGCTGACGGCGGCAGAGCTGAAGGTCGGCGATCCGGCCCCTGACTTCAGCCTGCAGGCCTCCGACGGCAAGGTCTACCGCATGGCGGACTTCAGAGGCAGGCAGGCGGTGGTCATCGCGTGGTTCCCCAGGGCGTTCACCCACGGCTGCACGATCGAGTGCAGATCACTGGCGCGCAGCGGCCACCTCATCCGCCGCTATGACGTGAGCTATTTTATGGCCAGCGTGGACCCCCTGGAGGATAACACGCGCTTCGCCGAGCAGTCGGGCGCGGACTTTCCGCTGCTGAGTGATCCCACCGGCGAGGTGGCCAGGGCGTTCGGCGTGCTGGGCGGTGCGGGCATGGCCAACCGGCACACCGTCTATATCGACCGCGCCGGCACGGTCGTCAGGATCGACACGGCGGTGCGGCCGGAGACCTCCGCCGAGGACATGGCGGCCGCCCTGGCCGAGTTGGGGGTCGCGACGCGCTGATTGCCGTCGCGATCACTGCTGAGAGCGGGCTCTGGTGGAAGTCATCATTCTCGAAGATGCCGAGCAGGTTGCCGAAAAGGCCGCCGAGGTCGTGTGCCGCATGGTGGCGTGCAAGCCCGCGGCGGTGCTGGGGCTGGCTTCCGGCAGCACGCCGATCGGCCTGTATCGACGCCTGGTGGCGCGCCATCGCGACGGGCAGCTGAGCTTTGCCGAGGTGACCACGTTCAATCTGGACGAGTACATCGGCCTGGCGCCGGACAGCCCGCGCAGCTACCGGAGCTTCATGGCGCGGGAGCTCTTCGACCACATCGATATCGCGCCGCAGCGCACCCATCTGCCGGCCTGCGCGCCGGGCCAGGACCCCCGCGCAGTAGGCCCGGCTTATGAGGCGCTCATGGCCGCGCACGGTGGCATCGACCTGCAGGTGCTGGGCATCGGCGGCAATGGCCATATCGGCTTCAATGAGCCCTCGTCCAGCCTGGCCTCCCGCACCCGCGTCAAGACCCTGACGCGCCGCACGGTGGAGGACAACCGCCGCCTGTTCGATCCCGACGAGTTCCAGCCCAGCCTGGCCGTTACCATGGGCATCTCCACCATCATGGAAGCGCGCCGGGTGCTGCTGCTGGCCACCGGCCAGCACAAGGCGGCCGCGGTGCAGGCGGCCATCGAGGGCGCTATCTCCGCCATGCACCCGGCGTCGGTGCTGCAGGCGCACCCGCGCGTGCGCTGCGTACTCGATGAGGCCGCTGCCAGCGGCCTGCAATTGCGCGAATACTATGACTGGGTGTACCGCCAGGCGGAATCGATCGAGCGGCAGTACGGCGCTCAGGCCCCCGGCGATCCCTGGTTTCAATAGCGCAGTGGTGCCGCGGCTGCCCGGCGCGCGCTGCGCCGGACAGCGACAGGGCTGCCTGCGTACCTACCCCGCACCGGTCCTCCGGCCGAGGTAGTCGGCGTAGAGCGTCTCCACGTAGCGCGTGACGGCGAATACGGTATTGTCGGAGCGGGGCGAGTGGAACACGTCGAAGGCATGCTGCGCCAACGGGAGCTCCGCATAGGCCACCGGCTGCCGCGAGGCCTTGCGCAGTGCCTCGGCGAAGTGGCGCGCCTCCTCTGCGAACACCAGGCTGTCGTGCGTGCCGGCGATGACAAAAAACGGCGGTGCGTCGGGGTGGACCTGAACGATCGGTGACAGGGCGTCCCATATCTGGGGGTCGGTGTTCGGCGATGTCGGCATGATGTTGCCTTCCAGGAAGCCGGTCATCGACGAGATGCCGCGCAGGCCGTGCCGGTCGAGCAGGTCGTACACCCCGTAGAAGGGCACGCAGCCGGCGACGCTGGTGTCGGCCTGCTCGAAGCCCGCCTGCCAGCGGGGCTGATTGGCGGTCAGCGCCAGCAGCGAACACAGGTGGCCGCCGGCAGAGCCGCCGGTGGTGACGATGAAGTCGGGGTTGCCGCCGTACTTCTCGATGTTCTCCCGCACCCACGCCAGCGCGCGCTTGATGTCGATGAGGTGCTGCGGCAGCTTGACGCCGGGGCTGAGCTGATAGTTGACCGACACGCATATCCAGCCCCGCGACGCCAGGTGGTTCATCAGCGGCAGGGCCTGCTGATCCTTGGAGCCGATCATCCAGCCGCCACCGTGAATCTGCAGCAGTACCGGGCAATTGCCGCCGTGGTTGTGCGGGTGATAGATGTCCAGGTGGTTGCGCACGCCCGCATCGCCATAGGCCAGGTCGCGAACGCGCTCGACGCCGGGCCTGCTCATGGCAAAGGGGCGCCGCCAGTCGGCGGCGCTGGCGGTCTCGGGCAGCGGGGGGCGGCCCGCCGCGGCTACCCGGGCGCGGTAATCCGGCCCCAGCACCGGCAGCAGGGCGTCCTCGAGCGGCTGCGCGCTGGCGACTCCCTGGCGATGGAAATAGTACAGGCCGGCCCAGGACAGCAGGCACAGCACCAGACCCGCCACGCCGTTGGCGCTGTCCAGGGCGCCGCCGTAGATCAGCAGAATCGAGGCCACCGCCTGCCAGGCGATGTGGAAGACGGCCAGTTCGCCGGTCAGCCAGGCTACAAAAAAATAGAGCGGCATGAACCACCACAGGTGCTTGATGCGCACCAGGGCACAGGTGGTGGTGACCAGGCTGATGATGCCCAGCCACAAGAACCAATCGGATGCAGTCATGGCGAAGGGAGTACTCCTCAGGGTTGTTATCGACAGCCAAGGTAATGAAACTCGGCGCCAAGGTCCAGTCGATGATGGTGGTCGCCCGCCAGTTTGTGCTTGCTCCAGCGCTGTTATTTCGATAGCGTCGATAGCGCATGTCGGCGTGTGGGCATTGAGCGGTCACGTCGAACGCATGCGGTCATGTGGGGTGGTGACCGTCGACCGATAATAAACAAGAACAGGGAGATAGGGAAATGGCAGCGAAAAAGCAAGCATCCGCGTCCGCTGGGCAGGCACCTTCCACCGCGGCCGAACTCAAGCATTGCCTGGTCACCGGGGGCTCTGGTTTCGCCGGCAGCCATCTGGCGTCTGCGCTGTTGGCCAAGGGCTGCAAGGTGCGCGTACTCGACATCAAGAAGCCGGTCAACGTGCTCAAGGGCGTCGAATACGTACAGGGCAATCTCTCCGATCAGGCTTTGCTGGAGCGCGTGTGCGACGGTGTGGACACGGTGTTCCACATGGCGGCGGTCATCGAACTGATGGGCGGCCGCGGAATGTCGCAGAAATATCGGGACCTCAGCGAGGCGGTCAATATCCAGGGCACCAAGAATGTGTACCACGCGTGCAAGGTTAAGGGCGTCAAGCGCATGGTCTACACCAGCTCGTACAATGCCTGCAACGACAGCAAGCCCATCTTCAGCGCACGCTCCGACCAGCCCTACGCCACGGCGCACTTCGACGAATACACCCGCACCAAGTCGATCAGCGAACCCTGGCTGCTGCAGCAGAGCGACCCGAGCGGCGTTCTGACCTGCGCCATCCGTCCGCCGGGCATCTGGGGTTCGGGCAGCAATATCCAGATCGATTCCTTCGTCGAGCAGTTGATGGGCGGTGCCTTCAAGGCGACCCTGGGCTCTCCGCAGGCCGTCATGGACAACGTCCACGCCGATAACCTGGCGCACGCCGAGATTCTGGCGGCGGAGCATCTGGTGCCAGGCAGCCCGGTGTGCGGCAAGGCCTATTTCATCTCCGATGACGATCCCATGAATCTCTACGTCTGGTTCAAACCGCTGTGCGAGGGCCTGGGTCACAAGTATCCGCGCATCTCGGTACCGGCCTGGCTGGTGCGGCCGGTCATGGTGATCTGGCAGTATCTGCACTTCAAGGCAGGCCTGCCCCGGCCGGCGCTGACACCCAAGCAGCTCGATATCGCCACGACCACCTATTTCGCCAACATGGAGGATGCGCGCAAGGATTTTGGCTACGAGCCCATCGTCTCGACCGCGGAGGGCATGCGGGAGTGCATTGCCTACTGCAAGGCCAACCTCTCCAGCATCCTCGCCGCGCGCGAGGCGGCGAAAAAGCGCGTATAGCGTGTGGTGCCGCAGCGTCCAGCCGGTCGCGGGGCTCCCCGGCCAGGTCAGGGGTCCGGCCCGGCCGCGCCGGATGACAGGGCCAGGCTGAGCCCGCTGGTCCGCTCCACGCGCGTCGACAGCGCGAAGTCGAGCACCTCGTCGCGCGTGTAGAGCAGGGTGAACTGCTGCTGCGAACGGGTGATGCCGGTATAGAGCAGCTCGCGCGTCAGCACCGGGGTGGGGGTGTCGGGCAGAATCAGCGCGGTGTGGCGAAATTCCGATCCCTGGGACTTGTGCACGGTCATGGCGAACACCGTCTCCACACCCTGCAGCCGGCTCGGCAGCACCCAGCGGATGCCGCCGGAGCCGTCACCGGCCGGAAAAGCCACCCGCAACACCTGCTGCCTGCTGCCATCGGCCTGCTGCAGCGGCAGCAGCAGCGCGATGCCGATGTCGCCGTTCATGAGGCGCAGGCTGTAATCGTTGCGCGTCACCAGAATCGGGCGGCCGGCGTACCACTGGTGCGCCGTGCTCGCGAGCAGTCCGGCTGCGCTCAGCACCTGTTCGGTCCGCTCGTTGAGGCTGGCCACCCCCCACGGCCCGGAGCGCAGCGCCGTGAGCAGCTGAAAGCTGCCGTGGGCCTGCAGCACGGCGCCGGCCCAGGCATCCAGCGCCGGCTGCGCGGCGTCGTCGCCGGGGTAGCGCGTGCGCATCGCCTGGAGGTAGCCGCGGTAGCCGCTGCGCACCAGGTCGTCGAGGGCGCTGTCCCGCTCGGCTGTGAGCTGCAGCAGCGCGATGCGGTCGGCGCCTGGGCCGCGCTGTGCGCTGGCCTCGTCCAGAAACAGCTGCTTCACCGCGGCCAGGCGGTCCCGTGCCGGCTGCTGCCCCGGCGGGCCCTGATTCACCAGTAGCGCCAGCGCGCCGATGCCGCCCTCGGCGCTGAACCGGTAGCTGTGGCGCAGGATGGCCATGGCCTGGTGCAGGGGCTGGCCGCGTGCATCGCCATAGCGGTCCGGTGGCAGCGCTTCGCCGGTGACGTCCTGCAGCCAGGCGATGGTCGCAGGGGTGTAGTGGCCCTCGTTGGCGCCCTGGCACAGATTGCCCAGCACGGCGCCGGCTTCGACCGAGGCCAGCTGGTCCTTGTCGCCCAGCAGGATGAGCCGCGCGTCCGGGCGCAGGGCATCCAGCAGCTGCGCCATCATCTCCACGTCCACCATCGAGGCCTCGTCGACCACCACCAGGTCCGCCGGCAGCGGGTTGGCGACGTCGTGGCGGAAGCGGCGGCTGTTGGGCAGCGCGCCCAGCAGTCGGTGCAGGGTACTCACCTGGGTGGGAATGTGCGCGCGCAGCTGCTCCGCCTGCAGGCCGGGGAGGCCCTCCAGGCGCAGGCCCTGGACCTTGCCGGCGATGGCTTCGTTGAGGCGCGCCGCCGCCTTGCCGGTGGGCGCTGCCAGCCGTATCTGCAACGGCGGCAGGCCCTGCTGCAGATTGAGGCCTTGCAGCAGCGCCAGCAGGCTGACCACGGTGTGGGTCTTGCCGGTACCGGGTCCGCCCGTGATGATGCCGAAGCCACTGCGGGCCGCCAGCGCGCAGGCGACTTTCTGCCAGTCGATGCCCTGCATCGCGGCCGCCTCGGCGGGCCGCGCGAACAGCTGGTCCAGCAGGGCCCGGCCCGTGGCGCTGGGCCAGCTGGCGGGCCGCTGCAGCCGCTGCGCCAGCTGCTGGCGGATGGTCTGTTCGTACTGCCAGTAGCGGCGCAGGTAGAGCAGCGGCGCTTGCGGGCTGCCGGCCAGCACCAATGGCGTCGTCGCCGAGGCCGGCGCGCCCTGCCAGAGCGTCTCCACGGCCGGGCTGCGCTGCAGCTGCGCCACCCAGTCGCCCAGGCTCAGCGCCTGCAGCCAGCCGCTGAGCTGGTGGCGGATGGCATGGCTCGCCGCCTGGTCGTCGCGCATCCGCGACAACAGCCGCTCAGGTGCGCGCAGCGCCTCCTGCAGCGCCAGACAGACATGGCCGTGGCTGTTGCGCTCGCTGACCAGCGCCACCGCCAGCAGCACGGCGCCCTGCGTCTCGCCGCCTTCGCGCTGGACGAATTGCGCCAGCGCCAGGTCCAGGGCGCGCAGCGCGCCCGCGCTCACCCAGCGCTCCAGCGCGCTGAGCTCCGGTGTGGCGGCGGCTGCGCCCGCAGCTGCGCCCGCACTCATCGTGCAGCTCCCCGCGCCAGTGCGTCAGCGTGGGCGCCAGGGCCACCGAACAGCGCATCCAGGCGCTCGATCAGCAGCAGCGGTGGTTTGTCCATGAACAGTCCCTGGCTGTCGCTGCGGCTGCCCCGCAGGAAGGCGTAGACGGCGCCGCCGACGTGGCGCTCGTAGTCGTATCCCGGCAGGCGCGCGCGCAGCTGTCGATGCAGCGCCAGCAGGTAGAGCGCGTACTGCAGGTCGTAGCGGTGCTCCAGCATGGTCGCCCGCATGGCGCCCGGGTGATAGGCGTCGTCGTCGTCGCCCAGCCAGTTGGACTTCCAGTCCACCACGTAATAGCGCCCCCCGTGCTCGACCACCAGATCGATAAAGCCCTTCAGCAGGCCATTGAGCGTACTGTCCTCGGCCTGCGGCCGCGGCGCGCCCGCCAGCGTGCAGCTGCAGACCAGGCGGTCCAGCGTGCGGACGTCCACGTCGTGGCTCTCCAGCCAGAATTCCATCTCCACCTGGACCTGCTGCGGTGCCAGCGCCGCCAGCGTCAGCGCCGGGATGCCGCCGTGCCTGTCGGGCAGCCCGGTGAGGCGCCAGGGGCGCGTGAGAAAATCCGCCAGCCACGCGCTCAGCGGTTCCGCCCAGCCCTGCAGGCCGCGCAGCCGGCAGCGCCTGGCCAGCATGTCTTCCCGCAGCCGGGCCGAGGCCGCCGCCGCGGCGAAGCCGTGCCGCCACTGGCCGTCGGCGTCCTGCCAGCGCTGGCTGGCGGCCCATTCCAGTATGCCGTGCAGAAAGGTGCCGTAGTAGCTGCCGCGCGGCAGTTCGTGCAGGAGCCCCTGCACGGGCGTCGTGGCGGCGCTCGTCGACAGCCCGGCAGGAGCGGCCTCCGCCTCTTCCAGGGCCTGCGCCTCGGCCGGCGTGTCGGGCGTCCCCCATGGGCCGGCGGGCGCGCCGCCCGGGTCCGGAGTCAGATCCCCGGTCGCGGCGTCTGACAGCGCGCCGAAGCGCAGTGCCGAGTAGCTCGCGATCCACCACGGCGCCAGCCCCAGGACCGGTGGCCGGCGCGCGGGGTCGAGCGCGCCGCCCGCTGCGGGCGTGTAGACGTCGGTGCTGATCACCGGCGCCGGCGCGATGGCGATGGCGCCGGTCTGGCCCCGCAGGGCCGTCAATGCCGCCGCCACGGCCTGGGTGCCGGCAAAGGGGGCGCCGCCGCCCAGTGCATAGCCGAGGGCCGATTTGTGCAGCTGGGGCTTGCTGGCGTTGCCGGTCCTGACCGCGGCCACGCACAGCCACAGGGCGTGACGGGCGCGCGTCGTCGCCACGTAGAGCAGGCGCATGTCTTCGCTGAGGCGGTCGTCGTCCGCCGCGCGCCAGGCCTGCTCGAACAGCTTTTTGCCGGCTGACTCGAACAGCACCTCGCCGTCTGCCCGGTACGGCACCGGGTTGATGCGGCCGTCGACCTCCCGCCAGGAGCAGATGAAGGGCAGCAGTACCAGGGGGTATTCGAGGCCCTTGGACTTGTGAATGGTGATGATCTTGACCAGTTCGGCATCGCTCTCCAGGCGCAGGATGTGCTCTTCCTGCTCCTGCCCCAGGTGCTCGGCCAGATGGCGGATCAGCGCCTGCTCGCCGTCCAGGGCGGCCGACGCCTGCTGCAGCCACTCGGCCAGGTGCAGCAGGTTGGTCAGCAGCCGCTCGCCCCCGGTGGTCTGCAGCAGGCGGGCGGGCAGTTCGAACGCTTCCATCAGGCGGCGCAGCATGGCCAGCACACCCTGGCGCCGCCAGCATTGGCGCAGCTCGTGAAACTGCTGCATGGCCTGTTCCCAGGCCAGTTCGTCGTCCTGCAGGGCTGCCAGCCGCGCGAGCGGCAGCGCCAGGGTGTTGGTGCCCAGCGCGGCCCGTACCAGGCGCTCGTCGCTGGGGGCGGCGCAGGCGCGCAGCCAGTGCAGCAGGTCGCTGGCTTCTGCCTGCATGAACAGCGATTCACGGTCGGACAGGTAGACGCTGTTGACGTGGCGGGCGGCCAGCGCCTCGCGCATTGCCGCCGCCTCTGTGCTGGTGCGCACCAGAATGGCGATGTCGGCCGGGCGCAGCGGTCGCTCGACACCCTGGGCGCCGAAGCCGGCGCTGCCCCGCTGCGCGCCCGCCAGCCAGCGCACCAGCTCGCTGGCGGCGTGTGCGGCGGCCCGCTCCCGGTAGGCGCCCAGGGCCAGGGGGTCTTCGACGTCCAGGTCGAGGGTCCAGCAGGTCATCGGTGCGGCCGGCTGGCCGTCGAGGTACAGTCGGTCCGGGCGGCCCTGGGCGCTCACCGCAACGAAGGGCAGCGGGTCGTCCGACTCGATCCGGAAGCGAAAGGCGCCCCGCGGATGCTCGTCGGCAAACCCGAACAGCCGGTTGCAGGCGTCCACCACGCCCTGCGTGGAGCGGAAGTTGCGGGTCAGCGTATAGTGGCGGCCAGCGGTCGCCCGCCTGGCCTCCAGGTAGGTGTGAATATCGGCCCCGCGGAAGCTGTAGATGGCCTGCTTGGGATCGCCGATCATGATCAGCGCGGTCGCCGGGGCGTTGTCCCGCACCCGGTAGATGCGGTCGAAAATCCGGTACTGCACCGGGTCGGTGTCCTGGAACTCGTCGATCATCGCGGCCGGGAATTCAGCGCGCAGGGCGTCGGCCAGGCGCTCGCCGTGCGCGCCCGCCAGGTGCGGGTCCAGGGCCCGGTCGAGCTGGGTGAGCAGATCGTCGAAGCCCAGCTCGGCGCGCTGCTGCAGGCGCGCGGCCAGCTCCGCTTCCACCCAGCCAAGCGCGTGCGCCAGGATGCTGGTCGCCAGCGGCGGCTCCGGTTCGGCGTAGCGCTGCGCCTGCTGCTGCTCCCGGTCGAAGCGGTCCGCCAGCGCCCGCAGGGCCGGATGGGCCGCCTCCTGCTGGATGCGCGCGCTCTTCTTGAAGCTGAAGCGCCCCTGCGCGTAATTCTTCAGCTTGTTGGCGTCCAGGTCAGCGCCCCACGCCCAGCCCTTCAGCAGGGCGAGTTCACCGGCGAAGTTTTCCTCGCTGGTGCTCCGATGCCGGGTGCCGTTCAGATGGGGGCGCAAGGCCAGCAGCAGGGCTTCGAGCTCGGGCCAGTGGCGTTGCCACAGTTGCCGGGCGTGCTGCTCGAGCGCCTGCAGCTCCTGCTGTGCCGCGCGCCAGGCGACGCTGGCGGCCAGCGCGCACTGCAGCGAACCCGCCTGCAGCTTGGCGCCCCGGTAGGAGAGGCCGCCCGCCCGCCTGAGCAGCGCCTGCAGCCGACCCTGCAGCGCGGCCGGGGAGGCGTACGCCTCCAGCACGGCGGTGGCCTCTGCCGGCGTGACGCCATAGAAGTGAACGCGCCAGTAGTCCCGGACCACCTCTGCCAGCAGGTCGGTCTGGTCGCTGACCAGCTCGCGGTTGAAGGCGCCGCGGGTGCCGAAGGCGTAGCACAGCAGCATGCGGTTGCACCAGCCGTGGATGGTGGAGATGACTGCGTCATCCATCGCCTCCGCCGCCATGCGCAGCCGATAGGCGCAGCCCGGCCACTGCTCGGGCGGGTAGTCGGCGCGCAGATCGTGCAGGGGGCCGGGCTCGGCGCGCGTCGGCGGTGCCTGAAAATAGTCCGCGGCCTCCACCAGGCGTCGGCGGATGCGATCCCGCAGCTCCTCGGTGGCGGCCTCGGTAAAGGTGACGACCAGTATCTCCCGCGGGCCCAGGGGGCGGCAGTACGCCGTGCCGGGCGCACCGTGCCCCAGTACCAGGCGGGCATAGAGCAGGGCCAGGGTGAATGTCTTGCCGGTGCCGGCGCTGGCTTCGATGAGGCGGCTGCCATGCAATGGAAACTGCAGTACGTCCAACGCCTCGCTCATGCGTGATGTCCTGTCGATTTCAAGGCGGGGATCCTCTGCCGGGTGTGATCGCCGGCGCGGCCGCCGCAGACCCGGTGCCCCAGTTTACCACTGTCTCGGCGACCTCAGGCGCATGGCGGCGCCGGGATTGCTATCCCGCGGTCGACGGCGGCGGCCGCAGCGGATACGATTGGCAAGGTCGCAAACGCAGGTGCGGGCCGCTGTCGCCGACCGACAGCGCAGCGCGCGGCGCGTCCAATTGATCCGCTAACAATAATCGGCGTGACGGGTATTCGCTGTTCCTGCAGTGAGGCGTCCGCTGACGGCATGGTGTCTGCATGGACCTGAAAATCGATACCGGCAAGCTCAAGAGCAGCCACGAGACCCCCTTCCTGGTGGTCGACGTGTTCATGATGTTTCTGATTCTGGTCAATCTGGCGTGGCTGCTGTTCGATACGCTGTTCGCCAGCGAGCTGGTGCAGCGCGGGCTGTTCCAGCTGTTTCCCCGCTTCACGGATTACTACGGCACCTTCATCCATCCCAACTTTATCGTCTACGATCTGGGGTTTGTCGCCATCTTCCTGGCCGAACTGCTGATCCGCTGGCTGATTGCGGTGAGGCAGCACGTCTATCACCGCTGGTGGTTCTACCCGTTCATCCACTGGTACGACGTGCTCGGCTGCATTCCGGTGGGTTCCTTCCGCTGGCTGCGCCTGCTGCGGGTGGTGTCCATCGTGTACCGGCTCGAAAAGAAAAATATCATCGACATTTCCAGTACGCCGCCCGTGCGCTTCGTCATCAAGTACGCCAACGTCGTGATGGAGGAGATCTCCAATCGCGTCGTCGTCAACGTGCTGAGCAGTCTGCAGGATGAAATCCGCAAGGGCACGCCGGTAGTCAACAACATCATCCAGCAGGTCATCAGGCCACGGGTGCCCGAGCTGCTGGAGTGGTTGCGGCACAAGGTTGACGAGTTGTCCGAGCACGGTTTTGAGGCGAAAAAGGACGCCGTGCGGCAGTACATCGACACCATGGTGGCTGACACCTTCGCGGCCAATTCCGGCATCCACGCGCTGGAGAAAGTGGCGGTGATGGGGGTGCCGATCGCCAAGATCGTGGAGCGCGGAGTCAGCCAGCTGATCTACGACATGGCCGACCACGTCACCGATGACATCGCCAAGGCGGACACCGACCTGCTCATCGCAGAGCTGACTGACGCGATCTCGGAGAAATTGGTCGACATTCCCCCGAACTTCCGCAATGCCACCCGCGAAATCGCCATCGAAGCGCTCGAAGTGGTCAAGGATCAGGCCAAGGTCCAGAAATGGAAACTGGCAGAGGCGGCCGAGCGCGACCGCCGCCGCCAGGCCCTGCCGGTCTGAGCCACCCGGCGGTGGGCGCGCTCGGCGGGTGATCCGCTCAGTGCTGCGGCAGCCGCGCGATCAGGCCCTGCGAGATGAAGCGCATGAAGCAGGCGATGCGCCTGACGTTGCGCAGGTCCCGATGGGTCAGCACCCACAGGCTGGTGGAGGTCGCGATGGTGCAGCCGGGTATCGGCCGCAGGTCTTGGTGCTGATGGACGATCTCGTCGGACAGAAAGCCGGCGCCCATGCCGGCCCGGATGGCCGAGACGATCTCCGTGTAGCTGGCGGTCTCCATCACCACCCGGGGCTGGGCCACCTGCCGATAGAGCTGATGGAAGCAGCTGTCCTCCAGCCCCCAGTTGCTGACCTTGCGGTCCCACAGCACCCAGTCCAGTTCCGCGATGGCCGGTGACGTGCCGAAGCGGGACAGGTAACTGGCCGAGGCATAGGCGCCGAAGCGCACCCGGCCGACGCGCCGTCCTACCAGCAGCTCGTCCGGCGACTCGGTCTGGCGGATGGCGACATCGGCCTCGAGTTTGTTGAGGTTGACGACGCTCGGGGACAGCAGCACCTCCAGTTTGATATCGGGATGGCGCGCGCTGAACTCGGCGTAGAGCGGATACAGATCGACCACGACGTTCTCGGTCTGCGCGACGCGGATGGTGCCGGCCAGTTCGTCGTCGCGCCCCTGCACGCGCGCCTGCAGCGTGCGCAGTCCGGCCTCGATTTCCACGGCCGCGTCGTACAGCACCGCGCCGGACTCGGACAGGCGGTAGCCGGTCTGCAGGCGTTTGAACAGCTTGACGCCGAGGTCCGACTCGAGCTGGTCGATGCGCCGCAGCACGGTGGCGTGGCTGACCCCGAGTTCTCTGGCGGCCGCGGAAACGGTGCCTCGGCGCGCAACGGCGAGGTAATAGCGCAGGTCATCCCAGTTTTTCATGGCGGGTCCAACATCGGGCTGTGGTGGCCGGATCGCCTGTGCACTTTTCCGGCGCGGCGTGGTCAACATTGACACGGCGCGGCGTTAACGGTGGTCATAATACCGAAATCCCGTTGTGCAGATAATGACAATAGAAGTCCGGTTTTGATGAATGTCCCTCTCACTCGTGCAGCAGTAGCATTGTCACAGCGCCCCGGTCGGTCACCTGACAGCGCGTGGAACGGACTGCACAGCCGACCGCAGCGCAGCGCCCGAATGCCGGGAGAAGCGCGCCACAGTTGGCGAAGCGGGCGCGGGTCGCCTGCACGAAGGGAGGCGGCGATCACGATCAGCTTGAGCCGCTGCGTGTATAAAGGTCCCAGCGCCTGCGGTAGCGCGAGCCCTGGGTTGAACAGCATCGACATTCGCTTGAAGGAGTCAGGCCATGATACAAGTCACATTCCCATTGGATACCTGTTGCTTTTACCTGCCGTGCCTGGAGGACTTCGGTTCTCAGGTGCAGGCGGACCGGGACGTGTTCTGGGACCCCGGTGAGCCGGCCAGACCGTGTGAGGCTGCCCACCCGGGCAGCGGGCTGGCCCAACGTGATCGCGCCATGCCGCGGCTGGCGGCCTAGTCTGGCGCCGGCTCTGTTCCGCCGCGGCCTGGGCCGCGCGTGGCTGCTTCAGGACGGCGCAGCCGTCGGCGTCGCCGGCAGCGCGCGCAGCAGGGGGGCGTAAATCCGCTCGCTCAGGTCGGCGAAGCGCGGGTCTGCGGCAAGCGCGGCATAGTCCGGCCAGAAGCGGGACAGGCCGGGATGTTCCTGGCGCTCGCCCTGGCGGTTGTGGCCGCCCTCGTACATTTCCTCGGGCCTGCCTTCGTTGAGGAAGGCAAAGGCCGTCTTGCAGGGCAGGGGCAGCGGCCCTAGCAGGCCGCTGCAGTACGCCTCCAGCAACTCGTCGAGATGCCGGCGTGCCTGTGCGGGGGTCAGCGGCGGCAGCGTCAGCTCGGTGTCCGGCGCCAGGATGAGCGTGGCCGTCTCCTGCTGCAACTGCGCCGCGAGGTGAGCCGGCCACTGGCGGGCCAGATGGTGCCATTGCAGGTCCTGGCCTGCGCGCAGGCGACTGGCCTGCAGCGCCAGCCGGATCACCGGCTGCCCGGCGTTGCCGCGCAGGTCGGACAGCGTGGCCTCGAAGCGGCTGCCGTCCGGGCAGTCCCAGCGATGCGCCTGCTGGGCGAGCGGTTGATCGTACTCGAGCAGCAGCGCCTGATAGCGCTGGGCGGTCTCCCGCAGGCCGTCGCAGAGCGCCGCGCTGAAGTGTTCGGTGAAGGGCGGCAGCGGCAGCTGACCCGCCCGCCCCAGCTGCGCTGCCGCCCGCTGCAGGCAGAGGACGGGGTCGGCGTGGGCGTCGGCGGCCAGCGCGCGGGCCAGCTGTTGCAGCAGCGCTTCCTGGCGCGCCCACCGCCCCAGTCCGTCCAGCGCAAAGAGCTCCTCATCTTCGACGGTCTCGTCCTCGCGATGCCAGGCGACGCCGAGCCGGTACGCGTAGAAGTGACTGACCGGCTGGCGCAGAAAGCGCGCCAGATCCTGCAGGGTGATGGGTGCCTCGAGGGGCCGCGGCGGCAGTGCTGCCGCGGACGCCGCGGCCTGGCGGGTGCCGTGGACGGCGCGCCACTCGTGGGCATAGGTGAAGAGCCCGGTGGCGCGCCCGCTTTCGAAGTAGCGCCGGCTGAAGGGTTGCAGCGGGTGCTCGGTGGTCAGCGCCTGCAGCAGCGCCTCAGGGTCGCTGCCGCCGGCGTGCCCGGGCGGGCGGCTCAGCTGCCAGCCGGCGGCGATATGATCCCGCAGCTGCCCCACCAGCACCGAGGGGGGGCGTGCCGCGTTGTCGCGAATGCTGCGGCCGACCCAGCTGATCGTCAGCTTCTCCCGCGCGGACAGCAGCGCCTCCAGAAACAGGTAGCGGTCGTCGTCGCGGCGGGAGCGGTCGCCGGGGCGATAGTCGCGGCGCATCAGGTCGAAGTCCGCCGGGGTGGTGCTGCGCGGGTAGTCGCCGTCGTTCATGCCCAGAATCCAGACCTGGCGGAAGGGAATGGCCCGCATCGGCATCAGCGTGGCGAAGGTGATCGCGCCGGCCATGAAGCGCTGGGTCAGGGTCGGCTGATCCAGGCGCGCCAGCAGGTCTTCGCGCACGACCTCCAGGGGCAGGGACTCATCCCGGATGCCGGCCTGCTCGCAGGCCTCCAGCCACTGTTCGAGCGCCGTCTGCATGTCGCCGATGGCACGGCTGTCGGCGGGTCCGGTCACCAGAAAGTAGTCATCCAGCAGGCGCTGCAGGTATGCGGCCCAGGCGGCGGGTGCGCGTGGCTGCGGCAGCTCCAGCCAGGTCTGCTCCAGGCGCTGCAGCAGCGTCACCAGCGGGCCGACCAGCGCCGCCTCCAGGCCGCCTACTTCGTCATAGGGTTCGATACCCTGCCACGCACCGGAGCGGCCCGCGGCAAAGCCGAGCAGCATGCGCTTGAGGCCGAACTGCCAGGTGTTCTGGCCCACGCCGTCGGGCAGGCCGAGGCTGTTGCGCTGACTGCCGTGCAGACCCCAGCGAATGTTCGCTCCCTGTATCCACTGGCGCAGGCGTGGCAGCTCGGCTGCGTCGATGTGAAAGCGTCCGCGCAGCGCGGGAATGTCCAGCAGATCGAGCAGTTCGCTGACCGCAAAGCGCCAGCGGGGCAGTTGCAGCAGCCTTTCCAGCGCGATCAGCAGCGGATTGCGGTGGCGCTGTCCCTGATCCGAGATATGGAAGGGCAGGTAGCGCGGATCCGCTGGCGACAGGCGCCCGAACACCGCCTGGATGGACGCGGCGTAGTCGTCGATATCCGGCACCATGACCAGGATATCGCGCGGCAGCAGCGCATTGCCGCACTCCTGCGCCCGCGCCAGGGAGGCCAGCAGCTGATCCTGGAGGATTTCGACTTCACGCTGCGCGCTGTGCGCCACCGTGAAGCGCAGGCTGTCGTCCTGCTTGGGGTCGATGCGGGACTGCAGCGCCTGGCGCTCGGCCAGGGAGCGCAATTCCAGCAGGTCGTCGTGCAGCTGCTGCAGCAGGGTGGCGCTGCCGGGCGGGGAGAACAGGTCGATGCGGCCGCCGAAGTGCTGCCGGTAGCGATCGGGTTGATCGCGCTCGTCGAGCATGTGCAGATAGTCGCGGCCCTGCTTGCCCCAGGCCGCCAGCAGGGGGTGGCCGTGCAGATGCAGGGCGGCGGGGTCCAGCTCGGGGGGCAGCTTGCGCGCCCGGTTGCGCTGGTAGTCTCGCCGCAGCAGGTCGCGCCCCTCGATCAGGTCACCCCAGTAGTGCTGGCTGGGGTTGCTCACGAACAGCAGCACTTGCGACAGGTGGGCGACGGCCTCGAGTACCTCCAGGGTTTGCCGTGGGAGGCAGGAGACGCCGAACACGATCACCCGGCGCGGCAGCAGGATGGGTCGTAGCGGCGGGGCCATGGCCCGCGCGGCCGCCAGCGCGGCGCGGTGAACGGTGGCCCGCGACGCGCTGGCCCAGGGTCCGTCGCCCAGCCCTGCGTCGGCCGCTACCGAGGCCGTCAGGGCGCGCCAGAGGCACGGCTGCCAGCGCTGCTCGGGGTCGAGCGGCCGGCGCTCGCCCCGGGGGGTGACGATGTCATCCGCACCCTGCTCCCAGGCGCTGAGCCAGTCGGCCCGATACACCTGATACTGGTCGTAGAGGTCAGCGAGCCGTGCCGCCAGCTGGTAGCGTTGCCGCGCATCCGCCGCGTCCGCCAGAAACCCCTGCAGCGGGGCCAGCGCCGCGGGGTCTGCCAGCGGGGGGGCGAGCTGGTCGAGCTGACCCAGCAGCTGATAGAGCCGCCATGCCAGCGGCTCCTTGTCGAAGGGCGAGGACTGTGGCAGGTCGTCGAGCAGGCTGCGATAGGCCTGCCAGATGAAGCGGCCAGGCAGCTTGACGTCGATCGCGGCGGCGATGCCGCAGCCGCCGCCGGTGTCGCCGGGGGGCGCAGCCAGGGCCAGCTTGAGCCACTGGGCGATGCCATTGCTCTGCACCAGGATGACGTCGTTCTCGAGCGGGTGCAGCGGATGGCGCTGCATCCAGTTCACCATCAGGCTGCGCAAATCCTCCAGGCGGTTGCCCTGGATTATCATCAGGCCGGTCGGCCACTCCTGCTGTGCGGTCACGTACTCTCTCGGCTACTGTCTGCAGATGGTGTGCCGCACGCCGGCCACTGGGTTGATGGGGGGCGGCCGCATCGGCGCAAGCCTGCCGGGTGTGCCCGTCGCCACGGCTCAGGGGTGGTCCATGATCTCCCAGAAGATTTCCGGCGCCGATGCGGCCTTTCGCGAGATGACCTTGTCGGACCTTTCGATCAGCTTCTCGAGCTCGCCGCGGTCCAGCCAGATGCCTTCGCACTGCGGGCAGTGGTCTATCTCCACCTCGGAGCGGATGGCAAGCAGCATGTCGGTCTGGCAGCGCGGGCATTTCATGGTCGGTCTCCTACGGCTTGTCGAGGTCACGGTGCGGCTGAGGCATGCCGGCCGAGCGACAGATGGCGTCATTCATCGTCCAATTCGTCGGTCATTTTAGCGGGCGCTGGCGGCGCTGCACAGCCTGGCGTTCCGGCCATGGCGGCGCCGTGCCGGCCGGTAGTCACCAGCGTGCCCGGAAGCAAGCGGCAGTCGGGCAGACTGCTTTGAGGCAGCAGGGGCGCGGTGGGGCCGGGGTTGAATAACGGCTGCATGTGCGTGAAGCGATAGTGGTCGTGGCGGTAGTCGGACCCAGCGCCGTGCTGGAAGGTGGCGCAGATGGCGCGCAGTAATTCGATGTATTCACGCAATCGCGCCGTGGGCGCCGCCCCGGTATGGAGCAGCGCTGCGCCATGTTCTGGCAGTTCTGCGAACCCAGGCGCCACGCAAAGCGGCCGCCGGAGCGCCGCTGTAGCTTCGCGGCCACACCTCCCCTTGAACCTTCGGGTTGCCAGCAGGGCATCGCGGGTCAGCGGCATACGGTCGTGCCGCGCACCGGCCCGGCCGGTGCAATCCGCAACAGCCCAAGGCTGCTGCAGGTCTGCGGTGCGGGCAGCTTACGCGCCCCAGATAAATTCCTCGTCGCTCGACTGCGGCGTGGGCGGCAGCTCTTCGACGATCGCGTTGGCGTAGGCGTAAAACCAGGTGGTCAGGTCGTCCATTGTCGGCTCCCAGTTGTTATCGATTCACTGAGAGCTAGTGTACGGCCATTGGTGTCGCTAGTCAGTCCGTACATGGTGAGACCGACTAGCGATTTTTACCTACGGCGCAACGGGCAGTGTGCCGATGCGCACCCGCGGCCGTCTGCCTGTTTTATTGATAGAAGCGATGGACGCTTCCCACCAGCGCTGTCAGCGCGCTCTGGTCGCCCTGGGAGAGCGTTGCTGTATCGTAGGGCGCATCGTCGATGGTCGTCAGCACCCGCTGTGTGTTTGCCGCTTTGGGCGATAGGTTGATCTTGGTCGAGGGCGTCACCAGGCCCAGGCCCTGCCAGTCAGCCAGCACCGTGTAGTCTCTGTGATAGTCCGCGGCAAACATATCCTGGCCATAGCTGTACTGCGAGCTCGGGCTCTGTGCGCCGAACAGGGTAAGCAGCGTCGCCGGAATATCCAGATGTGATGTCATGGCATCAATTTCCGCCGGAACCGCACCCGGCCGGTAGATGATCAGGGGCACGCGAATCTGTTCCTGTGCGAAGGTGGAGTTGTGGCCCCAGCGCCCTTTTTCCATGAATTCCTCGCCGTGATCGCCAGTGATCACGACGATGGTGTTCTCCAGCAGACCCGTCGTTGCGAGGTGATCGACGATGCGGCCGAGCTGAGAATCGAGGTGGCGGCAGGCGTTGATATAGCGGTGTTTGATGCGCTCGATCTGCTGGCCGATGTCCGCAGTGCTGTAATCGAAATTGTCGAGATAATCCGGTTCGATGATGCTTTCGTCCGGGAAGTCGTACTTGGCGTGCGGCGATTCGAGAAACAGGAAAGTGAAGAACGGCCCCGTCTGCCGATCGATGAAGTCGATGAGGTCGCCGGCATTTTTGCGGTCCCGCTGCCAGCTGGGGCCGTCGTCGAAGGACTGGAGTTGGTCGGCGCGCAGCCGGCTGAATATGGTGCGGTCGAATTCGGGATAGGAGAATTTGGCGCTGGTAAACGCTTTGATGGCGTAGTTTCTGTCGATCAGTGTATCGATCAGCACCGGGCTGCGCCTTTCGTTGAGGAAGTCGAACCAGTATGAACCGTACAGCCCGGTAAACATGGTGAATACGCCCATGCGCGTGCCGTTGCCGCCGCTGTAGTGATGGGTAAAGCGGGCCGCCTGGCGTGAGAAATGCCAGGTCTGCGGCATGATGGTCTCATCGAGCATGTCCCAACGCCACGACTCTGCCACCAGCCACACGATGTTGTATGGCTTGCCGTTCTCGGCGTTGAATGAGAGGGGTTCATTGGGGTAGTTGAGCTTGCCGCCAGCGCGCTGGGTCAGCGCGACCTGATGGGCGCCTTCATGGAAGCCCAGTTGCTTCAGGGTATCGTCGGCGTAGATGGGCTGGAACAGGAACAGCTTGTCGCCGGCAATGAGCACTGCCGTGTTGCCGGTGAGGTGGGCGTGGGCGTAGAGCGTTCCCTGCAGCAGCAGCGCACTGACAAAAATGGCGGCGGCGTTTCTGCGGTTGCGCCGCAGTGGCGTCATTGCCCTGGACAGTGGCAGAAACCGCACGCTCAGCAGGTAGACCACGACAAAAAGTGCTGCCAGGTAGGCGATGTGGAGAAAGAACGTCCGGTCGGCACCGAGCGAGGCCACGCCGCCGGGAGTGAGCAGCAGGTTGAGCACGAAGCCGTTAAGGTGGAAGCCATACATGCTGTAGAGTTTGTAACTGGAGGCGATGAGCAGGATGGTCACGGCGCCGAGGATGACGATCAGAATGCGGCCCAGTCGCGATGGCTTGAGCGCCAGCAGCAGCAAGGGCGCGATCACGGCGGTCGCGTAGGTGACGCTGGCGGCCACGGCGAAGAGCCAGTCTGCCGGGTTCTGCATCCCCCTGGAGGAAAAGAACAGCCCCAGGCCGGCGCTGACTGCCCAGGCCAGAGCAATGGCGTTGAAGTGTGCATCGGAGCGCTTTGAGTGTGCTGGAGTGCTGGGTGGGGCTGTGTTCATCGGATGGATACCTGCAGGAGAGATGCCGTGCGGCGGCTGCTTTGAGAGTGGCGCAGTGGGGGGGCGGGCGCGCCGAGCTGGTTGCTCAGGGGGCTGCTGCGGCCAGCGGCGCATTCTGCCAAGGCGCCAGGAGCAGGAAGCGCAATCGGTGGGGTTGCTCTTTGCTTCGGCTATGCTGATTTTGGCAATCAGTGCTTAGATGATGATTGTGCAGCAAAGTTCAGAGGGCGTGGAACTAAATCGCTGGCGCTGGCATCAAAGCTGTCATACTGTGGTCGTCGCGCCCGCGGCACAGGCAGCGCCGGATCAGGCGCACCGTGCGGTGCTATCCTCGTGAGGCCGTGACGGGCTTCGGAATTTCCTCCACTCCACGCGCTAAGCTGACCTTACCCAGGGGCGAACCAGTCCACTGGCAGTCTGGCCCGCCAAGAAACATTGGGCATTGTATGACACTTCTCCGCTTTGGCCGCCTTGCCGCGTGCTGTCTCCTGGTGGCCTTGGGCTCCGTATGGTACGTCCGCTACTGCCCGGCGATGGCCTGGAATGGCTGGGAGTTGACGACTCTGGCCGAGGGCGTCGACCGCGTCAGCGGTCTGGCGCTGGCGGGCGATGGTTCGCTGTATGTGACGCAGGAGTATCAGGCGCCCGGTGGCATGGTGTTGCGGTTGAGCGCTGACCATGTGCGCCGTGTCGTGCTCAGCGGCTTGGATAAGCCCGATGGGATCTTCTTCGACGATGGCGATCTGTATGTCTCTCAGGAGGGTGGCATCTACCCGGTACGGAAAGTGAGCCCCTCCGGAGACCAGCAAAGCATCGGCGTCGAGGCCGCCAATCTCGAGCAGATCTGGCTGGTGCGCGATTCCGACGACCTGCTGCTGTACGGCATCGAAGACCGGCCTCTGGGCAACATCGTGAGGTACGATTTCGCGTCCGGGAAGAGCGAAGTCCTGGCGCGGGGTATCGTCGAGGGAGAGGGCGTGTCCGTATGCCCGGACGGAGCCATCTATTACGCCGAGAAGGAAGCGGGTGAAATCAACCGTTTGACCGCTGATGGCGGCAAGGAGTTGCTGGCAGGCGGGCTGAACAAGCCCGGCTTCGTATCCTGCGAAGCCGAAGGGGTGTGGGTATCGGAAGACGCCAATCTGGGTGCCAAGGTCTACTATATCCACCGCAACCCTCCCTATCTGAAGGAACTGGTGGCTTCGCACCTGCGATCGGCGCAGTATATCGTCCGATCTTCTCCGACCTCGGTGCTGCTGGCAGAGCAGGACCGGGGGCGCGTGCTGCTGCTGAGCCGGTGATCGAGGCGCCACCCCGGGAGCGTTTCCCCAGGGTGGCGGGTGGCATCCCGGCGTTGCCACGAGCCTCAATAGGCCGGGGCGTCGGCGGTATAGTGCAGACCCTTGGTCGCGGCCTGGTCGCGCACTGCGCGGTAGATGCGATCGTCCAGTGACTGGTCGGCGCCACCAGCGGCTGCGACCCGTTCCTGCAGATAGCTCGCGCGCTGCGTCGTCAGTTTGTCGATCTGCTGTTCCAGGTCACTTCTGCGCTTGGTCTGGCGCGCGACCAGGCGCCTGCGCTCCGGCTCTGTCAGGGTCTGCAGCGGTGCGGGCAGATTCCGGGGTTCGATGGCGTCCAGTTCGACGCGGCCGCTGGCGATGTCATCGATCAACTCGCCGTCGCCCAGCAGGTTGCCGCTGCCGCTCTCGGTGGCGTTGAAGGCGGCGCGCCGCGCGCGCGCGGCGACGGGGGCAGCGGCGTGCAGCTTCGCCGTGGCGTCGGTTTTGCGCCGCTGCTGCGCCTGCTGTGCGGCAGTGCCATAGTACAGGCGCGTGGCGTCCAGTTCCCGGGATAAGTCGGCCAGCGCCTGGTCGTAGGGGGAGGCGATGGCCACGGCGCTGCCGGCCTGATCAACCTGGAAGTAGCTGCCGTGGCCGCGCTGGGCGATCTCGCGCCAATGCGCGCCGGTGCCGCCGTCCTGACCACATTGAATGGCGTTCACCACGATGTCTGATTGCTGCGCCTCGAGCAGGGTCTGGACATAGGTCACGTCGTCCTGGTAATCCATGTGCGGGGGCGCGTCGCCCACGAGAAACACCGCCTTGTACGCGCGCGGGTCGCGCTGCCAGGAGATCCTGTGAATGGCGTCGTGCAGTGCCTGGTTGACGCTCTCGGGGCCGTCGCCGCCGCCCTCCGCCTGCAGGTCCATCAGGCTGGCATAGACGCTGTCCAGGTCCTCTGACAGATCGACAACGCGCGTCACGTACTCGTCGCCGCGATCGCGGTACGCGACCAGCCCGATGCGGATGATCGGCGCGGGCTGGGCCAGCGCCATGCTGCTGGCGATTGCCCAGATCTTGTCCTTGGCGGCGGCGATCAGGCCGCCCATGCTGCCGGTGGTATCCAGCGCGAACACCACGTCGATGTGCGGGCGCGCGCTGCCGTCCACAGGCGTGGTGGCGTTGTTGACGGTACCCGCAGGTGGCGTCGTGGCGGTCGCGGGGGTTGGGTGCGCGGCGGGGTACAGCGCGACGCTGACCAGGGTAGCGGTGACCAGGGCGGTGGCAAACAGGGCTTTTTGCATGGCGTAATCTCCAGTGTGGTCGGGTGAGCGATCAGAGTCTGCGCAGGGCCTGCAGCGCCGATTGATAGGCCTGCTCGAAGCGCTGCGAGGGTGCCTCGGGGGCAACTCGCCGCCGGGCTTGCTGCTGCCGGGGTATCGCCGGAAACAGCGCCTGGATGACAAAGAAGCACCACAGAGCCAGCGCGCTGCTGCCGGTGTGCAGCCATGCCCCGATCGCGGCGCACAGGCCCAGGCCGATCAGCGCGAGGTCGGCCAGCGCGGCCAGTACGCCGCGCTGAAAATAGCTGGCCCTGATCAGCCAGATCAGGGCCAGCTGCACTGCCAGCAGCCCGCTGGCAGAGGCTGACAGCCACCAGCCGGCCAGCGTCAGCAGCAGCCAGGCGCCGAGCGCCGCGGCGCGGCCGCGGCACCCGGGGCAGCGGTGCAGCAGGTAGAGCACGTAGCCAAGGCCGAGCAGGATGAGCGGCAGGCGCAGGGCGGTCGCGGGGGAGGCCAGCGGCGCCAGGGCTGCGTGCAGTGCACTGCCGGCGAGGCTGGCGGCCAGCGCCACCGCGCTGCCTTCGAACAACGTGGGCCGCTTCATGGTGCCCTCCTGCGCTGTTGCTCCTGCAGATAGGCGACCTCTACCTCGGCTTCGGTGACGCTGAGACGGGCGCCCGACCAGCGCTCGCCGGCGGCGGCGTCGGCGCTGAGCGCTGCTGCGGCGCGCTGGCGCAGGCACTCCAGGCGCCCGCGCTGCTCCAGTGCGCGGCTGTGAGCGGTGGCGATGCGCCCCTCCAGTACCTGCCGCTGCTCTGCGAGCAGACTCAACAGGCGCTGGGCTTCCAGCCTGCGGCGGATCAGCGCCCGCGCCAGTTCGCCCTCGGCGGCGTCGAAGCAGGTGTCCAGCTGCTCGGCGAGTTGTTCCAGGGATCGCTCGAGGTGGCCGCTGCGTGCGATGATCTGTGCGCGTTCTTGCCGCCAGCCCTCCACGCGGCGGTCGTCCGCGGCCAGGGCCTGCTCCATGTCGCGCACCGACTGGCGCAGCAGCGAGGCCGGTTCCTCGATGCAGTCCAGCACGTCGTGCAGGTCGGCCTGGAACAGTTTCGACAGGCGTGCTATGAGTGTCATGGTCAACACCTCCGTTGGCTGTGATTGATGTGTCGCTGGCCAGCATAGGAAACCGGGGTGGCCGGCAACAGGCGGGGCTTGGTAAAACGCTCGCCGGGACATTTACCAAACCTTTACCTGCGGATCGAAGCGCAGGTGTTACCGTGCCGTCTATGCAACGCAAACTGCGCATACTGATCGTCGAGGACGAGGCCGCCATCCGGGCGGGCCTGGCCGATGTGTTCGTCTTTCACGGCTATGCCGTGGACACGGCGGTGGACGGCGTCGAGGGCCTGCGCATGGCGCTTGGCGGGAGCTTCGACCTGGTGCTGCTGGACGTGATGCTGCCGGGCATGAACGGCTTCGATGTCTGCAACCGCATCCGGGAGCGCGATCAGGAGCAGGCGATAATTCTGCTGACGGCGCGCAGCGGCGACGAGGACATCATCCGCGGGCTGACGCTCGGAGCCGACGATTACGTCGCCAAGCCGTTCTCGATCACCCAGCTGGTGTTGCGCGTGCAGGCCGTGTTGCGGCGCTCGCGTGCGGCCGACGAACTGCAGGGGCGCATCCTGCTGGGCGGTGAGGTGGAGGTGGACGTACGCAACCTGTGCGGCCGGCGGGGTGACGAGGAGCTGGCATTTACGCGCCGCGAAGCCGATATCCTGCGCTATCTGGCGGCAAACTCCCAGCGCCCGGTCTCCCGCGACGAGCTGCTGCACAAGGTCTGGGGTTATGCCAGGCAGCTCAATCTGGAAACCCGCACCGTGGACATTCATATGGCCAAACTGCGCCGCAAGATCGAACCCGATCCGGCCACCCCCCGCAATCTGGTGACCGTGCGCGGCGCCGGCTATCGCCTCGTGCTGGCCTAGCGTGGGCATGCGTGCGGCGGGCTGGGCCGGAGCGCGCGGCGCGGCGCGGCGCCTTCGGGCCGGGCCTGGCATGCTGCGGGGCGGCTGGTTGGGGCTGGGGCCGCGGCAGCTGCGCTGGGGCCTGGGCCTGTTTATCGTGGCTGTCGCCATCCCCACGGGATTGCTCATCGCTCAGGCCTACCGCGAACTCCGATGGGAGGCGTTTCACCAGCTGCGCCTGCAGGCCGAAGAGCTGACCGCGAGAGTCGACGCGGCGCTGTCCGGATTTGTCGCCACCGAAGAGGCCCGCCCCTTCGAGGATTACGCCTTCTGGAGCGATGCCGACCCCGGGCTGCAGCAGCGGTCGCCGCTGGCGGCCTATCCGTTCACCGCCCCGGCGCCTGGTGTGATCGGCTACTTTCAAGTGGACCCGCGCGGCGTAGTCAGTTCACCGCTGCTGCCCGAGCGGGCGGCGTCGGCGCCCGGCATTCCCCCGGACCAATGGCGCGCACGCGAAGCCGTGGTGAATCGCCTGCTGCAGACGTTGGGCGAAAATCGACTGGTCAACCGGGGTGTCGCGCCGGCTACGGCGCCGTCGAGTGCCGCGGCGCCAGTGGGGCGGGGGCAGGCGGCAGAGGCCCCCCCGGCCGCTGCTGAGCCGGCCGCCGACGCTTTCAGCGCCGCCCCTGCCGCCGCGCCGGCGGGGGCCGAGGTCCAGGCCGCCTTCGATCGCCTCGGCGTGCCCGCGGGCGCCAGAGACAAGCGGCAGCAGGCGAAGTCCGGGCGCGCGATGGGTCGGGTCGAGGATCTGCGCCTCGACGAGCGCTACCAGCGCGCGGAGGAGCGGCGCAGCCGGCAGGATGCGTCCCCGCCGGCCCCCGCCGAGGTGACGCGCGAGGCATCGCAGGCCCCGCTGCGCGTGCAGACCTTTGAGCGCGAGCGGGAGCCGCTGGCCCTGGGCCTGCTCGACAGCGGCCACTTCGTGCTGTTTCGCCGGGTATGGCGCGATGGCCAGCGCTATGTCCAGGGCGTGCTGATCGAGGCGCAGCCTTTCGTGCGCGGCCTTGTCGGCACGGCCTTTGAACGCGCCCCCCTCGCGCGGGCGAGCAGTCTCATCGTCGCCTGGCAGGGCGATGTCTTCGCGGCCTTTTCCGGTCAGCAGGGTGATCGCCATGTGGTCGGCGCCGAACAGTTCAGCGGCGCGCTGATCTACCGTGCCGCGCTGTCTTCACCGCTGCACGAGATGGCGCTGATCTACTCCGTGCGGCAGTTGCCTCCCGGTCCTGGCGCCGCCGTCATCGGTTGGCTGGCCGTCGTGCTGGCAGCGGTGCTGCTGGGTGGCGTGCTGTTGATGTATCGCCTCGGCCTGCGGCAGATCGCGCTGGTGCGGCAGCAGCAGGACTTCGTATCCGCGGTCAGCCACGAGCTCAAGACGCCGTTGACCGCCATTCGCATGTACGCCGAGATGCTGCAGCAGGGTTGGGCCTCGACCGCGCAGCAGGCGGATTACTATGATTACATCCACAGCGAGAGCGAGCGGCTGTCGCGCCTGATCGATAACGTGCTGCAACTGGCGCGCATGACCCGCAACGACTTGCCGCTGGATCTCAAGCCCTGGGTGGCAGCGGCATTGCTGGAGGGCGTTCGGCAGAAGCTGGCGGTACCGGTCGAGCGTGCCGGCTTCACACTGCTGCTGGACTGCGGGGTCGGTGGGGAGAGCGCGGTGATCATCGCGGACGCCGACTACCTGACTCAGATCGTCACCAATCTGGTCGATAACGCCGTCAAGTTCGCCGCCAGGGCGCAGCGGCGGGAGATCGAGCTGGGTTGCCGGCTGCAGCGCGACGGGCGCGTGGTGCTCAGCGTGCGCGATTATGGTCCGGGTGTGGCACGCGATCAGGTGACGCGGGTGTTCCAGCCGTTCTTCCGCGCGGGTGATGAGCTGACCCGGGAGACCGCGGGCACCGGCATCGGCCTGGGACTGGTCCGGGAAATGGCCCAGGCGATGGGGGCAGAGGCCGACGTGGTGAACCGGGAGCCCGGCGCCGAATTCCGGGTCATTTTCCGGCAGGCAGGCCCCCGGCAGGGCCTTGCCGGCGCTATGCCCCGGCGATGTCGCGGCCGTCGAGCGGCCGGATAGCGGGGTCCACGCCGGCGTACTCGTAACGCCAGCGTCCGTCGACCTGCCAGACGCGATGGCGTGGCCCCCCGTGATCGGCAGCGCCCTGCTGGTAGCCGGCGTCTCCCTCGAACAGCGCGACCTGCGGCCCGCGACCCCGCCCGAATACCGGTTCGACGCGAAGGCGGGGGAGGACCGCGGCGCCTCGCAGCGCGTCCGCCACGTGCCGGAAATAGCGCAGCTGGCAGAGCGTCAGCCAGGTGGGTGGATAGAATCGCAGCCTGCCGGCGGCGTGCTGTCGCAGGGCATCGTCGATGCGCAGCCACAGCCCCTCAACGATTTCACTGCCGTCTACGATCACGGGCGCCTTGGGGTCGCAAGCGGCGACAAAATACTCGGTGGCAAAACGTCGGGGTTCGCCCAGCGGCGTGATCCACTGCCCCAGGCCGATCAGCTCGCCGTCCACGGCGATCCCCGCTTCCTCCTGGGTCTCGCGCAATGCGGCCAGGCGGGCTGCCTGCCCCGCGTCACCTGCGGCTCGTGCCAGGTCCGCGGCATCGATGGAGCCGCCGGGAAACACCCAGAAGCCTCCTGCCCATGACAGCGCCTCGTTGCGTCGCAGCAGCAGCGTCTGCAGCCCCGTGGGGCCGTCCCGCAGCAATACGACGGTGGAGGCGGGCCGCGGGATGAGTTTGTGAGGGTGTTCCTGCTCCTGCTCTTTCACGGTCACTGATGACTCGTCGCGTAAAAGGCCCATGTTAGCGGAGCAGGCCGCTGTGTGAACAGCGGCGAGCGGCCGATTTCGCACCTGTCGGTGCGCCGGTGAGCGCTGTCGCGGCAAGGTGCAGGCGCCGTTTTTTCGTGTGACGCGGAATTTTCCTGAACGAACTCCCGCATGGAGGGAGTTTCGCGCCTTGAACGCCTATAATAGTGCCCGTGGTGCAGATCGGGCAGTGGCGAGGCTGGAAGAATGGGTGAGAGTGATCAGGCAACGGCGTTGCGCCGGGTGGTGCGGGCCTGGCCCGCGTTGGCGCTGTGGGTGTGCTGCAGTGTGCTGGTTGCCTGCTCCGGACTCGGCAGTGACGGTGTCGCCGATGACGCCGGCAGGCAGACCCCGCAGCGAGAGATTCGCAGGGTCGTTATCGCCCCGCCGGCCATCACGCTCGATCACTCGGTCTTCGCGCCCACAGGACGCCATACCGATCGGGAAATAGTCATGCGGCGCTACCTGCAGCAGAAGGCGGCCGAGGCCCTGGCGAGCGCGGGCTATTTCGTGGTGGAGTACGATTTCGGCGAAGCGGTGGCGGACGACGAGCAGTTGGCTCTGCTCATTGCCGGTATCAGGGAGGATTTCCGCAAGGCCCGGCGGACCCTGCAGGAGGGAGGGGAGCTGACCACGCGGCAGCGCAAGTCATTTCAGGCGGGTGTCGGTAAAGCCGCGAGCCTGATCGCGCGCGGTGCCTCGGCCGACGCGGTGCTGCTGATCGAGTATCTGGGGGCGCCAGAAGGTGCGGGCGGGCAGCCGGTCGCGCCACTGCGCAGTGCGCTGCTGGGGTTGATGGGCGGCGACCGTTCTCCCGACCTCGTGCCTGCCGACGCTGTCGCCATGGAGACGGTGCTGCTCGATGGTGTCAGCGGCGCGCCCGTGCTGATGGCCACCTTGGCGGACACCGCGGATTGAGCGGGTTACTGGCCGTCAGATCCCGCAGCGGGCCGCCTCCCAACCGATCATCAGCTGCTTGCGGGCCGTCCCCCAGCGGTAATTGCCGATGCGCCCGTCAGCCCGGATGACGCGGTGGCAGGGGATGAGCCAGGCAACGGGGTTGCGCGCCACTGCGCTGGCGACCGCGCGCACGGCGCCCGGCCGTCCGATCAGCACCGCCAGTTGTTGATAGGATACCAGGCAGCCCGGTGGGATGCCGAGCAACCCACGCCAGACTTCGATCTGAAAGTCGGAACCTGCAGGACTCAATACCGTGCCGGCGGCACTTCCCCGCAGGGCTCGCGCGAGCCATGCCGCCGCGAAGGGGTCATCCCTCTGCCAGTGCGCGCGTGGCCACCCTCCCCATGCTGCGAGCGCAGCGCCGGCGTTGTCGCCGGGCTGCAGAAAGGCGGCGTGGCACAGGCTGGCGCGCCCGCTGAAGGCCAGCAGCAGGTCGCCAAACGGCGTGGCGCAGGCGCCGTAACGCAGCTCGCTGCCGCAGCCATCGGTGGCAAGCGCATCACCAGCCATGGGCTCCGGCAGGAGTCCGTGGCCGCGACCGCAGGCGCTGGGAGAGGGCGCGTCGGCGCCGGGCTGCCCAGCGGGCTGCGCCAGCAGGCCCTTGAGGCGGCGGCTGTCGAGCAGGCGCAGGAACGCGGCCGGGGAGACGCCGGCCCAGCGTTGCCACAGGTTCTGGTCCAGGGCGAGGTGCAGCGGCCGCTGGGCGGTCTCGTGGAGCCGCAGCTCACCCCGAGCATCGACCGGCATGCAGTGCCATGCGCTGGCAATGTGCTGGTATTCATCGCTCACGTCTGCGCCCCCTGACATCGGTGACAGCCTGCAGCGGATCGCGCCGGTCCGGCGCTGGCAGGCAGCAGCGCCCGTGGCTGGGCTGTTTGCACCCAGTCCACATGGTCAGCAGCGGGGTGCTGGCTGCCACCGCCGGCGTCAATCACCGTGGGGGCGGCCGGGGCCGATGGTCTGGTGCAGCCACTGGATCATCTCCTGGGCTGCATCCAGTACACTCTCCTTGGCCAGATAGTGGTGGCCCTCGTGGGGCAGCACGACGTAGCGTGCGTGTACCCCCTCGCCGGCCAGGGCGTGGAAGAAGCGCTTGGCCTGCAGGGGCGGGGTGCCGGGATTCGGGTCAGCGCCGCCGTGCACCAGCAGTATGGGCCGCGTGAAGCGGTCGGCGTGGAAGAACGGCGAAATGCTGGTATACAGCTCGGTGGCGTCCCAGAAGGAGCGCTTTTCGTTCTGGAAGCCAAAGGGCGTCAGCGTGCGATTGTAGGCGCCGCTCATGGCGATGGCGGTGGCAAAGCGCTGTGAGTGCATCAGCAGATTGGCCGAGCTGAATGCCCCGTAGCTGCGGCCGCCGATCGCGATGCGGTCCTCGGCGCTGATGCCCTCCTTCACCAGATACTTGACCGCGGCCTCGGCGCTGTCGACCAGCTGCGGCAGGTAGCGATCGTTGGGGCCCTCCTCTCCCGAGATGATCGGCACCGTGGGGTTGACCAGTACCGCGTAGCCCTCCAGTACGGCGGCGAGCGGAGACGGCCCCTTCACCCGGTGGAAGCGGAAGGCGCGCACGTCGAGTTGTCCGGCGTGCGCGACATCGTCGAACTCGTAGGGATAGATCCAGATCAGGGTCGGCAGCGGCTGGTCGCCCTGCTGCCATCCCGCCGGGGTGTACAGGGTGCCGTTCAGCGGCACACCGTCGCTGCGCTGATAGTTGATGACGCGGCGCTGGACCTTTGCCAGCGCCGGATAGGGGTTGGCGATGGGCCGCAGCGGCGTATGTCGGCCGTCTCTGACGTCCACGCGGAATAGGTTGGGAGGCTCCGTCTCTAACTCGCGCGAAGTGATCAGCACGGGGCCGTCGGCGTCGAGTATCGCCAGCACGGATTCGAAGGTTCCTGGCGCGGCCGTAAACAAGCGGGTCGTGGCCCGGGTTTTCAGGTCGAACGCTTCCAGGAAGGGCCTGGGTCCCTTCGCGCTCAGACCGTCGCCGGCCAGAAAGATGCGGCCGTCGATTTCCAGCACTGCGCCGCTGTCGCCATCTTCCCGTATGGCCTTGCCGGGGTCGTTGTAGCGGTCCGCGACCTGGCCACGCCAGATCTCCTTGGCGCCTTCAGCAAAGACGATGAAGACCTGCGCGACCGCCCCGCCACTTGATCGGATCGTATAAAACGGCGTGCCGGCGTCGGTCCAGCCGAAGCGGAAGAAGGGCCGCTTGCTGACCGCGACCACCTGGGGGTCACCCTTATAAGGGGCATCAAACAGATACCACACGTAGCGGCTGCCACTGCTGGCATCGGTGACCTTCTCGATGTAACCGATACCGGGCACCGCACCGGGCTTCCACGCAATCCGCCTGGTGTCGTCGCCTGCATCGGCATCCTCTTCCAGTCCGAACCCGGACGGGCGCGAGGCGTACAGGCGCTTGTCGCGATCGAGATTCCACAATTCGACCGCGTTCGGGAAGCCGCTGGCCGGCACCAGCCGCGAGAACGGACGCTGCAGGCGCGTGAGGATGACGAACCTTCCGTCTACCGAGGGCTCGAAGCTCTTGATGAGTCCCCTGGTGTTGGGCGCACGCCGCACCTGCCCATCGACATCGACGTAGCCGAGCTCGGTGCTGAAATAGTACTCGAACAGCGCGTCATCGTAGTCATCCTCGAGCAGATTGCTGTAGGTCCGGGCCGGTGTTGGTGTGCCGTTATGTTCCAGCACGATCGGGCCGTAAAACGCTGCCGGAGGCTTGCCCGGCGCTGCCGGCAGCAAGCGGCACACCATGGTGCGCGCTCCCGCCCATGCGCAGGGCTTGCCCCAGGCCGGATTGACGGGGGCGTCCAGCAGCCGCTCCTCGCCCCTGCGGGTGTCGTAGAGCGTGAGCTGGGCTGAGCCGCTGCGGTTGTAGCGCAGCGCTGAGATGAAGTTGCCGTCGGGCGAAAATTCCGGTGCGTGCAGCAGCGCGCCGTCCGTCGGCTGCCATACCTTGGGTGCGCCTGGATGCCGGGCATCGATCACTTCCACCCGCTCGATCAACTGCTCGAGGTTGGAGGTCCGCGAAATCGGGTCGAAGCGGTACCCCGCCAGGCCCAGCTTGCGGCGTGCCAGGCGATCCATACGGATCACCGATTGCCTGAACAGCAGCGCGACCTGCCCCGAGCTCGCGTGCACCAGCGGTTCCGGCGGTGGAGTCGCCGTCAGCAGTTGCGTGACGTCATCGGCCGGGCGATGGTAGATCATCGGCGGGGCTACGGTGCTGAAGGTCTGGGCGACCGCCGCGGTCGCGGCCGCACAGAGCAGGGCGATGCCGGGGAGTTGTCGCTTGAGAAGGTGGGCGATGCTGGTCATGGTCTATAGGTTTCGCTGCTTTAGGTTGCTGATCAAGGTGCCGTGTTGCGGGCTTGGAAAGCATGGCGCCGGGGGCGAGTTGCCGATGGGGCGCGGGCTGACGGAGATACTGCAGAACCCCTGAGCGAAGACGCCGGTTGTCCTGGGCGGAGTTCAGCAGCGCGCATTGATCCGGGAGTGGTCCCTGGCCCTGCGCCTGGTCTGCCGCGCCACCGCACAGCCCGCTAGTTTGCAGGCCCTGCCGGGCAGTAATAACCCGTTCATGCTAGCATTGTCGTGAATGTCGATAAAGCGCGCTGTGCCGGCTGGTGCCCCTGGTCCGCTGCCCCGTCGCGGGAACCCATCCGCAAAACGTGATGGCGAAAGTCAGCGCGCTCTGCAGCGGTGGGGTGGGAATGCTACGCTGTTTTTCTGAAAACCCAGATCCATGAGAGGTAGCGGGACATGCACAACTCGTCGAATTCATCGGCAGCGCACGCCGGTGCGCTCGGGGGCGCCGCATCGACGCGCCTGCTGCTGGCATCGCTGCTGGCTGTTGCGCTGGTGGCCTGCAATGGCGACGGCTCAAGCGGCGGTGGTCAGGGCGACGGGGCGCTCTCTTTCGGTCTCGCGGCAGCCGATTTGAACGGCGACACGCTCATCGACCTGGTCTCTGCCACGGTCGACAACCAGGACGCCGCAAGCGCTGCGGCGGCGAGGGTGATTCTCCGGGACGTCAAGGCCGGCGACGGCTTCGCCGCAGCCATGGACTATGGCATGGGCGCGCAGGCGCGGCATATCGCGGTGGGCGATCTCAATGGTGACGGGCGAGCCGACCTGCTGGTGAGCAATTATGCCGATAGCGCCCTGTCGCTGCGTCTGCAATCCTCTGCGGTGCCGGGCAGATTTCTCAGCCGCAAGGTCATTGAACAGGTGTCCCGGCCGCAGGAGGCGGCGATAGCGGACTTCAACGGCGACAATCTCAACGACATCGCCGTCATCGGCAGCAATATTGCCCTGCTGTTCAACGACGCCACAGAGCCGGGCAACTTTGCGCCGGGCCGCCTGCTCAGCCTTGCGCAGCCGGGGCGCACGATCGCCAGCGCCGATCTGGACCGGGATGGACGCATGGACCTGGTGGTCGGGGGCGGTGGCAGCGTCATCACCGTCTATTTTCAGGACCAGGTGCCGGCGGCAGCCGGCACTTTTTCATCCTCCCTGGAGCTTGAGGTCGGCGATCAGCCCTACGACATCGCCCTGGGCGACCTGAACTATGACCGGCTCCAGGATATCGTCGTGGTGAACTGGGGCAGAGCCGGCGATGTCACCGCGGCGACGGTTTCGGTGCTGTTTCAGCGTTCCTACCCCTCCGATCGCGTCGAATTCAATGCGGCGAGGCATTACCCCATCGTCGGCAAGGGCACCAGCGTCGTCATCGCCGATCTCGATGGCGATGACCTGCCGGATATCGCGGCGACCAACGAGCTGGCCATCGGCGGCGGCATATCGGTACTGTATCAGCGGGGCGGCACCCTGATCGGCTTCGACCCGGAATTCGAGCCTGCGGTGCTGTTGCCGGCGCGTCTGCCCTACGGCCTTGCGGCTGCCGACTTCAACGGCGACAGGTGGACCGACCTGGCGATCACCAACCCCGACGGCACGCTCGTGCTGTACCAGCAACCGGGGGTGCCTCGCCGCTTTGGCTGGCCGCAACTGGTCGGTGCCCAGCCGGCCGCGATGTAGGTCGCCGCGTCCGTCTCAACTGACCAGGCCGCTGCCTGTGTTGCAGGCCATGAGAAGTCGGCTGGCGGGTTTTGATCACTGCCGTGGCGCGGAGTGTTCCGCTCCCTGGGTCGCTATGCGCGGCGCCATGACGGTCGCCGGGTGCGCTTCAGACGGCGCATGCGCCGATGATGATGTCGGCAAATTCACCCGGTGAATCTTCCTGAAGGAAATGCCTGCCGCGCAGTGTGTGGTGGGTCTGGTCGCGCGCGCCCGGGATGCGGCGCAGCATGTCGTCGCGGTAGCAGGCGGTGGTGGGGTCGGCGTCCGAGAAGCAGGTGATGAAAGGCTTCTGCCACTGCGCCAGCTGCTGCCACGCGCGTCGCTGGGCATCGCTCTGGGGGCTGTCGGGCGTCACCGGGATCAGTGCCGGGAAGGCCCTGGCGCCGGCCTGATAGCGGGCGTCCGGGAAGGGGGCGTCGTAGGCCGCGCGCTCCTGCGCGCGGAGGCGGCGGCCGCTGGCGCCGGCGACGATGAGGCCGACGGGAAACCAGGGGCTGAAGCGGGTGAACCAGCGCCACCCGCTGATCAGCCAGCGCCTCGGCTCGTCACCGGTGAGCAGCATGCCGTTGCCGATAATGATGCGGTCGAAGCGCCCGGGGTGAGCCACCGCCAGTCGCAGGCCCAGGGTTGATCCCCAATCCTGACCGACCAGGGTGATGTCCCGCAGCTGCAGATGATCGATGAGCAATGACGTCAGCCATTGCAAGTGGCGCTCTATGCTGTAATCGCCGCGGGCGGCGGGCTTGTCGGATTTGCCGAATCCGATCAGGTCGGGCGCGACGACGCGTATGCCGGCAGCGCTGACCTTGCTGATCATCTTGCGGTACAGATAGGACCACGATGGTTCGCCGTGCAGCATGACCACGGTGGTTCCGGCCTGGCGCGGCCCCTCGTCGACAAAATGCATCCGCAGGCCTGCAGCGACCTCATGATAATGCGCGGCGAAGGGGTAGTCTGGAAGGCCGTCAAAGCGGCTGTCGGGCGTGCGTAGGATATCCATGGATGCCTGCAGGGCGCTGGAGGCGGGCGCGAGGGACAGGGTAACGGCGCACGCTAGAAGTTGTATTGTATACCGAATTTACCCATGCCAAGGCGCTGGTCGAAGGTGTCTCCGGTGACTCCCTTGCCCGCTTCGACTTCGAACGCATAGATGTCGTAAGCCAGCTGCAGTGTCATGGTCTGAATTCCGGGCGGCGTGTAACGCAGGCCCAGGCCCGAACTGAGCGTCGAAGCATCGCCTTCCACGACGTCAAAACTGGCCTGATAAAAGATGACGCCCCAGCCGATCTGCCCGTAAAGGTCGAAGCCGCTCCCACCAATCGGCAAAATGCCCACGCAGTGCAGCGTCAAGGATGACAGCTCAGTGGTGATCTCATCGCTTGCCTCGTCGGTGACGGGCGCCTCCTGCGCGGATAATTCGGCGGTGTAGTCACCAAAATTGCTGTAGCGACCTTCCACCGACAGATACCGCAGGAAGCGGTAGCCGCCGAAAATCTGCCAGAGTTCGCCGCCCGCATCCAAATCGGCCCCTTGGTAAGCGGGTAGATCCTGCTGGCTGGTGAAGAGATCGCCGTCGTCGAAGGTGGTCAGTCCGTAGGCAGCACCGAGGTAGGGCCTCCCGGCGCCCAGGGCTGTCCCGTGCAGGCCGGCGCTCAAAGTGAAGGCCATCATGAGGATCGTTGCAGGTTTTTTCATGATATCTCTATCGACGCGTATGATTGCTACTGATGGAGGGACGCAGGTCCCGGCGGGCGAGGCATCCCTGGTCCTGTTGACGCACAGGTCGCAGGGGAGCAGGAATTGGCCACCAGGTGTTGTCAGCCCTCGATGGTACCGCCCCCAGAAGCCTGAGTTGCAGGTGCGTGCCGACGCACCGGCGCCTTGACGCTGCTACGCTGGTGGGGGAATCCGATGGGTGTGACATTCCGGGAGAACGGGCTCCGCAGCAAGTTGAAATTGAGAGCAGCCAACCACCGAAACCGCGCGCTTGCGAGCGTGGCACTGGCCGCCGCTGCCTGGGGGTGCGAAGAATAGCGCGCTGAACGTCTGAAGGCCATAGCAGGTGCCGATGTGAAAGCCCGGCCCTGTGAGCTACGCTGTATGCTAGAGGTCGGTGACGCCAGGCCGGCGCTTTCAATGCTGCTGGTGAAACCGCTGTCTAATTCGAAAGGAATGACAATGCGATGAGTGAGTACCCGACAAGTAGCGTCCCCAGAATTGCCATGCTGAGTGAAGCGCAGGCGCTGGAGCGTGGTCGCCAGCAGGGCATCGATGACTATATCTCGCGCATGAATCTGTTCCGGGTGCTGTTGCATCGCCCGGCGCTCGCAGGTCAGCTGAATGGAACCATCATGGCGTTGGTGGGCGGTGAAAAAGTGCTGGGCGATCGCCTGCGAGAGCTGATCATCATGCGCGTTTCCTGGCTGACAGGCTGCGACTATGAGTGGGTGCAGCACTGGCAGGCGTCCCTGTATTTCGGCCTGACCGAGTCCGAGTTGGCCGCGGTGCGTGACTGGCGCGATGCGCCGGTGTTCGACAGCCAGGAGCGGGCCGCATTGGCAGCGACTGACGAATTGGTCCAGACTGGTGCGATCGGCCCGGAGTGTTGGCGGGCGCTCAGCGCGGAGGTGGACGACGAAAGCCTGCTGGAGGTGGTTGCCTGCATCGCCAACTGGCATATGTTCGCGCAGCTGCTGCGCGCCCTGGAGGTTCCGCTCGAGCCGGGTCTGGCGAGCTGGCCACCCGATGGCAAGGCGCCCGTCGGGAGTGCTTGAGTCATCTAACCGGCGTCCGGGGGATCGACGCGATCCGCTGCCGGCGCCCTATCGCTGCAGTGCAGTGGGCGCGGGCGGGCCCGCGCAGCGGCGCGCATTGTCGATGGCAGCCGGGCACACCTTCGCGACGGCCGGCCACCGGCGGGCTTGTGGCGAGACATCGAGCAGGTATGCCTGACATGATTCACGTGGAGGCCAATTGGCAGCCAGCGCTTGGCGACATCGAGACCTGCTGGGCGGAACTTGCCATCGAGTCGCCCGGCAATCCCTTTCTGAGCGATGCCTGGCTCATGCCCTGGTTCGAGCGCATTGCCGTCGGTCACCAGCCGGTCCTGGTGCGTATCGTGGACGGCCATGGCCTGGTCGCATTCGGGGTATTGCATCGTGCCGAAATACGCCGGCGCGGTCTGTTCAAGCGCACTCAACTGTACCTGAATGAATATCCACTGGGCGACCACCACATGGTCATCGAGTACAACGGGCTGGTCTGCCGGCGCGGTTGCCACGCAGCAGCGTGGACGGCGCTCATGCAGTGGCTGGTGAAGGCTTACCCGCAATGGGATGAGTGCTGCTTCAACGCGATCGAGCCGGATCAGACGCCGGCGATCGCACATGCCGCGGCGGCTGCTGGGCTCGTGTGCCTGATAGAAAAATGCCAGCGTGCGCCGTATGGCGACCTGTGTGAACGGCACTGGCACGACGTGGAAAGAATGAATCTCAGCAGCAATCGCCGCCGGCAGATTCGCAGGGCAATGACCTTGTACCGTGAGCAATATGGCGAAGTCTCTCTGCGCCCCATCGTCGCGCGGGAGGAATTCGCGGATTTCTGGCGCTCGATGGCAGAGTGCCATGCCAGCCTGTGGGAGGCGCGCGGATGTCGAGGGGCGTTTGCCAATCCGGTGTGGCTGGACTTCAATCGGGCGCTCTGCCTGGCGGGCCTTGCTGACGGAACCGCGCAATTACTGCGGATAACGGCTGGCGCAATGCCGATAGGTTATCTGTACAACCTCGTTGCCGGCGCGCAGGTGTTCAATATTCAGTCGGCCTTTCGCTATGAAAGCGACAACCGTCTCAAGCCGGGCTTTGTCTGTCATTATCTCGCCATGCAGTTCTGCCACGGCGCAGGCCTGCAGAAGTATCACTATCTCGGCGGCGGGGAGGACTACAAGGCGTCCCTCTCCGCGCGGGAAGATTGGCTCACCTGGCTGGTGGTGCGGAAGCGCCCGGGTCGCTTTCTGATCGAGGATTTCGTGGTCGCCGTCGTCAGAGTGCTCAGAGGATGGTTTGGGCGCGCGCCCGGCTAGAGGTTGTTAGGGCCGGGGGCGGTTCTGCTGCGCCGCCGCTATCGCGATCCCCATTTTTGCGCACCGGCGGCCGGCGCCCCGGCGGCCGGCGACCCGGCGGCCGGCGCACCGGTCACACACCGCCCACTGTGCCTCAGTAGGTAATCCTCGGGCCCGGCTCGCGCACGCGGACCCCGCACACGCCGGTTGCTAGCGGGCCGCTCCCACGGCGACGAGGCGCTGCGAGGCCGCGATGTCTTCGGCCGCGGACATTTCCATCAGTTTCTGGAAGTAGGTGTTGTCGTTCTGCAGCTCGATGTACGATCCGCGCGCTACCAGCTCGCCGTTTTCGATCAGCGTGATGTTGTCTGACATCTTGATGGCCGCTGGCCGGTGGGAGATGATCACGATGAGCACCGCGTTTTTCAGGGACTGCAGGGTCAGCATGACCTCGTGCTCAGACTCGATGTCGAGGGCGCTGGTGGGCTCGTCGAGGATGAGGATCTGCGCATCGTGATACAGCGCGCGTGCGATGCCGATTCTTTGCCGCTGCCCGCCGCTGAGCAGTTTGCCGTCCTGGCCGAGATTGGAGTGCATGCCGTTGGGCAGCTTGTCGACGAAGTCCCGCGCCTTGGCCATCGCCAGCGCCCGCTCTACCCGCGCCAGATCGATCTCGTCGCTGGGCACGCCGAAGGCGATATTCGCCACTACCGAATCGTTGGTCAGAAAAATGTGCTGCGGCACGTAGCCGATCGCCGCCCGGTAGGCGCGCAGCTGGTCCTCTGCCAGCGGCTTGCCGTTGATCGTCAAATGGCCGGATTGCGGTTGCAGCAAGCCCAGGGCGATGTCGGCGAGGGTGGACTTGCCCGAGCCGGAGGGGCCGGCGATGGTGTTCACGGTGCCTCTGGTGAAGGTCAAAGTGACATCGTTCAGCGCCGTGTCCTTTGCTTCAGGGTAGGAAAAAGAAATATTCGCCAGTCCCATCTCACTGATAGCGGACGCCAGGCTCACGGATGGCTCATCGTGGTTGGCGTCGGCGGCGGCATCGAGGTTCGACGCAATGGTTGGCACAATGCTGCCATGCGCGCTGATGCTGGACACGCAGCGATAGACCTGCTGCATGGTGGGCAGCAGTTTGTAGCCGGCCAGGGCGTAAAGGCTGATCAGGCCAATGACTTCGCTGTCTCTATCGCCAAAGGAAATCATTAGTACGGCGAGCAGAATGATCGCGCCAAAACTTATCGATTCGATGATGAGTTTGGGGATATCTCCCGCTAGTGCGATGAACGAGGTTGACACGAGGCCCTGGCGGTTGAAGATCTCGAAGCGTTTGACATATTCGCGTTCGTTGCCCCTGAGTTTAATCTCCTTGACCCCGATAAAGGCTTCGGAGAGCGTCGCCTGTACGCCGTCGTTTCTCTTTGAAACCCAGTGGCCATGGTAGCCCAGCGCCTTGCGAAGCATAATATAGGTCAGTCCGTAGGAACCGCCGACAACGACACCGGCGCTCAGTGCGATCAGCGGGTCTAGCGCGAACAGGCCGCCAAGGATCACCATGGAGACCATCAATTGACTGAATAAAATGAGGATGGGCTGCAGCACCATATAGATAAACCGGGGAAGCTGCTGGTTTACCAGTGCGATCGCCTTATTGTGATCAGTAACCTTGTGAAAGATATAGGGGCGCCGCAGGAGGTTCGAAAATAGCTCATTCTGCAGCAGGCTGCCGATATCGATGCTGAAACGGAAGGACAGCCAGTAGGTAAGTCCCGTAATCAGGTTTGACGTCAGGATCAGGCAGACAGAGATGACAGCGAAGGCTGCGATGAATTGGGTGTCTGAGCTGAAACCGGCGGCCGCGTAGCAGGCTGCAAGAATGCCGTTGGTATGGATGATCTCCGGGTTGGAGATCACCGCAATGAACGGGGCGATGCTGGCAACGCCGAATACCTGTATGAAGGCCGACAGCAGATTGAACAGCTGCAGAAAGATGAGCTGATTCCTGCCTCGGCTGGCGAGTATGGCAAAGGATTGGCGGATAACGTCGATGACATACATGTGATTGGGTTTCGATAGCCTCTATGAGTTCGGACCCGGCCGGGGCGGCCGGAGTGGGTGCGGCGTAAGGGTCGCGCGCAGTCTAGCTGGATGGTAACGCCTGCGAGGGTGCTGCAGGATTTGCGCGTTCTGCCCTCAGGGAGCCATGGCGCTGCACAGCGTCCGTCGCGCGTCCCTGCAGGCTGAGGCTGGCCACCGCATGGCGCGTTGGCCCGGGCCGCAGCCTCTGCAGCAGCCGAGCCGGTAGTTATTGCCAGAGCAGAGCCCATCGCTTACCGTCCGACCAATGGAACCAAGCTGTCGCCCCCCATGTAGAGAGTACCGCTAAGCGGCGGGACTGCCTGCGGCGGCCGCGTTGTATCCGTGGGCATCATGCCACAGTTCGGTAATTATAGGCCAATGCGACCATTGGCACAGTGCGCTGTCGGCGCCTCCGGGTGCCACCCTGTTTGATAGTCGGGTCGGCTGCTCCCCTGCTGCAGTTCGGGCTTGGGAACTGTTCAGCAAGCGTCATGGGCAGAGTGCTCAAGGCCTGTGACGGCAGCGCCGTGCATGCGCGATACCGTAGAGGCCGATCAGTGCCAGCGGCACCGGGTTGGGCTGCCGCGGCGAGCACAGATACAGCGTGCAGATGCCCTCGATGTCATCCGCGCTCAGGCCGCTGAATACCTCACCGGTCTGAACGGTGCCATACATGACGGCGCTGGATATATCGGAGTGATCCATTCCCAGGGCGTGGCCGATCTCGTGCACGGCAACGCGTTCGATCTGAAACGCGGATGAAGCGACCTGATCGCCCGTGGCCCACTGTCGCCGAGGGTTGAGGTGAATGTCACCGGCATGCGATTCAGGGTTCGGTGGCGCCGCATAATAGGAGTGAGCCACGCCATTGTCGGGAAAGTGCCCCGGTTCATCGATCCACACTATGTCGATGGTGTTGGGCTGATTGGGCTCAAAGACCTCGCTGAAGGTGAGATTGCCGGAGGTTGCCTCGCTCCAGGCGCGCATGGCGCGCTGGAACGCGGCCTTTGCCGCGGCGTGGTCGGTACTCTGCAGCGCGGCGAAGTCGCCAAAATAGTAGTGGACGACGTGCGGGTTGCGGCCGGGTCCGTCCCAGCCGTCCCCCACGCGAACAAAGGCGCAGGCCGCGGCGGGGGCCAGCAGGAGCGGCAGAATGCCCAGGCGGCGGGCCAGGCGTTTCATCATGGGTATGGACCGTTTGGGTTCAATTGCCGGTGGCTTGTCACGGGAGTTCCCCTGAGTGGTTCAGGCTAACGTATGGTTGCCGCTGTTGGCAGTGCAGGAGTTGGCATCATCGTCGTGAGGCAATGCATTGTCTGCGTCATGGCAGCGCCTCAGGGCGCGCATTTTCGCATGAGGATTCGATGCCTGGCGTGGCTTTTTGGTAAATATTCGGCTGAGCTCCGATCTATGAACAGCGCGCAGGACACGGGCCGCGCCATGTCGTGCTCTGCCCGTTCGGGGTCGATGCCGCCGCGGTTCCGAGGCATTGTCCATGCTGTCAGTGCCACATTCCCCCTGTTTCGCGCGTCGGCCTTCCGTTCGCATGGCACCCGGGTCTGTTCCTTGCCCGGCAATCGGTACCGTGTCGCGCGGTAGAGGCCGCGTTCTGGCGCTGCGCGCTGCCTGCCGGGAGGCTCCCCGATTTCCTGTCAATGATTCAATATTTGTTGTATTGTTGAAATATGGAAAAAGGTATGGCTACTGCAATTTTTGAGTCACTCTCGTCAGGTCTGCGGCTGGACGTGTACCGGTTGCTTGTCAGGAAGGGCGGCGAGGGCATGGTCGCGGGTGAGATTGGCGCAACGCTCGATGTGCCTCCGGCCAACCTGTCGTTCCACCTCAAGGCACTGCTGCGGGCCGGGATGCTCAGCGTTGAGCAGGAAGGGCGATTCCAGCGCTACCGGGCCAACATCCCGCTGATGCTGGAGCTGATCGCGTACCTGACCGAAGAGTGCTGCGCCGGGCACCCCGAGCACTGTGCAGACCTTCGTGCGGCGTCCGGGTGCTCTGAGGCGGTACTGCCGTGGCTCTCTGCGGCTCATGAACGATGAACGTCCTCTTCCTCTGCACCGGCAATTCATGCCGCTCGATTCTTGGCGAGGCCATCTTCAATGACCTCGCGCCTGCAGGATGGCGGGCCATGAGCGCTGGTAGTCAACCCACGGGGCAGGTCCACCCTCGATCGCTGGCACTGCTCGCCCGCGAGGGCATCGCTGCCGAGGGTTGCCACAGCAAGTCGTGGGATGACCTGCCGATCACTCCGGACATCGTTATCACAGTGTGTCACAGCGCCGCAGGCGAGACCTGCCCTGCCTATCTGGGTCCTGTGCTGCGCACCCATTGGGGCGTTGCAGACCCGGCCAGCGCGACGGGCACCGATGAAGCGGTCGACGTCGCGTTCATGGCCGCATACCGGATTTTGCGCGCACGTATCGAGGCATTGCTGGCGCTGCCGCTGGCCGAGTTGCAGCAGGACAAAGCCGCACTGCAGCGCGAACTGGATCGCATCGGCGCCTTGGCCACCTGATGTTCGCTGCGGGGTCGATGCAGGTGAACGTCAGGTCCGGTCAGCGCCGACCCACCCGCTAGAGGACAAGCTATGACTACCATCCAGATTTTCGACCCGGCCCTGTGCTGCAGTACCGGTGTCTGTGGCGTTGACGTCGATCAGGCGCTGGTCAACTTCGCTGCCGACGTGGAATGGGCCAGGCACCATGGTGCGCAGATCGAGCGCCTGAACCTGGCCCAGCAACCGCTGGCCTTTGCCGGGAACCAGACGGTCAAAGCCTTCCTGGAGCGCTCCGGTCAAGCGGCGCTGCCCTTGATACTGGTGGATGGCGAAGTGGCGTTGGCCGGTCGCTACCCTGGTCGTGCCGAACTGGCCCGCTGGGCGGGCATCACCGAGGCCGACACTGCCGAGTCGCAGGGCGGCTGCTGCTCCGGCAGTCGCTGCTGCTGATTGCGGGGACAGGCCATGCACTTCCTCGATCATCCGCCGCGCTTCCTTTTTTTTACGGGAAAAGGCGGTGTCGGCAAAACCTCCATTGCCTGCGCCATGGCCGTCCAGCTTGCAGGCGCGGGCAGGCGCGTGTTGCTGGTCAGCACCGATCCCGCCTCCAATGTGGGGCAGGTTTTCGGGATCAGCATCGGCGATCAAATGACGGCCATTCCCGCTGTGCCCAATCTGTCGGCGCTGGAGATTGACCCGCAGGCGGCGGCGCAAGCCTATCGGGATCGCATCGTCGGCCCCGTGCGCGGCGTGCTGCCCGAGCAGGTGGTGAGTGGTATCGAGGAGCAACTCTCGGGTGCCTGCACCACGGAGATCGCCGCCTTTGACGAGTTCACCGCACTGCTGACCGACGCTGCGTTGACGGCCGGGTATGACCACGTCCTGTTCGATACGGCCCCGACGGGCCACACCATCCGCTTGCTGCAGCTGCCAGGCGCATGGAGCGGCTTTCTTGAGGCGGGCAAGGGTGACGCGTCCTGTCTGGGGCCGTTGGCGGGACTGGAAAAGCAGCGCACCCAGTATCGGGCCGCTGTCGAAGCGCTGGCCGATCCTGCGCGCAGCCGTTTGGTGCTGGTGGCCCGTGCGCAGCGCGCCACGCTGCGCGAAGTCGCCCGCACGCACGAGGAGCTGGTCGCCGTCGGCTTGTCGCAACAGTACCTCGTCATCAATGGCGTGCTCCCCCCCGCCGAAGCGGAGCGCGACGGCCTGGCCGCAGCCATCTGCGAGCGGGAACGAGCGGCGATCGACGACCTCCCGGATGGACTGCGGGCCCTGCCGTGCGATCAAGTCACGCTCAAGCCGTTCAATGTGGTAGGGCTTGATGCCTTGCGCAAGCTCCTGGCAGGCAGTGCCAGCACGGCCGCCGCAAACGCGGTCGAACTGCCGCCATCACTCAGCACCCCCGACCTGTCTTCACTGATCGATGACATTGCCGCTGATGGCCACGGTCTGGTCATGCTGATGGGCAAAGGCGGCGTTGGCAAAACAACGCTGGCGGCGGCGGTCGCCGTCGAGCTGGCGCGCCGAGGTCTGCCCGTTCACCTCAGCACATCCGATCCGGCCGCGCACCTGGCCGACACGCTGGCAGGTTCGCTCGCCAATCTGACGGTCAGCCGCATCGATCCGCATGAGGAAACAGAGCGCTACAGGCAACATGTACTGGACACCAAGGGCGCTCAGCTCGATGCCGCAGGACGGGCGCTGCTGGAAGAGGACTTACGCTCGCCCTGCACGGAGGAAATTGCCGTGTTTCAAGCCTTCTCCAGAATCATCCGTGAGGCGGGCAGGAAGTTCGTGGTGATGGACACCGCGCCGACAGGCCATACCCTGCTCCTGCTGGATGCAACCGGTGCCTATCATCGCGAGGTCACGCGGCAGATGGGTGGTAGCGGTCTTCGCTATACGACGCCGATGATGCAGCTGCGGGACCCGAAGCAGACCAAGGTGCTGCTCGTTGTCCTGGCGGAAACCACCCCCGTGCTGGAGGCCGCGAGCCTGCAGGCGGACCTGCGTCGCGCGGGCATCGAGCCGTGGGCATGGGTGGTCAATAACAGCGTCGCCAAGGCGCATCCGCGCTCGCCGCTGCTTCGGCAGCGCGCACTGAACGAACTGCGGGAAATTGATGCGGTGGCTACCCGGCTTGCCAGGCGCTTCGCGGTCGTGCCGCTGTTGCAGCAGGAGCCGGTTGGTGTGGAGCACCTGCTGGAGTTGGCGAATGACACCGCGCAAGCAAGCTGACATCGGCAACCAGCGCCGGGTTGTCCACCGGTATGCGCGGGGCGACACGCGGTCCAATCGCGCAACGGCGCTGAAGCCCGACAATCGCGTCTGAAATCCCCGCGGTGTGGTTACGTGGGTAGTGAGGCGGAAATAATAATTGTCGGACCTGTCGTGCAGAGGCGACCTGCCATGTGGCATCATGGCAGCCGCTCCTGGCAGTGTTCCCAAGGGCGTCTATGCGGCAGCTCGGCAAGCCCTCCCTGCCTGAGGCGTGCATACCCGATGTGTGATCGATGAGGTTGACCTGTGACGATGACGTGGCTGGCGTTGGTGTTCGGGCTGGTGCTGCTGATCTGGAGCGCCGACCGGTTTGTGGAGGGTTCTGCCACCGTGGCGCGCCACTTCGGTGTGCCGCCGCTGCTGATCGGCATGGTGATCGTCGGCTTCGGCACGTCGGCGCCGGAAATGGTGGTGTCGGCGCTGTCGGCCTGGCAGGGTAACCCGGGCCTCGCGCTGGGCAATGCCTATGGCTCCAACATCACCAATATCGGTCTGATACTGGGCTTGACGGCACTGATCAGCCCCATCGTCGTGCACTCTCAGGTGCTGCGCAAAGAGTTGCCGGTGCTGGTCGGGGTCACGGCGCTGGCCGCCTGGCAACTGCGCGACGGTGCACTCAGCCGGGACGACGCGGTGGTGCTGCTGGCGGCATTTTTCGGCCTCATGGCTTGGACCGTGTGGCAGGGCCTGCGCAAAAGGGTCGATGCGCTGGGTAGCGAGATGGAGCGGGAGCTGCCGGCGCATGCGATGCCCCTGTCCAGAGCGGCGTTCTGGCTCGTCGCGGGGCTGATGCTGTTGATCGCCAGTTCCCGGATGCTGGTGTGGGCTGCAGTCGAGATCGCTCATGGCTTCGGCGTCAGCGATCTGATCATCGGCCTGACCATCGTGGCGGTCGGCACCTCCCTGCCGGAGCTGGCGGCATCGCTCATCGCCACGCGCAAAGGTGAGCACGACATCGCGCTGGGTAACGTGCTCGGCTCCAACCTGTTCAATACGCTGGCCGTGGTGGGCATTGCCGGTGTGATTTCCCCGCTGTCGGTCGGCCCGGAAGTGCTGTCGCGCGACGTGCTGGTCATGGCGCTGCTGACCGTTTCGCTGTTCGTGATAGGCTACGGCTTCAGAGGACCGGGCCGCATCAACCGTCTCGAAGGCGGATTGCTGCTGGCAGCTTACTTCGGTTACGTCGGCTACCTGATCAGCACTGTCGTCAGGCTCTAGCCGCGCGATGCCGTGTGCCCGGAGTGCAGCTCGAGGGCGTGCTCTATCAGGAAGCTGATGCGCGCCGCCAGCCTCCGGGCGGTAGTGCTTGGCAGTGCCGGCGGGGGCGGTTTATGCTGCCGGGGTGCTGTTCGCCGGCGGTTGTGTGTCTGCAGGCAATGTCCACGCTCATTGGAGAAATTCGAGACTATGACAGACGCTGTAATTGCGCAAAAATCCCCCTATGCCGTCGAGGTCGAGGCTGGCAAAAAATATTTCTGGTGTGCCTGCGGGCGGAGTCAGAGCCAGCCGTTCTGCGATGGATCCCACAAGGGTACCGGGTTTACGCCGGTCAAGTATGAGGCGCTGGAATCCGACCGGGTGTATCTCTGCGGCTGCAAGCACACCGCTACGGCGCCACTGTGCGATGGCACCCACAAACGGCTCTGACGGCGCAGGGTCGGCCGCTGCGGCAGTGCGTCGGGCCACTGCAGTATTGTGGCGCTGGCGCCTGCTCGAGGGATGGGTGAAATGACCGGGTCGAACGCCCCTGACGGCCTGCAGCGTTGTGCCTGGGCCCTTGGTTCGGAGCGCTATCGCGCCTATCACGATGAAGAGTGGGGGGTGCCGGTGCATGACGATAGAGTCTTTTTCGAGTTTCTCGTGCTCGAGGGCGCCCAGGCCGGGCTGAGCTGGTCGACGATCCTGGCCAAGCGCGAGGGCTATCGGCGCCTGTTTGCGCAGTTTGACCCGGTGGCGGTGGCCGGCTTTTCGGCAGAGCGCATCGAGGCGCTGCTGACTGACCCCGCCATCGTCCGCAACCGCGCCAAAGTGGCGGCCACGGTCGGCAATGCCGGGCAGTTCCTGCGGATTCAGCAGGAGTTCGGCAGCTTCGACCGGTATATCTGGCGCTTCGTCGAGGGCCGTCCCGTGCAGCATCGATGGCGTGCTCTGCACGAGGTGCCCAGCCGTACAGCGCAATCCGATGCCATGAGCAGGGACCTCAAGGCGCGCGGCTTCAAATTTGTCGGCTCGACCATCTGCTATGCGTTGATGCAGGCTACGGGTCTGGTCAATGATCACACCACGGGCTGTTATCGCCACGCCGCCTGTCGCCTGCTGGGTTGATGTCGCCGCTGCGGGTACCCCGTGACCCTGCGGAGCTTGCACAGCTGCCTGGAAAGGTAGCATGATCAAGCCTGGCGTGTTGCCAGCAATGACCCGGTAGAGGACGAAACCTGATGGCAGAACTACCCGACTGGATTGCGGACCATATTCAGCTCTACCTGACTGACCCTGAAAAGGCGCACTACTGGGATTCGGCCTTGGGCGGCAGTTCCGGCATGGTGGCGACGCTGTTGCTGACCACGGCAGGCCGCAAGTCCGGTGAGCCGCGCATGCTGCCGCTGATCTATAAGCGCGTCGGCGATGCCTTTGTTGTCATCGCCTCCAAGGGCGGCGCGCCCAGCCACCCCGCGTGGTACCTGAACCTGCTGGACAACCCGGACGCCGATGTGCGGGTGGGTGCGCAGCGCTACCGGGTGCGGGCGAGAACCGCAGAGGGGGAGGAGCGGGACGGGCTCTGGCAGCAGCTGGCGGAAATCTACCCACCCTATGACGATTACCAGATCAGTGCCGGCCCCAGGCAGATACCCGTCGTCGTGCTCGATATCGTCGAGTCCCACCGGTAAGGGGAGAGCGCTTTGGCCCCTGTGGCCGGCGGTGTCATGGCATGAGGCCCGGTATGCGCAGGCCTGAATAGGCGCTCAGCATGACCGCCAGGACCAGCGCGCCGCTCAGCAGGCTGACGCGGTCTTTCATCGCGAAGATGATCGGGTCGTCGTGCATCGACCCTCGGTGCGCGATGATCCACACCCGGCTGATCCAGTACAGCAGGATCGGGCATATGCCCCACAGCAGCGAGGGTTGCTGGTAGAGCTTCTGGACGTCATTGCTGCTGATGTAGAGTGCGGCGACCAGTACCGACAGGTAGCCGGCGGCAGCCCCGAAGGAGGACAATATTTCCAGGTCGCCCACCTCGTAGCTGCGGCCATGGGCGACGTTGTCCCGGCACTCGCTGCGTAGCGACACCAGTTCGGTATAGCGCTTGACGAAGGCGAGGCTGAGAAAAAGAAACATCGAAAACGCGAAGAGCCAGTACGACAGGGGGATGCCCGTGGCGGCGCAGCCGGCGATCACGCGAATCGTGTACAGGCCGGCCAGCACCACCACATCCAGCATCAACAGGCGCTTCAGGTAGAACGAGTAGGCAGTCGTGGCGACGTAGTAAATCAGCAGCGTCCACAGGAACAGGGGCGGCAGGCTCAGCGCTACGACGAAAGCCCCCAGCAGCAGGGCCGGTATCAGGACCAGCCCCTGCTCGACGGGCAGGGTGCCGGCGGCGAAGGGGCGCAGTCGCTTGCTCGGATGGCGCCGATCGGCCGGCAGATCCAGCAGGTCATTGAGCAGATAGACGCTGGAGGCGCAGGCACTGAAGGCGAGGAACGCCAGGATGCTGCTGGTGACGGCGCTGGGGTCGCCAAGTCGGTGTGCAGCGAGCACGGGGAGGAAGATCAGTATGTTCTTCAGCCACTGGTGGACCCGCAGTGCCTTCAGATAGACCCGGACGCCGGGCCTGTCGCGGGGGAGGGCGCACTCCACCGGAAATGACCGCTGGACCTCGGTGAGCAGGCGCCGGTTTTCTCCCACGGGGATGGCAGCGGCAGCATGGCGCCACACGCGCAGGTCGGGCCGGGCATTCCCGGCGTAGACGAAGCCCTTCTCGCCGTAGGCGGCCGCGAGCGTCCTGGCCTTGGCGGAGGCGGCGAGATTCACCTCGTCGGTGGTGGCAAATACCCTGTCGAACAGGCCGAGATGCTCAGCCACGCGCTGCGCATAGCGGGTATGTGAGGCCGTGGCCAACGCCGTCGGACGACCGCCGCGGCGCTCGCCCCTGATGTATTCGAGCACGCGTTCATCGTAGGGCAGGGTGGTCACATCCAGGCAGACGCGCCGGGCGATCTCGCCCTTGAGGCGCGCCTTGCCCTGGGTCAGCCAGTAGATCATCAGCAGCAGGTAGAAAGGGTTGGCTTTCATCAGCGCCAGGGCCGACTCGATCAACAGGTCCGTGCGGATCAAGGTGCCATCCAGATCGATGACCAGTTGCGGTTTGCTCATGTCGATTTCCCTGCCTGTCGGCGCCTGCGCAATCCCACCACAGTGCTGGCGTTGGGAGGGTAACGCTCGTGTCGTGTGCCGGTCTTCTCGGAGGCCGTGTCGTTACCGAACCCATCAGCCCGCTGGCTGAAGCGATGCGGATTCCGCCACTGCTGATTCTATGTCACCCGGCGGCGATATCAACCTCGTGGCCTCGACGGGGCGGCATGGCGGGCCCGGTTGCGTGCGCCGGCCCCCGAGATATACTCTCCCGGCTCTCTGGCTGCTGGCGATGGTGAATAACGCGTGCCCTATCTGATGATCAAAGCGCTGCTGCTGCCCCCCGGACTGTTCCTGGCGCTGGGCGCCATGGCCGTGGTGTCGTCGAGGCGCTGCCCCCGCCTCGCTCGAGGCATGCTGGGCGTGCTGCTGGCGCTCATGTACCTGCTCAGCGCGGGCTTTGTCGCCGATCGGGCGGCAGGCTGGATTGAGCCGCCCGCAGCGCTGTCTGAGCCCGGGATTGCCGCGTGGGGCGCACAGGCGATCGTGGTGCTGGGGGCTGCGAGGGTCGAGTCGGCGCCGGAATTCGGGGGGCGCGATACGGTGGGGCCCGACCTGCTCGTGCGCCTGCGCTACGCCGCCTACCTGCATCGTCAGACCGGGCTCCCCATTCTGGTGACGGGTGGGCCGGGCCACGACAATCGGGTGCCGGAGGCCGAACTGATGGCTCACGCGCTATGGCAGTCCTTTGGTGTGCCGGTTGCCTGGTTGGAGAGTCGCAGCATGACCACCTGGGAGAACGCGGTGTTCAGTCAGGCGCTGCTGGAGACCAATGGCGTGGAACGGGTGCTGCTGGTGACCCAGGCTTTTCATATGGCGCGCGCTGTCGCCTGCTTCGAGCGGGTGGGTTTGAGCGTCCTCGCCGCGCCGACGGGGTTCGTGCGCCACAGTGAGCGGCCGCTTGGCTATCGGGATTTTCTGCCCTCTGCCGATGCGCTGCTGTTCAATACGCGAGTGCTGCATGAGCTCTTGGGAAGCTGGTACTACCGGGCGCGCTATCTCGGTTGAGCGGGATGGCTCCCGGCACAGAGCGCAGAGCCGAGTTGGTCTGGCCCGTCCAGTAAATTGTGCCGGTTGGGTGAGGGCATCGTACAGGGTGGTGCGGACTTGCCGGTCCGGTTTGCGAGATAGTTACAGATGCCGTGCAAGGAGCGGTTGGCTCGACTAATCTCATGACTGTGTTCGGGAGGAACACACCGCCAGGAAGGGGCCACCAGGAACGGTGGCATGCGAAGGGATGCGCAGTCCGCACGGAAGCGGCGTCCCTTCCTGGCCTTTCCCCCTCTCCCCCCGCTCGTCCCACTCTGCTTGCCGTCTTCGTGCTCGCGCGCTGCCGCCCGGGCCAGGCGGCGGCGCCCTTGGTGGCCATCACCGCCATCATGTGAGACATTGTCTGCGTAACATTGCAATGGCCCTGGCAAGGCGTGGCTCTGCTGGCAGTGCCGTCGTGACAGGGGCGCAGCGACGCGCGGTGCGGGTGCTCTCGCACCGGATCCAGGGTGTTTGGTGGGGGCAATGATGACATCAATGTTCAGAAGGCCAGTCATGCTGCCGCTGGTCGTGGTGATTGCGCTGGCGCTGGCGCTGCTGATGGTCAAGGGCAGAATACCCGTTCAGCATGCCGGTACCAGCCTTCCCGAGCGCATCGTCGAAGTGATCGAGGTGGCGCCCATCGACTTCCGTTCCAGCGTAACCGCGTATGGCCGCGTGGAGCCGGCTATCGTGCTGCAGGCCAAGGCGGAGGTGGCAGGGAAACTCAGCTATCTGCACCCCAATCTCAAGCGGGGCGCTGGCGTGGCGGCAGGCACCGTGGTCGTGCGCATCGATACGTCAGACTATGAGGTATCCCTGCGCCAGACAGAGGCGGAGCTGGCCGACAACAGGCAGTCGCTGCTGCAACTGGAAGAAGAAGAAAAGTCGGCGCAGCGCTCGCTGGCGCTGGCCCGGCAGAATCTCGAGTACGGCAGAAAAGAGCTGGCGCGGATCAAGGAGATCTTCGAGCGCCAGCTGGTATCGCGTTCGACCTATGAGGCCGAGCAACAGAAGGTCCTGCAGTATCAGCAGCAGGTCGAGGAACTGCAGGGCCAGATCAACAGCTTTGCCAGCCGCCGCAATTCGGTCAAGGCTCGTATCATGCGGGCCGAAGAGCAGGTCAAGGGCCAGCAGACCGCCCTGGGCCGCACCGAGATTCGCATGCCCTTTGATGCACGCATAGGTCAGGTCCTGGTCGAGCAGAACGAATTCGTAGCGGTCGGCAACACCCTTTTTGAGGCGCTCGATGTCAATGGCGTGGAAATCAATGCGCAGCTCCCCGCGCGGCACATGTCGGAACTGCTCGTGCACCTCGATGAGGCCAGGCGCGGCGAGCTCGCGTTGATGCCGATCGGCGATGCGCTGCGCAGCCTGGGGCTGTCAGCGATGGTTCGCCTGGTGGGCGGCAACTCCCATGCCGTATGGGAGGCCACGGTGTTGCGCCTCAGTGAGGCGATGGACCCGACCCGTCGTACGCTTGGCCTGGTGGTCGGTATCGACAATTCGCTCGGCAAGGTGATACCCGGCATGCGCCCGCCGTTGATGAAAGGCATGTACACCGCCGTGCAGCTGTCGACGCCGGCCATGCCCGCCCTGGTGGTGCCGCGCAGGGCAGTGCACGAGGGCAGGGCCTACCTCGTCGATGAACAGCAGCGCTTGGCGATTCGCGGCGTCGATGTGCGGTTCCGGCAGGGCGAGCTGGTGGTGCTCAATGGCGGCCTGCGCGAGGGCGACCGCCTGATCGTGTCAGACCTCTATCCTGTGATCGAGGGCATGCCGCTCAGGGCCGTTCCTGCGACCGCAGTGGCGCACGAGTTGCGGACCATGGCGCGCGGAGAGCTGCAGCCGTGATCCGCTACTTTGCAGCCCACCCGACCCTCGCCAACATTCTGATGATTGCGATCATCCTGCTGGGGCTGGCTGGATTGCCGACGCTCAATCGCGAGACCTTCCCCGAGATCGCCAACCGTCTGGTGCTGGTGAACGTGCCCTATCCCGGCGCGAGTCCGCTCGATGTGGAGGAGGGCATATGCAACCCGCTCGAGGATGCCACCGATGGCATCAGCTTCATGGAGGAGCGCATCTGCGAGGCCAGGGACAATGTCGGCCGCATGACGTTGAAAATGCGCGAGGGGGGCGACATCGAGCGCTTTCTGGACGACATCCGCTCCGCCGTCGATAGCATCGTCGAGTTCCCTGATGACTCGGAGGAGCCGATCATCGAAGAACTCGGCAGGACGCAGCCTGTCATGAATGTTGCCGTGGCCTCCGAGCTCACCGGGCGGGAATTGCGCAAGCTGACCGAATACTACCGCAAGCAACTGCTGGCGCTGCCAGAGGTTCCGATCGTCACGGTCAGCGGATTCTCGACACAGGAACTCAGCGTAAAGATCGAGCCGGCCATCCTGGGGCAGTATGAGCTCAGCGTCGAGGAGGTCGCCTCACGCATTCGCAACCAGGCTATCGACCTGCCGGCGGGAATTCTCGAGAGTCGGTCTAGGGATTACCAGATTCGCTATCAGAATGCGCGTCGTACCGTGGCCGAACTCGAGGACCTGGTCATCATCAACGGCGAGCGGGGGGGGCGCATCACGCTGGGCGATATCGCGGTCATCGAGGACTCCTTTGCCGAACCTGACGTGCATACTGAGATCAACGGCTTGCCGGCCGGCGTGCTGGCGATCAGCAAGAACAAGACGGACGACTCGCTGAAGATCTTTCATGCCGTCAAGGACTATATTGCGGCAGAGAATGCCCGCTTGCCGGAGACGACGCGCCTGGTTATTACGCAGGACAACGCCTCCATCGCCGAGGATCGCCTCAACCTATTGCTCAGGAATGGCGCCCAGGGGCTGCTGCTGGCGACCTTGACGCTGCTGCTGTTTTTCAGCTGGCGCTATTCTTTCTGGATTGCGCTGGGTCTGCCCGTGTCCTTCCTGGGTGGGCTGGTGGTGATGCAGGTGCTGGGCATCACCATCAATATGATCTCCATGGTGGCGCTGCTGATGGCTATCGGCATCCTGATGGACGACGCCATCGTCATCTCGGAGAGCGTCGCCAGCCAGTATGCTCAGGGCAAGCCGCCGCTGACGGCTGCAGTCGAGGGCGTCCGCCGCGTGGGCCGCGGCGTGATCTCCTCGTATGCAACGTCGGCCTTCCTGTTTGGCGGGCTGTTGTTTCTGAGGGGCGACTCCGGCCAGGTCATGTCCGTGCTGCCCAAGGTGCTGCTGTCGGTGCTGACGATCAGCCTGATAGAGGCCTTCCTCATCCTGCCGCATCACCTGGCGCATTCTCTGGATAAGATCGGCCGACAGCAGCGCTCGCGCTGGAGAGACGGGTTCGAGAGGCGCTTTGACAGGCTGCGCAGTGGCGTGGGCAGGCTGGTGGACGGCGCTATCCGGGCCCGCTACGCGGTGGTGGGTATGGCGATTGGTCTGTTCATTCTGAGCATCAGCCTGATTCCCGCCGGGGTGATTAAATTCAAGTTTTTCCCCGACCTCGAGGGCAATATTCTCGAGGCGCGTGTGCTGATGCCCCAGGGTACTCCCCTGAGCTGGACGGCGGCCGTGGTCGATGACCTGCTGCTCAGCCTGCAGGCGGCGCAGGCGGGCCTGCCGGAAGAACCCGAGGGCAAGCTGGTCAGAAACATCCGCATCTCATTCAGCGAGAATGCTGACTCGGGAGAACAGGGGCCCCACCTGGCGACGATCGCGCTGGACCTGCTCCCGGCGGAGCAGCGGGTGACGTCGCTGCATGAGTTGCGCCGCCGCTGGCTGGAGGCATCGCCACCAGTGCCTGGTGCGATATCCATACAGTTCAAGGAGCCGATGATCGGGCCGGCCGGCCAGGCCATATCGATTCGACTGTCTGGCGAAAATCTGGAAGTGCTCTCAGAAGCTTCCTGGAAGCTGCAGAACTGGTTGAGCGGCTACCCGGGGGTATCCAACGTGATGGATGACCTGCGCCCCGGCAAGTCGCAGTTCTCGGTCAGTTTGCTGCCCGGCGCGCTGCTGTCAGGGCTCGACGGCAAGAGTCTAGCTGCGCAGCTGCGCGCGGCGTATCAGGGCGTCAAGGTGGATGATGTCTATCAGCAGCGCGATGGCTATGAAATCAACGTCAAGCTGGCGCAGGAGCGCCCGACGGCGCTGGCCGATCTGGAGCAGCTGACCGTCTTCTCCCGCGATGGGGTGGGCATGCCGCTTGCTGCCATTGCCACGCTGGAGGAGCGGCGGGAGTTCGCCCGCGTTATCAGAGTGGACTACCAGCGCACGGTGACGATCAGCGGCGATATCGACCCCGAGACCGCCAATACGAACGAGGTGATCAATGACACTCGCATGCGCTTTTTGCCGGAGCTGATCGAGCAGTACCCCGGGCTGAAATTTTCGCTCGAAGGGGAGGTGAAAAACAGCGCGGAAACCAATGCGTCGGTAATGTCGGCCTTTCTATTGGGGGTGACCGGCGTCTATCTGCTGCTCAGTTTTCAGTTTCGCAACTACCGTGAGCCCGTGGTGGTGCTCAGCACTATCCCGATGGCGCTGATCGGCGTGATTGGGGGCCACCTGATCATGGGGCTGGACCTGACCATGCCCAGCATGATTGGCTTCGTGTCGCTGTCCGGGGTCGTTGTCAACGATTCGATTCTGCTGGTCGAGTTTGTCAAGCAGCGCAGCCGCGAGGGCATGGTGCTGCACGACGCTGCGGGTCAAGCGGCCCGCGACCGCTTTCGCGCCATTCTGCTGACTTCTGTGACCACCGTCGCAGGCATGTTGCCGCTATTGTTCGAGACCAGCCTGCAAGCGCAGGTGCTGGTTCCCATGGTGACCAGTATTGCGTTCGGGATGATGTCCTCCACCGTGCTGCTGCTGCTGGTGCTGCCGGCGGCGTACAGCATTATGGAGGATTTCGGTTTTACCGAAATCGATGAGCAGCCGCCGCAACCGCTGGATGCGGGCCCCCCGGCTGCGGCCTGAGGGGCGGCACCAGGCGAGTCCCCCGGGTTAGATCCTCTCCAGCTTCACGGGCAGGTCGTCGGCAGGTTTTGGCATTGGCACCATCATCAGCCAGGGGTTGTAGTCATCGGCAACGGAGAAGCGGTATTTCTGCAGGAACTGAAAGAGAAAGCATTTGACCTGAATCTTGGCGAAGTGCATGCCGATGCACTTGTGCGCCCCGCCGCCAAACGGTATGAACTGAAAGCTGTGCTTTTTGAACTCCTCGCGCTCGGGACTGAAGCGCTCGGGGTCGAACTGTTCGGGGTCTTCCCAGTATTCGGGGGCGCGGTAGCAGCTCAGATAGGGCAGCCAGAGCAGGGTGTGGGCAGGGATACGGTAACCTGCCATCTCCGTTTCACGGATGGTCCGCCGCGCGGCAATCGGCACCGAGGGGTGCAGGCGTTGGCCTTCCAGCATGGTGTATTCCAGCAGCGGCAATTGCGCGATGTCGTCGTAGCTCAGTTCGGTCTTGCCCGTCTGCTCGGCATAGGCAATACAGCTCTGTCGCAGGCGCTCCTGCCAATGCGGGTTTTTTGCCAGTTCATAGAGGATATTGATGACCGAGGCCGTGGTGGTGTCGTGAGCGGCGAACACCAGGAAGTTCATGTGGCGGATGATGTCTTCGTTGGAGAAGTAGCTGCCGTTTTCCATGGTCTCGCGGCAGAAATAGCTCAGGAAGTCGGTGGCGCTGCCGGCGCGTCGCTCGTCGATCAGGCTCTCGAAATAGGCGTTGATGTCCCGCTTGGCGCGCTGCGCCTTGTGCCAGCGCAGGCCTGGAATCTCCAGTTGCAGGAGCGCGGTCATGCCGTTGAGCATATTCAGGTAGTGGCGATAGAGCTGCGGAAAGTCAGGGGAATCCCGCTCGATGCCCACGAAAATCTTGGCCGCAGTGGTCAGCAGCAGTTTCTTGACGTGGGGAAAAACGACAAAGTTCTCCATGTCGCGCCAGGATTCGATATCTTGCGCCATGATGGTATTCATCTGGCGGACGTAGGTACGCATGGGGTCGTTCTTGAAGGCAGTCTGGAATATGCGGCGCTGGATTTTGTGCTCTTCGAAATCGCGGAGCAGGATGCCGCCCTCAAAGAATTTGCCCAGATTCTTTTTGAACCCCATCTCGGTCGAGAAGTTCTTGTCCTTGTCCAGCAGCACCTGTTGCATGATGTCGGGACCCGAGACCAGCAGCCCCTTGCTGCCGATGATATTGATGCGCGAGACGGGCCCGTATTTGGCCGTGCGGCGGTCGACCATGCCGCGCAGGTCTTTGACAAAGTCGATCATGTTGCCAATGACGGGGAGGCCGAAATCTCCTGGAATGTGATCGAGTTTTATGCAATCCGGGTAGTCGCGGTAATTGTGCTCTTCCGCAAACTCTTCGCGCAGCGCGGTCGTTTCATAGCTCATGGGTGCGGTCCTTGAGGGGTTTATTGGTCTGACGCCGGCAGGGTTGGTGCTGGTGCCGCTGTGGCCGGAAACGGCGCGGCTAGCCTCTGAGACCTGCGGGGCGCTAGTGGCAGGCGTTGCCACTGGGTTGAGAGCCTCCACGCTCGCCCAGCGGTGCGGGCGAGCGCATAATTTTTATTGAACGATTGATATGCGGATTGGACTTTAACCAGATTGTCCGTACGAGTCAAATGAGGGGGGACCCGTAGCGCAGCAACTGCCAGGGCTCTGGTGGCGGTCAGCCAACCTGCTGCTGCGCGGGTGGGGAACCGCTTGACTCAGCGGTTTTCAGTGCGCAGCAAGCGCTGCTTTTCCCGGTTCCAGTCCCTGTTCTTCTCGGTCTCGCGCTTGTCGTGCATCTCCTTGCCTTTGGCCAGAGCGATTTCCGCCTTGACCAGATGCTGTTTCCAGTACATGCGCGTGCAGACGCAGGTGTATCCCTTCTGCTGTGTCGCCCCGAGCAGGTCGTTCAGTTCACGGCGGTTGAGCAATAGCTTTCTGGTGCGGGTGGGGTCCGGCGAAACGTGAGTGGAGGCTGTTGAGAGGGGTGATATCTGCGCCCCCAGGAGCCATGCTTCACCATTCTTGAACATCACGTAGCTTTCGGTAATCTGCGCCTTGCCCCGGCGCAGTGCTTTGACCTCCCAGCCCTCCAGGGCCACGCCCGCCTCGAAGCGGTCCTCCAGATGATAATCGTGCCTGGCTCGCTTATTGAGCGCGATGGTGTTGTCGGGCTTTTGTGATCGATGCTTGCTCATGGGCGGAATTATAATCGCTGGCGTGGGCATTGTAAGAAAATCTTCTGAAGGCGCCGGTGTCTTCTCCCATGCACGCTCGGCCGAGTCAGTCTGTGGGGGAGCGACATGAGGGGCGAGCCCGGGGATATACTGGTGCCGACGGAGCGCCCTTGGGCTACAATGTGCGCCTTGCGGTTATCGTCGGCGCCCTCCGTTATCAGTGTGAAGGGAAGTATGGCATCAGGTGGTGAAAATATTCAGGTGGAGGTGGTTTACGCCCTGCCGCGTGAGCAGAAACTGCTCAGGCTCGAAGTTCCCTCCGGCACTACGGCCTATGAAGCGGTCAAGCTATCAGGCATTGCCGGGCATTTCCCGGGCCTCGATATCGACGCCGCGGACATGGGTGTATTTGGTAAGATCATCAAGCCGAGAGAGTACGTAATGAACGCCGGGGAGCGCGTTGAAATCTACCGCCCGCTCAAGGCGGATCCCAAGGATGTCCGCAAGCAGCGGGCGGCGCAGGCCAAAGAGAAGAAAGCTTGAGGTCGGCGCTGGCTGGCTGGTTATTGTTCGGAGACCTGCGCAGTGAGCATGTCTCCGCTCCAGGATAGCAGGCGCTCGCTCTCATCAAACAGCAGCGTGAGTGATTCCTGCTTCCGGTCTTCGCCCCCTCGTTGCATACTGTAAATGTACGTCCAGCGCTGCGTATCAAAGGTGTCCTTGATAAGAGGACTGCCCAGCACAAAGCGGACTTGGCGCATTGTCATGCCGGGTTTGAGTTGTTTCAGCGCATCCTGCGTAACGATATTACCCTGCTGGATATCGATTCGGTATACGCCGGGGAATTCGGCACAGGCGGCCAGGCAAAAGGCCAAAATCAACCAAAGGAATTTTTGCATCAGTGATTCGCTACAATTATCGTGCCCGGGGCGGCAATCATATCGCACTTGATTCGATCTCGCGAACAGCGCGGCGAGCAGATCATGTCTGCTGAGAACAATGAACTGCGCAAGGCGGGCCTGAAGGTAACGCTGCCGAGAGTCAAGATCCTGCAGATGCTGGAGTCCATGGAAGGCAGCCAGCATCACATGAGTGCCGAGGATGTCTATCGGGCGCTTCTCGAGCACGGAGAAGATGTGGGCCTCGCGACCGTCTATCGGGTGCTGACCCAGTTCCAGACTGCCGGCCTGGTGATCAGGCATAACTTCGAGGGTGGTCACTCGGTTTTCGAGTTGGCCTCGGATGAGCATCACGATCATATGGTTTGTCTTGATGACGACAAAGTCATCGAGTTTTACGATGAAGTCATCGAGCAGCGTCAAGCAGAGATCGCCGCAGCTCATGGTTATGAACTGGTAGATCATAGCCTGGTGTTGTACGTAAAACGCAAGAAATGATCGCGGGTGAACTGTCAGCGTTGTGTCAGGTGGCCCCGCGCCGGGGTGGCGCTATGCTGCGGCGTGTCTCTGTCAGTGCTGAGTTGCGAGCATTTCGCGGGCGTGGGCGCGGGTTTGTTCGGTAATAGCTATGCCGCCCAGCATCCTGGCAATTTCAGCCACCTTTTCGTTCTCATCCAGGCTGTTGATGGTGGCGCTGGTCTGCTTTGGCGCGTGATGCTTGGCCACCACAAAATGATGATGACCCTTGCAGGCCACCTGCGCCAGATGGGTAATACAGATGACCTGGCAGTTTTTCCCGAGTTCGCGCAGCAGGTTGCCAACCACCTCGGCGACGCCGCCGCCGATACCGGCATCGACTTCGTCGAAGATCATGGTCGGGGTTCGGCGGCTGTCCGTCGTAGCGACCTGAATTGCCAATCCGACGCGTGACAGTTCGCCACCGGACGCGATGCGGCCGAGCGGCTGGGGTTCGCGCCCCGCATCGGTGCTGATGCGGAATTCGATCTCTTCCAAACCGCAATGGCTCGGCTCTTCCAGCGGCAGCAACGCCACCTGAAACCGGCAGTGCTGCATGCGCAGCGACGAGAGCAGGGAATTCACGGCTTCGCTCAGTGCTGCGGCAGCGCTCCGGCGGTGAGTGGTGAGCTCCTGAGCCATTTGCAGGGCTTGCGCGCGCGTCTTTTTCAGTTCGACTTCCAGTGCCGCACGCATGTCGTCGCCCCCGTCAATGCTGGCGAGTTCTGCCTGCAGGCGGGCGGTGAGCGCCGGTAGGTCACTGGGCTGGACGCGGTGTTTGCGGGCGATTTGATAGGCCTGGGACAGGCGTGCCTCGATCTGCTGGAGCTGCTGGTCGTCGAATTCCAGGCTGTCTGCGTGCTCCTTGAGCGAGACTTCGGCTTCTTCGAGCTGTATCCGAGCGTTGTAGAGCAGCTGCAGCGCGCTGTTCAGTGCTTGCCCTGGCGCGGCGACCTGCTCGAGCACTTTGATCGCGCGATGCAGTGAGATCGACGCGCCATTGTCATCGCCACAGCACAGCTCCATCGCGCGCTGGTTGGAGGCAAGGGCCTCCTCGGTCTGGGCCAGGCGCACCTGTGTGTGCTCGAGTTCCGCCAGCTCGCCGGGTGCCAGGGCCAGCAGCGCGAGCTCGTCGACCTGATATCTGAGCAGCTGGGCCCGGGCGGTCTGCTCCATCGACTGGCTGGTCGAAGCGCGCAGTTGCTGCTCGAGTTTGCGGTACTGGCGCATCTTCGCGGCGACGCCGCCGCTGAGTTCCTGTGCCTTGGCGAAGGTGTCGAGCAGTTTGCGTTGGTTGTCGCGTTTGAGCAGTGACTGGTGATCGTGCTGTCCGTGTATCTCGACCAGGTGCGCGCCCAGCATTTTCAGGTCCTGCAGGGTGGCGGGGCGGCCGTTGATGTAAGCGCGTGATTTGCCGTCGCGGAATATCACGCGGCGCAGCAGTAACTCGTGGTTGTGTGCCAGATCGCGCTCCTGCAGCCATTGGGTGATCTCGGCGTTGTCTTCGATGTCGAAACCGGCGTGTATTTCGGCGGAGTCGCCGTGGACGCCCACCGAGTTGCTGTCCGAGCGGTCGCCGAGGGTGAGACCCAGCGCATCGAGCGTGATGGATTTGCCGGCGCCTGTTTCGCCTGTGATCACCGTCATGCCTCGGCCAAAGTTGAGGTCCAGCTGTTTGGCGATCGCGTAATTGCTTATACTGAGATGTGTGAGCATGAGTCTGCAGGCCTCCTTTACTGTATTTATATACAGCTTTTGGTGGAGAGTCAAGAAAGCTATATTGCTGTGGCCACCTGGCGGGCACGCAAAGTGTTCTTCGTAAGCGAGAGTGACCTATGCCTGACGGTCCCCTGACCGAAAGAAGCCAGCAGGTGCTGAAAAACCTTATCGAGTGTTACATTCACGGGGGTCAGCCGGTGGGATCCCGGTTGATCAGTGAGCGTAGCGCGATGTCGCTCAGCGCTGCCACTATCCGCAACGTGATGGCCGACCTGGAGGCGATGGGATACATCGAGTCGCCGCATACCTCAGCGGGGCGTGTTCCTACGGTGCGTGGTTATCGCTTTTTTGTCGACACGCTCATCACCATGAGGCCGCTGGATCAGCAGGCATTGCGCCATCTCAGAGGGTCGTTGCGCGGAGATCTCTCCCGCGAGCAGCTGGTGGACGCCACCAGCCGTCTGCTGGCGGGATTGTCCCGGCAGGCTGGATTGGTGACGCTGCCGCGGCGGAAAGTTGAAACGCTGCGCTTGGTGGAGTTTCTGCCGCTTGCCTCCGGCGCGGTGCTGGTGGTGCTGGTATTGAACGAAAAGGAGGTGCAGAACCGCATCATCCATCCGCAGCGCAAGTTGACTGAGGTGGAGTTGAAAGAGGCGGCGAACTTTATCAATCGGCACTATGCGGGGCGCCAGCTGGCGCAAGTGCGTCAGGCCCTGGTCAATGAGATGCAGGCGGACAAGGAAAAGCTGGCTAGGCTCATGCAGGACGCCGTGGATCTCGCCGCCAAGGCCTTCGGTGAGGCGCAGGAGAGCGATTATCTCCTCGCTGGCGAGAGCCACCTGCTGGGTGGCACGACGGGCGCCGACCTCGAACCCCTGCGGCAGCTGTTTGAGGCCTTCGAGAAAAAGGGCGATCTGCTCGATTTGCTGGAGCGCTGCATGAGTGCAGAGGGCACCCAGGTGTTTATCGGTGAGGAGTCGGGTTTTTCGGTGCTGGATGATTTCAGCGTAGTGACGACTCCGTACCAGGTCAGTGGCACCAAGGTCGGCGTACTGGGCGTCATCGGACCCACCCGCATGGCCTATGAGCGCGTGATTCCACTGGTGAGCATTACCGCCAGGCTGTTGAGTGACGCGCTGGAAAAAGCTTAGCACCGCCCCTCGACCGGCGTCGCGCCCTGGAGGGCTGCCTGCCCCATGCCGATGCCGCCTGCCGTGTTCCGGAACGCTTGAAATACTCCTTCCTCGCCCCAATATTCGCAAGCCAGGATTTGTTTACATTAGTGGAGACCAAGCGTGGTGAACAAGCAGGAGAACGATACCCCGGAGAATCCCCAGGCCGCGGAGGCCAAGACTGCAGAGGCCGCGATGGCCGACGCTGCCGGGCAGGATTGCGCGGCGACGGAGCCTGAGCTCGCGCTCGAAGAGACGATGCGGCCCGCTGCTGATATCGATGGCCTGCGGGCGCAGCTCGAAGTGGCCCAGCAGGAGGCCGCCGAGGCCCGCGACCAGATGATGCGGGCGGTGGCAGAGGCCCAGAATGCGCGGCGGCGCGCGGAAAAAGATGTCAGCAGCGCGCGCCTGTTCGCCCTGGAGCGCTTTGTGCAGGACCTGGTGCCGGTCATCGACAATCTGGAGCGGGCCTTGGAGAGTATGCCGGCGGAGGCCGGGAGTGCATCTACCGTGCTGGAGGGTGTTCAGCTCACGCTGAAGAGCTTTCTCGATGTGCTCGCGCGCTTCAACGTCGAGCAGCTCAACCCTGTCGGCGAGCCCTTCGATCCTAAGTTTCACCAGGCGATTTCCATGCTGGAAAGCCCCGATGTGGAGCCTGGCAGCGTGCTGAACGTGGTGCAGAAGGGCTACACCCTCAACGGTCGCCTGGTGCGCGCGGCCATGGTGGTGGTATCCCGCTGACAGCTCCGCCGCGGCCGCGAAGTGACATTAAGTGGCCTTCGGGGGCTTGAAATCGCCGGCAACGCGCCAATATTAGCGGCTAATAGCCTTTTGTTTTTTCGAAACATCTTTCAACGATTGCGACTGGAGAGTGGATTTAATGGGTAGAATCATCGGAATAGACCTGGGGACGACTAACTCCTGTGTGGCCATCCTGGACGGTGACAAGCCGCGCGTCATAGAAAACGCCGAGGGCGACCGCACTACGCCGTCGGTCGTCGCCTATACCGACGATCAGGAAACGCTGGTGGGGCAGCCGGCCAAGCGGCAGGCTGTGACCAACCCCAACAACACGCTGTACGCTGTGAAGCGGCTGATCGGGCGCCGCTACGATGATGCGGTGGTACAGAAGGACATCGCCATGGTGCCCTACCGCATCGTCAAGGCGGATAACGGTGATGCCTGGGTCGAGGTGAAGGGCCAGAAAATGGCGCCGCCACAGGTGTCGGCCGAAGTGCTCAAGAAGATGAAAAAGACGGCAGAGGATTACCTGGGTGAGAAGGTCACCGAGGCCGTCATTACCGTGCCTGCCTACTTCAATGACTCGCAGCGCCAGGCAACCAAAGACGCCGGGCGCATCGCGGGCCTGGAAGTGAAGCGCATCATCAATGAGCCCACTGCGGCGGCGCTGGCCTATGGTATCGATCGCGAGGGCGGCGATCACACTATCGCCGTCTATGACCTCGGCGGCGGCACGTTTGACATTTCGATCATCGAGATTGCCGACGTGGATGGCGAAAAGCAGTTTGAAGTGCTGTCAACCAATGGCGATACCTTCCTGGGCGGCGAAGACTTTGACCTGACGCTGATCAACTATCTGGCGTCCGAGTTCAAGAAAGACAGCGGCATCGACCTCAAGGGTGATCCGCTGGCCATGCAGCGGCTGAAAGAGGCGGCAGAGAAGGCGAAGATAGAGTTGTCTTCCAGCCAGCAGACGGAAGTCAATCTGCCCTATATCACCGCCGACGCCAGCGGGCCGAAACACATGGTGGTTAAGCTGACGCGCTCCAAGCTTGAATCCCTGGTCGAGGAACTGGTGGAGCGGTCGCTGGAACCCTGCCGCATCGCCCTGAAGGATGCCGGCGTGGCGACCAGTGCCATCAACGAAGTGATCCTGGTCGGCGGACAGACCCGCATGCCGCTGGTGCAGAAAAAAGTGGCCGCGTTTTTCGGCAAGGAGCCCCGCAAGGATGTCAACCCTGACGAAGCGGTCGCCGTCGGTGCCGCCATCCAGGCTGCCGTGCTCGCCGGCGATGTCAAGGACGTCCTGTTGCTCGACGTCACGCCGCTGACCCTGGGTATCGAGACTATGGGTGGCGTGGCCACGCCGCTGATCGAGAAGAACACGACGATTCCCACCAAGAAATCGCAGGTCTTTTCTACCGCGGAGGACAATCAGACAGCGGTTACCATTCACGTGGTGCAGGGTGAGCGCAAGCAGGCATCCCAGAACAAGTCTCTGGGCCGCTTTGATCTGGCTGATATTCCGCCCGCGTCGCGCGGTATGCCGCAGATCGAGGTTACCTTCGACCTCGACGCCAATGGCATACTCAACGTATCAGCCAAGGACAAGGCCACGGGTAAGCAGCAGTCCATCATCATCAAGGCGTCGGGCGGTCTGAGCGACGACGATATTGAAAAGATGGTCGCCGACGCCGAGGCGAATGCGGAGGCGGATCGCAAGTTCGAGGAGATGGTAACGGCGCGCAATGCAGCGGACGGCCTTGCTCATGCTGCCAGGAAGACGCTGCAGGAAGCGGGCGACAAAGCCAGCCCCGACGAGAAGGCGAAGATCGAGGAGGCGATCAAGGAGGTTGAGGCCGCCGTCAAGGGCGACAGCAAGGCGGCCATCGAGGCGGCCACGCAGAAGCTGTCGGAGGCTTCCAGCGCCCTGGCGCAGAAAATGTATGCTGAGCAGGCGGCGCAGCAGGAGGGCGGGCAGGCCCATGCCGATCACGCGCAGTCTTCGGGTCAGGCCGACGATAACGTCGTCGATGCGGAGTTTGAAGAAGTCAAAGACGACAAGGGGCGGCGCTGAGCCTGGTCGACCGGGCCCGGTGCCGTCTGGGGCCGGGCAGAAGACAGCGGTGAGCGTGGGGCAGCGATGTTCCGCGCTCGCTGCTTTTATTTCATTGAGACAACACAGAAGTCACAGGCATGTCCAAACGCGATTATTACGAAATCCTTGGGGTAGCGCGGGGGGCTTCCGAGCAGGAAATCAAGAAAGCCTATCGCCGCATTGCCATGAAGTACCACCCGGATCGCAACACGGACCATCCGTCTGCTGAGGAAAAGTTCAAAGAAGCCGCCGAGGCGTACGAAATTCTGTCCGACGCCGACAAGCGGGGGGCCTATGATCGATTTGGCCACGCCGGTGTCGACTCCCAGATGGGGGGTGGCCCCGGGGCAAGCTTCTCCGATATATTCGGGGATGTCTTCGGGGATATTTTCGGCGGCGGCAGGGGCCGCGGCCCGCAGCGTGGCTCCGACCTGCGCTACAACCTGTCGATCTCGCTTGAAGAGGCCGTCAAGGGTACCACCATCACGATCAAGGTGCCGACCCTGGTCGAGTGCGATGAGTGTGGCGGAAGCGGTTCCAGGAGGGGCAGCTCGCCCACCGACTGCACCATGTGTGGCGGCAGCGGACATGTGCGGATGCAGCAGGGCTTCTTTGCGGTGCAGCAGACCTGTCCGACCTGCCGTGGCAAGGGCAAGATGATATCCGATCCCTGCGGCGGGTGCCGCGGTCAGGGGCGGGTGGAGAAGGAAAAGAGTCTGTCGGTCAAAGTGCCGCCCGGCGTGGACAGCGGCGATCGCATCCGCTTGTCCGGTGAGGGAGAGAGCAGTCCCGATGGCGGACCTCGCGGTGACTTGTACGTGCAGATCGCGGTCAAGGAGCACGCGCTGTTTGAGCGCGATGGGCGCCACCTCTACTGTGAAGTGCCCATCAGTATTGTCGACGCCGCGCTCGGCGGCGAATTGGAAGTGCCCACGCTGGACGGTCGCGTGAAGCTGAAGATTCCCGCGGAGACCCAGACGGGCAAGCTGTTCCGCATTCGCGGCAAGGGCGTCAAGCCGGTGCGTGGAGGTCCCGTGGGCGATTTGCTGTGTCGCGTGGTCGTTGAAACGCCGGTCAAATTGACGCGCCAGCAGAAGGAGTTGCTGGAGGCTTTCCAGGCTTCGCTTGGCAATCAGGGCGACAAGCATTCTCCACGCAAGCACTCCTGGTTTGACGGCGTCAAAAACTTCTTCGATGACATGAAACTCTAGTCCGGCAGGCAGCCAATGATGACACGAATAGCAGTCACCGGTGCGGCCGGGCGCATGGGCAGAGCCCTGATCAATGCCATTGAGCTCGCAGACAACGCCGTGTTGAGCGCGGCAATCGAGCGTTCAGGCAGCAGTCTGATCGGGGCCGATGCGGGTGAGTTGGCCGGGCTTGGCCGCAACGGCATAGCCGTGGTCGACGATCTGGCTGCAGTGCTCGATGATTTCGATGTGCTGATCGATTTCACTGCGCCATCCGCCACCATCGCGAATGTGGCGTGCTGCCGCGCCGCCGGCAAGCGCATGGTCATTGGCACGACCGGCTGCACCGCGTCGCAGCGGGCCGAGATCGCTAGCGCGGGGCAGGACGTCGCCATCTGCATGGCGTCAAATTACAGCGTGGGAGTCAATCTGTGCTTTAAATTGGTGGATCTGGCCGCGCGCGTACTGGGTGATGAGTCGGATATCGAAGTCTACGAGGCGCATCACCGCCACAAAGTCGATGCGCCGTCCGGGACGGCGCTGCGACTGGGTGAAGTCGTCGCGGAGGCGCTGGGGCGCGATCTGGCGCGGGTAGCGGTTTTTGGTCGGGAAGGGCAGACCGGCGCTCGCGATCCTCAGACGATTGGTTTTGCCACGGTGCGGGCGGGCGATATTGTAGGGGATCACACCGTCATGTTCGCGGCAGAAGGCGAGCGCGTCGAGATAACCCATAAGGCGAGCTCCCGTATGGCGTTCGCCCGAGGGGCGGTACGTGCCGCCCTCTGGTTAAGCGGCCGCGATCGTGGGCTTTTCGATATGCAGGATGTGCTGGGCCTGAAGTAACAGCAGCCTAAGAGTGGCCAGGCGGCCGCTGTAGCTGCCGCCTGACGCTGTCACAAGGCTGGGGGGGACCCTATCCGCTATACAGTCGGGGCAAAGTCGGTGTTGGCGGTAAATTCCTCCAGGCGCACGCCGTAGGTGCCGTCACGGATTACCTGTTTGATGTGATATTCCTTGCGCTGTGCCTCGTCCAGCGTCTTGAGATCGATCATCGTCTTCTTGATCGGCCTTTTGTTGCCGTCCAGTACCAGCACGACTTTGGGGTGAAGCCGGTTGTCGGCATCCGAAGCGATGACGACACCGACTTCGCCGCTGCTCAATTCCACGATGCAGCCAGGAGGATACAGGCCGACACACTCGATGAATTTTACCACCAGGTCCTGATCAAACTGCTTGCCTCGCTGTTCGTAAAGAATCTTCAATGCGGCCGTGCTCGATTTCTGCTCGCTGAACATGCGGGGGCTGGTAAGGCCATCGTAGGCATCTACGATGCTGGTAATGCGCGTGTAGAATGACAGCATCGAGGCATCGATACCTCGCGGGTAGCCTTGGCCATCGATGCGCTCGTGGTGGGAGAAGGCCGCTTCGATGACTTCCGGGGGCATCATCGGGTCATGCTGCAGGAGATCGCGTCCGTACACCGGATGCTGTTTGAGGTGCTCGAACTCCTCAGGGGTGAGTTTGTCTTGCTTGAACAGCACTTTCAGGTTTACCCGGGTCTTGCCGACGTCGTGCAGCATTCCGCACAATCCCAGGGTTTCCAGGTGTCGGCGGGGCAGGCCGAGCTGCCGCCCGAGGGCGATCGCCAGTATGCCTACGTGCAGGCAGTGTTCGGCGGTGTGGTTGTCCACATGCTTGATATGCGATAGCCAGATGAGGGCGTTGGGATTGCGGATCACGCTGTCTACACAGGCCTTTACGTGTTGCTTGGCGATTTTGGCGTTGATTGTCTCGCCCCGGGCAGCCTGCTGGAGTATCTCTTCTACGGATGCCAGCGCTACGTCGTAGTCGGTTTTTGCCCGATCGATTTCGTTTTCGACGGGATGGGCCTTGATGTAGGTGGTCTTCTCGCGCTTGAGGATGTCGTCAAGAGATTCTTCGCGTTTGGCGGGGCGCCGCAGTGACTTGGACTTTACGGCATCGACATAAACGTAGTCGCACAGGGCCCTGAGGGTGGCCAGGTCTTCGTTCCGCTCCAGCGGAAAACCCTGGAACAGAAAGGGGCTGTCCAGCCAGGGGCGGTCGAGCTTGGCGATGTACATGCCCATGGCCAATTTGTCGGTGTTTACTTTGACCAGCTTTTTGCCAGAAATCTGCTCTTCTGCTTCCACTGAATGAACCCGGCGTAAGTATATGATTAGGAATGACTTACTATTGAGATGAAGCAAACAATTCCGCTAGTGTTCAGGCTAGCAGTGAAGTTGCATCCGGGCAAGGGTCCGGCCGGGTATTCGTGGACAATTACCAATCATTTGCTTACAATTCGCGGCCAGTCAATGCAACAAATATTCTGTCCTGTCACCGGTTGGCGGTGCTTTGTCCTGGCCGAGAGCCACTGCAGGTAGCGGGCGAGATGTGAGCGAAAGCTTCTTCTCGCTTTTTTTGGGTCCGCGGGACTGGAGTATGCCACTCCAGGTGTGTATAAGGAGGTGTCCTTGTCCAGGCCAGCTATTCTGGTGCTAGAAGATGGCAGTGTCTTTCGTGGCTCTGCCGTTGGCGCGGATGGCGCCAGCAGTGGTGAGGTGGTCTTCAACACGGCCATGACCGGGTATCAGGAGATTCTCACTGACCCCTCCTATGCGCGCCAGATCGTCACCCTGACCTACCCCCACATCGGCAATGTCGGCGTCAATGCCGAGGACGAAGAATCCGATCGGGTCTGGGCCGCGGGGTTGGTGATTCGCGATCTTTCGTTGGTGGCAAGCAACTTCCGTTGCGAACAATCTTTGGGGCATTACCTGCAGGCGCGCAATGTCGTTGCGATAGCGGACATCGACACGCGCCGTTTGACGCGAATTCTTCGCGACAAAGGTGCGCTGGCCGGTTGTGTCATGGCTGGCGCCGATATCGACGAGGGAGTTGCGCTGCAGTCGGCGCAGGCGTTTCCGGGATTGAAGGGCATGGACCTGGCCACGCTGGTTACCACTGACGAGAGCTACGACTGGGCGGGCGGCAGCTGGCGACTGGGGCGGGGATTCGCGCCGGCCGCCCAAACGCGTTTTCGCGTGGTCGCATATGACTTCGGGGTCAAGCGTAACATTCTGAGGATGCTGGTGGATCGAGGCTGCGAGTTGCGCGTGGTTCCCGCCCGGACTACCGCGGGTGAGGTGCTGGCCATGAAGCCGGACGGCGTCTTCCTCTCGAACGGCCCTGGCGATCCGGAGCCCTGTAATTATGCCATCGCTGCCATTCGCCAGGTGCTCCAGGAGCGGGTTCCCGTGTTTGGAATCTGTCTGGGACACCAGTTGCTCGCGCTGGCGAGTGGGGCGCGCACTGCCAAGATGAAATTTGGCCATCACGGCGCAAACCATCCGGTGCAGAGTCTCGCTGACCGGTCGGTGCTGATCACCAGCCAGAATCACGGCTTCGCGGTCGACGAGTCCAGTTTGCCACCGACTCTGGTGCCTACCCATCGCTCTCTGTTCGACGGTTCGCTGCAAGGTGTCGAGCGTACCGATTGTCCCGCGTTTGGCTTTCAGGGGCATCCCGAGGCGAGTCCGGGGCCGCATGATGCGGCGCCGCTGTTCGACCATTTCATCGAGTTGATGGCGTCCAGCAGGGGCGAGTGATCCACCTCTGCGGGTTTCGCACCGCGGGCGGCCAAAGTCGGGACAGGTGCCGGCCGTTAATGGGAGGGCCGGGTGCCTGGCGCAGGTCATCCTGCCATGCTATCGCTCGGACTCAGATCAACGAGAAATCTGCTCACCACGAGGCGAACGATGCCTAAACGCACAGACATAAAGTCCATTTTGATCGTAGGTGCCGGGCCCATTGTCATTGGCCAGGCCTGCGAGTTCGATTACTCGGGCGCGCAGGCGTGCAAGGCGCTGCGCGAGGAAGGCTATCGGGTGGTTTTGGTCAACTCCAATCCTGCGACCATCATGACCGACCCGGCGATGGCCGATGCGACCTATATCGAGCCGGTCAATTGGCGCACGGTGGCGCGCATTATCGAAATTGAGAAACCCGACGCGCTGCTGCCGACCATGGGGGGGCAGACGGCCCTTAACTGTGCCCTCGATCTGGCAAGAGAAGGCGTCCTCGAAGCCCATGGGGTGGAGTTGATCGGCGCCAATAGAGATGCGATCGACAAGGCCGAGGACCGGGAGAGGTTTGATCGGGCGATGAAGGCCATCGGCCTGGAGACGCCGCGCTCGGCGATCGCGCACAGTTTGGAGGAGGCCCTGCAGGTACTCGATCAGATTGGCTTCCCTTGCATTATCAGGCCCTCTTTTACGATGGGCGGATCAGGAGGTGGCATCGCCTACAATCGCGACGATTTCCTGGAAATCTGCGAACGCGGCCTCGACTTGTCGCCAACCAATGAGTTACTGATCGACGAGTCCTTGATCGGCTGGAAAGAATTCGAGATGGAGGTGGTGCGCGATCGCAACGATAACTGCATCATCGTCTGTTCGATTGAAAATTTCGACGCCATGGGGGTGCATACTGGAGACTCGATAACCGTCGCCCCGGCCCAGACGCTGACGGATAAGGAATACCAGATCATGCGCAATGCCTCGATCGCGGTATTGCGTGAAATCGGCGTCGAGACTGGCGGCTCCAACGTGCAGTTTGGCGTAGACCCGGCGAGCGGCCGCATGGTCATTATCGAGATGAATCCGCGGGTGTCGCGCTCGTCGGCGCTGGCATCCAAGGCGACCGGGTTTCCGATCGCCAAGGTGGCTGCCAAGCTGGCCGTTGGCTATACCCTGGACGAGTTGAGCAACGATATCACCGGGGGAGCAACCCCGGCCTCCTTTGAACCGACCATCGACTACGTAGTCACCAAGATTCCCCGCTTCACCTTTGAAAAATTTCCCGAGGCGGATGATCGGCTGCATACCCAGATGAAATCCGTGGGCGAGGTCATGGCCATCGGCCGCACCTTCCAGGAATCCCTGCAGAAGGCGCTGAGGGGGCTGGAGGTGGGTTCATCCGGATTTGAGCCGCGCATTCTGGGGGACTACTCGGAGGCGCGCACGCGCTTGATTCAGGAGTTGAGCAATCCGCGTGCGGATCGCATCTGGTATATTGCCGACGCGTTCCGGGCTGGTATGTCGGTGGCCGAGATCGCTGAGTTCTGTGCGGTCGACCCGTGGTTCCTGACCCAGATCGAGGATCTGATCGCGCAGGAGCGTGCGCTGGCCGGGCAGTCAATCACCGATCTGGATGCCCAGGCGCTCTATCGGCTCAAGCGCAAGGGTTTTTCTGATAAGCGGCTGAGCGTGTTGCTGGGGGCATTGGAAGCCGATGTGCGCCAACGGCGGGAAGCATTGGGGATCCGCCCCGTTTTTAAGCGGGTGGATACCTGCGCCGCGGAGTTTCCCTCAGCCACCGCCTATATGTACTCGACCTATGAAGAGGAGTGTGAGGCGCAGCCCACCGAGCGTGAAAAAATCCTGGTACTGGGCGGCGGCCCCAATCGTATCGGTCAGGGGATAGAGTTCGACTACTGCTGTGTACACGCTGCCCTGGCGATGCGCGCTGACGGGTATGAAACCATCATGGTCAACTGCAATCCGGAGACGGTTTCCACCGATTACGATACGTCGGACCGGCTCTATTTCGAGCCGGTCACGCTCGAAGACGTGCTGGCGATCATACATCGGGAGCGGCCGAAGGGCGTTATCGTGCAGTTTGGCGGGCAGACGCCGCTGAAACTGGCGCGAGACCTTGAGGCTGCCGGTGTGCCCATCATCGGCACCAGTCCGGATGCGATCGACCGCGCCGAGGATCGCGAGCGCTTCCAGCAGATGATCCAGCGCCTGGGTCTGCGGCAGCCTCCAAACGTCACCGTGCGCTCCACGGAGCAGGCCTTGGAGGCGGCGGCAACCATCGGTTATCCGCTGGTAGTGCGCCCCTCCTATGTGCTGGGCGGGCGTGCCATGGAGATCGTTCACAAGGAAGCTGAACTGTTGCGCTATATGCGGGACGCGGTGCAGGTGAGTGAGGACTCGCCGGTCTTGCTGGATCGCTTTCTCAGTTCGGCTATCGAGGTCGATATCGACGCGGTGAGCGACGGCCGTGATGTCGTGATCGGTGCCATCATGCAGCACATTGAGCAAGCTGGCGTTCACTCCGGTGATTCGGCCTGCTCGTTGCCGCCCTACAGTCTCGAACCGGCGGTGCAGGATCGCATGCGGGAGATGGTGCGGTGCATGGCGCTGGAGTTGCGCGTGGTGGGGCTCATGAATGTGCAGTTGGCCTACCAGGACGGTGAGGTCTATGTCATAGAGGTCAATCCGCGCGCGTCCCGCACCGTACCCTTTGTGTCCAAGGCCATCGGTGAGTCGCTGGCGAAGATCGCGGCGCGCTGTATGGCTGGACGCAGCCTGCGTGAGCAGAATTTCCTGACGGAGAGGATTCCGCGCCAGTTCAACGTAAAGGAAGCGGTGTTTCCCTTCAACAAGTTTCCGGGTGTCGATCCAATCCTGGGACCCGAGATGAAATCGACCGGTGAGGTCATGGGCGTTGGTGATACTTTTGCCGAGGCCTATCTGAAGGCCACCATGGGGGCAGGGGAGAGGCTCCCTAGCGGTGGCAAGGTGTTCCTGAGCGTCCGCGACGCCGACAAGCCTGGCATCGTTGATGTCGCTGGAAAGTTGGAGCGGCTTGGCTTTACCCTGGTGGCGACGCGCGGCACCCACGATATGCTCGCGCGGGCGGGCATTGCTTCAGAGCGCGTCAACAAAGTTGCCGAGGGGCGTCCGCATATCGTCGACATGCTGAAAAACGATGAGTTCTCCCTGATCGTCAATACCACAGAGGGGCGTCAGGCCATCGCCGATTCTGCTACGATTCGCCGCACGGCGTTGGCGAGAAAGGTGTTCTATACCACCACGTTGGCTGGCGCGTGCGCGGTGTGTGAGGCAATTGCCATAGGTAATCTGGATTCAGTGCGCCGCATACAGGATTTCACAGTGGAGGTTTCATAAATGCCGCAGGTTCCCATGACCAAGGCGGGTGAGGCAGCGTTGCGCGCAGAGCTTCAGCATCTCAAGACGGTCGAGCGGCCGCGGATCATTCAGGCAATTGCCGAGGCGCGTGAGCATGGCGACCTCAAAGAGAATGCTGAGTATCACGCCGCCCGCGAGCAGCAGGGCTTCGCCGAGGGGCGCATCCAGGAGATTGAAGGCAAACTGGCAGAGGCCAGGGTTATTGACGTTACCCAACTGCCCAGGACCGGCAAGGTGATTTTCGGGGTAACGGTGACCTTGCTGAATCTCGATTCCGAAGAGACCCTGCGCTACCAGATTGTTGGTGACGATGAGTCTGATGTGAAGCGCAACAAGATATCCATCAGTTCGCCAGTGGCGCGCGCCTTGATCGGCAAGGAAGAGGGTGACGTCGTGGTGGTGAGAACGCCCTCGGGAGAGGTGGAGTACGAAATAGAGTCCGTCGAACATCTCTGACGGCGGTGCCCTCGGGTTGTCGCGTGAGCCGGTTTTCCGGAGGGCGGCCTACGGAACCGCTTAGATGCGCTGGCTCTGGGCGCGCAGCACATTCGAGAGCCGAGGGTCGGGTTTGTCCGCCGCTCGGAAGAGCAGCGCAACGTGACCTATGAGCTGAACCAGTTCTGCCCCGCAACGTCCACTCATCTCGGCCGCAATGCGGCGCAGTTCCGCTCGGTCATTTGTCCGGATGCTCACCTTGATCAACTCGTGATCATCCAGCGCCCGATTGATCTCTGAGCACACGGCGTCGGTGAGCCCTTTGCTGGCAACGGTAACCAGAGGCTTCAGCCCGTGGCCGATGCCCCGTAAATGCTTTTTGGTGGGGTTGTCTAGCTGCATTGCCTGATTGCTCGCCGTCAGTGGGTATTGGGGCGGCCATTCTACGCTATCCCGGCCGTCCGCATGATTAAAGAGCTTTTAACTATGCCCAGAAAAAAGAGCAGCCGACGCTGGCTGCAGGAGCACTTTCGTGACCCCTACGTCAAAACGGCGCAGGCCGAGGGCTATCGATCCAGGGCATGCTACAAGCTGCTCGAAATCCAGGGCAGGGATCATATCATCAAGCCCGGCATGACAGTGGTCGACCTGGGCGCAGCGCCTGGCGGCTGGTCGCAGGTGGCCGCCGGCCACGTGGGGCGATCGGGTCGCGTTGTGAGCTGCGATATTCTTCCCATGGACGCATTGGCCGGCGTCGAGTTCATCTGTGGGGACTTTACCGATGAGCAAGTCCTGCGGCAGCTGCTGGAGTTGCTCGGGGGTAGTTACGTGGACCTTGTAATTTCCGATATGGCCCCCAATATGAGTGGCATGAAGGCCGTAGACCAGCCCCGGGCGATGCATCTGGCGGAGCTTGCCCACGAGTTTGCCAGAACGGTGCTGCAACCGGGGGGGAGTCTGTTGACCAAGGTGTTTCAGGGCGAAGGCTTTGAAAGCTATCTGCGGGATTTGCGCGCGGATTTTGAGCGGGTCTCGAGTAGAAAGCCCGATGCTTCGCGCTCGCGCTCGCGCGAAATGTACCTGCTCGCGCGCGGCTTCAAAGCCGAGAGTTAAGCATGCCGCAAAAGGGAGCCCCGTCCCCGCTTCAGTTATCAACCGCCTGGCCAGTCCGTGCGTATAAGCTGCGCAGGCCGGCGATAGTCCGGCGCGCACGCGGCGTCTCGTTTTTCATTGGCTGTCGCAGCAGGTGCGGCGGGAGTGCAGCAGTGTGAATTGTGAATTGTTGACCTCGCGGAATCTGTAGTAGAGTGAAGCGTTGTAAGCGCTGGCAGGGCTGCGCCAGCCAATCCGATTAGAGGGTTATTCCTTGAATGATATGGTAAAAAACTTGTTGTTGTGGTTGGTGATCGCGGCCGTGCTGCTGACCGTTTTTCAGAACTTCAACGTGCAATCCGCTAAGGAGACGCTCGATTACAGCGCTTTTATTCGCGAGATTCGCGATGACAGAGTGAAGCAGGTCGTAATCGACGGCCTGGTGATAATGGGCGAGCGTCAGGATGGCTCGCAGTTTAAAACGATCCGGCCCATGCTGGATGATCCGAAGCTGATGGATGATCTCTGGGAGCATCGGGTGCAGGTCAAGGGTACCGAGCCCGAGCAGCAAAGCCTATGGACGCAACTCCTGGTGGCGAGCTTCCCCATTCTGATTATCCTGGCGGTGTTCATGTTTTTCATGCGCCAGATGCAAGGTGGTGGGGGAGGCCGAGGCGGCCCCATGGCATTCGGCAAGAGCAAGGCGCGCCTGCTGGGTGAGGATCAGATCAAGACGACTTTTGCCGATGTGGCGGGGGTCGATGAGGCGAAGGAGGACGTACAGGAACTGGTGGAGTTCCTGCGCGACCCGGGCAAGTTTCAGCGATTGGGCGGACGCATTCCGCGAGGTGTGCTGATGGTTGGCCCTCCCGGAACGGGTAAGACTCTCTTGGCCAAGGCCATCGCAGGGGAGGCCAAGGTGCCCTTCTTCTCCATCTCCGGCTCGGATTTTGTCGAGATGTTCGTGGGCGTGGGGGCATCACGCGTGCGCGACATGTTCGACCAGGCCAAGAAGCAGGCACCCTGTATCATATTCATCGATGAAATCGATGCCGTGGGCCGTCACCGCGGCGCTGGGTTGGGGGGCGGCCACGATGAGCGCGAGCAGACACTGAACCAGTTGCTGGTCGAGATGGATGGCTTCGAGGCCAATGACGGCGTGATCGTCATTTCCGCGACCAACCGCCCCGATGTGCTGGATCCGGCGCTGTTGCGGCCTGGGCGATTCGACCGCCAGGTGGTGGTGGGTCTGCCGGATATCCGGGGCAGAGAGCAGATACTCAAGGTTCACATGCGCAAGTTGCCGCTGGCCGACGATGTAGTGCCTGCTGTGATCGCAAGAGGCACCCCTGGTTTCTCCGGTGCTGACTTGGCGAACCTCGCCAATGAAGCGGCGCTGTTTGCGGCACGCTCCAATCTGCGACTGGTGGCGATGGCGCAATTCGAACTGGCAAAGGACAAGATCATGATGGGCGCCGAGCGCAAATCCATGGTGATGTCTGAAGCGGAAAAGCGGAATACGGCCTATCACGAGGCCGGTCATGCCATCGTTGGAAGAATGGTGCCCGAACACGACCCGGTGTACAAAGTCAGCATCATCCCGAGAGGCCGAGCGTTGGGCGTGACGATGTTTCTGCCGGAGGAGGACCGCTATAGCCGTTCTCGTCGGGCCATACTGAGCCAGATCTGCAGCCTGTTTGGCGGTCGTATCGCCGAGCAGCTTACTCTCGGCGACGATGGCGTAACGACCGGCGCTCAGAATGATATCCAACGGGCCACTGAGATCGCGCGCAATATGGTCACGAAGTGGGGCCTGTCGGAGAGAATGGGTCCTCTCTTGTATGACGAAAGCGATGATGAAGTGTTTCTCGGGCGCTCCGCGACCATGCACAGCAAGACCGTATCCGGCGAGACGGCTCGGCAGATTGACGAGGAAGTGCGGCGTATCATCGATGAGTGCTATGGGCGGGCCAAGGCGATCCTGGAGGAGCACCGTGACAAACTGCAAATGATGGCCGATGCGCTCATGCTGTACGAAACCATCGACGCCGCGCAGATCGACGAGATCATGGCGGGCAGGCCGCCCAAGCCGCCTTCGGATTGGAATGATATCGACGGAGGAGTCGGCTCAGGTGACGAGCGGGCTGCGGATGAGCGGGCGCCGGGAACCGGTGGCGCCACGGGACCGATTGGGGGGCCGGTAGGCGAACACTAGGCAGTGGAGTGAGCGGATTTGACGCGTTCCAAGCTGGGAAGAGCGCGCGGCGCCTGACCTTGGGGTGTGGCCCCCGATCTTTTCAATTGGCCGCGCCCGCGGTAATGGGTATTCTCAACGTCACACCGGACTCATTTTCTGATGGTGGACGGTTCTGGTCGGGCAACCACGTCGCCTTGGATGGCGTGTTGTACCGAGCAGCGGAGATGGTTGCCCATGGGGTGGATATTCTGGATGTGGGCGGGGAGTCGACGCGTCCAGGATCGGCGCCGGTGTCGTTGCAGGAGGAAATGGATCGCGTATTGCCCGTGGTTGAGGCGCTGGCCTGTCGTTTTGAGGTGGCGATCTCGGTGGATACCAGCTGTGCGCCGGTGATGCGTGATGCGCTGAGTCGGGGTGCGGTGATGATCAACGATGTCAGGGCGCTGCGACGGCCCGGCGCGCTCGACGCGGTGGCTGATGCAAGGGCTTCCGTCTGCCTGATGCATATGCAGGGTGAGCCCCAGTTCATGCAGCAGGCTCCCAGTTATGCGGATGTCGTACAGGATGTTCTAGAATTTCTTCTGCAAAGGGCTGAAGTCTGCATCGGTTGTGGCGTTGCGCCGGACAGGATAATCATTGATCCCGGCTTTGGCTTTGGCAAGTCCCTCGGGCAGAACCTGTCAATCTTCAGGCATCTCCCCGAGTTTGTTGCAACCGGTTTCCACGTTCTCGTGGGCGTTTCCCGCAAGTCAATGATTGGTGGCATCACCGGCCGTGCTGTCGATGGCCGACTCGCAGGGAGCTTGGCGCTGGCGGCTCTCGCCGTGAGTCAAGGTGTGGCGATTGTGCGGGTTCATGACGTGGCTGAGACGCGGGACGCGGTTGATGTGATTAGCGCTGTTTTTAAGGATACGACCGAATGACAAAAAGAAAATATTTCGGTACTGACGGTATTCGCGGTGCCGTAGGTACGCGGCCGATCACGCCAGATTTCATGTTGCACCTGGGCTGGGCGGCGGGTCGGGTAATGGTGAAAAAGGGCCGAGGCAAATTCATCATTGGCAAGGATACCCGCATCTCTGGCTACATGTTCGAGTCCGCCCTGGAGGCGGGTCTGGTCGCCGCAGGGGTCGATGTCGCGCTGCTCGGTCCCATGCCTACGCCGGGAATCGCCTATCTCACGCGGACTTTTCATGCCAGCGCGGGCATCGTGATAAGTGCGTCACACAATCCCTTCAGTGACAATGGCATCAAATTCTTCTCTGCGGGCGGCACTAAGCTGCCGGATGAGATCGAATTGGCGATCGAAGAGATGCTCGAGCACGAAATCGTCACGGTCGACTCGGCGGATCTGGGTAAAGTCGTGCGCATGGAAGACGCTGCGGGGCGCTACATCGAGTACTGCAAGAGCACGGTTCCCGGTCAGTTCAACCTTGATGGTATGCGCATCGTGGTGGATTGCGCCAACGGTGCGACCTATCACATCGCTCCGAGCGTTTTTAGAGAGCTGGGAGCCGAGGTTATCAGCGTGGCGGTTGCCCCGGATGGCCTGAACATCAACCACAAAGTCGGCTCTACACGACCGGAGAATCTCATCGACGAAGTACAGCGACATCGCGCTGATCTGGGCGTTGCGCTCGATGGCGACGGTGACCGCGTGATTCTCGTAGACCACATGGGCGAGGTCATCGACGGCGATGAGTTGTTGTATATCATCGCCAGTGATCGGCTGCGCTCCAAGGGAGAATGCAGCGGGGTGGTCGGGACGCTGATGAGTAATTTCGGCTTCGAGCGGGCCCTCAAAGAACTCCAGATCCCCTTCGTCCGCGCGCAGGTGGGTGATCGCTATGTCATCGCCGAAATGGCGCGTTTGGGGTGGCGTCTTGGTGGTGAATCGTCCGGTCATATCATTTGTGGTGATGTCACCACGACCGGCGATGGCATCGTGGCTGCCCTGCAGGTGCTCTTCGCCTCCGTTGCGCAGGGACAATCAGTGCATGAGCTCAAGAAGGGTATGGAAAAATATCCGCAGAAGATGGTCAATGTCCCCGCGCGCAATAGCGGAAAGTTGAAAGACAATGCAGAAATCGCCAGGGCCGTCGCCGACGCCGAAGCGCAGCTGGCGCATACCGGTCGCGTGTTGTTGCGGCCTTCGGGTACAGAGCCGGTAGTCAGGGTGATGGTAGAGGGAGAGAGGGCCGATCAGGTAGAGCAACTGGTCGGTCAGCTTGCCGCTGTGGTAGCGGACGCGCTGGCCTAGATGCGTCTGCTGCATGCAGCGGTATAAATGTTTGGCATACGGATTGCGGGGTTCTTGTGTGGCAGGCTTTTGTTGGGTAATATTGGCCCCCTCGCGAAAGCGGAGTCTATCGCATGCGTAATGGCATGGTGGTGGGCAACTGGAAGATGCACGGGAGCCGCGCGGCTAATGAGGCGCTGGTTAGGGCACTGATTGATGCCAGGCCGGGTTCGGAGTTTGTTCGAGTAGCGGTCTGTCCGCCGTTTCCTTATCTGGCGGAGGTTGCGACGCGGTTGCGTGGCTCGTCGATTGCCTTGGGTGCTCAAAATGTTGCCGAGCACGATAAGGGCGCCTATACCGGCGAGGTTTGCGCGGACATGCTCGCTGACGTCGGTTGCCGTTATGTTATCGTCGGCCACTCTGAGCGCAGGCAGCTGTATGGCGAGGCCAGCGAAGTGGTCGCCCGCAAGGTCGGCAGGGTCATTCAAGCGGGGCTGGCGCCCATTTTGTGTGTGGGTGAGACTCTCGAGCAGCGTGAGGCAGGCGATACTCTTGATGTTGTTGCCGAGCAGCTGGCCAGTGTCATTGCTGAAGTGGGCCCGGATGGACTTGCCGCGGCATCGCTTGCTTATGAGCCGGTCTGGGCCATAGGTACCGGTAGAACCGCATCGCCCGGTCAGGCGCAGGAAGTTCATGCGTTTCTGCGCGGCGTGTTGGTCGAGGAGGGGGTTGCTGGTGCCGAGCAGATTTGCATCCTCTATGGCGGTAGTGTAAAGGCAGCCAACGCCGCTGAATTGTTTGCCATGGACGATGTCAATGGTGCTTTGGTTGGGGGTGCGTCGCTGGACGCTGCAGAATTCGCTTCGATAGCCCGGGCAATGGGTTGATGGTTTTATGGGAATCGAACAGGTTATTATTGTTGTCCATGTTCTTATCGCGCTGGCAATTATCGGCTTGATACTGCTGCAGCAGGGTAAGGGTGCGGAGATGGGTGCCTCCTTTGGTGCCGGGTCATCGCAGACTATGTTTGGTGCGGCTGGTGGCGGCAATGTGCTGACCAAGGCGACCGCTTTGTTGGCAGCATTGTTTTTCGTAACCAGTTTTGCGTTGGCTCTGGTTGCAAAGAATCACGCGGGCGGCATGGTGGACGTAGCTGTACCGGCGGTGATACAGGGTGAGGTGCCAGAGGCTGAGGGTGTGCCCTCGGGCGATGTTCCCCTACCCGAGGCTGGCGATGCGGGCTCCGAGGTTGAGATCCCGGGGGTCGATTGAGTTGCAATGTTTTTCAGTTTATGCCGAAGTGGTGAAATTGGTAGACACGCTATCTTGAGGGGGTAGTGGGCTAACGCCCGTGCCGGTTCAAGTCCGGCCTTCGGCACCACCAATTTATCGGTCTTCTCGGGTTGCGCGCCATGGTGGCGCGATTCGAAGAAGGTGTAAAAATAGCGATATATTGGTTGACGGATGCAGTGGCATTCCTTACAATTTGTCCTCCTTAATCAGGTCGTTAAAGAGCTACAAGCCTGAGGTTGGGGAAGCTTTGATGCGGGGTGGAGCAGCCTGGTAGCTCGTCGGGCTCATAACCCGAAGGTCGTTGGTTCAAATCCAGCCCCCGCTACCAATTCGGCAAAGTCAATTTGCTGTCAAGGTGCAGGCCGTATGGCCGTCGATAAAAAAGCCCCTACTTAGGGGCTTTTTTATTGGGTCGGAAGCATATACGGTCTGTGGCGCCCGGTAGAGGGTTGCCGGCTTGCTCCTTCGATTCGCGATAACTTGAGTGTCCAGCGTTCGCTCGGCTTATGGGGTTAAGGCGAAGTCTGGTGCGGGTAGGATTGGGCGCGAGCCCTTTTTTTATTGGTTATTACACTGGAGCAAAAAGGTACTTTGGCAAGCAACGAGCGTTTGCAACGGATTATTGACCCCGCGGTGCGCGCGGTGGGATTCGAGTTGTGGGGGTTGGATTATCACTCTCGCGGCCGGCGGTCACTGCTGCGAGTGTATATCGATGCTCCAGGCGGTGTGACCGTCGATGATTGCGCGCTTGTGAGTCGCCAGATCAGCAGTGCCTTGGACGTGGAGGACCCCATAGTGGGGGAATATGTACTCGAGGTTTCTTCCCCGGGTCTCGATCGTCCGCTTTACACGATCGAGCAGTGGCAGCGCTATCTGGGATGTCGTGTGAAGCTGCGTTTGCGGTCGCCTTTTGAAGGGCGCAGGATTTTTGTGGGCGTGCTGGCTGGCTTGGAAGACGGAGAGGTCGTGCTGGTGGTGGGGGACGAAGAATACCTGCTGCCGTTCGAAGGTATTGACAAGGCCAATCTGGTCGATGGGCCGGGTGGGGCAAAATAACAAGGGCGTCGGAGAATGTGCGCCGTCGGTTTGCCGGTAGATTGCGGTCGGAGTTGGAATATGGGAAAAGATATTCTGTTGGTAGCTGAAGCCGTTTCCAATGAGAAGGGGGTTTCGCAGACCATTATTTTTGAAGCGCTGGAGGCCGCTTTGGCGACGGCCGCCAAGAAGCGGTATGAAGAGGAAGCGGATATCCGGGTTGTCATCAATCGTTCGACCGGCGCGTATGAGACTTTCAGGCGTTGGGAAGTGGTAGATGACGACACGCTCGCGCTGCTGGGCACCCAGTTCACTCTCGAAGAGGCTCATGAGAAGGATCCGGAGCTGAGGGCGGGTGATGTCTACGAAGAGAAGATTGAAAATGTCGATTTCGGCAGAATTGCAGCGCAGACTGCCAAGCAGGTCATCGTCCACAAGGTTCGCGAGGCTGAACGCGCCAAGGTCGTGGCGGAATACCGCGGCAAAATTGGCCACCTTCTGAATGGCACCGTCAAGCGCGTAACCAGAGACAACATCATCGTTGATTTGGGCGGCAATGCCGAGGCGCTGCTTCCTCGGGAGAATACCGTCGGGCGCGAGGTCTATCGGGTGAATGATCGCGTACGTGCCATTCTGGTTGACGTCAATTCCGAGGCGCGCGGTCCCCAATTGCTGCTGAGCAGGGCCTGTAACGAGATACTCGTTGAATTGTTCAAAATCGAAGTGCCGGAGATCGCCGAACAGATCATCGAAATACGCGCCGCGGCACGTGACCCCGGATCGCGCGCCAAGATCGCCGTTAAGACCAACGACGGCCGCATCGATCCGGTGGGCGCCTGTGTGGGCATGGGCGGTTCTCGCGTACAGGCTGTATCCAACGAGCTAAACAACGAGCGCGTCGATATCATCGTCTGGGATGACAATCCTGCGCAGCTCGTAATCAACGCCATGGCTCCCGCGGAGGTTGAATCCATCGTCGTGGATGAGGATGCGCGCAGCATCGACGTGGCTGTCGCAGAGGGCAATCTGGCGCAGGCGATTGGGCGTACCGGCCAGAATGTTCGGCTGGCGAGCGAGCTCACCGGCTGGCGGATCAACGTCATGAGCGTTGAAGACGCGGCTGTCAAGAGAGCTGCGGAGGCCGGTGAAATACTGGAGCAGTTCATGTCGGCGCTCGATGTTGAAGAAGATGTGGCTATGACGCTGGTCGATGAAGGCTTCACATCGATTGAAGAAGTCGCCTATGTCCCGCTCGAGGAGTTGCTCGAGATCGAAGGCTTTGACGAGGACATCGCCGAAGAACTCAGGGCGCGTGCCAAAGATGCGCTGCTGACCCAGGCCATTGCCAGCGAAGAAAAGCTGGAGGATGTCGAGCCAGCCGACGACCTGTTGAATATGGACGGCATGGATAAGCACCTTGCTTTCGTTCTGGCCAGTTGCGGCATCGTAACGATGGAAGATCTGGCGGAGCAGTCTGTAGAGGAATTGCTTGAGATAGGCAGCGTGGATGAAGAACGGGCCGCTCAGTTAATTATGACCGCGAGGGCGCCCTGGTTTGAAGATCAGGGTGAATAGCCTATAGAGACGAGCGGTAATAGGAGAGATTTCATGTCAGAAGTGACAGTGGCAGAACTGGCTAAAGTTGTCGGAACACCGGTGGAGCGTCTGCTGAAGCAGATGAAAGAAGCGGGCCTTGATCAAGTAAGTGCTGAGCAGATCGTTTCGGAAGCAGACAAGGTTGTGTTGCTGCGTCACCTCAAGAGCAGCCATGGGGACACGTCCACTGCCGGCAGCCCCAGGCGCATCACGCTGAAGCGCAAGACCATCAGCACATTGACTGCGCCCAAGGCGCAGGGTAAGAAAAAAGTCAGTGTCGAAGTCAGGAAAAAGCGCACGTACGTCAAGCGAGACCCGCTGCTGGAGCCCGAACTGACTGCCCAGGAACTGGATGAGCAGGTGGACGCTGCGGAGCATGCGACGCCTGATGTCGAGATCCGGCCGATCGATGTCGCTGAGGATTCGCTGGTCGCCGAGGTGGCTGCGTCTGAAGCGAGCGAAGAGCCGCCCGTTGCTGAGGCCGAAGTCGCGGTGACCCTGGATGAGGTCGCAGGCGGAGAAGAAGCCGAAGTGCCGGCGCCAGGTGTTGCGCCGGTAGCGGAGGCGATTCAGCCTGAGGCATCAGCGGTAGCGGAGCCAGCTCAGGAAGCCCCCATCACGGCTGCCGAGCCGGTTACCGGGGTGACAGCAGTCACACCCGCCCCCAGGTCGGACGAGATCGACCCCGAAATGATCCGCAGGGCGGCGGCGGAGCGGCGTCAACGCGAGCAGGAAGAAGAGCGCAAGCGGCATGAAGCAGTGCTGCTCGCGAAAAGGCAGCGCGAAGAGGATCAGAACAAGCCGGCGGAGGGACGCGAGGCCGCGACCGATAGCGCTAAGCCCACCCGGGGCGCGGCGGCGGTGTCGGAAAAGGACGACGCCAAAAAAGCCCTTGGTAAGAGGAAAAAGCAAAAGCCTCTGGGGCTGGAAGATGAGCGGCGGCCACGTAAAGCCCCTGGTCTGCGCCAGAAGGGCGACCAATTGGCGCGCTCCAAGCCGCATTCAGCCAATGTCGCCATATCTGATGAATACGAGGAAGAGGTCGAAGGCGTATTGGGCAGGGGGCAGCGCCGCAAGGGCAAAAAGGCCATGCACCCTGAACACGCCAAACACGGATTTGAGATGCCAGTTGAGAAGAAAGTCCTCGAAATAGAAGTGCCTGAAGCCATTACCGTGGGCGACCTCGCCCAGCGCCTGGCAGTCAAGGCGGGCGCCGTCATCAAGTCACTCATCAAGATGGGGACAATGGCGACCATTAATCAGCCCCTGGACCAGGATACGGCGAGCCTGATCGTCGAGGAGTTCGGCCACCGTGTGAAACTCGTCAGCGCCAACGAAATCGAGGAACGGTTGGAGGAAAGTCTGGATCACGTCGGCGACCTCAAAGCGAGGGCGCCGGTGGTCACAGTGATGGGCCATGTCGATCACGGCAAGACGTCCTTGCTGGACTACATCCGTAAGGCTAGGGTCGCCTCGGGAGAGGCTGGCGGCATTACCCAGCACATCGGTGCGTATCATGTTGAAACTGGTCACGGGATGGTCACGTTTCTGGATACGCCCGGACACGCGGCCTTCACCGCGATGCGGGCTCGGGGCGCCAAGAGTACGGATATTGTAGTTTTGGTCGTTGCTGCCGACGACGGCGTGATGCCTCAGACCGAAGAGGCCATCAAGCATGCCCGGGCCGCAGGGGTGCCGCTGGTGGTGGCCGTCAACAAAATCGACAAGGAAGGCTCCGACCCTGAGCGTGTGCAGAACGAGCTGGCCGGCAGAGGTGTCATCGCCGAGGCCTGGGGCGGAGACACGCAGTTCGCCTACGTGTCGGCTCATACTGGAGAAGGCATCGATTCACTGCTCGATGCGATACTGCTGCAGGCCGAAATCCTCGAATTACAGGCACCTGAAGACGTCCCGGCAAAGGGCCTGGTGCTCGAGTCGCGCTTGGATAAGGGGCGCGGCCCGGTCGCTTCGGTGCTGGTGCAGAGCGGTACCTTGCGGCAGGGGGATATCCTGCTGGCTGGTGTCAACTACGGCCGGGTAAGGGCCATGCTGGATGAAAACGGCAACGCGATAAGCCAGGCCACGCCCTCGATTCCCGTGCAGATTCTCGGTCTCGACGGGACTCCCGACGCGGGTGAGAATTTTGCTGTGGTCGAGAGTGAAAAGCGTGCCCGCGAGGTCGCCAGCTTCAGGGCGGAGAAGACCAGAGAAACCCGCATGGCGCGTCAACATGCTGCCAAGCTGGACAGCCTTTTCAGCGGCATGGCGGCAGGCGAGAAGAAGGTTCTCAATGTCGTGCTCAAGGCGGATGTGCGTGGCTCATTGGAGGCCCTTGTTACCGCGCTGGGTGAAATGGGCAATGAAGAAGTCCACGTCAACGTGATCTCCGACGGTGTGGGTGGTATCGCTGAGACCGATATCAACCTCGCGATCACTTCCGGGGCCGTTGTGTTCGGTTTCAATGTCCGCGCAGACAGTTCGGCGCGCCGACTGGCGGAGACAGAGGGCGTCGATCTGCGCTATTACAGCGTGATTTACGATCTCATTGACGACGTGAAGCAGGCTCTTTCGGGCATGCTGGCACCTGAACTGCGCGAGCAGATAGTCGGTATCGCCGACGTACGCGATGTGTTCCGTTCGCCCAAATTCGGCGCGGTGGCGGGTTGCATGGTTACCGAAGGTGTGGTTGCCCGCAACAGGCCGATTCGCGTGCTCCGCAACGACGTCGTGATCTATCAGGGCGAACTCGAATCTTTGCGCCGCTTCAAAGACGACGTTGGCGAAGTGAGGGCTGGCTTTGAGTGCGGTATCGGTGTGCGCAATTACAACGATGTCAGAGTGGGTGACAAGATCGAGGTATTTGAAACTCACGAAGTCGCGCGGACGCTATAGGGCTCGACAATGGCGAGAGAGGTCGGTCGCACACAGCGGGTTGCAGATTTTCTGCGGCGTGAGCTAGCACAGCTGATTCAATTGGAGATGCGTGATCCCAGGGTGGGCATGGTGATGGTCAATGATGTCGAGGTCAGCCGGGACCTCGCCCACGCCAAAGTCTTTGTCACCGTGATGGGCAAGGATGATGAGCAACAGGCGAGCGATAGCCTGGCAGTGCTGAATGATGCCGCGGGCTTTCTGCGAAGCAAGGTCGCCCGCGGCAGCACCATGCGTACCACGCCCAAGCTGCATTTTGTTTACGACGACAGCGTGTCGCGTGGCAGACACTTGTCATCGTTGATCGATGAGGCCGTTGCTCGCGATCGCGCTATCGGCCACAACGACGACGAGGTGGGATGAGCTGCGGTGGCCAGGAGAAGGCCGGGGAGGCCCATTGATGGCGTGCTGGTGGTGGATAAGCCTGCGGGGCGGACCTCCAATGCGACGCTCCAGGCGGTAAAGTCTGCACTGTATGCGGCAAAGGCGGGTCATACCGGCAGCCTCGACCCGCTGGCGACAGGTGTGCTGCCATTGTGTTTTGGCGAGGCGACGAAGTTTTCCCAATACCTGCTCGACGCCGACAAAGGCTATCTCAGCACCTTTGTTCTGGGTGTGGCAACGACCACCGGCGATGCCGATGGCGTCGTCGTGCAGACCTGCGATGCCTCGGCGATTGATCGGCAGGCGCTGGAAGTGCTACTCGATGACTTCAGAGGTGAGATCGACCAGGTTCCATCGATGTATTCGGCGCTCAAGCATCGTGGCAGACCGTTGTATGAACTGGCGCGTGACGGCATTGAGGTAGAGCGCGCGGCGCGGCGGGTTAAGATACACGCATTCGAGCTGCTTGCTTTCGAGCCTGGCATGCGTGCCACCGTCGAAGTGAAAATCCGTTGTTCAAAGGGTACTTATGTGCGATCGCTGGCCGAGGAGATCGGCCAGCGCCTCGGTTGTGGGGCGCACGTGGCGCAGTTGCGCCGAACGGCGGCAGGGCCGTTCACGCTGGCGCATTGTGTGGCGCTGGAGCAGATTGAGCGATTGGCGCAGGAGCGGCGGTTTACTGAACTGAACGCGTTGCTGATGCCCATCGACAGCGGGTTGACGGATATGCCAGAAGTCCGCATGCCCGAGGTGAGCGCCCATTATTTTGGTCAAGGGCAGCCCGTGCTCGTGCCGAATGCGCCGCTGGTTGGCCCGGTCAGAGTCAGGCTTGAATCTGGAGAATTTCTCGGTGTTGGCGAGGTCATCGATGATGGTCGCCTGGCACCGCGGCGACTGGTTGTCGCCAGATCACCCCATCTGTAAGTATGCGCGGATGGCTCGGTGGTTTTATCTTTCTACGCATATTCTTGAGGAGTTAATCATGGCTTTATCTGCGCAGGAAAAATCCGCGATTGTCAAAGACTATCGGCAGGGCGAGGGCGATACCGGCTCGCCGGAAGTGCAGGTGGCGCTGCTGAGCGCCAATATCAACAAGTTGCAGGCCCACTTCAAGGGGCACGCCAAGGATCATCATTCCCGTCGCGGACTCATTCGCATGGTCAACCAGCGCCGCAAACTGCTCGACTATCTCAAGCGCAAGGACGGCAACCGCTACGCTGAGTTGATTGCGCGCCTCGGGTTACGTCGCTAATTCATGTATGGCGCGCCTGTCCGCTCGCAGCAGCGAGGGCGCGCCAGAACATCCATTTTGTTGGAGGCAACATTTGTGAATCCCGTCATTAAAAAGTTCAGATACGGTAATCACGCCGTAACCTTGGAAACGGGGCGCGTGGCACGGCAGGCGACTGGTGCAGTGCTGGCCAGTATGGACGATACGGTGGTATTGGCCACTGTTGTCGGCGAGCGCACGGCCAAGCCGGGGCAGGACTTTTTCCCGCTCGCGGTGCACTACCAGGAGAAAGCCTACGCCGCAGGGCGCATTCCGGGTGGCTTCTTCAAACGTGAGGGGCGACCCAGCGAGAAGGAAACGCTCACGTCGCGCCTGATCGACCGCCCGATCCGACCGCTGTTTCCCGAGGGCTTCAAGAATGAAGTCCAGGTCATCGTGACGGTGCTGTCAGCCCAGCCCGAGGTTGACCCGGATATTATCGCCATGATCGGCACGTCGGCGGCGCTGGCAATTTCCGGCATCCCGTTCAACGGCCCGATCGCTGCCGCACGTGTTGGCTTTACTGCACAAGACGGCTATCTGCTGAACCCGACGTTCGGGCAACTCGACAGTTCGCTGCTCGACATGGTGGTGGCCGGCACCGAGCATGCGGTGCTCATGGTAGAGTCGGAAGCCAAAGAATTGACCGAGGATCAGATGCTGGGTGCCGTGCTGTTCGCGCAGCAAGAGATGCAGGTGGCGATTCAGGCGATCAAAGAGCTTGCGGACGAAGTCGGCAAGCCGCGCTGGGAAGTCCCGGTTGAGGACGAAGCTCAGCAGCGCTTGTCCGGGTCGCTGGCGAGCGGCTACGGCGCTGCCATCGGTGACGCTTATCGCATCACCGACAAGATGGCGCGACATGCACGGCTTACGGAGATCAAGGCCGGCGCGCTGGCGGAATTGCAGGCAGGCGGTGCCGAGGTGTCGGCTGACGTCTTCAAGGACTGCTTCAAGAAGCTTGAGAGCAAACTGGTGCGCCAGCGCATTCTCAATGGGGAGGCGCGGATCGACGGTCGGGACAATCAGACTGTGCGCCCGATTCTGGTGCAGACCGGCGTGCTGCCGAGGACACATGGCTCAGCGCTGTTCACCCGGGGCGAAACGCAGGCGATCGCGGTCGCCACTCTGGGCAGTTCCAGAGATGCGCAGATCATTGACGCGTTGCAGGGGGAGCGCAAAGACTACTTCATGCTGCATTACAACTTTCCGCCCTACTCTGTTGGTGAAGCGGGAAGGGTAGGCTTTACCGGGCGGCGCGAAATCGGGCATGGTCGACTGGCCCGTCGAGGTGTGGCGGCGGTGCTGCCGAGCCCTGAGGCATTTCCCTATACCATTCGAATCGTGTCGGAAATCACCGAGTCCAATGGCTCCAGTTCCATGGCGAGTGTGTGTGGGGCCAGCCTTGCCATGATGGATGCGGGTGTGCCTCTCAAGGCGCCGGTGGCAGGCATCGCGATGGGACTGGTCAAGGAAGGCGACAGATTCTCCATCCTGACGGACATCCTCGGCGACGAAGATCATCTGGGCGACATGGACTTCAAGGTTGCCGGAACGGCAGCGGGTGTCACTGCATTGCAGATGGACATCAAGATCGAGGGCATCAACGAGGAGATCATGGAGCGCGCTCTGGAACAGGCGCTCAAGGCGCGCCTGTACATCCTCGCTCAAATGAATCGCGTCATTGCCGAGTCGCGCACGGAAGTGTCCAGCACCGCTCCGCGCATGGCGACTCTCAAGGTCGAGAAGGAAAAGATCCGGGAAATTATCGGCCCCGGTGGCGCAGTGATCCGTGCGATCACCGAGAAGAGCGGAGCACAGATTGATATCGATGACGACGGCACGGTGCGAATCTATGCTCCCAATGCCGAGGCCCTCCAGGCCGCCCGCGATGAGGTCGAATCGATCACGGCGGAAGCCGAGATTGGTGCCGTGTACACTGGCAAGGTGGCGCGCATCGTCGATTTTGGTGCTTTCGTCAACATTCTGCCGGGTAAGGACGGGCTCGTTCACATATCCCAGATCGCCAACGAGCGCATCGAAAAAGTCACCGACTACCTGACCGAGGGGCAGGATGTTCGCGTCAAGGTGCTGGATGTCGATAATCGTGGCCGCATCAAATTGTCGATGAGAGAGGTCGAGGAGGAGGCGGCGCCGGAGCAGGAATGATCCGAGCCGTGGCCGGATAGCCACAAAAAAGCCCGCATCACGCGGGCTTTTTTGTGGCTGTCATCTGCTCAGCGGTTAAGCCGTTCGTTGATCAGATTTTCCACCACCGAGGGGTCGGCCAGGGTGCTGGTATCGCCCAGGCTGTCCAGTTCGTTGGCGGCAATCTTGCGCAGAATGCGGCGCATGATCTTGCCCGAACGGGTCTTTGGCAGACCGGGTGCCCACTGAATAATGTCGGGTTTGGCGATCGGGCCGATTTCCTTGGTGACGAGCGCCAGTAATTCAGCCTTCAGTTCATCGCTTGGAGCGATGCCCTGCATAGGCGTGACGTAGGCGTAGATCCCCTGCCCCTTGATGTCGTGCGGATAACCGACCACCGCGGCCTCAGCGATGGCATCGTGCAGCACGAGCGCGGATTCGACTTCGGCGGTACCCATGCGGTGTCCGGAAACGTTGAGTACGTCGTCCACGCGTCCGGTGATCCAATAGTAGCCATCCTCGTCCCGACGCGCACCGTCGCCGGTGAAATAATAACCGGGGTAGGTGCTGAAATAGGTATCGATCAATCGCTGGTGATCGCCGTAGACGCTGCGTATCTGGCTCGGCCAGGATGCCTTGATAGCGAGGTTGCCCTCCACGGCGCCCTCGAGCTCATTGCCATCGGCATCGAGCAATACCGGCTGGACACCGAAAAACGGCCTGGTGGCGGAGCCTGGCTTGAGTTCGGTAGCGCCGGGCAGGGGAGTAATCATGATGGCCCCGGTTTCAGTCTGCCACCACGTGTCGACGATCGGGCAACGGCTGTCACCGACGAGCTGATAATACCACTCCCAGGCTTCAGGATTGATGGGTTCTCCTACCGTGCCCAGCAGCCTGAGGCTCTTGCGTGAACACCGCTTGACGAAATCGTCGCCCTGCGCCATCAACGCGCGTATCGCCGTGGGCGCCGTATAGAAAATCGTGACGTCGTGTTTATCGATGACCTGCCAGCAGCGAGAGGCATCGGGATAGGTCGGCACGCCTTCGAACATCAGGGTGATGGCGCCGTTGGCCAGCGGCCCGTAAACAATGTAGGAGTGCCCGGTAATCCAGCCGATATCGGCGGTACACCAGTAGATGTCTCCTTCCTGATAGTCAAAGACATATTTGTGGGTGATGGCCGCGCCGAGCAGATAGCCGCCGGTGGTATGCAATACCCCCTTCGGTTTGCCGGTAGAGCCTGAGGTATAGAGAATGAACAGCGGGTCCTCGGCGTCCATTAATTCCGGCGCACAGCTGTCGCTCATGGTATCGACCAGGTCGTGATACCAGACGTCACGGCCTTCCTTCCACTCGATATCGCCGCCCGTGCGTTTGACCACCAGGCAGGTATGTACGTCCGGGCAGCGCTGCAGCGCGATGTCGGCGTTTTCCTTCAGTGGTATCTGGCGCCCGCCCCGCAAGCCTTCATCGGCAGTAATGACGGTTTGACAGTCGGAGTCAAGGATGCGGTCCTTGAGCGCCTCGGGAGAGAATCCGCCAAACACGATCGAGTGAACGGCCCCGATCCGGGCGCAAGCCAGCATGGCGTAAGCGGCCTCCGGGATCATCGGCATATAGATACAGACTCTGTCGCCCTTGCGCACGCCGCGGCTCTTCAGTGCATTGGCGAGGCGGCAGACGGCGAGATGGAGTTCCCGGTAGGTGATGGCGCGGCTTTCTGCGGGGTCGTCGCCTTCCCAGATAATAGCTATCTGGTCTCCACGGGTTTCCAGGTGGCGGTCAAGGCAGTTGGTGCTGACGTTGAGCTTTGCGTCCTGAAACCAGATCGCGCGACCCTCTTTGAGGTCATAGTCGCAGACCTTGCTCCAGGGTTGGTCCCACTGCACGAACTTGAGAGCCTGTTCGCTCCAGAATGCATCCGGGTTTTCAACGGAGTGCTTGTACATGGCGAGGTACTGGTCATTGTCGATCAGGGCTTGCGCTTTGAAAGACTCGGGCACCGGGTGGTTCTTGATCTCATGCATGTTCTTGCCCCCTTTGGGTGACGTTATTGTATGGGCTTAGTTTATCGTTCAGTAGGCCGCATATGCCAGCGCTCTTGCGCTCTGGTTGCCGGATGGCGCCTGCCGACGGCGTCAGCAGTTGCGCATTATCAAGCAATGGCAGGTGCGGCCTTGGGGAGAGGGGGCGTTTCAGTGTGGCGACGCTGCGCGCGTGTTGTCAGAAAAACTGCACTGGGAGTGTCGGTTCGATCATCACTGGGCGGCGGCGGCAAGCCGCCTGAACGGTATGGGGGGGATGCAAGCCGCCGCCGTGCCGGGCGGGCGCGGCGCCCGGCACGGGCTCGCGCGGTCTGATGGCTGGCTCGCGGTCGTCCTCACCGACGACGACTCTTCCTCAGTTGCTGGCCAGCATACCCCAGTCCGAAGAGGGATTCAGAGTCAGCGTGACGTTGTCGATCAGGCGAGTGCGCCCCAGCTTGGCAGCGGCCAGAATGACAATGGATTCAGTATCGGGGCTGACAGCATCCAGGGTAGCAGCATCGCGGATGCTGACATAGTCTGGTTTGAAGCCATTGACGCGCAGATCTTCGACGGCATGGTGCTCGAGTTCGGCGTAATTGTCGAAGCCGTTGGCGATGGCCTCGCGATATTCCTGCAGAATCTGGTGGAGTTGGGGGGCGATCGAGCGTTGCCGCTTGCTCAGGTAGTTGTTGCGCGAGCTCATTGCCAGACCATCGGTCTCCCTCACCGTTGCAACGCCGACGATGTCAAGCGGCATGCACAGGTCCGCGACCATTTTGCGAATGACCATCAGCTGTTGAAAATCCTTCTCTCCGAATACGGCGACGTCGGGCTGCACCATGTTGAAGAGCTTGCAGACTACAGTCGCGACCCCGGCGAAGTGGCCGGGGCGGGATTTTCCGCACAGGGTCTCGCTGATCTGCGGGACGCTGACCAGAGTCTGTGGCCCCAGTCCCTCGGGGTACATGTCCTCAACGGAGGGCGCAAAGAGGAAGTCGGTACCCTCGGCAAAGAGCTTCTGCTTGTCTGCCGCCATCGTGCGGGGATAGGCGTCCAGGTCTTCACCCTTGCCGAACTGGAGGGGATTGACAAAAATGCTGACGACGACGCAGTCGCATTGCGACTTGGCGCGGCGAAGCAGTTGCAGGTGGCCTTCGTGAAGATTGCCCATCGTCGGCACCAGGCCTATGGATTTACCCTCACTTCTGGCTTTGCCTACCGCTCGTCGAAGAGCGTGCACTGTCGTTAGCGTCCGCATGGCTACAGGATACCTCGCGTCAAATTAACAGCGCAGATGCTCCTTACTCCGGAGATGGCGCCGATAGATCGAAATACAAATTCACCATGAGTATGTGCGGGAGTATGCAGTAAATGTGCTGCGGGTTCAATCTTGGGATGCTGGTGCTGCCGGTGAAATGCTACCAAAGGAAGCACCGCTCCTGCCGTGCTACCGTACGGAGCGCTATTCCGGCTGCGACGGGGCTCCGCAGCCCGCGATTGTCGGGGGCAATGCGCAATTTGTGAATAATGGTGACAATCGTGCTTGCCTAGCCATCGAAGCAGTGCTGTGCCGCGGGAAATGTGCCCGACTTGACCGCGGCGCCGAATGCCGCGATGGCGCCTGCAATGCTGGATTGGCCCGCCATGAAGTCTTGGACGAACCGGGGAGGCTTGGGATTGAGGCCAAGCAGATCATGCAGTACGAGCACCTGGCCGTCAGTTTCCGGTCCGGCGCCAATGCCGATGACCGGAATGCTTACCAGGCGGGTGATTTCTCTGGCGAGCGAACGTGGCACGCACTCGATGACCAGCAGGGTCGCGCCTGCGGCTTCGACAGCCTTGGCTTCGTCAATGATTCTGCGGGCCGCTTCAGGCGTTTTGCCCTGTACTCTGAATCCGCCCAGCGCGTTGACGGACTGTGGTGTGAGGCCAAGGTGTGCGCACACGGGAATGCCCCTTGCGCTCAGGGCTTCAATGCTGGGGCAGAGCCAGGTGCCACCTTCGAGTTTCACCATCTGGGCGCCCGCGCGCATCAGCAGCGCGCTGTTGTTCAGGGTGTCGGTCAGCGTGGCGTAGCTCATGAACGGCATGTCGCCAATCAGCAGTGCATCGCCGCTACCGCGCCTGGCAGCGCTTATGTGATAGGCCATATCGGTGATCGACACGGCCAGGGTGTCCCGATGCCCCTGCAGCACCATGCCAAGTGAATCGCCCACCAGAATGGCCTCTATGCCCGCCTGGTCGATGATGCCGGCGAAGGTGGCGTCATAGGCTGTGACGCACGAAAATTTCTCGCCTCTGAGCTTCATGTCGCACAGTGTCTGCGGGGTGATGCGTGGCATGCGGCTTCCTCGTATTGCGTCTAGTGGGTGTCTCTGGTGAGGTGCTGGCCATGGCGCGAGTCCACTGGCCCCGTCGACCCAGAGGCTGTTTCCGGCAGATCGGCTTTCTGCAGTCTCACCAGTCCCTGCCATCCCAGCGCCTGTGCCGCCGACAGCAGTTTTCGGCCGTCGGGTAGCTGCAGGTCTGGATCCAGGTCCAGCAGGGGAAACACCACAAAGTTTCTCTGCAGCATGCGGGGATGGGGAACCTCCAGTCGTGGCGGGTCGTCGATGGTCTGTCCCCCAAACAGCAGCAGATCGAGGTCCAGGGTGCGCGCTGCCCACCGTACGCCTCGCTCGCGCCCTTGCCGCGCCTCTATCTCATGCAGGCGCGCCAGTAACGTGCTCGCCGGCAGGTCGGTGTGCAGCTTGACCGCTGCGTTCAGGTAGTCGGGTTGGCTGCCTGGTCCTACCGCACTGCTGCGGTAAACGGGAGATGTCGCCAGCAGTCGGCAGTGCGCCAATTGGCCGAGCGCGGCGATCGCGTCAGCCAATTGGCGATCGGGCGCTGCGAGATTGCTGCCCATGCCAATATAGCATTCGGTCATGGGACTTGATCGGACAAGGGGTTCTTGAGCGGGCGTCGCCTGTTGCGGGGTTTGCGCTTGCGCGGCGTACCCTGCTTTTCCAGCTTGACGAGCAGTTCCTGCCGCTCGGGCTCGGGCGCGTCCTGGTATCGGGTCCACCATTGGCCCATGCCGGCGGTGTCCTCTCCGGCTTCTTCCCTCAATACCAGGAAATCGTAGGCGGCCCGAAAGCGCTGTTGGCTGAGCAGTTGATCGACCAGCTTCCCGCCGCGGGGATTTTCGAGGCGGTATTGCAGGTCCCAGATTTCCCGCATGATCGAGCTGAAGCGTCGGGGAATGGCGATGTATTGCAACTGGTGTTCTATGGCTGAAGTGCCTGCCTGCTGCAGTGCGGGGATGGGCGGCAGGCCTTGCTTCTGCAGCGCCTGCTGGTGCTGGCGCGCAGCCGGCCACAGGAACGCGCCATACAGAAAGGCCGGGTTCACCGGCTTGTTCTGATTGATGCGTGCGTCGGTATTGCGCAGCATGCTCTCGACAAAGGCGATGCTGATCGCATCGCCGTGATGCAGGCTGCGCTCACAGGCGGGAAACAGGTAGCCGAACAGATGATAGGTGCGCAGTGCCTGATAGGTTTGGAGCGCCGCTCCCGACATAAACAGCTTCAGTACTTCGTCGAACATGCGTGCCGGCGGGATATCGTGCAGCAGTGGGCCGAGTTCTCTGATAGGGCCGGTAACCGCGGCGCTGAGGTGGAAGTCCAGTCGCGCTTGAAATCTGACGGCGCGCAGCATGCGCACGGGATCTTCCCGGTAGCGAGTCTCGGGGTCGCCTATCAGGATCAGGCGTTGCGCGCGAAGGTCGTCCAGTCCGTTGCAGTAGTCCAGAATGCTGTCGCTCGAAGGGCTGTAGTACAGGGCGTTGACGGTAAAATCGCGTCGCAGTGCATCCTCTTCGATACTGCCGTACACGTTGTCTCTCAACAGGCGGCCGGCCTCGGAGGTCGCGGCCTGCCGGCTGCTGTCACCAGAGGGCGTGTCGGGGTGATGACCGCGAAAGGTCGTCACTTCGATGACCTCCCGACCGAAAAGCACGTGAACGATGCGGAAGCGCCGCCCGATGATGCGCGCGTTCCTGAACAGCTGCCGTATCTGCTCGGGGCGGGCATCGGTGGAAACATCAAAATCTTTCGGGCTCTCTCCAAGCAACAGGTCGCGTACGCCGCCGCCCACCAGGTAGGCCGCATAACCCTCCTGTTCCAGGCGCTGGATCACCTTGAGCGCATTGGGGCTGATTTTATTCCGATCGATCCTGTTCAGTTCGCGCATGGGCTGCAGGGGCTTAGGCTGATGTTGGGCATATCGCCCAGGGCGATGGGCGGAAAGCGCGCCGCGTGCTTGTGTGGCAGGGCTGCGTCATCGGCTTATCCGGCGTTTTGAGTGCATCGGTCAGGACGTGGTCCTTCAGTTTGTGGTCGAGGGTTTGCACTTGCGGGACGGGCGGATTCTAGCACATCAGTCGGCGCTGAAAATAAAAGTATCGACAAAGGGTAGTGGCGTGCTGGCTGTTTGCGGTGAAGTAAGACGGGGAGCGTTGCTTCTCCCCATCCAGGTCTCTTCTTGCTGTTTTTATTATTATGCGTCGTCTTATTGTTGTTTATTGTTATTATTGATCTTTATAAAGCACCATTCGTGCCAGAAATCAAATGACCATAAATAACAGTTGGTTAGAGTTTTTGCTTGGCAGTTGGCTCGTCTAATCCTTAATTATTCGTTACCTTTTTTCTCAGGCTTGTTACCTGCCCTGATCAAAGGTAACGCCGGAGGCGGTGTTCCCGGCCTCGCCGGGTCAGCCCGTCAGGACCCGCCGGCGCGCTGTCGCGAGCTGCCCTTGGCGCATTTTTTCCGTGGAATCCCCAGTCTCTGGCGCCGCTCCCACAGGCACTTCCGGCTGACGCCCAATTTGCGGGCCAGTTCTGTCTCGCTCATGCTGTCCTGATGCTCGAGCACAAAGCGCTGGAAGTAGTCCTCGAGCGACAACTCCTCGAGAGTCTCGTTGGTCACCGCAGTATTCTCCTGCGGTGGCGAGCGCTCGCCCGCGTCGCCGTCGTCGAGCGCATCCGCTGCAATGTCGATGTTGAGTAGATCATAGTCGATCGTGTCGCCGTCGCAGAGAATGGCGGCTCGCTCGATGGCATTCTGCAATTCCCTGACATTGCCTGGCCACGGGTAGGCCAGCAAGGCGCGCTGGGCGCGGGCACAGAGGCGGATCGGCGCCTTTCCCAGTTTGACGCAGCATTGTTCCAGGCAGGCCTCGGCAATCCTGATGATGTCATCGCCGCGAGCGCGCAGCGGCGGTAAATTGAACTGCATCACGTTGATGCGATAGTAAAGGTCTTCTCTGAAGTCACCGTTGCGGGCGAGTCGTTTGAGGTCACGGTGAGTGGCGGCGATCAGCCTCACATCCACTTTGCGGGTCTTGACCGAGCCAATGGCCCTGATTTCTCCTTCCTGTAGAAAGCGCAGCAGTCTTGCCTGCGCCTCCAGCGGGAGTTCGCCGATCTCGTCCAGGAACAGCGTGCCGCCAGCGGCTGCCTCGATCAGCCCGATGCGGTTATTAGCGGCGCCGGTGAACGCACCCTTCTCATAGCCGAACAATTCGGATTCGATCAGGGTCTCCGGGATCGCGGCGCAGTTGACCGAAATCATTGGCATGTGAGCCCGCTGGCTGGCTGCGTGGAGCGCCTGGGCTACCAGTTCCTTGCCGGTGCCGGTTTCTCCCTGCACGAGCACCGTGGTGGTGGTGGGAGCAAATTTTTTGATCTGCTCATAGAGTTTCTGCATATCCGCGCTGTTGCCGATGAAGCCGGGGAGATCCCCCTGGGCGACACTGCTGGGCCGGGCGCCCCTGTTGCCGAGGATAGTCGCCACGGCCTGCAGCATGTCGTCGTGATCGAACGGCTTGGCAATGTAGTCAACGGCCCCCATCTTCATGGAGTCGACGGCTGACCGCAGGCTGGCATAGCTGGTCATGATCAGCACCGGCACAGAGGGGAGCAGTTTGATCAGGTCGGTGCCTGGTTCGCCCGGCAGACGCAGGTCGCTGATGATCAGGTCAGCGCTCTGCTCCTCAATGCGCTCCAGGGCGTCCTTGACGCTGCTGGCTTCGCTGGCTTCGTAGTGATTCCGTTCCAATAGCCTGCGCAGAGACTTCCTAATGATGGGTTCGTCTTCCACGATCAGAATTCGCGTCATGCTGTTCTCGCTGGTGATAGTGAGGAAGAGAAATTGAGAGCTGCCGATTGACCACCTGGGCTGGATACTGCATTCGGTCCGGGTTGGTGGGGCGGTTTCCGCGCCGCAACGCTCACGTCACCCTGGCGCAACGGGCAGCCTGAGGATTGCCTCACACATCTCAAGACATTAACCGGAATCGACGCTTTTTTCCACAGCTTCTAGTGGATAGCGGGGCAGTCGCAGAGCGATCTGCGTGCCGGCTTGCAGACTTTGGGGAGGGGGGCTCGATACGTGAATTGTGCCGCCCTGCTCTTCGACGATACTGTAGACCAGTGCCAGGCCGAGCCCGGTGCCCTGACCTGGGTCCTTGGTGGTGAAGAACGGCTCGAAAATGCGTTCCTGATCGGCGGCGGAAATGCCGCAGCCCGGGTCGGTTATCTTGATGGTGACCGCGTCTGCGTCCGCGGCCGACTCGATCAGGACCGTCTGCTGAGGCTGGCATGCGTCGCGGGCGTTACTCAGCAGATTGAGGAACACCTGAATCATTCGCTGCGGGTCGCCCGCGACCCGGTGACCGCTGCTGCATTCATTCTGGTATTTGATCGGCTTTGCCGCCTTGTCCAGCACCAGCAGTTTGATGGCCTCGGCCACACACTCGGCGATATTGACCGCGTCGCGGGGCGCATACCCCCTGCCGGCATGTGAAAAATTGATCAGCGTTTGCACGATCGCGTTGATGCGGCCGGTCTGGGTAATGATGTCCTGCGCCAGTTCGATCAACTCGGGATCGCTCGCTTCAGCCAGCAGGTTCTGGGCGAGGCTGGCGATGCCTGTGACAGGATTGCCTATCTCATGTGCTACCCCGGCGGCGAGACGGCCCACGGAGGCGAGGCGCTCACTGTGGATGAGTTCGTCCTCCAGCAGTTGCGTCTCAGTGATGTCCTCGACCAGGAGGATGGTATCGCCAGGGCCGGCATCCCGGTTGAATGGGCGCGCTTTGTGCAGTGTCAGCCAGCATGGCTGTTGGTTGATCGTCACCTGCAGCTTGTGCTGATGTTTGGCGTCATTGGCGGTGAACTGCGGCATGACGTCGTTCCACGGCGCGGGCAGGGCGTCGATGAGCGCGCCGACGACCTCGCTGGACGCAATGCCGCTGAGCTCGGACATGGCGCTGTTCCACAGCATGATTTCGCCGTCTTGCGCCAGAATGCAGGCGCCGATGGGCAACTCCATCAACGTCTGTCGGTGGAAGCGACGCAGGCTGTTCAATTCAGCCGCAAGCCCGGTCAGATTGGCCTGCTGGTCCTCGAGTCGGGTTTCCATCAGCTGGATATCCTCGCCGACCAGCGGCCCGGGCGACGTGCGGTACGGCAGCACGCGTGCCCCGATATCATGTGCGAAGGTGGTTCCGAGCAGGCCGGACAGATTGATCTCGATGCGCTCCCACAGGCGGCGCATGGCGTAGGGCCGGGCGTCCTGCCGGTCCATATTGAGGTCCTGCAGCGCCCTGCCGACCTCGCGCCGCGCTGCCGCATCTCCCAGCGTGGTAGCCAGCGCCCGCTCCAGGTCGGTTGTCGATGAAAAGCGCAGCCGTTGGCGGTGTGGGCCGGACAGCGGATTGTCCATGGAGCACAGCGCGGCGGCGGACTTTTCTTCCTGGGAGCTTCGGGTCATCGCGGAAAATGCCATCATCAGGATGACGTTGATGGTAAAGCTCAACACAATGGCCGGCGACCAGTCGCTCTGGTCGTGAGTCGAAAATAGCGGCTGACTGGCGGTCATCAGCGGCAGGAACAGCAGGATGAACCAGCTGATAAAGCCGCCCAGCAGGCCGGCGATAAAGCCCTGGCTGTTTACGGAGGGGACGAACAGCAGTGCCAGTACCCCCGGAAGAAAATGCAGCATGGCGGCGAAGCCGGCGACGCCCAGGTCGAATAGATTGCCAGAGTTGCCGAAGATACGGTAAAACAGGTAGCCGCCGAGGATGATCGCGCCGATCAGCATGCGCCGGGTCCAGACCAGCCAGCCGTAGATGTCCCGATGGATATCGGGCTGATAGAAAGGCAGTATCAAGTGGTTCAGGCACATCGACGCCAGCGCCAGCGTGGATACGATGATCAGTCCGCTGGCCGCCGCGAGGCCGCCGATATAGGTGATGGCGGTCAGCAGCCGGGATTCCAGCGCGAGGCCGATGGCGAGGGTGTAATATTCGGGCGACAGGTTCGTCTGTTCGGCCAGCGCACCCCAGAGGATGGGAAATACCGGCAGGCTGATCACCAGCAGCAGCAGGGGCATGCCCCAGGTGGCGGCGTCGAGCGCCCGGGCGGTCGGCTTCTCCGAAAAAATCATGTGAAACATGTGAGGCATGCCCAGCGCAGCGGCAAACGACATCAGCAGCAGCGTACGCCCCACCCCCTGCCGTTCCAGGTCATTGAGTGCCAGGTTGCCGGGATGCGCTGCCAGCCAGTCGTTCAGGCCGCCGAAGCCGCCGAACGTGCCGAAAATGGCCGCCCCGCCGATGGTCAGCAGGGCGGCGCTCTTGACCAGCGTCTCAAAGGCGATGGCGGCCACCAGGCCGTTGTGGCGCTCGCGGTGCGACACGTGTCCGGCACCGTAGAGAATCGTAAACAGAGTCATCACGGCACAGAAGAAGAAGGCAAACCCGAAGACCGGGCTGCCGCTCTGCTCGATGGCGTCGTTCGCGCGGGTAACGATGTACGCTGAGTCGGTCACCGCCTTGATCTGCGACGCCAGCAGGGGCAGCATGCCAAGGCTGAGGAATACCGTCACCAGGACGCCTGCCCACTGCGAGCGGAAGCGGAAGGTGAGCAGATCGGCCAGCGACGCCAACTGGAAGTTCCGGCAGATGCGCTGGACGGGCAGCAACATAAACTGCCCAAACATGAAGAAGCCGGACAGGCCGAAGTAGTACGGGAGAAAATCGTAGCCATAATATTGCGCGATGCCCATGGCGCCATAGTAAGACCAGGCGCTGATGAAGACACCCAGCGACATGACGTAGATCAGGGGATGGCGCACCACGCGGCGGCCGATCCAGCCCTGGTCGGTGGCATAGGCAATGCCGAACAGCAGGGACAGGTAGCCCATCCCCAGGATCAGTAGCTCGCTGATCTCAAGCATCGGGCGAGTGGCTCTGGCGCTGTCCGAAATAGACCACGGCGATTACGATCAGCCAGACCAGGTAGGGCCGATACCAGAGGCTGGGATTGGACTTGATCCAGTTTTCCAGTCCGGGGGCGAAGAAGAACAGAAAGAATATGACCAGTAACAACGTGCGCCGAACCAGCATGATGTCCCTCCTCGCGAGGCTGTTGCTCAAGTTTGAGCGGCATGTGCCCCTTCGCCGGGGCGCTGTGAGCGTGTCCGCCAAGCGCATGGGCCCGGCGCGATAGTAAACAAGCTAGGGCGCCGGCTCAATGATGAGAGGGCTCCGCGGTACCGCCGTCAGCTGCCAGCATTGCGTTGCCCAGGACAGCAATTCGCCGGGTTGTGTGATGTCTGAGGGTGGTGCCGGCTGGCCAAGAAATGCCAGAGCTGCCCGCAGATTGCCGCCGGGGTGGCGGTCGTCCAGTGGCGGTGCCAGATTCTGCTTGCTGAGCTTCTGGCCGAGTTTGTTGGCCAGCAGTGGGATGTGGGCGTACTGCGGTGATGGCAATTGCAGCAGGCCCTGCAGGTAGATCTGCCGCGCCGTGGATTGCAGCAGGTCGGCGCCTCTCACGATGTGGGTGATGCCCTGGTCGGCATCATCGACCACGACCGCCAGCTGGTAGGCAAAGATACCGTCGCGGCGGCGGATGACGAAATCGCCCACGTCGCGGTTCATGCGCTGCCGCTGCGGCCCTTGCAGGGCGTCCTCGAAGGCGATGGTGACGTCGTCGGCGATCAGCCGGATGGCGCAGGCGTCCATCGCGCCCGGTGGGCGGCGCCTGCAGTGGCCGTCGTAGCGGCCGCCGAGCTCTGCCAGGCGGGCGCGGGAACAGTTGCAGTGGAACACCTGGCCGCGGCCAGCTAGCTGCGCCAGGGCTGCCTCGTAGCGGGCGGTTCGCTCGCTCTGCCAGAGGATTTCGCCATCCCAATGCAGTCCGTGAGCGAGCAGGCTGGCAATGATCGCCTCGGCCGAACCCGCCACCTCGCGGGGCGGGTCCAGGTCCTCGATGCGCAGCAGCCAGCGTCCGCCAACCGCCTTGGCATCGAGGTAGCTGGCTACGGCGGCGATCAGAGACCCCAGATGCAGGGTGCCGGTGGGCGATGGCGCAAAGCGCCCGACGTAGAGCGCAGCGGCGGCCGTCATGGCTGGCCTGCGCCCGCCTGACGGCTTTGCCCTGGCAGGTGGCGGCAAGAGCGCGGCGCCGCGATCAGTGGCGACGTGCCCCCGCCGGGCTGAAGTGACGGATCGGCGCGGCCGCCGGCGCGGCCGCCGTCATCCTCGCTGCTGTTTCTCCCTGATTTCATCCAGCGTTTTACAGTCGATGCAGAGGTTGGCGGTGGGGCGCGCCTCCAGGCGCTTGATGCCGATCTCGACGCCGCAGGAGTCGCAGTAACCGTAATCGGAGTTTTTCTGCTCGATCAGCTCCAGCGTGCTCTCTATCTTCTTGATGAGCTTGCGCTCCCGGTCCCTGGTGCGCAATTCCAGGCTGAATTCCTCCTCCTGGGTTGCCCGGTCGGCGGGGTCGGGAAAATTGGCGGCCTCGTCCTTCATGTGGCTGACGGTGCGGTCCACCTCTTCCATCAGCTCAGATTTCCAGGCGAGCAGGATATTGGAGAAGTGCTTCCTCTGCCTGTCGTTCATATAGGGCTCGCCGGGCTCGAGTTCATAGGGCTCGAAATTGGTGAAATTGGATGATGTCCTGGCCCTGGTGGTTTTAGCGGCGCCGGCAGCTTTGGGGGCGTTCAAGGTTTCGGCTTTTGCTGGCATTGATTTATCCCGGTCTAGTATGCTTCTTGGCAACGATACCACCCATTCATTTATGGGCCCGTTTGACGACCCGCAACTTTACTACGACTAAAGTTGCGGTCAAGCGCTGTTAGACTGATTTTACCACCGCTGCCGCTTTTTTGATGACCTGTTCTCGCTGCCCGTGTTCGGGGAGTTCGTGCCGGAAGAGCGGCCGGTGTCGGGCCGCAGGACCAACAGGATGACGCTATGTCCAGGTTTTCGGCGCGTATGGCCGACATCGATCCCTTTCGCGTCGTCGAGGTGCTGACCCGTGCCCGCCAGTTGGAGGCGGCGGGCAGGGACATCCTGCATCTCGAGATCGGCGAGCCGGATTTTACCACGGCCCAGCCGATCTGCGAGGCCGCGATCAGGGCGCTGCGGTCCGGCCACACGGGCTACACGCCGGCCCTGGGCATCGAGCCGCTGCGGGAGGCGATTGCCGGTTGGTATGCCAGCGAGTACGGCCTCTCCATCGCTCCCGGGCGGATCGTCGTAACGCCTGGCGCCTCGGGGGCGATTCTGCTGCTGACGGCACTGCTGGTGAGTCCGGGCGACCGGCTGCTGCTGACCGATCCGGGTTATCCGTGCAATCGCCATTTCATCCGGCTCGTCGAGGGGCGGGCAAAGCTGGTGCCGGTGTCACCGCTCGACCACTATCATCTGACGCCGGCGGCGGTCGAGGCTCACTGGGACGATCGCACCATCGGTGCCATGGTCGCCTCCCCGGCCAATCCGACCGGTGAGGTCATGAGCCGGGCGCAATTGCGGGCGCTGTGGGCGGCGGTCCGGCAGCGGGATGGCAGCCTGATCGTCGACGAGATCTACCATGGTCTCAACTACGACGGCCCCGCCCCGTCCATCCTCGAGATCACCGATGACTGCTATGTCGTCAGCAGCTTCTCAAAATACTTTGGCATGACCGGCTGGCGCCTCGGTTGGCTGGTGGCGCCGACCCAGGCCGTGCCGGAACTGGAAAAGCTGGCGCAGAACCTTTTCATCGCGCCTTCAACGCCCGCGCAGCACGCGGCTCTCGCGTGTTTCGAGCCGGCGACGCGGGACATCCTCAATGAGCGCCGCGACCTGTTCCGGGCGCGTCGGGATTTCCTGTTTCCCGAGCTGTGCCGCATGGGATTTGCCATTCCGCAGCGCCCGGCGGGTGGCTTCTATCTTTACGCGGGCATCGATCGCCTGGCCGCGGACAGCCAGGCGTTCTGCTTTGATTTGCTGGAGCGGCACGGCGTGGCGCTGACGCCCGGCGCGGATTTTGGCCACCACCGTGCGGACCAGCACGTGCGCTTTGCCTATACCAGCACGATGCACGATCTGGAACGGGCCGTGGCGAGGTTGCAGCGCGTCTGCCGTTGACTGAGGCGGTCGGCCTAGGCGGTCGGCGGCAGCTCTACCAGTACCTGGCCGTCGCTTACGCGGCAGGTGAGCGCCTGCAGGTACTCGCCCGAACAAGGCCCGAACACGCATTCGCCACTGGCAATGGAGAACAGCGCGCCATGCGTCGCGCACTGAATGTACGCGCCGTCGGCGTCGAGAAACTGATGCGCGATCCACTCGAGTTCGACGCCCAGATGCGGGCATCGATTGCGGTAGGCAAATAGCCCGTCGTCACTGTTGACCACGAATAGACTGTGACCGGCAACTTCAAAACCGCGACTGCTGTACAGGGGCAGTTCTGCGAGGGGGCAAAGGGCGTACATGGTTCGGGGCTCTCGTTGATCGGTTGTCGCCAGCGGGGGCGGTCGTCCGAATGCCTCAGCGCACGGTATTGAGGATGATCTGTTCGAGGTGTTCGCGGTTGCGCTGCACGCAGTTCCTGCCCTCCTCGATGGCCTCGGCGGCGCGGTCGAGGTCGAGCAGCCCGATCGAGGATAGACGCGGATTCAGCATGACGTCGGCAGGCTCGCCGGCCAGCCGCGACCGGGTGATTCTATCCTGCATGATATTGATTGACGCTGCCATGACATCAAAAATGCCGGGCACCTGTCGATCCCGGGACAGCCACTGCTCCAGCAAGGGCTGAGCTCTGAGCTTGAAGTTGGACGACATTCTTTCGAGGAAGTCGACCTCGACCTTGTGTTGCTGGCCCTCCGCTGTTGCGGTGTGGTTCGCCGGCGCGGGGGTGTCCTTTCTGGGCTGGGTGTGGCGGCCGATCAGATCGCCGTTCAGATTGACGGCGATGATGATCTCCGCGCCCAGCGCCCTGCATACGGACACGGGCACGGGGTTGACCACGCCGCCATCGACCAGCCAGCGTCCGTCGCGGGTCACCGGGCTCAGCATTCCCGGCAGTGCGATCGATGCGCGCACCGCCTCCCAGATCGGCCCCTCGGTGAGCCAGATCTCACGACCGCTGTACAGGTCGGTGGCGATGGCCGCAAAAGCGGGGCGCACGTGTTCGATGCGCGGGTTGCCCAGGGTCGTGCTGAGGTGCTCCATCAACCTGCGGCCATGGGCAAACCCGCCGCCGGCGGCGAGCCGCACGTCCATGTAGCGGAAGATATCGGCCCGGCTCAGGCCGCTGACCCAGCTGGTGAATTCGGGCAGCTTTCCCAGGATGAAGGTGGCGCCGACGATGCTGCCCACCGAGCTGCCGCAGATGATATCGGGGCGTATGCCGATGGTTTCCAGTTCTTCAATGATGCCGACATGCGCCATGCCCCTGGCAGAGCCGCTGCCCAGTGCCAGGCCGATCTTCAGTTTCTGCTGGCCGCTCACACGGCGCCCCGTGGCCAGCTGCGGGAGCCAGCGGTGGCGGGCGCAGGCGCTGTCAGGCGCTGCCTGGTGGGCGGCGGTGGTTGACTGTTGCTGGCAGGAACGGTCTCGCTGAGCATGATCATCGCTTGTCCTGAATGTCGCCCCAGACTAGCATTCTACCGGTCTCAATGCCCTAAAAAAGCTGGTCAACGACGCGGCGCCGCGCGCCGCCATCAGCGAGGTGGTGCCGGGGGTGGCCGGCGTGTCAGGTGGTCCCCGGGGGCGTGGTCAGTCCGTGGCTTCGGCGTGGGAGAGCAGGCGTATGGACTCATTGAGATCGCCGATGAGGCGCGCCATGTCCTGTATCAGCTTGACGCAGAGCTCGGGTTGCTCGCGTGCCAGGTCGGTAAAATGCTCTTTGCCGAGCGCCTCCACCCGGCACAGCGTGCTGGCGCGGACGGTGGCGTTGCGAGGTGTGTTGCAGAACGCGGCGAGGGCGCCGAAAATTTCTCCAGGGAGAATCTCGCCGACCTTGACGCCGTCCTGATACGCGGCGGCGTGCCCCTGCTTCAAGGTATAGACCAGGTTGGCTTCGTCGCCTTCCCGGATGATGATGTCGCCGGCAGAAAAAGCCAGGGATTGATAACTTTGCATGGTCCTCGTCGCCTCAGTGATGCTTGGAGAGTCGTTGGCAGTTTATGCCAGGTGGGCCCCATCTGCCGCTCGATGCTGTACGATAGAGCGGTAAGAGTCTGGTGATTTGGAGTGGTTCTCAATTTATGCAATGGCCCACCTTCGAGCAGCTCAGCGGGTGCTGCGATGCGCACCTGATTGACGTCGGGTCCAGGTTTCGGCAGACCTCCGTGCGGATGACGCCGGAGGCGGCGGGGGCGCTGTGCGAACTGGCTGCGGAGGCCGAGCGGGCGGGCATTGTGCTGGCGGTTGCCAGCGCCTATCGCAGCTTTGAGCGGCAATTGGCCATCTGGAACGCCAAGGCCGGCGGTCAGCGCGCGGTGCTGGATGCGCAGGGCCGACCGCTGGCGCTGCATGAGTTGACCGAGCGCGAGCGCGTGTTCGCCATCCTGCGCTGGTCGGCGCTGCCAGGTGGCTCGCGCCACCATTGGGGCACTGATGTGGACGTGTACGATGCCGGCCGTCTGCCGCCCGGGTACCAGCTCCGCCTGACGCCCGATGAAGCTGCGCCGGGCGGTGTCTGCCATGTGCTTCATCGCTGGCTGGACCAGCGCCTGCAGGTCGATGGTGAGGCATCGTTTTACCGGCCGTACAGCTGCGACGACGGCGGTGTGGCGCCGGAACCCTGGCACCTCAGTTATGCCCCGCAGGCACGGCAGATCGAGCGGTGGCTGCAGCCAGGGGCGTTGCGCGATCTCATCAGCGCGCAGCCGCTGGCGCTCAAGGGGGCGGTGCTGGACAATTTTGAGGAAATATTCTGGCGCTTTGTCTTGCCGCAAGGCGGCCTGGCGCGGCCATCGAGCGGGGGGGCGCATGTGGCAGGTCATTTGTGATGAGGCGAAAAGCGCCAGCGCGGCGGAGCCGGCATTGGCCAGTTTTTTTTATGCCGCCATTCTCAACCATCCCTCGATGGCGCATGCCTTGGCTTTTAACCTGGCTCAGCGACTGCAGAGCGCCAGCCTCCCTGCCGGGCTGATCAAGGATGTCTGTCAACAGGCCCTGTACGAGGATGCGTCGCTGCAGGCAGTCATCGAGATCGATTGTGCGGCCTATTACGATCGGGACCCGGCCTGCGATCGCTATCTGATGCCGCTGCTGTACTTCAAGGGCTACCAGGCCATCCAGGCCCAACGCGTGGCCCACTGGCTGTGGCAGCGCGACCGCACCTCGCTGGCCTTCTACATTCAGAATCGCATCGCCAGTGTGTTCGATGCCGATCTTCACCCCGGTGCACGTCTGGGCAGGGGTTTCATGATCGATCATGCCACGGGGGTGGTGATCGGTGAGACGGCAGTGGTGGGCGACAATGTCTCCATGCTGCATGGCGTCACCCTCGGGGGGTCTGGCCTGCAGAGCGGCGATCGGCACCCCAAGGTCGGGAATGGCGTCCTGCTGGGTGCAGGCGCCAAACTGCTCGGCAACATCCGCATCGGTGAGGGCTCCAAGGTCGGCTCCGGTAGCGTCGTGCTCGCCGATGTGCCGCCACACACTACGGTGGCGGGCGTACCGGCAAAGGTGGTGGGAACTCCCGCCGTTGAACAGCCGGCATTGGCTATGAATCAGCGCTGGGATGCTCTCCCCTGAGGGCGGTCCCACGGCCTGGCGCTCCTTTCCTCCTGCGCATGGCCTGACTGCTGGCCGGCCTTGGTGCGCTGTCCCCTTTTATTTCGCCAGGCTCGCCCGGACGCCGCTTTTTTGCGGGATTCAGCGGGGGGCGCCAGCGCCCGCAGGGACCTTCCGCCATAGCGATATTGGTGGATATTTGCGCAGAATCTCCGTAGATTTAAGTTGTTGGTCGATTCAGCGGGCGACTGTTTGCAGCGGGGGTTGTGGTATGGAAGACCGCTGTCGTCGCAACGGGGCGACAGTAGGGTTGCGTTCTCCTGAGCTGCTGCAGTGCTCTGCGGGTATGGCGACGGCACCGTTCGGCTCAGGAAGAGGTGCGGCATGAGTGTCAAGCTGATTGATAACGAGGCCTTTTACGGTTTCAGGGTCAGGCGCACAGTCGGTGGCAGGCTCTATCAGGAGTACTTCTCGCTCAAGAAGTCGGGCAAGCGCCTGGGGGTTCGTCAGACCAGGGCGGTCGAGCGGCTGGCGCAGGCTCGGGACGAAGAACTGCGGCTTGAGCAGGAAAAATCCAAGCGCCGGCGCAAGGCCGAGCTGTGTTTTCATGCCGATGGGCGCGTCAAGGGCATCAGCTACCTGATCAAGACGGAGAAGAGCGGCACGAAGACGCCGATCTTTCAGATCGGCATCGCCTCTGAGCTGGAGCAGAGAATTATCTGCACCAGCTATTCCATCAACGCCCACGGTCTGCAGCAGGCCTGGGCCAAGGCCATCAGAACCTACGCCAGGCATAAGAAGATTTCACGCTCGAGCAATCTCTATAACAAGCTGCTGTCGTCCATGCCTGCCGTGGAGCTGCCACTGGCTGAGGGGGCGGGCCTCGAGACCGCAGGCCAGGGCAGGGGAGCGGCGTCCGTTCGGCCCGGGCGTGCGGCCGCCCGCGAGGGTGCGGGGCCGGTCATGAAGGCGGCGACGACCCGATCCGGCTCGGCCACCGGCGCCGGCTCTGCGCAGAAGCGCGTGGTGCGAAAGAGAAAACCGGCCGGGGTTCGCAGGAGCAAGGGCGCGCTCAGCTGAACCGGGCTTGGCCGGTTCAGCGGTGAGGGTTCACTGTTGCCGCTGGCGGTGTCCGTAGCGCCCGGTCAGCGCGCCGCGGAGTCGCAATGCGCCGGCAGCAGCAAGGCGAGCAGGGGCTATTCGGCTCCGGCTTCCGGGTAGGCGGCGATCGACCGCACGATCTCTTCTTTGGCCTCAGCGGCGTCGCCCCAGCCGTCGATTTTTACCCACTTGCCGGGCTCGAGATCCTTGTAGTGTTCAAAAAAGTGCTTGATCTGGCTCAGCAGCAGCGCGGGCAGGTCTGTGGCCTCGCGGACGTCATGGTAAAGGGGGGTCAGCGAGTCTGCCGGAACGGCCAGCAGTTTGGCGTCGGTGCCCTTTTCATCGGTCATTTTCAGCACGCCGATGGGGCGGCAGACGATGACCGTGCCGCTGATGACGTTGTGCGGGGTATGCACCAGCACGTCCACCGGGTCCCCGTCTTCTGAAAGGGTGCCAGGGACATAACCGTAATTGCAGGGGTAGAACATCGTGGTCGACATGAAGCGGTCGACGAAGACGGCCCCGGTGTCTTTGTCGACTTCGTACTTGACCGGGTCGCTGTGCGCTGGAATCTCGATGATGACATTGACTTCGTCAGGTGCATTCTTGCCAGGAGTGACGGCTTTGAGGCTCATTGTTCTCGGTATCCTTGTGTGTTGAATGAGAGCCCGGGCGAGCGCATCGGCGGCGCTGCTGCCACAAGCCGCTGTGGCGACGCCCGCATGCGCCCGCCAGATTTTGCCCCCGCTATGCCACCAGGTGAAGAAAGTGGGGCGCAACCATCGCACAACGCCTGCGCCAGCTGATGACCACCCGGGATTGTGCATTATATCAAGGAAGTGCGGTGGATACAGTAGCGCCGCGGGAGCTGCTATGGTGAGCAGGTGATTCGAGAGTGTGGGACTGCCCATGGCGGCAATCCCATGCCGTGCGACCTCGGCGAGGCGCCGTCGCTCGACCGGTCGAGGCGGCCCACGACCGCCTCTGATGTTTGATTGCGGAGTGTGCTATGGACGACTACCTCTACCTGCCAGTGCTGCTGGGATGCATCGGTCTGCTGTGTGCCCTGCAGATATATCGGTTGCTGCTGCGCTTTCCGGCGGGCGATGCCAGCGTCCAGAAGATCGCCGACGCCATTCATCTCGGTGCGCGGGTATTCATGTTGCGGGAATACCGGATGCTAGGGCTGTTTGCCGGTGCGCTGCTGGCCCTGCTGTACGTCACCCTGGGGAGTTCTACGGCGCTTGCCTTTATTTGCGGGGCGCTGGCCTCTGGCCTGGCGGGCGCGCTGGGGATGACTGCCGCCACTCGCGCCAATGTGCGTACCACGACCGCGGCGAGAGATCGGGGCGCGGCCGCAGCGCTCACCGTGGCGTTTTTCGGCGGTTCGGTCATGGGGCTGTGTGTGGCCTCGCTGGGATTGCTTGGCCTGGGTTCGCTGTACTGGGCGTTCGGCGGCGATCCTGAGACCGCCCATGCCATTCACGGCTTCGGCATGGGCGCATCGGTCGTGGCGCTGTTTGCGCGGGTGGGCGGCGGCATCTTCACCAAGAGCGCCGACATCGGGGCGGATCTGGTCGGCAAGATAGAGGCCGGCATCCCCGAGGACGACCCGCGCAATCCCGGGGTCATCGCCGACAATGTCGGCGACAATGTCGGGGACGTTGCCGGCATGGGGTCGGATATCTTTGAATCCTATTGCGGCGCCATGATTGCTACCGTCACCATCGGCGCGACCCTGGGTGCCAGCCAGCTGGCCGACCTCGGCCCTGCGCTGGCTGCCGACGAAGCCAGGTCGGCCTTGATGTTTCTGCCTCTGCTGCTCGCATCTGCGGGCCTGTTGTGTTCACTGCTGGGCATCGCCCTGATCCGTGCCCTGGCGGGCCGGCGCGCGGCCGTCGCGCTGCGCAGCGGCATGCTGCTGGCGTCGCTGGCGTTTATGGCGGTCGCGTGGTGGCTCGTGCCCGCCCTCGGCCTGCACCTCAGTATCTGGGGCGCCGTGCTCTCGGGTGCGATTGGCGGTGTCGTCATCGGTCTGGTTACCGAGTACTATACGGCGTCTTCGCCCGTAGTGCGCATCGCCGAGTCCAGCCAGAGTGGCCCGGCCACGGTCATCATCACAGGCCTGGCGGTGGGCATGCAGGCGGTGGTCATGCCCGTGGTGGCGGTGTGTGCCACCATTTATTGTTCCACTGCGCTGGCCGGCCTGTACGGCGTCGGCATCGCCGCGGTAGGCATGCTGGCGACGGTCGGCATCACCATGTCGATCGACGCCTATGGCCCGGTGGCGGATAATGCGGGGGGCATCGCGGAGATGGCTGGGTTGGGCGCCGATACGCGGGCGATCACGGATTCTCTGGACGAACTGGGCAATACCACGGCCGCCATCGGCAAGGGCTTTGCCATCGGCGCAGCCGCGCTGGCGGCGCTGGCCATTATCGCCGCCTTCGTCGAGACCATGTCGACCGAGGCCGAGCCGCTCGTGCTGCACCTGGGTGACCCGCGGGTGCTGATCGGGCTGCTGCTCGGTGGCGTCATCCCCTTTCTGATCGCCTCGATCACCATGACGGCGGTCGGCCGCGCAGCCATGGAGATGATCGCGGAGATTCGGCGGCAGTTCCGCGATATCCCTGGGTTGATCGAGGGGCGGGCCGAGCCCGATCATGCCCGCTGCGTCGATATCGCCACCGCGGCAGCGCTGCGGCGCATGCTGCTGCCGGGGGCCATCGCCGTAGCCGTGCCGCCGGTGGTGGGCTTTGGTCTGGGTCCCGAAGTGCTCGGTGGTCTGCTGGGCGGGGCCTTGTTGTCCGGTGTGTTGCTGGCGCTGATGATGGCAAACGCGGGGGGAGCTTGGGATAATGCCAAGAAGTACGTCGAGAGGGGCAATCTGGGGGGCAAGGGGTCCGCTGCGCACGCCGCGACGATCGTGGGCGATACCGTGGGCGACCCCTGCAAGGACACTGCCGGGCCGGCGATGAATATCCTGATCAATGTCATGGCGATCGTCAGCCTGGTGATCGCGCCCTTGCTGCGCGCAGCGGGCTGAGGGCGCGCCGCGCGAGCCTGCCGCCGGCGCGGTGGCGGTCACCGTTCTATGCTAGTTTGAGTGCTATTGCGGCACGCTTGGGAGAATGACATGCACCTGCACTTTCTGGGTATCTGCGGCACCTTCATGGGTAGCCTGGCGCTGCTGGCCCGTCAGCTGGGGCACCGGGTGACCGGCTCAGACCGGGACGTGTACCCGCCGATGAGCGAACAGCTGGCGGCCCAGGGCATCGAGATCTGGCCGGGCTGGGATCCCGCCCACCTGCAGCCCGCCCCCGACCTGGTGATCGTCGGCAACGCCATGAGCCGGGGCAACGCCGCCGTCGAATTCCTGCTCGACGCCGGCATCCCCTATGCCTCCGGACCGCAGTGGCTGTGCGAACACGTGCTCTGCGGGCGCTGGGTGCTGGCGGTCAGCGGCACCCATGGCAAGACCACGACCAGCAGCATGCTGGCCTGGGTGCTCCAGGACAACGGCATGCAGCCGGGCTACCTGATTGGTGGCGTGCCTGCGAATTTCCCCGCGTCGGCGGACCTCGGCCAGGGCCACTGTTTCGTCATCGAAGCCGACGAATACGACACCGCCTTTTTTGACAAGCGCTCCAAGTTCGTCCACTACCGCCCCCGCACCGTGATCATCAACAACCTCGAGTTCGATCACGCGGATATCTTTCCCGATCTTGCCAGCATTCAGCGGCAGTTTCATCACCTGCTGAGGACGGTGCCGGCGGCGGGGCGGGTGCTGTTTCCGCAGGCGCACGAGGCGGTGGAGCAGGTGCTGGCGATGGGGTGCTGGACGCCTGTCGAGTCTTTTTCGCTGGGCTCGGAGGGCTTCTGGCGGGCGCAGAAACTGGCCGCCGATGGCAGCCGGTTTGCCGTCTATCACGCCGACCAACGGCTCGGCGAAGTGTCGTGGTCCATGGTGGGCGATCACAACGTCAGCAACGGCCTGGCCGCCATTGGCGCTGCCGCGCATGCGGGCGTATCGCCGCTCGATGCCATGGCCAGCCTGGGGCGCTTCCGGGGCGTCAAGCGGCGCCTCGAGTACCTGGGCCAGGCCGGGGGCGTGGCCGTCTACGACGACTTCGCGCACCATCCCACGGCGATCAGCAGTACCCTGGCCGGCCTGCGCGAGCGCATCGGCGGCGCCAGGCTCGTGGCAGTGCTCGAGCCGCGCTCCAATACCATGCAGATGGGCGTGCATCGCGGCCAGTTGAACGGCTCCGTCGCGGCCGCCGACCTGGCCCTGTGGCTGCAGCCGGAGGGTCTGAGCTGGCAGCTGGCCAGCGTCCTCGACCTTGGCGGGGAGCGCCAGAGGGTCTGCCATAGCGTGCAGCAGCTGCTGGATGTGTTGCTGGCCGAGCTGCGCGCTGGCGACCACGTCGTCATCATGAGCAATGGCAGCTTCCAGGGGTTGCCGCGGCGACTCCTGGCCGATCTGGAGCTTCGCCCCGAACTGGTGTCATGATGGCGGGCAATCAGACGATCGCGCTGGCGATGACCGGGGCATCCGGCGCACCCTACGGGATGCGCCTGCTGCAACAGCTGGTGGCGGCGGAATGCCAGGTCTATTTCATGATCTCCCGCGCCGCGCAGATGGTGCTCGCCGTGGAGACCGACTGGCAGCTGCCCGGCAGCCGGCGCGCCCAGGAGGTCTTTCTGCGCGAGACGTGCGGCGCGGCCGACGGACAGGTCCGCGTCTTCAGCCGGGACGACTGGAGCGCGCCGGTGGCGTCCGGTTCGAGCCCGCTGGATGCGCTGGTGATCTGTCCGGCCAGCACCGGCGTGATATCGGCGGTGGCGACCGGCGCCAGTGACAACCTCATCGAGCGTGCGGCCGATGTCGCCCTCAAGGAGCGGCGGCGGCTGATTCTGGTGCCGCGGGAGACGCCGCTGTCCGAGGTTCAGCTGGAAAACATGCTGAAGATCACCCGCATGGGCGGCATCATTCTGCCGGCCGCGCCCGGTTTTTATCATCGGCCCGCGGCCGTGGCAGACATGGTGGACTTCGTCGTCGCCAGAATTCTCAATCTGCTGGGCATCCCCCAGCGGCTGCTGCCGCCCTGGGGATACGGCGAGCTCTCTGATCAGTAACGATTTTCCGCAGTTTAAGGATGTGTTCTCCCATGCCACAGCGCTTGCGCATTTTCGAAACAATCGTCGACTTTCCGCGCTCGACCCTGCTGGTCGCGCTGCTGATAGTGGCGTTCTTCGCCAGCTACCTGCCACAGTTGAAGTTCGACGCATCGGCCGACGCGCTGGTGCTCGAGGGCGACAGCTCGCTGGGCTACGCCAGGCAGATCAGCGAGCGCTACGCCACGCAGGACTTCCTGCTGGTGACCTATCGGCCGGATGCCGATCTGTTCAGTGACGCGGTGCTGCAGCGCCTGACGGCGCTGCGGGATGAGCTGGCGGCGGTGGACGCGGTGTCGTCGGTGGTCTCCGTTCTCGATGTGCCGCTGCTCTACAGCCCCAGAATCAGCCTGTCGCGCATCAGCGATGATCTGCCTACTCTCAGTGACCCTGCGGTCGACCGGGCGCTGGCTGCGGCGGAGTTCAGGGACAGCCCGATCTACCGCGGCCTGCTGACCAATGCGGACCATTCCGTCACGGCGCTGCAGGTCAATCTGCAGCGCGACGAGACCTACTTCGCCCTCATGAGCGCCAGGGACGAGCTTCGACAGCAGGCGCGCGAGCAGCGCCCGACGGCGGAGCAGCGGTCGGCCCTGCGGGCAGCGGAGCGCGCCTTCGCCGACTACAAGCTGAAGGTCAATGCGCGCCAGGAGCGCATCGTGGGCGAGATCCGCGCCATACTGGAGCGCTATCGCGACCATGCCCAGATTTTCCTCGGCGGCGTGCCCATGATCGCCGTGGATTTGATCGCCTTCATGAAGAGCGACCTGGCGGTGTTCGGGGCTGGCATACTGGCATTCATCGTGGTGCTGCTGATCGTCATTTTCAGAAGCGTGCGCTGGGTGGTGATGCCCCTTTTCATCTGCGGCGCCACTGCGCTCGGCATGCTCGGATGGCTGGGCTGGCTCGACTGGCGGCTGACGGTGGTCTCCTCCAATTTCGCCGCCATTCTATTGATCATCAATCTGTCCATTCTCGTGCACCTCGTGGTGCGCTACCGGGAGTTGGCCGCCGATGACCTGCAGCGGCCGCAGCGCGAGCTGGTGCTGGGAACGCTCCGGTCCATGGCTCGCCCCTGTTTCTACACGTCCCTGACGACGCTGGTCGCGTTTGCCTCCTTCGTGGTCAGCGGCATCAGGCCGGTGATCGACTTCGGGTGGATGATGGCCATCGGCGTCATGGTCGCCCTGGTCAGTTCGTTCGTTCTGTTCGGCGCCATCAGCATGCTGCTGCCGCGCACCGGCGGCAGCGTGGTGCGCTCGGACAAGCCCCTCACGCGCTATTTTGCCATGCTCACGGAGCGGTTTCGCGGCACCATCCTGGTCGCGGCCTCGTTCACCGCGCTCGGCGCCGCCTGGGGCGTGACGCAATTGGAGGTCGAAAACCGCTTTATCGACAACTTTTTCGAAGAGACTGAAATCTACCAGGGCATGGAGACGATCGATCGCGAGCTTGGCGGCACCATCCCGCTGGAGGTGATCATCGACGCCGACCCCAGGGAGCTGGCAGCCGCGGCGCCCGCCGAGGCATCTGAGGACGACCTGTTCGCGGACGACGGCAACAGCCAGACCGCCAGCTTCTGGTTCACCCGCCGCGGCCTGGAGCAGGTCAGCCGCGTGCACGACTACCTCGATGCCCTGCCTGAGACCGGCAAGGTCATCTCCCTGGCGACGATCTTTGCCGTGAGCAAGGACCTGGTCGGTGACAATATCGACAACGTCGAGCTGGCGCTGACCAAGAGCGGCCTGCCCGACAGCGTCAGCTCGGTACTGGTGGACCCGTATCTCTCCGAGCCCAACGAGCAGACGCGCGTGGCGCTGCGGGTGCTGGAAACCCACCGGGAGCTCCGGCGGGACGATCTGCTCAAGCAGATCAGGACGGCGCTGGTCGAGGGTCTGGGTTTCGCGCCCGAGCAGGTCCACCTGACCGGCATGCTGGTGCTCTACAACAACATGCTGCAGAGCCTCTACCGGTCGCAGATCCTGTCGCTGGGTGCGGTCTTCGTGGCGATCATGGCCATGTTTGTGCTGCTGTTTCGTTCGTTCAAGCTGGCCATCATCGCCATGGCGCCCAACCTGCTGGGGGCGGGCGCCATCCTGGGCGTCATGGGCTTTACCGGCATTCCGCTGGACATGATGACCATTACCATCGCCGCCATCTGTATCGGCATCGGGGTGGACGACACCATTCACTACCTGCATCGGTTCGCAGAGGAGTTCCGCCTGGACGGCAACTACCTGGCCGCCATGCACCGCTGCCATCGCAGCATCGGCAGGGCGATGTACTATACCTCGATGATCATCATCTTCGGTTTCGGCATTCTCGTGCTGTCCAATTTCCGCCCCAGTATCTATTTCGGATTGCTCACGGGCGCCTCCATGGTGGCCGCGCTCATCGGCAACCTGCTGCTGCTGCCCGCCCTGCTGCTGGTGGCCAGACCCTTCGGCCCGGTGCGGAACCCGGAGGCTGTGCCATGCAATGCCGCCTAGGCTGCGGTGCCTGCTGCATCGCGCTGTCGATCTCCAGCGCGATTCCCGGCATGCCGGACGGCAAGCCCGCGGGCGTGCGCTGTGTGCAGCTCGACGAGCGCAACCGCTGCCGGCTGTACGGCACCGCCGACAGGCCCGGGGTATGCGATCGCCTGCGGGCGGCGCCGGATATCTGCGGCGACAGTGCCCGAGAGGCCATGGAGCTGATCGCTGCCCTTGAGCTGGCTACCCGGGACGATCGGCCCGGGCGCTGGCGCGGCGAGCACGATGCGCGGCGATGAACCACGATGACGTCATCCCCATGCTGCCGCTGGGTGCGGTGCTGTTGCCGGGAACGCGCCTGGCACTGCAGATCTTTGAGGTGCGCTATCTGGATCTGATCAGCGCCTGCCTCAAGGCGGGTACCGGGTTCGGCGTCGTACGCCTGCTGGAGGGCAGCGAGGTCTACAGTGCGGGGCGCTGGCGCGAACCGCGCGTCGCTGCGGTGGGATGCCATGCGCGTATCGTGGATTGGGAGGCGTTGCCCCACGGCATGCTGGGCCTGATCGTGCAGGGTGAGGGGCGGTTTCGCGTGGGCTCCCAGCATGTCGATCGCGCCCGCGTGATGTATGCGGCCGTGGAGTGGCTGCCTGCGGAGCCGTCACAGCCGTTGCCCCCGGAGTATGCCGAGTATGCTGAACTGGTAACCAGCCTGGCACGGCACCCCGAGGTCGCGAGGCTCGGCATGCGGACCGATCCGACGGATGCCGTGTGCGTCGGTAACCAGCTGGCCCGGTTGCTGCCCATTCCCGCGGCGAAGCAGCAGGAGCTGTTGGAGCTGTCCGACCCGCTGGCGCGGCTGCGCGCCATCGAAACCCTGCTGTCACTGCTCAGATAAGGGCTCGCCGTGCCGGGGCCGGACGCGCATCACGGCATCGCCGGGTGGTCAGAAAGCGCCCGCCTGGTAGCTCACCAGCGCGATGTAGGCGATATAGATGCCGAGCAGGGCACCGCCCTCCGCGCGCCGGATCACCCCGCCCCGGTGGAGCGAAAAGTTGCTGGCAAAAAACCACAGCAGGATGCTCAGCCCGAGCATGACCGGGTAATCCCTGCTCAGCAGCATCGGGTCCACTGCGCCGGGCGCGATGATGCCCGGCAGCGCCATGACCCCTAGCAGATTGAACATATTGGAGCCGGCGATGTTGCCCAGGGCGATGTCGTGCTCCCCTTTGCGCGCCGCAGTCATCGATGCGGCCAGCTCCGGCAGGCTGGTGCCCAGGGCGACGATGGTGAGTCCGATCACCAGGTCGCTGATGCCCAGGGTCTGGGCGATATCGACGGCGGCCCACACCAGCAGGCGCGATGACGCCACCAGTACCACCAGGCCTACCAGCAGATTGCCCAGGGCGTCGGCGGTACTCAGCTTTTGCTGCATCTCGGTGGCGAACTCCGTCGACAGGATGTCACCCCGCTGGTGGTGCGCCTCGTAGACTGACCAGGTGATCGAGCCGATCAGGCCGCCCAGGAGCAGCGCGCCATCGAGTCGATTCAAATCACCGTCGGCCAGCAGGCCGATACCCAGCACCATGAAGACGAGCAGCAGCGGCAGCTCGCGGCGAACGATGCGGGAGCGCACCTGCAGGGGATAGAACAGCGCCGAGCAGCCGACGATGAGCCCGATATTGGCGATGTTCGAGCCCACGGCATTGCCGATGGCAAGGCCGGGCTGATTGTCCATGGCGGCGATGCCGGAGACCAGCAGCTCGGGTGCGGAGGTCCCGAAGCCGACCACGATGATGCCGACCAGCAGCGGGCTGATGCCGAACAATCGCGCGGTGTTGGAGGCCCCCAGCACAAAGCGGTCGGCGCTCCATATCAATAGCGCGAAGCCCGCAAGCAGGCCGCCGATGGCGAGTAACATGAGCGCTTTCCTATGCGTCGAAACAGTGGCCTGAGATTATAGGCAGCGCGTTGCGGTCAGGTGAAGTGACTGACAGTGAACTTCTCCTCGGTGTTGCCCTGGATGCGCAGGTGCACGTGCTCGGCGAAGCCGAAGCCGGCTTCCTGATACAGATTGAAGGCGATGCAGCCCAGCTCCCTCAATTCCTTGCGCTGGTCGGGATGGCGGGCGATGACGGCCAGGTGGCCGCCATATCCCAGCTGCAGCAGCAGCTCGCAGACGGCTTTATTTTCCGAGTGCTTGGAAAGACTCACCATGATCAGCTCGACGCGCGACAAGTCGATCTCGCTCCAGAAATCCTCGTCGGTCGCGTCGCCTATCACGGCGCGCACGCCCATATCGCGCAGTGTCGCCAGCTGTTCGTTGCGGGTTTCCACCCCCGAAACCGCCGCTTCCCCGTAGACCTGTGTCAGGTATTCATAGGCGCCGACGCCGATGCGCCCCATGCCCAGTATCAGCACGCTGGCATCGCCCGGGTTGCCCGGGGTCTCTGCCGGCAGTCGCGGTCCGCGCTCAAAGCGGCGCAGTTGCCGGCGGTAGCGATGGTAGATGGCGTAGGCTCTGGCATTCAGGGGTGTGGCGAGCAGGAAGGAGAATGACATCGCCAGCGCGAGCACGATGACCCACTGCTCGTCCAGCAGGCCCGAACTGGCGGCCAGCGAGGCGACAATCAGACCGAACTCGCTGTAATTGAACAGCGCCAGTGACGCCAGCAGCGACGTGCGGGCGCGCAGGCGCAGGGCCGTCATCAGCACGAAGTACAGCACCGGCTTGAACAGCACCAGCAGCCCCAGGGCAAGCCCCAGGAGAACCTCGCTGCCGGTGGGTTGGCCGCTGAGCCCTATCGATACAAAGAAGCCGACCAGTAGCAGGTCCTTCATGTCGAGCAGGGCGCCGGCCAGTTCGGAGCTCTTGTTGTTGCCGGCCAGCAGAATGCCCATGGCCAGGGCGCCGAGGTCGCCCTTGACGTTGAAGGCCTCGAACAGCGCCGATCCTCCCAGCGCCGCCGTGATGCCGCACAGCAGCAGCAGCTCGCCGTGCCCGCTGCGCTGCAGCAGGGCGACCAGCGAGGGCCGGCTGAGCAGCAGCAGCGCGGCGCTGACCAGCATGGTGACGGAAAAATCCGGCGTCTTGCCCGAGTTGATGCCCAGGAACACCACCGCCGCCAGGTCCTGCATGATGAGGATGCCGATCGCTACCTTGGCGTGGATCGTGGCCATCTCGCCGCGGTCCTCGAAGACCTTGACGGCAAACACCGTGCTGGAAAATGACAGGGCGAAGGCGATCAGCCAGATGGCGCTGCCACTGATGCCGGATTGTGCTGCGAATATCGCGAAGCCGATATAGAGGATCGGCACCATGATCAGGACGCTGGCCAGCATGTGGACGCTGGCTACCGCCCAGACCTGGGGCGCAGCCAGCTGCCGCAGGTCGAGCTTCAAGCCGATGGTAAACAGCAGCAGGGTCACGCCGGTATCGGCGATCTCGTCCAGGATGGGGCCGGGCTCCAACGGCAGAAAATTGAGGGCGAAACCGGCGAGGAGGTAACCCAGCATGGGGGGGTAGTTGAGTCTGCGGATGGCGACACCCGCAATCAGTGCCACCATCAGCAGCAGCGGGTCTAGCATGCGCCGGCCCCGCGCACGGGAGGCAGTGGCGGGCTTACCGTGGCATTGGGCCGGTGCGCTGGATTCGACCGCGCAGCCGATAACGCGCGACCATCCTCCGACCGCGGTCGGTAAAAAACGTCAAGGCAGGCACCCCAATCCACTAGCGCGGTCCAAATGCAGTCGGTCACAGTGTTACAATAACGGTTTTTCGAAGCGGTTCAAAGGAGGTTTTGCGCGCCGATGGATGTCCAACAGTACGTGGTGGAACTGGGCCAGAAGGCGAGACGTGCGTCGCGCGCGATGGCGGCTGCGGACACCGGCAGCAAGAACGCCGCGCTGCTGGCCATTGCCGAGGTCCTGCAGCGCGCAGCCGGGGACGTGCAACTGGCCAACCAGCAGGACCTGCGCAATGGCCGCGAGCGCAACCTGGCGCCTGCGCTGCTGGATCGCCTGGAGCTGACGCCTGCCCGCTATGAGGCCATGATCGCCGGTCTGCGGGAGGTGGTTGCGCTGCCCGACCCGGTCGGCGCTATCACCGACCTGCTGTACCGGCCCTCGGGCATCCAGGTGGGGCGCATGCGCGTGCCGCTGGGGGTGATCGGCATCATTTACGAGTCGCGCCCCAATGTCACCGTCGAGGCTGCCAGCCTGTGCCTGAAATCCGGCAACGCCGCGATTCTGCGCGGCGGGTCGGAGTCCATTCATTCCAACCAGGCCATCGCCAAGGCCATAGGCCTCGGCCTGCGGGAGGCCGGCCTGCCCGAAGACGCGGTGCAGGTGCTGGCCGTCACCGATCGCGCGGCCGTCGGCGCGCTGGTGTCCATGCCGCAGTTCGTCGATGTCATCGTGCCGCGCGGGGGCAAGGGCCTGATCGAGCGCATCAGCGCCGACGCCACGGTGCCGGTCATCAAGCACCTCGATGGCGTGTGCCACGTCTATATCGACGACGCCGCGGATGTCGCCAAGGCCCACCGCGTCGCCGTCAACGCCAAGACCCAGCGTTACGGCACCTGCAATACCATGGAGACGCTGCTGGTGGCGGCGGGGATAGCGGCCAGGGTGCTGCCGCCGCTGGCCCGGGACCTCGTCGCCCTGGGGGTCGAACTGCGGGGCTGCGAGCGCGCCCGCGCGCTGGTGGCGGACATGCTGCCGGCCCAGGAATCGGACTGGTCGGAGGAGTATCTGGCCCCGGTACTGGCGGTGCGGGTGGTGGCTGGCCTGGATGAGGCGATCGAACACATCAACCATTACGGCTCGCAGCACACCGATGCCATCATCACCGAAAACTACACGCATGCGCGCCGCTTTCTGCGGGAGGTGGACTCCAGTTCCGTGATCGTCAATGCGTCCACCCGCTTTGCCGACGGCTTCGAGTACGGCCTGGGGGCCGAGATCGGCATATCCACCGACAAGATCCACGCGCGGGGCCCGGTGGGCCTGGAGGGGCTCACGAGCCAGAAGTTTGTCGTGCTCGGCGATGGCAATATCCGTGCATAGGCCGGCCGCGTGAAGTGCGGCCACCGCATCGGCGTGCTCGGTGGCACGTTTGACCCGGTTCACTGCGGCCATCTGCGCCTGGCGCTGGAGCTCGCCGAGCAGCTGGCGCTCGACCGCGTGCTGCTGATACCGGCCGCGCGGCCGCCCCACCGGGTCGCGCCCGCCGCCTCGCCGGAGCGCAGGCTGCGCATGCTGGAGTTGGCCGTAGCGGGGGAGCCTCAGCTGGTGGTCGACGCGCGGGAATGCCGTCGCGCCGGGGCGTCCTATTCGGTGGACACGCTGGCGGAGCTGCGTGCGGAGCTTGGCGAGGAGGCAGCGCTGTGCTTTCTGGTGGGGGCCGACGCCTTCGCCGGCATGGCGTCGTGGCACCAGTGGCAGCGTCTGCCGCAGCTGGCTCACATCGTGGTGGTGACCCGCCCGGGCTGGCGCCTGCCGCGGGACCTGGGACCAATGGAGTGCTGGCGTGACCGCTTTACCGATAACAGTGATACACTGGCGGGCGTGGCGGCTGGCCGTATTCTGTTTATTGCCCTGTCGCCCCTGGATATTGCTGCCACGCGCATTCGAGCGTTGATCTCGAAGGGCCGTTCAGCCCGCTATTTACTGCCTGATGCCGTGTGGGCCTATATTCGTCAACAGCATCTGTACGGATTTTCTCAACCAGGAGCGCCCGCGAAACAAGAATGAATTCCGAGCAGCTGAAACAACACATCGTCCATGCCCTGGAGGATATCAAAGGTCGCGACATCGTCGAGCTCGATGTGCGCGGCCTGACTGACATGACCGATTACATGGTCATCGCGACGGGCACGTCCAATCGCCATGTGCAGGCCCTGGCTGACAACGCCAGGGACGAGCTGCGCAAGGAGAGCGTGCGACCGATCGGCGTCGAGGGCGAGGGGCCGGCTGAGTGGGTGCTGGTGGATTTCGGCGATGTCGTGCTCCATGTCATGTTGCCGCAGACCCGCAGCTTTTATGATCTCGAGCGGCTCTGGTCGGAGGGCAGGCTGACCGCCCCTGAAAGCTCCTCCGGCTGATGCGGCTGCGCATACTGGCAGTGGGCACGCGCATGCCTGCCTGGGTGGTTGATGCCTGCCAGGACTACGCGCGCCGGCTGCCCCGTGAATTGCGGCTCGATTGGGTCGAGCTGCCACTCGGGCAGCGGTCGCGAGGTGCTGATGCGGAGCGAGCGGTTGCGGCGGAGAGTGCGGCCATGCTGGCCAGAATCGCCCCGGACAACCTGGTGGTAGCGCTCGATCAGCGCGGCCGCAGCTGGACGACAGCGGATCTGGCCGGGCAGTTGGCCGACTGGCAGATGCAGGGGCGCGACGTGGCGTTGCTGATAGGCGGGCCCGACGGGCTGGGCTCGGCATGCCGCGCCCGCGCGCAGCTGTGCTGGTCGCTGTCGGCGCTGACGCTGCCGCATCCGCTGGTCAGAGTGCTGCTGGTCGAACAGATATATCGGGCCTGGACCATCAACCAGGGCCACCCGTATCATCGTTGACATTGCAGCATGACTGAACGCATTCCCTTTCCTTCCCACCGCGACGAGCGCGAGCAGTTCAAAGCGCGGCTCACCGCTGCCGCATTGTTCATCATCGTGTTGAGCCTGGTGCTGCTGCTGCGATATTTCAGCCTTCAGGTGCTGCAATATGAAGATTATCGCACGCAGTCCGAGCGCAACCGGGTGCACCTGCAGCCGGTGCCGCCCTCCAGGGGCCTGATCTATGATCGCGGCGGGGTGTTGCTCGCGGACAACCGGCCGAGTTCCACGCTGGTCGCGATCAGCGAGCGCGTTGGCGATATCGATGCCGCGTTGGCCGAACTGCGGAAGCTGATCGATATCGAGCCGGAGGACGTCGAGAAATTCCGGCAGCAGGTGCGCAACCAGCGCCCGTTTGAGCTGGTGCCCCTCAAGTTCCGGCTGACGGAGGAGGAGATAGCGATTCTGGCCGTCAACCGCTATCGCCTGGCGGGCTTTGAGGTCAAGGCGGAGCTGGCGCGCTATTATACGCAGGGGCCCTATTTCGCACACGTGCTGGGCTATGTGGGCCGCATCAGCGAGAGCGAGCAGGCGGGGCTGGATGCGGTCAATTATTCCGGCACGCACGTGGTCGGCAAGACCGGCATCGAAAAATTCTACGAGGATACCCTGCATGGGCGCGTGGGGTATGAGAACGTCGAAACCAACGCGCGCGGCAGGGTGCTGCGCGCGCTGGACCGCACCGACCCGCAGCGCGGCCGCGACCTGATATTGTCCATCGATGCGGACACTCAGCGGGTGGCCTACCAGGCCCTGGGTGATCAGCGCGGCGCGGTGGTGGCAATCGATCCGAACAACGGGGATGTCATCGCCTTTGTGTCCACGCCGGGCTTTGATCCCAACCTCTTCGTAGGGGGGATCAGTGGCAAGGACTACCGCGCCCTCAACGATTCTCCCGACCTGCCGTTGTACAATCGAGCCACCATGGGGCAGTACCCGCCCGGCTCCACCGTGAAGCCACTGATGGGGCTGGCAGGCCTGGAATACGAGCTGGTGACGCCGTTCACGGTGGTCGCTGACCCCGGCTGGTACCGGCTGCCCAATGACCGGCGCCACTACCGCGACTGGAAGCGTGGTGGTCACGGCCGCAGCATCGATCTGCACGCGGCGATCGAGCAGTCCTGCGACATCTACTTCTACACCCTGGCGTATAAGCTGGGCGTCGATCGCATCCATGCCTTCAATTCGCAGTTCGGGCTGGGCCGTGCCAGCGGCATCGACCTGCCCATCGAGCGGGCGGGCTTGCTGCCATCGCTGGCGTGGAAGCGGGAGCGGCGGCGCGAACCCTGGTACCCCGGTGAGACGCTCAGCGTCGGCATCGGCCAGGGTTATATGCTGGCCACGCCGCTGCAATTGGCCGTCGCCACCGCGGCCATCGCCAGTCGCGGCAAGCTGTTCCGCCCGCGCATCCTGAAATCGATCTCCCAGGAGATTCCCGAGCCGCCGCAATTCGAGCAGATCGAGCTCAATAATCCGGCGAATTGGGACGAGATCTGGCGCGGCATGGAGGCGGTAGTGCACGGGCCCAAGGGCACGGCCAAGGGGATATCCAGAGACGTGAGCTACCGCATCGCGGGCAAGACGGGTACCGCCCAGGTCATCGGCATTGCCCAGGGCGAGAACTACGACGCGTCCAGCATCGCTGAGCGCCATCGGGATCACGCGCTGTTCATCGCTTTCGCGCCGGTCGAGCGGCCGCGCATCGCCCTGGCGGTGGTGGTCGAAAATGGCGAACACGGCTCGTCGACGGCGGCGCCGGTGGCCCGCCGGGTCATGGATACCTATCTGCAGAAGAAGTGGCCGGTGAGCGCCGGGGAGGGTGAGCTTGTCGCATGGTGATTTCGTCCGGCAGCTGCCGGCTGGCGCTGGCAACCTGCGCACGTCGCCCCCGTTGCTGCAGCGCCTGCATATCGATCTGCCGCTGTTCGTGCTGCTGCTGGTGCTGACGGCCACCGGGCTGCTGGTGCTGTTCAGCGCCAGCGATCGCAACTGGTCGGCGCTGGCGCGGCAAGGCACCTATTTTGCGTTGGCCTACGCGGCCATGCTGGTGGTGAGTCAGCTCGATGTGCGCTTTTTCCGCGGGGTCGCCCCCTATGCCTACGCTGGCGGCGTGCTGTTGCTGATCGCCGTGCTGTTTTTCGGCACGGGGGCCAAGGGCGCACAGCGCTGGCTGGCCATTCCCGGACTGCCCAGGTTTCAGCCGGCCGAGATACTCAAGCTCGTCATGCCGATGACCGTGGCCTGGTACCTGGCCCGGCGGGTGTTGCCGCCGGTGCCAGGCGACGTATTGGCTGCGCTGGCAATCGTTGGCGTTCCCACGCTGCTGATTGCGCGCCAGCCGGACCTCGGTACTGCCCTGCTGGTTGCCGCCTCCGGCTTACTGGTGCTTTTTTTTGCCGGCTTGCGCTGGTGGTATATTTTGACTGCTATGCTGTTAGTGGTGGCAGGTAGTTTTCCCGCCTGGAATTTTCTATTGCACGATTATCAGAAGCAGCGCATTCTCACGCTGCTTGATCCCGAGAGCGACAAGCTGGGGGCAGGCTGGAATATCATTCAGTCGAAGACGGCGATCGGCTCCGGCGGCTGGGAGGGCAAGGGCTGGCTCGCGGGAACGCAGTCCCATCTGGATTTCCTGCCGGAAAGCCACACGGACTTTATCATCGCCGTGCTCGCGGAGGAGTTTGGCCTGGTGGGTGTCGCCTTGCTGCTGGGTCTTTATCTGTTGATCATCGCACGCTGCATTGTAATCTGCCTGAATGCCCAGGATACCTTCTCGCGCTTGCTTGGCGGCAGTATCACCGTGACCTTTTTTATCTATGTGTTCGTCAACATGGGCATGGTGTCAGGTTTGCTGCCGGTGGTGGGCGTTCCGCTGCCTCTGGTGAGTCAGGGCGGCACCGCCCTGATTACGCTGATTGTGGGGTTCGGCATCCTGATGTCGATCAGTACCGAAGACAAAAAGATTACACGGTAACCGAGGGTGAGATATGAGAACAGGGTTTCGCTGCGGCTCGCTGGCAATCGCGGGGTTGTTGCTGTCTACAGCGCTCACGGCCCGGGCCGACTATTCGTCGGACCCCAGGGCCCGGCAATGGATAGCGGACATGGTGCGCAAACACGACTGGCAGGAGGCCGAGCTGGTTGCGCTGATGGCCGAGGCCGAGCGTCAGGACGCCGTCGTCAAGGCCATCGCGCGCCCGGCGGAATCGAAGGAATGGGCGCAATATCAGGACATTTTCATCACCTCCAAGCGCGTTGACGGGGGCAGGGCCTTCCAAGACAAGTACGGTGAGCAGCTGCAGCGGGCGGAGGCGTCTTTCGGTGTGCCGTCTGAGGTTGTGGTCGCCATCCTCGGGGTGGAAACCTACTACGGGGAGCACATGGGCAGCTATCGGGTGATCGACACGCTGGCCACCCAGGCCTTCGAGTTTGACGCGGGCACCTGGCGCTCGCGCTTCGGCCACGAGCAGCTCGAGCACTTTGTGCTGCTGTGCAAGGAGCAGGGTCTGGAACCCCTGTCGCTGCAGGGCTCCTATGCGGGAGCCATGGGTTACGGTCAGTTCATCCCCTCCAGCTATCGTCATTATGCCGTGGATTTCGACGGCGACGGCGTTGCCGACATCTGGAACAACCCAACCGATGCCATCGGCAGTGTCGCCAACTATCTCAGCAGGAACGGCTGGAAGCGCGGGGGCGCCATCACCGTGCGCGCCCAGGCGGCGGCCGATGCCGACAGGGCGGTGCTCAATCGGGGGCTCAAGCCGGACAGTACCGTATTGAAGCTGGCGGACAAGGGCTATCGGGCCACGGTGAAAGTGTCCGAGCAGCCGGCGGGGGCCGTTGAGCTGCAGGGCAAAGGCGGCGCCGAGTACTGGCTGGGCCTCAAGAATTACTTTGTCATCACAACCTACAACCAGAGCCGCCTCTACGCCATGGCAGTCAATCAACTGAGCGAGCTGGTCGGCGATCGCAGTGATGGCGGCCAGAGCTAGTCACTGGCGGCGGCTCCCGTCCTGCCTGCTGCTGGCGCTGCTGCTGCCGGCCTGCACCACCGATTCGCGCTACCAGCAGCGTGAGGATTCCGCACCGCAGGTGAGTCTCGATCCCGCCACGATTCAGGACGCGGTGCCCCGCCCTGAGGTGATTCGTCAGGCGGGCAACCGCAGCCCCTACCGCGTCCTGGGCAAGACCTACCACGTCATGAGTCAGGAGGACGCGCGCAGCTACCGGAAGCGCGGCGTGGCGTCATGGTATGGCGCCAAGTTTCATGGGCACCAGACCTCCAATGGCGAGATTTACGATATGTACGCCATGACGGCGGCGCACAAGTCACTGCCCATTCCCTGCTACGTGCGCGTTGTCAATCTGGACAACGGCCGCAGCGCTATCGTGCGGGTCAACGATCGCGGTCCCTTTCACGGCGCCAGAGTCATCGATCTCTCGTTTGCGGCCGCGACCAAGCTGGGTTATGCCCAGCGCGGGGTCGCCAATGTGGAGATAGCGGTGATCGATGCCGCGGCGTTGCCAGCGGCGGCTCCCGCGGCGGCTCCCGAGGCTGCGGGTAGCGACTCCGCGGCGCCGCGCCGCTACCTGCAGGCGGCCGCCTTCAGCGAGCGCGCCAAGGCCGAGGCGCTGCGCCAACGGCTGGCGCAGCTGCTGCGCAAGCCGGTGGCCATTGCCTTCGGGGGCGAGGACCAGCCGGCGCCGTATCGCGTGCGCATAGGTCCCCTGCTGGCAGCCGAAGAGGAGCTGCAGATTCGCGAATTGATGATGGCGGAGAATCTCGGCCAGCCCTATCCCGTCATCGATTAGCGCGGCGCCATAGCGGGTCGCGCCGGCGGTCGCGGCCCACGGCCGTGTGCTGGCCCGCAAACCTGCTACAATGCGGCGCGGACGCGCCCGCCACCGAGCAAAGAAGCGAGTATAGCTGTATGTTTATTCGAGCAATGCCCCTGGTTATCCTCCTTGCCCTCCAATGGCTGCCCATCTCTCTGAGCGCGGCGGAAGACCCGGTGCTGATCCCGGCACCGCCCAGGCTCGACGCCAGATCCTACGTCCTGCTCGATGCCGACAGCGGCCGGATGCTGGTGGCGGAAAGCGCTGACGAGCGGTTGCCGCCGGCCAGTCTGACCAAGATGATGACCAGCTACATCCTGTCGGCCGAACTGGCCAAGGGCAACCTGCACGCCGACGATCTCGTGCCCATCAGCCGGAATGCCTGGGCGCAGAACCCGGTGTTCAAAGGCTCGTCGCGAATGTTTATCGAGGTTGGCAAGAAGGTGCGACTCGATGCGCTGCAAAAGGGCGTGATCATCTCTTCGGGCAGTGATGCCGCGGTGGCCGTGGCGGAGTTTATCGCCGGCAGCGAGGACTCGTTCACCGATCTCATGAACCATCGCGCCGAGTTGCTGGGAATGCGCAACTCGCGCTTTGCCAATGCGCATGGCCTGCCGGCGCAGGAGCAGTACTCCACGGCGCGGGACATGGCGCTGCTGGCGCAGGCCGTCATCAGGGACTTTCCCGAGGACTACTCGCTCTATGCCGAGCGCAGCTTCAGTTTCAACGACATCGCTCAGTCAAACCGCAACAAGCTGCTGTGGCAGGACCCCTCCGTGGATGGTCTCAAGACCGGCTACACCCAGGCGGCCGGTTACAGCCTGGTAGCCTCGGCCAAGCGCGGCGATATGCGGCTCATTGCGGTGGTGATGGGCGCCAAGAGTGCTGACGCGCGGGCTCAGGAAAACCAGAAGCTGCTGCAGTACGGGTTCCGCTATTACGAAACGCTCAAGCTGTACGATGCGGGCCAGGCGATCGCCCAGATCAAAGTTTGGTCCGGCGCCGAGGACCGCGTCGCCATGGGTGTGCTCAATGACGTCTACGTGACCATCCCTCGGGGCAAGCGCGAGGCACTGACCGCGGAGCTCGAGTTCGACGACGTCATCGAGGCGCCCATCGCTACCGGCCAGGCGCTGGGCTTGTTGCGACTGAGCCTGGATGGCGCCCCCCTGTTGCGGGGCGATGCCGCGGCCGTGAGCGGCGACGCCGAGGGCGGTGATGCCGGCGAGGCGCTGACCCCCGCGCTGGTTGCGCTTGGCACGGTCGAGCAGGCGGGCCTCGTAGCCCGCCTGTGGGATGCGATGATGCTGTTCTTTTATCAGCTGTTCGGTACCTCTACCACCGAGGTCAGCTAGCTTGGCGCCGGGGCTGGACTCGCTAATGGGCTTTCCCTGCGAGTACACCATCAAGGTGCTCGGCCGGGAAGCGCCCGACTTTGCCGAATGGGTGCTGGCCGTCGTGAGCCGCCATGCCACGGTGACCGGCGAGGTCGATGCGCGGCCGAGTCGCGCCGGGCGCTTCGTCTCGATCAATGTGAGCTTCATCGCCGAATCGCAGGGGCAGCTGGAGCGCATGCACGCCGAACTCCAGGCCGGCGAACGCGTGGCCCTGATCCTGTGAAGGAGCCGATCGGTGTGCGCAAGCTGCAGGTCCGCACCTTGGGGCAGATCGACTACGCCACCTGCTGGGAGGCCATGCGCTGCTATACCGATGCCAGGGGTCCCGAGTGGCCGGATGAAATCTGGCTGCTGGAGCACCCGCCCACCTATACCCAGGGGCAGGCGGGCAGGGCCGAACATCTGCTCAACCCAGGGGACATCCCGGTCATCCAGGTCGATCGCGGCGGGCAGGTAACCTACCATGGTCCCGGACAGCTGGTGGCCTATCTGCTGGTCGATCTGCGGCGCTGGGGCCTTGGGGTGCGCGCCCTCGTCGATGCTATCGAGCAGAGCATCGTGGCCGTGCTGAGGGAGATGGGCATTGCCGCCGGACCCCGGCCCGGTGCCCCCGGCGTGTATCTGGCCGATGGAGCCAAGATTGCCGCGCTCGGCCTGCGGGTCCGGCGCGGCTGTTCCTTTCATGGGTTGGCCTTCAATCTCGACCTCGATCTGGAGCCCTTTGCCCGCATCAACCCCTGCGGCTACGCGGGATTGCGGGTTGCGCGGCTGTGCGACCACGTCGGCCGCTGGGACGAGGGCGAGCGCAGGCGCGTAGAGGGGGCGCTGGTGCGGCAGCTGGCGATGCACCTGGGATATACTGAGTGGCGCGTCCGGCAGGGCTTGCCGGGCGCGGCCCGGCCCGGTGGGCTCGCCGGGGACTAGCGGCGCTGGCGCGTCGGCTGCTGCATCTTCTTTGCAAGTGGGGTGGAATCATGACTGATGGCATTGGCAAGGTGCGGCAGGGCGACAAGTTGCGGGGCGCGGATAAAGTGGCGCGCATTCCCGTCAAGGTCATTCCCACGCGTGAGCTGCCGTCCAAGCCGGATTGGATTCGCGTCAGGCTGCCGGCCTCCCCCGAGGTCAAGCGCATCAAGGGCATCCTGCGCGCCAGGAAGCTCGCGACCGTGTGCGAGGAGGCGCAGTGCCCCAACCTGGGTGAGTGTTTCGGTAGCGGTACGGCCACCTTTATGGTCATGGGGGACATCTGTACCCGCCGCTGCCCCTTCTGCGACGTCGCGCACGGCCGTCCCAATCCGCTGGATGAGGGCGAGCCGGCCGCGCTGGCCGATGCCATCAGCGAGATGAAGCTCAGCTACGTGGTCATCACATCGGTCGACCGCGACGATCTGCGCGATGGCGGCGCCGCCCACTTCGCCGCCTGTATCCGCGCCACCCGGGAGCGCAACCCCGCTATCCGGGTTGAAGTGCTGGTGCCGGACTTTCGCGGGCGCCGCGATATCGCTCTGGACCTGCTCGAAGCCGAACCGCCGGATGTATTCAATCACAACCTGGAAACGGTGCCCCGCCTGTATCGCCAGTGCCGCCCGGGCAGCGATTACCAGTGGTCCCTGGACTTGTTGAAGCGTTACAAGCAGCGCTGCCCGCAGGTACTGACCAAGTCGGGCCTGATGCTGGGCCTGGGCGAGACCCGGGAAGAATTGCTGCAGGTGTTGCGCGACATGCGGGAGCACGACATCGACATGCTGACGCTTGGGCAGTATCTGCAGCCGAGCAGGGACCATCTGCCCGTGCATCGCTTCGTCACGCCGGAGGAGTTCCGGGAACTCGGTGAGATGGCCGAGCGCTTGGGTTTTGCCAGCGTGGCATCCGGCCCCTTGGTGAGAAGCTCCTATCACGCCGATAGACAGGTCGATCGACTTTTCCCCGGATAGCTCCTGCCGGACGCTTGCGCGCTACGGCAGTTGTGGCAGTCTAGAAGTGGGTCCGCCGGGCTAGGGCGTTATTCGCGTGATTCCGCTCAATTGTGAATCGGTTGACTATAATTTGCGTATTGTTCAGGGGTTCTCCAAAGTCCTCGCTCGTGCGGGCGCAGGAGTAGTGATGGGATATGGCGAGATTACCAGTAGGGTGGGTGTGAGAACAGCAGCGCAGCGATGCATGGCGACGCCCGGGCGAAATATTCTGCGGCCGGGTGTGTTCGCCGCGATGGCCTGCAGTCTGCAGCTGGCGCTCGCCGCCCTCTGCATCGCTGCCGAACCCGTGGCAAATCCGCCGCAGCAGCATGCCGCGCCGCAGGGAGCGAACGATCCGGCAGCCGGGTCTGCGGTCGATGCCGCGCCCATGACCGGGTCGCCGACCCAGGCCGATGCGCGCAGCGGGCGGTCAGAGGAAACGCCGGTCGTCGTCAAGGCCGACAGCATCGATCTGGGCGAGCCGGTGGCGGTGACGCCCGTGCCGTTGTCGGCCGATCAGGCCGAGGCAGCGGCCGTTTCCCCGGCCAAGCCCGCTCCTGAGGCGAAGGAGCACCGGCGAGCGCTTGAGCCAGCAGCGCGGCCGGCAGCCGCCGGCGCGACCGCCAAGGCCGCCGCGCAGGCACCGCCCCACAGCGCCAGCGCGACCGAGCGGCGCAAGAGGTCGCGCTCGCTGGTGATGCTTGGCACTGAGGTGCCGCCGGCGACGTCGACCCGCCTGCATTGGGCGCCGAACAACTCGTTTGAGGGGATCGCCGCGGGCAGCCCGGTACTGGTGGTACACGGAGCCAAGCCGGGGCCGGCATTGTGCCTGACCGCAGCCGTTCACGGTGACGAGCTTAATGGCATCGAGATCGTGCGGCGCGTGCTCTACAATCTCGACGCGCACAAGCTGTCGGGCACGGTGATCGGGGTGCCTATCGTCAACCTGCAGGGCTTCCGTCGCGGTTCGCGCTATCTGCCCGATCGCCGCGACCTGAATCGCTACTTCCCAGGCGATCCCTCGGGCAGCTCGGCAGCGCGTATCGCCCATTCCTTTTTCAAGGAGGTGATCTCCCACTGTAATGCGCTGGTGGACCTGCACACGGGGTCGTTCTATCGCGCCAACCTGCCGCAATTGCGGGCCAACCTGCGCGACTCGCGCGTGCTCGAATTCAGCCAGAGCTTTGATGGCACGGTCGTGCTGCACAGCGATGGTGCCGTGGGGACGCTGCGCCAGGCGGCGTTGGCCGCCGGCATCCCCGCCGTCGCGCTGGAAGCCGGGGAGCCCATGCGCCTGCAGGAGCAGGAGGTCGATCACGGCGTACAGAGCATACAGAGCCTGCTGGGCAAGATGGGCATGGTCAAGAAGGCCTCGCGCTGGGGCAATCCGGAGCCCGTCTACTATCAGTCGATCTGGGTGCGGGCCGACGAGGGCGGCATTCTGTTCAGCGACGTGGCGCTGGGCAAGCGGGTGCGCAGGGACGAAGTGCTGGGCACAGTGACCGATCCGATCACCAATGTGCGCACAGAGATTCTCTCGCCCTATAGCGGGCGGGTGCTGGGCATGGCGCTCAATCAGGTGGTCATGCCGGGATTTGCCGCCTATCGCATCGGTATCGAGTCCAGCGGCGAGGACGTCGTGCCGGGCTACCCGCCGCTGTCGGCTCCGGCCGCGCTGCACACCTCGCAGGTCCAGCCGGCCGAAACCAGCCGCAGCAAGGACCACCCCCAGCCCGGCCGCAACCTGCTCGAGGATTCCGAGTAGCGCGTGCCTGCGGCGGGTCGCCAGGGCGAACCGGTCAGCCGATCGCGATCTGCGGGCGCTCGCGGCTGAAAGGGGTATAATCCGCCGCAACTCCCTGCTGATGGATGCGCCATGCCCCTGCTCAAACTGGACGACGTGTCGCTGCATATCGGCGCCCGGGCCCTGCTCGACGGCGTCGGTCTGTCGTTGTACAAGGGCCAGCGGATCGGTCTGCTCGGCCGCAACGGTGAGGGCAAGACCACGCTGCTGCAGGTTGTGGCCGGGGTGCTCCAGCCCGATGCCGGCACCCGCTGGGTGCGCCCTGGCGTGAAGCTGGCCTGGCTCGACCAGAGCCTGCCCGACGCTGAGGCGGTCAGCGTGTACGATTACGTGGCGGCCGGGCTCAGTGAAATCGGCGACCTGCTGCGCCGCTACCATCAGCAGGTGCAATTGGGCGAGCGGGCGGATTGGGCGCGCCTGGAGACCATCCAGCACGAGCTGGAGGCCCGCGACGGCTGGCGCCTGCAGCATCGCGTGGAGAGTGTGCTGTCGCAGTTGCAGCTGCCCGCCCAGAGCCTGATGGGCGAGTTGTCAGGGGGGTGGCGGCGCCGGGTGGCGCTGGCCAGAGCGCTGGTGCGGGAGCCCGACATCCTGTTGCTCGATGAACCCACCAACCACCTGGATATTCCCGCCATCGAGTGGCTCGAAGGACAGCTGCGCGATTTCCGCGGTGCCCTGCTCATGGTGACGCACGACCGTGCCTTCCTGCAGCATACTGCGCTGCAGATCGCGGAGCTCGATCGCGGTTCGCTCAGGAGCTGGGACGGAGACTACCGGGGCTTCCTGCGCTTTCGGGAAGAGCAGCTGGCCGCCCAGGAGCGGGCCAACGCGCTGTTCGACAAGCAGCTGTCCGCCGAGGAACAGTGGATTCGGCAGGGTATCAAGGCGCGCCGCACGCGCAATGAGGGCCGGGTGCGTTCGCTCGAGGCGATGCGGGCCAAGCGGGCGATTCGCCGTGAGCAGCAGGGGCGCGTCAACTTCACTCTGGAACAGGGTGAGCTCTCGGGCAAGCTGGTGGTCGAGCTGCAGGATGTCTCACACAGCTTCGGCGACCAGCGGGTCATCGACGGCCTCTCCACGACGGTGATGCGCGGCGATCGCATCGGCATCGTCGGCGCCAACGGCGCCGGCAAGTCGACCCTGCTCAAGATTCTGCTGGGCGAGCTCGAACCACAGCAGGGGCAGATCAAGCGGGGCAGCAAGCTGCAGCTTGCCTACTTCGATCAGCTGCGGTTGCAACTCGATGGCGAGAAAGATCTCATCGACAACATCTGCGAGGGGCGGGAATTTCTCGAGTTGAATGGCCGCCGGCGCCATGCCATGAGCTATCTTGGCGACTTCCTGTTCAGTCCCCAGCGAGCGCGCACGCCAGTCAAGTCGCTGTCGGGGGGTGAGCAGAACCGCGCCATACTGGCCAAGCTGTTCAGCAAGCCTGCCAACCTGCTGGTGCTCGATGAGCCCACCAACGATCTCGACATCGAGACCCTGGAGCTGCTTGAGGAGCTGCTGCTTTCGTTCGAGGGGACGGTCCTGCTGGTCAGCCACGACAGGGACTTCATGGATCAGGTCGTCACCAGCATCATGGTGCTGCCGGGAGATGGCACGGTAGAAGAGCATGTTGGCGGCTACAGTGACTGGCTTGCCGCTGGTGGTTCACTGACCGCCGCGGCAACGTCGCCCGAGCCGCCCAGGCGAGCGCCCGCCGAGTCCAAGCCGTCACCCGCCGCAGCGCTGCCGGCAGCGAAGAGGAAGCTCAGCTATCGGCAGCAGCGCGAGCTCGAGGGGCTGCCGGAGCGCATCGAGGTGGCGGAACAGGAACTCGCCGACCTGCAGGCGCGGGTGGCGGGTCCGGACTTTTACCAGGGTGACCACCGCGACGCGGCGGATGCCCTGGCCAGGCTGACACAGTTGCAGGGCGAGCTCGACGCGCTCTACGCCCGCTGGACCGAACTGGAACAGTAGCCCGCTGGGGTTTACCCGCGCATCGCCCCGCCGGCAGGTGCAGGTCTGGATGATGGCGGCTCCAGTACCGGCCTGCCGCACAGGGCAAGCGCCAGCGACCTCAGCAGGTCCCAGGGGCTGCCGCTGCCGGCGCCCTTGATGCTGGCATCGACCGCGCGCGCGGCCTGCAGGGCCTGGCGGAGCTGCGCCAGGCTCAAGCGCGTGGCGGCTTGTCGGAACAGGGCCCGCTGATTCTTCCACACACCCTGTGCTTCCATGGCGCCATCGGGGGACTTGCCGCGGTCCATGGCCTGGCGGACGCTGATCAGGCGCCGCAGTTCCCGGCTTATCGCCCACAGGATGACCGGCGCCTCGGTGCCCTCGCCCTTGAGCCCGTTGATGACCCGCACCGCCCCGGCCGCATCGGCCTTGAGCAGAAAGTCGACCAGGTCGAACACGTCGAAGCGGGAGCTGTCTGCCACCGCTCTCACCACCACCTCGGCGTCGATGGTGGCGCCGGGTGTAATCAGCAGTGCCAGCTTTTCCACTTCCTGCTGGGCGGCGAGAAGATTGCCTTCGACGCGCTCCGCCAGCAGCGCCAGCGCTTCGGGCGTGGCATGCAGGCCCTGAGACTCGAGCCGCCTGCCAATCCAGGCGGGGAGGGCGGACCTCTCGACCGGCCAGGCCTGCACCCAGAGCATGTCCTCGACCAGCGCCTTGAAGGTCTTGCTCCGCGTCGTGGTGGTTTCGAGTTTTGGGCTGCATGCCAGCAGGACGCAGTCGGGATTGGGGTTGCTGCTATAGCCGGACAGCGCCTTCAGCGCGGATTCGCCCGGCTTGCCCGAGGCGCAACGCAGCTCCAGCAGCTTGCGCTCGGCGAACAGCGAGAGGCTGTTGGCCGACAGCAGGATGGCCTGCCAGTTGGCGTTGCCGGCCCCGTCGATATGCCAGATCTCCCGCTCGCTGAAGCCCTGGCGATGGCAGAACTGTCTGATCTTGTCGGCAGACTCCTGAACCAGCAGCGTTTCGTCCCCTGAGACCCAGTAGAGCGGCTTTGGCTGCCCCCGCAGCTGGCGTGGCAGCGCCTCGCTGTTGATGTTCACTGCGGGGCGGGTTCCTCTGTGGCGGACTTGCGGGGGATCTGCCTGCCGTCGCTGGTGGTGATGAAGTCGGGATTGACGGAACTGATGCGCCGTACGATCTGCGCAGCGAGATCTTCGCGCAGCTCCTTGGTGATAATATCGCGCTGAGCCGCCGATGACGTCACGCCCTGAACATCGTATTCGTAGACGCGCTCGGCAAACACGGCGGAGGGGCCGAAGATCAGCTCACCGGCGCTGCTGCGGACCTCGAATTGCGTCTCCATGATGATGACGTTCTCCGCGGTGCGCAGCAGAAAGTCGTAGCTGGCGCTGCGGGTATCCTCGCGCTCTCTGCCGATCCAGAGAATGTGGTTCGCCTCGCCGCGGCTCGCAACGACCTCGACGCCGCTGTTGAGTATCTCGGTTTGCACCTTGCGGAAGATCACGCCGTTGACCGCGTCGCCGGTAATGAAAATCTTACCCAGCCTTATGCCGGTGGCTTCCTTGCCCTGCAGATGCCAGCCGCATGCGCCGAGCAGTGAGGCGCCAAAAAAAATGATGATCAGATACCAGCGCTTCATGGATCGATTGCTCCCTGTTGTGAGTCGACGGGCTTGATCGGTCATGCCGCGCAGGCGCGACCGCGGAGAAAGCAGCGCCAGAGCGCTATCTGGCCACGATGTTGACCAGCCTGTTGGGCACCACGAAGATCTTCTGCACGGTCTTGCCTTCGATGAAATTCCGGACCTTGCCGTCCGCCAGGGCGAGCTGTTCCAGTGCGGGCTGATCCAGGTCCGCCGGCGCGGAAATGCTGCTGCGCTTCTTGCCGTTGACCTGGATGACGATGTCCATGCTGGCGCGCTGCAGGGCCGCCGCGTCCGCCTGCGGCCACGGTGCGTCGATCACGGCATCCTCGTGTCCGAGGCCCTGCCAGAGGCGGTGACAGATGTGCGGTGTGATGGGCGCCAGCAGCAACACGGCGGCCTCCAGTCCCTCGCGCATGGTCGCCAGATCGGCCGCACCAGCGGTCTCGAATCTGGCCAGTTCGTTGCACAGCTCCATGACTGCGGCAATAGCCGTGTTGAAGGTCTGACGCCGCGCATAGTCGTCGCTGACCTTGGCGATAGTTTCGTGAATCTTGCGGCGCAGGTCGCCGGGCAGGCTGCTGTCAGCCGGCGGCGCCGCCCCCGCCGCCGCCTCGAGCTGCAGCAGCCGATGCGCGAGTTTCCATAGGCGGCGCAGGAACCGATGCGCGCCCTCCACGCCGGAATCGGACCACTCCAGCGACTGTTCTGGAGGCGCTGCGAACATGGTAAAGAGGCGGACCGTGTCGGCGCCGAACTGGTCGATCAGCGCCTGGGGGTCGACCGTATTGCCCTTTGACTTGGACATCTTGGCGCCGTCCATCAGCACCATGCCCTGGCACAGCAGGCGCTCGAACGGCTCGTCGCACTCTACCAGGCCCTCGTCGCGCATCAGTTTGTGGAAGAAGCGCGCATACAGCAGGTGCAGGATGGCGTGTTCGATACCCCCCACGTACTGATCCACCGGCAGCCAGTAGTTCGCCGCCTGCCGGTCCAGCATGCCGCCCTCGAAGTTCGGGCAGGTGAAGCGCGCGTAATACCACGACGATTCCATGAAGGTGTCGAAGGTGTCGGTCTCCCGCTCGACCGGCAGGCCGTTGAGCTCCGCCCTGCGCCACTCAGGGTCGCGTTTGATGGGTGAATGGACCCCGTCCATCACCACGTCCTCGGGCAGCAGCACCGGCAGCTTGTCCGGCGGCACCGGAATCTCCCCGCCCGTGGGCAGCGTGAACATGGGAATCGGCGCTCCCCAGTAGCGCTGCCGGGAGACACCCCAGTCGCGCAGGCGGTAATTGATGCTCTTGCGGCCCTTGTGCTTCTGCTCCAGCGCTGCGGCGACGGCGTCGAAGGCCGCGGCCGAGCTGAGGCCGTCGAACGGGCCGGAGTGGCGCAGCACGCCCTTGTCGACGAACGCGGCCGCGCCGATATCGACGGTGCTGGCGGCTTCATCCAGCGGGAAGATGACCTGCTTCACGGGGAGCCGGTAGCGCTGGGCGAACTCCCAGTCGCGCTGGTCGTGCGCCGGCACGGCCATGACGGCTCCCGAACCATAGTCCATGAGTACGTAGTTGGCGATCCAGATCGGCAACTGCTCGCCGGTGAGGGGATGCGTGGCGCACAGGCCGCTGTCGAAGCCCTCTTTTTCCATCGTCGCCAGGTCTGCCTCGGCGGCGCGGCGCAGTCGGCAGCGGGCCAGGAACGCTGCAAGCGCCTCGTTCTCCGTGGCGAGCGCCTCGCTGAGCGGGTGTTCAGGAGCCAGGCACAGGTAGGTGACGCCCATGAGCGTGTCCGGGCGCGTGGTATAGACGTCGAACCCGGCGATGCTGCTGACGATCGCGTTGGCCAGGCTGAAGTGGATGACCACGCCCTCCGAGCGGCCTATCCAGTTGCGCTGCATGGTGATCACCTGCTCCGGCCAGCCGCTGAGCCGGTCCAGGTCTTCCAGCAGCTGCTCGGCGTAGTCGGTGATCTTGATGAACCACTGGGGAATCTCGCGGCGTTCGACCAGCGCCCCCGAGCGCCAGCCGCGGCCGTCGATGACCTGCTCGTTGGCCAGTACGGTCTGGTCAACGGGGTCCCAGTTGACGGTGGACATCTTCTTGTACACCAGCCCCTTGGCGTGCAGGCGGGTAAAGAACCACTGCTCCCAGCGGTAGTAGTCGGGCCTGCAGGTGGCGATCTCCCGCTTCCAGTCGTAGGCGAAGCCCAGCCGTTGCAGCTGGCCTTTCATGTAGGCGATGTTGTCGTAGGTCCACGCTGCAGGGGCTACGCCATGCTGCGTCGCGGCATTTTCGGCGGGCAGGCCGAACGCGTCCCAGCCCATGGGCTGCAGCACGTTCCGGCCCTGCATGCGCTGATAGCGGCTGATCACGTCCGCAATGGTGTAATTGCGCACGTGTCCCATGTGCAGTTTGCCGCTGGGATAGGGAAACATGGCGAGGCAGTAGAATTTTTCGCGCTGCGGGTCTTCCGAGACGGCAAAACTCTGTCGCGTCTCCCAGTATTGCTGCGCCTCCCCCTCAACTTCTGCGGGGTGATAGTGTTCTTGAATATCGACGTTGCTCATCGGTAAAAATGACCTGAAATACAATCGCTAAGAATAACTCACTGCGCCGCACTATCACCAGTCCGGCGCCGTCGGGTGATTTCCGCCAGGCCGGCGCCGGCGAGGATCAGCACGGCGGCGGCCACGACCGGCGCGCTGCCCGCACGGCTGAACGGGGTGCGGCCCCGCATCGCCTGGGCCTCGCCGGTGAGCGTGGTGCGGGTATATTGGTGGGCGCGCGCCATGACCCGGCCCCGTTCGTCGATGATGGCGGTGACGCCATTGTTGGTGCCGCGCAGTAGGTAGCGGCCATTCTCCAGGGCGCGCATGCGCGCCATCTGAAAGTGCTGCAGCGGGCCGATCGAGCGCCCGAACCAGCTGTCGTTGCTGACGGTCACGATAAAGTCGGCCGCCGCCGCATCGCGCGCGACGAGGTCGGGATAGACCACCTCGTAGCAGATGTAGGGGGCGAGCCGCCAGGGTCCGGCACGCAATAGCGGTTGCGGGTCCGGCCCGACCGACATGTGCGACATGGGCAGATCAAAAAAGGCGATCAGACCGCGCAGCCAGTGTTCGAGTGGCACGTATTCACCGAACGGTACCAGCCGCCGTTTGCGATAGCGGCCGTCACCGTTGCCCAGGACCACGACGCTGTTGTACCAGGTGCCCTCAGTGCTGGCGGTGGCCGGTTCGACCAGGGGAACACCCGTCACCAGGGCGCTGCCATGGGCGCGTGCGGTTCCATCCAGTTCCGCGATGAGGCGGGTCGCGCTCTGGTAGGCGCGGGGGATGGCGGCCTCCGGCCAGATCACGATATCGCTGCCCCATAGCGGTTCGCTCAGTTCCCGGTAGCTGTCGATGATGGCGTCGAAGGTCATCGGTATCCATTTGACCTCCTGAGGAATGTCGGGCTGCATCATGCCGACCTGCGCCGGTGGGCCCGCAGGGCGCACCCATTCGATGGCCTGCAGCGCCCAGCCCATGGCCCACAGCACGAGCGCCAGCGCAGCGGGCAGCGCGCGCCGGGGTCCGCTGCCCACGGCCAGGCAGGCCAGGGCCGCCCCGCTGAACGCGACGAGGGCGGTCAGGCCGAACACGCCTGCCACCGGCGCCCAGCCTGCCAGCGCAGTGTCGGTGTGAGCGTAGCCGAGGTACAGCCAGGGAAAACCGGTGAGCACCCAGCCGCGCAGCCACTCAGCGAGCACCCAGGCCGCGGTGAACACCAGTACCCGCGCCAGTGCGCCCCGGGGGCGGCAGGCGTGATAGAGCCAGCCGGCCAGGGCGGGATACAGGGCCAGCACGCCGGCGAGCAGTACCACCAGGGCGGCGGCCAGCGGGGCAGGGGCCTGGCCATGATCGTGGATGCTCACGTAGATCCACGAAATGCCGCTGCCGAGCATGCCGAGCCCGAACAGCCAGCCGCGCAGCAGGATGGTGGCCCGGGTCTGCTGCTGCCACAACCAGAACAGCAGCGCGGACGCGGCGACGCCGGCCGGCCACAGGTCGAATGGAGCCAGCGACAGCGCCGGCAGCAGTCCGGCCAGCAGCGCCGCGATGTGACCGCGGCGACCGCTGTGCCAGTGCGTCAATGGCCGGCGTTCAGCCACGACCGGCCGGCAGTATCATGCGCAGCCACAGCAAGCGCCGGCTGTCAGCCTTGGTGACCGCGAACTGCACCCCTTCAATGACGACCTCCTCGCCCGGCTGAGGGAGATAGCCGAAGGAGTTCGTGACGAGTCCGCCGATGGTATCGTATTCGTCTTCCGGCAGCTGTGTGCCGAACTGTTCGTTGAATTCCTCGATGGGCATCAGCGCCTTGACGCCGTATTCGTGGTCGCGGATATGGCGCACGAATTTGTCCTCGCGGTCATATTCGTCCTCGATGTCACCCACGATCTCTTCCAGCACGTCTTCGATGGTCGCCAGGCCGGCAGCCCCGCCGTACTCGTCGATGACGATGACGATATGGCTGCGCTTCTCGCGAAACTCGCGCAACAGCACCTGCAGCCGCTTGCTCTCCGGCACGACCTGCACCGGACGTATCAGGCTGTTGAGGTCAAATTGGCTGTCCTTGCCATCCAGCAGCAGCGGCAGCAGATCCTTTGCCAGCAGGATGCCCTTGATATCGTCCTTGGATTCGCCGATGGCCGGGAAGCGGGAGTGAGCCGAGCGGATGACCGTAGCGAGCACCTCCTGCAGCGAGTCCCCGGTGCGGACACAGACCATCTGCGCGCGGGGCACCATGATCTCCCGCACCTGCATGTCCGATACCCGCAACGCGCCCTCGAAGATGCCGAGGGTGTCGGCGTCGATCAGGTGCTTTTCGCCGGCTACCTGCAGCAGCTCCAGCAACTGCTCTCGATCTCTCGGCTCCGGGGTGAGGCGCTGCACCAGTTTGTCCAGCCAGTTTCGCTCGCTCCTGTCGTCGCCGGCATTGTCCTGTTTCATTGCGGTGTAGGGGTCTCCATAGTAGGGGGGGTGTCATAGGGGTCGGGAAAGCCCAGCCGGGCCAGAATGACGGTCTCCAGGTGCTCCATGGCGTCGGCCTGGTCGCTGTCCTGGTGGTCATGGCCCAGCAGGTGCAGGGCGCCGTGCACCGCCATGTGAGCCCAGTGCGCGCTGGCCGGTTTGCCCTGCTGCGCGGCCTCCCGCTCCACTACCGGGGCGCAGATCACGATATCCCCCAGCAGTGGCAGGTCGATGCCCGGTGGCAGCTCGGCCTCGAAGGCGAGCACGTTGGTGGGGCTGTCGATGCCGCGGTAGCGGTGGTTGAGCGCCTGCATCTCAGCGCTGGCGACGATGCGCACCGTCAGCTCGCAAGCGTCCCCGGCGCCCGCCTCTGCCAGCGCCGTGGCGATCCAGTGCTCGACCTGTGCGCGCTCGGGACAGGGCAGCGCGTCATCATTCTGGTAGTCCAGTTGAGGCGCCATCATCGGGGTCCTGGCCGTCACTTGGCCTCATGCCGCTCGTAGGCTTCGACGATGCGCTGCACCAGCGGGTGGCGCACCACATCCTTGGCGTCGAAGTGGGTGAAGCTGATGCCGGGAACGCCCTGCAGGACCGACAGGGCATGCTGCAGGCCGGGCGGTGTGCCCCTGGGGAGATCGATCTGGGTGATGTCGCCCGTGATGACAGCGGTGGAGCCGAAGCCGATCCGCGTGAGGAACATCTTCATCTGCTCGCGGGTGGTGTTCTGACTCTCGTCCAGGATGATGAAGGCGTGATTGAGCGTGCGGCCGCGCATGTAGGCCAGGGGCGCGATTTCGATGATATTGCGCTCGATCAGCTTGCTGACCTTGTCAAAGCCGAGCAGTTCGTACAGGGCGTCATACAGCGGGCGCAGATACGGGTCGACCTTCTGGGCCAGATCGCCGGGCAGAAATCCCAGCTTCTCGCCCGCTTCGACCGCCGGTCGCACCAGAATGATGCGCTGCACCGCGTCGCTCTCCAGGGCATGCACGGCACAGGCCACCGCCAGCCAGGTCTTGCCGGTGCCGGCGGGGCCTACGGCGAAGTTGATGTCGTTTTCCAGAACCGCGGCGACATACTGGGCCTGGTGCTCGCCCCTGGGCTTGATGACGGCGTTGCGGACCTTGAGCGCGTGACCGGCGGCCACTTGATGGTCGGCGTCCAGCGCCGCGAGGTTTTCCATGGCGGACTCCTGCAGGTAGAGGTGCAGCGTCGCGGGAGTCAATGTGCCCCCCTGTGACAGCTCGCGATACAGCTGCCGCAGCAGGGCGGCGGCCGCGTTGCTGTGGTGGCTGTCTCCCTGTATTTGGAAACGGTTCCCCCGGTTGTGGATCTGCACCCCCAGGCGGTCTTCTATCTGTCGCAGGTGCTCGTCGTGCTGGCCGCAGAGCTGGGCGAGCCATCGCACATCATCGGGTTCAAGCGTGACAGTGGTGTGGGCAGTCTGTTGTGGTTTCAAGTGTCTTCGTTCAATTAGAACTGCCAGGCCATGGATGGTGTCTAGAATATACGCAATCAGGCGGCGCTGAAAGCGGACTGGTCGCCAAGTCTCATGCCGCGCAGGGAATTGGGCAGCGCCTCGACGATCTGCAGCGGGATGAGCTGCCCGATCAGCCCGTGGTCCGGGCAGTGAAAATTGACCACCCGGTTGTTCTCGGTGCGGCCCTGCAGCTGGCCGGGGTCTTTGCGCGACACGCCGCTCACCAGAACGGTCTGCGTCGTGCCGACCATGCGCTCGCTGATCGACATGGCCTGCTGGTTGATGCGCTGCTGCAGCAGTGCCAGGCGTCGCTTCTTGACCTCCATGGGCGTGGCGTCCGGGAAATCCGCCGCGGGTGTGCCCGGGCGAGCGCTGTAGATGAAGCTGAATGACTGATCGTAGCCGACGTCGGCTATCAGCCGCAGGGTCTGCTCGAAGTCGTCATCGGTCTCACCGGGAAAGCCGACGATAAAGTCGGAGGAGAGGCTGATGGCGGGCCTGATGGCGCGCAGTCGCTGAATTTTCGCGAGATACTCGCCGGCGGTGTGGCCTCGCTTCATCAGCGCGAGGATGCGGTCGGAGCCGCTCTGCACCGGCAGGTGCAGGTGATCCACCAGCGCGGGGATTTCGCCATAGACGGCGATCAGGGCGTCGCTGAACTCCAGCGGATGTGAGGTGGTGTAGCGCAGGCGATCGATGCCGGGCACCGCGGCGACATACGTCAGCAGCTCGGCGAAATCGATGGTCTCGCCCAGGTGGTTGCTGCCGCGGTAGGCGTTCACGTTCTGGCCCAGCAGGTTGATTTCCCGCACGCCCTGGCTGGCCAGGTGGGCAATCTCCGAGATCACGTCGTCGAACGGCCTGCTGACTTCCTCGCCGCGCGTATAGGGCACCACGCAGAAGGTGCAGTACTTGCTGCAGCCCTCCATGACCGATACGAAGGCGCTGCAGCCATCGGCGGTCGGCTCGGGCAGGCGATCGAACTTCTCGATTTCGGGAAAGCTGACATCGACGATCGGCGCGCCGCCCGGGCGCGAGGCGTCGATCATCTCCGGCAGCCGGTGCAGGGTCTGCGGGCCGAACACGACATCGACGAAGGGTGCGCGCGCACTGATGGCGGCGCCCTCCTGGCTGGCCACGCAACCGCCCACGCCGATGATCAGGTCGGGGTTTTTCTGCTTCAGCGCCTTCCAGCGGCCGAGCTGGTGAAAGACTTTCTCCTGCGCCTTTTCCCGTATCGAGCAGGTGTTCAGCAGCAATACGTCCGCCGCTTCGGGGTCATCGGTGGGGACGAACTGGTGGCTGTCGCCCAGCAGATCGCGGATGCGGGCCGAGTCGTACTCGTTCATCTGGCAGCCGTGGGTTTTAACGAACAGCTTTTTGACCGGTTTGTCGCTCATGGGTCTGGTGTCAGGTGAAAAAAAGCGGTGCATTGTAGCAAAAAGCCGAGCCCTGCCGGGAATAAATAATTGCCGAAACTGGGGAGGGTGGGCGATCTGTGCTAGTATGGCCGCCCCCTTTTCAAGGGGTTGGCAGCAACTTTGGGTCGGGCAGCACGTTCAGGTTGGACACGCGATGTATAAGGTGGTTTTCGCCAATCACAACAAGGTTTACGAGCTCTATGCCAAGGCCGTCTATCAGAGCGATATGTACGGCTTCGTCGAAGTGGAGGACTTTGTGTTTGGTGAAAAGAGCCAGATGATCGTCGACCCCGGCGAAGAGAAGCTCCGCAGTGAATTCAGCGGGGTGCAGCGCACCTATATTCCGCTGCACAGCATTCTGCGCATCGATGAGGTCGAGCAGGGCGGCGCTGCCAAGATTCGCGAGGTCAAGTTCGATGACAAGGTCATGCATTTCCCCCGCAGCGCCGTCAGGACGCCGCCGACGGATGGCGGCGAAGACAAGGACTGAGCGGCCCGGCGGCCGCTTCAGCAGGGCGGCAGCCCCAGCCGCTGTCTGACGCTGGCCAGTTTTAAGCAGGTCACGAACACCGCCATGGCGCGGTCGATCTCATCGACCTGGGGAAAGCTCGGCGCGATGCGGATGTTGCGGTCCTGCGGATCGCGTCCGCCCGGATAGGTCGCGCCGGCAGGCGTCAGCTTGACGCCTGCGCTGGCGGCGAGTCGCACCACGGCGGTGGCCAGGCCGGGCAGCGTATCGACCGACACGAAATAGCCCCCCCGCGGTTCCGTCCAGCTGGCGATGTCCCAGCCCTCCAGGCCCTCCCGCAGATGTCTGCCGACGCTGTCGAAGCGCGGCCGGAGAATGGCGGCGTGGCGCGCCATGAGGCGCTGCACGCCGTCGCGGTCGCGCAGGAACCTGACGTGGCGCATCTGGTTGATCTTGTCCGGGCCGATCTGGCTGACGCCCAGCTGGGTTTTGAAGTGCGCGAGATTGCGCGGCGACATCGCCAGGAAGGCGACCCCGGCGCCGGCGAATGTCATCTTCGACGTGGAGCCGAACAGATACAGCGCGTCAGTGGTGCCCTCGTCGCGGAAGGCCTGCATGACGTTGCCCAGTGCCGGCGCGTCGTCGGTGAGCGCGTGCACCGCGTAGGCGTTGTCGCAGAATACCCGGAAATTCGGCCCCGCCAGGCGGGCGAGGCGGGCCAGGCGCGCCAGCACTGCGTCGCTGTAGACGCAGCCCGTGGGGTTGGAGAAGCGCGGCACGCACCAGATGCCCTTGATCATCGGGTCTGCCCGCAGCAGGGATTCCACGGCGTCCAGGTCCGGGCCATCCTGTCCCATCGCCACCGGCAGCAGCGCGATACCCAGCTGTTCGCAGATGGCGAAATGGCGGTCGTAGCCGGGGCAGGGGGCGATGAATTTGATGTCCTGGCCCTCGCTGCGCCAGGCCGAGCCGGGGCCGGCGGCGCCCAGGTGCAGCGCGAACATGGCGCACAGGTGCATGAGCGCGAGGCTGCTGTTGCCACCGACCAGGATGTCATCGGTGCCCACGCCCAGCAGGTCCGCAAACAGCGCCTTGGCCTCCGCAATGCCGTCGATGCCGCCGTAGTTGCGCAGGTCGCCGCCGGCGCTGTCGCGGTAATCGCCCTCGAGAATGCCGTCCAGCGCGTCCGCCAGTGCGAGCTGCTCGGGGCTGGGTTTGCCGCGCGTCAGGTCCAGGCTCAGGCCGGCGCAGCGGTGCTGCTCCAGTTCCTGGGCGAGCGCTTTTTCCAATGCTGCCAGTTGCTCTGTGGTGGCCTGGGCGGGTGCGGGCGTCATGTCGGGCGACCTCTGCGTCGGTGGCGGGTGGCGGTAGTTGCCTTGTGGCAAAGCGGCTATTATAGCGCCGCAGGGACGGGAATTTTCAGTAAAATAGGGCTCGTCGCGGTGGTGCTGCAGCCGTCGTGCAGCCCTCGTGCTGCCGGCGTGCGCAACGATAACAACGAGGAGTCACTCATGTCCTATAGGGAAGAATATCGCCGTTCGATCGAAGAGCCCGCGGCCTTCTGGCGGGAAAAGGCCGAGGCGCTGTCCTGGTATCGCTTTCCCGAAACCATCCTGGCCAAGGACGAGCATGGCATCGACCGCTGGTTTCCCGACGGTGAACTCAACACCTGTTTCCTGGCCCTCGATGTGCACGTCGACCAGGGCCGAGGCGATCAGCTGGCGCTGATTTACGATTCTCCGGTGACGGCGAGCAGTCGGCGCTTCAGCTACCGCGAGCTGCGGGACGAGGTGGCCCGTTGCGCCGGCGCACTGGCCGCGCTGGGAGTGGCCAAGGGTGATCGCGTGCTGATCTATATGCCCATGGTGCCCGAGGCCGCCATCGCCATGCTGGCCTGCGCGCGCCTGGGGGCCGTGCACTCGGTGGTATTCGGCGGCTTCGCGCCGAGCGAGCTCAAGGTGCGCATCGATGACGCCCGGCCGCGGGTGGTGGTTACCGCGTCGTGCGGCATCGAAATCGACCGCGTCATCGAGTACAAGCCCATGCTCGACACCGCCATCGCCATGGCGACCCACCAGCCCGAGCGCTGTCTCGTGCTGCAGCGGCCGCAGTGCGCGGCGTCCATGGAGTCAGGGCGCGATATCGACTGGGCTGAGGCAGTGGCGGCGGCGGCGCCCGCGCCCTGCGTCCCGGTGGCCGCCACCGATCCGCTCTACATTCTCTACACCTCGGGTACGACGGGCATGCCCAAGGGCATCGTGCGCGACAACGGCGGCCATGCGGTGGCGCTGCACTATTCCATGAAGGCCATTTACGACATCAATCCCGGGGAAGTGTTCTGGGCGGCCTCCGACGTGGGATGGGTGGTCGGGCACAGTTACATCGTGTATGCGCCGCTCATCGCCGGGTGCACCACCCTGCTCTACGAGGGCAAGCCGGTGAGAACGCCGGATGCGGGCGCGTTCTGGCGCGTGGCCTCCGAGCACGGCGTCAAGGCCCTGTTTGCGGCGCCGACGGCGTTCAGGGCGATCAAGAAGGAGGACCCCGACGGCAGACTGCTGGCCGGTTATGACCTGTCCGGCCTGCGCACCCTGTTTCTGGCCGGCGAGCGCCTCGATCCGCCTACCTATCACTGGCTGCGGGAGCTGTTGGATCGACCTGTCATCGATCACTGGTGGCAGACCGAGACCGGCTGGGCGATCGCCGCCAATCTCATGGGCGTCGAGCCGGTGCCCACCAAGCCGGGTTCGGCCACCTACCCGGTGCCGGGCTACGACGTGCGCATTCTGGATGACCAGGGGGAGGAGGTGCCCGCCGGCGTGCAGGGCTCCATCGCCGTCAAGCTGCCGTTGCCACCCGGCTGCCTGCCGACCATCTGGCAGAATCCCGAGCGCTTCGTGCGAAGTTATCTCGAGCAATATCCCGGTTACTATCTCAGCGGCGATGGCGGCTACAAGGACGATGCCGGTTATGTGTTCGTCATGGGGCGCACCGACGACGTCATCAATGTCGCCGGTCACCGCTTGTCCACCGGCGAACTGGAAGAGGTGGTGGGCAGCCACCCGGCGGTCGCCGAGTGCGCCGTGATAGGCGTGGCGGACGCCATAAAGGGCCAGCTTCCGGTGGCTCTGTTGTGCCTGAAGGACGGGGTGAGCACCCCCGAGGCGCAGGTCGAGGCGGAAGTGGTCAAGCTGGTGCGCGATACCACCGGCGCCGTCGCGTCGCTGCGCCAGGCGCTGGTGGCCAAGCGCCTGCCCAAGACGCGGTCCGGCAAGATCCTGCGCGGCATTCTGCATAAGATTGCCGATGGCGAAACCTACCGCCCGCCTTCCACCATCGATGATCCGGCCATCCTCGACGAGGTCACGGCATTGCTGAAGCGGCGTCAGGTCGGCAGCTTTGCCGACGGCGGCTGAGTCCGCGCACGCCGCCGGGGGCGGTCCTGGGCGGCAGTGCCGCGCTGGCGGTGCCTGACGCCGTCAGCCCGCATAGCGGTCGATCAGTACCTCGATGGCTCGCAGCGCCTGCGGCGAGGCATCGATGATCTGGTAGCCGGACCAGTAGCGGTCGAAGATCTCCGCCTTGCGGCACCACAGGCAATCCACGCCCAGCTCGATGCGGCGACTGCCGTCGATTGCCTCCGGCAGTATCAGCGCGAATTGAAAGATGGAATTGGTGTCCACCTCGTGGTCTGAGATCATCATCAGCCCCTCGGCAGTGATGTTCACCAGTTCGCCTGAAGCCGCTCCGGTCAGCACATTCTCTATCGTAACCGTGGTGGTGATCTGCTGGCGTTGCAGTTTGCGTTGTTGCTCCGACACCTCTGTACTCTCCAATGGTCCCGCACGCGCTTCATCCAAGATCAGTATAGCGGGGAATCTGCGCAGGGCTCGGCCTGGCGGCGTGGCCGGCCCGCCTGCGCGGACTCTTGAAAGTGCCGTTGCAGGCCTCACATACTCATCAATTGAACCAATCGAAGCGTACGAGGAGGCAGCATGGCGGAGCAGGCCAACCGGCAGGAGAGCGCGCAGGGTTCCAGTCAGGGGGGCGGGCTGGTGCTGCTCGACCAGAATCTGCCCAATGTGCTGCACCTGATTCCGGTGAATTCACGACCCTTTTTCCCCGCCCAGGTACAGCCTGTCGTCGTCGATGCCGAGCCCTGGAAGGAGACGCTGCAGGCCGTCGCCGATGGTGGTGGCCCGCCGGTGCTGGGGGTGGTCTACAGCGCCGGCGAGGAAGGTCCGGTCGACATCGCGGCGCTGCCGGTCATCGGCTGTGCGGTGCGCCTGATCAGCGCCGGTGTCGAAGGGGGCAAGATCCAGTTCGTCGCGCAGGGTCTGCATCGCTTCCGCGTCCTCAAATGGTTGAGCGACGAGCCGCCGTATCGCGTGCAGGTGGAGTATCCCAGGAGCGAGCAGGAGGACGGGGAGCAACTGCGGGCCTACGCCATGGCCATCATCGCCGCCATCAAGGAACTGCTGCCCCTCAACCCGCTCTACGGCGAGGAGCTGCGCCACTACCTGAATCGCTTCAGCCCCAACGATCCGTCCCCGCTCACCGACTTCGCCGCGTCGATCACTACGGCTGGCGGCGGTGAACTGCAGGCCGTCCTGGAGACTCTGCCGCTGCTGCAGCGTATGGAAAAAGTGCTGGTGCTGCTGAAAAAAGAGCTGGATGTGGCACGCCTGCAGAGCCGCATCAGCGAACAGGTCAACGAAAAAGTCAGCGAGCAGCAGCGCACCTTCTTCCTGCGCGAGCAGATGAAGATCATCCAGAAGGAGCTGGGGATATCGAAGGATGACAAGACCGTCGATGCCGAAGAATTTCGCGAGCGGCTGGAGGGCAAGGATGTGCCGGAGCAGGCGCAGCGGCGGATAGATGAGGAACTGCGCAAGTTTTCCGTGCTGGAGACGGGCTCTCCCGAGTACGGCGTGACCCGCAATTACCTGGACTGGCTGACCGCGATCCCGTGGGGCGTGTATTCCAGCGACAATCTCAAGCTGGAGCATGGCCGCGCCATCCTCAACGAACACCACCATGGCCTCGATGACGTGAAGGAGCGGATCATCGAGTTTCTGGCGCTGGGAGCCTTCCGGGGCCAGGTGTCGGGTTCGATCATCCTGCTGGTGGGACCGCCCGGGGTGGGAAAGACCTCCATCGGTCGCTCCATTGCCGAGGCGCTGGGCCGCAGGTTTTTCCGCTTCAGCGTCGGCGGCATGCGCGACGAGGCGGAGATCAAGGGCCATCGGCGCACCTACATCGGCGCCATGCCCGGCAAGTTCATTCAGGCGCTCAAGGATGTCGGTGTCAGCAACCCCGTGATCATGCTGGATGAAGTCGACAAGATCGGCGCTTCCTACCAGGGCGACCCCGCGTCCGCGCTGCTGGAGGCGCTGGATCCCGAGCAGAACCGGGAGTTCATGGATCACTACCTGGATGTGCGGGTGGACCTCTCGAAAATTCTGTTTGTATGCACCGCCAACCAGCTCGACGGTATTCCCGGCCCTCTGCTGGACCGCATGGAGGTGATTCGCCTGTCGGGTTACATTGCCGAGGAAAAGCTCTCCATCGCCCGCCGTCACCTGTGGCCGCGCCTGCTGGAGCAGGCGGGCGTTGCCAGGGGTCAGCTGAAAATCACCGACGGCGCGATGAGGGCGATCATCGAGGGCTACGCGCGCGAGGCGGGCGTGCGCAACCTTGAAAAGCAGTTGCGCAAGATACTCCGCAAGGCGGTCGTGGAGATCCTGGAAAAGGACGATGGTCCGATTCGCGTCGGGGTCAAGAATCTGGCGCACTATCTGGGTCAGCCGATCTACACCGACGACGCCGCCATCTCGGGTGTGGGTGTGGTGACCGGGCTGGCGTGGACCGCGCTCGGCGGTGCGACCCTGCCGGTGGAGGCTGCGGTGGCGCATTCGGCCAGCCGGGGCCTCAAGCTCACCGGGCAGCTGGGTGATGTGATGCGCGAGTCGGCGGAGATTGCCTACAGCTTCGTGGTTGCGAACCTCGAGCAGTTCGGGGCGCGGCGGGAATTTTTTGACCAGGCGCAGGTGCATCTGCACGTGCCGGCGGGGGCGACCCCCAAGGACGGCCCCAGCGCCGGCGTCACGATGGCGACGGCGCTGCTGTCGCTGGCGCGGAATCAGAAGATCAGGAAGCGCCTGGCGATGACGGGCGAGCTGACGCTGACCGGACAGGTGCTGCCCGTCGGCGGCATTCGCGAAAAGCTGATTGCGGCGCGCCGCGCCGGTATTGGCGAGGTCATCATCCCCGCCGCCAATCGGCGCGATGTCGATGAACTCCCCGATTATCTCAAGGCGCGCATGACCGTGCATTTCGCAGCACACTACCGGGACGTGCTGGCGATCGCCTTCCCCGGTGACGGCGCGCGCTGACCCGCGCCTCCTTTCGCCGGACCGGTGGCAGCGGAGCATTAGCCCCACCGCTTCGGCGGCGCTATAATCGCGTCCTTTTATTCTGGGTCCTCGTCCCTGCCATGCGCCCGGTCTGCCGGCTGCGCATCGCATGGCGTCGCCCCATCAGCACAAGGAAGCAGTACGGTGAATCGATTTCCTCTCGCGCTGGCGATGGTGTTGTCTGCTGGGGCGGTCGCCCAGGAGCAAATGCAGGACGAGCCGTTCTGGGGCGGCAATATCAACCTCGGCTTCATCTCGACAGCCGGCAATACCGATACCCAGACACTGAATTTCTCTTTCGATTTTGGCAGGGATGGTCCCCAGTGGCGGCACGGCCTGCACCTTGAGGCCTACAACAACGCCAGTGACGACGAGCGCACCGCGGAAAAGTACCTGGGCGCCTGGCAGAGCAACCTGAAATTCAACCAGCGCCAGTCGATGTTCTTCCGCGGCCAGTACGAGGAAGACCAGTTCTCCAGCTACCAGAACCAGTTGACGCTGACCCTCGGTTACGGCCACCGCGTGATCGATGACGAAAACATCGTGCTCGATCTGGAGGGCGGCCCCGGTTATCGGCGCAGCGAGCTGGCCGATACCGGCGACATCGAGGAAGAGGGGATCGCGCGCCTGGCCGGCAATTTCAAGTGGAATATCTCCAGCACGGCGGCATTCGGCCAGCTGCTGTCGGTGGAGAAGGGCAGAGAGAACGCCGTGGCTCGCTCAAACTCTTCGTTGACGGTGGCGGTGACCGAGGCCCTGGCGCTCAAGGTGGCTTACAATGTGCGCTGGAACCAGCATGTGGATGCGGGTTTCGAAAACTGGGATCGCGAGACCACCGTGTCTGTGGTCTATCGCTGGTAGCGCCAGGCCGACGGATCCGTTGGGTGAGCGCCGGGCTAGATGCCCGGCGCCGGGCCGATGCTCTCAAAAGCGCCTTGGGGCAGTGACAGTTCGCCCTCGCGTTTCAGCCGGACGGGCATCGGCACCCCGCCCACGGACAGCTTGGCATTGAGCGTATAGCGCAGCTGGTCGCGCTTGAGCTTATCGCTGATCAGGCTATGGAGCAGACCGACGACGCCGGTGAAGCTGGGCGTGGCAGTCAGTTCGAGGATGTTTTCGCCGTAGGCGGGAATCGTGGCGGCTTCGCTGCTCGCGCCGTTGAGCAGTTGGTGCCCTTCGACCGCTACGTCGTAATACACGCTGCGGATATTCAGCTTGCGCGAGTTGGGGTTTACGACCCGCAATTTGACGAGCAGGCCGGACTGTCCCGACGCCGAGTTGCCGGGCGCCAGGCCGACCAGGTCTACCGTGGGCGGGTCGTAGCTGCTGAGGCTGGCGCAGGCGGCCAGTGCCCACAGTGAAAGCAACAGGGTGATGACCCGAATAATCGGCATGGGCGGCCCGCCTGATAGTGGGTTAATGGGGGGGCATCTTACACTATTGGTGCCGAAATGAGTGCCCAAGCCCGTTCCCGGGTGTGGGGTTTGCGGGCGCTGTCGGCTTTGCGGGAAGTCTGCCATGGCGGGTGTGGTCTGTTTCAATCACGGCAAAGAGAGCGGCCCCTGGGGCAGCAAGATACAGCGCCTGGCGGCAGTTGCGACGGCGGCCGGCTATCAGGTGCTGAGCCCCGATTACCGCGGCGTGGATCGCGTCGAAGACCGCGTCGAGCGGTTGCTGTCGGCCTTGCCCGCCCGGTGCGGCGAGTTGATTCTGGTGGGATCCAGCATGGGGGCCTATGTGGCCGCCGCGGCATCTCCGCTGTGCCGCCCCGATGGCCTGTTCCTGCTGGCCCCGGCGGTGTATCTGCCCGGTTATCCGAGCGACGCGCTGGTGCCCGATGCGGCGCGGATAGTCGTCGTGCACGGCTGGCACGATGAGGTGGTCCCGGTGGACAATGCGCTGCGCTTCTGCCGGCAGCACGCGTTGCCCCTGCTGCTGGTGGATGGCGACCACCGGCTGATGGCGCCGCTGGAGTCGATTTGTCGGCAATTCCGCCTGTTTCTGACTGCCGGGTAGCGCATCAGCGGCGACCGCCTGCTGGCCGTTTTTTAGTGGATTATTGCCCGGAGCCTGTAGCAAGTTCGCCCGGGGCGGTTACAATGGCGGTTGTTTTATTTTCAGGAGTGGCCGATGAAATATATCAAAGCGTGGGTTGCGGCGATGGGGTTATCGCTGCTTACGAGCGTGGGTCACGCCGGCGAAATCGATGATTACTCGCGAACGATAGAGCTTTTCAGGCAGTCGCCCCAGGTGCAGTTGTTTTTCGACAGTGCCTACGGGTACGCCGTCTACCCGAGAGTGGGCAAGGGGGCATGGATTCTTGGCTTCACCTATGCCAAGGGGCAGGTCTATCGCGGCGGCTACGTCACCGGGCGCTCGACCCTCTACCACGTCTCGATCGGGCTGCAGGGTGGTGGGCAGGTCTACAGTCAGATCATCTTCTTCCAGGATCAGCGGGCCTACGACGAGTTTACCCAGGGTACCTTCGAGGTGGATGCCGCTACCGCGGCGGTGGCCGTCACTGCGGGCGCCAGGGCCCAGACCGGCACGACCGGCAGCACGGCGTCCACCAGTAGCGGGCCGCAAACGGCGGCCCAGTTCGGAAATCGCTACGCCAAGGGGCTCGCCATCTTTGTGCAGGGCAAGGGCGGGTTGATGCTGGATGCGTCAGTCGGCGCCCAGCGGTTCACCTTTGAGCCGCTGACCACGCCGGTGGCCGGACTCGACCAGTACTTCACTCCGCTGGCGCCCACCGCGCTGATTGTTCCGTCGGTGAATGGCGGCGGGGAGGGGGACGGGTGGCTCCAGGCAGCAAGCGCTCAGAGCGAGGGCGTCGAGGCCTTGCCCGCGGGTGGCAGGTAGGCGGGAGCGCTGCTCCGGCATGGGTTGTCGTGCCGGGCGGCGCCGTCGATGTCGATCATCGCGGAGCCCCCGCTGCTAGCTCTCTTTGGCCGCGTGAGCTTTCCTGGCGGAATTGATGACGATGTGTTTGCTCTGCTGGTATCCGGAGACGCCGCGCTCGATTTTTTCGATCTTGCCGCCCTTCTTGAGGAAGGTTTCAACATCGGAATCGATCTTTTCCCGGGTTTGATTGCTGGGAGGTGTAGCCTGCTTGCTCATTGAGTTCCTTTCCCGGCTGGCGCCTCGGATTGGAGGAGTGGTCACCGGCTGCGGCTGGTGACTACGGTTCGCCGCCCTGCTAAGCGGTAGGAGGTGATCCCACGGGGTGGTTGTGGTAGCAAGGGGCGGGTTCGAACCGCCGACCCCAGCATTATGAGTGCTGTGCTCTAACCAACTGAGCTACCTTGCCAAAGAAGGCGCGCATTCTCGCCGGTTAACGGCAAATTGTCAAGGATTTCGACGGCCTGGGCGTGGCCTGCGACCCCCTTGCCCGCCGCCTCCGGCACGTTTCTAGACGTTGAATTTGAAGTGGATGACATCGCCGTCGGCAATGATGTAGTCCTTCCCCTCCAGCCGCCAGCGCCCGGCCTCGCGGGCGCCTTGCTCGCCTCCGTAGGCGATGAAGTCGTCGTAGGCGATGACCTCGGCCTTGATGAAGCCGCGTTCGAAATCGCTGTGTATCTTGCCGGCGCCCTGTGGTGCGGTAGCGCCGACCGGTATGGTCCACGCGCGAACCTCCTTGACGCCCGCGGTGAAGTAGGTCTGCAGGCCCAGCAGCGCATAGCCGGCCCGGATCACCCGGTTGAGGCCGGGCTCTGTCATGCCCATGGTGGCCAGGAACTCGGCCCTTTCGCCTTCCTCGAGTTCGGCGATTTCCTCTTCGATCTTGTTGCAGATGGGCACCACCACGGCGTTTTCTGCTGCCGCGATGCGCTGCACCGCCTCCAGGTGGGGATTGTCCGCGAAGCCGGACTCGTCGACGTTGGCGATGTACATCGTGGGCTTGCTGGTCAGCAGTGACAGCGTCCTCAGCCTGGTCATCTCCTCATCGCTGAGGGTGAGCCCGCGCGCGGGCTTGCCCTCGTTCAGGTGCGGTTGGAGCCTCTCCAGCACGCGGATGAGCGCGGCGGCCTCCTTGTCGCCGCTCTTGGCCACTCGGGTCAGTCGCAGTAACTGCTTCTCGACGCTTTCGAGGTCGGCCAGCGCCAGTTCGGTGTTGATGATCTCGATATCGGCAGCGGGGTCGATCCTGTTGGAGACGTGAATGACGTTGTTGTCTTCAAAGCACCGCACGACGTGCGCGATGGCGTCCGTTTCGCGAATGTTGGCAAGAAACTGGTTGCCCAGGCCCTCTCCCCGCGAGGCGCCGGCGACCAGCCCGGCGATATCGACGAACTCCATGGCGGTTGGCACCACGCGCTGCGGCTTCACAATCTCAGCGATGCGGTCCAGGCGGGGGTCCGGCATGGGAACGATGCCGGTGTTGGGCTCGATGGTGCAGAAGGGAAAGTTTTGCGCTTCAATGCCGGCCACGGTGAGGGCATTGAACAGGGTGGATTTGCCGACATTCGGCAACCCAACGATTCCGCAGTTGAAACCCATGCTCGATTACTCCGACGCTCAGCGAGCTGAAATGATGGAAACAGGTTGATCCGCTGGCGCAGTGGTCTGACGCCTCGTTGGCAGGGCGTTGGCGGCCGCTGACCCGCGGTATGCTGGTAAGCGCGGCGGCGCAAGGCGCTATGCCCCCGGTGCCGCAAATCCATGCAGCCGGTTCATGGCCCCCTCCAGCTTGCCCGAGATTGCCTGGGGCAGCGCCGCGAGGGCGGCATCGATCGCCGCATCGAGTGCGTCGCGCTGCGCTTGGGGGGCCCTGGACAGCACGTAGTCGGTCACCGCTGCGCTGGTGCCAGGGTGGCCGATGCCAAGGCGCAGTCGGGCAAAGCCGGCGTCGTTGCCAAGCGCGGCGATGATAGAGCGCAGGCCGTTGTGTCCGCCATGCCCGCCCCCGCATTTAAAGCGCGCAGTGCCTGCGGGCAGATCGAGTTCATCGTGCGCGATCAGAATGCTTGCCGCCGGTATCTTGTAGAAGCCGGCCAGGGCGGCAACGGCTTGTCCTGAGCGGTTCATGTAGGTGGCGGGTATCAGCAGTCGCACGTCGTGCCCTTCCAGGCTGACGCGGCCCGCTGCGCCGAGAAACCGCGACTCGGCGGCGAGGGTGGCGCCCTGGCGCTGCGCCAGCGTCTCCACGAACAGCGCACCCGCATTGTGGCGGGTGTGCTGGTATTGGGCGCCGGGATTGCCCAGTCCCACAATGAGGGTGATCGCGCTGCTCAAGGTGCCTGACTGCTCTGTAGCTGGCCCTAGTCCTGGCTGTCGTCCTCGGGGGTTTCTTTATCGGCCGCACCGTCTTCGCTGCCTCTGGGCGAGAACAGGGAGGCGACGGGCAGGTCGTGCTCGGGACCGTGCATCAGCGCCACGCTCTCGACGCCCTCGGGCAGCGCGATGTCGGACAGGTGAATGATATCGCCCAGGTGCAGATGCGCCATGTCGATCTCGATATACTCCGGGAGGTTGGCGGGGAGACAGCTTACCTCGATTTCCACCACGTTGTGCTGGATGCGGCCACCTTCCAGTTTGACGCCGGGGCACTGTTCCTCATTCATGAAGTGCAGCGGTACGTGCATGTTGATCTTCCGCTTCATGTCGACGCGTTGAAAGTCGGCATGCAGGATCAGCGGCCTGGCGGGATGGCGCTGCAGGTCCTTGATGATCGCCTGTACGACCTTGCCCGAGATGGCGATGTCGAGTACTGAGGAGAAAAACGCCTCGTTCTCCGTGACCTTCATGAGGTCTTTGTGCGCGATGGCAACCGCCTGAGGCTCCTCAGTGCCGCCATAGATGATTGCCGGTACCAGGTCGGCGGAACGACGCAGGCGGCGGCTCGCACCTTTCCCCAGGTCGTCACGCGCTGCGGCGTTGATAGTGATATGCGTAGACATTGCTATGTCTCCTGTTGATTGGAGTCGGCAGCCCTGCGACCAGGCGGTCGATCCGGTGGTTGAAACTACTCGTCAAACATTGCGCTGATCGATTCCTCGTTGCAGACGCGTCGAATCGCCTCTGCCAGCAGAGGCGCTATGGTCAACTGGCGGATGCGTTGGCAGCGCTGTGCATCTTCGCGCAACGGGATGGTATCGGTTACCACCAGTTCGTCCAGCATGGATTGCTCGATGTTGGCGATGGCGTTGCCCGACAGTACCGGGTGTGTGCAATAGGCGATCACCCGCTTGGCGCCATTTTCCTTCAGGGCGGCGGCTGCCTTGCAGAGCGTGCCGGCGGTATCGACGATGTCGTCCATCACGATGCAGGTGCGGCCTTCCACCTCGCCGATGATGTTCATGACCTGGGCCTCGTTCGCTTTGGGGCGGCGCTTGTCGATGATCGCCAGGTCCGCGTCGTCGAGCTGCTTGGCCAGGGCGCGGGCCCTGACGACGCCGCCGATATCCGGTGAAACCACCGTGACATCCCGATAATTCTTGCGCTGTATGTCTTCGATCAATATGGCCGAGCCATAGGCGTTGTCGACGGGGATGGCGAAGAAGCCCTGAATCTGTTCGGCGTGCAGGTCGACCGTCAGCACGCGGTCGACGCCTACTTTGGCGACCATGTCCGCAACCACTTTGGCGCTGATGGGTACGCGCACTGAGCGCACCCGCCGATCCTGGCGGGCATAGCCGAAGTAGGGGATCACCGCGGTGATGCGCCCGGCGGACGCGCGGCGCAGGGCGTCCGCCATCAGCAGCAGTTCCATCAGGTTGCGGTTGGGCGGTGCGCAGGTCGGTTGAATGATGAAGACATCATGGCCGCGCACATTGGCGTTGATCTCGACGGCGATCTCGCCGTCCGAAAAATTGCCGACATTGGCCGGGCCCAGCGGTTGGCCAAGTTTTTCGGCGACCAGCCTGGCGAGCTCGGGGTTTGCATTTCCCGTAAACAACATGAGCTTAGACACGGGCCGATACCTGTTGGTCTCATTGGTGGAGGGTTGGCGAAGGATGTGCTTGTCGATGCTGATGGGAAAAGCCCGCCCTGACGCTTGTGTGCCATGCCTTGCATGGGCTGGTTCAAACAAGTAAGGGCCTCGGCGCCGACAGTGCACCGGCCTATGGTGTCGTGGTCACAACAGATGCGTTCGAGGCGCTGGTCCGGGAAGAGCAGCGAACCCGGGGTTCAAAATATGGCTGGGGCGGCAGGATTCGAACCTACGAATGCCGGGATCAAAACCCGGTGCCTTACCGCTTGGCGACGCCCCAATAAAAACTAGTCTTCCTGGTCCAGTCGTTGATGCAAAGGAGACCTTGTCACACCTCGTGCAACAAAGCAGCGCCATTCAGGCGGCAGGCTGGCAGCCAGTTGCGCCGCTTCGCGCTGGTGCTCAAATGCCATGAAGACACTGGCACCGGTACCTGTCAGATGCGGCTGGCCGAATCGTGACAGGTGCTCCATGACCTGATCGACGAGGGGAAAAAGATGACGAACCACCGGTTCGCAATCGTTTTGCCATCCTCCTTCCAGGAAGGCGGCTAATTTAATGGGTTGCGTATTGCGTGTCAAATGTTTGTCGTTGAAAACCCGGGCCGTGTCGACGCCGCAGGGCGGTGTGACCACCAGGTACCAGCGCTCGGGCAGGTCGATAGGCGTCAGTGCGTCACCAATGCCCTCCGCCCACGCGCTCTGGCCGCGCACGAAGACCGGTACGTCGGCCCCCAGCGACAGCCCGAGCCGGGTCAGTGCCGGGATGCCCAGGCCGGTGTGCCACAGGGCGTTGAGGCCCAGCAGGGTGGTTGCGGCATTCGAGCTGCCGCCACCCAGGCCGCCTCCCATGGGCAGCACCTTGTCGCAGCGGATGTGGGCGCCCTGGGTCGTGCCGGTGGTTTGCTGCAGCAGCCTGGCGGCCCGGTAGATCAGATTGTCGCCGAGCCCAACGCCCGCCAGCGCCGGTTCCAGCGTGATGCCCGGCCCCGGGGTCGCGGTCAGTTCGAGGGTGTCGCCGTAATCCAGCAGCTGAAATACGGTCTGCAGCAGATGGTAGCCGTCCGCGCGGCGCCCGGTGATGTGCAGGAAGAGGTTCAGCTTGGCCGGCGCTGGCAGGCGCAGGGCCCCGCCGGCGTGCTCGGAAAACTCGCTTGCTCGCATCGCCTGTCAGTCTATCCGCCAGTTCTTGAGAAGCAGGGTGATCTGTGCCTCCGGCCGCGACAATTGGATGCGCGACGGCAGGGAATAGCGGCCGACTGCGGCGTAGTCGACATAAGTGATGGTCCAGCCGCCCTGGGCCAGCAGGGCCAGGCGCCCCTGGTCGATGGTCTGGCGGTCTATGTCGAGGTCGGGTGAGGGCATGCCGCGTGCCCAGAACCGCAGATCGCTCACGGGTATCTGCCAGCCTGTCATCTCGTGTACCAGCGTCTCCGGGTTGTCAGCTCTGAATTCGCCTTTGTTGTTGCGCAGCGTGACGCCCTGTCGGTCGCCCTGGATCGACACGGCGCCCATCCCCAGTGGGCCGGACAGCGAGAGTTCGTAGTGCTGCTCCCGCTGCCGCCAGTGCAGCTGTGCGCTGCTGCCTCGGTCGCCCTGGCGCAGGCCGATTTTTCCCGCCACGTCCCAGTTGGCCAGGCTGCCAAGCAGGCGCTGGTGCGCGGCGAAATCCGGCACCCGCAGGCTGGGCCGCGTCGCGCAAGCGCTGAGCAGCCCCAGCGTGAGCGTCAGTGCGATGGCGAGGGGGGCTGCGTGGCGGCGGGGTGTCAATGGTTGATGCCCAGCTGATCGGTGGCGCCAAGGCGCTCGATAGTCCGCTGCAGCACCTCGTGGCGCGGGTCCCGCTGCAGTCCTTCGCGCCATATGCCCAGGGCCTCGTCCCTGCGGCCTAGCTGCCAGAGCACTTCGCCCAGGTGTGCGGCGATCTCCGGATCCGGGTGGCCTTCGTAGGCCTGCTGGAGATATTTCAGCGCCTGCTCGGTGTCCCCCATGCGATACTTGACCCAGCCCATCGAATCCAGAATTGCCGGCTCCTGCGGGCTGATGTTGAGCGCGCGCCTGATCAGCGATTGGGCCTCGATATACCGCGTGCTGTTATTGGTCAGCACGTAGCCCAGGGCGTTCAGGGCGGTGGCGTTGTCCGGGTCGCTCTTGAGGATGCTGCGCAGGTCGGCCTCGGCGCCGGCAAGGTCGCCCTGCTTCTCGTGCAGCAGTGATCGCGCATACCGCAGGTCGCTGTTGTCAGGGTGGTCGGCGATCGCCTGGTCGAGCAGCGCTAAGGCCGCTGCGGGCTTGCGCGCGCGGCTCAGGATGTCGGATTCGAGAATGTAGAGCTGCACCGCGAGCTGCGGGTGGCGCTGCCGCTGGTCGGCGAAGAATCCAGCCAATTGCTCCGGCTGCTTCTGCTGCAGCAGGTACTTGGCGACCTGGGTCATCGCGGGCAGGTACTCCTGGCCGGGTTGCACCTCCCGGAGATGGCTTATCGCCTCCTCTGGCTGGTGCTGTTCCAGTGCCATGATGCCAAGGTAATAATGCGCCTCCGACTGCCGCGCCCCGCTGTCGATCAGTTGCTCGAAGAGCCGGGTGGCTTCATCGTAGTCCTTGATCTCCCGGTTGATGATGCCCAGCGAGTACAGCAGATCGGGGTCGCCGGGCGCCATCTCCAGCAGCGCCTCAAACTCGGCTTTGGCCCCCATCAGGTCGGTCTGGGTGAGCAGGCGGGCATACAGCAGTCGCAGGCGGCGGTGTCGCGGGTTTTCCGCCACCCCCTGCTTGAGCAGGGACAGGGCCTCCTCGCTGCGCTCCATCTGCAGCAGCAGCGTGGCCTCCATGATGAGCGCCTGCGTGTTGTCGGGCTCCAGGCTGCGGGCCTTGCGCACGGTTTCCAGGGCGGCTGCCTTGTCGGTTTTCTGCAGAATGATGCTCTTGGACAACAGCAGGTCGGCGTCGTCGGGCCTCTGCAGCAGGCTCCGATCGATGGCTTTCATCAGCTCGGCGCGCTCCGCATTGCTGTGGCGCAGTGATTCAGCGGCTATGCTGGTGAATGCGGTATTGCCTCCAAGCTTCTGCACCTGCGCCATGTACTCGAATGCGCGGGCCATATCGCCCTGGCGGGCCAGGATGGCGGAGTAGCTGAAAAGCCCCTCGATATCATCCGGCGCCAGCTCGATCCAGAGCTCATTGAGCTTTCTGGCATCGTCCAGCGCGCCGAGATACTGCGCCAGGCGCGTCGCGCGTATGGTGACCTGAAGATCCCGCGTCTTGAATGCCTGGCGCTGGTAGTTTTCGAGGGCCAGTGGAAAGTTGTCCCGATTCTGCGCGACTTCGGCGACCAGCAGATCGTAAAGTGTATCGACGGGAATCGGCCGCGTGGGCGCTGCCGTCTCGAGGCCGCTGGCGGCGACGGGGGCGGCGCTGCTCGCCGCGCGGTCTTCGGTGTTGCGAGTGCCGGCGCAGGCGCCCAAGGCGAGTACACTGCAGACGATGACACACCTAAATAGCACAGAACCCCCTGTGTGGCTCCTCGGGTGTGTGAGGGCCGGCAAGATGGTGGACGCGGCGAACGGCTGACAATATACCGCCAGGTCGGGTGCCGGTCACTGTAAAAATGCCGGGCTTGGGCTGGGCCGCGCCAACTGTTTGGCGGCAAAGTAGCGGGATTTGCTAGAATACGCGCGACCCGGTGCGGCGCCGGTGCTGCGGGGGCCGGCGCCGGGTCTCGTCCGCGCCGGCAGTCGCATGCTCCGCCTGGTCTGTGGCGGCCACCGGGTGCGGGCGGGGGTGAGTCGGAGAGCGGCGTGGCTGGTCTGGTTGGACCCTCGGCGTCATCGTTGGATTGTCTTGATGCGAATCAAACTGTAGCCGAAATGTCTTTTCTGGTCGTTGGAATGAGCCACAATTCAGCTCCGCTCGCTGTGCGTGAGAAGGTCGCCATTGCCAATGAGCACATGCTCGACGCACTGGGCGATGCGCATGGGCAGGAGGGCATTGCCGAGCTGGTGATCCTCAGCACCTGCAATCGCACCGAGATCTTCTGTATTCTCGAAGAGGGCGCGGGGCAGGACCTGCCGCTGCGCTGGCTCAGCGGCTATCATCATCTCAATGAGGCGGAGCTGCGCAATTACTGTTATTGCTATCGCGATGAGGCGGCCGTCAAACACCTGATCGAGGTCGCCAGCGGGCTCGACTCCATGGTGCTGGGCGAGCCGCAGATCCTGGGGCAGATGAAGTCGACGTTCGGCCTGGCCCAGGAGGCGGCTACCGTCGGGCCCGCGCTGGAGCGCATCTTTCAGCATGGCTTCTCCGTGGCCAAGCGCGTGCGCACCGATACGGCCATCGGTGAAAATCCGGTATCGGTGGCCTTCGCTGCCGTGGACATGTCGCGCCATATTTTCACCGATCTCTCGCGCGCAAGTGCACTGCTGATCGGGGCAGGCGAGACCATCGAGCTGGTCGCGACTCACCTCATGCGCAACGGGGTGCGCAAGCTGGTGGTGGCCAATCGCACGTTTTCCCGCGCCCGCGAGGTGGCGCAGAAATTCGGCGCCACGCCCGTGCTGCTGGCAGAGGTGCCGGAGCGCTTGCGCGATGCCGATATCCTGATCACATCCACTGGCAGTCAGCTGCCGATACTGGGCAAGGGCATGGTTGAGTCCGCGCTCAAGAAGCGCAAGCACCGCCCCATTTTCATGGTCGATATCGCCGTGCCTCGCGACGTCGAAGCCGAAGTCGGAGACCTCTCCGACGTGTACCTCTACACCATCGATGACCTGCGTGGGATCGTCGAGGAAAACAAGCGCGGCCGGCAGAGCGAGGCGCGCAAGGCGGATCTGATCGTGGCGGAGGGGGTGCGTGATTACTATCGCTATCGCCGTGGCCTGGATACCGTCGATACGGTCAAGCACTTCCGCGAGCGGGCGGAAACGGTGCGCGAGAGAGAGCTCGAGAAGGCCTGCCGGCAGCTGCTGCGCGGCGACGACCCGGAGCAGGTGCTGCGGCAGTTCGCGCGGAGTCTGACCAACAAGCTGATCCACCATCCCAGCGTCTCCCTCAAGAGGGCGGGCAGTGAGGGGCGCCTGGAGCAGTTGGCCTGGGCGCGGGAATTACTGGGCCTGGACACGGCCAGCAAGGACAAAGAGCAGCTATGAAACCATCGATACAGGCAAAACTCGATACCCTGGCCGAGCGCTATGAAGAGATAGGCGCCCTGCTGGGGGAGGGGGACGTGATCGCCAATCAGGATCGCTTTCGCGCGCTGTCCCGTGAGTATGCCGAGATTGAGCCCGTGGTGCATTCCTATGCCGACTACCGGGCGATACAGCAGGATATCGAGGAGGCATTGGCGCTGCTGAAGGACGGCGATCCGGAGATGCGCGAAATGGCGCAGGAGGAGCTGCAGGCGGCTCAGGCGCGGCTGGAGCTCAGCGAGATCGGCCTGCAGACCTTGCTGCTGCCCAAGGACCCGCGCGACGGCGCCAATGTGTTTCTGGAGATCCGTGCCGGTACCGGTGGCGATGAGGCCGCGTTGTTCGCCGGTGACCTGTTCCGCATGTACTCGCGCTATGCCGAGCGGCGCGGCTGGAGAATCGAGATCATCAGCGAGCGCGACGGTGAGCACGGCGGTTACAAGGAGGTCATCAGCCGCATCGTCGGCGCCGATGTCTATTCCCGTATGAAATTCGAGTCTGGCGCGCACCGCGTTCAGCGCGTCCCCCAGACCGAGTCACAGGGCCGCATTCACACCTCCGCCTGCACCGTCGCGATCCTGGCCGAGGTGGCGCAGATAGATGAAGTCGAGATCAACAAGAGCGAGCTGCGCATCGACACCTACCGGAGCTCGGGAGCGGGTGGCCAGCACGTCAATAAGACGGACTCGGCCATTCGCATTACCCACCTGCCGTCGGGCATCGTCGTCGAGTGCCAGGACGAGCGCTCCCAGCACAAGAACCGGGCCAAGGCCATGGCGTTGTTGCAGGCCCGGCTGCTGGACGCCGCCCAGACGGAGCAGCACCGCGAGCAGGCGGCCGAGCGCCGCAGCCTGGTCGGCAGCGGAGACCGCTCGGAGCGGATCCGCACCTACAATTTCCCCCAGGGGCGGGTGACGGACCACCGCATCAACCTCACGCTCTACAAGCTCGACGAGGTGATGGAGGGCGCGCTCGACGATGTCGTGCAGCCGCTGATCAATGAGGACCAGATGGCGCAGCTGGCGGCGCTGGGGACGTGAAGCAGGGGGGCGATTACAGCGTGGCCGCGCTGATGCGCAGCAGTGCGGCGCTGGAGTCGTCGTCCCCGCGGCTGGATGTGGAGCTGCTGTTGTGCCGCGCCAGCGGCAGGAGCCGGACCTGGCTGCGGACCTGGCCGGACCATCGGCTGACGCCCGAGCAGCACGCCGAGTTCCGCCGCCTGCTCGAGCGGCGTGCGCAGGGCGAGCCCATGGCCTACCTGCTCGGCGAGCGCGAGTTCTGGTCGTTGCGGCTGCGGGTCGCGCCGGGCGCATTGATTCCCCGCCCGGATACCGAAACGCTGGTGGCGGCCGCGCTCGCGCTGCCGTTAGGCCCCGGCTGCCGCGTGCTCGACCTCGGTGCGGGGACGGGGGCCATCGCCCTCGCCCTCGCCTCGGAGCGCCCCGCCTGGCGGGTCCATGCGGTGGACATCGATGAGCACTGTGCCGCGCTGACTCGGGAGAACGCCGCGGCCCACGGCCTGGACAATGTCGACTGCTGGCGGAGCGACTGGTATGCCGCCGTCGCGGGCCGCTATCACCTTATCGTCTCCAACCCGCCCTATATCGCTGCTGATGACCCCCACCTGGATGTCGGCGATCTGCGCTTTGAGCCGCGGCGGGCGCTGGTTGCCGCCGATGCCGGGCTGGCCGATCTGCGGCATATCGCCGCGCAGGCCCCGGACCATCTCGAGGCGGGCGGTTGGCTGCTGCTGGAGCACGGCTACCAGCAGGCCGATGCCTGCGCTGCGGCATTGCGTCAGGCCGGATTCGACCAGGTCAGCTGTATCAGGGACGTGGGGGGGTGCGAGCGCGTCACCCTGGGCTGCTGGCCGGGAGCAATGAGCGCGGACGCTGGGGTGGCCCTTGTCGCAGAGTGACCTCTCCGACCGGCAGTTGCTGCGCTACAGCCGCCAGTTGCTGCTCGAGGATTTCGGTTTCGCAGGGCAGCAGGCCCTGTTGCGCGCGCGCGTGCTGATCGTGGGGCTCGGCGGCTTGGGGTGTCCGGCGGCGATGTATCTGGCCAGTAGCGGCGTCGGCTGCCTGGTGCTGGCCGACCCGGACCGCGTCGATCTCAGCAACCTGCAGCGCCAGATTGCACACACCGAGGCGGATATCGGTACCAGCAAGGTGCACTCGGTGCGGGCGACGCTGCTGGCGTTGAATCGTGACGTTGAGGTCGAGGCGCTGGTCAGCCGCCTCGATGATGCCCAACTGGCCGACATCGTGCGCGGCGTCGATCTGGTGGTCGATGCCTGTGACAATTTCGCCACCCGCTTCGCCCTCAACCGTGCCTGCGTGCGGCACCGCGTACCGCTGGTGCACGCCGCGGCGGTGCGCTTTGAGGCGCAGCTGAGCGTGTTTGATTCGCGCCGACCCGAATCGCCCTGCTACCGCTGCCTCTACCGCGACGATCGCGAGCTCGATGACAGCTGTGCCAGCAATGGTGTGATCGCGCCGCTGGTGGGCATGATCGGGGCGGCTCAGGCACTGGAGGCGATCAAGGTGCTGAGCGGTGTCGGGGAGCCGCTGGTGGGGCGACTGCTGATGCTCGATGGCAGGCTCATGCAGTGGCATTCGCTGGCGTTGCCCCGCCGCCGGGACTGTCCGGTGTGCGGCGCCTGACAGGCCCGGCGGCGGATGTGCTCAGGGGGCTGCCTGCATTGCCGCAGCGGCCGTTCGTTGCGATGACGCGGCGGCCGTGGTGGCGTATAATCGCGGGTCATCTGGGATCAGGCGCGTCTGCCGCGCGAGGGTATTACAGCTATCATGGGAAAATTGTTCGGTCGAGGCAAGGCCAAAGCGACTACGGGAGAGGCGACCGCGTCTCCCGCCGCCCACAGCGACGCCAAGTCTGGCGGTCGGCAGCGGCAGCCACACAACAGAAAGTCCTGGGATTTGTCCCGGTTTGATGTCCCGCCAGTCGAGGGCAGGACGCGCTTCCACGATCTGGGCCTGTCGCTCGAGTTGATGCATGCGATCGCCGACCTCAACTTCGAGTACTGTTCTCCCATCCAGGCCCAGGTGCTGCCGTATACGCTGGACGGCTACGATGCCATCGGCAAGGCACAGACGGGCACGGGCAAGACGGCGGCATTTCTGATCACGCTGTTCACCGATCTGCTCGAGAATCCCGCCCAGGAGCCCCGCTACCTCGGTGAGCCGAGGGCTCTGGTGATCGCGCCGACGCGTGAGCTCGTGCAGCAGATTGGCGATGACGCGGTGAAATTATCCAAATATACCGATCTCAACGTCGCCGTGCTCATCGGTGGCGTCGACTACAACCGGCAGATGAAAAAGATCGAGGACAATGTGGTCGATGTCGTCATCGCGACGCCGGGACGGTTGCTCGATTTCAGCCGGCGCGGGGACCTCCATCTGAATATGGTGCAGGTCCTGGTGATCGACGAGGCCGATCGCATGCTCGATATGGGTTTCATCCCCCAGGTGAAGCAGATCATCAGCCGTACGCCGCACAAGCGCAATCGGCAGACCTTGCTGTTCAGTGCGACCTTTAACCGGGATGTGCTGAGTCTGGCCCACCAGTGGACCAACGATCCCGTCTCCGTCGAGATCGAGCCCGAGCACGTGGCGACCGATAGCGTCGATCAGAAGGTGTACATGGTGAGCGCGGCGGAGAAATTTCCGCTGCTGCGCAACCTGCTGCAGAGCGAGGCGGTTGAATCGGCCATCGTGTTTGCCAACCGGCGGGATACCACGCGGCGGGTCTACGAGAAGCTCAAGCGCGCCGGTCTGCGTTGCGGCATGCTGTCGGGCGAGGTGGCCCAGGGCCTGCGAACCCGCACGCTGGACGCCTTCAAGAAGGGCGAGATCAACATTCTGGTGGCTACCGACGTGGCGGGGCGCGGCATCCACGTCGACGGCATCAGCCATGTCATCAACTATGACATTCCGGAGGACCCGGAAGACTACGTGCACCGTATCGGGCGCACCGGCCGCGCCGGCAAGACGGGCACGTCGATCACCTTCGCGGGTGAGTCGGACGCCTTCCTGCTGCCGGAACTGGAGGTGCTGCTCGGCAGCAAGCTGCGCTGCGAGCACCCGCCGCTCGAGCTGCTGCCGGTCCATTGACGGCATCGATAGCGGTCGGCCGATAGTCCTGCCGGTGATGGTGCCGGCGTCCCTGGCCGTTGTGGTCGCGCTTCAGTCGACGATGGCCTTTTTGGTGGTTTGCGCGGCCTTTTTGGCCATGCCCTCGTCGTCATCGAGGCGCTTCTCGACAGGTCCCTTGGGTTCGATGCCAGCGGCCCGCTTGGCCGTATCGGCGGCCGCCTCGGCAGGGCCGCAACGGCCGCTGACGCCAACGGTAGCCTTCATGGTGGCGCTCTTGACCGCTTTCCCCGCGGTGCAGTCGGGGTCTACCACCCCGGCAACCAATAGATTGCTGCTCAACAACAATAACAGCGCGCCCAGGCGCGGCCATCGATGGTCGATCATGCCGGTAGTCTCCGTCCACAGTAGTGTGACGCCCTGAGTATACCGGGAATGGGCGCGTCCCGTCCTGCTGCGGTGCCGGCGTCAGCTGTGCGCGCCGGCGTCCTGCAGGATCGCCGCGAATTCCCCGGAATTGCGGTGCGTCGAGACGATGTCCAGCAGGTTGTCGCCGCGCGGGTCGGTGGCGTTGATATTGCGTCCCTGCGCAACGAACAGGCCGATGAACTGGCGAAAGTCGTCGGCACGCATCTGCTGGTAGGCCTTCAGCAGGGTGTGGAAGTCCGGATCGATGCCGGCCCCCGGCGCGGTATCGAGGAAGCCGCGAATGCGCTCCTCGGTCCAGACCTCGTCCAGTACCTTCGCCTTGTCTTTTTTCGTGTGCATGCTCACTCCTGATAATCCGCTCTAATCGGACAGCTTTTTCTGTAGAATGGCGGTTACCATCGCCGGGTTGGCCTGCCCTTTGGAGGCTGCCATGATGGGTCCCATGAAGCCGCCCAGCAGTTTTTTGCGCTTGCCGTCGTCGGCAGCGCGGAACTGCGCGACCTGCTCGGGGCGTTGCGCCAGCACCTGGTCAACCAGTTCCTCCAGCGCGCTGCTATCGGAGACCTGCCGCAGGCCGCGCGCGGCGATGATCCCGTCGGCATCGCCGGCACCCTCCCACATGGCGGGAAACACGTCGTCCTTGGCCGTCTTGCCGGAGATGCTGCCGTCGATGATGCGCTGGATCAGCAGCGCCAGGCCCTCGGGCGGAACGGGGCACGCGGTGATAGCCAGGTCGCTGCGATTGAGCGCCGCGGTCAGCTCGCCCATGACCCAGTTGGCGCTGAGCTTGGCGTCACCGCAGTGCTCCGCGACGCGCTCGAAGTACTGCGCCAGCGGCAGCTCAGCCGCCAGCAGGCCGGCATCGTAGCTGCCGAGGCCGTAAGCGCTGACGAAGCGCCGCTGGCGGGCATCCGGCAGTTCGGGCAGCTGGGCCCTGACGGCATCGATATAGGCCTGATCGATGCAGACGGGCAGCAGGTCGGGGCAGGGAAAGTAGCGGTAGTCGTTGGCCTCCTCCTTGCTGCGCATGGCGCGCGATGCGCCGGTGTCGCCGTTGTAGAGGCGGGTCTCCTGCACCACGGCCTGGCCCTTCTCGATCAGGTCGATCTGGCGCTCGACCTCGAAGCGTATCGCGTCCTCCATGAACTTGAAGGAGTTGAGGTTCTTGGTCTCGGTGCGGGTGCCCAGCGCGCTGGTGCCGGCCGGCCGCACCGAGACGTTGACGTCGAAGCGCATCGAGCCCTGCGACATATCACCGTCGGAGATGCCCAGCGACGTCACGATGGCGTGCATCGTGCGGGCGAAGGCGAGGGCCTCGGCGGCGCTGCGCAGGTCGGGCTCCGTCACGATCTCGATCAGAGGCGTGCCGGCGCGGTTGAGGTCGATGCCGGTCATGCCGTGGAAGTCCTCGTGGAGCGATTTGCCCGCGTCTTCTTCCAGGTGCGCGTGGTGTATGCGGATGGACTTGGCGCTGCCGTCCGCCAGCGTGATGTCGACGTGCCCGCCGCCGACGATGGGGTGTGCCAGCTGGCTGGTCTGGTAGCCCTTGGGCAGGTCCGGGTAAAAATAATTCTTGCGCTCGAACACCGAGTGCGGGTTGATCTGCGCGTCGATGGCCAGGCCGAACATCACTGCATAGCGCACCGCCGCTTCGTTCAGTACCGGCAGCGTGCCCGGCATCGCCAGGTCGATGGCACAGGCCTGGGTGTTGGGGGGGGCGCCAAAGCGGGTAGGGGCACCGGAAAAGATCTTCGATTGCGTCGCGAGCTGCACGTGGATCTCCAGCCCGATTACGGTTTCCCATTGCATCATGTCATCACTCAGTCGATTGCCGCAGGGGTGCGCTGGTGCCAATCGGTGGCCATCTGCAGGCGATGGGCGACATTGAGCAGGCGCGCCTCGGCAAAATAGTCGCCGATCAGCTGGATGCCCACCGGCAGGCCGCTGGCCAGCCCGGCCGGCATGGAGAGGGCGGGCAGGCCGGCGAGATTGGCGGCGATGGTGTAGATGTCTTCGAGGTACATCTGCACCGGGTCGGCGGTCTTTGCGCCGAGCTTGAACGCCGTGCTCGGGCAGGCGGGGCCGGCGATGACATCCACCTGAGCGAAGGCCTCGACGAAATCCTGCCTGATGAGGCGTCGCACTTTCTGGGCCTGGCGGTAGTAGGCGTCGTAATAGCCGGCCGACAGCACATAGGTGCCGACCAGCACGCGCCGCTTGACCTCCTCGCCGAAGCCCTCGGCCCGGGTGCGCGAGTACAGGTCGTTGAGATCGCGGGGCTGCTCGCATCGATAGCCATAGCGTACGCCGTCGAAGCGCGACAGGTTGGCGCTGGCTTCGGCCGGCGCGATCACGTAGTAGGCCGGTATCGCCAGGCTGGAGTGGGGCAGGCTGATATCGACCAGGCGCGCGCCGAGCTTTTCCAGCTCGGCCAGCGCTTGCCGCACGGCCTCCTCCGTGGCGGCGCTCAGCCCCGCGGTGAAATACTCCCTGGGTATCCCGACTCTGAGCCCTTCCAGTGAGTCCTCCAGCCCTGCGCAGTAGTCGTCGACGGGGCGGTCGGCGCTGGTGGAGTCCAGGGGGTCCAACCCGGCCATGGCCTGCAGCAGCAGGGCTGCGTCCCTGGCGTCCCGGGCCATCGGCCCGCCCTGGTCGAGGCTGGACGCGAAGGCGATCATGCCGTAGCGGCTGACTCTGCCATAGCTTGGCTTGAGGCCGGTGAGTCCGCACAGCGAGGCCGGCTGCCGGATCGAGCCGCCGGTGTCGGTGCCGGTTGCCGCGGGAGCGAGGCGGGCCGAGACGGCGGCGGCGCTGCCGCCGGACGAGCCGCCCGGCACGCGCTCGACGTCCCAGGGGTTGCGCGCCGGGCCGTAATAGCTCGTTTCATTGGACGAGCCCATGGCGAACTCATCCATATTGGTCTTGCCCAGCGTGACGCAGCCCGCCTGCTTCAGTTTGGCGACCACGGTGGCGTCATAGGGCGGCACGAAATTGTCCAGCATTCTGCTGCCGCAGCTGGTGCGGATGCCTTCGGTGCAGAAAATATCCTTGTGGGCGATCGGCACGCCGCAGAGGGCGGGGGCATCGCCGCGGCGGCGAAGCCGGTCGGCATCGCGCGCTTCGCTCAGGGCGGACTGCGCGGCGACGCTGATATACGCGTGGTAGCGGTGGTCGAGCCGCTCGATGCGCTCCAGGTAATGCCGGGTGAGCTCCTCGGAGCAAAACTCGCCGGCGCCGAGCCCGGCCATGATGCCTGCTATGCTGAGCTGGTGCATGGGGATTCCTGAATGCCTGAGGGGGTTAGTCGAGAACCTTGGGGACGAGGTAGAGGCCATCTTCCGTCGCCGGCGCGATGGCCTGAAAGCGCTCGCGCTGGTCGCCCTCGGTGACCACGTCCGGTCGCAGTCGCTGCGCGGCGTCCAGCGGGTTGGCCATGGGTTCGACGCGGCTGGTATCGACGGACTGCATCTGCTCGATCAGGGTGAGAATGTCAGAGATCTTTGCCGCGACGTCACTGGCGATGTCGTCGTCGATACCGATGCGGGCCAGAGCTGCCAGCTTCTGAATCTCGTTCCTGCCTAAGGCCATGCTGTCTCTCCGGGGAGTGCACATCGTTGGGTGAGTGGGGCGTTTTGAGCAGATCACGCAGCGAGAGGGATGACGCCGCCGGTAACAATTTCCGGCAGCTCGCGCCTTCACAAGGTGACACACCGGAATAAAACGCTAAACTTATCACATTTGGCTGCTTGCCCAAAATCCCCGCTGTTGCTAGAGTGGCGGCCGTTTGCAATGGATTAACGCGTCGATACTCTGGTGCGGTGGCAAGTATTATATAGGTTCGCAATGCTTTCGGTAGGATAATCAAGCTAGATGCTAAAGCGTGTCAGAGGTATTTTCTCCAACGATCTGTCCATTGATCTGGGCACCGCCAATACACTGATCTACGTCCGAGGGCAGGGCATCATTCTGGATGAGCCCTCGGTAGTGGCGATCCGTACGCTGCATGGCGGTCAGAAGTCGATCGAGGCCGTCGGGGCGGATGCCAAGCGCATGCTCGGGCGCTGTCCCACCAATATCACCGCTATCCGGCCGCTGAAAGACGGCGTCATCGCCGATTTTCAGGTGACCGAGAAAATGCTGCAGCACTTTATCAAGAAGGTGCACAAGAACAGCTTCATCCGGCCCAGTCCCCGGGTGCTCATCTGCGTCCCCTGCAAGTCCACGCAGGTGGAGCGCCGCGCGATTCGGGAATCCGCCCTGAGCGCCGGGTCTCGCGAGGTGCGCCTCATCGAGGAGCCGATGGCGGCAGCGATCGGTGCCGGCATGCGGGTCGAGGATGCGACCGGTTCGATGGTCGTGGATATCGGTGGCGGTACCACCGAGATCGCCATCCTCTCACTCAATGGCGTGGTCTACTCCGACTCGATCAGAGTGGGAGGCGATCGCTTTGACGATGCCATCGTGGGCTACGTGCGCCGTGCTTATGGCAGCCTCATCGGTGAGGCCACTGCAGAGCGGATCAAGACCGAGATCGCCTGCGCATTTCCGGGCTCGGAAATCAGGGAGATCGACGTGCGCGGCCGCAATCTGTCGCTCGGCGTGCCGCGCAGCTTTACGCTCAACAGTGACGAAATCCTCGAGGCATTGCAGGATCCGCTGCAGTCCATTATCGCAGCTGTCAAGCGCGCGCTGGAGCAGTCTCCGCCTGAACTGGCGGCGGACATTGCCACCAGCGGTATCGTACTGACCGGTGGGGGCGCCCTGATGCGCGATCTCGACAGGCTCATCAGCGAGGAAACCGGCCTGCCTGTGGTGGTTGCCGAGGATCCCCTCACCTGTGTCGCCAGGGGTGGCGGCAAGGCGCTGGAGCTGATGGATGAGCACCACCTGGACCTCCTCTCTACCGAGTAGCGGAACTGCAGGCGCCGTGCCGCTGTCACACAATGAAAATAAGCCCTGAGCGAGCGGGATGGGATTGGGTCGCAACGTGACCACCCGGCAGGGGTTGGGGCGGCCAGGCTGACCGTCCGCGGGGAATGCGATCGCGTCGATGGCGTGTCGTGCACCAGCCTGCGGTAGGGGGCTGCGTGGTCCGGGTGGAGTGTCCGGGGTGAGGATTTTCTATCAAGCCGTTATTCGTTGAGAACCGTTCTTCTGGTGGACGCATGCTGGTGCTGGCAGTGCTGTCCCTCGTGCTGGTGTTTGCCGATTTTCAATTCCACTGGCTGCGTGGAGTGCGGTCCTATCTGAGCGCGTCGGCCGCGCCGCTGTACTGGGTGGCCAACAGCCCTTCGCGCCTGCTCGAGTGGACCCAGGAGAATCTGCTGCGGTCCGAGTCCATGGCCGAGGAAAACGAGCGCCTCAAGCAGGAGGCGTTCATCCTCAAGGGGCGCATGCTGCAGATGTCGGCGCTGGTTGCCGAGAATGGCCGCCTCCGGGAATTGCTGAATTCCAGCGCTGAGCTCAAGAGTGACGACGTGCTGATTGCGGAGATCATCGGGGTATCTCCCGAGCCCGATCGCCATATCATCCTCGTCGACAAGGGCGCCAACCATGACATCTTTCTAGGGCAGCCCGCCATCGACGCCGATGGTCTGATCGGGCAGGTCATCGAAGTGAGTGCGCGCAGTGCCCGCATACTGCTCATCGCCGACAGCGCACACGCCGTGCCGGTACAGGTCAATCGCAACGGTGTGCGCCTGGTGGCGGAGGGTACCGGGCGGCTCGACCTGCTGGAACTGCTGCACGTCGCTCCCACCACCGACATCAAGACGGGCGACCTCCTGGTGACCTCGGGTCTCGGCGGCCGCTTTCCGGTGGGGTACCCGGTGGCCAAGGTGATCTCCGTCATCGATGATCCCGGTACGCCGTTTTTGAAGGTCACCGCCGAGCCCAGCGCGCGCCTGAGTCAGAGTCGCCACGTGCTGCTGGTATTCAGCCGCAAGCGCGCTGCGGCCGCCGGGGCGTCGCCGTGACCCTGATCGCCGGTTACTGGGCGCTGTCGCTCACCCTGCTGGCGTCCATGATTCTCGCCGTGTTTCCGCTGTCATCCCAATACCAGTGGTTCAGGCCGGAGTGGACGGCCATGGTGATCATCTACTGGGCCGCCACCTCTCCCCGCCGGGTCAGCGTCGGCGTTGCCTGGTTGACCGGGTTGGTGCTTGATGGCGTGCAGGGAGTTACCCTGGGACAGAATGCGCTCGGGCTGGTCGTGATCGCCTATGTGGCCAACGTCCTGCACCAGCGCATGCGCCATTTCGCGCTGGTGCAGCAGGCCTGTCTGGTTTTCGTTCTGGTCGGTCTGCATCTGCTGCTCGGGTACTGGGTGCAGAGTCTGGTGTCCGCGCCGGCCAAGAACCTGTACTTCCTCGGCGCGGCTCTGACCAGCGCGCTCTTGTGGCCCTGGTTTGAGCCTATACTGGGGGCCATCCGACGAGCGCTGAGGTGAGCCGGGGTCATCATGGCGCGCGGCAGTGCCCGTGAGGCGCACACCGACCTTCTGACCTTCGGCGGCCGCCAGCACAGGCGTTAGCGCGCAACGATCGGCGAGGGAGCCCTGATGAGCGAAGAAATTCTGATCAACGTCACGCCCGCCGAGACCCGCGTGGCCGTGGTCGAGAATGGCGTGTTGCAGGAGATCTATATCGAGCGCACCGCCAATCGCGGCATCGTCGGCAATATCTATCGGGGTATCGTGGTGCGCGTGCTGCCTGGCATGCAGGCGGCGTTCGTCGACATCGGGCTTGACCGAGCCAGTTTCATCCATGCCAGCGACCTGTGCTGCAGCCGGGTGCCTGAGAGCGACGACGGCGAAGAGCGTGGCGATGCCGAGGGCAACCCGGAGCAACGGGCGAGCGAAGTCATCCCGGATATCCGCGATCTCGTGCAGGAGGGGCAGTCACTGCTGGTGCAGGTCACCAAGGACCCCCTGGGGAGCAAAGGCGCGCGGCTGACTGCTCAGCTGTCCGTGTCGTCGCGCTTTATGGTGTACGTGGCCGACAGCGACCAGATCGGTGTGTCGCAGCGCATCGAGGACGAAGAGGAAAGGCAGCGCCTGCGCGACACCGTCGCCGCGCTGAGGGCGCATGAGTCGATGGCCGGCACGGGTGGCTTCATCGTGCGCACCGCGGCTGAAGGCGTCGGCGTCGATGAGATTCGGGCAGACATGATGTTTCTGCAGAAACTCTGGGAGCTGGTGCGACGCAACTGCCAGGAAGTCAGTGCGCCTGCCGTCGTGTACGAAGACCTGCCGCTGCCCATGCGCACGATCCGTGATCTGGTGTGGCCGCCGGTGGAGAAAATCCGCATCGACTCCCGCGAGGTCTATCAGCAGGTGGTCGGGTTTGCCACTGCCTTCACGCCGGACGTCGTGCCCCGCATCGAGCACTATAGCGGCGAGCGGCCGATTTTCGACCTGTTCAGCGTAGAGGACGAAATTCAGCGGGCGCTGGAAAAGAAAGTGAAGCTCAAGTCCGGTGGTTATCTGATCATCGATCAGACCGAGGCGATGACGACCATCGACGTCAATACCGGCGCCTTTGTCGGCCATCGCAATCTGGAGGAAACCATATTCAAGACCAACCTTGAAGCCGTCAATGCGCTGGCGCGACAGCTGAGGTTGCGCAATCTCGGGGGGATGATCATCATCGATCTCATCGATATGGCTGATGTGCAGCACAAGCGGCAGGTGATGCGCGCCCTCGAGCGAGCGCTCGAGAAGGACCATACGCGCACGACGATTTCCAGCGTCTCCGACCTCAGTCTGGTGCAGATGACGCGCAAACGTACGCGCGAAAGTCTCGAGCGCGTGTTGTGTGAGCCCTGCCCCGTGTGCTCGGGTCGGGGTATGCTCAAATCGGCAGAGACGGTCTGCTACGAGATCTTCCGGGAAATTCTGCGGGAGGCCCGGGCTTACGAGAACCGCAGCTTCCTCGTGCTCGCTGCCTCCAGCGTGGTCGATCGCCTGCTCGATGAGGATTCCGCTTACGTCGCCGATCTGGAAGAATTCATCGGTGCCACCATCCAGTTCCAGGTTGAAACGGTTTACAGCCAGGAACAGTACGACGTCATCCTGCTCTGACGCCATGCGGCTGAGACTCCCCCGTATCGTCCGGCGCATTCTCTGGGCCGCAGCGTTGTTCGCCCTGGTGGTCATGGCCGCCGTGGTCACGCTGGGGCGCCACTACATGCCGCAACTCGGGCGGTATCAGCAGCAGATCCTGGCCGAGATCAGGGCGCATGTGGACCTCGATTTCGAGGTCGGGCGCCTCGAGGGTGAATGGCGCGGGCTGTCGCCGGTGATCCGCTTGAAGAACGTCAAGCTGTTCAATCCGGCGGGTGAGGTCGTGGTCGAGGCACGCCACCTCAGCGTCGATGTCGACCTGCTGGGAACGCTGTTCCGGCTCACGCCGATGGCCAGGGCGGTGTCGCTGGTCAACGCCGAGGTCCAGTTGGAGCGCGGGCCGGATCAGCGTATCGGTCTGGCCGGCATCAAACCGCGCAGTGGCATCTTGTGGACGCAGTTTCTTGAGCAGCTGCAGCTGCTGGAGTTGGCGGACGTGCGCATCGTGCTGCGCTTGCCGGACGCTTCCCGGCAAGTCATCGATTCGCTCGATCTGCTGATGCGCAAGGGTCTTTACCTGTACCAGATCGACGTGGCCGTGGCGGAGCCGATGACCGATTCGGCGCTGCGCTTGAGGGCGGAGTTCTCGGGCCACTTCAACGATCCGGAACTGCTGCGGTGCCACGTAGCGCTCGACAATTTCAATCCGGCGACGCTGCGAACGCTGCTCGGTCCGCAGGTCGAGAAACTTCCGCAGACCGTGGACGGCGAAGCCTGGCTCGCCTGGGAGCACGATCAGGGCTGGTCCGCGCGCGGCCGGGTCAGGGCCGTGCGGTGGGCCCTGGGCCGCTTGATCGAGCGTGGGCTGCCCGAGATCGACGCACTGGGTTTCACCTTCTTCTTTCAGGGCGACTCGGCCCGGGCCTGGTCGGGTCGCGTCGATGACGCCACTGTCAGCTGGGCTGGTGAGGACTATGCGGTCGCAGAGGCACAGTTCGCCCGCGTGCCCGAGGGTATCGATCTGCGCGTCAGCGCGCTGGACCTGGCGCAGCTGGTGCGGGCCGGCAGGACCAGCGGGTTATTGCCCGAGCGCCTGCTGGATGAGTTGAATGTGCTGGAGCCGAGCGGTGAGTTGCGCGACGTGTACGCGCGCCTGCCGCTCGACCGGCAGCAGCTTGACGCGTTCGGCGTGCGCGGCCGCCTGACCGGTGTGGCCACCAAGCCGTGGCGCGGCGCTCCCGCACTCGGCTCGGTCGATGGCTATCTTGAGGCTGACTTGCGCGGCGGCTTCGTCGATCTGGACGGCAGCCCGTTGCAGCTGGAGTTCCCCGGGCTCTTCCGTGAACCTTTTCGCTTCGACCGACTGGACGCGCGGGTGGCATGGGAGGTCGGCGAGCACGTCGTGGTCAAGACCGGCGTCATCTCGGCCGCCGGCGATTTCGGTGAGGGGCGCGCCCATCTGCAGCTGGACATTCCCCTCCGCCCCACCCCCGGTGAGTTCTCCACCATGTCGCTGGTGATCGGCGCGCGCGATACGGCAGCGCGCTATCGGGATCGCTTTCTGCCCACCATTCTGTCGAAAGAGCTGCTCGATTGGCTGGATAGCAGCGTGATTTCGGCGGATGTCGATAGCCTGGGCTTTATCTACTTTGGCGCGCTCGGCGGCGGTCCGCTGGACAAGACCCTGCAGTTGTTCCTCGACGTCCGCAACGGCAGGTTGCGCTATCAGCGGCAATGGCCCCTGCTGGCGGATGTCGATGCCGAGGTGGTATTGTCGAACGGTGACCTTTCCGCGCGCGCCGACTCTGCCAGGCTGCTGAATTCGGCGGTAAACAATCTGCAGGTCGAACTGAGCAGCGATGGCAATGCTGACTGGATAGGCATCAGGGGCGATATCGCCGGACCTGGCAAGGACCTGATACAACTGCTCAATGAGACGCCGCTGCAGGACGCCACGGGGGCTGCCTTTGCCGATTGGCGCGCAACGGGCAGCTATAACGCTGAGCTGGACCTCAAAGTACCGCTGGTGGCCGGCGTGAAGCCGGAACTGGTCGTCAAGGGGCGACTCAGTCGGGTTGCCATCGCCAATCGAAAGCTCGATATCGCCATGACGGATATCAGTGGTGACCTGCGCTTCACCAGCTGGCGTGGGCTGGCGGCGCGGCGCCTCAAGGGGCGCCTGTGGGGAGAGCCACTGCTGGCTAGCGTGCGCTCCTCACGCGTCGGCTCCGCCGGCGGCCAGACGACCATCGTGGAGATGTCCGCGCCCGTCGCCGTCGATCGGCTGGATCGATGGCTCGACGTTCCGGCGAGCGCGCTGGCCAGCGGCAGGGCTCAGGTCAGGAGCACATTGACCATAGCGCCCGAGGCAGGGCCGGGAGCTTCCAGCCTGGTATTGCGCACGGACCTGGAGGGCGTTGAGCTGGCGCTGCCGGCACCGTTCGGGAAGTCTGCCGATCAGCGGCGGACCCTGGAGCTGAGGCTGGCGTTGGGTCGGCGCTTGGGATACGGCGAGCTCAATTACGGCAGCGTGCTGCGCGCCAGCTTTGTGGCCGACCAGCAGCCGGTGCGGGGCGCAGTCTGGCTCGGCAGCCCCCGCAAGCCGGCACTGCCGGAGCGTGGGCTGGTCGTCTCGGGGCAGCTTCAGCAGGCGGAATTGAGCGGCTGGCTAGAGGCGCTGCAAAAGCTGCTGGCGCGTCTGCCGGGCGCGGCCGGGTTGCCGGATGAGTGGCTGGCGGTGGATGACCTGATGATCCGTGAACTGGACGTGTTTGGCCAGCGCCTGCAGCGGGTGGGTATCGACGCCCACGTCGTCGATCGGCGGTGGCAGGTGGATGTCGATCACCCCCGCATCGCCGGTAGCGTGCGGCTGCCGGTCGGTAACGGCGCCTTGGAGTTCGATCTGGCGCGTCTGCACCTGCCCCTCGGCGACGCCGACGGCGGGCCCCCTGCCATCGCCGGCAGTGCGCTGAGCGCGGTGCAACCGGCCAGCCTGCCGCGGGCTCGCGTTGCGATCGAGAAGCTCTGGTGGGGGGCGCGGGACATGGGCCGCTGGCGCCTGCGCATGGTCCCGACCGAGCGTGGCCTGCAGGTCAGCGGTATCAGCGGCTTGCTGGCGGGGGCGACGTTCGGGGGGATCGACAACGCGGAGGGTGCCGACCTGCTGTGGACGCGCGACGCGAGGGGGCAGCACCGGACCGAACTGCTGGGGATGATGCGGGCACGCAACGTGGACGATCTCTTTTCCCAGCTCGGTTATGCCACCGGCATCATCAGCGCCTCGGGAGAGGCGATCGCCGATCTGCACTGGGATGGCGCTCCCGATGCTTTCAGTCTGCGGGCTCTGCAGGGCGATATCTATGTCAGGCTGCGGGATGGCCAGCTCATGCAGACCTCGGGCACCGCCGCTGATGCGCTCAAAGTGCTGGGCATTCTCAACGTCAACCACCTGGCGCGGCGCCTGCGCCTGGATTTCTCGGACATCTACCAGACCGGGTTCAGTTACGACACCGTGCAGGGCATCCTGCTGTTCAATCGCGGTGTTATGACGATGCAGGAACCGCTCGTCGTCGATGGCGTCAGCAGCGATCTGAAGCTGACGGGCTCGTTCGATCTGCTGGGTGGCGACATCGACGCGGAGCTGGTAGTGGGGCTGCCGATCTCCAGCAATCTCCCCTGGGTGGTTGCGCTGGCGGTTCCGGGCGGCGTGCCGATCGCCGCCGGCGTCTTCGTGGCGGGCAAGGTCTTCGAGAAGCAGCTGCTGCGCTTGACCAGTGCCGTCTACAAGGTGCGCGGTTCGCTGGAGAGGCCGCGGGTGGAATTCAAGCAGATCACCGACGCGGGCCGCCGCGAATAGCGGCCGAGGGTCAGCCCTCAGCGCTTGCCATAGGTATCCTGCAGCTGCTGCAGATAGCGGAACAGCTTGCGCTGCGGGTTGCCGCTGCCAGGCTGTCGCTGCGCCGATTGTGCAGCGCGTACCCATTGCCGCAAGCGCGAGCGGTCGGCCTCGGGGTAGCGCTGCAGCAGTTGTGCTATCGCGCCATCGCCGCCGGCGACGAGTTGATCGCGCCATTGTTCCAATTGGTGGAAGGCTTCGGTCCTGTGTTGCAGGCCACGGCGTCGCAGTTCCAGGTAGGTCACCACCGGTTCGGGATCGATGTCCCGCATCAGCTTGCCGATCAGCTGCGCCTGCCGGCGGCGGCTCTCGTGGCTCTTGAGGCGCCTGGCCAGGCTGAGTGCCTCCAGCAGCGCTTCGGGCAGCGACAGGCTCTGCAGTTCTGTCTGGGTCAGCTCAAGCAGTTGTACGCCCAGCTCCTGCAATTGCTGCATGTCGCGCTTGCGCTGTGACTTCGAGGGGCGCTCGTAAGGGGTATTTTCGCTCATTTCGCATCCGCAGTGACGGAGATGTTGGCCGCGTTATCGTCAGCTGTAGGCCAGAGTCGCGAGGCCGAGGAAGGTAAAGAAGCCGACCGCGTCGGTCATGGTGGTCAGCGCCATGCCCCCTGCGAGCGCAGGATCGATGTTCATCTTCTTCAGGGTGATGGGAATCAGCACGCCGCAAGCGGCGCCAACCGCCAGGTTGATGACCATCGACACGGCCAGCACCCAGCCGATGGTGGTGTCGTGGAACCACCACATCGCCAACGACCCGGCTATCGATGCCCACAGCGCGCCATTGAGCGTCGCGACCGCCAGCTCCCGATGGAACAGCCACAGGGTGTTTTGCTTCTCGATCTGGCCCAGCGCCATACCCCGGATGGTGATGGTGAGCGTCTGGCTGCCGGCCACTCCACCCATGCTGGCGACGATGGGCAGCAGGATGGCCAGGGCGACGACCTCGCGAATGGTGCCCTCGAACATGTTGATGACGTTGGCCGAGATGAAAACGGCCATCAGATTGATGCCCAGCCAGATGGCCCGGCGGGGCGTCGCCTTGCGCACGGAGGCAAAGGTGTCCTCGTCCTGTTCCAGTCCGGCCATGCTCATCAGCGAATGGTCGGCGTCCTCCCGGATGACGTCCACCACATCGTCGATAGTGATGCGGCCGAGCAATTGGCCGGCGCGGTCGACGACCGGGGCCGACACCCAGTCGAATTTCTCAAACAGGCTGGCGACCTCGCTGTCGGGGGTTTCGGCGTCGATGTGCTGGACGTCGCTGATCATGACCTCCCGCACCGTCAGCTCGGGGTCGGATGTCAGCAGCTTGCCCAGCGGCAGTCGTCCCAGCAGGATATTGCGACGGTTGACCACGTAGATGCTGTCAGTCATCTCCGGGATTTCCTTGAAACTGCGGAGATAGCGCAGTACCACTTCGAGCGTGAGGTCGGGTCTCACCGTCACCGTGTCGACGTTCATCAACCCGCCGGCGGTGTCCTCCGCGTAGGGCAGGATGCTCTCCACCCGGCGCCGGTTCTGCACATCCATGGCATGCAGCACTTCCCGCATGACCTGGTCGGGCAGGTGCTGCAGGATGTCGGCGACATCATCGGGCTGCAGCCCTTCGAGCGTGCGTGCCAGGGCTTCCGGATCCATGGCCCTGACGAATTCCGACTGCACGTCGTCGGTGAGGTCCTGCAATACCTGGCCCCCACGCTCCAGGTCCAGCAGTCGCCATAGAATGGCCCGGTACTTGGGCGGCGATGATTCCAGCAGGTCGGCGATGTCCGGGGCAGACAGTTCGTTCAGCATGCGCCTCACGCTGACGAAGGTGCCGCTTTCCAGCGCTTCGTTGAGCGTTTCCAGAGGACTCTGCTTCTTGCTCTCGCTGCCTGTCGCCATGTCCGGAGGTCCTGTTAGGCGCTGCCACCGCAAGGCGGGAGCAGGGGGGGAATGGGCGTGCCCCTCGGTTGATTCAGCGCGCCGGCGGGGGGTCGATTATTCGCCTTCGTCGAAATAATTGTCGATCAGCGCGCAGATGGCCGCGAACGCTGTCTCTTCGTCGTCTCCCTCGATATGGATGTCCAGTTCGGTGCCCTTGGAGGCGGCGAGCATCATGACCGACATGATGCTCTTGGCGTCGATCAGGCCGCCCTCCCGTCCCACGCGGATGCTGCTGCTGAAGGCGCTGGCCGTTCGCACAAACTTGGCTGCCGCCCTTGCGTGAAGGCCATACTTGTTAATGATGGTGACTTTGCTCTGTATCATGGTATGGCCATCGCTACCGGGGTGCCGACTCGAGTTCGCGGTGGCGTATCTGAACATATTGGCCTCGCGATGCAAAGTGCCTGCCCAGGCGCTCGGCCATATATACGGAGCGATGCTGGCCCCCCGTGCAGCCGATGCCGATCGTGGTGTAAGGGCGATTGTTGAGTTCGTAGCGCGGCAGCCAGCGGTCCAGGTAGCTACAGATATCCGCGAACATCTCCTGCACCACGGCGTGCTGCTCGAGATATTCCACCACCGCCGCATCCGCGCCGGAAAGATTGCGCAGCCCGGCGACCCAGTGCGGATTCGGCAGGCAGCGCAGGTCCCACAGCAGGTCGATGTTCAGTGGCAGGCTCTTCTTGAAGCCGAAGGACTGAAACAGAATCGCCATTCTGGTACCGGTCTGGCGCAGCACGACCTGCTGCATGTAGTCCCGCAGGTCGTGCAGCTGCATCTGGCTGGTATCGATGGTGATGTCGGCAGAGTCTGCGACGGGTTGCAGTATTTCCCGCTCCCGAATCAGCGCCTCCTGCAGCGCCGTGCCCTTATCGCTCAAGGGGTGGCGCCTGCGGGTCTCGCTGAAGCGCTGGATGAGCGCGCGGCTCTGGGCGTCGAGGTAGATGACCGACGTCTGGATGTCGGCGGGGAGGCTTTTCAGCAGTGAGGGAAAATGTTCCAGCTGTGGTGAGATGCTGCGGACGTCGATGCAGACGGCCAGGTTCTCGTTGGCGGCGCTGTTGGTGTTTCGCAGTTCCTGCACCAGCGCGAGCAGCAGGCTGGCGGGCAGGTTGTCGATGGTGTAAAAGCCGGCATCTTCGAGTACGTTGAGTGCGGTACTCTTGCCCGAACCGGAGCGACCGCTGATGATGACGAGTTTCATGGCATCCTAGCCCAGTTTCTGCCGCTGCCGTTCCCTGGCGCGGTCGAAAGCGACGGCCCTTTCGTAAAGAGCCTGACTGTCTTCTGCCGCACGCAATGCGGCCCGGAAGTCGTCATCATTGAAGAGCTCAGCCAGGCGGCCGAGGACCTGAAGGTGCTCCTCCCGCGCCTCCTCCGGTACCAGCAGCACAAACATCAGGTCAACCGCCTGGTCGTCCATCGCGTCAAAATCGACCGGCTCTGACAGGCGTACGAGCGCCCCGGTGATGTGATGGCACAGCTTCATGCGGCAGTGCGGTATGGCGATACCCCTGCCGATGCCGGTGCTGCCAAGTTTCTCCCGGTTGATGAGGCTCTTGAACAGCACGCCGGCCTCCAGCGAGGGCATGTCCTGGTGGATGAACTCGGCCACATGTTCCAGAGCGCGCTTTTTGCTCGTCCCGGCGCCTCCCACCAGCGTGCGGGAGGGGGTCAGAATATCGGCGATGGCAATCATTGCGCGTTATCGGCCTACCAGCCCCTGCTTCTTGTCTTTGATCTTTTCCTTGTGCTTGATGAGCTGGCGGTCGAGCTTGTCCGTCAGCAGATCGATGGCGGCATACATGTCCTCCGACTCAGAGGAGCCCGCGAGGTCGGCTCCGGAGACGTGCAGGGTGGCGTCGGCGCGCTGGCGGGATTTCTCGACCGTCAGCACCACGTTGGCTATGGTGATCTGCTCAAAGTGGCGATTGAGGCGCTCCAGTTTGCTGGTGACGTAGTCTCTCAGTGCAGGTGTGACATCGACGTGATGACCACTGATGTTGATTTGCATTAGGCCACTCCTTATAGTTGCCAGACATGGTGGTGAAAAAGGCAGCAGCCCGCTGCGAAGTCCGTGGGCGTCTGCCGGTATTCATGCCATCGCCAAGCGCCCGAACAGGTCAGACCAGGCGCTTGCGTTCATGAGAGGGAGGTATGCCAAGTGACTCGCGGTATTTGGCGATGGTCCGCCTGGCTACATCGACCCCCTGCTCCTTCAGAATTTGGGTGATCTTGTTGTCACTCAGCGGTTTGCGGGGGCTCTCGCTGGCCACCAGCTTTTTTATGATAGCCCTAATCGCCGTTGAGGAACACTCCCCGCCACTGTCCGTGCTGACGTGGCTTGAAAAGAAATATTTGAGCTCGTATACGCCCGCTGGCGTGTGCATGTACTTGTTGGTGGTGACGCGCGAGATGGTGGACTCGTGCATCTCCACGGCGTTGGCGATATCGTGCAGGATCAGCGGTTTCATCGCCTCCTCGCCGTATTCCAGGAAGCCCTGCTGATGCTCGACGATGCGGGCCGCGACCTTCATCAGCGTTTCGTTGCGGCTGTGCAGGCTCTTGAGAAACCAGCGCGCCTCCTGCAGATTGTCCTTCAGATAGGTATTGACTGCGCCGCTGTCCGCGCGCTTGACCATCTCCGCATACGTGGTGTTGATGCGCAGGCGCGGCGCTATTTCGGGGTTGAGCTCCACCACCCAGCGCCCCTCGACCTTCTTTACAAATACGTCGGGGATGATGTATTCGGTCGTCGCCGGCGCAATGCGGCTGCCGGGGTGGGGGTCAAGGGAGCGGATCAGGGTGATCACCTGCATGAGCTCCGGCTCTTTCAATGCCAGGCGCCGCATCAGGAACGGGTAGTCGCGGTTCCCCAGTTGCGGCAGAAAGCGTCCGACCAGGGCGCGGGCCTGCTCCAGCCAGGGCGTGTCATCGGGCAACTGACGCATCTGGATCAGCAGGCATTCCCGCAAATCCTGGGCTGCCACGCCGACCGGATCAAACAGTTGAATGCGATGCAGTACCGCCAGCACTTCCTCGAGTTCGACGTCGAGTGATGGCTGCAGGCTCCCGTGCAGGTCCTCGATGCTGACGCCCAGCAGGCCCCCCGGCTCTACGGCGTCGATGAGTGCCAGCGCGATGACCCGGTCCGTGTCGGACATGGGGGTGAGATTCAACTGCCAGCGCAGATGATCCTGCAGCGATTCCTGTGCCGCGTTGCGACTGTCGAGATCGGCATTGTCGGCATTGCCCTCCTGGCCTCCGACGCTGCCGGATTGGTAGATGTCGTCCCATTGCGTATCGACGGGCAGGTCGGATGGAATGTTGTCCCGATCGAGCATCTCGAATGATTCCATCTCCGCCGCGAACTCGGCGGGTCGCTCGAACTCAGCAGTTTCGACGTCACTGTGGGCCGGCAGGTCATCGTGGTCGTCGGGCAGCTCCAGCATGGGGTTGCCCTCTATCATCTGCTGGATTTCCTGCTGCAGATCGAGGTTGGACAGCTGCAGCAGTCGAATGGCCTGCTGCAGCTGGGGCGTCATGGTCAGCTGTTGGCTGATCTTTAACTGGAGCGTTTGTTTCATAGAGTGGACCGAGCATTGCTTCTCTACAGAGACGCCGCCACTGCGTTGGTGGATTCAGGCGCACCGAGGTGGCTCTTGCCACCTACCTCCACCGCGGTGGCAGCGGTGACTATTCCTCAGGCAATCTTTGAATTCATTGGATAGTGTACTGCAACATGGCCAGCGCAGAGGTCCAGATTGAGTTGTCCGCTGGTGCAGATCGGTGAGTGCAGTCCCACCTGATTCGCGGGTTCGGCGGCGCGGCCGCTAGCTATAGTTTGAACTGATGGCCGAGATAGACTTCGCGGACCTGCTGGTTGTCCAGAACGGCCTCGGGCTTGCCTTCAGCGATGATCGACCCCTCGCTCACGATATAGGCCCGATCGCAGATGTCGAGGGTCTCTCTCACGTTGTGGTCGGTGATCAGTACGCCGATGCCCTTGGACTTGAGGTGGTTGACGATTGACTTGATCTCGTTGACTGAAATCGGGTCCACCCCGGCAAAGGGCTCATCCAGCAGGATGAACAGCGGTTCGGTGGCGAGCGCTCTGGCGATTTCGACCCGCCGGCGCTCGCCGCCGGACAGCGCCATCCCCTTGCCATCGCGAATGTGAGTGATGTGAAATTCCTGCAGCAGGCTTTCCATCTTCTCCTGGCGCTGCTTGCGGGTGAGATCCTTGCGGGTCTGCAGGATCGATAGAATATTCTCGGAAACGGACAGCTTGCGGAAGATCGATGCCTCCTGCGGCAGATAGCCCAGACCCTTGCGTGCGCGCCCATGCATCGGCAGGCGTGTGATGTCGTCTTCATCGACGAATATCTTGCCGCGATCGGCGCGCACCAGGCCGACGATCATATAGAAACACGTCGTCTTGCCGGCCCCGTTCGGGCCCAGTAGCCCCACCACCTCGCCGCTTTCGACATGCAGGGATATATCGCGCACCACCCAGCGGCCCTTATAGACCTTGGCGAGCTTCCTGGCTTTCAGTGTGGCCATGAGGTGGCCTCCTCAGGGTTGTTTGTTATCTTGACGGGGAGGAATGACCACCTTGACGCGCTGGTTCTGTTGTCCCTCGCTGTTGGCTTGAACCACTTCGTCCTTGATAAAGTAAACAATGGTGTCGCTGGTGACCACGGATCCATCCTGATCGACTGACGCATTCTTCTCGAGGATCAGCTTTTCGTCCATGACGAAATAGCGAATGGTGTCGGCGCGCGCCTTGATGAGCGGCTTGTCTGCCGAGGGACGCTGTTCCACGTAGGCCGGTTTGCCATACACGATGACGCGCTCGACGTCCTTCTTGGCGTTGTTGAAGATTTCGAGGCGGTCGGCGCGCATCAGCAGGCTGCCCTGCGTCAGCTCGACATTGCCGATATAGACCATGGTGCCGTCCTTTTCGTTGCGGACGGCGCGATCGGATTCGACCTGGATGGGCTGATTGCGATCCTCCGGCAGTGCGGCGACGATTCCGGGAAGGATCACCCCGGCGGCGGCCAGCAGCAAGCCGGCACGAATCGTGAAATTACCTCGGGTCATGAACTGTCCTTACCTTGTCTAGGAGTTCGACGCGCTCCTGCTTGAGCCATGCGCGCATACCAACGCCCTCAGTGCGGGTTTTTGAACCCTCGATGGTGATGGGCTGGTCGGTCTCCGCCAGATTCTGATCGCGGTCGATGACGATTTTCTCGGTGTTGATGACGATCTCCCGCTGCCCTCGCGTGATCTGCACATTCTGGTACAGCTCGAGAATGTTGTTGTCCTCTCGCATCTGGCCGAGATCGGCGCGGGCGAACCACGGCGAACCTTCGCCGTGGTGGGTGGTGAAGCGGGGATCAGTGATATAGGTGGTGTCGTCTTCTTCGTAGTGCTTCACATCGGTGGCGGTCGCTTCCTGGCTGATTTCGCCGCTGATATCGAAGCGCCAGAAACGTGCCGTCTGCCAGTACCAGTCGGGCGTCGGGGTGCCGCTGGTGCGGGCCACCTGATCGGTGTCGCCGCTATCGAGCAGAAAATTGACCAGTATGATGACGGCTATTCCCGCCAGCAGCACACTGAGTACATTGGTTAGCAGTTTCTTATTCATCGATAGTCATCGTTCGCGCCTGGCCGCCATTGAGCAGGCCCTTCGGTTACAGCCGCCGACCCGCCCGGTCGCATCTCCGGCAGGTCATCCCCCATGCCGGCAATGTGCCGCGATCCGAGCTTGAGTGTAGCCTGCAGCGCCCCGGTCGCGCGCCCCATTTCAGCAGCCTGGCGGCAGCTGTGCGCGATCGCGTGGTCGACCGCCGGCCCGGTGGCCCGCATTGATGACCACTGCGCCCAGGGCCCGCCGCTCGACCGGTGCAGCCTTGCCGAGGTTGGCCGTGGGGACATTGTCGAGGTGGTGGGGCATGTCATGCCAGTCCTGCTCGGATGAGGTCGTGGAGATGCACTACGCCTTCGGGGCGGCCCTGGTCGTCGATGGCGACCAGGCTGGTTATCGCGCTGTCTTCCATGATGCGCATCGCCTCGGCCGCAAGCATGTCCGCGTGGGTGACCTTGCAGTTGCGGGTCATCACCTGACTGATGGGCGTCCGATGAATGTCCAGTTCCTGATCCAGCGTGCGCCGCAAATCGCCGTCGGTAAATATCCCTGCCAGCTTCCCATTCTCGCTCACAATCGTGGTCATGCCCAGCTTTTTGCGGGTCATCTCCAGCAGCGCCTCGCGCAGCGGCGTCGCCGGAGTGACCCGGGGTAGCGCGCTGCCGGCGTGCATGACGTCGCGGACCTTCAGCAGCAGTTTTCTGCCCAGTGCTCCGCCGGGGTGCGAGAACGCAAAGTCTTCGGCCGTAAAGCCGCGCCGCTCCAGCAGGGCGATGGCGAGGGCATCGCCCATCACCAGGGCGGCAGTCGTCGAGGAGGTCGGGGCGAGGTTCAGTGGGCACGCCTCCTGCTGGACGCTGACATCCAGATTGACATCGGCGGCCTTGGCCAGCGCCGAGTGGGGAATGCCCGTCATGCTGATCAAAGGTGCGTTCATGCGCTTGATCAGCGGCAGTATGGTGATAATCTCCGCGGTGCTGCCGGAGTTGGACAGCGCCAGCACGACGTCCTTGCGGGTGAACATCCCCATGTCGCCGTGGCTGGCTTCGGCCGGATGCACAAAAAACGCCGGCGTGCCGGTGGAGGCCAGCGTCGCGGCAATCTTGTTGGCGATATGGCCGGACTTGCCCATGCCCACCACGATGACGCGACCTTCACAGGTCAGGATCATTTCGCAGGCGCGGCAGAAGTTCTCATCGATGCGGCCGCTCAGGTCACTGACGGCCCTGCGCTCCAGTTCTATCGTTCGCCGGCCGGACTCGATCAACGAGATTGGGCTCATTTCGGCTCCTGCTCTGGTGCAAAAAAAGTGGTGCTGACTCATGTAGTTAACGAATGGTAAGCGAAGACCGGTGCGGCGTGCAATGCGGGGGCTGCGCCGCAATAGTGCTGCTTGAGGCCGGCTTTTCGGTATACTATGGCATTGGCAACCATGGCTTCAGGTGAGTGTAAAGGTGCAGGCAGTTATGCAGAGAGTATCAGGGCGCAGCGGGCTGTTGCGCGGTTGGATGATGTTAGTCCTGGGTTGGGCGTGGCAGGGCGCGATCGCCGCCCAGCAGACACCGCACGTGATCGTGCAGTCGGTTACCGATGAACTGGTGCTGGCCATCAAGCAATTCCGACCCACCTACGAGACAGCACCGGACCAGTTCTACGCTCAGGTCGGCCAGATTATCTCCCCGGTGATCGATTTCGGCGGCTTTTCGCGCGCGGTTATGGGCGAATACGGTACGAGCCAGTACCTTCGCCAGTTGGACAGCGACCAGGCTCGCAAGCGGCATCTGGATCGATACCAGCGCTTTACGGCAGCCGTCAAGGCCCGCATGGTACAGACCCTGAGCAAGGGGCTGATGACGTTCAGTGGCGAACAGATCGAGGTAGTGCCGGCCGACGCGGCGTCCCAGGATCTGGTTAAGCAGCGCCAGCCGGTGTCGGTGACGCAGTTGATTTACCGCCGGGGCGAGCAGCCACTGGCGGTGAACTACAAGCTGCGCTACTACAACCAGGGCGACGATTGGCGCATGATCAATGTGGTACTGAACAATATCAATCTCGGCAAGCAATATCGGACGGAGTTCAACAGCAAGCTGGCTGAGTTCGGCGGCGATCTGGACAAAGTCATAGACTATTGGGCGCATGCGGGCGGCGAAGACGTCAGCGCGCAGCGCTGATGGGCCGATGCCCGCGCCGTGCCTGGAGGGTGCGGTCGCGCGCGGTTGTGGTGATTGAGAGGGCCGGGGAGAAGTATGCAGGTAGATCAGGTAAAGGCGTTGTTGGAGCGGGAACTGCAGGGCTGCGACATCGCGGTGTCCGGTGACGGGCGCCATTTCGAACTGACGATCGTCGGGGATATTTTCAGCGGGCTGAGGCCGGTGAAGCAGCAGCAGCTGGTCTATGCGGCGCTCAATGACGCCATCGCCTCGGGCGACATTCACGCGGTAAACATGCGGCTCTTCACTCGCGAGGCCTGGGCCGCGCAGGCGCCGTAACCGAAGCCAGGCAGCAATCGGGAAGCATCGTGATGGAAAAACTGCTCATTAAAGGCGGCGTGCGGCTGGATGGCGAGATCCGCATATCGGGCGCGAAGAATGCGGCCCTGCCGATTCTCGCGGCGACGCTGCTGAGTACCGAACCGGTGGTGATACACAACGTGCCTCATCTGCACGATATCACCACCATGAATGAACTCCTGCGATGCCTGGGGGTCGAGCTGATCATCTCCGAGAAGCTCAGCGTCGAGGTCCGGGCCAGCACCATCAGCGACTTTACGGCCCCCTATGAGCTGGTCAAGACCATGCGCGCCTCGATCCTCGTGCTGGGGCCGCTGGTGGCCCGCCTGGGGCGCGCGCGGGTGAGCTTTCCCGGCGGCTGCGCCATCGGCAGCCGCCCCGTCGACCTGCACCTGCGCGGTCTGGAGGCGCTGGGTGCCTCCATCACTATCGAAGACGGCTACATCAACGCCTCGTGCAGCGGCCGGCTCAGGGGCGCACGCTTTCTCATGGATACCGTCTCGGTCGGTGCGACCGAGAACCTCATGATGGCGGCGGTGCTGGCCGATGGGCGGACCATTCTGGAAAACGCCGCGCGGGAGCCGGAGATCGTCGATCTCGCCCGCTGCCTCAACGCGATGGGTGCAGACGTGCAGCGTGCCGGCAGTGACACCATCGTGATCCAGGGGGTGGAGAGGCTGCACGGTTGTGAGTATGCGGTGATGCCCGATCGGATCGAGGCGGGAACCTATCTGGTGGCGGCCGCGGCGACCGGCGGCAGGGTCAAATTGCGGGATGTCGTGCCCGACACCCTGGATGCGGTGCTGGCAAAACTCGAGGAGGCGGGCGCCGAAATCCATACCGGCGCCGACTGGATCCTCCTCGACATGAAGGGGCGCAGACCGCGCGCGGTCAATGTGCGCACAGCGCCCTATCCTGGCTTTCCCACCGATATGCAGGCGCAGTTTACTGCCCTGAACGCCATCGCTGAAGGCACCGGTACGGTCACCGAGACGGTGTTTGAGAACCGCCTCATGCAGGTCAACGAAATGAACCGGATGGGCGCCAGGATCGTCATCGAGGGCCATATGGCCATCATTACCGGTACCGAGAAGCTGAAGGGCGCGCCGGTCATGGCCAGCGATCTGCGCGCATCGGCCAGCCTGGTCATTGCCGGCCTGGCGGCACAGGGCGAGACCGTGGTGGACCGCATCTATCACATCGACCGCGGTTACGAATGTATCGAAGAAAAGCTGCAGCAGCTGGGCGCCACCATTCGGCGCCTGCCCGGCTGAGCCAATGCGACGCGACTGATGATCGAACACGACGGCCTCACCATCGCCCTCACCAAGGGGCGCATTCTCAACGAGACTCTGCCGCTGCTGGAGAGTGCAGGCATCGAGCCCCGCGAGGATATCCATACCAGCCGCAAGCTGCTGTTCGCCACCAACCAGCCCGGTGTGCGCATGCTGGTGCTGCGTGGAGCGGACGTGCCGACCTATGTCAGGCACGGCGTCGCCGACATCGGCATTGCCGGCAAGGATATTCTGCTGGAGCACCAGGGCGCCGGGCTCTATGAACTGCTCGACCTCAAGATCGCCCGCTGTCGCCTGATGACGGCCGGGATGGCGGGGCGGCCGCTGCCCAGTGGGCGCCTCAAGGTGGCCAGCAAGTTCGTCAATGTCAGCAAGCGCTATATGGCGGAGCGTGGCTGGCAGGCGGATGTCATCAAGCTCTATGGCGCCATGGAACTGGCGCCGCTGATGGGGCTGGCCGATCTCATCGTGGATGTGGTGGATACCGGCAATACCTTGAAGGCAAACGGACTGGAGCCACGCGATCTGATCGCCAATGTCAGCACGCGGCTGGTGGCCAATCAGGCCGCGTTCAAGATGAAGCATCGCGCGGTGCAGGAACTGGTCGATGCGCTGGAGAGTGCCGTAGCGGCTGCGGTCTAGCCGCCAGGCCCCTGCGGATTGCAACGTATCTTGAGAGTCGAGCGATGGATAGACACTGGCTTGCTGCACTGCGCGCCGACGCGCCGGATTTCACCGCTGAGCTCGATCGGCGACTGGCTTGGGAGTCGGTGTCCAACGCCGAGGTCGAGGCCTCGGTGCGCGAGATCATCGCCGGCGTTCGGGGCCGGGGCGATCAGGCATTGCTGGAATATACCCGGCGCTTTGATCGCTGGCAGCCAGCGTCCGCTGAGGCTCTCGTAATCGGGGCAGAGCGCCTGCGCGAGGCACGACAGCGGGTGCCGGGCGAACGCCTGCGCGCGCTCGAGGTGGCCGCGCAGCGCATCGAGGCCTACCATCGCCATCAGAAGCAGGAGACCTGGCAGTACCGTGAGCCCGACGGCACGGTGCTGGGGCAGCGCATCACGGCGCTGGATCGCGTCGGCCTGTACGTGCCGGGTGGCAAAGCGGCCTATCCTTCATCGGTGCTGATGAACGCCATCCCGGCGGTGGTTGCCGGCGTGGACGAGATCGTCATGGTGGTGCCCACGCCGGACGGTCACTGTGACGATATGGTGCTGGCCGCCGCCGCCGTTGCCGGTGTCGACAGGATCATCGCCGTCGGCGGCGCCCAGGCGGTCGCCGCCCTGGCATACGGCACCGCCACGGTCCCCAGGGTCGACAAGATCGTCGGTCCAGGCAATATCTATGTGGCGACGGCCAAGCGTCAGCTGTTCGGGCAGGTTGGGCTCGACATGATTGCCGGGCCCTCGGAGATACTGGTGGTGTGTGATGGCGGCACCGATCCGGACTGGATCGCTATGGACCTGTTCTCCCAGGCCGAGCACGACGAAGACGCCCAGTCCATTCTGGTCAGCCCGGATGGCGGCTTCCTGGCGGCGGTAGCCGCCAGCATCGAGCGCTTGCTGCCCACCATGGAGCGGGCCGATATCATCCGCAGCTCGCTGGCCCGGCGCGGGCTGTTCATCGAGGTCGGCGATCTGCAGGAGGCCGTCGCGCTGGTCAACCGCATCGCGCCCGAGCACCTCGAGTTGTCCGTGGAAGACCCGGCGGCGCTGCTGCCCGGCATCCGCCACGCCGGCGCCATCTTCATGGGGCGCTACACCGCCGAAGCCCTGGGCGACTACTGCGCCGGACCCAACCACGTGCTGCCCACCTCGGGCACGGCGCGCTTTTCCTCCCCCCTGGGCGTGTACGACTTTCAGAAGCGCTCCTCCCTGATACACTGTTCCGCCCGCGGCGCCAGTGATCTGGGGCGCATCGCCTCAGTGCTCGCCAGGGGCGAGTCGCTCACCGCGCATGCGCGGTCGGCGGAGTATCGCCTGCGTGAGGATGGTGACTGAGCCATGTTGAGGGCCGCCGTGTGAGCCAGTTCTGGAGCGAGTTCGTGCACGGGCTGGAGCCCTATGTGCCCGGTGAGCAGCCGGCCGCCGTGGCGGGGCTGGTCAAACTCAACACCAACGAGAACCCCTACGGCCCGTCCCCGCGGGCGCTCGCGGCGATGCGTGCGGCGCTGGGCGACGACCTGCGGCTGTATCCGGACCCGGAGTCGTCGCGGCTGCGGGCCGCCATCGGCGAGTACTATGGCGTGCCGCTGCAGCAGGTCTTCGTCGGCAATGGCTCCGACGAGGTGCTGGCGCACGTCTTCAATGGCCTCCTGCGGCAGCGGGAGGCGGTGTTGTTCCCCGCGATCACCTACAGCTTCTACCCCGTTTACTGCGGACTGTACGGCATTGCCAGCCGGCAGATTCCGCTCGACGACGGCCTGCGGGTCCGCGTCGACGATTACCTCGTGCCCAACGGCGGCATCATCATCGCCAATCCCAATGCGCCGACCGGTTGCCTGCTGCCGTTGCCCGACATCGCTCGACTGCTGGAGCAGCACCCCGCCAGCGTTGTGGTCATCGACGAAGCGTACATCGATTTTGGCGGCGAGTCGGCGGTCGGTCTGGTGCGCCGCTATCCCAATCTGCTGGTCGTGCAGACGCTGTCCAAGTCGCGCTCGCTGGCCGGTCTGCGGGTTGGCTTCGCGGTGGGGCAGGAGCCGTTGATCGAGGCGCTCAATCGGGTGAAAAACAGCTTCAATTCCTACCCGCTGGATCGCGTGGCGCAAGCCGGGGCCGAGGCGGCGCTGGCCGATCGTGACCACTTCGAGCACAACCGTCGGCTGGTGATGCAGCGGCGGCAGGAGCTGGTCGGCGGGCTGGTCGAGCAGGGGTTCAGCGTGCTGCCGTCGGCGGCCAATTTCGTGCTGGCCACGCATCCCCGGCGTCAAGCGCGGGACATCTATCTGGCGCTGCGCCAACGCAACGTCATCGTGCGCCATTTCGCGCTGCCGGCGATCGACAACTACCTACGCATCTCGGTGGGGACCGAAGCCCAGCAACAGGCGTTGTTCGACGCCCTGCGGCAGACCCTGTCCTGACCGCCGCGGCGCGCTCGGCGACTCACCCGGGGGGCGTCGGCCTGGTGCCGATGGTGACCTGCACGGTCTGCTCTTTGCCATCGCGCAGCAGTGTCAGTTGCGAGTGCTCGCCGGGCATCAGGCGGGATACTCTCATCATGCCGGACCTGCCGTCCACGATCGCTTCACCGTCGATGTGCGTGATCACGTCGCCCGGTTGCAGACCTGCCGTCGCCGCCGGCCCGCCTGGGTAGGTGCCGGTGATGATCACGCCCTGGATGACCGACAGCCCCAGCTGCGCGGCCACGCGGGCGTTCAGTTCGCCCACTTCGATGCCGAGCCAGCCGCGGATCACCTTGCCGTACTTGACGATGTTGGTCAATATCTCGCGCGCGCTGTCGGCCGGGATGGCCAGGCCGATGCCCTGGGAGCCGCCGGAGCGACTGAAAATGGCGGAGTTGATGCCCAGCAGTTCGCCCCGCGTATTGACCAGCGCGCCGCCGGAGTTGCCGGGGTTGATATCCGCGTCGGTTTGCAGGTAGTTCTCGTAGGTGTTGATGTTGAGGCCATAGCGGCCGGTGGCGCTGATGATGCCCTGCGTGACCGTCTGGCCGAAGCCGAACGGATTGCCGATGGCCAGCACCACATCGCCCACCCTGGCGTTGCTGGCATTGCCGAAGGGGATGGATTCGAGCCCATCGAGATCGATCTTCAGCACGGCCAGGTCCGTGTCGGGGTCGGTCCCCACTACCCGTGCCAGGGTCTCCCTGCGGTCGTACAGGGACACCAGAATCTGATCGGCGCCGGCGATCACGTGGTTATTGGTGAGGATGTAGCCGCGCCGGTCGGCGATGACGCCGCTGCCCAGGCTGCGCTGCAGGCGCTGCTGCTGCTGGTCGTTGCCGCGATCGAAAAAATGGCGCAGCAGGGGGTCGTCCAGCAGCGGGTGGTTATGGCGCAGTACAATCTTGCTGGTGTAGATGTTGACCACGGCGGGCGTCGCGCGCTGGACCGCTTCGGCATACGATAGGGGCCCCTCGGCGTCGTGGTGGACGCTGTCGGTAAGGCCGAAACGGTCGGGGAAGCGCTGCAGAATGATCATGGCGGCGAGCGTGCCGCAGACCATGGGCCAGATGAGGAACTTGAGTTGCTTGACATTCACGGGGGTTATACTTTGGCGGCTCTTGAGGCGGAGATTATAGCGCAAGCCCGCCCCGCTGGGCCGTTACCAACGGCGCTGATGCGAGGCCTGGCCGGGTGGTGTCGCCGGGAGAGGCTGCGCGGGGGGCGATGGCGATGACAGCTTCGATCACATTGGCGGAACTCGTCGCGGCGCTGGACGCAGTGCTGCAGCCTGCCGCCTTCGACGACTATTGTCCCAACGGCCTGCAGGTCGAGGGCAAGCCGCGCATCGAGCGGCTCGTCACTGGCGTAACGGCGTCTCAGGCATTGCTCGACGCCGCGATCGCGCGGCGGGCGGATGCCATTCTGGTGCATCATGGCTATTTCTGGCGAGGCGAGAATCCCTGTCTGACGGGGTTGCGGCGGGCGCGCGTGGCAACGCTGCTGCGCCACGACGTCAGCCTGCTGGCCTACCACCTGCCCCTCGACGCGCACCCGGAGCTGGGCAACAACGCGCGCCTGGGGGCGCTGCTCGGACTGGGCCAGGTGGCCCCTCTCGGGCGGCCCGGGGATGGCGTCATGGGGCTGATAGGCGCGCTGCCGTCGGCCGTCGACGGCGCCGCGTTCGGTGCCGCCATCGCGGCCAAGCTCGGTCGCGTCCCTCTGCACATCGCCGCCCTGCGCCCGGTCGGGACTGTCGCATGGTGTACCGGGGCGGGCCAGGGCTTTATCGAGCATGCCATCGCGCGCGGCGCCGACGCCTACGTCACCGGGGAGGCATCGGAGCAGACGGTGCACATCGCCAGAGAAGCCGGTATCCATTTTTACGCCGCCGGCCACCACGCCACCGAACGCTGCGGCGTGCAGGCAGTCGGTGAGCACCTGGCCGCGGCACTGGGCATCGAACATGCCTTCGTCGACATCGACAATCCCGTGTGACCGCGACCGGCGCCCTCGCTCAGGCGCGGCCCGGGGCGAGTCCCGGCTAGCGTTGGGGCCTCTTTGGGGTGGGAGGCATGCGGGCGGCGGGGTAGATATCGCTAAAATCGTCGCTGCCCTGGTCCTGCTTGCGGGCTGATTCCAGGCCGAAAGACTCGTCCAGCATGCCCTTTTCCCTGGGGGTGGTCTTGGGCGCGTAGTCCAGCGGCGGCGACACGATCAGCGGCGTGGCGGGTTGGGATATCGCCTCGATCTGTTCGCGGCTGGGAATGGTCTTCATCAGCGGCCTGCCGCGGATATCCAGCAGCGTCGTGGAGCCGTGGGCCAGGTGATTGTGCAGTTGGCGATAGCTCTCGGTCAGTTCGTCGACCAGTTGAGCGGTCTTGACGTAGTGGTTGGACACCTCCCGGCGGTAGGATTTCAGGTTGGCGGTGGCCTGTTCCAGTTGCTTCTCCGCGGCGCGTTCCGAGCGGTGTCCGCGGTCGAGCAGCTTTGACAGCGCCCAGCCCAGGAAGGCGCCGATGAGCAGGGCCACGGTGCCGACCAGCAGCAATTCCATCAAGGTGTACACGATGCGATCCTCGTTGCGATTCAGGACAGGGTCCGGTGCGACATTAAACCACGGTTGATCCAACGGCAATAGAACAGCCAGAATTGCCAAGCGGGCAGGGCGCCAGTTAGAGTTGCCGTCCCGTGCAGCATAGCTTGGGGGAGGAGTGCGGGCTTTGAACAACCACAGTGATACCCTGACGCCGGGGCAGCGCTACCAGCGGGATCTCGGCTTCGCCGGACTTCGTGCGGGACGCGGCCCAGGCCCGGGCGGTCGAGCATCTGGAGCGCTTGTACGTGGACCTCGTCGCCAGCCATGGGCGCCGCCGCCAGGGCTTGCTGCGGCGCGCGCTGGGCCGGGGGCGGGTGACGCCGGTCTGGGCGCCGGTGCGGGGCCTGTATTTCTGGGGCGGGGTCGGGCGCGGCAAGACCTATCTCATGGACGCGTTCTATGACAGCCTGCCTTTCGAAGAGAAGCAGCGCACGCATTTTCACCGTTTCATGCGCCATGTGCATCGCGAGCTGAAACGCCTCGAGGGGCAGGTGAATCCGCTGGAAGAGGTGGCTGCCACTTTCGCGCGGCAGTGCCGGGTGCTGTGCTTCGACGAGTTCTTCGTGACCGATATCACCGATGCGATGATCCTGGCGGGCCTGCTGCGGGGGCTGCTGGAGCGCGGCGTGGCGCTGGTCGCGACCTCCAATATCGTCCCGGCCGAACTCTACCGCGACGGGCTGCAGCGCGGGCGCTTTCTGCCGGCGATCGCTCTGCTGGAGCGGCACGTCGAGGTGGTCAACGTCGACGGTGGCACGGACTATCGCCTGCGCCAGTTGGAGCGCACTGAGCTCTACCACACCCCGCCGGGGGACGCGGCGCAGGCGTGCTTGATGCGCAGCTTCACGGCGCTGGCGCCGGATGAGATGCGGAAGGATGTCGCGCTTGAGATCGAGGGCAGGATGATCCCGGCCCGGTGGGTCGCAGACGACGTGGCGTGGTTCGATTTTTCGGCATTGTGCGACGGCCCGCGCAGCCAGAACGACTACATCGAGCTGGCCCGCGAGTTTCACGCCATCCTGATCAGCGACGTGCCGGGTTTTGACCACCAGGACGACCGCGCCCGCCGCTTCATCAATCTGGTCGACGAATTCTACGACCGCAATGTCAAGCTGATACTGTCGGCGGCGTGGCCGATGGAGCAGTTGTACCGGGGAGGGCGCTTGAGATTCGAGTTTGAGCGCACGCTGAGCCGGTTGCAGGAGATGCAGTCCCGGGAATATCTGGCGCGCCCGCACCGCGCTTGAGGCGGCACCGGCGCCGCGAATCGGGTTTTCTGGTGCCGCGAGGGTCGGAGTCCTTGATAAGTCGCAACCTCTTGTGTAGTATTCGCCCTCTTTTTTCAAGACATAACGCCGAGAGCGGGTGGATATGAAAACGTATAGTGCAAAGCCTGGCAGCGTGGATAAAGATTGGTACGTAGTGGACGCGCAGGGCAAGACCCTGGGCCGGCTCGCTGCCGAGGTGGCGCATCGCCTGCGGGGCAAGCATAAGCCTGAGTACACGCCGCACGTGGACACCGGCGACTACATCGTGGTGGTCAACGCCAATAAAATCTGCGTTACGGGCAATAAGGCGGAACAGAAAATCTATTACAGGCACTCCGGATATCCCGGTGGACTCAAGAGCATTTCATTTGCCAAGTTGAGAGATCAGGCGCCGGAGCGCATCATCGAGACCGCGGTCAAGGGCATGCTGCCCAGGAATCCGCTAGGCAGGGCGATGTTTCGCAAGCTCAAGGTATACTCCGGCAGCGAACATCCCCACGCGGCGCAGCAGCCGCAAGTATTGGATATCTAACGGGTAGCAGGCGATGGCAGTGACACAGTATTACGGTACCGGGCGGCGCAAGACTTCCACGGCGCGGGTGTTCTTGCGTGCCGGGACGGGCGGCATCACCGTCAATGATCGCAGTCTGGAGAATTACTTCGGGCGCGAAGTGGCGCGCATGATCGTGCGCCAGCCACTGGAGATGGTCGAGATGTCGGATAAGTTCGACGTCAGTGTCACGGTGTCCGGCGGCGGTAGCTTCGGGCAGGCCGGGGCGATCCGTCACGGTATTACGCGGGCATTGATGGAGTACGATGAGACCCTCCGCTCGCCGCTGCGCAAGGCCGGCTTTGTCACCCGGGACTCGCGAGAGGTGGAGCGCAAGAAGGTGGGTCTGCGCAAGGCGCGCAAGCGTCCGCAATACTCCAAGCGCTGAGTTCTCCCAGATCTGGGTCGAGCTTCGCAAATGCCCGGAATGGCAGTCGTTCTGGGCTTTTTGCTGTGTCCGTGGGCGTCGTGGCAGGCGATGTGCTGGCCGCGCTGGCGGGTTATAGCAGTTGTCAGAATGGCGTAATTTCTTTAACATTCCGCCATCTTGTTGCCCTTGTCCCGTCGCCGTTCCTGCGGGTTTCACAGTCTTTCGAAGGCATCTTCAATTCTTACCAGCTTTGGGAGTAATTCGTCATGAGTAATGACGGTGTCAACAGGGAACGCCGCCGCTTCCTAACGGCGGCCACTGCGGTGGTCGGCGGTGTCGGTGCAGCGGCTGTCGTCGTGCCCTTTGTCAAATCCTGGAACCCCAGCGCCAAGGCGAAAGCAGCAGGTGCGCCGGTCAAGGTGGATGTCAGCAAGATACAGCCCGGCGAAATGGTGGTAGCGGAGTGGCGCGGCAAGCCCGTCTACCTCGTCCATCGGACCGAGGCTGAGCTCGCCGCGCTCGACAAGCAGGACAAGAAGCTGGCCGACCCCAAGTCCGAGCGCTCGGTGCAGCCGGTCTATGTGTCGGGGCCCGCGCGTTCGATCAAGCCGGAGCTGGCGGTATTGATCGGTCTCTGTACGCACCTGGGCTGTGCCCCGAAATTCCGTCCTGAGCTCGGTGCGGCCGATCTTGGAGCCGATTGGCTGGGGGGGTTCTTCTGCCCTTGCCACGGGTCCCGTTTCGATCTGGCCGGGCGCGTATTCTCCGGAGTGCCGGCGCCGACCAATCTGGACGTTCCGCCCTACCGTTATGAAAGTGATGCCGTGATTGTCATAGGCGAAGATCAGGAGCCTGCGTGATGGGTAAGATGCTGATTGGTTTGCGTGACTGGGTGGACGAACGCCTGCCCATCACCAAGGCGTGGAATACCCACATGGGTCAATACTACGCCCCGAAGAATCTGAATTTCTGGTACTTCTTCGGCGTGCTGTCGCTGCTGGTGCTGGTCAATCAATTGCTGACCGGCATCTGGCTGACCATGATGTACGTTCCCAACGTGGAGCAGGCCTTTGCCTCGGTCGAATACATCATGCGCGATGTCGAGTACGGCTGGCTAATCCGCTACATGCATTCCACCGGTGCGTCGGCATTTTTCGCGGTGGTCTATCTGCACATGTACCGCGGACTGCTGTACGGCTCGTACCAGAAGCCGCGCGAGCTGATCTGGGTGTTCGGGATGCTGATCTACCTGGCGCTGATGGCGGAGGGTTTTCTGGGCTATGTGCTGCCCTGGGGGCAGATGTCCTATTGGGGCGCCCAGGTTATCGTGTCCCTGTTCGGCGCGATCCCGGTCGTTGGCGACGCCATCATGGAGTGGGTGCGAGGCGATTACCTGATCTCGGGCATCACGCTCAATCGCTTCTTTGCCCTGCATGTGGTGGCGGTGCCCATCATTTTGCTGGCCCTCGTGCTGCTGCATATCCTGGCGTTGCACCACGTCGGTTCCAACAACCCGGACGGCGTCGAGATCAAGAAGCTCAAGGATGTCAACGGCATCCCCCTGGACGGCATCCGCTTCCATCCCTACTACACGGTGCACGATATCGTCGGGGTCATCCTGTTCCTGTTCGTGTTCTGCTCGATCATCTTTTTCCTGCCGGAGGCGGGCGGCTACTTTCTTGAGCACGCCAATTTCGAGGAGGCCAATCCGCTCAAGACGCCCGCGCATATTGCGCCCGTGTGGTACTACGCGCCCTTCTACGCCATGCTGCGCGCCGTGACCTATCCGTTCTTCGGTGTCGACGCGAAGTTCTGGGGCCTGGTGGTGATGGGCGGCGCGGTGGCGATATTGTTCGTGCTGCCCTGGCTCGACCGCAGCCCGGTCAAGTCCTGGCGCTACAAGGGCTCGAAGAGCAAGGCGGCGATTTATCTCTTCACGGTGGCTTTTCTGATCTTGAGTTATCTGGGTACCCTGCCCACGACGCCTGGAAGGACGACGGTTGCGCAGATATTCACCGTGGTGTATTTCGCCTTCTTCTTTCTGATGCCCTGGTATACCAGTGCGGAGAAGACCAAGCCGGTTCCTGAGCGGGTGACAATGAAATGAAAAAGTTTGCTCTTGCGCTAATCCTGAGTTTTCTGCCGTTGCCCTTGCTGGCGGCCTCCGGCGAAAAATCCTGTGGTTTGATCGACTGCTACGAGTTCAAGGCGGATCTCTCCGACCGTGCTTCGCTGCAGCGCGGGGCGGCCGTCTTTGTCAACTACTGTCAGGGTTGTCACTCTGCCATGTACTCGCGTTACGAGCGGGTAGCGACCGATCTGGGCATTCCCCTCGATCTGGCCGAGCAGAATCTGATCTTCGACGATACCAAAATCGGCGACCTCATGGATAACGCCATGCCGAAGCCCCTCTCCAAAAAGTGGTTTGGTGCGGCTCCGCCGGATTTGACGCTGGTTGCGCGCGCGCGCGGGGCCGACTGGCTGTATACTTATCTGCTGACATTCTACATCGACGACAAGCGCCCCTGGGGTGTCAACAATCGCGTGTTCAAGGATGTCGGGATGCCGCACGTTCTGCTGGAGCTGCAGGGAGTGCAGCGCTGTCTGCCGGGGGAAGACCCGGTACACGAGCCCTGTGCGGTGCTGGAGCCTTTTCCGGACAGCGGTGCGCTGACGGCCGATGAATATCGGCAGACCATCGGCGACCTCACCAACTTCATGGTCTACATGGCGGAGCCGGCGGCCCTGGTGCGTTATCGCATAGGATTGTATGTTCTGCTGTTCCTGGCGTTTTTCCTGGTGTTTGCCTGGTTGCTCAACAGGGAGTACTGGAAAGACGTGCATTAGCCACCGGGGGCGTGCGGAGAGAGGCCGTGCAGGGGTACCGCCTGCTACGGGGTACCCTTAATACCAGTCAGGGCATCTTAGTTACCGTGCAATCGAGGTGATAGACATGGGAGTGTTGGCCAAGCGGTCCTCCATGACCTTTTTTTCCGACGGCAATGATCACTACAGCCACCGCGTGCGGATAGTGCTGGCCGAGAAGGGCGTAACAGTCGACATCGTCAGTGTCGATGCCAACGACGAACTTCCCGAAGAACTGGTTGAGCTCAATCCTTACGGCAGCGTGCCGACCCTTCTCGACAGGGACCTCGTGCTGTACGAGTCCAAGATCATGATGGAGTATCTGGACGAGCGCTTTCCGCATCCGCCCCTGTTGCCCGTCTATCCGGTGGCCCGGGGCCAGTGCCGCCTGTGGATACATCGCATCGAGAAGGACTGGTGCTCACGGGTCGATACCATCGAAAGGAACGCGCCGGAGTCTGCCGCGGCTGCCACTGCCCGCAAGGAGTTGCGCGACAGTCTGGTCAGCGTGGCTCCCATTTTCGGTGATAAGCCCTTTTTCATGAGCGACGAGTACACGCTGGTGGATTGCTGTCTTGGCCCGCTGCTGTGGCGGCTGCCGCGCCTTGGGGTGCAGTTGCCGCAAAGCCGCCAGGTCAAGCCTCTGCTGGACTACATGGATCGGATATTTGCCATGGGTTCGTTCCGGGCGAGTTTGTCGGATCAAGAAAAGGAAATGCGCTCCAGCCGTGCTGCCTGATTCTGCAAGCCGGTATCCGCTGAGGAATTCCTCGTGTCCATGACGTCCAGTCGACCCTACCTCGTGCGAGCGATGTATGAATGGATAGTCGATAATCACTGTACGCCTTATGTGCTGGTGGATGCCCTTGCGCCCGGGGTGCAGGTTCCTCAGCAATACGTTGAGAACGGCCAGATCGTTCTCAATATCGCGCCGGGGGCGGTCGCCCAGATGGAGCTCGGCAATCAGTTGATGCGTTTCAGCGCGCGCTTCGCCGGTGTACCCACCGATGTGCTGGTGCCGGTGAGCGCCATCCGTGGGCTCTACGCCCGGGAAAATGGCCGGGGCATGGTCTTTGAGGAGGATGATCTGCCTCCGCCAAGCGATCCCGGATCGCGCTCGGGGGAGAGAAAGCCCTCTCTGCGGGTGGTCAAATAGCTCCCCCGCTGGCGTAGCGTCCGCGGGTGTCGGCTATATCTCTGGCCAGCAGGCGCCGCTCTGCCGTGTGCTTGTCGTGGCGCCCGATCACTGCGCATGCTCAAACAGCGGTTCCACCCGAAACACCCGTCGGGTATCCCGGGCCAGGCGCGTTGCACGGGCGGCTGTCTGGGCATTGACTCTGCCAAGCAGGTAGACCGTCTTGTCAACCGTAACCACCTTGACCCTTTGCGACAACTCGACGTCTGCCAGTTGCATCACGGCGCGAATCCTCGCCGTGATCCAGGCGTCTTCGGCGCGCTGCTCCGGGCTGCGGGCGGGGGCGACGGCAAGCCGGCTGTAGACTACGCGCACACCCTCGATGTTCTGCACGATATGATACGCAGATTGCCGCTGCGCCTCGCTCGGAACCTGTCCGGCCATCAGTATCACACCATTGGCGCACGCGAGCGTGATGGCAGCGTCTGCCATATGCTTGTCAAGGCCTCGAAGTCGCTGCATTGACCGTGCTTCGAGCGCACTGTCCTGCAATGACTCGGTCCATGCCGGCTGCTCGTCGGCGACGTTGCGAGGCTGTCCGCGAATGGTGTCGAAGGCGGCGGTGCAGCCTTGCAGCAGTGTCGCGATCGCCAGCGACAGCGCGGCCACCGAGCGCAAGCTCAGTGTTCCCCGCCAAAGAGATAGAGGTCGATGAGCTCGCAGACGCAATGGATGAGCACCAGCTGCGCCTCCAGCAGGCGTGCCGGTTGGCTGATGGGCAGCGAGACTTCCACGTCGTGCGTGTCGAGCAGGGATGCCGCGCTGGTGTGATTGCTGCCATGACAGAGTATCACCGTCATGTCCCGCTCGCGTGCTGCCGATAGCGCGCGTACCAGGGAGTCGCCCCTGCCGCTGCCGGCGATCAGGAGCAGGATGTCGCCGGGTTGGCCCAGTGTGCTCACCTGTCTGGCTATGGCGTCCGCGTACTGGGTGTCTTCGCTGATGGTATTGACCATGCAGCTGTCGGCAGAGAGGGCTATGGCGGGCAGCCCGGGGCGTTCGCGCTGGAAATGGTGCAGGAGATGGGTGGCAAACAACTGCGCCAGCACGGCGCAATTGCCGCTGCCGGCGCTGAGTATCTTCTTGTCGGACAGAAGGGCGTGCACCATGACTTCGCACGCCTCGTTGATGCTGTCCGGAGCGGTTACGGCGGCTGCCGAAACCTCTTCGATGTGGGTCGCGAAGATTTCCGCGATTGTCCCGATTGGGTCCATTGCACTATGCCATCAGTCGGGGTGTTGAAACGGGGGGTCAGAACGCGTTCTTGATCCAGTTGAGCGCCGGCGTCCCGCCGGCGCGGTCGATCCCAACGACATCGAAGCGGCAGGCGCACTGGGACAGCGCGGGCTGCCGGGACAGATAGGTCAGCGCCGCATGGCGCAGCTTCTGCTGTTTGCCGTAGGTGACCTGGTCGATGCCGTCGCCATAGCGGCTGTGACCGCGAAACTTGACCTCGATGAATACCAGGGTGGCGTCGTCGCGCATAATGAGGTCGATCTCCCCGCCGCGGCAGCGATAATTCCGCTCGATCAGCGTCAGCCCGGATTGCAGCAGCTGCTCCAGGGCGAGGCTTTCGTAGTGCCGGCCCACGGAGGTCGCGCTGGCGCGATCACTCTGCTGGAGCGGGGGGTGTTTCGACATCCGCAATGTCATCTTCGCCGTCCTCGATGGGCGTTGCCCTGCCCTTCTGGAACACTGCCCACATGGGCTGGCGGACGATGATGCCGCGCTCAGACACCATCAGGCTACCCGTGAGCCCCGAGAATCGTGCCGATGGGGAATTGGCCATCAAAGACACCCTTGGCACCATATTGAAGGCATCGATGCCCAGGGCATAGAGATTCTTGGAGGGAGCCGCGCCGCGCTCCACGTAGTTTTCGATGCGCTGCTGCTGCTGCGGTGCCGCACCCAGTATCCAGGGCGTATCGGTAAACATGATGCCATTGAGATCGCTGTCACTGCGCTCGTCGACCCGGCCCCGATAGACCCGCGAGCTGGCGTAGGCCGGCAGGTCGTGGGCAAAATGGAACGCCAGCAGCGGTTTGATCGAGCGCGCTGCCTGGTAGCTGACGGGCAGGTAGACGAAATCGAGGTCGTGGCGGCGGCGCGGGGTAAACTCGACTTTGCCGCCGATGACGCTCTCAACGATCTGGGCCCGGCGCTGGCTGCGATCGATATGCAGGCCGCTGCGGATATCGTTGGAGGCGGTCTGGCTCGAGTCCAGCTTGATGACGGCCCCGATTTCTCCCTCCAGTTCCTGCCAGGCCTCGCTGAATGCCTGTGCCGTGCGCTTGGCCGCGCTGTCTGCGTCCTGCACGATCAGGGCGCGCTGGTAGCGCTTTTCGTGGGCGCGGCGGGCTGCTGCGACCGCGTCGTCGTTGGTCGACAGTCCGAACTGATAGAAGTTGTCGTTGGTGGGATAGTCCTCCTCCGTATAGTTCAGGGCGAGGACCGGCACCGTGAGTTCACTCATGGTACTCAGGCTTTTCACCCGCTCTTTGCTGAGCGGGCCAATCACCAGGTCGGCGCCCTGCTGCACCGCGCGCTCGTAGAGCTGGCGAATGTCGCCGCCGGATGCAGTGTCGTAAAACCTCACCGGGGGAACCGCAGCGCCTCTTGCGCTGGCATCGTAATAGGCGGCCATGATGCCGTCGCGCAGAGCGCTGCCGGCATCCTGCAGGGGCCCGCTGGTCGGGAGCAGCGCGGCGATGTGGGTAGTGGCGTCCATCGTGAGCGCCTTCAGCAGGGCTAGGTCGGCCGGCAGCGGCTGGCGGGCAGGGTGGTTCGGCCAGGCCCGCTCCCAGGCGGCCAGGCGCCGCTGCTGTTCGTCGACGTAGCCCTGATTGTCGAGGGCGATCTGCGCCAGTTCCAGCCAGCCGCGCAGGGTTTGCTGGTTGGCGGGCACCCGTTGCAGGCGCGCGTCGATCTGGGACGCCGGCATGCGCATCAGGCTGCTCCAGATCGCCTGCTGGTTGGCGGATCGAGCCTCGGCATCCTGCAGGTAGGGCTCGACGTACAGCCGCGTGATCACGGCATCAAAGCGGCGCCCGGCATCGTTCTGGAGATCGGCGAGCAGCAGGTAGGTCCTGGACTGCTCGGCGGGCGCAGTTTTGTCCAGCAATTGCGTCTGTGGTGGCGCCCGCAGCCAGTCGGCGGCGGTGCCGGGTCCTTCGTCCAGCGCGATCAGCGAGGCCGACAGCGTCAGCCAGTCGCTGATGGCCGAGCCCTGCAGGTACGCCGGGTCGGTGCTGCTGACGATCTTGCGGGCGCTGCTCAGGTCGCCCTGCTGGTAATACAGCCGGGCGGCGTTGAGTCGGTACTGCGCGCGCGTGGCCGGTTCGGCCTGCTGCGCGAGGCTCAGCCACTCGGCGGCGCTGCTGGGCTGGGATGGCGTGGTCGCGGTCGGTTGCACCGGGCCGGTGGAGCAGGCCGCCAGCAGCAGGCAGCCGAAAGCGATGATCAGGCCGCTGCGGCTGCGGTATAGTGATGGCTTCGTAGTCACTTGAGATGGTCCCTGATCGACATGTCTTCTCACGGCAAACTCTACGTCGTTGCAACGCCCATTGGCAATCTGGAGGACATGGCTCCCCGCGCTGTCCAGGCCCTTCAATCCGCACACTGCATAGCGGCAGAGGATACCAGACACAGTGCCAAATTACTCAAACACTTTGCCATCAGGACCACCGTGATCGCCTATCACGAACACAACGAGGCAGCTCAGGCGCAGCGCATCCTGGGGTCGCTGGAGGCGGGGCGGGATGTGGCCCTGATCTCCGATGCCGGCACGCCGCTGGTTTCCGACCCCGGTTATCGGCTGGTCCGCGCTGCGCATCAGGGCGGCTATGCCGTGGTGCCGGTGCCGGGTCCGAGCGCGCTGTGCGCCGCTCTGTCAGCGGCGGGGCTGCCCACTGACCGCTTCTTTTTCGAAGGCTTTCTGGTGGCTCGTGCGCAGGGACGCCGTCGGCGCCTGCGCGAGCTCTGCGAGCGCCGTGAGACCCTGGTGTTCTTCGAGGCGGCCCATCGCATCGCCGATTGCCTGAGGGATATGGTCGATATCTTTGGCGCCGGGCGGGAGGCGGCGTATTGCCGGGAGCTCACCAAGGCGTTTGAGACGGTTCGATTGTTGAGTCTGGGAGAGTTGGCGGCATGGGTGGCAGCGGACGAGCACCAGCAGCGCGGGGAGATCGTCGTCGTGGTTGCCGGCGCGGCTGACGTGGCGGCGGAGTTGGATGACGCCACTCGCAGCTGGCTGGTGGCGCTGGCCGAGGAGTTGCCGCCGGCGCGCGCGGCGGCGATCGGGGCAAAGGCGACGGGCCTCAAGAAGAGGCAATTGTACGACTGGTTGCAGTCGCGCGGGGATGGCGGCGCTTGAGCGCGGGCCCGCCGCCGCCCGCCTGCTGGTCGTCGCCATGCGTCCGCGCGCAGCGTCGGGGCTTGTGCTCGCTGGTGATTGCCGCTAAAGTCCGCCGCCTGGGAGTCGGCCGGGCAGCCGCTCCAGTCGTTCCGCCAGCGGCGGGCGCTGGGGAGGAAAGTCCGGGCTCCGCAGGGCAGGGTGCCAGGTAACGCCTGGGAGGCGCGAGCCTACGACCAGTGCAACAGAGAGTAGACCGCCTAAGCGCCGGCTCACGCTGGCGCCGGTAAGGGTGAAAGGGTGCGGTAAGAGCGCACCGCGCAGCTGGTAACAGTCTGCGGCACGGTAAACTCCACCCGGAGCAAGACCAAATAGGAATCCGCTGGTGCGGCCCGCACCGGATTCGGGTAGGTTGCTTGAGGCTGCCGGCGACGGCAGTCCCAGATGAATGGCTGCACTCGACAGAACCCGGCTTACAGGCTGACTCCCAGACCTCATTCGCCCTGGCCCTCCGCGGTCGCGGGCAGATATCCCGCTGCTGCTGCGCCCTGCCGGGCCGGCATATCCGCCGTGACCCACTTCTCATAATTCACATTAAGTTCGCGACTCAACTTGCTGGGGCGTCAGGCCTTTTGGTTTTTGGTGTGACGATGCTGCGGTTTTCGGCGCAGTTGCCGGCCAGTTCTCGACACAACTGGCGGCTAATCCAAGCGGGCTCTCTTGACAAGCAAAGACCGCGATATCTATAGTGTCTTGCAGGTGGGGAATAATGGGTGAAATTGGGGAAATGTGGGGATTAGTGGTCTGGATTTGGTTGTGAGTGGCTGAGCGGTGTTTCGCGGGGTCAGCCACATCACCATGGATGCCAAAGGGCGCCTCGCGTTTCCGGCCCGCGTTCGGGAAAAGCTGAACGAGAGCTGCCAAGGCCAGATTGTTGCCACGATCGATACCCAGTCGCGGTGTCTGCTGATCTATCCCATGCCGGCCTGGGAGGCCATCGAACGGCAGATTCAGGAGCTGCCCTCGATGAACCAGGCCGTGCGGCGCTTTCAGCGCCTGGTGATCGGATATGCCACCGATCTCGAATTCGATAGCGCCGGCAGGGTTCTGCTGCCCCCATCGCTGCGGGAATATGCGGGTCTCGAGAAGAAACTCGTGCTCGCCGGACAGGGCAAGAAATTGGAATTGTGGGACGAGGCTGGTTGGTTGGCGGAAATCGATCAATCGAAAGAAGACACCTCGGTGCCTGAAGAGTTGATGGGGATCGTTCTTTGAGGCGCGCGTTGCGAGCGTTTCCGGCACGATGCTCTGAGTGGGAGTGAGGCGGGTTCGCCGATGACAGCGCCATGGAGAGAGCCGACTGCCACGAAACCGTTCTGTTGCTGCCTGCCATCGATGCGCTGGTGACCGCTACCGGTGGTTGCTATATCGATGGCACCTTCGGGCGAGGGGGGCACAGCAGGGAACTGCTGGCCCGGCTGGACGCGTCGGGCAGGCTGTTGGCGATCGATCGCGATCCACGGGCCATAGCATCGGCAGCGGCGCTGCAGCGCGACCCCAGGTTTGCCATTGTGCAAGGCAGATTCAGCGCGCTGGGAGAGTTTGCCAGGCAGCGGGACTGGTGGGGAAAGGTAGACGGCATATTGCTCGATCTGGGGGTTTCGTCACCACAGCTCGACGAGGCGGACAGGGGCTTCAGTTTTTTGCGGGATGGCCCGCTCGACATGCGCATGGACCCGACTCAGGGCGTGTCGGCAGCGGACTGGATCGCGAGCGCTTCCGAAAAAGAGATCGCCGATGTGCTGTGGATTTACGGTGAAGAGCGGTTTTCGCGGCGCATGGCCCGCGCCGTGGTGCAAGCCAGGGTCGAGTCGCCGATCGAGCGCACCGGAGCACTGGCCCGGATCATTGCCGAGGCGAACCCGTCCTGGGAAAAGGGCAAGCATCCGGCGACGCGTGCTTTTCAGGCGATCCGCATCTTCGTTAACGGCGAACTGGATGAGCTGGACGCCGGTCTGAGCGCCGCCATGGGGGCGTTGCGGGTTGGTGGGAGATTGGTGGTCATCAGTTTCCATTCGCTGGAGGATCGCATGGTCAAGCGCTTCTTCAAGCGCCAGGCGCGGGGAGACGCGCCGCCCCGCTCGGTGCCGGTGACGGACGATCAGATCGTGCGCCGCCTGAAACTCATCGGCAAGCCCGTGATGCCTGGCGAGCAGGAGGTGGCGGCGAACCCGCGGGCGCGCAGCGCCGTGCTGAGGGTGGCTGAAAAGACGGGCTGAAACGGCATGTTGAACCCTGGGGCGGAGAATATAACAAGCGCAGCGCCGCGCAATACCTCGGCGGCGAGCGGGATGGGGAGTTTGCTGGCGCTGCTGCTGATAGCGGCAGCGGTAGTCGCTTCGGCCATCGGGGTGGTGTATCAGGCGCAGCGGGGGCGGCATCTCTTTGCCGAACTCGAAGCGCTGCGAAAAGAACAATATGAGCTCGACATTCAATGGAGTCGACTGATGCTCGAGCGCAGCACAATGCTCGGACACGATAGAGTCGAACGCATCGCCGCCAGTCGCTTTGGCATGGTGTTGCCCTCCCCGGAACAGATAGTGGTGGTACACGAATAATGAAACAAGCATACTCCGCGATTTCCGCTTGGCGCTTTCACTGCGTATGGCTGCTGCTCTCTCTGTTGCTGGCTGCGCTCGGGGCGCGCATCGTCATGCTGCAGGTTATCGACATCGAGGGCGGCTATCGATTCCTGCAGCGTGAGGGGCTGGCCCGCACCGTGCGCACAGAGCCCATCCGGGCGCATCGCGGCATCGTCTACGATCGCGAAGGCGAGCCTCTGGCAGTCAGCACCGCGGTGCGCTCTATCTGGTGCAACCCGGGTAACGTCGCCCTCGATCATGGCCGCTTCGCCGAGGTGGCTCGCTCGCTGGGATATCGCAAGGGAGAGCTGGAGCGTATCATCGAGGAGCGCAGCGGCGATTCCTTCCTCTACCTGCGGCGGCAGATGCCACCGGCGGAAGCCCAGGCCATTCTCGATGCCGGCGTGCCCGGCATTCATGCGGAGGACGGCTACAAGCGCTTCTACCCTGCCGGTGAGGTGGCTGCCCATCTGGTCGGATTCACCGACGTCGACGATCAGGGTCAGGAGGGGGTCGAGCTGACCTACGATGAGCACTTGCGCGGCGTTGCGGGTGCGCGCCAGGTAGTGAAAGATCTCAAGGGCAATACGGTCAGTGATTTCAAGCAGGTCCAGCCGGTACAGCCGGGCAAGAATCTGAAGCTCAGCGTCGACCTGCGCATTCAGTATCTCGCCCATCGCGCGCTGGAGCAGGCCGTGGCCGCTGCGCAAGCCCGGTCGGGGTCGATGGTCATCCTTGACGTGCGCACTGGAGAAGTCCTCGCGCTGGCCAATTATCCCACCTACAACCCCAATAATCGCGGTGAGTTCCGCCCGGACAACATGCGCAACCGGGCGGTCACCGACCTGCTGGAGCCGGGCTCAACGGTCAAGCCGTTTACCGCGGTGGCCGCGCTCGAGAGCGGGCGCTATACGCCGCACACGAAGATCGATACCAATCCGGGCTACATCCGGGTGGGGCGCAAGGTGCAGTATGATCACCTCAACTACGGCATGATCGACCTCACCGCGATGATTACCAAGTCCAGCCAGGTGGCGACCACCAAGGTGGCGCTGGACCTCGAGCCGCAGTCGGTGCGATCGGTGTTCCAGCGGCTCGGTCTGGGTCAGAGCACCGGCAGCGGCTTTCCCGGCGAGCGGACCGGGATGCTGCCCAATCCCACGCACTGGCGGGACCTCGCAAGGGCGACCTTCGCGTTCGGCTACGGACTTTCCGTTACCCCGCTGCAGCTCGCGCAGGCCTACAACGTGCTGGCCAATCGCGGCATAAAGCGATCGGTGAGCCTGGTGCAGGGGCAGACCGTCGCCAGCGCGGAGCGCGTCATCGAGCAGCGCGTGGCCGACGATGTACTGGCCATGCTCAAGACCGTTTCCCAGGAGGGTGGTACGGCAGCCAAGGCGGCGATCCCGGCCTACTCCTTTGCGGGTAAGACCGGCACCGTGCACAAGGTGGGCGCCCATGGTTACGAGGCGAAGCGCTATCAGTCGCTGTTTGCGGGCATGGCGCCCGCCGATGCGCCCCGCGTCGTCGGCGTAGTGGTGGTCAACGACCCGCGGGGCGACAAGTACTTCGGCGGTGAAGTGGCGGCCCCGGTGTTCTCCCGAGTCGCAGGCGACGCGCTGCGGCTGCTGGGCGTGGCTCCGGACAAGCTCGAAGACTTCACCGGCCAGGAACTGCTGGCAGTGGGCCTGGAGATCGACAGTGCCAAACGAGGCTAACTCACCGGTAGACCTTGCCGTCTGGTTGGGTGATCGGGTGGTCGATTGCCCATCGCTGCCGGTGCGTGACATTCACCTCGATAGCCGCCGGGTCGGGCCGGGAGACGTCTTTATCGCCGTCGTCGGGCGCAGCGCGGATGGCCGCAGTTTCATCCCCCAGGCGGTGGCGCAGGGCGCCTGCGCCGTGCTGCTCGATGCCGGCGGCGCCACCCCGGAACTCAGGCGGCTCGGCGTCCCCCTGCTGGAGATCGCGGGGCTGTCGAGCCAGCTTGCCAGTCTGGCGGCGCGCTTCTATGGCCTGGCGGCTGGCGGCGTCGCGCTGCTCGGCGTCACCGGCACCAACGGTAAGACCACGGTGACCCATATTCTGGCCCAGTTGCTCAATGGCCTGGGTGAGCCCTGCGGCACGATCGGTACGCTGGGCTGGGGCATGGGCGGCACCCGCCACGATACCGGCATGACGACGCCCGACGCGGTCAGCAGCGCCCGCATACTGCGGCGGCTGGCCGAGGCAGGGGCACATTTTGCGGCCATGGAGGTGTCATCCCACGGTCTGCATCAGGGCCGCGTGGCGCAGCTGGCGTTCCGTGCCGCGGTGTTCACCAACCTCACGCGCGACCACCTGGATTACCACGGCACCATGGTCGAATACGGCGCCGCCAAGCGCAGTCTCTTCACCCGGTCGATGCCGCTGGGAGTGTTCAACATCGACGATGGCTATGGCGCGCAGTTGTTTGCCGACCACCGCCTCTGTCAGGCCAGACTGGCGTACTCGCTGGCCAATCCCAGCGCCGACGTCTACTGTCGCCAGCTGCGCTACGATGCCGACGGCGCCAGCGGCTGGCTGGTTACGCCCTGGGGTGAGGCGCCGTTGCAGTGTCCCCTCATCGGTGATTTCAATGTGCTCAATGTCCTGGCCTGCGTCGCGCTGCTGGGCGGCCTCGACTTCCAGCTGCAGCGCGTGGCGGGGTTGCTGCCGACGCTCAAGGGTGTGCCGGGGCGGGTGGAGGTCGTGCATGGCGGCGGCCCCCTGGTCGTGGTCGACTATGCGCATACCCCCGACGCGCTGGCCAGTGTCCTGCGGGCCGTGCGGCGCCACACCCGGGGCGAGCTGCGGGTCGTATTCGGCTGTGGCGGCGACCGCGACCGGGGCAAGCGTCCGCTCATGGGCGAGGTGGCGGCGCAGCTTGCCGATCGCATCGTACTGACCAGCGACAATCCCCGCAGCGAGCCGCCGGATGCGATCATCGCGGATATCGCCGAGGGCATCGGCTCGCGCGATGGCGTCACGGTCGAGGTCGATCGGGCCGCGGCGATCCGCCTGGCGCTGGCGGAGGCGCTGCCGTCCGACGTCGTGTTGATCGCGGGCAAGGGGCACGAGGACTATCAGGAGATCAACGGCGTGCGGCGGCCCTTCAATGACGCCGCCTGCGTCAATCGCTTCTACCGGAACGCGCGGCAGGAATGTTCGTGAAGATGTCCATCGAGGGTCTGGCCCGGCATTTCGGCTGGGAGCAACGGGGAGTCAGCGCAGAGTTCTGTGGCGTCAGCACGGATACCCGACGCTTGCGGCCGGGCGAGCTATTCGTCGCCCTGACCGGTGCGCGCTTCGATGGCCACGACCATGTGGCCGACGCCTTTGGCGCTGGTGCCGCGGCCGCTGTGGTCAGTCGGCCGCTCGACGTCGATGGACCCCAGCTGATCGTTCCAGATACGCTGCGCGCCCTGGGCGAGCTGGCTGCGCTGCACCGCAATGCCTGGCCGGGCGTGCTGCTGGCCATCACCGGCAGCGCCGGCAAGACCACTACCAAGGAGATGCTGGCCTGCATGCTGGGCCTCAAGGGCGAGGTCAACGCCACCACCGGCAACCTCAACAATGAGATCGGCGTACCGCTGACGCTGTTGCAGCTGCGCCCCGAACACGCCTACGCCGTGGTCGAGATGGGGGCGGCAAAGCCCCGCGACATCGAGTATCTGGCCGCCATGGCGCGCCCACACGTGTCCATCCTCACCAATGCCATGCCGGCCCATCTGCAGGGGTTTGGCGATCTGGCCCAGGTGGCGCAGACCAAGGGAGAGATCTTTGGCAATAGCAGCGACCGGGTGTCGGTGATCAACCTCGATGATGGCTTTGCCCCTTACTGGGAGCAGCGGGCCGCCGGCTCGGCGGTGCTGGGTTTCAGTGCGGCCGGCAGCGCCGCGGCGGCGGTGGCGGCCCGCCATACCGTGTTGACGCCGGACGGCAGCGAATTCCAGCTCGATACCGACCAGGGCAGCTGCCGCGTGTGCCTGCAGGTGCCTGGCGCACACAATATCGCCAACGCCCTGGCTGCCGCGGCCGGTGGTCTTGCCGTCGGGTTGTCGCTCGACGAGGTCCGGCGCGGGCTGGAGCAGTTCGATGGCGTGCGGGGCCGCCTGCAGCGCCGCACTGCCGCCGCCGGTCTGCTGGTTATCGACGATACCTACAACGCCAACCCGGCGGCCACGCTCTCGGCGCTGGAAGTGCTGGCCCTGCAGCCGGGTCCCCGGATATTCATCCTCGGCAACATGGCCGAGTTGGGCGCGGAGGCCGAGCACCACCATCGCCGGGTCGGCGTGCGCGCCCGAGAACTGGGTATCGAACAGCTGCTTGCCGTCGGCGAGTTTGCCGCGGCCGCCGCGTCGGGCTACGGCTCGGAAGCCCGCAGTTTCGCCAGCCAGTTCGAACTGCTGGAGTGGCTCGGGCGGGAGCACGTGGCGGCCCGCTTCAGGTCTTGTCTGGTCAAGGGCTCGCGCAGCGCCCGCATGGAGAATGTCGTGAACTATCTAGTTGAAGCTGCGCCAGTATCGGTCGGCAGTGGCACGGGAGCAAACTGACGATGCTGTTGCTGCTGGCTGACTACCTGTCTCAATACTCCGCCAATTTTCAGGTCTTCCAGTACCTGACGCTGCGCACGGCCCTGGGCGTATTGACCTCCCTGGCGATCTCGCTGCTGGTGGGACCCTGGCTCATCAAGCGGCTGAACTTTTATCAGATAGGTCAGACGGTGCGGCAGGACGGCCCCCAGAGCCATCTCAGCAAGAGCGGCACCCCCACCATGGGCGGCGCCCTGATATTGATCGCTCTGCTGGTCACCACCCTGCTGTGGAGTGACCTGAGCAATCCCTATGTCTGGTCGGTGGTCGCCGTGACCCTCATTTTCGGCGCCGTCGGCTGGGTCGACGATTACCGCAAGGTCATCGAGAAGAACTCGCGCGGCCTGCCGGCGCGCTGGAAGTACTTCTGGCAATCGGTCGGCGGCCTCGGCGTGGCGTTGTTTCTGTATTTCTACGCCAATCAACCGGAAGGGACCCAGCTGTTCGTGCCGTTTCTCAAGAACGCCGTGCTGGACCTCGGCCCGTTCTCGATACTGCTCACCTACTTCGTGATCGTCGGCAGCAGCAACGCGGTCAATCTGACCGATGGCCTCGATGGCCTGGCGATCATGCCCACGGTGCTGGTGGGGGCGGCGCTGGGATTGATCGCCTATCTGGTCGGCAACGTGAAGTTTTCAGACTACCTGATCATTCCGCACATTCCCGGCGCGGGTGAGCTGGTGGTCTTCTGCGGCGCGATCTGCGGCGCAGGGCTGGGCTTTCTCTGGTTCAATACCTATCCGGCGCAGATATTCATGGGCGATGTCGGTGCGCTGGCGCTGGGAGCGGCGCTGGGTACCGTGGCGGTGATCACGCGCCACGAGCTGGTCTTTTTTATCATGGGCGGCATCTTCGTGCTGGAGACCGTATCGGTGATCCTGCAGGTGGCGTCGTTCAAGATGACCGGGCGCCGCATCTTCCGCATGGCGCCCATCCACCACCACTTTGAATTGAAGGGCTGGCCGGAGCCGCGGGTGATCGTCCGCTTCTGGATCATCACCGTGGTGCTGGTGCTGATCGGCCTGTCCTCACTGAAGCTGCGTTGACCGATGTCCGACACCATTGCCAGTGACAATCAGACGGCCGTATTGGGTCTGGGCGTGACCGGACGCTCCTGCGTGCGCTATCTGGTCGCGCGCGGGCAGCCCTTCGACGTGTTCGATACCGGCATCAGCGAGGCGGCTGCGGCCGCGTTCCGGCGCGAGCATCCCGGCGTGCGCCTGTTCGACGGCCCCTTCGACAGCGCCCGCCTGAGCGGCTATCGACGCCTGCTCATCAGCCCCGGGATCGCGCTCGATCAGCCCGCTATCCAGGCGGCCCTGGCGGCCGGTGCGAAGCTGGTCAGTGACATCGATCTGGCGCGGGCCGAGATCCAGTGTCCCGTCATCGGCATCACCGGGTCCAACGGCAAGACCACGGTGACGACGCTGGTGGGCCTGATGGCGCGCCGCGCGGGCCTGCGGGCTGCGGTGGTGGGCAATATTGGCGAGCCGGTGCTGGATGCGCTGCTGTCCGGCGAGCGCTACGACGTCTATGTGATCGAGTTGTCCAGTTTCCAGCTCGAGCGCAGTGCGCCGCTCGGCGCCCGCGCGGCCACCATCCTCAACGTCTCCCCCGACCACATGGACCGCTACGCCAACCTGCTGAGCTATCAGCAGGCCAAGCAGGCCATCTATCGCGCTTGCGAAGTGGCGGTCTTCAACCGCGACGACAAACTGACCAGCCCGCTGCTGGGCGTGGGTCAGCAGAGCATCAGTTTTGGCTCGGGGCCGCCGGATTTGAATGCCTACGGCCTGGTGACCGAGGGGCAGGCCGTCTACCTGGCCAGAGGCAGCGCGCGCCTGCTGGATTGCAGGGAGATGAAGATCCACGGCAGCCACAATCAGCTCAACGCGCTGGCGGCGCTGGCGCTGGGTGAGGCGCTGGCGCTGCCGCAGGATGCCATGCTGGCGGTGCTCAGGGAGTTTCCCGGCGTGTCGCACCGCTGTCAGTGGGTGGCCGAACATCGGGGCGTACGGTTCTTCGACGACTCCAAGGCCACCAATGTGGGGGCGACGCTGGCGGCGCTGCGCGGCTTGTCGCAGCGGCCGGGTGACGTCGTTCTGATTGCCGGCGGCGTGGGCAAGGGGGCCGATTTTGCGCCGCTGCTGGAGGGGGTCGGCGCCCTCAAGGCACTGGTGCTGCTGGGCGAGGCGGCCGCGCAGATTGCCGCCGTGTTTCAGGGCCGCATAGACGTCGTGCGGGTGGGCGGTATGGCCGAAGCCGTCAAGGCGGCGGCGGCCCTCGCCACGACCGGCGATATCGTATTGCTGGCCCCGGCCTGCGCGAGTTTCGATATGTATGCCGACTATGCGGCGCGCGGCGACGATTTCGCGCGCCAGGTGGCGTTGCACCTCGGGGAGGTCGGCTAGTGGACGCGTTGGCAGGCAGAGTCCGGTGGCCGCGCCTGGTCGATTTTGACGCCGTGCTGCTCGTCACGTTGCTGGCGCTGGTGATGCTGGGCTATGTCGCCATGAGTTCGGCCTCGGTAGAGCTTGCCGACAGTACGTATAACGACGCTTTCTATCACGTCAAGCGCCACGGCATCTATCTGCTGCTGGCGTTTGCGGCCGGTGTCGCCGCCTATCAGCTCTCTACCGAGACCCTGGCCAGGTGCGGCGGCTGGCTGCTCATTCTGTCCGTGGTGCTGCTGTGCGGCGTGCTGGTTTTCGGGCGGGACGTCAACGGCAGCAGGCGCTGGTTAGCCATCGGCCCGCTCACGCTGCAGGTCTCGGAGTTCGTCAAAATATTCGTGCTGCTCTATATGGCCGGCTATCTGGTGCGCAGGCGGCGCGAGGTGCGCAACCACTGGATCGGCTTCCTCAAGCCGATGCTGGTGATGGGGATTCTGATCTTCCTGCTGCTGGCCGAGCCGGATTTCGGGTCGGCGGTGGTCATGACGGGCGCAGTCATGGGCATGCTGTTTCTCGGCGGGGCCCGCTTGTGGCAATTCGTCGCCCTCACGGCGGTCGCCGTGCTGGCCGCCGCGGCGATGGTGCTGACTTCCGATTACCGCAGGCTGCGCCTGCTGGCGTTTACCGATCCCTGGGCGCACCAGTTCGATGGCGGCTACCAGCTGGTTCAGTCCCTGATCGCGTTTGGCAGCGGCAAGTGGTTTGGCGTCGGGCTGGGCAACAGTGTGCAGAAGCTCTCCTATCTGCCCGAGGCTCACACGGACTTTGTGCTGGCCATCCTCGGTGAGGAGCTGGGCGCGGCGGGCGTGCTGCTGGTACTGGCGCTGTTTGCCGTGCTGATCGGGCGCGTCCTGTGGCTGGGGCGCCAGGCTGAAGTGCAGGGCTATGCGTTTGGCGCCTACCTGTGTTACGGGGCCGGCCTGCTGCTGGCGCTCCAGGTGTTCATCAACATGGGCGTCAACCTCGGCCTGCTGCCGACCAAGGGGCTGACGCTGCCGTTCTTCAGTTATGGCGGCAGCAGCCTTATCAGCAGCGTAGCGCTGATAGCCCTGGTGGCGGGCGTGCGGCGCCATATGCTGGACAGCACGCGGGGGCAGGGTTGATGGCTGCGCCCAGGGTCAAGCGGCTGCTGATCATGGCCGGCGGCACCGGCGGGCACGTGTATCCCGCGCTGGCCACGGCCGAGGTCATGCGCGCGGCCGGTTACGACGTGCAGTGGCTCGGCACGCGCAAGGGCATCGAGGCGCGCCTGGTGCCGCAGGCCGGCATTCCCCTGCATTTCATTCGAGTCACCGGACTGCGCGGCAAGCGCCTGGCGGTGCTGCTCCAGGCCCCGTTTCTGCTGACGCTGGCGCTGGTGCAGGCCATTGCGGTGCTGTTGCGCATCCGCCCCAGCTGTGTGCTGGGGATGGGGGGGTTCGCGTCGGGACCGGGCGGCATCGTCGCCTGGCTGATGCGCATCCCGCTGGTCATACAGGAGCAGAACGCCATCCCCGGCACGACCAACCGCCTGCTGGCGCGCGTCGCAACGCGGGTGCTGGAGGGCTTCGAGGGGGCCTTCGGTATGACCGGGGCCCGCTTTACCGGCAACCCGGTTCGGCGCGACATTGCCGCTCTAGCGCCGCCCCGGGAGCGCAGGGCCAGCCGCGGCGAGGGCGCGCTGCAGGTGCTGGTGGTCGGCGGCAGCCTCGGAGCCAGTGCGCTCAACGAAGTCGTGCCCGCCGCGCTGGCGGCGCTGCCCGTCGCCCTGCGGCCCCGGGTGAGACATCAGACCGGCACCGCGCTGTTCGACGAGACCCGGCAGCGCTACCTGGCGGCAGGGGTTGATGCCGATGTCAGCGCCTACATCGACGACATGGCAGCCGCCTATGCCTGGGCGGATGTGGTGGTGTGTCGCGCGGGCGCGTTGACGGTCGCGGAGCTGGCGGCGGCCGGCGTGGCGTCTCTGCTGGTACCCTATCCCCACGCTATCGACGACCACCAGACCCGCAACGCGCAGTGGCTGGTGGCGCGGGGCGGGGCGATGCTGCTGCCCCAGGATCGGTTCAGCGCCGAGGTGCTGGCACAGCGCCTGCGCGACTGGGCGGCACGACCTCAGCAGCTCGAGGTGATGGCGCAGGCCGCCAGAGCGTGCGGGACGCCACGGGCGGCTGAAGCCGTGGCGCGGAATTGTATGGAGGTGGCCAGTGGCTGATGGTATCAAAGCGTACTATGTCGTGCCCGAAATGCGGCGCATCAAGCGCATTCATTTCATCGGCATCGGCGGCGTCGGGATGTGCGGCATCGCCGAGGTCCTGCACAACCAGGGATATGCCGTCTCCGGCTCGGATGCTCGCGAGAGTCCGGTTACCCAGCGGCTCGCGGCCATGGGCATTCACATCGCCGTCGGTCACGCCCAGGAGCAGGTGGCGGGCGCTGATGTCGTGGTATCGTCCAGCGCCATCGCGCCCGACAACCCCGAAGTGCTGTACGCCCGCGCGCACCGCCTGCCGCTCGTGCGCCGCGCGGAAATGCTCGGCGAGCTGATGCGCTACCGGCACGGCATTGCGGTAGCCGGCACGCATGGCAAGACGACGACCACCAGCCTGCTGGCCTCGATCTTCTCCCAGACCGAGGCCAACCCCACCTTTATCATCGGCGGGGTGCTCAACAGCGCGGGCAGCAACGCGGCGCTTGGCCGCAGCCGCTATCTGATCGCGGAGGCCGATGAGAGCGATGCATCTTTCCTCTATCTGCAGCCGATGGTGGCGATCGTCACCAACGTCGATGCGGATCATATGTCGACTTACGGCGGCGATTTCAATCGCCTGAAGCAGACGTTCGTGGATTTTCTCCACAAGCTGCCGTTTTATGGTCTGGCGGTGCTGTGCCTGGATGACCCCGTCGTGCAGGAACTCCTGGAAAGCATCGCCCGACCTCAGGTCACCTACGGCTTCGATGCGCGCGCGGACTATCGCATCGCCGATCTGAAGCTTGACCAGCTGCAGTCGACCTTTACCGTTCATCGCCCCGATGACAAGCCGCCGCTGTCCCTGACGCTGAATTTTCCGGGGCGGCACAACGTGCTCAATGCGACGGCGGCGGTGGCCGTCGCCAGCGACGAGGGCCTGGACGACGCCGCGATCTGTGCCGGCCTGGCCCAGTTTCAGGGCGTCGGTCGTCGCTTTCAGGTGTTCGGGGAACTGGCGGTGAAGGGCGGCAGCGCTATGCTGGTGGACGATTACGGCCACCACCCCACCGAGGTGGCGGCCACGGTGGCAGCTATCAGGGCGGGCTGGCCGGAGCGCCGCCTGCTGATGGTCTACCAGCCCCACCGCTACACCCGCACCCGGGACCTGTACGAGGACTTCGCCGAAGTGCTGTCCACGGTGGATGTGCTGGTGCTGCTGGAGGTCTATCCGGCTGGCGAAGCACCCATACCCGGTGCCGACAGCCGCAGCCTGTGCCGCAGCATCCGCCACCGCAGCGCGCTGGATCCCGTTTACGCCGCCGGCATCGACGCGGCGCCGGCGCTGCTGCGCAATCTGGTGCGGCCGGGTGACATCATCCTTACTCAGGGCGCCGGCAGCGTCGGCAACCTGGCCAGGACACTGGCCGAAGAAGGCGTGGGCTAGGTGGCTGAGATGAGCGACGACAGGTTAGTGAAGAGGTTGCGCGCCCGCCTGCAAAGCCCGGTGGCGGTGCTGTATGGCGGCGATGCGGCGGAGCGTGAGGTGTCGTTGAAGAGCGGCCGCGCCTGCTACGATGCGCTGGTTTCGGCGGGGGTCGAGGCACGCCTCATCGATACCCGCGAAGACTGGATCGCCAGGCTGCAGCGGGAGGGCATCCGCCACAGCTTCCTGGCCCTGCACGGCACCGGCGGCGAGGATGGCACCATTCAGGGGGCGTTGAGCTGCATGGGCGTCAGCTACACCGGCAGTGGCGTACTCGCGTCGGCGCTGGCGATGGACAAGTGGCGCTGCAAGCTGCTGTGGCGGGCGCTGAATCTGCCGACGCCGGCGGCCCAGATGCTGCGCCCGGACAGCGACTGGGAGCGGGTTATCGACGCACTCGGGGGGCGGGTCATCGTCAAGCCCGTCCACGAGGGCTCCAGTATCGGCATGGGTGTGGCCGGAACCGCCGACGAGCTGCAGGACGCCTATCGCGCTGCCGCCCGCTTTGATGCCGAAGTCTTCGCGGAGCGCTGGATTCATGGCAGAGAGTTCACGGTGGCGGTGCTGGGGAACGAGACGCTCCCGGTGATCGGGTTGGAGACCTCGCATGCCTTCTATGATTTTGATGCCAAGTATCGCTCCAGCCAGACACATTATCTTATACCCTGCGGGCTCGATGCCGCCGCGGAGGCGCGCGTGGGGGCGTTGGCCCTGGCGGCCTACCGTAGCCTCGACTGCGCGGGCTGGGGGCGGGTCGATGTGCTGCAGGATGGCGAAGGCACCTTTCAGTTGCTGGAAGTCAATACCATTCCGGGGATGACCGACCACAGTCTCGTGCCCATGGCCGCGGCGGCGGCCGGTATGAGCTTCGTGGAACTGGTGGTGCAGATACTCGCGCAGAGCCTGGGCCAGAATGGCATGCTGGCGTGAGAGTGAAAGAGGTTAAACGCGGCCGCCCGCGCGGCGCTACGGCGCACCGGCGCAAGCCGCGGCTGCGGCTGCACTGGCCGGCAGGCCGCTGGCTCAAGCCCTTGGGGATAGCCGTCGCGTTGCTGGGGTTGGCGGCGCTGGGGCTGCGTGCGGCGCAGCAGGTCGAGCTGCCGGTGCGGACGGTGAGCCTGCAGGGCCAGTTTCGCTACCTCGATGCCCAGGCGCTCGAACAGGCCATGGCCCCCGTGCTGCGCGACGGCCTGCTCGCGGTTTCCCTGGGCGAGCTGCGGCGGACGCTGGAGAGCCTGCCCTGGGTCGAGCGGGCGCTCATCAAGCGCAAGTGGCCGGATGAGCTGACGGTTGTCGTGGTGGAGCAGGTGCCCATCGCGTGGTGGGGAGAGGACCGCCTGATCAATCACCGGGGTGAGCCCTTCAGTCCCGCGGGCGCGACGCTCGAACAGAGCCTGCCACGGCTGGAGGGTCCGGAGGGCGCGGAAGTCGAGGTCATGCAGCGCTATTTCGAGCTGCAGAGCGTGCTCGGTAAGCGCGATCTGGAGGTGCGCTCGGTGAGCCTGAATGCGCTGGGGGGCTGGAACGTGACGCTGAAAAGCGACGTCGAACTGGTCTTCGGCCGGCGCAAATTGACAGAAAAGCTGCAGCGCTTTCTGGCGGTTTACGATCGGAAGCTCCATCAGTATCTGGCGCAGGCAGAGCGCGTGGACCTGCGCTACCAGAACGGTCTCGCCGTCAGATGGCGGCATCAACCCGCATCGAGCCTCGCCAGTGGCGATGCGGGCGTGTAAAGCGGTATGCCAGAGAGTGATCGGATATGAGCAGCGGTAACGAAGGAAACATGATCGTGGGCCTCGACATCGGCACGTCCAAGGTCGTGGCTCTCGTGGGGGAGATCAACAAGGACGATATCATCGAGATCGTCGGCATCGGCTGCCATCCATCCAGGGGAATGAAGAAGGGCGTGGTGGTCAATATCGAATCGACCGTGCAATCCATTCAGCGCGCGGTCGAAGAGGCCGAACTGATGGCCGGCTGTCAGATTCACTCGGTGTATGCCGGCATTGCGGGCAGTCACATCCGCAGTCTCAACTCTCATGGCATCGTGGCGATTCGCGACCGCGAAGTGCAGAAACTCGACCTGGAGCGCGTGATTGACGCCGCCCAGGCGGTCGCCATCCCCGCTGACCAGAAAGTACTGCACATTCTGCCGCAGGAATACATCATCGACAGCCAGGAGGGGGTAAAGGAGCCGCTCGGCATGTCTGGAGTGAGGCTGGAAGCCAAGGTGCATCTGGTGACCTGCGCGGTCAACGCCATTCAGAATATCGAGAAGTGCATTCGCCGCTGTGGTCTCGAAGTCGAGGACGTGATTCTGGAGCAGCTCGCCTCCAGTTATGCCGTGTTGACCGAGGATGAGAAGGAGCTCGGCGTCTGCCTCGTGGACATTGGCGGCGGCACCAGCGATATCGCGATTTTCACCGAGGGATCGATCAAACATACCGGGGTGATACCCATCGCCGGTGACCAGGTCACCAATGACATCGCCATGGCCCTGCGCACCCCGACGCAGCACGCCGAAGAGATCAAGATCAAGTACGCGTGCGCGCTGACGCAACTGACCGGCATCGATGAGACCATCAAGGTGCCCAGCGTGGGTGACCGCCCGCCCCGCGAGCTGTCCCGCCAGGCGCTGGCCGAAGTGATCGAGCCCCGCTATGACGAACTGTTTACGCTGGTGCAGGCCGAGCTGCGGCGCAGCGGCTATGAGGACCTCATCCCCGCCGGCATCGTGCTGACGGGGGGGACCTCGAAGATGGAGGGTGCGATCGAGCTGGCGGAGGAGATTTTCCATATGCCCGTGCGGCTGGGTGCGCCTCAGGACGTGGCCGGATTGCACGATATCGTGCGCAATCCGATCTATTCCACGGGCGTGGGTTTGCTGCAATACGGCATGCGCGAGCAGCGGCGGCGCAACCGTCGCGCGGGGGTTTCGGCGGGCGTCATGCACCGTGTCAAGCAGTGGTTTCAAGGCAATTTCTAAGGTTCCAAGCGGCCTGGCGCCGTTGGATATGTCGTAACTAAAAGGGAGTAGCAGTTATGTTTGAGCTGGTTGACAGTGTGCCCCAGAGCGCAGTGATCAAAGTCATTGGTATCGGCGGCGGCGGTGGTAATGCCGTAAAACATATGATCGACAGCAATGTCGAGGGGGTTGAATTCATTTGCGCGAACACCGATGCGCAGGCGCTGTCGGATATCGCGGCGAGAACGGTGCTGCAACTGGGCAGCGCGATAACCAAGGGGCTGGGGGCCGGAGCCAATCCCATGGTGGGGCGGCACTCGGCCCTGGAGGACAGGGATCGCATCGCGGAGGTGCTCAGTGGCGCTGACATGGTGTTCATCACGGCCGGCATGGGGGGTGGTACCGGTACCGGTGGCGCGCCGGTGGTCGCGGAGATCGCCCGGGAACTCGGGATCCTGACGGTCGCGGTGGTTACCAAGCCCTTTCCCTTCGAGGGCAAAAAGCGCATGCAGATCGCCGAGCAGGGGCTCCTTGAGCTTCAAGAGCACGTCGATTCGCTGATCACGATTCCCAATGAGCGCCTGTTGCCGGTGCTGGGCAAGGACATCAAGCTGCTCGAAGCCTTCCGGGCTGCCAACGACGTGCTGCTCGGTGCCGTACAGGGCATTGCCGACCTCATCATTCATCCGGGGATCATCAACGTCGACTTTGCCGACGTGCGCACCGTCATGTCAGAGATGGGCATGGCCATGATGGGTACCGGCCGTGCCGCAGGTGACAAGCGGGCGATCGATGCGGCGGAAGCGGCCATCAACAGCCCTCTGCTCGATGACGTCAATCTCAACGGCGCCAGGGGGATACTGGTCAACATCACGGCCGGCAGCGGTCTTGGCCTGGGTGAATTTGCCGATGTGGGCCATACCGTTGAACAGATCGCGTCGCCCGACGCCACCGTGGTGGTGGGAACCGCAATCGACGACTCCATGGGTGATGAGGTCCGCGTCACCATCGTCGCGACGGGGCTGGGTGACAAGATTCGGGATGCGAAGCCGGTCAAGCTGGTCGAAATGCCGCCGAAGGTGGTCGGGGGCGACTACGACCAGTACGATCAGCCCACGGTCATTCGTCGTGGCCGCGAAGGGCATGGCGAGAAAGCCGAGCGGGGTGCGGGGGTAAAATCCGGCCGCGAGTCCCAGATGGATTACCTGGACATCCCAGCGTTTCTGCGGCGCCAAGCTGACTAGATGGCACTGCTGACTCTCCCCCGGCGCCGGTGAGGCTGAATTCAGCTGCCGGTCCCGGGGTGGGCGCCTGGGTATTCAGTCGCGGCATTTACGTATATTATCAAGGAGACGCAATGGCACAATTAGAACTCTAATCGGTTTCCGTAAAGGCAGTTCTGCGGGCAAAGCGACACGTCAATCCGGCTGAGGAGAACGGCCGGGTGAGTTTGCGTGAGAGAATACGGTGCCCTGAACCGACTCTGGCGCTGGTTTATCGTGCGCTGATCCTGGGCCCCTGGGCTCTTTGATATGCAGCAGGGGTAAAGCGCTGATGATCAAGCAACGTACGCTTCGCAATGAGATACGCGCCACGGGCGTCGGGTTGCATACAGGCAAAAAGGTCTATCTGGCGTTGAAGCCGGCGCCGGCCGACTCAGGCATCATTTTTTGCCGCACCGATCTCGAGCCGCCGGTGGAGATCAAAGCCCGGGCGACCAGCGTGGGCGATACGAGGCTCTCGACGGCGCTGTTCAATGGTGATGTCCGCATTTCGACGGTTGAGCATCTGATGGCGGCCTTGGCCGGCCTGGGGATCGATAACGCCTACATCGAGGTCAGTGCGCCTGAAGTGCCGATCATGGATGGCAGCGCCGGGCCGTTTGTGTTCCTCATCCAGTCAGCGGGTATCGTTGAACAGGACGCTCCCAAGAAGTTCATCCGCATACTGCGGGAAGTGTCTTTGCGCGATGGCGACAAAGTCGCCAGCTTTCTACCATTTGACGGCTTCAAGGTGAACTTTACCATCGATTTTGATCACCCGGTCTTCAAGGGGCGGAAGGTGGATGCGGAGATTGATTTCTCCAGTGCGTCCTTCATCAAGGAAGTCAGTCGCGCCCGCACCTTCGGTTTCATGCATGAGCTGGAGTATCTGCGGTCCCAGGGCCTGGTGCAGGGTGGCAGCTTCGATAATGCCATCGTGGTCGATGAGTACCGCATCCTGAACGAAGATGGCTTGCGCTACGACGACGAATTCGTGAAGCACAAAATTCTCGACGCCATCGGCGACATCTATCTGCTGGGCAACAATCTGATCGGCGAGTTCCGGGCACGCAAGTCGGGTCACGCGCTCAACAACCAGGTCGTCCGGCAGCTGCTGGACACCCCCGACGCCTGGGAGCTGGTGTCTTTCGACGATGCAGGGGCGGCGCCAATGTCCTATCTGAGCCCGGTCGTGGCTGTCTAATTTTACGCAATTCTGTTTAAATGGCTCGAGGCCCGGACCACATTTCTCGGGCGCCTTGATGGTTGATAATAAACTGGCAGATTCCTAGTGATTTCCCGGTCCAATCGGACAGTCCAGGATAACGTTGCAGGCGACATATGGTGAAATTAATTCTGCTGAGCGCCAGCGAGCACAGGGGGTCCCGTAGCCTGGAGGTGGGCAGAAAGGGCTTCTTGTGCCTGCTGGCGGGCGCGGTGGTCGTGCCCGGGCTGATCTTTTATGCGGGTTTTCAGCTGGCGCGTCAGCAGGATGCGACCCTGGTGCCACGCGAGGTGCTGGCTGCCTGGCAGGAGCGATTGCAGCACCAGGACCGGGAAGTCGAGCAGAGCAAAGTCCTGTCTGAGCAGGCGCTGGAGGCGCTGACGGTGCGGGTGGCGCAATTGCAGGCCGGCCTGGTTCGGATCGACGCGCTAGGTCAGCGGGTCAGCAGGGCCGCAAAGCTCGATGGCGATGAGTTCGACTTCAACTCACCGCCGGCGGTTGGGGGGCCGGGGGAGGGAGACGCCGGCGAGGTCTACAGCCCGCCCGCTTTTATCGAAGTGTTGGATCAGCTCGCTGCGCAGATGTCCGATCGTGCACAGCAGCTGGAAATCATGGCGACGCTGTTGGTCAATCGGCAGCTGCGCCGCGAGCTGGAGGTGGCGGGGCAGCCCCTGTTGAAGGGCTGGGTGACATCCTTATTCGGTTATCGCACCGACCCCTTCAAGGGGCATCGGGCCTGGCACAATGGCATCGATTTCGGCGGCCAGCTGGGCGCTCCGGTCATGGCGGTCGCTTCAGGCGTCGTGACCTGGTCGGGGGAGCAGGCTGGCTACGGGAAGATGGTCGAAATCAACCACGGTGGCGGCTACGTGACGCGCTATGGTCACAATCAGAGCAACCGGGTCAAAGTTGGCGATGTAGTGAAGAAGGGGCAGGTCATCGCCAATCTGGGCTCCACCGGGCGGTCAACCGGTCCCCACGTTCACTTTGAAGTCTACAAGAACGGTAAGTCTGTCGATCCTGCTTCCTACATCAAGCGGCAGACGCGCTCTTAGTTGACGGCCGGATGGGTAATTGCAGCTCGTGCTTGCCAATTGGTGGGCCATCCGCTTTACTGTGCACCGGTGGGCGACCGCGAAGTGGTCAGTCCGGAGTTCGGTTATGGCCGTCCCCCCGAGAGCCAGTCAGCACAATTCGTCCCCCTTTGCACGCTGCCAGATAGCAACTCTTCAGCGCAATTAACTATGGTCGGTCGAGGTTGCTGCCCCGGCCGGCCCCGCGAGGAAATTCGCAACGATACATGACTGTTGCCCGGGCTTTCATGGCGTGTTCGCGAGGCTTTGTCACGCGTCGGCATGCATTTCTACCCCCCCAGGGTGCCGCAGTCGGGAATCCATGGCGGCTGCCGCGGGAGCGGTTCGTGCAGCGCCCCGCTGCAGCGCTATGCAATACCATAAATCGGGTGATAGATAACGGCATATGATTGGAAAACTCGTAAGAAAGGTCATCGGTACCAAGAACGACCGCGAACTCAAGCGGATGGCCAAGGTGGTGGAGATGGCCAACACCCTGGCGACGGGCCTGCGGGCCATCGATGATGACGCATTGAGAAACCGGACGGCGAGTCTGCGGCAGCGCCTGCAGGACGGTCAGTCGCTGGACGACATCCTGCCCGAGGCCTTCGCCGTGTGCCGCGAAGCGAGCGATCGCGTGCTGGGCATGCGGCACTTTGACGTTCAGCTGATCGGGGGGCTGGCGCTGCACGAGGGCAGGATCGCCGAGATGCGCACCGGTGAGGGCAAGACGCTGGTGGCGACATTGCCTGCTTACCTCAATGCCCTGTCCGGCAACAGCGTGCACCTGGTCACCGTCAACGACTACCTGGCGCGGCGCGATGCCGCCTGGATGAGCCCGCTCTATGAGTTTCTCGGCCTCAGTGTGGGGGTCATCGTGCCGGGTCAGAGCCGGGAGGAAAAACGCCAAGCCTATGCCTGCGATGTGATCTACGGCACCAATAACGAGTTCGGCTTCGATTACCTGCGCGACAACATGGCGCTGGCGCCCGATGATCGCATGCAGCGTGCGCTGAGCTTTGCCATCGTCGATGAGGTCGACTCCATTCTGATCGATGAGGCGCGCACGCCGCTGATCATTTCCGGGCCGTCGGAGGACCACTCGGAGACGTATCGGCGCATCAACCTCCTGATTCCCAACCTGAAGCCCCACGATGAAGAGGCCGAGGGCGAGGACGCGGGCCACTATACCTTCGATGAGAAGACCCGGCACGTCGAGTTGACCGAGGAGGGGCATCAGCTCATCGAGGAATTGCTCACCGGGCAGGGCATGCTGCAGCCCGGCGACAGCCTCTACGCGCCAACCAACCTGGCCCTGCTGCAGCACTTCCTCACCGCGCTGCGGGCCCACGTGATGTTTCACCGCGACGTCGATTACATCGTGCAGAACGGCGAGGTGGTGCTCATTGATGAGCATACGGGCCGCACGATGGTGGGCAGGCGCCTGTCGGAGGGGCTGCACCAGGCCATCGAGGCCAAGGAGGGGGTGTCGATTCAGTCCGAGAGCCAGACGCTGGCCTCGACCACCTTCCAGAATTACTTCCGCCTGTACGACAAGCTGGCGGGCATGACCGGTACCGCCGACACCGAGGCACCCGAATTTCATCAGATCTACGGTCTCGATGTCGTGGTCATTCCCACCCATATGAAGGTGATCCGCGAGGACCTCAACGACCTGATCTTCCTGACCAAGGAGGAAAAATTCGAGGCCATCGTCGATGACATCCGCAGCTGCCTGGAGAAAAAGGCGCCGGTGCTGGTGGGCACCGCGTCTATCGAGACGTCCGAGGAGCTGTCCGCCCTGCTGCAGCGGAAAAACATCAAGCACCAGGTGCTGAACGCCAAATTCCACGCCCGCGAGGCGCAGATCATCGCACAGGCCGGGCGGCCCGCGACAGTGACCATCGCCACCAATATGGCGGGCCGTGGTACCGATATCGTGCTCGGCGGCAACCTCGAGGCAGAGCTGGCCGAGCTGGGCGCCGATGCGACCGAGGAGCAGCGCCAGGCGGTGCGGGAGACGTGGGAGCGGCGCCATGAGGCGGTGCTGGCGGCGGGCGGCCTGCACGTACTGGGCACCGAGCGCCACGAATCCCGCCGTATCGACAACCAGCTGCGCGGCCGCTCAGGGCGCCAGGGCGACCCCGGCCTCAGCAGATTCTATCTGTCGCTGGAAGACAACCTGATGCGCATTTTCGCATCGGACCGGGTCAAGGGGTTCATGCAGGCGCTGGGCATGGAAAAGGGCGAGGCGATCGAGCACCGTATGGTGACCAACGCCATCGAGAAGGCGCAGCGCAAAGTCGAGGGGCGCAACTTCGATATCCGCAAGCAGTTGCTGGAATTCGATGACGTGGCGAACGAGCAGCGCCAGATCATCTATCAGCAGCGCAACTACCTGCTGGAGGCCCCGGATGTGTCCGATATGCTCGACGACATCCGCGCCGATGTCGTCAACGGCGTGATCGGCGCCTGGGTTCCACCCGGCAGTCTGTTTGAGCAGTGGAATGTGGCGGAGCTGGAGCGCCAGATCGAAGCGGAGTTCGGGGTGAGCCTGCCGATTGCCCAGTGGCTGGAGCAGGATCAGTCGCTGCACGAGGAGCCGCTGCGGGAGAAGATACAGGCGGAGATCGCGCAGGCCTATCGGGAGAAGTCCGAGCTGGTGGGCGCGGATATGCGCATGTTCGAGAAGCAGATCATGCTGCAGGTTCTCGACCAGCTGTGGAAGGAGCACCTGGCGACGATGGATCACCTGCGCCAGGGCATCCATCTGCGCGCGTACGCCCAGAAGAACCCCAAGCAGGAATACAAGCGGGAATCCTTCGCACTCTTCGAGAGCATGCTCGAGAGCTTCAAGCAGCAGGTCGTGTCCTTCCTCTCCAAGGTGCAGATCCGCATGGAAGATGCCGAAGCGCTCGAGCAGCGGCGCCAGCAGGAGGCGGCGCGGCAGCAGGCCATGGCCCGCATGCAGCACGAGGAGGTTTCGTCGTTGGAGCAGCTGGAGCCACCCGAGCAGCGGGCGGCCCAGGCGGATGATGGCGCAGGCATGGCACAACCGTTCGTGCGCGACCAGCCCAAGGTGGGTCGCAACGACCCCTGCCCCTGTGGCTCCGGCAAGAAGTACAAGCAATGTCACGGGAAACTCTGACGAGGTTTTGAGCATGGCCGTCGGTGATGGCGTTCTTCCAGAGCTGGCTGCGGTCAGCGGTGTGCGTCTGGCGGTGGCCAGTGCCGGCATCAAGGTCGCAGGCCGCATGGATGTGGTACTGCTCGAGCTCGCGCCGGGGTCTGAGGTGGCTGCTGTGTTCACCACCAATGCCTTCTGCGCCGCGCCGGTGATCGTGGCCAAGCGGCATCTCGCTTTGGCACGGCCGCGGCTGCTGCTGGTCAACACCGGCAACGCCAACGCCGGTACCGGCGAGCCGGGTATCGCCGATGCTGCGGCCTGCTGCGCGGCGGTGGCGGCCCAGGCGGGCGTCGATGTTGCGCAGGTGTTGCCTTTCTCGACGGGCGTCATCGGCCAGAGCCTGCCTGTACAGAAAATAACGGGTGCCCTGCCGGACGCGATGGCCGGCCTGGTTGAGGATGGCTGGGCGGCAGCGGCGCGGGCCATTCTCACCACTGATACGCGCCCCAAGGGCGCCACCCGCCAGCTCGCTGTTGCCGGTGGCAAGGTGACCGTCACCGGTATCGCCAAGGGGGCGGGCATGATCAAGCCGAACATGGCGACCATGCTGGCCTATGTCGCCACGGACGCCAGGGTCAAGCGCGCTGACCTGCAAACCCTGCTGCAGAGCGCGGTGGACTGTTCGTTCAATCGCATCACGATCGATGGGGATACCTCGACCAACGACGCCGCGGTACTGGCGGCCACCGGCACGGGCATCGAGCTTGCTCCTGGCGCGGCGGGCTGGGAGGATTTCGCGCGTGCCGTGACCGAGGTCTGCCAGGAACTGGCCCAGGCCATCGTGGCCGACGGCGAAGGTGCCACGCGCTTCATCGCCGTCAGGGTGAGCGGCGGGATCGAGCCCCGTGAATGCCTGGCGGTCGCCTATGCCGTGGCCGAGTCACCGCTGGTCAAGACCGCCTGCTATGCTGCGGATGCCAACTGGGGGCGCATTCTCGCTGCGATCGGGCGCGCCGGTCTGGTCGATCTGGACATTGATCGGGTGCGCCTGTCGATCAACGATGTGCTCATCGCATCGGCCGGGGGGAGGGCCCCAAGCTACACCGAAGAGGCCGGAACTGCCGCCATGCAGCAGGATACGCTGCGGGTGGACATCGAGCTGGGCCGGGGCGATGCCGTGGAGACGGTGTGGACCACCGACCTGTCGCATGAGTACATTCGCATCAACGCGGAGTATCGCAGCTGAGCGCCGCAGAGCGGCCGCGCATCCACGTCGTCGTCGGCGTGCTCGCGCGCGCCGCTGATGGTCACGTGCTGGTGGCGCAAAGGCCCGACCACGCCCACCAGGGCGGCCTGTGGGAATTTCCCGGTGGCAAGGTGGAGTCCGGGGAGGCCGCGAGCGAGGCGCTGGCCAGGGAGTTGAGGGAAGAACTCGGCATCCGGGTGCTGGCAGCCGGGCCCTTCATGCAGCTTGAGCATGACTACGGAGACCGGTCCGTTCTGCTCGATGTGTGGCGGGTGGATCAGTATGCCGGTGAGCCGCATGGCGGTGAGGGCCAGGTCATCAATTGGGTAGCGATGGCTGCACTCGACGGGCTGCGGTTCCCCGCCGCCAATCAAGCCGTGATCGACCAGTTGCGGCGGCTGTCGCCGGATTGATGCTTGCCTGCCGTTGGCTGCCGCGGCTCAAACGTCCCCCGGCAACGGATCATCGTAGTCCACATCGCCGGGTATGAACTGCCGTTGCTCTGCCCAGGCGATAAAATCACTGTCCTGGCAGCGGCTGGAGCAGAACGGCCGGTACGCATTGCGCTCGCTCCACGGCAGCTGCTGGCCGCAGGTCGGGCACTTGACCAGCAGGACGCCGCGCCTTGCGGGCGTCGGCGCTTCACCGGCCAGTGCTGAGCCTTGCTGGTCGGGCTGGCGATCGGCGGGTGGATGCGCCTGCCTGAGGTTGATCGGTCGGTTCATTGAGCGGTGTCTTCCCGGATATTGCCACAATCCGATCACGCGGGTCGGGTGACGAGCGTTCACCCTGCCGGTGATCGAGAAAAAGGCACGGTCTCCGTTGACGGCAATGCGCTGATGAAAATCACCGCGGTCAACGGCGCTTGCTAGGTTCCACGTTTGGCGCTGGCCAGTTGCAGGTAGCGCTCGTGCAGCTCGTCCACCCGGCGCTGGAGGTCTTCCAGCGTGCCGGTGTTGTCCAGTACCTCGGTCGCTGCCGCCAGCCTGCGCTCGCGGCTGGTCTGGGCCGCGATGATCTGTTTGACCAGCTCTTCGGAGTTGTCGTCCCGGCGGCAGGTGCGCTCGATCTGCACCTGCTCCGGCACGTCCACCACCAGTACGCGATCGCACAACGCCGTCTGACCGGCATCGACCAGCAGGGGTGAAACCAGCACGGCGTAAGGGCTGCTGGCGGCGTTGAGTTGAGCGATCACCTCCTCGCCGATCAGCGGGTGTAACAGCGCCTCCAGCCAAAGACGGTCGTCGGGTTGAGAGAACACCCATTCACGCAAGCTGGCGCGGTCGAGTTGGCCGTTGGCCTGCAGTATGCCGGGGCCGAATTTGGCGATGATCTTCCGCAGCGCCTCAGTGCCGGGCTCGACTACCTGGCGGGCGACCACGTCGCCATCGACCACGGTGATGCCGTGCGATGCAAAGCGATCGGAAGCCGCGGTTTTGCCGCTGCCGATGCCGCCCGTCAAGCCGACCACGAACATCGAAAACCTCCTGCATTGCACCTCACCCCATATACTGGCGGACTATAACATCTCCCCACAGAAGTGCAATCCAACCCGCCATCGCCAGATAAGGGCCGAAGGGGATGTGCTGGTCGCGGGTACGCCCGGCAAACAGCATCTGCAGCACGGCGATGCCGATGCCGCTCAGCGCAGAGAGCAGAATGATCAGCGGCAGCAGCTGCCAGCCCATCCAGGCACCGAGCGCGGCCAGCAGTTTGAAATCGCCGTAGCCCATGCCCTCCTTGCCGGTCAGCAGCTTGAAGCACCAGTACACGCTCCACAGGCACAGGTAACCGACCGCTGCGCCCCACAGGGCATCGAACAGGGGCACGAACAGGCTGAAGCTGTTGGCCAGCAGGCCCAGCCACAGCAGCGGCAGGGTCATGCTGTCCGGCAGCAGGTAGTGATCGATATCGATGAAGCTCATGGCCACCAGTGACCAGGTCGCCAGCAGCACCAGCGCGGTCGTGGCGGACACGCCAAGCTGCCACACGACCACGGCCGAGAGCACGCCGGTGAGCAGCTCGATGGCCGGATAGCGCCAGGAGATCGAAGTTTGGCAGGCGCTGCAGCGGCCACGCAGCAACAGGTAGCTCACTACCGGAATATTCTCCCACGGGCGAATGCGGTGGCCGCACTGCGGACAGCGCGAGGCCGGGCGCGCGAGATCGAAAGGGCCGTCGGCGGTGAGCACTATCTGGCCGTCGTGCCCGATACCGCGCTCGTCCAGAAATTCGGCGCACTCCCTCGACCAGGAGCGGCGCATCATCTCCGGCAGGCGGTAGATCACCACGTTGAGAAAGCTGCCTATGCAGAGGCCCAAAATGAAGGCGACGCCGATCCAGGGGACGGGCGCCGCAGAGGCGAATTCAGTCAATGTCAGTTACTCGGATTTAACCGCCGATGGCGTTGCCCAGTGAGAAGATCGGCAGGTACATGGCCACCATCAGGCCGCCGACCAAAGTGCCCAGCACGGCCATGATCATCGGTTCCAGCAGCGACGTGAGGTTGTCGACGGCGTTATCGACCTCCGATTCATAGTGGTTGGCCACCTTGTCCAGCATGTCGTCCAGGGCGCCGGACTCTTCGCCGATCGCCACCATCTGTATGAGCATGGTCGGGAACAGCGCGGTGCCGCGTATGGCCGCATTCAACTGCGTTCCGGTAGTGACCTCGTCCCTGATCCTCACCACGGCGTCCTCGAATATGACGTTGCCGGTGGCGCCGGCGACCGAGTTTAATGCGTCCACGAGGGGGACGCCAGCGGCGAAGGTGGTCGACAGGGTGCGTGAGAAGCGCGCGATGATCGCCTTGAAGATGATGTCGCCGATCACGGGTATTTTCAGCACTGCCCGGTCGATGCCGTCGGCGACGCGCTTGTAGCGCAGCTTGGCCTCCTTGACGGCATAGAAGGTGGCGGCGCAGGCACCGAGGGCGATCCACCAGTTCGCCTGCAGCCATTCGGAGAGGCTGACCACCATCTTGGTGAACGCCGGCAGGTCCGAGCCGAAGTTCTGGAAGGTCTTGGCAAACTCCGGCACCACGAAGATCAGCAGGATGGAGGTGACCACGATGGCCACCACGACCACCGCGATGGGGTAGGTCATGGCCTTCTTGATCTTGGCCTTGAGCGCCTCGACCTTCTCCTTGTAGCTGGCGACCCGGTCGAGCATGGTCTCGAGCGAACCGGATTGTTCGCCGGCATCGATCAGGCTGCAGAACAGGTCGTCGAAATAGCGGGGGTGTTTGGCGATGGCCGATGCCATGCTGTTGCCCGATGACACGTCGTTCTTGATGCTGCTCAGCAGCGCCCCCATCGACGGGTTTTCGAGCCCCTCACCGACGATATCGAAAGACTGGATCAGCGGTACGCCGGCCTTGGTCATGGTGGCCAGCTGCCGGGTGAAGACGGCGATGTCCATGGGTTTGATACGTTTTTTCTGGGCGCCGAACAGGGGCTTTGGCTTCTTTTTCACCGTCTTGGGGACGATGCCCTGCTTGCGCAGCTGGGCCTTGACGATCGCCGGGTTGGCGCCCTGCATCTCGCCTGAGGTCTTGTTGCCCTTGCGGTCGGTCCCGACCCAGACGAACGGATGGTTCTTGATTGCTGTGCTGGTCGCCATACTCAATCCTTGGTCACTCTGTTGACTTCTTCCAGGCTGGTCACGCCGCTGGCCGCTTTGATCAGGGCGGAGCGCCGCAGATCATTGAAGCCCTCCAGCTGAGACTGCTTCTGCAGTTCCAGGGCGTTGGCTCCCTCCAGGATCAGCCGTGACAGGGTCTGGGTTATCCGCACCACCTCGTAGATGCCGACGCGGCCCTTGTAACCCATCAGGCACTTGCTGCAGCCCTCTTTGTTGGGGTGTTTCAGGTTGAAGTCGCCATCGAGGTCGGCCTCCGTGAAGCCCTCCTGCAACAGGACTTCGCGCGGCAGGTCGTCGGCTCTGCGCGCGCAGTGCCCACAGAGCCGGCGCGCCAGGCGCTGGGCGATGATCAGGTTCAGCGTCGTGGCCAGGTTGAAGGGTGCCACGCCCATGTTGAGCAGGCGGGTGATGGTCTCGGCGGCGCTGTTGGTGTGCAGCGTCGACAGCACCAGGTGGCCCGTCTGGGCAGCCTTGATGCCGATCTCCGCGGTCTCCAGGTCGCGGATCTCGCCCACCATGATGACGTCCGGGTCCTGGCGCAGGAACGAGCGCAGGGCGGCGGCGAAATTCAGGCCCACTCGGGCATTGACCTGGACCTGGTTGATGCCCTCGAGGTTGATCTCCACCGGGTCCTCCGCGGTGGCGATATTGCGCTCCGGCGTGTTGAGGATGTTGAGCCCGGTATAGAGCGACACGGTCTTGCCCGAGCCGGTGGGGCCGGTGACCAGGATCATGCCCTGCGGCTCACTCAGCGCTTTGAGGTACATCTCCTTCTGCGCCGCCTCGTAGCCCAGGTAGTCGATGCCCATCTTGGCGCTGGAGGGGTCGAGGATGCGCAATACGATCTTCTCGCCCCACAGCGTTGGCAGGGTGTTGACGCGGAAGTCGATGGCGCGGCTCTTGGTGATCTTGAGCTTGATGCGCCCGTCCTGCGGTACGCGCCGCTCGGAGATGTCCATCTGCGACATGACCTTGAGCCTGGCGGCAAGGCGGCTGCCCAGCCCGGTCGGAGGCTTGGTCACCTCGTGGAGGATGCCGTCGGTGCGAAAGCGCACGCGATAGGTCTTCTCATAGGGTTCGAAGTGTATGTCCGACGCGCCGCCCTTGATGGCATCCAGCAGGATCTTGTTGACGAAGCGGACGATCGGCGCGTCGTCGGTGTCGGGCTCGGCACGGTCGGCGGGCGTATCCTCCATGGCCTCGACGTCGAGGTCTTCCAGCCCCTCCTCGAGATTGCCCAGCGTGCTGGTGTAGTCCTCCTCCTGCGACTCGAGGTAGCGGTTGATGGCGTCTGCCAGCAGTCGCTCTTCTACCAGCACGGCGTCGGTGGACAGGCCCGTGTGAAATTTTATCTCGTCCAGGGCGCGCAGATTGGTCGGGTCGGAGACGGCAATGAACAGGCGATTGCCCCGTCGGCACAAGGGCAGGGTGTGATGCTTGCGGATCAACTTTTCCTGAATCAGGCCCGCCGGCATGTTGCTGATGTTGAAGGCGCGCAGATCGAAGTAGGGCGTGCCGAACTCCACGCTTGCCGCCTCGGCGATGCGGTGACCGTCGGCATGCTGCTTCTGCACCAGGTAGCTGACAAAGGGAATCCGCTCCGCGGCGGCGTCCTGATAGCTCTGTTGTGCCTTCCGCTCGTCGAGGATGCCGTCCCTGACCAGCATGCGTGCCAGGCCGCTCAGCGGTGTTGCGGTACTCGTTGCCATGGGTGTGTCCTGTATTTTCTTGGTCGCCGCTCGCCGCCTCGATGTGCCTGGCCGGCCCGATGCAAGCGTGGCTTGAGTATAGCAACCGGTCTCGTGCGCGTGCCGGTGTGGAGGCGAGATTTGCCCCCGCTGCTTCTCCCTTGTCTGCTGGCGTGATGTGCTTCTCAGGGACCGTGTGACGCGCCAAAGTGCAGCGGGACGGGTTGCCGGAGCCGTAAGCGCCGGGCTATCCGCGGTTTCCGCTCCGGCCTGCTAGACTCAAGCAGGTGTGAAGTGCAATGGAAGTCTGCTCGCCGCGCTGGCGAATACTGCAACTGGCCATCGCTGCGATGGGGGGTTAATAGACTTGAAAGTGGCGATTGTGCACTACTGGCTCACGGGTATGCGGGGGGGCGAGGCGGTACTGGATGCGTTGCTGGACATTTATCCTGACGCGGACCTCTTTACCCACGTTCACGATCCGGCCGCGGTGTCATCCCGCATTTCCTCCAGGGTGGTCAGTTGTACATTTATCAACCGACTCCCCAATGCAATCCGCCGCTACGCCTGGTATCTGCCGTTGATGCCCCTGGCGCTCAGGCTGCTCGATCTTTCAGCCTACGATCTGGTGATTTCGTGCGAGTCAGGTCCGGCGAAGGGTGTGCGCGTCAAATCCGGGGCGGTTCACGTCTGCTATTGTCACAGCCCCATGCGCTATATCTGGGATCAGGGCGAAAGCTATCTGCGCACTATGAATGTCTGTACTGCGTTCGCCTTCCGACTGGCCTGCGCGTACCTCCGCATCTGGGACCGCGCGTCGGCGCAAAAACCAGACTGGGTTATCACCAATTCCCGCTTTGTCGCCCGGCGCGTCAAGGAGTACTGGGGGAGAGACTCGGCGACGATCTTTCCGCCAGTGGATACCGCCCGATTCTCAACGAGCGCGGAAAGTGGCGATTATTACCTCTATCTCGGGCAATTGGTGGCCTATAAGAGGCCGGATCTAATCGTTGAAGCGTTCAATCAGAGCGGCCGGCCGCTGGTGGTCGTGGGCGAGGGAGAACTGCTGCCGGCCTTGCGGCGCGCCGCCAGGCCTAACGTTAAATTTATGGGGCGCCTGAGTGAAGAGGACGCGCGGCAGATGATGGCGGGCTGTCGGGCGCTGCTGTATGCCGGGGTTGAGGATTTCGGCATCGCTCCGGTTGAGGCAATGGCGGCGGGCCGGCCAGTGATCGCCTATGCGGACGGCGGGCTCATGGAAACGGTGGTAGAGGGTATCACCGGTATCTTTTTTCGGCGCCAGGACGTCGCCGCTATTAATGAGGCTATCGTCAACTTCGAGGCGCGCAGTGCAGATTTCGATCCGCAGGCGATCGTCGCCCATGCGCAAAGGTTCTGCCGGCAACGCTTTCTGGAACAAATGGCAGCCTTCATGCAGGAAAAGCTGCCGGCGGTGGGTGCGGGCTGAGGCCGCGGCAGAGGTACTGATTCATGCGCTATCGTTCGTTCCTCAGGGAGCACTGTACAGTAGTCATCTGGCTGCTCTGGTCGTCGGACATGCTCGTGCTGTGGACCTGCGGGCGAGCATCATTTGCGCTGGTTTTTGGCAGCCAGGCATTGTTTGATCGGTATATCGTTGCGATGGCGATAGGCCTGGCGCTGGCGACAGCCTTTTTCAGCCGCCTTTCGCTGTACGGTGCCTGGCGCGGCATGTCGCGTCTGGAGGAGATGCGCCAGGTGGCGGTCGGTCTCCTGATGACCTTCATGGCGCTCGTGATTGTGGCGTTCCTTACCAAGACCTCCAGCGACTTTTCCCGCATGTGGGCCACGGCCTGGCTGTGCAGCGGGCTGTTCTGCGTTGCCCTGGTTCGTGCGCTGCTGCGGGGTGCCTTCAGTCACCTCCGGCGGCGGGGATTCAATCAGCGCCAGGTGCTGATCATCGGTGGTGGCGTGACCGGGATCAATACCCTGCGCCATCTGCTGGCACTGCGCGATAGCGGTTTTCAGGTCGTGGGTTATTACAGTGATGATGAGCCTGCCGCCGTGCCCGCCACGCTGGCAACGGGCGGCATTGATGCGGCGCTGGCCTATCTGGAAGGGCATCGCGTAGACCAGATATGGCTCGCCATGTATCTCAGTGAAGAGGACACCATCCGGCGCCTGCTCAGTGAGCTCAAGGATAATACGGCCGATATCCGGCTGGTCCCTGGGGTGTTCGGTGTGCGCCTGCTCAATCATTCCATCTCGGAGATCGGCGGACTGCCGGTGGTAAATCTCTCGGTGAGCCCCATGGATGGGATGAATCGGCTGGTGAAGGCTCTGCAGGATCGTTTGCTGGCCCTGCTGGTGCTGATTTTGACCAGCCCGCTGCTCCTGCTTATCGCCCTTGGCGTGAAGCTGTCCTCTCCAGGCCCGGTGCTGTATCGGCAAGAGCGCATGAGCTGGAACGGCAAGTGCTTCGTCATGTTGAAGTTTCGAACCATGCCGGCGCATGCTGAGCGGGATTGTGGGCCGGTGTGGGCGCGGCGCGATCAGGATAGGGCGACGCCTTTGGGACGCTGGCTGCGCTGCACCAGCCTCGATGAACTGCCGCAATTCTGGAATGTCCTGATGGGTGAGATGTCAATCGTGGGGCCGCGCCCGGAACGGCCGGTTTTTGTACAGGAGTTCAGGCATCAGATTCCGGGCTACATGCAAAAGCATAAGGTGAAGGCCGGCATCACCGGCTGGGCCCAGGTCAATGGCTGGCGTGGTGATACCGATCTCAAGCAGCGTATCTCTCACGATCTCTATTACATTGACAACTGGTCACTCTGGTTTGATATCAAGATCATGCTGCTGACGATCGCGAAGGGCTTCGTGCACAGGAATGCCTACTGAACTGCCGGTGTGAGCCGTCGGTGCGCCGGAGCCACGTCCACCCTGCGCCAGTGATCGGCAATTATGCGTGACCGGCACGGGATGCTCGGCACACGTCCCTCTGCCGCCGCTTGGGCGCGGGTGAGCGACAGGTGAGGGGCGCAAAGCACCCCGAAACTTGATGCACCTGATGCAGCAGCAAGCAGCTCACCCATCTTCGACGGCTGTCCAGCACTGCTCCCGGCGCTCTCCTGCGAAGGCTTCGGCATATCACCGCTCACTGCCGCCAACCGCTGCTTACGCGTTACTCTGCGCGATGGCCCGGCTGGGTGTCTGCAGGCGCCGCGATGCGAACAGCCGACCGTTCACCGGAAGCTGACAAAATTTGTCAAAAACTGCCCTTCAGACTGCGTCCACGGGAATTTAGCGGCACTGCGGCAGCTTGCCGCCATGGCGGATAGTCTTTATAAGCTGCTGTAAAATATAGAAAATAATGGGTTTTTGCGATGTTGGCATGCTGGTTGCATTATTAGATACGACGGCGCCAAACAGCGACGACTCGCAAACCGAGCAAATGGAGAGAGATAATGAAGAACGCAAAACAAAAGGGTTTTACCCTGATCGAACTGATGATTGTTGTGGCAATCATCGGCATCCTCGCGGCCATCGCCATTCCCCAGTACAGCGAATATCAACGCAAGGGTTCTGACAAGTCGGCGCAGTCTGATACCCGCAATGTCCTGACCGCGGCTGTGGCCAACTCCATCGAAGACTAAGCATTTACCACGACTACCAGAATTCAATCGAAATAACTGGAGAACTACACCATGAAATCAGTAATCAAAGTCATCGCGAGTGCAGCGCTTGTCAGCATGGCGGGCGCCTCGTTTGCCGGCATCACCAACCCGACAGGGGCGGGCGGTCAATTGGTCGTTACCGCAACCGCTGGCGGTACGGATTTTGTCCAGACCGGCTTTAACTTCCAGACGTCCTCTGGCGTGTTTCTTGCCGCTGCGCAGAATTCCATCAAGTTTGTCGTGGCAGCTCGTCACCAGAAAGGCCGCTTCACCTACGGCGGCGACAGCGAGGGTGGCTCAGTCGCCGCTTGCGAGGCCACGCCCTCTGAAACCGGTTTCACTGCGGCTGTGGTCCCCGCTGGTCGACCGATGCCTGCGCCGGCCTGAGTTAAATTGTAAGGTGGTCTTTGGCGCCTGATGGTTCCGCGGGCGCCCTGCGCGCTGCTGGGGGTGACCCCGGCAGCGCGTTTCTCTATTGCCTGCATCAAAAACTCCCCACCTCAAGCGATGCTGTTTTTTGACAGTGCCAGTGCTGCCGACTATGTTAAACAGGCCGGGTAGCGACGATATCTCTCTGAAAAAATGAAAAACTTTATCTATTCTGCAATGCTCAGCGGATTCAGAAACCGCAGCATCCAGATGCTGTGCGGGCTTGCCCTGATGACCCTCGGCTTTGCCTGGTTGGCCGCGAACTTCTCCGCGCGCAATCCCACCACGCTGGCCATGGATGTTGGCTTCTCCGCGATTCGGTTCATCGCCATCATCATGGCGCTGTTCTGGGTCCAGGACCTGCTCGCCAAGGATATCGAGCGCAAGAGCGTACTGTTCGTGCTGGCCTATCCCGTGCCCCGCTCGAGTTTCGTATTGGGCCAGTTCATCGGCATCGCGCTGCTGTCGGCCATCGCCATCGCCATCAACGGCATCCTGCTCTGGATCATGCTCGAGATCGGACCGTCTGACCACCCGCAAGCGACCCCGGTAGCGCTGGGGCTGCCGTATTGGGCGACGCTGGCCTACCAGTATCTCGGCGTGCTGGTGGTCGCTGCCTTCGCCACGGTGATCGCGACACTGTCCACCACGCCGCTGCTGCCGCTGGTGCTGGGCCTGGCGTTCGCCATCTGTGCGACGGCGCTCGGTCCGACCTACGACTATCTGCAGACGTCGGTGTATGCCGATGCGCAGCAGCAGGCGCAGCTCTCTCCCGTGCTGGGTTATGCGCTGTGGGTGCTGCCCGATCTCAGCCGCCTGGACATCCGCGTCTGGGCACTGTACGGCAAGGCGCCCGAAGCCTCCACCCTGCTGGCGGCCGCGGCCATGGCGGCCGGATATATTGCCCTGGCCCTGGGCCTGGCGGTCAATCGGTTCCAGCGCCGGGAGTTCTCCTGATCCCATGCGCAACCGTTATCTGGCAGCATGCTTGATCGGGGCGGGTTTGCCCGTCTATCTGCTCGGCGCCTCCCATCTCAGCGACCTGCCGTTGAGAAGCGAGCAGGATACCCTGCGGGTGGTGTTGCCGGCGCCGATACAGACGCTGCTGGCCCTGGGTGACCGCTATCTGGCGGCGAACGCTTACGTGTTGAGAGCCGCCACCTTCAGCGCGCTCAGTACCGATCAGTTGAGCTTTGAAGTGCAGGGCAAAGTACAGACCCAGGCGTCGATGCTCAATCCCTACAACGAAGACAACGGCATGCTGGCGGCGGCCACGTTGTCCTGGCAGGGTCAACTGCCCGTCGCGCAGCAGGTCCTGTCGAGGGCGACGGCCTTTCGCGACTGGGATCCCATGCCGCCTTTTTTTCAGGGTTTCAACGAATACTATTTCAATGACGACCCCGTCACTGCGGGCATGTTGACTGCGACCGCCGCCGGGCGCGCCACTGGAGACCAGAAGCTGGGCTTGCAGAATATTGCCTCCAAGTGGCTGGCCCACGCGCAGGAGCCGAGCATGGCCATCGCCGTCATCGTCGCCATGCTCGAGTCTACTAACGATTACAATCAACGGCGACTGCTGACGGCCAGAGTGCAGCGCCTGCAGGGCCTGTCCGATCTGCGCCAGGCAGCCGCGGCCTATCGGCGCCAGACGGGATTGCGCCTGCAGAAGCTGCAGACCCTGGTCGATGAATCCTACATCGAGGCGATCCCAGGCGATCCTTTCAAGCGGGGCTACATCGTCGATGCGCTCGGCACCCCCCAGTTCAATCGATCCCCGCAGTCTCAGGTGCAAGGCGGCTGACCCTATGAATGCTATCGAAGCGCAACATCTCCACAAGGCCTTTGGGCGGGGACGCAAGTGCCAGCGCGCGCTCATCGATGTGTCGCTGCAGGTGGGAGAGGGCGAGGCCTTCGGCTTTATCGGTGCCAACGGCGCGGGCAAGAGTACGACGATAAAGATATTGATGGATATGATGCGTCCCGACGACGGCGAGACGCGATTCTTCGGGGTGCCTGGCACCAATCCGGCGTCCAGGCGTTCAGTGGGCTATGTCCCTGAAAATCCCTATCTTTACGATTATCTGACGCCGCTGGAAGTGCTGCAGATTGGCGTGCGTCAGCATGGTTTGGCGGTGGCCGATCTCCGGTCCTACTGCATGGAGTGGCTGGAGCGATTCGGCATTGCGGCTGCGGCCGGGCGCCGTATCAGAACGCTTTCCAAGGGCATGACCCAGCGCACGGCGCTGGCGCACGCCATGGCCTGCCAGCCGCGCTTGCTGATTCTCGATGAGCCGCTCTCGGGGTTGGATCCGCTGGGCAGGCTGGAAGTGGTGGATATCCTCAAGAACTATCGCCGAGGCGGCGGTACGCTGTTTTTTACTTCACACGTGCTCTACGACGTTGAGAATATTGCGGATCGATTTGCCCTGATCAAGGCGGGCCGCATCGAGCATATCAAGACGGCATCCGATCTGTTCAGCGACAGTGAAGGTATTTTCGAAATCAATGTCGAAGCCGACACTCCCCTGGAGGGGTATCGCAACGAGATCGGTCGGCGCTGGTCTGTTGACGTGCCGCGGGAGAACCTGTCGGCCAAGCTTCAGGAGATAGAGCGCGCGGCGCACAGCATCATCTCTATAAAGCCTCAACTGACGCTGGAGAAGATGTTCTATCACAGCGTGGAACAGCCTTGAGCAGCCTGGGCATTTCGCGTGCCCGCGTCGAAGGCGGCACTTCGCTGGAAATCCGGCGCGGTATTCTGCTGGCCGGTCTCAGTCTGCTACTGTGCTATCAACTCGCCTATTGGCCGCTGAGTTCGGAGTTCAATATCCGCTACGCCGTGCTGGGCCTGCCGCTGGCGATGGTGGCGGCCCTGCTGGCTCCCGGCGCGGCGCGCGCGATGCTCGGCGCCTATCGGCTGCCGGTGCTGCTGGTCAGCGCGTTCTTCGCGCTCGCGGCATTGGCCAGCGCGAACTCGCCCGACCCTTCCATGGCGGCCTATCGCTGGTTGGCCTATGCGGGGCATGCCGCCGTGGCCGTGGTGGGCTTTATCGCCGTGTCGGCCCTGGGAGTGACCCTGCGGCAGATACTGATGTGCATCGGCGCTGCCTGCTGCGTGCTGTGCCTGGCCGAAATAGCGTCGATCGTCAGGCACTGGGCGTTGTTCTCCCGTCTGGGTGAGGGTCGCATCTATGCGCCTACCTACTTCAACCATATCCGGAATTTCGCGCATGTGCCGACGGTGCTGTTCATTGCCAGCACTGGCTTCGGCCTGCTGGCGCGAGGCTTGGCTGTCCGCTGGGTCACTTATGGCGTGAGTACCGCGGCGCTGTGCCTTGTCGTCTGGGCCGGCGGCCGGGTCTCGATGATCATTGTGCCGCTGGCCGCGGGGCTGCTGCTTGGGCTGGTGCCGGCGTCTGAGCGCTTGCGCAAGGGCCTGATCGTTGCATTGATGATGGCGCTTGCGGTGGTGCTGGTCCGGGCCAGCGGTCAGGATCAGATGTGGAGTCAGATGTCACAACGCATGCAGTCTGACCTGAGCGTGCTGTCGGCTGCCGCCGAAAACGATTCGCTCGAGGCTGCGCCGCGCATCGGCAGACTCGGTTCGGGCCGCCTGGACCTGTGGCAGTCTGCGTGGCGGGGCTTTGGTGCTCACCCGTTCATCGGTTCGGGTGGCGAGGCATTCTTTCTGCTGCAGATGGCCGCGGGGGTAGACCCCCTGAAGGTCAGTGCGCACCCCCATAATTGGCTCCTGGGACTGGTGCTTGAGTTCGGCCTGTCCGGGTTGCTTCTGGTGTCCGCGGCATTGATCATCCTGGGGCGGAGACTGCAGCGCAGCTACCGCCAAGCACCAGCCGAAGAGCGGGGGGTGGCGGGGCTGACGGCGGTTTTATTGGTGATACTGTCGATCTATGGATTGCTCTCCGGCACGCTTTACTACGCCTGGCCAGTCAATGTCGCAGTGTTGTGTCTGGGAGCACTGGCGGGTTTCGACAGCGGCCTGCGGCAGGCCGAGCGGCGCTGACGGGATGCGAGCAGGGTAATGTCCGAACTTATCGGGAAGACCGGGGCCGTTGCCTCGTGAACGCGCTTTTTCAATGTCCGCTGTGTGCCTCGAATGCCCTGCGGACCCGCAAGACCTATCGTTTCAGCAAACCGCCCCGGGCCGCATACGCCGACTGTACAGACTATGTGCAGAGGCGCCTGTGGCTGACGTTCCGCGTCATGGAAGGCGACAGGACAGCGGTCGAATTCGGCTTGATTCACTGCCAGGATTGCGATCTGTTGTTCACCAACCCGCGCTTCGATGACGCCGAAATCCAGGAAAAATATGCTTATCTGGTGGAGCATGGCGGTACGGCGCAGGAGTACGCGGCCGCTCCCGTCACCCGCCACGTCGAGCGTGCCAGGCGCATCTATCAACTCGTCGATCGTCATCGGGAGACTGAATCGGATGCGATGGCGGTAGCGGACCTCGGCGGCCAATTCGGACACAATCTGTCAGCTTTCGATGCGAAGCGCTACCGCAAATACGTGATCGATTTCGAGCGCTACGATCTCTATGACGATCTGATTTATGTCGCGCCGGATTTTCTCCCCTGTGAGGAGCGTTTCGACATCGTCCTGGCCAATCATGTCGTGGAGCATCTCCCGCATCCCGCCAACGTGGTGGCGAAGGCGGCGGCGTCGCTGAAACCGGGAGGGCTGATGTATCTCGAGGTTCCACTGGGCGCCTTCAGAGAAGCCTACTCGATTCGGGAGCCCATCACGCACTGCAATTTTTTCTCCGAGAGAAGTCTTTGCCGGTTGGCTGAAATGGCAGGGCTGGTGCCCGTCTTGCTGGAAGCGCGCTATCAGTGGGTGACTCATCACGCCGAGTGGTGCATCAACCTGGTCGCCAGAAAGTGCACCGCCGAGAGCGCGCTGGCGCGCACTGCCATGACGGCTGAAGAGGCCCGCGGCAACGCCCGCTTCTACCGCCGTCTGGTGGCCGGCAGGCTGCACGACCGCGTCATGGGCCTGGCGTCCAGCGCCCGCTCCCGGCTGGGTGCGTAACGCGGCGGTGGGGTTTGGTATCGGGGAGCACGAGAGCGCCCGCGCCGTCATGATAGCTGTGTTGTCTATCGACCTCGCCGCAGCTCCGTCGACGCTCTCATTGGTGGCGGTCTGTTGGATCGCGTCGATCGAAGCCCGCCGGCGTGGGGTTCCGGGTCGATGAATCGATGCTATCTTTTTTCCTAGCGGCGGCAAGCGACTGATTGCGTATGAAAGCGGGTCTGGACAGAGCATTGATGGCGGCATCGGGGCGGCGCAGCGGCGTCGTCGACCCGCGTCGTGCGTGCGGCGAGCTGGCCATTTTGAAGGAGGGCCCGGCTGCCGCGGTGGAGCAGGGCGTGAAGACGATCAGCTTCGCCGACTTCAAGAGCCGTCTGCGGTATTCCGCAGGCTTGCGCTCTCTCCTGGGCCGGCGCCTGCGGCTCTACGTCCACGATCTGCGGTTGCTGCGGCGGCCGCTGCCGCTGCACGCGGCATTGTGGGCGCTCAGTCTGGGCAGGGCCCGCGTGATCGATGCGCGGGGGCGCCAGGAACGCATCTCGCTGGCTTCGCTGACCCGGACACTCACCGGCGCCGCCGGGGAGTGGCGCTCGCGGCGCCAGGTGCTCGATGCCGTCCAGCGCGAGCTGCGCGAGCTTGAGCAGGGGTGCGATATCCCGGCGTCAGGCGCCGCGCTGGCCGGTACCTGCGTGTACCTCAGAACCGACCTGAGTTTCGGGCTGCAGGCGGGCGGATGCATGGGCCACATTGCCGGGGTCATCAATGCGCTCCCGGACTGGTTTGACGAAACCCTGTACGTGGGCACGGATCTGATCGCCGGCATCGATGACGGTATTGCCAAGCATGTCGTCGATGAGGCCGGTGCCTGCCGAAACTTTCCCCTGCTCCAGGAACTGTGCTTCAGCCGGGTGTTCAGTGAGCGGGTCCTGCAGCGGCTGGACGGCAAAGTGCCCGCGCTGGTCTATCAGCGCTATAGCCGCAATAACTACAGCGGGGTGCGCATCGCGCGCCAGCTCGCCTGTCCCCTGGTCATCGAATACAACAGTTCGGCAGTGCGCGCGGGTGCTGCAGGGCGACGGCGGCAGAGCCTCGCAGCATTGACCGAGCGCATCGAGCTGCTCAACCTTCATGCCGCGAGCACTGTCGTCGTGGTGAGTGAAGCGCTAAAGGCAGAATTGATTTGGCGGGGCATCGCTGCAGCAAAGATACTGGTGAACCCCAATGGCGTCGATTCTGCAAAGTATCGGCCGGGCATCGATGGCGGGCCGCTGCGCCGGGCGCTGGGATGCGATCAGAGTGTCGTGATCGGATTTATCGGTACCTTCGAGCAATGGCATGGTGTGGCAACCCTGGTGGAAGCGTTTGGGCGACTGCTGCAGGCCGATGAGGCGTACCGCCAGCGCGTGCGACTGGTGCTGATGGGTGATGGCACCACCATGGGCGAGTGCCGCCGGCTGATCGGCCAGTGGCGCATTGGCGGCAACTGCCTGCTGACCGGCCTGGTGCCGCAGGAGTCCGGCCCCCAATACCTGGCGGCCTGCGACATCCTGGTGTCCCCGAACGTGCCGAACCCGGACGGCAGCCCCTTCATCGGGTCGCCCACCAAGCTGTTCGAATATATGGCGATGGGCAAGGCCATTGTCGCATCGGACCTGGATCAGCTTGGCGACGTGCTGGCCGACGAACGGACGGCCGTGCTGGTTCCTCCGGCCAGTCCCGAAGCGCTGATGGGAGCCCTGCAGAGACTGATCGATGAGCCCCAGACGCGCCAGCGCCTTGGCGTGGCCGCCAGGGCCGAGGCGCTGGAGCATTACACCTGGTCCCGGCATGCCTCACGAATTATTGACAGGGTTTTCGGGGTAAACCCCTGAGCGTGCCTGCCCGCCACGGTGTTGCCACCAGTGCCTCACATGCGGTGCCATCGCGCCGATTCGCTGTTCTGCAGGAGCGTATCCTCAGGGCATCCAAAAGGCCATTTATTCGCAATGTGTTAACAATGGCGGGTGGAACGGCGGCCTCGCAGGTAATCCTGATGCTCTTCTCGCCGCTGACTACTCGCCTTTATGGGCCTGAGGCTTACGGGATGCAGGGAGTCTTTTCTCATCGTCGCGTTGACGTCCACGGTGGCGGCCTTGAGTTATCCTAGCGCGATCGCGCTCCCGCGTTCCGATGCAGAAGCTTGGGCTCTGGCGCGCCTATCCATAGCGATCAGCCTGCTCGTATCTTGCCTGGTGGGCGTCGTCCTGTTTTTCCGGGCGGAGGGCGCTCTCGCAGCGCTGCATGCTGATGCCATTCAGCCCGTGATTGCTCTCCTTCCTGTGGCCATCTTCGCGACGGTCGTTTGTGGAGTGACTGGTGCATGGCTGATGCGCAGGAGAGCTTTCGCTGTGGTTGCGAAAGCAAGCGTTCTTACAGCGCTCACAATAAACCTGATGAAAGTAGGGGTCGGAGCTTTATACCCAATCGCTGCAATCCTGGTAATCGCAAATGTAGCGGCCAATGTACTTCGAACCGCGCTGATGCTGTGGGGTATGAGAAAGTCCACCCCCTCCGAAAGCGCAGCCCCCATCGAGGAAGAATCAAGGCTCGGAGCATGGCAGCTTGCCGGGAAGTACGGCGACTTTGCATTGCTACGAACACCTCAGACTTTTATCAATGCATTATCCGCAAGCCTCCCGATAATGATGCTGGCCAGCTATTTCGGTCCCGTATCAGTGGGATACTACGCGCTTGCAAATACAGTGCTCGGGATTCCAGGAGCTATGATCGGCGGTTCCGTGATGCAGGTGTTCTATCCCCGAGTCAATGAGGCTTTTCATCGCGGTGAAAATATCAGGGAGCTTATCGTCAAGGCCACCCTTGGCTTAGCGTTTGCGGGCGCGATTCCATTAGCCGCGGTCCTATTTGCGGGCCCGACACTTTTTTCGTTCATTTTTGGTGCCGGGTGGGAGCAAGCCGGTGTCTATGCACAGTGGCTTTCAGTCTGGTTGTTTTTTCAATATGTCAATAAACCGGCAGTCTCCGCCATTCCGGCATTGAAGCTTCAAAAAGGGTTGTTGTTCTATGAGTTGTTCAGCACTGGCAGCAAAATCTTCGCGTTGTGGTTAGGGTTCATCATCTACGAGAGCGATATAGCCGCCATTGCATTATTTTCAGTATTTGGCGTAATCGCCTATCTCTGGCTCATTTTGTGGGTAATCCATCATGCTGACATGGTACAGGTGAGGGTATGCCCGATAGGAAATTGATATGTCCGTCGAGACGCAGGTAAAAATGAATCACTACGATTCACATCGCTACCTATCCAAGAAGCGATGGAACAGTATGTGGCATCAGTTGGATGAGATCCGGACGCTGGGAATTAATAGTTTACTGGAAATTGGTCCCGGTCCAGGTTTATTGAAAGTCGTCGGGAATGCCCTGGGAATAAAAGTGACGACGCTTGATTTGAACCCGGAACTCCATCCTGATTATTTGGCCCCTGCGACGTCGATTCCCCTGCCGGACGACAGTTTTGAGGCGGTCTGCGCATTTCAGGTACTCGAGCATATGCCATATCAGGAATCATTAACGGCGCTGGGTGAGATGGTGCGCGTCAGCAGGCGATATGTCATCATCAGCCTCCCCGATGCCCGGAGGGTGTGGCCCTATCGAATTCATATCCCCAAGTTGGGCATGCTGCAATTCTTGCTGCCGCGTCCACAGCTCCAGGCACCGGTGCATCAGTTCGATGGTCAGCATTACTGGGAGATAAACAAGCGGGATTTTCCGCTAGACCGGATCAAGGCCGATTTTTCGAGGGGATTGGAACTGTTAAGAACGTACCGCGTTCCGGAAAACACCTACCACCGTTTTTTTGTTTTTCAGCTTGTGTAGTTGTCTTCACTATTAGCTTTGCCTGGTGTTTGGGTTTTGTCTATCGATGATCTATTTTATGTTCTTCATGGTGTTTGACAGTGTATAAGCGCGAGCGAGTAAAGCAATTACTGACCTATATTTGGATTAGGCTCTCGCTGGTGAGGGGCTTGTTCTATGCTGCTGACCAAAACGTCTATCTGTTTCTCCCGATCAACGGCAGTGGACTCGGGCATCTGACCCGCACTTTGGCTGTCGCACGCAGGCTGCGTCAATTACAGCCGGACTGCAAGATCGTTTTTCTCACGACCAGTATCGGTGTGCCACTGGTTCACCAGGCCGGCTTCGTCTGCCATCATGTGACGCCTGCCGCTTTGGCAGGAGAAGGTGTTGGCAGCGTCGCATGGAACAGATTGTTCTACAAAACACTTTTAAACGTACTACAGCTGTACAAGCCGGGCACCTTGTTATTTGACGGGAGTGAGCCTTATTACGGCATTCAGCGCATAATGTTTGGTTATCGCAATATCAAATCTGTCTGGATAAAGCGAGGTATGTACAAATCCAATGTCGATCAGAATAGATTGAATGGCCTAATAGATGCATTTGATCTGGTAATCTCCCCTGGAGAAGTATTGGATAAGACCTGGGCGGAGGAAACTGGCTCCCCCAAGGTTCGATACGTTCCTCCGATCTGCTTGTTGGACAAAAGTGACCTGCTGAAAGCGAGTGCGGTAAAGGAAATTTTTCGTCTGGATGCTGAAAGACCGAGCTGCTATGTACAGTTGGGCTCAAGAAATATTAATGGTATGGATAATCTCGAGCATCAGGTCACAAAAATTCTTGGCGATAGAGGGGTCCAGGTCGTGCTCGGTAGGTCGCCGATAACACTTAACGCTGATTCTCAAGAGAACTTCGTTGAACGTGTGCTGGTCGACTATCCCAATGGCCGATATTTCGCGGGCTTTGACTTTGCAGTCCTGGCTGCGGGGTACAATTCCGTATGTGAGGCGCTACTTCTTGGCTTGCCGGCCATTTTTATACCGAACTTGATGATGGGAGTCGATGATCAACTAGCGCGGGTGTCCAAAATACATTCTATTGGACCTTACGTGGCGATTGGCGAATTTTCCGCAACGGCAATGAAAGAGGCCGTCGATAGCATGCTTGATCGACTGAAAAATGAAGCCGTTGCAGTTTCAGAGCATCGCAACGGCGCTGAAGAGGCGGCCCGGCTGCTGATGGGTTTGGTGTCGCCCCAGCACGGTTTCCTCTGACTGTTATCACCATTGCAAGTGATGCACTGTTCACGCTTGGGTTCAAAGGAACCAGAAAGCGGAAGTAGTTGGTTTGCGTTTCGTGGGTTCTCTGTCTCGGTTCGTGCAGAGCAATGGAATGTGGGCTTGTGGGACCGGTGCGATCCGGCGCGCTACCTTCGCAGCAGTTTTGGTCGAGTGCTCGACCCTCCGGTCCTGCCCGCCGTTCCCTATTCGCCCAAATATGGCTGGAGAGAGGGTTGCACGCCTTGAGTCCTCGCGTCGTCTGGGCTGGCAACAGCTATTTTGGCTCGCCCCTGCAGGTGGGTTGTAATTACTATGCCAGCAACCTGGCGACGGAGGGGTGGAAGGTCCTGTTCAGCGCCCCGCCGGTCACGCCGTGGCACTCGTTCGCGGGGGGCGGCGACCGGGTCGGCATGGCGGGCAGACCTCGGCAGATTGCTGAGCGGCTCTGGCAGATCATCCCGTTCACGCTGCTGCCGCCCGCGAAGTCGCGGCGCTATCCGACGGCGGTGGCGGATCTGGCCGCCCGCCATTGGCACCGCTTTTGCGTTCCCGCCCTGGCACCGCAGATCGAGGGGCTGGGTTTTGCTGAGGCAGACGCGCTGGTCGTCGATATTTTCAGCGCCTGGCCGCTGCTCCAGCAGATAGGGCACAAACAGCTCATCGTGCGCGTCACCGATCGCCTGGCGGGATTTGGCGTAAATCGTGCCGCGCTGGCGCTCGAGCGCGAGCTCATCGAGCGGGCCGACCGGGTGTTTTACACCGCCAGGGCGTTGCGCCCCGGGTTGGAGAAGCTCAATGGCCGGCTTTGCTACCTGCCCAACGGCGTCGATGCCGAGCGCTACCGGGTCCGGCATGCGTTGCCTGACGAGTACCGCGAGGTCGACGGCACCATCGCCGTCTACGTGGGCGCCATCGACGCATGGTTTGATTTCGAGGCCATGGACCGCGCGATCGACTGTCTGCCGCAGGTGCAGTTCTTCGTCATCGGCCCCGACGGGCTGGCCCGCAGGCGCCTGCGGTCGCGTCCAAATCTGCACCTGTTAGGCCGGCGCAGTCCCGGGCAGGTGGCTGCGCTGCTGCAGCACGCCCACGTGGGTCTGCTGCCCTTCGATGTCAGCCGCCATGCCCGGCTGGTCGAGTGCATCAGCCCGCTGAAGCTCTTTGAATATCTGGCGGCAGGCCTGCCCGTGGTGTCGGCGCGCTGGCCCGAAGTGGAGGGGATATCGGAACGCGTCAGCTTCTACGGCGACGCCGCCGAGTTCGTCGAGGCCTTGGCCTCGGCGCCGCGGGAACGGTCCAGCGAGCCCCAGCGGCAGCGTTTCATCGCCCAGCACAGCTGGCAGGCCCGCACCCGGGATTTCATGTCTGCGGCGGCGCTGGCACATGGCTAGCCGGCGCATACTGTTCGATCAGCGCTGGGTCGGCGATCATGGGATCGGCCGGTTCGCGAGGGAACTGCGCCAGCGCATCGTCTGCCGGGACATCGGCGCCGCGTGTCCGCTGTTTTCGGTGTTCGATCCGCTGTTCCTCGACGCCGAGCTGTTGCGGCATCGCGGCGCTCTGCTGCTGTCGCCGGGGTTCTGCGTGCCAGCCATCCAGTCGGCGCGCAGCGTCGTGACCCTTCACGATCTGATGCACGTCAACTATGCGCCCTATCGCAGCGTTACCCGACGCGCGTACTACGAAGTGCTGGTGAAGCGCGCCCTGCGCAGGGCGCCTGCCGTGCTGACGGTGTCGGAGTATACGCGGCAGGAGTTGATGGAGTGGGCGGGCGTGCCGGCCAGCTCCGTGCGGGTGGTGTACAACGGTGTCGATCCGCTTCGCTACCATCCCGAGGTGAGTCCCCACCTGCCGGGTTATCCGTATGTCCTCTATGTCGGGAATCACCGACCACACAAGAATCTTCCCGCGCTCATTCACGGCTTCGCCAGGGCGCGCCTGGCGCCGGACGTCCGCCTGGTGCTGAGCGGGGCCGAAAACCCGGGCCTGCGCGCCATAGCTGGGGCTCTGGGCGTCTCCGGTCGCGTCGTCTTTGCCGGATCGATCCCGGAGCAGGTTCTCCCGAGCTACTACCGGGGTGCTGTTGCCACTGCGCTGGTATCGCACTACGAGGGCTTTGGCCTGCCGATCATCGAATCCATGGCTTGCGGGACGCCGGTCGTCACCTCGAATCTGACGGCCATGCCGGAAGTGGCCGGGGGCGCTGCGCTGCTGATCAATCCGCATGCCGTCGACGAGATCGCCGAGGGCTTATCCAGGGTCTTTGAACCAACCGAGCGCGCGCAATTGGCAGAGCGTGGCTTGCAGAGGGCCGCTGGCTTCCGCTGGCACACCGCGGCGTCCGCGGTCATGGCGCTGCTGAAGGACATCAGCTGAACTCGCTCCATCACCGCAATGCAGCCTGTCCAGGGTGCCAGACCGTGGGCCGTGCGCCTGGCATCATCGCCTGCTTCGATTACCTGTCGCGCTCCGCGCCCGGATAATATCGAAACAGAATAAACCTCCCCATCACGCCTTCGCTCGCCCCGCGCGGCAGGTCGTCCGGGGGTGGTTTGCCGCCGAACTTGTCGAAGTACGCCACGGGCCGCTCTGATTGGGCGATGAAGTCACCGAACGCACTGTATTCGATGTGGCGGTGCCTGGCGTCGGCATAGCTGAGCCCGTACGCCGCCTCGCCGGCGCTGCCCACCTGGTAGATGTCGGTCCGCTTGAAATACCAGCTGGCCGAGGACAGCAGGGTGGAGTCCGTGGCGATGATCGCATCCGGGGCGATGGTATCGGCCTGTTCCTTGAGGAAGTTGCCCGGCATGCGCCCGGCGTAGATCAGCTCCGGCATGTACAGGGGCAGCAGCGTGAACGCCGGCGCCACGCTGAGCGCGATGATCCAGTGCCGCTTGCGCGGTGACGCCGTGAGCGCGATGCGCAACAGGCCGATCCAGATCATCAGCACGATGCACAGCCAGATCCACTGCACTGTTTCGTGGGCGCGCCAGGCCGGCGTGCCGAAGCCGGCGGTGAAATTGAGTACCGCGGTGATCAGCGCCAAAACCAGAACGCCGCGGCTCAGCTGGATGCCGCTTTGAAAAATGCCCTCCCCGCCGGCCTCGATCAACCGTGCGGCGCTGGTCCCCATCAGCACCGCCATGGGTATCAGGCAGGGCAGCACGTACATCGGCAGCTTGCTGCGCGCGATCAGAAAGATCGCCAGCGCGCTGCCGATCCAGCAGATGCAGAAGCGATCGAGCCGGCGCATGCGCTGGCTGCGGTTGTGCCTGATTTCCCGCAGGGGAGCGCCGGCGAACAGCAGCAGCCACGGGAAGGTGATGAGCAGCAGCAGCGGCAGGTAGTAGCTCAGCGACTCGCCGGGCTTGGCGTTGCGGTTGTAGAAGCTGTGAATGTGCTCGACGCTCAGAAAATGGTGCCAGAAATCGGGCTCGCGGGCGTGGATCAGGAGTGACCAGGGCAGGCTCACTGCGACTGCTGTGGCCAGCGCGATCCAGCCGAAGCGGAGCAGCTCGCGCAGGCGCTGCTCCCACGCCATGAAGGGAATGACCACGATGATCGGTGTGATCACCGCCAGAAAGCCCTTGGTCAGAAAGGCCGATCCCAGCAGCGCGCCGCACAGCGCATAGCGTCGCATGGCGCTGGCGCCTGTCGTCGCGTTGGTGGCGTGAAAGCAGGCCATCAGCGCCAGCGCCTGCCACATGCTGAGAATGCCGTCCATGGCGGCGAAGTTGCCCATCGCCATCGCGCCGGGGCAGGACAAGAAAACCAGCGCAGCGATGGTGGCGGCCTGTCGCGAGCGGGAATAGTGGCGGGTAAAAAGCCACGCGCACAGGGCCAGCGCACCCATGCTGAGGCAGGAGGCAAAGCGGATGGCAAAGGCATTCTCGCCGAAAGCGGCCAGCGAGGTGGCGTTCATCCAGTGGCCCAGCGGCGGCCGGTCAAAATACCGCAGGCCGCTGAGGCGGGGGACGACCCAGTCACCGGTGGCCAGCATCTCGCGGGCGATCTCTCCATAACGGATCTCGTCCGGCTGTACCAGTGGCCGCCAGCCGAGCGGCGCGACGTAGGCCAGCAGCCAGAAGGCCACCAGCAGCAGGGCGCCACGTCTGATCAATACATCGGTCATGTGCTTGCTCGAAGATGATGGGGCGGCGGCTATCACGGTGCGTGCTATTTTAGGGCGCCGGTCGTTGCGCTTGTCAATCCCCGATTGTGGCGCATTTTTCTGCGGCGCGCGCGTGCCGCCCCGCACTGCGAGGCAACGGGTTGGCTGACAATCTGCGAGCAATCGCGCAGAATGGACAGCAGCGCGGCGCTCTGGCGCTGTTTCAGTTCGGCGGCAACGGGGCGGGCGGGGGCTGCGGTGCAGCGTCAAGGTTCACTGCTGGTGGAGGCAAGGTGGTTGGGTAAGTTCATCGGTTTTGTGCTCGGGTTTCTGATGCTTGGCCCCATTGGCGGCCTGCTGGGCTTTTTTGCGGGGCGCTATTTCGATCGCGGCCTGGTGCAGCTCGACCGGCGTCCGCCGCAGGAGCACTTGGCGGATGCGCAGCGGGTTTTTTACGAGACCGTGTTTCGTGTGATGGGCCATCTGGCCAAGGCCGACGGGCGCGTAAGCGAGGCCGAGGTTGCGCAGGCCGAAGCGTTGATGCGGCAGATGGACCTGACTGATGAGCACCGCGCTGAGGCCATCGCCCTGTTCAAGGAGGGCAGTAACCCGGCCTTCTCGCTGGACGACGCGATGATCCGCTTTCAGTCGAACTGCGGCCACTACCTGCGGCTGCGGCGCTTGCTGCTGGAATACCTGCTGCATATCGCCTTTGCCGATGGCGAGTTACACGACGCCGAGAGGCTCACGCTGCGGGCGGTGGCCGACTGGCTGGGGATGTCCGGACCGGTGTTCGAGCGGCTGCTGCAGATGTACCAGGCCCAGTTCGCGTTCTCCGCTGGCAGCGGTCGCAGGGCTGGCGCCAGCGCTGCCGATCATCTGGCGGATGCCTATCGTGCCCTGGGGCTCGACGCGTCGGCCAGCGACCGGGAGGTCAAGAGCACCTATCGCCGCCTGATGAGTCAGCACCATCCCGACAAACTCATCGCCCAGGGTGTGCCTGCCGACATGCTCAAGGTGGCGACCGAAAAATCGCAGGAGATCAGCGCTGCCTACGACCTGATCATAAAGTCCCGCAGCACGACGTCATGAGGCAGGTTGGCGCGGCATCGCTATCGCTGGCTGCGGGCGCTTGTCCGGCGGCGGTATTTCTGAGAGGCTTCCGGGGTTGGCGCGGCGCGCGCGGCACCGCGGGCAGCTGTGGCTGAGTCTGGTTTGAGGTTGGCGGGCAATGGGGTGTTACTGGCACATCGAAACGGCATTCCAGGGCAGCGCTCTGGCGCGGGCGCTGCCGGACCTGGCCGCGGCCGAAGCCAACCCGGGGCGGCAGATCAACGGTTCACCACAGGCCGATTGCCGGGTCTTTATCCGCGATATCGACGGCAGGAACTTCTTTATCAAGCATTATCGCGCGCAGGCCTGGAGCTGGCGGCACCTGCTGGGCCGCTCCAAGGCGGCCACCGAATGGCGGAATCTGCTCTACTTCCGCAGCCTGGGCATCCCCACGCCGATCCCTGTGGCGATGGGTGAGCGCCGGCGCTTCGGGGTGTTCAACAGCGGCGTGCTGGTCACCGCAGAGGTGGTCGGCGCGATTGATCTGGCCAGGTTGGCGCGTGAGCGCAATGGGCTCCTGCACGAGCGCGCGTGGTATGCCGAACTCTGCCGGCAGCTGGGAAGCTCCCTGCGGTGTCTGCACGACAGGGGATTTGCCCACAACGATATCAACTGGCGCAACGTGCTGCTCACGCTCGAGCCTGGCTTGACCGTGTATTTCTTTGACTGTCCTACCGGCCGCCGCTGGGTCTGGCCCTTTCTCGGTTTCCGCATCGTCAAGGACCTGACCCACCTGGATAAATTGGGGCGGTGTTATCTGTCGCGCAGCCAGCGCCTGCGGTTTTTCCTGAGCTACCGGGGGCATGACCGGCTGGATGCCGGCGATAAGCGCCTGCTGCGGCGCCTGATCAGGCGGCAGGCGGGTGCCGAGACCCTGGCGGTGCCGCAGCAGCAAGCCGCCGCCGACGACGATGCCGGGAGGAAGCATGTCTGACTGTCACGCGATCACTGGTCGCCGCATACTCATCACCGGCCCTACCGGGCAGGTGGCAAGGCCGGTCGTGGCCCGCCTGGCGCGGGACAACGAAGTGTTTGCCCTGGCGCGCTATGGCAAGCCGGAGGACGAGGCCGCCATGCGCGCGCTGGGGGCTGTCACCATCAAAGCCGACCTGGCGTCCAGCGACCTCAAGGCGCTGGTGCCCGGCTCACTGGATTATGTGCTGAACTATGCCGTGGTCAAGACCGGCAGTTTCCAGTACGACCTGGCGGCCAATGGTGAGGGCGTGGGGCGGTTGATGCTGGCTTGTGGCGACGTGCGGGCCTTCGTGCACTTCTCATCGGCGGCCGTCTACCGCTACGGCGGGCACGGGCCGCGCAAGGAGAGTGACCCCCTGGGGGACAACCACCGCTATCTCTTCCCCACCTACAGCATCAGCAAGATCGCAGCAGAGACGGTGGTGCGCTTTGCCGCGCGCGAGTTCGGCATTCCCGCGACCATTGCACGGTTCAGTGTGCCCTACGGCGACAACGGCGGCTGGCCCTATTTCCACCTGCTCATGATGCAGCAGGGGCGCGCCATCGACGTCCACCCCGATCGCCCGAACAGCTACAACCTGCTGCATGAGGATGACTACATCGAGAAGATACCCGCCCTCTGCGCGGTCGCTGACGCCGAAGCCACGACGCTCAATTTTGGCGGCTCGCAACAGACCAGTATCGAGGAGTGGTGCGAGTATCTCGGCGAGCTCACCGGGCTGGCGCCGGTGTTCAAGGACAATCCCCGGGCTTTCGGCAGCCTGGCGGTGGATACCAGCCGCATGCACGAGCTGATAGGCCCCACCGCGGTCGACTGGCATGCCGGGGTGCTGCGCATGGTCCGCAAGCTGGCGCCCGAACTGCTGAAGCCGGCGTATCGGCAGTAGTGCAGCCCCGGCGCGTGCTGGCGCGCGAAGTCAGCCTGGTCGTGCCGCGCCGAACAGGGCCGTCCGCGGCCGCTCGGGGGCATCCAGCCAGCACATCAGCGCCCACAGCTGGTCGCCGTAGGAAAAGTGCCACCACTCGAAGGGGTGGCGTTGAAAGCCTGCTGTGGCCATGGCCCGGTGCAGCAGCGTGCGGTTGGCGTGGGCCTGCCGGCCGCTGTGGTCGCTGCGCAGCGCAAAGTGGTTGGGCCGCGAGACTTCGCCGAAGGCGTCGATGGCCGAGCCGGTGTCGACGGCGGCGCCATGCTCGTCCACCAGCGTGACGTCCAGGGCGGCGCCGGTGCTGTGCGGCGTCGGCATGGCGGGATCGTGATCGGGCCGGGCCCAGACGCTGAACACCTCCTGCCAGATCGCTTCCTCGATCTCCGCCGGTATGGCGGCGGGCTCGAAGCCCCGCAACTGCGTCAGCCGGGTGAACTCGTGCTCCACCATGAAGTGCTGCGCCGCCAGGGGGCGGTAGGCGTCAAAAATCTGGATCGACCAGCCCTCCCGCAACGCGCGCAGCTGCTGCTGGGCCGCCCGCAGGCGCCGCAGCACGCTCGCGCGGCAGTGGTGGGGCGAGTAGTCGGGATAGGGCGCTCCCAGTGTCGAATACAGGTGCGGCGTATGGCGTGGGAATTCTGCGGGCGGGATCTCGACCAGCACCTCGCCCGCATCGGCGATCGGGAAGTGGCGGCGGTGGTCAGCGCCGTCGGCCGGATGCAGGCTCTCCTCAAAGGCCTGGCGCAGGCCGGTGCCGCCCGCCCGCTGCAGCTGATCGCGCAGCCTGCCAAGCGCGGCGGCAGCGTCGTCGGGCTGTGTCACGTCGCGTCCGGCGCTGTCAGCTCGGCCAGCTGGCGCTCCAGTGACTGCCTGGCCCACTGCCGGTTGATCTCGCCGGGGATCACCAGCACGCGCGCATCGCCGCTGTGCAGCGCTGCCAGGCTCTCCCTGGCCACGTCATCGGCGTCCATCCAGCAGGCGTCCGGCACCTGGGCGGCGTCGAAGCCTTTAAAATCGTCCGAGCGGTGAAACTGAGTGCGGGTATAGCCGGGGCAGAGGCACTGCACTTTGATATTCTGCTCGCGGACTTCCTGCTGCAGTGCCATCGAGTAGGTAGTGAGGAACGACTTGGTGGCCGCGTACACCGCCAGGCCCGCCATGGGGGCGAGCGCCGCCAGCGAGGAAACGTTGACCAGATAGCCGCCGCCGGCTTCGCGCATACCCGCCAGGGCGGCCCGGCTGAGGGCGAGCGTGGCGTCGATGTGCAGGCGGACCATGCCCTCCTGGCTGTCCGGGTGCTGGCTGGCGAACGGCCCGAGGGTGCCGAACCCGGCGCAGTTGACCAGATAGCGCAGTGGCCCCCGCTGGCGGATGGTCTCGACCAGCTGCGCCCGGCCCAGGGTCGTCCCCAGGTCGGCAGCGATCAGCGAGGCATGCAGGCCGCGCGCGGACAGCTCTGCGACTAGGGCCTCGAGTCGCGCCTGGTCGCGCCCGGTCACGATGATTTCGCTGCAGTGCTCCGCCAGACGGCGGCTGAAGGCCAGGCCGATGCCGGAGGAGGCGCCGCTGACGAGAGCTCTGATGGGGGTGGCGTTCAAGTGGCCTCCGCGCCTGTTCTGCAGTGGTCGATGCGGTCAGCGCTACCATTCGCCCTGGTTGGGCATGGAGAGCCACGGCTCCCGGGGCGGCAGTGCCTCGCCCCGCTGCAGCAGCTCGATGGATATCTGGTCGGGCGAGCGGATGAAGGCCATGTGACCATCCCGGGGCGGGCGCAGGATGCGGACGCCCGCGTCCATCAGCTGCTGACAGGTCGCGTAGATATCGTCGACGCGGTAGGCGAGGTGGCCGAAATTGCGCCCCCCGCGATAGTCTTCCGCGTCCCAGTTGTAGGTCAGCTCCAGCAGCGGTGCGCGCGCCTCGGCTGCCCTGGCGGCATCCCCCGGGGCCGCCAGAAAGACCAGGGTGAAGCGGCCGCGTTCACTGGCGGTGCGCGATATTTCGGTCAGGCCGAGCTTGGTGCAGTAAAAATCCAGGGATTGCTCGAGATCACTGACCCGAACCATGGTGTGCAGATATTCCATGGGCGAGACCCTCGTTATTTTGTGGCGATGTATGCTGAGGCGATGGCGGCCCGGCCTGCCGCCGCGTCGGGTCATTGTGCACGAGCACCGTGCCGCCAACAAGCGCCGCGTCCCTGGCCGGGCCCGGCGGTGCTACTTTTTCAGAATCACCGATGAGCCGTGGCCGAACAGGCCCTGGTTGGCGGTGATGCCTACGCGCGCGCCCTCGACCTGGCGCTGGCCGGCCTCGCCGCGCAGCTGCCAGGTCAGCTCGCAGACCTGGGCGAGGGCCTGGGCGGGCACCGCCTCGCCGAAGCAGGCCAGTCCGCCGGACGTGTTGACGGGCAGGCGACCGCCGATGCGCGTCACGCCATCCCTGATCAGCCTGGCGCCCTCGCCGCGCGGGCAGAGCTGCAGGTCTTCGTACCAGTCCAGCTCCAGTGCGGAGGACAGGTCGTAGACCTCGGCCAGGCTGACATCCTCGGGCCCTATGCCGGCCTCCTCGTAGGCCTTGGCCGGGATCGCGGCGCGGTAGCGGTGCGCCTCCACGCCGGTGGCGGCGGCCGAGTCGGTGGCGATGTCCGGCATCTCTACCACGGCGTTGGCAAAGGTGGGCGTGACCGTCGAGATCGCGGCGATCTTCACGGCGTCGGCGCGTCCGATCCGCCTGGCGTAATCCAGGCTGCACACCACCACGGCGGCGCCGCCGTCGGAGGTCGCGCAGATATTCAGCAGTTTCAGCGGGTCGGCCACCATCGCCGACTGGCGGATGTCCTCCATGGAGAACTTCTTGCGGTAGCGGGCGTTGGCGTTGGTGAAACCGTGTTCCGAGTTCTTCACCTTGACCAGGCCGAAGTCCTCCTCGGTGTCGCCGTACACATCCATGCGCCGCCGCGCATAGAGCGCGAAGTAGGTGGGGTTGGTGATGCCCAGATAGAACCGCACCCAGTCCGGGTCCTCCGGGCGATAGCCCTTGGCCGGGGCCAGAAAGCCCTTGGGCGTGGTATCGGCGCCGACCACCAGCGCGACCTCGCAGTCCCCGGCCAGGATCTTGGCGCGGGCGGCCGCCAGGGCTTGTGAGCCGGAAGCGCAGGCAGCGTAGGAGGTGTTGACCTCGGCGCCCTGCCAGCCCAGGGCCTGTGCAAAGGTGGCGCCGGCGACATAGCCCGGATAGCCGCAGCGCATGGTGGCCCCGCCGGACACGAAGCCCACGTCCTGCCAGCGGATGCCGGCATCGGCGATGGCGTCGCGGGCCGCCTTGACGCCATAGGTGACGAAGTTGTGTCCCCACTTGCCCCAGGGGTGCATGCCGACTCCCAGTACGGCGATTTCCCGACTCATGCTCGTTTCTCCACGGAGGCCCCGACAGGGCGCCACTTCCACGTTACCTTGTCCACGTCGCCGTCGCGGTACAGCGTCTCCAGCACCAGTTCGACCTCCTGCCCCACGCGCAGCTGTTCCACCCCGGTACCGCGGGCGACCTGGCCCAGTACGATCATCTGCTCGGCTGCCAGTTCCACCGCGGCGATGGCAAAGGGCTCGTAGGGGTCGGCCGCGACGAAGGGTTCCGGCGGCGCATAGCAGGCGTTGGTGTAGGACCAGACCGTACCGGATCTGCTCAGCGCCACCTCCTCGAAGTGTTCGCTGTCGCAGGCGGGGTTCCGGCAGAAGCTGATGGTCTTGGGAAAGTAATAGGTGCCGCAGGCCGCGCAGCGCGATCCCAGCAGTTGGGGGCGCTCGGCGTCCAGGGTGAACCAGCCCTCGATCGCCGGTTGAACAGTGGCTGAGCCGTGCTCGCTCATCATCGGTTACTCCATGCTGTGATGCGGACCGGCGGCCGGCGCGCTCGCCGCCGGGGGTGCCCGGTGACAGCGCTGGCCGCGCGATAGAACCTTGTCGCTGTCAGCCCAGGTGCGCTGCCCCCGGCATGGCGCCAGCGATGGGGCCGGTAGCATACTATCGGCCCCCCGGGGCCGCAAGCGGGGCGGCCTTGGGTCGCCGCTGCCGTTCGCGCTCCGATTGAGCGCTAATGTCAATGCTGCTGAGCAATAAAGTACTTGCGTCCGGCGGACCGATTTCACAAGATACCGGCCCCGGTGGCTCCACCAGGGAGTCTCGAGCATTGACGCAAGCGACAGTGACGACCAGCGCACCGGGCGCGATGATACAGGAGCTTTTCATGAAGGTTGAATTTACCGCGGAACAGCAGGCGCTCAGAGCGGAGCTGAGGGCTTACTTCGAGGAGTTGATGACGCCTGAACTCCAGGCCGAGTGCGAAGAGGACCTGGGGGAGGGCGGCGGCCCCCTGTGGCGCGAGGCGCTCAAAAAAATGGGGCGGGACGGCTGGATAGGCCTGGGCTGGTCCAAGGAGCTGGGCGGCCGCGGTTTGTCACCCATCGAGCAGTTCATCTTCGTCGAGGAGGTAATGCGGGCGGGGTATCCCTTCCCCTTTCTCACCACCGAATCGGTCGGCCCCCAGCTGGCCGAGGCGGGCAACGCATGGCAGCGCAGCGAGATCGTGCCGAGGATCCTGGCCGGCGATTGTATGATCGCCATCGGCTACTCCGAGCCCGGCGCGGGCACCGACCTGGCTGCGCTGAAGACCAGCGCCGTCAGGGATGGTGACGGCTGGGTCATCAACGGGCAGAAGATGTGGACCAGCCTGGCGCACTTCTGCGACTACGTGTGGCTGGCGGTGCGCACCGACCCCGACGCCCCCAAGAAGCACAAGGGCATCTCGGTCTTCCTGGTGCCCACGTCCGACCCGGGCTGGAGCGCCACCCGCGTGGTGACGCTGGGCGGGGTGAAGACCAACGCCACCTACTACGACAATATCCGCGTCACCGAGAAAAACCTGGTCGGCGAGCTCAACGGCGGCTGGCGCCTGATTACCGGCCAGCTCAACCGCGAGCGCCTCAGCCTGGTGAACTACGGCCCCACGGCGGTGCTGTTCAATACCGTGGTCAGATGGGCCATGGACACCCAGCTGCCGGCCGGTGGCCGGGTCATCGATCAGCCCTGGGTCCAGATGAACCTGGCGAAGGTGCGGGCGGGTGTGGAAGTGCTCAAGCTGGTTGCGTTCAAGCAGGCCTGGGCCATGACCGAGGGCACGCTCGATATGGCGGACGCCTCTGCGGCCAAGGTGTATGGCTCGGAATACTTCATCGAGGCGTATCGGGCCCTGTCGGAGATCATCGGCCAGGCGTCGCTGGTGAACCGCAAGTCCGAGGTGGGCATGGTCATCCAGGGCAAGCTGGAGCGGCTCTATCGCACCGCTTCGATCATCACCTTCGGTGGCGGCACCAATGAAATTCAGCGCGACATCATCTCGGCGGCAGGACTGTGGATGCCGCGGGCGGCTCGTTAAGGGGGGCACGGATCATGGATTTTGGCTTTAACGAAGAGCAGCGGGAAGTACAGCAACTCGCGCGCAAGATATTGTCCGAACAGGTCACGCCGGAGAAACTGGCGCGCTACGACGAGTACCTGGAGGATGCCTTCGACCGCGAACTCTGGGGCCAGCTGGCCGGGGCGGGTCTGCTGGGCGTCGCCACCCGGGAAGCCTGGGGCGGCATGGGCTTCGGTTTCACCGAGCTGGCGCTCTTCATCGAGGAGATCGGCCGCAACATCGCCCCGGTGCCGGCGATTCCCTGCCTGGTGTCAGCGGCGCTGCCCCTGCAGCGGTTCGGCAGCCAGGCGCAGCAGGATCGGTTGCTGCCGGGGGTGGCGAGCGGCGAGCACATTCTGACCGCTGCGCTCATGGAGGAAAACAACGAGGACCCGGCCCAGCCCCGCCTCACCACCGCGGTGGCGCAGGACGGCGGCTGGCGCGTCAATGGCGTCAAATGGTGCGTGCCGCATGCCCGCGACGCCGGGCGCATCCTGCTCAGCGCCCGCGTCGAGGGTGGCGTGGTGGTGCTGCTGGTGGATCCGGCCGCGGCGGGAGTGAGCCTGGAGCCGATGCGGGTGACCAATTTTGAGCCGCAGTATCGGCTCGAGCTGAGCGACGTGCTGGTGTCCGCGGACGATGTGCTGGCCGCTCCTGAGGCGGGCGCCGCGGTGATGCAGTGGCTGACCGAGCGCACCATGGCGGCGGTCTGTGCGCACCAGCTGGGTCTTGCCGACCGCGCCATGCGCATGACGGCGTCCTACACCGCCGAGCGCAATCAGTTCGGCGTGCCGGTAGCGACGTTCCAGGCCGTCGGCCATCGGGCCGCCAACTGCTTCATCGACGTGGAGTCATTGCGCCTCAACACCTATCAGGCGGTGAGCCGGCTGGACAGCGAGCTCGATGCCACCACTGAGGTGCTCATCGCCAAGATCTGGGCGGGCGATTGCGGCCACCGCGTGAGCTATGCGGCGCAGCATCTGCACGGCGGGATGGGGATCGACCGCGACTACCCGCTGTGGCGGTTCTGCCTGTGGGCGCGGCATAACGAGATGACGCTGGGCAGTTCCGCCCGGGAGCTGGCGGTACTGGGCGAGCGCATCGCGGCGGGTGAGGCCTTCTGCGCGTGAGCGGACGGCCCGCCCCCGGGAAGGGCGGGCCGGAAGGCGGCTTTACACGACCCAGTGCAGCGCGATGGCGCCGGCCGCGATGGCGGCACTGATTGCCGCCAGCCATTGGCAACCCTTGACGCGTCCGGCGAGCGCGGCCGCCTGCTGGCGTTCTGCCGCCAGATTCTGCTGCAGCTGCTCGATGTCGGCGGCCAGCGCCTCTCCGTCGACCGCGCTGGCGGCCGTCGCCGCGTGCTCGCGCAGCGCCAGTTCGGCCATGATGTCGTCGTAAAGGGATTTTCTCAGCGCGGCCAGGCCGGCATCGGGCTTAGGCGCGGCTGCCAGCTCGGCCCGCAGTGCGCCGCGGGCGTCATCGATGCGCTGATGAATCAGGGCGGTGGCCTGGGCGACTACGGCGCCTTCGATGCGGGCCTGCAGCGCGGCCTGTGCGTCTTCCAGGCCCTGTTCGAGGGCCTGCTCTGTGCCGGCGGCAATGTCGGCCTTCATGCTGGACCTGAGATCGTCCAGCAGCGCCCGCTTGACCCGCTGTTCGATCTGTTCGGGCGATGGTAGCGGCAGCTGCGCCAGTCGTGCCTCGACCTCGGCGGCTACGGCCTCCTCGATGTGTTTTGCCGGCGGGCTGTTCTCGAACAGTGCCATCATCCTGTCGGCGGCGGCCAGGCGCGCCTCGATGTCTCTGGAGAGCGTATTGAGTTGGTGCCCCAGCGCCGAGACCTGCGCCGCCAGTGGGCTGATCAGTGCGCTCAGGTCAGCCGTCGGCGTCGCACCGCCGGTGTCGATACTGTCTTCATTGGCCGCTGCCGCGACGGGCTGCGGCGTGGCGGTATCCGCGCGCATGGCGGATTTTTCGAGCTCGGCGAGGATGGCGTCCAGGGTGGCGTCTTCGGGTGGTTTGGAGAGAATATTGGTCGCGCCGATGGCCTGCGCCTCCGCCAGGTAGCCTTCGCTCTCCTTGCCGCTGCACATGATGACGGGCAGGTGCGAGGTCGCCGCGTTGGCCTTGATATGGCGGGTCGCCGCAAAGCCGTCCATGTCCGGCATCAGGTGGTCCATGAAGACGACGTCCACCGCGGTCGTCTTGAGCAGGTCCAGCGCCTCCTGGGCGCCCTCTGCCATCACCGTTTCCAGTCCGCGCTGTTCGAGCTTCTTCTTGAGGCTCACGCGCGCCAGCTTGGAATCGTCAACTATCAATGCTCTTTGGTATGTCATGCTCAGGCCTTCTTCAACTCCGGACGGGGTGGCGCTCGGCCAGCGGACCAGCGCGATGCGTGATCGAAATCGTCAGCAGTAGCTTAGTACAGGGTCTCCGGGGCGGAGGGGGGCGCGTGGCGATTGTATCGACGGGCTCACACTTTCCGGGCTGCGTCCTGGCGGTTACCATGGGCGCCTGGCAATGGGCGCTCGGCGCCCGTGGGCCGGTCGAGTCAATGGATGAGGCGTAGCGGTGAGGAGAGACATAGCGGCGGTCGGCCTTGGCCTTGCCGCCCTGACATCGGTCGGCGTGGCGGCGCCGCAGGTCACCACGCTGCTGGCGACCGGTACCACCTGGGATGGCACCCCGCTGGCCTATCCTGCCGGTGCGGCCCGGGTCACCGCCATGAAAATCAGGCTCGAGGAGGGCGATGCCGTGGCATTTCACTGCCATCCGGTGCCGACCTTCGGCTATGTCCTGGAGGGCAGCATCAGGGTGCGGCTGAAGTCGGGACAGGAGCACCTGTTCCATCAGGGCGAGGCGCTGGCCGAAGTGGTCAACACACTGCACAAGGGCGTGCCGGTGGGCGGTCCGGTCGAGTTCGTGGTGTTCTACGCGGGTGCCAGCGGCATGGCGGTCAGCCTGGCGGCCGACGACCCGCGGTGTCGGGAGCAGCCCCCGGGGAGTTGAACCGCGCCCGCGCGGCTGGGAGTGCGGCGCGCCGCTGTTAGGACGTCTCGAGGATGACGGCAGTGCGCTCCAGGCCGTTGGCGCTCTCATCGATAAACTTGAACTGGTTCCAGGCGATGCGCACTTCGTCGTCGTTGGACAGCTGCTGATGGCGGCACCGCGCGCCATTGACGAAGGTGCCGTTGGTGCTGGCGAGGTCTTCGATGTACATTTCCACCTGCCCGGAGAGGTAGCGGCTGGGCCGCGCGACCAGTCGGGCGTGGCGGCTGCTGACGGCGGCGTCCTCGATGTGAATGTCATTGCCGGGGTGCCGGCCGATGGTCAGTTCCTGTCCGTTCACTTCGAAGCGCCGGACGATCACGCCGTCTACCACCAGTGCCAAAGCTGCCATTGCCGTGTCCACCTTGTGCCGCGTTGATGAATTGAATCAGAACGCAGCTTAGTATAGAAGGCGAAGTCTGCGGCAGAGGTGCCAATCATCGAAGATGCGAGCGCGCTCGCATAAGGAGAGTCGCCGGTTTGTGTGGCCGTTATAACGTCATCGACGATCCGCTGCTGCGGGAGCTCATGCGCGAACTCGGCGTGGCTGACGTGCCCGCCACCATGGTCAACGTCGCGCCCACCGAGACCGTGCCCATCGTGGTCGCCACTGCGGCCGGTCGTCAACTGCGCTATATGCGCTGGTGGTTGACGCCGTCGTGGGCGGACGGGCCCAGCACCCGCTACAGCATGTTCAACGCCAAGAGCGAGACCGTGGCTGCCAGCCGGGCCTTTCGCAATCCCTTCCGGCGCCATCGCGGCATCGTGCCGGCGTCGTCATTCATCGAGTGGCATACCACACCAGAGGGCAAGCAGCCCTGGCTGATAAAGCCCGGCAGCGGGGCCTTCGCCTTTGCGGCGATCTGGGATCACTGGGAGCGGGACGGCGTGGTACTGGAGTCCTGCGCGCTGCTGACGACCGCTGCCGTGCCGGGCTTTGCGCGGATTCACCACCGCATGCCGGTCATCCTGGGGCCGGAGGATTTCGGCGCCTGGCTGGACCCGCTGGCGGAGATTGCCGACCCGGCGCATTTTTTCGCACCCCGCCTGCCGGCGCCGGTGACCATTGCGCCGCTCGACCGCGCCGTCAACAACGCCAGAAACAAGGCATTGGAGCTGCTGCAGCCGGTCGGTGCGCAGGAGACACTGGCCGGCTGAGGCGGCTTTGCCGCGACCGCGGGCGCAGCGCCACGGGCTGGCGCCCGGCGCTCAGGCCCGCGGCGTCTGCTGCAGCGCCGCGATGCGCTCTTCGAGCGGGGGGTGGGACAGGAACAGGCGCATCAGCTGGGCGCGCGGGTTGCCGGAGATGGCGAAGGCGTCCATCTCCTCGGGCATGTCCTTGGGTACGTCCTGCTCCGCCTGCAGCCGGCGCAGGGCGTTGATCATGTTGCGGCGGCCAGCCAGCTGACCGCCGGCGGCATCGGCGCGGAACTCGCGCCAGCGGGAGAACCACATCACGATGATCGAGGCCAGGATGCCCAGCACGAACTGCCCCACGAGGGTGACGATGTAGTAGCCCGGGCCATAGCCGCTTTCCGTTCTGAAGAAGACCCGGTCCACGAAGTGTCCGATGACCCGGGCGCCGAACATGACGAAAGTATTGACGACGCCCTGTATCAGGCTCAGCGTCACCATGTCGCCATTGGCCACATGACCGATCTCGTGTCCCAGCACCGCCTTCACTTCATCCGCTGTCATGCGGTTGAGCAGTCCCTCGCTGACGGCTACCAGCGCGTCGTTGCGGTTCCAGCCGGTGGCGAAGGCGTTGGAGACCGGCGAGGGAAAGATGCCGACCTCGGGCATGCCGATACCCGCTGATTTTGCCAGCTGCTCGACCGTACTCAGCAGCCACTGCTCCTGGCGGCTGCCCGGCTGTTCGATGATTCTGACCCCCATGGACATCTTGGCGGCCGGCTTGGACATCAGCAGTGACACCAGCGAACCCGCCATGCCGAATACCGCGCAGAATATCAGCAGCGCGCCGAGGTCCAGATCCACCCCGTTCTGCTGCAGGATCTGGTCCACGCCGAGCAGACTGAGGGTGATGCTGGCCAGGGCGACGACGGCCAGGTTGGTGAGCAGGAACAGTCCGATTCTCAACATAATGGTTCAGGCTCCGTTGCCGTGTCAGGGTACTGCGTCCACTGCCGCGTCGCTGCCTGCCTCGTCGGGCGTCGCAGCGGTCGCGCTGGCGGGCAGCTGCGCGCCCGCAGCGGCGGGCGGGGCCACCGTGCGCAACTCGGGCAGTCCGCGCACGGTAGTTTGCACCTCTGCCACCCTGGCGCGCAACTCCGGGTGCCGCGCCGTCAGCTCAAACAGCTCGTTCAGGGCCAGATCGCGGTGCGGGGTCCGGAAGACTGCCTGAGGTTCGTCGCAGCCCACCCAGTCGTGCTGCTTCGTTAGAAAGCGACCGTCCCGATGCTGAATTACGTAAACACTGTCCACGATGGTTTTCCCGCTGGCAAAGGGTTTGTGCCTGGCCACGAGGGGCACAGGCAGAGCCAGCCGCCGCATCGCCCGCGCCTTGCCGATCGATGCCGGCGAGGGCCTGGCTGCGTGCAGCTGCGGGGCTATTTTACCCATGGCGGGGCGCATAAATGAACCGTTGCGCGCGAGCGCCCGGTGGCTTCGCGCAAAACCGGCAGCGGCGCGGCCGCCGGATCAGGGCAGGATGTTGTCGGCAACCTTGGCGCCGAGGGCGCGCGCCGTAGTCCATTGCCCGCCGTACACGGTCAGCAGGCCCTGCTGCCGCTCGATGAGGTAGTTGTAGTTCAGCCGATTGCGGCTGCCGGCGAGGCGGAGCATGGGGCGGATGCCGCTGGTTGTGCCGACGACATCCGCCGGCGATTTCTGGCGGGTAAAGCAGCGATTGTAGCATTTGAGCAGATAGTCGATGTCCTCCGGTGCCGTGGTCACCGGGTCGTCGAGCCCCTGCAGCCGCTCGGTGGAGCCGATGAGCGTGTGGTCGCCGTGCGGCTGTACGTAGAGATAGCGCTCGCTGCCCCGGGTCTGCAGTGTGCAGGGTTGGTGGGGGCCGCCGGCGAGCAGCACCTGGGAGCAGCGCATCATGGCCAGGCGCGGTTTGCTCCGCAGCCCCGATCGCTCCAGCAGGCGCCCGGCCTGGGGGCCGGTGGCGTTGACGACGGCGGTGAAGCGGCGGCGCTGGCCGCCGAGTTCGAGGCTGCCGTCGCGGTGCACGCGCTCCACCGCAACGTTTTCGAGCAGCTGCGCGCCGGCTGCCCTGGCCTGCTGGGCGACCCACTCGCCCAGGCGCTGTTCGTCCATGCGGACCTCGCTATAGGAGAACCCGCCCAGCAATTGCCCTGATTTCAGTTCAGGCTCGGTTGCCAGCAGCGCGGCGCGATCCATCCAGCGGTAGCCTGACAGCTTGGTCAAGCCCGACAGCAGGTGGCAGGTGGCGAGGCGCGCGTTCATCAGCCACTGGGAGGGCGGGGTATGAGCGTAGATGGGGATGAGAAAGTCGATTTCGCGGCAGTGCTCGGGGCAGTGCTGCAGCCACCATGAGCGCTCCAACAGGGCCTCCCGTGCAACGCGCAGGTCGCCGTAGCCCAGCGAGTGCAGCCCCGACTGCATCAGGCGCAGCGCTTCAGCGTCCGCCCCTCCCGTCAGTTGGCCGGCCTCGAACAGCGTGACGCTGGCTCCCCGCAGTGACAGTTGCCAGGCACAACACAGACCATTGATGCCGCCGCCGACGACGGCCACCGATGGCTGAGCAGAGACCTTGCTGCGGGTCATTCCGAAACTCCCAGATTGGCGCTCACTCCCGGACCGCCCGCGCCGGCCCCATGGCTGCTGCGCGGCTTCCCTACTGTAGGGGACCTGCGGTTAAACTGATGCGAGCTCTGTTGTATTTAGCGTCAACCAGCATATGCTGATGAGGCACCGATGAAATTGTGCTTTTTCGGCTAAAAACTGTGCGTTAATTCCGCTAATCAGCGCGGCGATCCAGCACTGCGGCGGCCGCGTAGTGACGCTATGACGCTGTGGAAGGCAAACTGTGGAGGTGAGTATGTCTCGTGAATGGCTGCGCCGTACGCCTCGCCTGGTGGACCCCGCGGACGCGTTGCCCGGGCGTCGGCAGGCGCTGGCGGTGCCCCCCCGGCACGAGGTGCTCGGCACCCCCATGCAGGGCCCGGTCCCCGCGGAGATGGACGTCGTGCTGCTTGGCATGGGCTGCTTCTGGGGCGCGGAGCGCCTGTTCTGGCGCCTGCCGGGGGTCTATGTGACGGCGGTGGGCTACGCCGGCGGCCACACCCCCAACCCCAGCTACGAGGAGGTGTGCAGCGGCATGACCGCACATGCCGAAGTGGTGCGGGTGGTCTTTGACCCGGCGCTGCTACCGTTCGAGGCGCTGCTCAAAGTGTTCTGGGAGGGGCACGACCCGACCCAGGGCATGCGCCAGGGCAACGACACGGGGACCCAGTACCGCTCGGTGATCTATTGCTCTACCCCGGAGCAGCTGGCTGCGGCGACCGGCAGCCGGGAGCGCTACGCGGCGGCGCTGGCGGAGCGTGGGCATCGCCAGATCACCACCCGGATCGAGCCAGCCCCGGCATGGTATTTTGCCGAAGCCTACCATCAGCAGTATCTGCACAAGCACCCCGGCGGCTATTGCGGCCTCGGCGGCACCGGTGTGCGCTGTCCTGGCGGTGAGGCGCCCGCCACGCAGGCATGAGTCAAGCCCAGCGCCTGAACACCAGGGAGGTATTGATGCCGCCAAAGGCGAAGTTGTTGCTCATGACGTACTCGGCGTCGAAGTGGCGGCCGCTGCCCAGCAGGTAGTCCAGCTCGGCGCACCGCGGGTCGGGATTGATCAGGTTGTGCGTCGGCGCGAACCAGCCCTCTTTCATCATGTGGATGGTCGCCCAGGCCTCGATCGCGCCGCAGGCGCCCAGGGTGTGGCCGAGGTTGCCCTTGAGCGTGCTCAGGGGCATGGCGCTGCCGAACAGCTCGGCCGTGGCGCGGGATTCCGCGATGTCGCCGCGCTCAGTGGCGGTGCCGTGCGCATTGACGTAGCCGATGGCGCCGGCATCGAGGCCGGCGTCTGCCAGCGCCAGCTGCATGGCGACTTTCATGGTGGGGGCGTTGGGCTGGGTGACGTGTCCCCCGTCGGAATTGGTACCAAAGCCGACCAGCTCGGCGTGGATGGTGGCGCCGCGCGCCAGCGCGTGGTCCAGCGCCTCGAGGACCAGGGTGCCGGCGCCCTCGCCGATCACCAGGCCGTCGCGGTCGCGGTCGAAGGGCCGCGGCGTCAGGCCGGGCTGGTCGTTGCAGGTGCTGGTGGCATAGAGCGTGTCGAACACCGCGGCCTCGGTGACGCATAGCTCCTCGGCGCCACCGGCCAGCATGGCCACCTGGCGGCCGCTGCGGATGGCCTCATAGGCGTAGCCGATGCCCTGGCTGCCGGATGTGCAGGCGCTGGAGGTGGGGATGATGCGGCCCTGCAGCCCGAAGAACACCCCGATGTTGACCGCCGCGGTATGGCTCATGAGGCGGATGTAGGTGGTGGCGGTGACGCCGCTCATATCGTCGCTGATCAGCATCCTGCTGAAGTCGCGGGTGGCGTCGGGGCTGCCGGTGGACGAGCCGTAGGCGACGCCGACCGCGCCGCTGGTCAGCAGTGCGTCGCCCAGCAGGCCGGCGTCGATCAGGGCCTGTTCGCAGGCGCGGGTGGCGAGCAGGGAGACCCGGCCCATCGTGCGGGTCTTCTTGCGCGGATAGTGCGCGGGCACCTCGAACGCCGGCACCGGTGCCGCCAGGCGGGTATGCAGATTGGCGTAGCGGTCCCAGTCGTGCATGTAGCGTATGCCGCTCTCCCGCTGCCGCAGGCGTCCGGAGAATGCAGCCCAGTCGCTGCCCAGCGCGGTGATGGCGGCCATCCCCGTGACCACGACCCTGTTGTCCATCAATGCATGCCTCCATTGACCGCGATGACCTGGCGGGTCAGGTAGGCGGCGTCGTCCGACAGCAGAAAGCTGACCACCCCGGCGACCTCGGCCGGCTCGCCCATGCGTTTCATCGGCACCTGCTGCAGGGCCTCATGGCGGGCCCGTTCGTCCATGGCGTCGGTCATCTCGGTGTGGATCAGTCCCGGCGCCACGCAGTTGACGGTGATCTTGCGCGAGGCCAGCTCGATCGCCAGCGCCTTGGTGGCGCCGATGATACCGGCCTTGGCTGCACTGTAATTGACCTGGCCCCGGGTGCCGACCTGGCCCGAGACGGAGGAGAGGGTCACGATGCGACCCGGCTGGCGGCGCCGTATCATGGGCATGATGAGCGGATGCAGCACATTGTAGAGGCCGTCCAGGTTGGTGTGCACGACCACGTCCCAGTCCTCGCCGCTGAGCGCGGGAAAGGCGTTGTCGCGGTTGAGCCCGGCATTGCACACCACCCCGTAGTAGGCGCCGTGGGCCTCGATGTCGGCGCTCAGCACCGCCGCCGTCTGCTCGCGGTCGGCGATGTCGAATTGCAGCAGGCGGCATTGGGCGCCGGCGGCGCCGAGTTCCCCGAGCAGCGACCGGGCGGCGGCCTGCTGCTGCCGGTAGTGCAGCGCCAGCGCGTACCCCTCGCTGCCCAGGCGCAGTGCGATGGCGCGGCCGATGCCGCGGCTGGCCCCGGTGATCAGCACGGTTTTCATGGGCTCTTGTCCTCCTTCAGTAGCGTCGCCAGATCGGCGACCTGCATCATTTTGATGGACGCCTCGGCCAGCAGCGCCGGGCCGCTGATGGTGCAGTCGTAGACCCCCATGCCCTCCGCTTCGCGCAGCACCTCTACGACCTCCACCGTGACCGGCGCGCCCGCGGCGAAAGTCCTGACATGAGCCCGGAAGCGGCGGGTGCCCAGCAGGACGCCCGGGCGCGGGCCGCGGCCGGCTTGCAGGTCGCGGATTCCCGCCAGCGCGCCGACGGCCTGCGCCATGTATTCCAGGCCCACCCAGCAGGGCACGCTGCCGTCGGGGTTGCTGTAGAGTCCGGGCTGGGCGTGGTCGACCCGGGCGCGCAGCCGGTCCTCCTCCCAGTCGATGATGGCGTTCAACAGGATGCTGGGGCCGGCGATGGGCAGGACTTCGCCAGGCGTGAAGTGACGGCGGCGGCTGGGCGTCATGGCTCGATCGGCTGGGTGGGTGAGGGCAGGACCGGCGCGCTGGTCACCGTGCTGTGAAAGTCGATGCGCCGCCCGTGGCGGTAATCGAGGTAGCGATAGCGCCCGCGCCAGCGCTCCAGGCCGGTGCCGCCGCCTGGTGCCGCTGCGGCCAGCAGGTCGCCATGATCCCACAGCCGGCGCTCCTGCCCGCCGTCGACGCGCCAGGGCGTGCCCCGCGTAGCGGCCTGCAGGGTCTCGAGCGGCCAGAAGGTCAGCTGCAGCGCTGCGACCAGGTCCGCACTGGCCAGGTCGATGCGGGCGCCCGCCTCGCGCCGCAGTTCGTGCGAGCGCCCGTCCAGCTGCAGCGTGGCCAGCCGCCGCCCCAGCGCGTCCATGATCACCACCTGCATCGTCCCGCCCGCCGAGTCGACGGCCAGCTGCAGCTGGCCGGATGGCCCGGCCGCGGGAGCCGATGCCGGCGCTGGCGCGCCGGACGTGTCCACGCCGGACGTCCACGCCACGTCTCCACGCCGGACGATGTCACGGTGCCGGCGGTGGGCCGATAGGTGGCCTGCAGGAAGGCGGTAAAGGGCTGCGCGAACGCCGCCGCCGGGGCCACCGGCCACGGCGCCTGGTCGCGCCTGCCCGCCGTGCTGCAGCCCAGCAGCAGCACGACTGCACCCACCAGCAGCGCCCGCGTCACCGCGCGGGCGCGCCTGGTCGGACTGCCAGCAGCGGTGCCAGCAGGAGGTTGAACGCGCTGCCCAGCAGCACGGTGACGCCAAAAGCCTGCACCATGGGCGTGCTGCTCAGCGCCAGCAGTCCGAACGACAGGCCGCTGGTCGCAGCCGACAGCGCAATGGCGACCAGCGTGTCCGGGTCGCGCTGCCCGGCGTCGGCGATAAACAGGCTGTAGTCCATGCCCAGGCCCAGCACCAGAAACAGCGCGAACAGGTGGAACAGGGTCAGCGGCGTGCCGGCAGCGGCCAGCAGTGTCAGGGTCAGCAGGCTGGCCAGCGCTGGCGCCAGCACCAGCCGCAGCGCCGCCCAGCTGCGATAGCGCCACCGCAGGAGCAGGCAGATGCCGCCGTAAGCCACCAGCAGCAGCAGCGCCGCCTGCTGTGACTGGTGCTGCAGCAGCGCGGAGATGGCAGCCACCCGGTCCACGAAGACCACGTCCGGCCCGGCGGCGAGGGCCGCCTGCCGCAGAGCGGCCAGATCGGCGACGCCGCGCAGCGCGATCATGCTGGCCCAGCTGCCCTGCCGGGCCCCGAGCCACAGCAGCTGCAGCGGCGGGGGGGCTGCCGCCAGAAATTCCTCCGGCAGCAGGTAGTCGCCGCGGCTCCGGGCAAAGCGCTGACTGAGCGCCAGGGCGGTCGCGCTTTCGAAGCCCAGCCGGGACAGCAGCGCATAGGCCGCGCCGTCCTCGCCGTAGACCACGCGCTCCAGCAAGGCATGGTTTTCCCGCTGCCGCTGCTGTGAGGGCAGATACTGGCTGATGGCGCTCCAGCCCGCGATGGCGCCGTCACTGTGCAACTGGTTCAGCCTCTGCTGCAGCGCCTCCTCCCGCTGCAGCAGGTCCTCGGCGCTGGCGCCGGTGACGAGCAGAAACTGATTGGGCGAGTAATTGCCGACCAGTGCCCCGACGCGCTGCTCCTGCTGGATCAGCGCCGGGTCGGGGCGGTACAGCGTGCGCACGTCGTCGGAGGTCTTCAGGGCGGCGGCGCAGGTCACGGCGCCCACCAGGGCGAGTGCCGCCAGCGCACGCCGTGCAGGCGCTGCGCCGACGCGCTGCCACAGCCGCGTCGGCAGCTCCGCCAGGCGTGCCAGCGCGGCCGGGTAGGGGCGCCGCGCGCGCGCCGCCGCCAGCGGCAGGACGGCCACCGTGAACAGCCAGGCGCCCAGCAGGCCGATCACGGAAAAGCAGGCGACCTGGCGCAGCCCCGGCAGCGGCGCCTGCGCCAGGCTGCCATAACCCAGCAGGGTGGTCGCCAGCCCCATGCACAATGCCGGCAGGATGGCCTGCAGCGCCCGCCGCCGGCCGCAGGGCGCGCGCCGGCTGTGCAGCCTGGTGAAGTAGTGCAGTGGATAGTCGATCGCCACGCCGATGAGGCTGGCGCCGAACACCAGCGTCAGCAGATGCAGCTCGCCAAACAGCCACTGGCACACGCTCACGGCGCACCAGCTGCCGAACGCCACCGAGCACAGGCTCAGCAGCAGCGGGCGCGGACTGCCGAAGGCCAGCAGGAACAGGGCGACGATGCCCAGGGCGGAGCCGCCGCCAATCAGCGAGATCTCTGCCCGCGCAGTCTGAGCGGCCCGGTCAGCGTGAAAGACGATGCCTGATCGCAGCACCTCGACGCCGGGATAGGCCTCCGATACCCGCTGCGCGATGCCCTCGACGAACGCCACCAGCTGCCGCTGGGCGGCGAGCTTCAGCGCGCTGTCGGTCATGGCGGCCGGCAGCAGCACGTAGTGGCGGCCGGGCTCCAGCGGCGTCTCCACGACCCAGTGGTCTCCCCGCAGCACGGCGCCGGATGGGCCCGTCGGCAGGCTGCGGCGGAACTGCTCGAACAGGTTCAGCGGATCGTCTTCGACCGCGCTGAGGCGACCCCAGGCCTTGGGGTCGTACAGGTCGCGCTCGGCGCGGCGCTGCAGCCCGGCGCCGCCGGCGGCCAGCTGCGCGCGCTGCGCCGGGTCGAGCAGCTGAAAGCGGTGGCGCCACCAGAGGTCCAGCAGTTGTGCGCCCTGCGCCGCCTGGGTTGCCGGCGACAGCGTGTCGACGTCCAGCAGCGGGCTCTGCCGCAGCGCGGCTTGAGCGTCGCCAGCCGCGCGCAGGGCCAGCTCGGCATCGTCGGCGCCGACTGCCAGCACCAGGCGGTCGCCGCCGTGGGCAAACAGCCGCTCCCCGGCGGCCTGTTCCAGCGCTGCGCCGGCTCGCTGGGGCAGCAGCGCCTGCAGGTCGGTCTCGAACACAAAGCCGCGGGCGAGTGCCTGCGCGAACAGCGCGGCGCACAGCGCGGTCACCACCGCCAGGGCCGCCACGGCGAGCCGCTCGCGTCGCCGCGCCGGGTCGCTGCACACTGCGCCGGCGCCGGTCACGGCGCGCCTTCCGCGGCGGTGGGGCAGGCCAGCCCCGGTTCGCGGGCGAAGCGCTCGCAGAGGGCCTGCGGCAGCCCTGCCAGCGCCGCGACCTCGCGAAACTCCATGGTGTTGACGTCGCCGGCGCGGCTGGCCACGGTCAGCGTGCGCAGCTGCCGGGCGCCGCTCAGGGTGGCGTGGGCGATGACCCGCCGCACCACCTTGTTGGCCGGCTCCAGCGTCAGCGTCCAGGCGTCGCCATCGAGCCGCCAGCGGCTCTCGAACAGCCCCTCGAGGCGCTGCAGATCGGCACTGAACACCGCCAGCAGGATCCCTGTCACATGCTGCTGAATGGGGTCGTCGGGTCCCCGGGGCTGGGGCGGGCCGACCGGCTCGGGCCAGTTGATGAGGTCGGTGCTGGTGAACGTCGTGGCCTGGTAGAACGGCGCCAGCGTCTCCCAGTACAGGCCGTGGTCGCGCCAGTACACGAAGCGGCCGCTGGCGAGCAGCGGGCGGGGCAGTCCATGCAGCGCGCGGGTCTGGACGAACTGGCCCCCGATCATTGACTGGGACTGCAGCTGCCGGGTGATCTCGGCGATGCGCGCCGGGCTGGGCGCCGGCTCCTGCGCCGCCGCGGGCAGGGCGGTGCCCAGCGCCAGCAGGACGAGCCAGGCCCGGACCCTCGCGGGGAGCGGCGTGGGGCTGTTGGCGCCGCGGGTCAGCAATGCCGCAGTCCCAAGGTGGCGGCGAGCGCGGCGGGCGACTCGCGGCACATCTGCCCGGTGCGGGCGTCCGCCGCGAGCTGCGTGGTCTGCGCCTTCGACAGCCGCTGCCGGCTCAGGGCGTCGCGGATCAGGTAATCGATGCGCAGCCGGTATTCCCGGTCGCCCAGCGTGGCGCTGACGCGGACGCGCTGGCCGCTCCGCAGCGGGCGCACGTACCGGATGCGCTGGTCCACGATGGGCCGCACGCAGCCCGAGTCGAGCGTGGCCCGGCGGCCGCAGTCGATGCCATCGCGCGACTGGTCGCGGGCTAGTCGCCAGGTACCTGGCACAATGGCCGTACCCGGCGACCTCGCAGGGTTCGTGGAGCGGGATCACGGTGTCGACCTCAGTCCGGTGCATGCTGGCGGGCGCGCTGCCACTTGGCGCGCAGCAGGTGGGGCAGCCGCACCAGCATGCCCAGCAGCAGGCGCAGATGCATGCGGGTGATGCGCGCGTTGTCCCGCACCAGGTCGAAGTGGGACGGGATATCGCTGCGGTAGACCACCGGCGTCGCGACCTGCTCGACGGGCACGCCGCGCCAGTACAGGCGCACCAGGATGTCCGTGTCGAAATCCATGCGCTGGCCCACGGTGTGGTCCCGCAGCAGCGCCATGGTGGCCGCCAGCGGGTAGACGCGATAGCCGCACATCGAGTCGCTGATCTGCAGCGACAGGGTCTGCAGCCATACCAGCGCGTCGGTGAGCATGCGCCCGTAGCGCCGCGATGCCGGCACCTCGCCGTAGATGCGGTCGCCGGTGACGACGGCCTCGGGGTGATCGCTGGCGCGCTGGATGAAGGTGGCGAGGTCGCCGAGGTTGTGCTGTGCGTCCGCATCGACCTGCAGCGCATGGCTGAAACCCGCCGCCGCCGCCGCCGCCAGCCCCGCGCACACGGCGGCGCCCTTGCCGCGGTTCTGTTCCAGGCGCAGCAGCCGCACGCCATCGTCGCCGGCGGCGATGGCGTCGAGGATGCTGCGACAGGGTTCGTCGCTGCCGTCATCGATGACAAAGCAGGGCAGCCCGCGCTGGCGCACCTGGGTCACCACCGCGGCGATCGACTCCGGGTGATTGTAGACCGGTATGACGACACAGGGATCAATCACGGTGCGGCTCCAGCAGCAGGCGGCCAGACGAAAAGCCGATGTCGCCGTCGTGGTAGCGGAATGCCACCACGCGGCTGTCATCGCCCAGTCGCAGCGCCAGCTGCACGCGGTCCGACGGCGTGATGGCGCGCATGAACTTGATGCGCTCCAGGCCCGCCACGGCGCGGTCGCCGGTCAGCGCCGCGGACAGCTCGATGGCCCAGCGCAGCTGCGCGACGCCGGGCAGCACCGGGCAGTCCGGGAAGTGGCCGTCGAAAAACCGGCAGTCCCGGGGCGCCGCCAGCGCGTAGTCGGCGGCGCCGGGCGAGAGGGTGCAGGCCAGCACCACAGGGGCCGCATCCGCGGGCGTGGCCCGCTGGCGCTGCGCGTTCAAGCCGGTTGCTGGGCGGTGACTGTGGCGGTTTGCAGCAGGCGGTAGACCGCGTCGACGACGTCGCCCACCGTGCGCAGTTCCTTGAACTCCGACGGTTGCAGCTTGCGCCCGGTGATCTCGTTGAGCCTCACCGCCATGTCGACCGCATCGATGCTGTCGATGTCGAGCTCGTCGTAGAGGCTGGATTCCAGGCTGATCGTGGCGGGGTCGATTTCAAAGAGCTCTTCGAGCAGATTGATGAGCTGTTCGAGGATGTCTTGTTTGGACTGCATGGGGTGTCGAAGCCTCTGTCGCGTCGTTGGGGCTGTCGCGGCTCGCCGGCGGTGGCTGGTGGAGAGCCGGGCGATCCCGCCATGGCGCAGCGGTGCGGTGGATGCCGGCTGCGCCCGTTTTCAGTGGCAATTTTCAGTGGCCATGGTTGACGATTGGCACACGGGAAATCCGGCGAGCAGCCGGGTCTCCCGCCGGGCCGCAAGATTACCAGATGCCGGTGGTGCTTTCCTAGTGTTCTGCCCAGGCCCGCGTGCGCCTGGGCGGGCTTCAGGTCGCGCCGGTCGGATAGCGCGCGTCGAAAAAGTTCAGCAGTGCCCGGGTCAATCGCCGCGCCTGCACGCTGCGCGGCTGCGCGGGGTCGATCAGCGCGCTGCCGTCGAGCGCTGGAAACCCCTCGATGGTGAACTGGGGCAGGCGGGGCGGCAGCTCGTACCACTTCTGCGCCTTCTGGCCGACGCGGGGTTCGCAGTGGATGATCACCGGCGTGAGGTCGCAACCCGCCGCCAGCGCGATGTTGGCCGCGCCGCGCTGCAGCTTCAGCGGCTGGCCGGCGCGGGTGCGGGTGCCCTCCGGGAAGATGATCAGCGACTCGCCGGCGCGCAGCGCGGCGGCGCAGCGCTCGAGCAGGTCGGGGTCGTCATTGCGCAGGTAGCCCAGGGCCCGCACGGGAATCGCGGTGAACGGATTGCGCCACAGCTGGCGCTTGACGATGCAGTTGGCCTGCGGCGCGAGGGCGATCAGAAAGACCGCGTCGATCAGGCTCGGGTGGGTGGATGCGAGCAGCTGTCCGCCCCGCCGCAGATGCTCGCGGCCGCGCACGATGTGCGGGGCGGTGAGGTGCACCAGCACGATGTAGCGCAGCAGCATGCGCAGGCCGAGGCTCAACACCTGCCGGCTGCAGCGGTGCACCTGCCGGCGCGGCAGGGGCGCCAGCAGCAGGGGGGCGAACACGGTGGCCGAGAGCAGCAGCGAGCAGGCGCCGAACAGCACGAACGCCGAGGCCCGGGCGGCGACCAGGCCCGCGGTGGCGAGCCGGGAGCGCGGCCTAGGCGAACTCGGCGATGCCATCGATTTCCACCAGCAGCTCGCGCCGGCAGATGTCACCCTGCACGTAGAGGGTCGGCGTGTCCGCGCCGAAGTGCCGCCGCACCCCCTGGCGCACGACGGGCAGGTCGGCGGGGTGGCGCAGGTAGACCTTGAGCAGGCTCATCGCGGGTGCGCCGCCGGTGCTGGCGCCGACGTGCGCCAGCAGGGCGTCGACGTTGTGGCAGGTGGCCTCGAGCTGGCGCGCGACGCAGGCGTCGTGGGCGGAGTGATGGCCGATGATGCTGGCCGTGCCCGATACGAACAGCTTGCGCTCCCCGGCGCTGTCGAGCAGCGTGGCGCGGGCGAACGAGGGGCTGGCCGGGCCGTACTGTCGGGGGTAGCGGTAGGCGCTCAGCTGTCGTGGATTTTCGAAGTGGGTGCCGGCCCGCCGCGAGGCGAGCAGGTAGATGATCGTGTCGCCCCCCTGATGGCCGAGCGCGCAGGCCGAGGGAAACTGCCGGGCCGCGTAGCCGCACTCGACGAAAGCGGCCAGGCGGCCCTCGCAGAAGATGCGATAGCGCTCGTGGTCGCCGGACCCGGCGTTGATAGCCGCCATGTAGTTCCAGGCGCGGATGATGTGGGGGTAGCCCAGCCTGCCGGCCCCGCTCAGCAGGGTCCGATAGGCCAGTTGGATGGCGTCGCGCTGGCTGGGATAGCGCGCCTCATCGACGGCCAGACCGATCAGCAGCAGATCATCGGTCTGGGTCCAGCTGCAGCGCTGGTCGCTGCCCCGGCGCACCGGCGTCGTGCTGAGCCAGGCCTCCCGCAGCGGGTGGTCTGGCAGGGGCGTCAGGCCGGCGGAAAACGTCCCGCTGGCGCGCTCCACCCCGCACGGCCTGCCGAACTCGACCAGGCCGAACAGGTGCCAGGGCCGCGCCAGCTGGTCGGCGGGTTCGCTGGTGTAGCGGCAGCTGATGCTCGGTGCGGGCAGTTCGAGCTCGATGGGCGGCGTCACGAGGTTTCCTTTGCTCAACACCGAAGGCAGGATGGTGCGCAGATTATAGGGCAGGGCGCCCCGACTGTCATGAATTGCCGACGGTGTCCGGGTTATTGCCAAAGACCCCATGCTGACTTAAAGTAGCGCGCTTTTATGCAGTCACCCGAGTTGCGCCCATGATTCAATCTGCGGACAATCCCCTCTCCCCGCACCCGGTCCTCGACGAATACTACGCTGACGGCAGCGAGCGCAGGCGCCGGGTCGACGGCTGGTTCGATGCCTCCGCCGGCCACTATGACTGGATCACCAATGTCATGAGCCTGGGTTCCGGCCGCTTCTACCGGCGGCAGGCGCTGCTGCGGGCCGGTCTTGAGCCGGGTATGGCGCTGCTGGATGTCGGCGCGGGTACCGGTGTGGTGTCGCTGCTGGCGCAGCAGATCGTCGGTGACGAGGGCCTGGTCGTGGCGCACGATCCCAGCCGTGGCATGCTGGAGGAAGGCCGCCGGCGGGGCGTGCGCCTCAGCGCGCAGGGCCTTGGCGAATCGCTGCCGTACCCCGATGACAGCTTTGACCGGATCAGCATGGGCTATGCCCTGCGCCACGTCGCCGATCTGCGCCCGCTCTTCGAGGAATTCCGCCGGGTTCTGAAGCCCGGCGGCAAGGTGCTGATACTCGAAATCACCCGGCCCCAGGGCACCGTCGGTTTTGCCGTGCTGCGCTTTTATATGCGGGTGGTGATCCCGACCCTGACGCGGCTGGCTCGCCGCAGCGCCGAGGCCCAGGAGCTGATGCGCTACTACTGGGACACCATCGAGACCTGCGTGCCCCCGCCGACCATCCTCGCCGCCATGCATGACGCCGCTCTGGTGGATTGCCAGCGGCGGGTCGAGCTGGGTATCTTCAGTGAATATACAGGGATCAGGGCCTGACGCGTTGCTGCGCTGCCGGGCCGGCACAACAGGGATACCGATACGATGAGCGAGCAGACCGACAACGAGAGAAAGCTGGCGGAAATACTGGTGGATGCCCTCGGTCTCGAGGACGTTGCGCCCGCCGACATCCACCCGGAAGCGCCCCTGTTCGGCCTGGGTGATGCCGACAGCCTGGGTCTGGACTCCATCGACGCCCTGGAGATCGCGCTGGCGGTCGCCCAGCACTATTCCGTGCAGCTCAAAGCGGATGACGCCAGCAACCGCGCCGTGTTTGCCAGTCTGCGGTCCCTCGCGAATTACATTTCCGCCCGATCTTGACCGGGTGGGCTCGTGCCATGCAGCTTGCGCTGATCCTGAGCTACCCGCTGTGCGTCCACTTCGGGGTGGTGCTGGGCCAGCCTGCGCTGCAGGTGCTGGCCATCGTGCTGCTGGGCGCCGGCGCGCTGCTGCCCGGTCTGCGCCAGGGCAGTGCGCTGGCGTGGGGCGCCTGGGCGGGCCTGGTGCTGATCGCGGTGGCGCTGGGCGCGACCGATATGACGCTGTACGTGCTCTACCTGCCGCCGATTGCCCTGCCCCTGCTGCTGCTGGTGGTGTTCGCCCGGACCCTGAGGCCCGGCCAGGTGCCGCTGGTGACGGCTATCGGCCTCCAGGTGCACGGCTGGCTGCCGCCTGACATCGTTCGCTATACCCGCCAGGTCACGGCGTTCTGGGCCCTCTTTCTGCTGTCGCTGTCGCTGTCGTCGGCCGCGCTGGCGGCGTTCGGGGGGGATGCGATGTGGTCCGTTTTCAGTAACTGCATCAACTACCTGCTGGTCGCAGCGTGCTTTCTGGCGGAGTATGGCTACCGGCGCTGGCGCTTCCGGGACTTCGCCCAGCCCGGTCTTCGCGAATACCTTGGCATCGTCTGGCGCGCCGATGTCCGGGGCGCCCGCCATGGCTGAGGCTCGGCTGCCACTGCTGCGGGATTATCGGCCCGAGGCGCCCCTGGTCTACGGCCACGGCGGCTGGGTCAACCAGGGCGACTTTCTGGCGGCCGCCGCCGCGCTCGCCCGCCAGCTGCCGGAGGGGCGTCACGCCCTCAATCTGTGCAGTGACCGCTATCACTTCATGCTCGGTTTCTGCGCGGCGCTGCTCCGGGGCGTCACCACGCTGCTGCCGGCCAACCGGCAGGTGCAGACCCTGGCGGAACTGGTCGGCGAGTACCCCGGCGCTTTTGCGCTGGTCGACGAGCCGCAGGCAACTGGCTGCCCCCAGGTGGCGGTCGCCCGGCTCGCGTGCGCCGACCCACCGCCGGCCCAGTCTCCGACCGTGGCGGCGGAAGCCCTGGCGGTGACGGCGTTCACCTCCGGCAGCACGGGGCGGCCGCTGCCCAACGCCAAGCGCTGGGCCTCCCTGTGCGGCACGGCGCGCCTGCTGGCCGGGCGCTTTGCCGCCGGTCCCCGGCCGCCCGCCATTGTGGCCACCGTCCCCTGCCAGCACATGTATGGCCTGGAGATGACCGCGATGATGGCGCTGCAGGGTCGCTGCCGGCTGCACGCGCGCCATCCCTTCTACCCGGAGGATATCGCGGCGGCGCTGGCGGAGTGCGCCGCGCCGCGCCTGCTGGTGACGACGCCGGTGCACCTGCGGGCCCTCATCGGTGCCCGCTGTGCGCTGCCGCCCACCGACCGGGTGGTGTCGGCGACGGCGCCGCTCGAGCCGTCACTGGCCGCCGCCATGGAGGCCTGCAGTGGCGGCGCGGTGCAGGAGATCTACGGCTGCACCGAGGCGGGCAGCATCGCCACGCGCTGGCCCGCGCAGGGCGATGAGTGGCAGCTGCTGGAGGGGATGGCCTTGCGCCCGGCGCCGGCCGGCTTCGAGGTGATCGGCCCGCAGCTGGCGCAGCCGGTGCCGCTGCAGGACCAGCTGGCGCTGCTGGACGGCGGGCGCTTCCGCCTGCTGGGACGCGCTGCCGACCTCATCAACGTCGGCGGCAAGCGCGCTTCGCTGGCGGACCTGAACCGCCGGCTGCTGGAAGTCGACGGTGTGGAGGATGCCGTGGTATTCGTACCCGACGACGGCCAGCGTCCGGCGGCACTGGTCGTGTCCGGCCTCAGCGAGCGCCAGATTTCGGAGCAGCTGGCGCGCCGCATCGATCCGGTGCTGCTGCCAAGGCCCCTGAGAATCGTCGCGCAGATTCCCCGCAACGAGACCGGCAAGGTGCCCCGTGCCGACCTGCTGCAGGCCTTGCGTCGGGCGGGTGGCTGAGGTGCGCTTCGCATTGTCAGCACCGCGGCAGCACCCCTGCTATGCGGGACATTTTCCCGGCGACCCCATCGTGCCGGGCGCGCTGCTGCTGCAGTGGCTGTGCTGCCAGCTGGACCGGCGCGGGTACCCGGTGCGGGGGGTCAAGTCCATGAAGTTCCTGGCGCCGCTGCGGCCCGGGGAGCATTGCCTGGTCAGCGCCGAGCCGCAGGGTGAGGCGGGCAGGCTGGCGCTGCGGGTGACCCGCGAGGGCGCTGTGATCGCGCGCGGCGACCTGCTGGTCAAGGCGCCGCCGTCGTGAGCTGGACCGAACAGGGCGAGCGCAGCAACCGCTTCTGGGTGGCGCTGATCGTGGCGATCGCCCGCCTGGGCGGGCGTCACGTCGTGCGTCTGCTGCTCTACCCGATCGCCGCCTATTTCTGCGCGACCGGGGCACCGGCGCGGCGCGCTTCGCGCGATTTTCTGTCGCGCGCCCTGGACCGGCCCGTCGCCTGGAGCGATGTGCTGCGGCACGTCTACACGTTCGCCCGGGTGCTGGCCGATCGCCTGTTCATGCTGACCGACGGCTTCAGCCATTTCCGCATCCAGACGCAGGGGGAGCAGGTGTTTGCCCAGCAGATGCGCCCGGGGCGCGGTTGTCTGCTGCTGGTGTCGCATCTGGGCAGTTTCGACGCCCTGCGCGTGCTCGGCGCCAGAGATCAGCGGCTGCCGCTGCGCATCGTGCTCGACCGCCGCCGCACGCCCATGGTCGGCGAGCTGCTCAATCAGCTCGATCCCGAGCTCGCCGCCGGCATCATCGACGCCAGTCTGCCGTCGCCGCAGCTCGTGCTGGAGATCGACGAGGCGCTGCGGCAGGGAGCGCTGGTGGGCGTCATGGCCGATCGCTGCGCACCGGCAGAGCGCAGGGTCGGGGCAGCGTTTCTTGGGCGCCAGGCGGGGTTTCCCGCCGGGCCCTGGACCCTGGCCATGGTGCTGAAGGTGCCGGTGGTGTTGTGTTTCGGCCTCTACGACGGCGGCGACCGCTATCGGGTGTACTTCGAGCTGGTGACGCCGGGGCTGGATGTGCCGCGCCGCGGTCGCGAGGCGGCCCTGCGGGGCTGCGTGCAGCACTATGCCGATCGGCTGGCGCATTATGCCCGCATGGCGCCGTATAATTGGTTCAATTTTTACGACTTCTGGGCCGATGAAAGCGCTACCCATCACTAGTTATACCTTGACCACCGCCCTGGGTGCCGGGCTGGAGGCGAACTGGGGCCAGCTCGAGGCGGGCGTCAGCGGCCTGCGCCCCTGTGCATTTGCCGGCAGCGAGGCGCTCGCTACCTGGGTAGGGGAGGTCGACGGCCTCGACCGGATCGCCCTGCCACCGCGGCTGGCGGCGTTCGACTGCCGCAACAATCGCCTCGCCTGGCACGGCCTGCAGCAGGACGGCTTCCTGGCCGCGGTCGCTGCAGCCGTCGAGCGCTACGGTCCCGGCCGGGTCGCGTGCTACATCGGCACCAGCACGGCCGGCATCCACCAGACCGAGCTGGCCTATATGGCGCTGGATGCGCAGACGGGGGCGCTGCCGGCGGACTACCGCTATGAGACCACCCACAACACCTATTCGATCGGTGAGTTCGTGCGGCTGGCGCTGGGGCTCGAAGGCGTCAGCTGCGTGATCTCGACCGCCTGCTCATCGAGCGCCAAAGTCTTCGCGTCGGCCCGGCGCAGCATCGCGGCGGGGTGGTGCGATGCCGCTGTCGTGGGCGGCGTGGACAGCCTCTGCCTGACGACGCTCTACGGCTTCAATGCCCTGCAGCTGGTCGCGGCCCAGCCCTGCCGGCCCTGCGACATCGGGCGCAGCGGCATCTCGATCGGGGAGGCGGCCGGCTTTGCCCTGCTGGAGCGCGCCACCCACGCCGCGGCGCCGGCGCTGCTGGGTTGCGGCGAGAGCAGCGACGCCCATCACATGTCCTCGCCGCATCCCGAGGGGGCAGGGGCCCGGCTGGCCATGGCGGCGGCGATCGAGGCCGCGGGCCTGGCGCCGGCAGCGATCGACTACGTCAATCTGCACGGCACCGGCACGCCGGCCAATGACCTGGCCGAAGCGCGGGCCGTGGCGCAGCTGCTGGGCGGCGAGGTGGCCTGCAGCTCCACCAAGGGCTGGACCGGCCACACGCTCGGAGCCGCCGGCATCGTCGAGGCCGCGCTGTCGCTGCTGTGCCTGGAGCGCGGCCTGGCGCCCCGCAGCCTGCACACCACCGTGCGCGATCCGGCCCTGGAGATCAATGTGCTGCTGGAGCATCGTGCGCAGCGGCTCGGCGCCGTGCTCACCAACTCCTTCGGATTCGGCGGCAGCAACTGCAGTCTGGTGCTGGGAGGGACGCAGGCATGGGAGGGCCAGTGAGCCGCCTCTTCGTCGAAACCGTCGGCCTGTTCGCGCCTGGACTGAGCAGCTGGCAGGAGGGCTGCGCGGTGCTGCAGGGGCGCGCGCCGTGGCAGGACGAGCCGCTGCCGCGCTACCAGCCCGCGCTGCTGCCGGCCAACGAGCGCCGGCGCGCCACCGCTCTGGTCAGGCTGGCCTTCGGCGCCTGCGAGCAGGCCGTCGCCGGACGGCTGCAGGAAGCGGCCGGGCTCGCCGCCGTGTTCGCGTCGTCCGGCGGCGACTATGCGATCAACGATCAGATCTGCCGGGCGCTGGCCAGTGCCGAGCGCCGGGTTTCGCCCACGCAGTTTCACAACTCGGTGCACAACGCCCCCGCGGGCTACTGGAGCATCGCCACGGGCAGCCGCGAACCCTCGCTCAGCCTCTGCGCCTACGACTTCACCGCCGGCGCCGCGCTGCTGGAGGCCGCTACCCTGGTGACTCTGGAGCGGCGGTCGGTGCTGCTGGCCGTCTATGACAACACCATCGAGTGGCCCATGTCGGGCAAGCGTGAGGTCCTGCGGCCGTTCAGCGCCGCGCTGTGGCTGACGCCGGAGCCCACCGCGCAGAGCCTGTGCGGGCTGGTCGTGGCTCCTGGCGAGCGGGGGCGGGAGCCGGCGGGCACCGACGTGCCCGGACTCGAGCTGCTGCGGCGGGGCAACCCCGCGGCGCGCCTGCTGCCGCTGCTGGAGTGCATCGCCCGGCAGCGGGGAGGCGCGGTGCTGGCGCTGCCCGGCGGGGGCGCCCTGCACGCGGCGGTGCGGCCGTGCTGATGGACGCGGCCGCCATCGCCGCGGCGGTGCCCCACGCTGGCGCCATGTGTCTGCTCGACGGCGTGCTCAGCTGCTCAGCCGCCGCCATCGAGTGCGTGGCGCAGCGGCCGCTGCGGTCCGACAATCCCCTGCTGGAGCGGGGCCGGCTCCACGCCATGGCGCTGCTGGAATACGGCGCTCAGGCCGCTGCCGTTCACGCCGCCATGGCAGGTGGTTCGGCAGCGCCCGCCCGGGGCGGTGCCGCGACGGCGGGGCGGCCGGCCTATCTGGCGGCCGTGAAGGACCTGGCGGTGGCCGGCGACTGGCTCGACGCCGAGGTCGCGGCGCTCACCGTGCGCGCTTGCTGCGTCAGCGCCGGCGCCGGCGGCGCCATCTACCGCGTCAGCGTCGAGGCCCTCGGCGTGGTGCAGCTGTCGGCGCGCATCACGCTGGCACAGCCCGGCTGAGGCCGTCCGCAGGGTCAGCTCAGGCGCTGCGGCGGTGCCAGGCGCAGCCAGCGGTTGCTGCGGCAGATCAGCAGGAACAGTTGAAACCGCCACCACAGCCTGAAGTCGGGCTGGGTGTTGCCGGCGACGATCGAATTCACTGCGCTGAACAGCTTGAAGCGATTGCTCGGCGCCATGAAGACGGGGAATCGGCTGTTGTCGTAATAGACTTCGATGAGGTCCCGCATCACCCGCACGTTTTTCTTGAGGGTCCGCGTGTAGTGCCGGCATTCGCGCGGGGTGAGGCCGCGCTGTTGTCGGTGAGCCAGCGCGATCGCGTCCGCCGCCATCTCGGCGGAGCGCATGGCGAGGTAGACGCCGGAGGAGAACACCGGGTCGATGAAGCCGGCGGCGTCGCCGACCAGCAGCGCGCGGGTGAATGCATAGTTCCCGAAGGAGTGGGCATAGTCGCCGGTCGTGCGGTAGTCGCCGATGAGTTCCGCATCCTTGAGCAGCGCGGTGACAAAGGGCGAGCGCTGCGCTTCCCGTGCAAAGAAGCTGGCCGGCGTGAGCCGGCTGGAGATCCACTCGTCCTTGCGCCGCTGGGAGACCACGCCCACCGAGGTCGTCGCGGCGTCCAGCGGAATGCTCCAGAACCAGCCATCGCGCAGGCGGGTGACGATGATATTGCCGGGGTAGGCGCTGTGCTCGCGGTGGCGGACGCCCTTGAAGTGGCCGTACACGGCGAGCCGCTTGGGGTAGGGCAGCGGGTCTCTGGGCAGCCGCCGGCTGCGGCCGTAAAAGGCCTGGCGTCCGCTGGCGTCCACCAGCCAGCGCGCCTGCAGGTTTGCCGGCGGCGCCGTGCGGCTGCTCAGCGCCAGGGCCCAGTGCCCGTCCTGCCACTGGGCGTCCTCGACTCTGGCGGGCTGCAGCACCTGGCAGCCCCTGGCGCGGGCGTTGTCGAGCAGGAGCTGGTCAAAGCGGCAGCGCTCCACCTGATAGCTGTAGTCCATGCCCTTGACCAGGCCGTCGGAGAAGATGTTGTTGACCCGACTGCTGCCGTCGCTGCTGATGAACTCGCCGCCGTACTTTTTGGTGAAGCCGGCCCGCTCCATCTGCTCCCATACGCCGATGCGACGCAGAATGGCATTGCCGGCGGGGAGCAGTGACTCGCCGATCTTGAAGCGCGGAAAGGCGTCCTTTTCCACGATGCAGACCGTCAGCCCGGCCGCTGCCAGCAGCGCTCCCGCAGTGCAGCCCGCGGGGCCTGCTCCGATGATCGCGACGTCAAAGCTGGAGTGCATGCAGAGGGTTCTCCTGCTGCGCTGGGCGGGGGTGGTGTGACCGGACGGGGGGCGGCCTGCTCGCGCCGGGGCAGGCGCGCGCCATTCTCCCTTGGCATGACGTTAAACACAAGCCGTCGCGGCCGGGGCGCCGGGATTGGACAAAACAGATGAAGGCGGCGCGCTTCCGTGGTATTTTCGGCGCCTTTGTGGGGATTCAGCGCATGTCGACGCGGCTGCAGAGTTGTCTGCGATGAGGTTGGAGCACGATCATATCCACCTGTGGCTGGCCCGCTGTTCCGAAATCGACGACCCGCAGCTGCTGGCGCGCTATCGCAGCCTCATGAATGCCGAGGAGCTCGCGCGCCTGGAGCGCTACCGCTTCGAGCGTGACCGGCAGCGCCATCTCGTCACCCGAGCGCTGGTGCGCACCTGCCTGTCGCGCTACGCAGCGGTCCCGCCGCACGGCTGGCAGTTCACCACGGGCGTCCAGGACAAGCCGGAGCTGCGCGCCGCGCCGCTGCCGCTGCGCTTCAATATCAGTCACAGCGGCGACTTCGTCGTCTGCGCGGTGGCGCTGGAATTCGATGTGGGGGTGGATATCGAGCACATGGAGCGCGCCAACGATGTGCTGGCCATTGCGCGCCATTTCTTTTCAGCCGCTGAACTGGCGGCCTTGCAGGCGGCGCCGGCGGCGCGGCAGCGCGACCGCTTTTTTGACTACTGGACGCTCAAGGAAGCCTATATGAAAGCGCGGGGAGAGGGCATAGCGCTGGGGCTGGGCAATTTCAGCTTTCACCTTGCCGATGAGCGGGAAATAGCCGTCGAGTTTTCCGCCGCCATCGACGACCATGCGCCCGCCTGGCGTTTCCGTCTGTTCGACCCGGCGCCGGGTTACCGCATGGCGCTGGCCTGGAAGCGGGCCGCGGCCACCACCGTATATCAGTTCCACACGATTCCGCTGCTTGCGGACGCGCCGCAGTCAGCGCCATGAAGGTCCCCTCGAGCACCGGGCGCGTCGCCCTGAATCGGCGTCGCTTGATCGGGTTGCTGCAGGTTGTCGCCGGCGTCGTCGCGCTGGTCCTGCTGCTGCGCGGCCACTGGCCGCTGGGCGGGGACCGGTCCGTCGGCGAGCACCCGGCGCCGGAACCCGAGCTGCCCGTCGATCCGGCGCTGGCGCAAATCTACCACCAGCCCGAGAACGATCTGCCGCTGCCGTTCAGCCGCGGCGAGGGAGGCAGTGCGCCGCTGCTGGCGCTGGCCCCGCTGGGCGAGCGTTGGACCGGCGACCTCGACGCGCTGCTCAAGCGCCGCCTGATCCGGGCGCTGGTGGTGTATTCGCGCACGTATTACTTTCTGGACGGCGTGGTGCAGCGTGGCCTGGCCTACGAGGCCATGAGCCGATTTGAGACCTGGCTGAACCAGCAGTACGGCAAACGCCATGCCAGAATTCATGTGCTGATGATCCCGATCACCACCGAACAGCTGATTCCGGCCCTGCTCGCTGGCGCCGGGGATATCGCCATCGCCAACCTGACCGATGTCGCCAGCCGCCGCGAGCTGGTCGACTTCTCCCGGCCGGTGATGGAGAGCGTGTCGGAGATCGTCGTGACGGGCGCTGATGCCCCTGCCATCGAATCGCTCGATGACCTCTCGGGCACGCAGGTCTTCGTGCGCGAGTCCAGCAGTTACTTCCAGAGCCTGCTCGCTCTCAATCAGCGCTTCGAGGCGGCGGGCAAGGCGCCCGTCGAGCTGGTGCGCGTGAACCGCTATCTGGAGGACGAGGACCTGCTGGAGATGGTCGACGCCGGCATGGTGCCGACCATCGTGGTGGACCGCCACATCGCCGAGCTCTGGGCCAGGGCGCTGCACAACATCGCGTTGCACGAGGATGTGGTGCTCAGGAGCGGCGGCACGATCGCCTGGGCCATGCGCAAGGACAGCCCCCGCCTCAAGGCGGCGCTCGACCGCTTCATAGGCCGGCACTTCAGGGGCACCACCTTTGGCAATATCATCAGCGATCGCTACCTGCGCAGCGATCGCTACGTCAAGAATCCGCTGTCGCTGGCAGCGCGGCCGTGGCTGCGCGAGTCGATGGACTATTTCAAGCTGTACGGTGAGCGCTACGGTTTCGACTGGACGCTGATCGCGGCGCAGGCCTATCAGGAGTCCGGCATCGACCAGTCGCAGCGCAGCCGCTCAGGCGCCGTCGGGGTCATGCAGGTGCTGCGCAGCACCGCGGCGGATCGCAACGTGGGCATCCGGGAGATCGACAAGCTCGAGAACAACATCCACGCCGGCGTGAAATACCTGCGCTTCATTACCGATTACTATCTGAGCGACGCCGCGATCGACGATTTCAATCGCGTGCTGCTGGCACTGGCCGGCTACAACGCCGGGCCCGGGCGCCTGCGGCAGCTGCGGCGGGAGGCCGGAGCGGCAGGGCTGGACCCCAACGTCTGGTTCGACAACGTGGAGGTCATCGCCGCGAGGAGGGTGGGCAGAGAGCCCGTGCAGTACGTCGGCAATATCCTCAAGTACTGGGTGGCCTTCGAGTTGTCGCTGCCCCGGCAACCCCTGGCCGGGCTGGTCTCCGACGATGGGGGCGGGCGCTGAGCGCGAGCCGCCTCAGGAGCGCTTGCCGGCTTTGCGCGGGTCCTGGCGGATGCCCTCGATGTCCAGCAGCAGCTCCAGCGTGGTGCTGGCCGGGCCCAGGTATTTGTCGATGCCGAAGTCCTTGAGCGCGATGCGGGTAGTACCGGAAAAGCCTACCCGGAACCCGCCCCAGGGGTCCGGTCCGCTGCCGACCTTGGTGGCCTCGATGACCACGTCCCGGGTGACGCCGCGCAGCGTCAGCTGGCCGGAGAGCGTCAGCGCATCGGCGCTGTGCCACTGCACGCCGGTGCTGGCAAAGGTGGCCTCGGGATATCGGCTCACGTCGAGGAATTCCTCGTCGCGCAGATGCTTGTCGCGCTTGGCGTGGTTGCTGTCGATGCTGGCGGTATTGATGGTGACCTTGACCCAGGACGCTTCGGGCTGCGCGGCGTCGTAGGAGAAGCTGCCGCTGAAAGCATTGAAGCGGCCGTACAGCCAGCTATAGCCCAGATGCTGGATGCGGAACTGGATCGATGCATGCATGCCGTCCGTATCGATAAGGTAGGTGTCGGCATTGAGCGCGGCTGCCGGCAGCCACTGCAGGGCGACGGCCAGCAGGGCCGTGCGCAGGGGTGTTGCGTGCATAGTGCAGGACCTCAGGGTTGGATGCGTCAGTCGAGCTGGATGCGGGCCCGCCTCAGCGGCCCAGCATCCGCCTCAGGGTATCGTCGCGGTCGATGAAGTGGTGTTTGAGAGCGGCGGCGGCATGCACTGCGGCCAGCGCGATGAGCGTCCACGCCAGCCATTCGTGCCACAGCCCCGCGATGTCCTCCTGACCCTCCAGTGCGACGGGCAGAGCGGGCACTGAAAACCACGAAAAGACCGCCACGGCGGTGTCATCGGCGCTGGCGATCAGATAGCCGGTCGCCACGACCAGCAGGATGAGCAAATATAGCAGGCCGTGGGCGATGCCGGCCAGCGCTCTCTCGGTCGCTGAGACGCTCGGCAGCGGCAGCGGGGGTGGCAGGGCCAGCCGTACCCCCACGCGCACGAGCAGCAGCAGGCCGACCACTATGCCCAGGCTCTGATGAAGCTGCGGCGCCGAGTTGTACCAGGGGTGGTAGTAGTCCAGGTCGACCATATAGAGGCCCAGCGCAAACAGGCCGACGATGGCCAGTGCCATTACCCAGTGCAGTACCACCGCCGGCCGACTGAAGCGGCCGCTATCGGAATTGGCCATTGGCGTCAGCTTCGTAGCACCCCTCCGGCCCCTTCCAGCGGGGCGCGGTGAGTGAATTACCAATTGCCCCCCGCTTCCAGCGGGGGCATGAGCGCGTCACTACTGGGCCAGTTCGACGCAGTATACCCCGGTGTCGCTCTTGATCAGCGCGGCACACTTGTTGCAATGGGTGCAGGGGTTCCTGTACTGCGGGTTGCTCGAGGCATGTTTCACCAGCGCAGGGTCGGCGATCAGGGCGCGGGCCATCTCGATAAAATCGAACTCGGACATGGCCTTCTCGATGCTTTCGACGGTGCTGACGCCGCCGATATAGCAGACCTTGGCGTTCTTGACCGTATCCCGCACGCGCCGCGCGCCATCGAGGAAGTACATCTCCTCATAGGGGTAGTCGAAGAACATGAAGGGCTTCATCATGAATATGCCCAGCCACAGCAGCGGGTTGGTCTCGGCCTTGAGCAGCGGCCCCCAGATGTTGTCGCCGCGGAACAGCAGCATCGGGTTCATGCTGCTGGTGCCGCCGCTGGGTATCAGGCAATCGATGCCGCCTTTGTCCAGCATAGCCGCGACTTTAAGCGCCTCGTCGATCTCCAGTCCGCCCTTCACCCCGTCGGTCAGACCCATCTTGCCGAGAATGGGGAAGTCGTCACCCACGGCCTTGCGCACGGCCTCCAGCACCCGCAGCGGCAGCCGCATGCGGTTTTCGATGGAGCCGCCGTACTCATCCTTGCGCTTGTTGGTCTTGGGGCTGATGAACTGGCTCAGGCCATAGCCGTGGGCGAAGTGGATCTCGATGGCGTCGAAACCGACGGACTTCATGAACGTCGCGGCATCGTGGAAAGTCTGCACCAGGCGGTTCATGTCCTCGGTGCCCATGGCGCCGGCGAAGGGCAGGCCGTAGGGCACGCCGCTGAGGTTGAAGGCGCGGCTGGGGCCAAGCGGGCGCTTGCCGCGGAAATCCTTGTTCTGGGTGAAGTTGCCGCAGTGGCCGAGCTGGCCGGACAGCGCGCCGCCGTGCTGATGGACGCTGGCGGCCAGCTCCTCGAGCTGGGGCCGGATGCCCTCGTGCATGTACATCATCTCTTCCATGACCCGGCCGTCCGCCTCGGCTGCGCAGTAGGCCACGGTGGTCAGGCCGACGCCGCCCTCCGACAGTTCGGAGTGGTGCTTGATCAGTCTCTCGTTCGGTACGCCCTTGGGGGTCATGCCCTCGAATGCGCCCGCCTTGATAATGCGGTTGCGCAGCTGCAGTCCGTTCAGTTTTGCCGGTGAGAAGGCTTTGTCGAGTAGTGCGGACATCGTGGTTCTTCCTCTTTTTATTGTTGGTAACCGCGCCACGGCGGTGCCCATGCCCGGGGCTTCGGGCCGGCCGCCGTTTTGGCTGACGTGCCTTGCGGACTCCATGTAGCCAACAAAACCACCGATAGGCACGGTGCCGCTGGCGTCCGGCTCAACAACCCTGGAGCGTGGTAGTAACGGCAGACTGCCACCGGGTCTTTTGGCATCCTACTATTGTTCCGGAGCGTTTTGTAGCCATTTTCTTGCGGCCGCTGCGTTTCGGCAGGTCCGTCAGGGAGCGCGCCCGCGCAGCGTCTCCAGCTGCAGCTGGCGCAGGCTCTGCTCAAGGCAGGCGCTATAGCGTTCCGGGTCGGGCAGCATGTCGCGGCAGGCGACGAAGCTGATGCTGGTGCGGTCCCGTCCCGAGGTCGCGGTATGGCACAGGCCGATCTGATCCATCAGCGTCCCCAGCGCGACCACCGATTGCAGTATGGCGCCGGAGAAGTAGCGGGGCGCGGTGGGGCAGTGCAAGCGGGACAGGAGCACATTGAAAGGCGCGGGCGTGCGCTCCAGCACTTCCCGCAACGCTCCCTGATGCAGGCAGAAGACGGAATTGCGGGTCGCATCGCTGTCGCCTGGCTGCGGGCTGTGCCTGGCCTCGACGGCACGCAGGCCGGCCTGAGCCTGGCGGGCGGCGCTGTGGATGTGGCTAAGGCGCTCGATCGGGTTGTCGATGGTGGTGCCCAGGGAGAGCTTGATCAGGCTGATCCGCGCCCGCGCTGCCGCGCCGTGGGTATCGCGGCCAACGCTGACGGGAACGGCGGCGGACAGGGACTCCGCCGGCAGTTCGGCCTTCTCTATCAGGTAGCGCCGCAGGGCGCCGCCGACGATACTGGCGATCACGTCATCGCTGGTCACGCCCGGTACCGCGTGGGCGATCGCGCTCAGCGCCGCCTGGTCGATGTCGATGCTGCCCATGACGCGCTCGGTGCCCAGGGGCGCATTGAAGCGGGTGCGCCCCGCAGCGCCCGCGGCGGTGGTGTCGGCTGGCGTCGCGCGCCGCCGCAGTGAGTCCAGGGCCGCACCGGCGGTCCGCAGCAGCCGCGTGGGTTGGCGCACGCCGTCGACATAGGCCCGGGACAGCATGCGCCACGCCGGCGGTGCCGGCTCCGGGCACCAGTCGTCGGGCCGGAGGGTTGCCGCGGGCTCGGGCGTGGTAGTGTGGATGGCGTCGATGAGACCGGGAAAATCCAGCTTCTCGACCGCCGCCAGGTGGATTTTGAACAGCAGCGCGAAGCTGTTTTCGCGGTGCTCCGGCAGTGCCGACAGGCCCTCGATGACATAGACCTCCCACAGCGGCCTGGACAGGTCCAGCGGCACGCCGTGCAGCCTGGCGAGCAGCTTTTGCAGCTGCGCCGAGCCGCCGGGTCTGGGCAGGGCGATGTGGCGCACGTGGTATTCGAAATCGAAGTGCTCGCCCTCGATCCAGTACGGCAGCTGCAGTCTCAGTGCGGTCACCAGCTTGCGGCGGAACAGGCTGGAGGATGGCAGACTGCGCTGCAGTGCCGCCAGGATCTCCCGGTAGAGCACCTGCTGCAGGGGTGCCGAGGATGGGTCGTAGATCAGCAGCAGGCTGATGTGCTGCGGTTGGCGTTCGCCTTCCTGCTGGATCAGCATGGCTTCAGTGCCGGTCAGCTGTAGCACCGCTGCCTCCCCGCTCGGCTCGGTGGGGGGCGCCCGCAGCGGGTGCTCCCGTCCTGCGATTGTATAGTGGCCGGCGTCGGCAGAAAAGCCTGGGCTGGCCCGCTACGCCGGGGGCCGCGACGCGAGCAGCCTGGTCGCGGCGACGGTGATGGCATTTTCGACGCGCAGTATGCGCTGACCCAGGTCCATCGTGCTGCAGCCGGCACGCTCCAGCAGCTCGATCTCGTAGGGGATGAAGCCGCCTTCGGGCCCGATGCACAGCAGCAGAGAGTCGCCGCTGTCCGCAGGTGGCGCCGCGGCGGCGGCGCCGGGGTGCGCGGCCAGCGCGCGGCGGCCGCGAGTCAGTGCGGGCAGCTCGTCTTCGGCGAAGGGCTTGAAGCGGCGGCGGTACTCGATGAGCGGCAGCACGGTGTCGCGCGCCTGTTCCAGCCCCTCGCAGAGGCTGTGGCGCACGGCGTCCGCGGCCAGCAGCGGGCTCTGCCAGAAGCTCTTTTCGACCCGGCGGGTATTGACGATGACGGCGTGCTTGATGCCGAGCTCGGCGATGGTGCGGAAGATGCGGCGCATCATCTTCGGGCGGCTCAGGCCCAGCACCAGCGTCAGCGGCAGCGGTTCGGGCGGTGCCTGCGCGAGCTCGACCTGAAGCTCGACGGCGGTCGGCGTCGTGGCGGTGACGCGGCCCTGCCCCATCGGGCCATCGATGACGCCGACGCGCAGCTGCTGGCCTGGCTGCACTCCCAGTACCTCGCGCAGATGCCGGCAGCGGCGCCCGGTCAGGCGTACCCGCTGCGCCCCGATGAAATCGTCCGGCTGCAGCAGCAGCAGATTCACGCGGGCAGCACGACGGCTTCCAGGTCGTACTCGTCTGCGGCCACGACCCGGGCCAGCAGGATATCGCCCGGCGCCAGCTGGCTGGCACCCGGCAGGTGAACCTGGCCGTCGATCTCGGGGGCGTCGGCATAGCTGCGCCCCAGGGCGCCATCGGCGCCCACTTCGTCGATGATGACGGGAATCTCCCAGCCGATTTTCTCCTGCAGCCTGTCGGCCGATATGCGCTGCTGCAGCGCCATGAAACGCTCGCGGCGCTCGGCCTTGAGGGCGTCGGGCACGTGATCGGCCAGCGCGTTGGCGCTGGCGCCGGCGACGGGAGAGTATTCAAAGCAGCCCACGCGGTCGAGCTGCGCCTCCTCGATAAAGTCGAGCAGCATCTGCACGTCGTCCTCGGTCTCTCCCGGGAAGCCGACGATGAAAGTGCTGCGCAGGGCCAGTTCGGGGCAGATGTCCCGCCACTGCCGGATGCGCGCCAGGGTTTTCTCCTGGTGGGCCGGGCGCCGCATCGCCTTGAGGATGCGCGGGCTGGCATGCTGCAGCGGGATGTCCAGATAGGGCAGTATCAGGCCCTCGGCCATCAGCGGGATCACGTGATCCACGTGGGGATAGGGGTAGACGTAGTGCAGCCGCACCCACACGCCCAGCTCGCCGAGCGCTTCGCACAGCGTCTGCAGATCGCTCTTCAGGGGGCGGCCCTGCCAGAAACCGGTGCGGTACTTGCTGTCGACGCCGTAGGCGCTGGTGTCCTGGGAGATCACCAGCAGCTCGCGCACACCCGCGTCGACCAGGCGCTGCGCTTCGTCCATGACCTCGCCGATGGGCCGACTGACCAGGTCGCCGCGCAGGGAGGGAATGATGCAGAAGCTGCAGCGGTGGTTGCAGCCCTCGGAAATCTTCAGGTAGGCGTAGTGTCGCGGGGTCAGCTTGATGCCCTGCGGCGGCACCAGATCGATGAGGGGATCGTGCCGGCGCGAGTGGGGGGCGTGCTGGTGGACGGCCGCGACCACTGCCTCGTAGGCCTGCGGACCGGTGACGCTGAGCACGGCGGGGTGGGCCTGGCGAATGGCCTCGGCGTCACCCCCCATGCAGCCGGTGACGATGACCTTGCCGTTCTCCTGCAGGGCTTCGCCGATGGCCTCCAGGCTTTCGCGCTTGGCGGAGTCGATAAAGCCGCAGGTGTTGACCACCACCACATCGGCGCCCGCATAATCTGCCGCGATCTGGTAGCCATCCAGGCGCAGCTGCGTGAGGATGCGCTCGGAATCGACCAGGGCTTTGGGGCATCCGAGAGAGACGAAGCCGACTTTGGGTTCAGGCATTGGCGGGTACCGGGGTGGGCAGGGCCCGGCATTTTACTTCAGTTTGGCACCCCCGAACCACGTTCCGCCCGCTCTATGAACAATTGCACATGCGGGCCGGCGATGCCGCGCGGCGGTCGCCGGCCGCCGCTTGGGCGGGCTCAGAAGCCGATGTGCTCGGGCAGCGCCTGGCTGCGCACCGGCAGACCCTGCGTCTGCAGCGAGTCGAGCAGGGCGAGGCGGTCTTCCTGATTCAGAAAGGGGCCCAGGCAGACGTACTGATGGCGGTCAAACAGGATGATGGTCATGGTGTCCCAGGGGTGCGCTGCCGGCGCTACCGCCAGGGCGGCCGCCCGATGATCCATCTGCCAGCGCTGCCTGGGGTGGTAGTGACCCTGTTCGACGGTGATCTCATCGGCGCTCAGCCGGATCACCTGGCGATAGTTCAGCTTCCAGCAGACGTAGTACAGGCAGCCGCCCAGCGAGAGGATCTCCAGCCCCGCAAAGGGCAGAATCAACCAGGCGCCGGTCAGTGACCACAACAGCGCGATCAGCAGGGTCACGGCCGCCAGCGCTGCCAGCAGCGCGCAGTTCTGGCGCCAGCTCATGGAGCGATTGGGATACAATACCCAAGTGCAGGAGTGTTCGTCGGTCCGCTGCTCTATCATGCCGCTGTCGCCGTGCCGGATGAGGTACTATCCTACACCATTGCCGCGCCGCGGTTGCCGGCGAGAGCGCCCGCGGCCTGCCGCGCTCCGCGCAAACCGGCCTTGGTGATGTCATGTCCGACCGTCTGACCCCACCCCTCGATGACAGCGCCGACCTGCGCACGGTGGTCGGCGCCTGCCATGATTACCTGGCGCGGCTGCTGGACTGGCATCAGCAGGCGGTCGTCGAGCGCGACGCGGGGCTGGCGGCAGGCTTCTGGCAGCTGCACCGGGCGATGCTGCGGCTGCACGTCGAGCTCGAGGATGCACATCTGCTGGCGGCCCACGCCCAGGCGGCGCTGCAGCCGACCTGGGCGACCGCGGTTTACCTGGCCGAGCACCGCAAACTGCTCGCCATGGCCGATGCCATCGGCGCGGAGCTAGCGGGTTGTGGCGGGCGTGTGCTGCAGCGGCGGGAGGTGATTGCCGTGCTGGACCGGCAGCGCAGTTTCAAGAACCTGATCGAGCACCACGAGGACCGGGAGGAGAAGGGGCTGCTGCCCGAACTGGCGGCGTGCCTGCCGGTGTCGGTCAGCGAGGCGTTGACGGCGCGGTGTCGCCAGCGTTGGAGCCCTATGATCGCCGCGCAGCGGCAGCAGCTGGCGGGATTGCTGGAGCGCCTGGATCGCTACCCGGCGGGTGGCCCGGGTCCGATGGCGCCGGGCTGAGCGGTGGCGCCTTGCGCCGGACTGCCTGGCTGCGGGTGCCGTCACGGCCCATAGGGACGACGCCCGCGGCGGGTCTCGTTCAGGCGGCCTGCCTGCCGGCGCCGCGTACCAGCTGCAGGGCCTCCTGCAGGATGATCAGGAGGTCCTCCGAGGGGCCCGACTGCAGCAGGCGCTCGGCTGCCGTGGCCACGTGTTCGAGTTGGCGGATGCGGAAGTTCTGGGTGAGGACGGACGCGGCGAGAAAATAGGGATCTTCGTTCGCTTCGCGCATGCGGGCGGCTTCCCGCATGGCCATTTTCAGTTCTTTGGGGTCGAGCTTAGCCATGGCGTTACCTTGTTTCTTGTGAATTATTATCAAAGCATAGCAGAAAACGCCGACTTTGCCCGGGCAGGGGGTGCGGGACCGTCGGCCCTGGCGTCCCGGGGTGCCGGGCTTTGACCCGCGGGGCTGTGCATCGCGCGGGCAGCGACTATCTCGCCTCACTGCTGCCGCAGGCGCGCATCGAGGCGCAGGGCCTGCAGCAGTGCCCGGAAATCGAGCTGTTTCTCATCAACGCCGACTATCCCCGCCAGAAGCTGGCTGGCGACGTGGCCGAGCGCCTCATGCAGAGTCCGCCCTACTGGGCTTTCTGCTGGGCCAGCGGGCAGGTGCTGGCACGCTACCTGCTGGACCATCCGCACTGGGTCAGGGGCAGGCGGGTGCTGGACTTCGGCGCCGGTTCGGGGGTGGTCGGCATCGCCGCCGCGCTGGCCGGCGCCGCACAGGTCACCTGCTGCGACCACGATCCCAGAGCCAGAGCCATCGCGCTGGACAACGCCCGCCGCAACGGCGTCGAGCTGGCGGTGTGTGAGGATCTCCCCGCGGGTGAGCGCTACCATCTGATCACGGCGGCGGACGTGCTCTATGACCGCGACAACCTGCCGCTGGTCGCCGCACTGCAGGCGCGGGGGCATACCCTGCTGCTGGCCGACTCACGGCTCAGGCAGCTGCCCCTGGCCGGATTTGCGGAGATCGGCGCCTTTGCCGGCAGCACCTGGCCGGACCTGGACGAGTCGGCCGAATTCAATCGTGTGCGCCTGTTCTGCGCTGGCGCGGTCGGGCCCTGAAGGCCGTCGGGCTTTATCCCAGCAGGTTGTCGGCGGCGACGATGATGCCGTTGCTGTCGGCATAGACGTAGTCGCCGGGGCGCCAGAGCAGACCGGCGAAGTGCAGGGTGAGGTCGCGCTGGCCCTCGCCCCGCTTGTCGGTCTTCATGGGGTGGCAGCCGAGCGCCTTGACGCCGAGGTCCATGGCGTCGATGGCGTCGACGTCCCGCAGGCAGCCGAAGATCACGATTCCCTCCCAGCCGCTGGCGACCGCCTTCGCCGCCAGCATGTCGCCGAGCAGCGCCCGGCGCAGCGAGCCGCCGCCATCGATGACCAGGACTCTGCCCGAGCCCGGGGTGGCGACGGCGTCACGCACCAGCGAGTTGTCCTCGAAGCATTTGATGGTCTCGATGCGGCCGCCGAAGCGGGTTCGCGCGCCATAGCTGTTGAACAGGGGCTCTGCGGCCGCGACCTTGCCGGGGTGCTGGTCGCACAGGTCGGGGGTGGTGAAGCTCATGAGCGTTGCTCCCGTGATGGCCAATGATGGCCGACAGTGTAGCGCAGCCGGCGGCGGGCGCGCGCGGCGGATTGGCGTGGCTCAGCCGCCGGGATCGTTGCGGAACTGCAGGCTGGCCAGGCGGCGATAGAGGTCGCAGTCGCGCAGCAGGCTGGCGTGATCGCCGCTGGCGATCACGCGGCCCTGTTCGAGCACGGCGATGCGGTCTGCGTGCAGAATGGTGGAGAGGCGATGGGCGATGATGACGGTGGTGCGATTTTTCATCAGCCGCTCGATGGCGAGCTGCACCTGCCGTTCGCTCTCCGCATCGAGGGCGCTGGTCGCCTCGTCCAGCAGCAGGATGCGGGGGTCTTTCAGAATGGCGCGCGCGATGGCGATGCGCTGCCGCTGGCCACCCGACAGCCGTACCCCCTGTTCCCCCAGGTGGGTGGCATAGCCCTGAGGCAGCGCGCAGATGAAGTCGTGGGCATGCGCTGCGCTGGCGGCGGCCTCCACCTCGGCCTGGCTGGCCTGGGGGCGGCCGTAGCGGATATTGTGCGCCACGTCGCCGGTAAACAGCGCCGGTTGCTGGGACACCACCGCCAGCTGCCGCCGCAGGTCGGCCGGATGCAGCGCGCGCAGGTCGGTGCCGCCCAGCAGAATGTGACCTTGCTGGGGGTCGTAAAAGCGCTGCAGCAGTTCGAATACCGTCGACTTGCCGGCGCCCGAGGGCCCGACCAGCGCCAGGCTCCGGCCCTGGTCGATATGCAGCGAAAAGTCTTCCAGCGCCGGCTGCAGGGGCCGCGACGGATAACTGAAGCGCACGTTCACGAAGTCCAGCAGCGCCGGCAGCGCGCCGGCGTCTGGCGCCGGGGCCGCGGGCGCGGCGATGGCCGGCGCGACCTGCATCAGCTCCAGCAGGCGTTCGGTTGCTCCCGCCGCGCGCTGCAGCTCGCCGTAGACTTCGGACAAGGTGGCGACCGCGCTGGCGACCAGAATGGCGTAGAACACGAAGGCCCCGAGTTCGCCGCCGCTGATGGTGCCGTGCAGCACGTCGTTGCCGCCCACCCACAGCATGCCCGACAGGGCGCCGAAGACCAGCACGATGACCACGGCGATCAGCCCCGCGCGCTGCTGTATGCGCTGCCGCGCGATCGCGAACGCGCGCTCGACTTCGCGGCCGAATGCCGCCACCTCTTCCGGCTCGCGGGTGTAGCTCTGCACCGTCTTGATATTCTGAATGATCTCGCCGGCATAGCTGCCGACGTCGGCGATCGATGCCTGGCTGCGCTTGGACAGCGCCCTGACCCGGCGACCGACCAGAATGATCGGCAGCAGCACCAGCGGCACGCAGACCAGCACCAGCGCGGTGAGTTTGAGGTTGGTGACCAGCAGCATGACCAATGCGCCCAGCATCGTCAGGGTGTTGCGCAGCGCCATCGACAGCGATGAGCCGATGATGGACTGCAGCAGCGTGGTATCGGTGGTCAGCCGCGACATGATCTCGCCGCTGCGGTTGAGCTCGAAGTAGCTGGGGTTCAACTCGATGATGTGATCGAACACCGCCTTGCGCAGGTCGGCGCTCACGCGCTCGCCGAGCCAGGAGACCAGGTAGAAGCGCACGAAGCCACCGGCCGCCATCAGCAGGATCAGCACCAGCATGAAGCCGATCGCGGCATTGAGCTGCGCCGGCGACCCGGCGACGAAGCCCTGGTCGATCAGGCGCTTGATGCCCTGGCCCAGCGACAGGGTGATGCCGGCGGTGAACAGCAGCGCGAGCAGGGCTCCGGCCAGGCGGGCGCGGTAGGGGGCCACGAATCCGGCCAGTTGCCATAGCGTCGCCAGGTTCTGGCGCCGCGGCGCTGCGGTGGATGCGTCATTGGCGGGCATGGCGGCCGGTGCTTCCGTCTGGGGGGCGGGCTGCGGCGTGTGCGGCAGCTGCAAGGGTTGGGCAGACCACGGGGCGCGTCGCGGCGGCCGCCCGCCGGGCGAGTCCTGCGCGTCGCTGGCAGGAGCGCCTGCTCACGGTGCGCGCCGGTCTTCCAGCATCTGCCGCAGCCAGTCGGCCGAGCGCTGTTCGGTGGACTGCGGCGGACATGTGACCAGGTAGTATTTCCCGGTCCAGGAACTCTTGGTGGCGACGTGCTCGATGAACTGCTCGGCCGTGATGTCGCCGTACTTGCGGGTGGCGTAATCGTATTTGCGCTGGAGGTGCCTGGCGGCGTCTGCGCCCGCATAGCGCTTGCCGTTGCGGATAAACGTGCAGTCGCTGGCGGCCACGCGATCCAGCAGATAGCGCACGTCCGCCTCGCCGGGGGTAACGGCCGCGGCGCCGGCGGCGAGGCATAACAGGGCCGCCACAAGGATCGCCGAAGCGCCCGCCGAAGCGCTCGCCGAAGCGCTCGCCGAAGCGCCCGCTGCAAGGATCCGCTGGCCCATGTCAGTGGTCCAGCATGGCCAGGCGCACGCGCATGGGGTTGTGGTCCGAACTGCTGACCGCGCTGGCGCTGCTTGCCAGCGCCTTGAGGCCGCGCACGTAGATGTGGTCGATGGGTCGCCCGAACACCTGTATGCGCTGGTCGACATCAAACTGCAGCGCGGTCATCCCGAGCCTGGACACGAGCTGCGCCAGGCGCTTCTCCCGCGCACCCCGCCAGCTGTTGAAGTCACCGGACAGGATGACGGGGCCGCTATGTTCCCGCAGGGACTCGCGAATCTCGTCCATCTGCCGGCTGTAGCTCCTGACGCCGATGGTGAAATTGAGGGCGTGGATGTTGACCACTACCAGGGTCTGGTCGGAATTCTGCAGGCCGTATTCGGTGATGCTGGTGGCTTTGGGCGTCCCCAGCCAAGGCTCCCAGGCCGTCAGGTTGCAGTGAGTGACGGGTTCGACGCTGCTGATGGTCAGCACGCCGGTCTGCAGTTGCTGGCTCTTATAGCCCGGTGCGAACGACCAGAAAGAGGCGATGCGGCTGGCGTTGAGCATGTTCGGCTTGAGCGCCGCTTCCTGGATGAGCACGAGCTGGGCATCGCTGGCCAGCTCGTGCAGGTCGGCCTCCCAGCCGTGCTCGAGTCCTTTCTTGATGTTCCAGTTAAGCAGCTGAATATGGCTGGGATCGAGGTTGCGCAGCGACGGCGCCGAGTGGCGGTTCAGCAGCGCCCGGCACTGTGCTGAAGTAGTTGCCGACGCGGTGACGTAATTTGCCTGAGGGACTGCCTGCGCAGCCATGGGCGCTGTCTGTATTGACGAACAGCCGGGCAGGCCGACGTGGATCGTGGCGATGAACAGGACGGTCGCGCGCTTGGAACGCATCCGCAGAGCCCTCTTTGCGTGGTGCTGATGTTGATCGAAGGTTCATTGTAAGAGATGTCGCGGACCTTGGCTCATGTAATCTCATTCAGCTGCGGTTGCAGCAAAGAGGAGGCATAAAAAAGGCCGCGATTATGCGGCCAGACACAGAAAGTACAAGGGGGGTATTTCGCACAACACCTAGTATGACCAGGCCTGCCGCGGATAGTTCAACCGCGATTGACACGCGTTGACGCCATAGCCCTGCGGGCGCTGCAACAGCGCTGCCAAGGGCGCGCTAGCCCTCGTCCACGCGGAAGTAATCCTCGACCTGCAGCGTCTTTTTGCTGACGCGAAATGCCAGGGTGCCGTCCCAGAGAAATTCGGACACGATGGGCTGCCAGGGTTTGACCAGGAAGGAGCAGTACTCCCTCGAATCGAACTCACCATGGGTGGTGAACCTGTCGTTCAGGTACTGCTCCGGGCGGATGAAGTTGATCTCCTTCAGTGTGGCCTGAATGCTGGTCAGCGCCTGCTGGCGGTCGGCCGGGCTCAGTCCGCAGGACGTGCTGCTGTGCAGAGAACCGCAGGCGTGGGTCAGCAGGGCTGCAAGGAGGAAAAGTGTTCTGGTCATGGCGCGCATCCGTAAGTGTCGGGAGTGTTGGCTGGCCAAAGATGGTGACACAGTAAGTGAAAAATAAAAACAGCAGCGGTGCGGTGCCATGCCAGGCGCGCTGGCTGGCTTGAGTGTCGCTGAGCGCCACAGTATCATGCGCGGACGCGGGCAGAGGCCGCAGTCTTTCGAGAAATTCCACGTCAGGAGAAGAGATGATTACCGTTGCCGAGTTCATGACCAGCGATGTGCTGGCCCTGTCACCGCAGGATTCCCTGTTCGATGCTCACCGCCTGATGCTCGACAACAACATCCGCCACGTGCCCGTGGTCGATGGCGAAGGTGGTCTGTTGGGTCTTTTTACGCATCGTGATCTGCTCGCCCTGTCGGATTCCGCGCTGTTGAACGAAACCATGGCGGAGCGCCAGCTGCGCGAACAAAAAATTCCCCTGGCGGACGTCATGAAAACCCGTTTGGAGGTCGTGGACGAGTACTGCAGCCTGCGCCTGGCGGCTGTGCGTATGCAGAAGCACAAGTACGGTTGTCTGCCGGTGGTGCGGGGCAGGCAGCTGGTCGGCATCATTACCGACAGCGATTACGTGGCCATCGCCATCAACCTGCTGGAGCAGGCTGAAGAGGCCGAGTCGATCGCCGACGATCTGATTGACGACGATATCTAGCCGGCGCCGCGCGAGGGGCCTTTCCTTGAGAGGCCGCCTTAACAGTTGCGGGGTTTCCCGACTGCCGCCGATCCGTTGCTGGTGCGCGCCGCCCTGCCCTGTGCAAGGGTGGCGCCGGCCCTTGCCTGCTGTCAATGCGCGTCACGGTGGCGCCGCCGTGATTGTCTGTCTCCCTTGCAGGTTGACGTTGTGGTGATAGCTTCGGGCTGATAACCGGCCATCGCCGCGCCACCGTTGTCGCGTCAGCTGATGTGGCAGGCTGCACGTTGATTTCTCTTTTTTCTGTTGTCGCTCCCGCCCGCTGTGACATCGATGCGGTGGCGTCGCTTTTTAAATACGAAAATTTCCTCTAGAATGACGGCAGTGTATTTTCTTGCAATGTCGGCGGTTTAATTTATTTTCGAAAAGGATGCAGTGATGCCAATGATTGAAGATGACGCTCAAACTATCGGGGTGGAAGAGAACGCGCAGGCGATCCAGCCGAAAAAGAAACCTGCGAGGAAAAATGCCGCAAATAAAAAAGTGAGCCGAGGTAAAGCTAGCGCGAAGACCGCTGCGACCGCGGCGGACGGTCTTCGGAAATTCGAATTTCCCGGTTTGAGTGAGGCCATTGCATTGGCGGAAAAGACCCTCACTGAAAGCGAAAAATTGCTGGAGAGTCTGGAGGGCGGAGTAACGCGGGCCATCACCAAGTTGCACAAGGCGGAGGAGGCACTGGTGGTCAGGCGCATGGCTGCCCGCGAGAAGGGCTCGGCCGGCGCCAAGAACGCACTGGCTAAGGCGCGGGAGACCAAGCACAAGGCGGCGGCGGAGCTCAAAACCACCAAGGCGGATTATCGTGCGGCGCGAGCCGGTCATGCCGACGCGGGAGCGGCCATCAAGCGCTTGTTGAGGGCGGAGCAGCGCCTGGTGAAAACGGCCGTGCAGGCCGAGGTGCGGCTGGCCAAAAGGATCGCCACGGAAGAGAAAAAGATTCTCAGTGCCGTTTTTGCGCCGCCCAAGAAGCGCAAGCCCCGCCGCAAGAAGCTGGCGGATGTGCCTGCCGCGGCGGTCGAGAGCGCTGGCGAGGTCGTCGCCGAGTAACTAGGTGGCGCAAGGCCGCCCGGCGGCTAGCCGGGAGCTTTGTTTGCCCCAAATTGGTGCTTCGGCTTTTGTCGTCTCCCTGGTGTGCTGCCCCAAAATGGCGCTGGACAAGCGGGATGGGCGCGATACTATCGGTATGAAGGGTGAGCGGTTGCCCATCCTCAACGGGTAGCAGGGCTTCGGTTCGAAGCCCGGGAGACGCGCCATGAGCCGGTTAGCCGACAGTGCTGTTCAACTCGACGGACGTATTCACCCCGATTTTCACGCAGTGGAAGATGCGCTGCGGGCGCAGCTGGCGTCTTTCCCCGGTGGCGCCGCCGTGTGCGTCTACCACCGCAACGAGTGTGTCGTCGACTTGTGGGGCGGGGTGCGCAACAGCGCCGGCGAACTGTGGCATGCCGACACCATGGCGCCCAGCTTCTCCACCACCAAGGGCGTCGCCTCGACGCTGCTGCATATCATGGCCGACCGCGGGCTGGTCGATTATGACGAGCGGGTGGTCAAGTACTGGCCCGAGTTCGGTCGGGAGGGCAAGGAAGCGATCACCATTCGCCAGGTGCTGTGCCACCAGTCGGGGCTCTACCACATCCGGCAGATGATCGACCGGGCGGAGCGCATGCTCGACTGGGATCACATGGTCGGGGCGATCGAGTATGCCAGGCCCGCGCACCCTCCGGGCGAGCGCACCGGCTATCACGGCTTGACCTACGGGTATCTGGTGGGGGAGATCATTCAGCGCGTCACCGGCGAGCGCTTTGCCGATCTCGTGCAGAAGGAGATCGCCCGGCCCCTGGGGCTCGACGGCTTGTACATCGGTGCGCCCGAGGCGGTGCTGAACAGGGCGGCTGAGCTGTTGTTTCCACCGGCCATGCAGTGGGTGCGGCGGCTGCCCCTGGTGCGCATGGCGCGGCCGGCTTTCCAGCGGGGCAGCGCCATGCTGCAGCGCCTGGGCATCGACGCCGATCTTGCCAGTATCTTCGATGCGCTGGCACCCAGAGGTATCAGCAGTTTCGATTTTGGTTCGCCGGAGACGCTCAGGGCGGCGATTCCGGCGGGCAATGGCCTCTTTACGGCGCGCTCGCTGGCGCGCATGTATGCAGCGCTCGCCAACGGGGGCGAACTCGACGGCGTGCGGCTGATGTCCCCCCTCACTGTGCGGCGCGCCTCGCATCTGGAGCCTCCGACCGGCCGCCACGCCGTCATCCCCTTCGATATGCGCTGGCGCCTTGGATACCATTCGGTCATTACCACGCGGGGAGTGCCCAGGAGCGCATTCGGTCACTTTGGTTTCGGCGGCTCCGGCGCGTGGGCGGATCCGGAGCGCAAGCTGGCGGTGGCCCTGATTGTCAATAGCGGCATTGGCACGCCCTTTGGCGATCTGCGCACGGCGAGAATCAGCGGTGCCGCGCTCGCCAGCGTCGCCCGGCGCCGGCCCGATTGGCGCAGTCAGCGCGCGCTGCCGCCGCGCGTGCGGGCGGTGCGGGGCGCGGCGGCGAAGGTGGGCGCTCCCGCTGCCGGATAAATTGGCGGGGACGATTTATTTACGCAGGCCGCCGTGGTAACGTCTGGGCTTGGGTTCGTACAGGCAAGTCCGGTGAGTGCAGCGTCATCCATTCATTGCGGGTGGGTCGCGGTACGGGGTGGTCCCGGTCTGATCAGCGCGCACGCCAAACGGCGAGTACTCTGGTGGGGGTATCGCGGCTGCTGGTAGTTTACTTTGACGAATAAGACAATTTTACTGAGTGCCAATAACAAGGAGAATACGCTATGGGTCTGCGTTACGAATTGAACCACGATGTCGACACGGTCAGAAAGAAACTCTCCGATCCGCAGTTTCTTGCCGACCGCCTGGTGGCGGTGGGGGAGGAGCGCCCGGAGGTCAGCGTGGAGGAAGTCAACGGTCTTCCCGTGATCACGCTGAAGCGCGAGCAGCGGCGCGAACTGCCCAAGGTCGCTGCCAAGATTATCGGTGAGGTGCAGCGCTTCGAGCAGACCGAAAAGTGGTTTCCCGAGGGCACCGGCTGGCGCGGTGAGTATCACATCAACATCATCGGCGCGCCCGTGGTGATCGATGCGACTTTCGATCTGCTGCCCGCGGATGGCGGTTGTATCTATACCATCACTCATATGCCGAAGGCCAAGGTGCCGCTGGTCGGCAAGGTGCTCGAGAAGTATCTGGTCGAGCAGACCCGCATTGGCTGTATCAAAGAGCTGGATTACCTGGCCAAAGAGCTGGGCTGAAAGCGCCCTGCCGAACTGCAGGCAGGGGTCGCGATGACAGGTAAGCGGGGCATGGCGGGCTGTGGCGTTGACGCGGCCCCGTGGCCCTGAGCCTGTTGCGGCGTTCTTCACGCGCCAACCCCTGGTCCCCGGCCTTGTTGGTCTGACGGGCAACCCGCGGCAGGTGTGGCTGGCGCGGTGGGCCGGTTCGCGGTGGTGTTGCGGTCGTACCGGCGCTGCATAGCGGCTGTCAGGGAGGCAACTCTTGTCGCACAAGTACATTGCCTGGCTCGTCATCGGTGTGCTGGGTTGCGGGGCGCTGGGCAGCCGCGCGCAGGACCGGCGGTGCGAAGATTATTATCCGCTGCGGAAGGGCTGGTTTGGTGATCTGCACGTTCACACCGCGCTCTCGCTGGATGCCGCGGTGCAGGGTACCCGGGCCACTCCGCAGGACGCCTACCGCTATGCCCGGGGCGAGCCCATCGCCGTCCCTCCCTATGGTCCGCACGGACTGGTTCTGCACAAGCTGGCGCTCGATCGTCCGATTGACTTTGCCGCCGTCACTGATCACGCGGAGACCCTGGGCAGCGGCTACATCTGCAGCAATCCGCAGGCGCCGGGATACGATTCGTGGTATTGCCTGGGGCTGCGCCGCTTTCCGCACCTGTTCGGCCTGCTGATCAACTACCAGGTCGCGCGGGGGCGCTGGCCCGGCTACTGCGGCGAGGCTGGCCAGCGTTGCGTAGACGCGGGCCGGACACCATGGGATGAGATTCGTGCGGCGGCGGAGCTGGCCTATGACCGCAGCCCTCAATGTCGATTCACCAGCTTTGTCGGCTACGAGTGGACCGGCGCGGCGTTTGCCGGGCTTGGCCGCGTAGCCAATCTGCATCGCAACATCATCTTCGCCAATGGTGCCGTCCCGGCGCTGCCCGTTTCCTTTCTCGACGCGCCGACACCTGCCGAGCTCTACAGCCGGCTCGACCAGCAATGCGTCAATGCCGGCACCGGCTGTGCCGTCGTCGCCATTCCCCACAACGCCAATCTCAGTCTCGGGCTGATGTTCCCGCAGGATGACGAGGTCGACCCGGCCCAGCGCGCCCGCTTCGAGACGCTGGTGGAGATCATGCAGCACAAGGGCGCTTCGGAGTGTGCCGCAGGCCCCCCCGGTGCGCCGGGCCGCGACGAGCTGTGCCAGTTCGAGATGCTGCCCTGGGACAGTCTATCGGGCAATCGGATCGGTCTCTTTGCCAGCCCCCCGCAGGAGACGGCAGGCTACGCCCGCGAAGTGCTGGGTAGAGGTCTCGAGGCGCGGGCCGCAGGGAAGGTAAACCCCTATCAGTTCGGCTTTATCGGCAGCACGGACAGCCACCGCGGCCTGGCTGGCGGCACCGAAGAGGCCGGCTTCCCCGGCCACGGGGGCGCGGGCAACAGAGCGGTCAAGTCCGGCGCGGCCGGGCTGCCCGATCAGTGGGAGTTCAATCCCGGGGGCCTGGCGGTACTTTACGCGGAGCAGAATACCCGGGCATCGCTGTTTGCCGCCATCAAGCGGCGCGAGGCCTATGCGACCAGCGGAACGCGCATCGAGGTGCGCTTCTTCGGCGGCAGCGCGCTGCCGCCGGACCTGTGCGGGCAGGCTGATCTGGTGGAGCGGGGCTATCGGCTCGGTGTGCCGATGGGCGGTGAGTTGAGCCAGGCAGCGGCGTCCCTGCGCTTTGCCGTGATGGCGCGCAAGGACCCCGGCAGCGCCCGCGCGCCGGGCAACGATCTGCAGCGCGTGCAGATCGTCAAGGGCTGGATCGATGCCGATGGCCGGTCGCAGCAGCGCGTCTACGAGGTGGCGGGTGAGGATGCCGCTGAAGCGGGTGAAGATGCCGCTGAAGCGGGTGAAGATGCCGCTGAAGCGGTGAAGATGCCGCTGAAGCAGGTGAAGATGCCGCTGAAGCGGGTGCAGATAGGGCGGACCCTGGTGATTGCGCAGCCAGCGGCGGCGGGGCCCGCCAGCTGTGCGCGGTCTGGGAGGACCCGGACTTTCAGCCCGCACAGCCGGCCTTCTACTATGCGCGGGTGCTGGAAGTGCCCAGCTGCCGCTGGACGGCGCGGGTCTGTCAGAGCCAGGGTGTCGACTGTGCGGCGGCCGGCACGCTGACTGCGGCGCAGCGTCCCTGTTGCGATGGCGCGATCAGCAACCTCGTGCAGGAGCGCGCCTGGACCTCGCCCATCTGGTACTCGCCGCCGGCGGAGTGACGGCGGTGCTGCGCCCCGCAAAATGCGGCGCGGGCTTTGCCTCTTCGGCCCCGCGTTGATATGCTGTACAAATATCCATGTTTGGGGGTGGCTCAGCCTCGGCGTGCATGATCCTGTACATTGCAGAAAAACCCAGTCTGGGGCGGGCCATCGCTGAGGCGTTGCCGGCGCCACACAGCCGCGGCGACGGTTTTATCCGGGTGGGCGGCGGCGATGTCGTGAGCTGGTGCATCGGGCATCTGCTGGAGCTGGCTGAACCCGAGGCCTACGATCCGGCCTTCAAACAGTGGGCGCAGCAGCACCTGCCGATCGTGCCGGAGCGCTGGCAGCTGCGCGAGAAGCCCCAGACCGCCAGGCAGCTCGGCGTGCTGCGGCGGCTGGTGGGGCAGGCGGACGTGCTGGTCCATGCCGGTGACCCGGATCGCGAGGGGCAGTTGCTGGTCGATGAGGTCATCGCCTATCTGGGCGTGACGCCGTCACGGCGGGCGGCGGTCAAGCGCTGCCTGATCAGCGATCTCAACCCGCCGGCAGTGAAAAAGGCCCTCGCCAGCCTGCGCGACAACCGGGATTTTGCCCCGCTGTCGACCTCGGCGCTGGCGCGGTCGCGGGCGGACTGGTTGTACGGCATCAATATGACCCGGGCCTATACCCTGCAGGGGCGCAGGGCCGGCTATCGCGGGGTGCTGTCGGTGGGGCGGGTGCAGACGCCGCTGCTGGGGCTGGTGGTGCGCCGGGACGCAGACATCGCTCAGTTCATCAGCAAGCCGTTTTACGAGGTGTGGGCCAATCTGGTCACCGAACGGGACGAGGCCTTCCGCGCCAGGTGGGTCCCGAGCGAGCATTGTGCCCGCTTCCTCGACGAGGAGGGCCGCAACCTCTCCAGGGCGCTGGCGGACAACGTCGCGGCGCGCGTCAGCATGCAGCCGGCCCAGGTGACGGCGGTCGAGCGCAAGCTGAAGACGCTGGCGCCGCCGCTGCCGCACAATCTGTCGGCGCTGCAGATCGATGCCAACCGCCGCTGCGGGCTGAGCGCGCAGCAGGTACTGGACGCCTGCCAGGCCCTGTATGAGAAGCACAAGGCGATCACCTATCCACGCTCGGACTGCCGCTATCTGCCCAGTGAGCACTTCCATCAGGCCGGGGAACTGGTCGCCACCATCAAGGGCAACCTGCAGCGCCTCGGTTGCGGCGACTGCGATGCCGCCTATCCGCAGCTGGACCTTCGCAACAGGACCAAGGCCTGGAATGATGCCAGGGTGGAAGCGCACCACGCCATCATCCCCACCAGCAAGCCGCTGCGCCAGCTGAGCGAGCGCGAGTCGCAGGTCTATGGCCTGGTGTGCCGCAACTATCTGGCGCAGTTCCTGCCCGATCACCAGTATCGGGATATTCGCGCCGACATCGCCATTCAGTCCGGGCACTTCGTCGCCACCGCGAAGCAGGTGACCCGGCCGGGCTGGAAAATCCTGTTCGGCGCGCCCGAGGGCGGCGAGCGGGAAGCGGCTGGCGACGGCGCGGGGCTCCCGGCGCTGCAGGCGGGCCAGCCGCTGCGATCGCTGCAGGCGGATGTGGTCGAGAAGCACACGGCGCCGCCCAAACACTTCACCGAGGCCACCCTGCTGGCAGCCATGACGGGCATCGCCGCTTTCGTCCGCGATGCCGAACTGAAGAAAATCCTGCGCCAGACCGACGGCCTGGGCACGGAGGCCACGCGGGCCGGCATCATCGAGCTGCTGTTCCGGCGCGGTTTCCTGGTGCGCCAGGGAAAAACCGTCCGCGCCACCGAACTGGGGCGGGCGCTCATAGAGGCGCTGCCACCGGCCGCCACGCTGCCCGATATGACGGCGCGCTGGGAGTCGACCCTGAGCTCGATCAGCCAGCGCCAGGCGAGTTATGACCATCTCATGGCGCCGCTGGTCGCGCAGTTGCACGAGCTGATAGCGCAGTGCGGGGCCGGGGCGCCGCTGCAGGTGGCCGGGATGCCAGCGCCGGCCGCTACCGGGGGGAAAAAGGGCCGCGGCGCCGGTCGCAAAAAGACCGCTGGCCGCAAGGCCGGGCGGCGGGTGCCGACGCCCGATCCTATGGCGTGACCGCCAGGGATTTCTGGTATACATTGCGGCAGGGTTATGGGGCGGCCGGGGAGGCTTCGTTCCCCGCTCGAAGGAAGGGCTGCCGTCGCCGTCCATGATGCGAGGGCGAAAACCGTGCAAGGGACAACGTTAATGCGAACTGATAGCTTGGCCAGGAGCGGACGTTAACTGATGACCCACAGCTTGGGTGTCATTGATCTGCAATTCATCGGGCGCTTTGAAAACCTGGCTGCGGACTTTGTCACGGTCGCCGCAGCCCTGAAGACGCCGGTGACGTTGCCGCACATCAACCGCTCTGATCGCGTCAGCAGCTACCGCAAGGCTTACAACCCCGAGACGCGGGCGATCGCGGCGGCAGCCTGTCACCGGGATATCGAATTGTTCGGCTATGAATTCTAGTGCTCCACAAAAGCGCGCTCGATGACGTAGTGCCCCATAGTGCCGTTGCGCGTCTCGCGGAAGCCGCGCGCGTCGAGCAGCGCGCAACAGTCCTTGAGCATGGCCGGGCTGCCGCAGATCATGAAGCGGTCGTCGCTCAGGCTGGGTTCGGGCAGTCCCACGTCGCGGAACAACCGGCCGCTGGCGATCAGATCGGTCAGCCGCCCGTTGTTGCGGAAGGCCTCGCGGGTTACCGTGGGGTAGTAGATCAGCTTCTCCCGGACCAGCTCTCCCAGGTACTCGTGGTCCGGCAGTTCGCGGGTGATGGTATCGGCATAGGCCAGCTCGGCGACGTGACGGCAGCCGTGGGTGAGCACGACCTTGTCGAACTGTTCATAGATGGCCGGGTCCTTGATGATGCTCATAAAGGGGGCCAGTCCCGTGCCGGTGCTCAGCAGATACAGATTACGTCCCGGCAGCAGGTGGTCCTGTACCAGCGTGCCGGTGGGTTTGCGGCTCACCAGCACGGCGTCGCCAGCCCTGATGTGCTGCAGTTGCGACGTTAGGGGGCCGTCCGGCACCTTGATGCTGAAAAATTCCAGGCGATCCTCGTGGTTGGCGCTGACGATGCTGTAGGCTCGCAACAGCGGCCGGCCATCGTCGCGCTCCAGTCCCAGCATGGTGAAGTGGCCGTTCTTGAAGCGGAAGGCGGCATCCCGCGTGGTGGTGAAGCTGAACAGGTTGTCAGTCCAGTGGTGGACGCTCAATACCCGCTCCGTTGCCAGATTTGCCATGCGTTGAGTCCTCGTTACTCGTGGTCTATGGCGCTAACATAGCGCGAGCATGGCATATTGGTAAAACGGGTAAAATGGATATGTCTAACCGGAAATGCCGGATATGAAATATACCCTCAGGCAGCTCGAGGTGTTTCTGGCCGTCGCGCATACGGAGAATATCTCCCGCGCCGCGGCGGGGCTCGCCATGTCGCAGTCGGCGGCAAGCGGGGCTCTGAGCGATCTCGAGCGGCAGTTCGACATTCAGCTCTTCGACCGCCTGGGCAAGCGCCTGCAGATCAACGAACTGGGCTGCCTGCTGCGCCCGCGGGCGGAGGCGTTGCTGGATCAGGCGCGGGAGCTTGAGCTGGCGTTGTCACGGCACGCCGACGTCGGTCAGCTCAAGCTCGGCGCGACGCTGACCATCGGCAACTATCTGGCAGTCGAGCTCATCGCGCGGTTCATGGCGAAACACCACAGTACCGTCAGCCTGCACGTGGCCAACACCGCCGATATCGTCGCGCGGCTGGCCAATTTCGACCTGGATATCGGCCTGGTCGAGGGCGAGCCGCGCAACCCGGCGCTGTCGGTGACCCATTGGCTGGGTGATGAGCTGGTGGTCTTCTGTGCGCCTGGCCACCCGCTGGCGCAGAAGGGGGTGCTCGGCGACGCCGATCTGATCGGGGCGGAGTGGATTCTGCGCGAGAGCGGCTCCGGTACCCGCCAGGCCTTCGATCGTGCCATGGTCGGCATCCTGCCAGACCTCACCGTGCAGCTCGAGCTGCAGCACACCGAGGCCATCAAGCGCGCAGTGGAGAAGCAGCTGGGCATCTCCTGTCTGTCGCGCATCGCGTTGGAGGACGCTTTTCACAGCGGCCGGCTGGTGCCGCTGGCCGTGCCCCATCGCGACTTCAAGCGGGAGTTTTACATCGTGCTGCATCGCCGCAAGTACCGCACTGCCGGCATCGAACACTGGCTGGAGCTGTGCCGCCAGGTGGCGCTGGAGCCGCCCTGGTGCGACGAGCCTCCCTGATCAGGGCCGCTGCCGCGCCGTGCCGCGCTGCAGGAAGTCGGCGATGGCCGCAAAGGCCTCGCGGCCCTGCGGCAGCCGGTCGGCGAAGATCGGCCAGACGTGTACCATGTCCGGCCAGGTCTGCAGCACCACAGGCGACGCGCTGGCGAGCGCCTTGTTGGCGTAGCGGCGGGCGTCGTCGATCAGCATTTCCGCTTCGCTGGCCTGAATCAGCAGCGGCGGCAGCCCGGTGAGATCGCCGTAGATCGGCGAGACGGCGGGGTCGCGGGGGTGCGCTTGATGGCTGGCCGCCGCAATCCACACTTTCAGCCAGGTCGGCAGGCGTGCCAGGTGCCCGAACAGTGGTCCCAGCATGGGGTCGGTGGCGATATTGTCAACCAGGCTCGGGCTGCTGAAGCTGCAATCGGTCACCGGCGACAGCGCCACCGCGGCATCGGGCTGGCGCAGGCGCTCATCGCGTGCCCACGCCAGCACCGCCAGCGCCAGATTGCCGCCCGCGGAGTCGCCGGCGACGAACAGCCGGTCGGCCGCGTGCGGGCCCTCGGGTCCGTGTTCGATCAGCCAGCGATAGGCCCGGCAGCAGTCCTGGAGGCCGGCGCGGCGCCGGTACTCCGGCATCAGCCGGTAGTCCAGCGACAGCACGGTGCCGCCGATGATCTCGGCCAGGCGCGTGGTGATGGCGCGGTGGCTCCGGGGGCTGCCCATCGTCCAGGCGCCGCCGTGCAGGTACAGCAGGCGCCGGCTGGCGTCGGCCCGGGGGGCGATCACCCACTCGCCTGACGGCTGGTCGGGGTGCGTGGGCGCGATGGTCCCGGCAAAGCGCACGTCATCGCCCAGAGCGTCCAGCCGCGTGCGCTGCAGTGCCAGGCGCTGGCGGTGCGATGTACCCGCGGGGACGGTGGTGAGCTCGCCGAGCGAGGCGATCACCGCCGCCAGCTCGGCGCTGGGCGCTGCAGCGCCGGTCCGTGGTTCTGGCACGGCGAGGTCGTAGCGGCGCAGGTCTTCGCCACGCAGCAGGTAGATCGTCATGCCGACCAGGGCGGCGATAATGCCCGCCGCGATTGCCCAAAACATATTTTCAGCCTCCTGGTGCCCTTGCGCGGGGTGAGCGTCTCGACCGGCCGGCGTGCGCTGGCCGCTGTCAGCGTACCACGGTCTGGGCCACTGCCGCGGGTTGCTGGTTGTCGAGTCCCGCCACGATGCGCGCGTCGCGATCGTAGAGGTCCGGCGCGAATACCAGCGAGCCATCGGGCAGCCACTTGGTCGTCCAGTAGAGAATGACGATGGGGAGCCCTTGATCGAGGTGGTCGCGGCGGGTCTTGCCGGCGGCGAGAATGGCCTGGATGTCGGCGTCGCTGAGTTCGCGCTGTCCCCTGAGCAGAATTCTTGCCAGCTCATAGGGCTTGCCGACGCGGATGCAGCCGGAGCTGAAGGCCCGTCGGGTTGCCTTGAACAGGGCCTTGCTGGGCGTGTCGTGCAGATAGACGGCGTGTTGGTTGGGGAAGATGAATTTCACTGTGCCCAGGGCATTGTCGGGGCCCGGCAGCTGCCGGATCAGATAGGGAAACTGCCGCTGGGGGTAACGGCGCCAGTCGATCGTGTCCGGGTCCACGATCTGCCCGCCATGCGTCAGCACTACCATGTGCTTGCTGGCAAGGTAGTCGGGATTGCGCTGGATGGCGGGAATCACGTCATGGTCGAGAATGGTCGGCGGGATCGTCCAGGTCGGGTTCCATTCCAGATAGCGCACCGTGCTGCTGAGCACCGGGGTTTGTCGGTAGGGGTTGCCGACCTGTACCGGCGACGTCCACAGCACTTCGTCGTCGCGCACCAGATGCATGGCGAAGCCGGCGATGTCGACCAGCAGAAACTCTCCCTGCAGGCCCTTGAGCGCCCAGCGCATGCGCTCCAGATTGGCGCGTATCTGGTCGATTCTGGCCGCTGCCGGCACGTTCAGCGCCCGCCAGGTGGCGGGGCCGATGACGCCGTCGTCGGCCAGCAGGTGCCGGCGCTGGAAGCGCTGTACTGCCGCGGTCAGGGCCTGATCGTAAACCTCGTGCTGCGCAGGAGCGTCGCTGCCAGCGTAGTCGCCGGTCAGCGCCAGGCGCCGCCGCAGTTGCGGTATCAGCGGGTCGCTCATGCCGGTGGCCAGCATCCGCTTTGACGGCAGCAGCGGCCAGCCGCCGCCGGCGGCGATGGCGCGATACTCCGCCAGCGCGGCCTTCAAGCGCGGATAGAGCACCTGCTGCGGGCGGGCCTGCTCCAGCAGCGTGGCGATATCACCGGCGCGGATCGCGGCGGGAATCAGTTCGGGGTCATCGGTGAGCTTGCGCAGGTCCTGCAGATTCCAGTCGGCGTGGTTCAGCGTCGGGTCCAGCTTGCCAAAGTAGAGATGGGACAGCAGCATCAGCAGGGATCGGCTCAGCAGCACGTCCTGCTGGTTCAGCGCGGCCTCGCGGTCTGCCGTGCCGGCGTAGGCGTCCCGCTCCGGCAGGGCATAGTCGGCCGGGTTGAGGCCGTCGAGAGCGCTGCTGGCGATGCCATCCTCCAGCTGGCGCCGCAGGCGCGGGTCCCCCCAGATGGGCTGGTAGCCAAAGGCCTCGTAAAGCGTCTGCAGATTGTCGAAGAGCCGCGCCTCGCGGGGTGCGGCCGCCGCCATGCGCGAGAGCGCGCCGGTCAGAGGGGGCGGGTCGGCGAGCGCCGCCGCGGCCGCGCCGGTCAGGCAGACGAACGACAGCAGGATGGCGGGCAGATTGGGGGCGGATGGCACGGGCGTTCTCATGGCAGGCAGTGGGCTGAGCGGGAGGCGGCGCCTGGCGGCTGGTGCGGCGACCGGTGCCAGCCGTGGGCAGTCTGCCGGTGGGGGCGGCCGCTCGCCGGGATTATAGGTACTGCGTCCTCCGGCTTCAACGCCCGGTGCCTGCGGCTGGCTGCGGAGCGCGCCGTGGGGGCGGCGGCCCGATGCGCTGCTGCCGTCCCGGATTGGTGCGGCCGGCGTGCTTTTAACGTTGGCGCCGGCAAAAATTTGCCAGTACACTTTCGGCATACCGCGCCTGCCGGCGATCGCGCGCCTTGCGGCCGTCTCCCGGGGCAGGGCGATCGCCGGCGGACAGGGGCCGCGGCGTCGGGGCCAATGGCAGAGGAATGTGGCGACAGTGATGAAACGCTCGCGAACGACCGCGCTCAATACGCTTCGTGCGGGTCTCCCGGTGGCAGCCCTGCTCTGGTGCTCGTGTCCGCTGTGGGGCGCCGCCAGCGCGCCCCCGGGTGGACGGGAGCTGGCGTTCTATCACACCCATACCGGCGAGCGCCTCGACGTGGTCTACGCCACGGGCGGCCGCTATGATGCGTCCGCGCTGGAGCGCATCAACCGCTTTCTGCGGGATTTCCGCACCGGCGATGTCGCCGACATCGATCCGGCTACCCTCGATATCATCTATGAACTCAAGCAGCGCGCCGGTTATCGGGGGCCGGTGCATATCGTGTCGGCCTACCGCAGCCCGGCCACCAACGAGATGCTGCGCCAGCGCAGCAGCGGCGTGGCCCGCAAGAGTCAGCACCTCGAGGGCAGGGCCATCGACCTGCGCTTTCCCGGCGTCGATACTGCCCGTCTCAGGGACCTGGCGCGGGCGCTCAAGCGGGGCGGCGTCGGCTATTATGGCGACTCCGATTTCATCCACGTCGACTCGGGGCGCGTGCGCTACTGGTAGCGGGTGCGTCTGGCGGATGGCGATCGAGTGTGAGGCGCTGGGTCCCGGCGGTGGCGGTGCCGCGCTGGGTTGGCGCAGTGGCGATTTTCAGCGGAAAGGGAGAGTGATCAGTTGCCGATGACGCATAGACGGCAGGAGTTCTCTGCAGGCGTTCGGTGGCACCAGGGCAGCGCGCTGCGCGTACTGGTGCTGGCGGTATTGTCGGGGGTCGTGGTCGTTATGATCGCCTGTTCGCAGGTGGTCATGCAGGGTGAGCCCGGCGCGGGGGTCGCGGCGCCGCGGGCGGCGCCACCCTGAGTGCAGAACGTCAATACACCTCGGGGATAAACGTCTGGTCGCTGATGGGCGGCCGCACGTAGCCGATATCCGGCTGCCGCGGCGGCAGCTCGACGCGGTTGGGTGACAGGTCCTCGTAGTCGACACAGCTCAGCAGGTGGCTGATGACATTCAGCCGCGCCCGCTTTTTGTCGTCCCCGTCCACCACGTACCAGGGTGCCTGCTTGATATCGGTATAGGTGAACATCTGGTCTTTCGCGCGGGAGTACTCGACCCAGCGCGAGCGGGACTCGAGGTCCATGGGGCTGAGCTTCCAGTGCTTGGTGGGGTGGTAGATGCGGTCCTGGAAGCGGCGCTCCTGCTCGTCGTCGCTGACTGAAAACCAGTACTTGATCAGGATGATGCCGGAGCGCACCAGCATCCGCTCGAACTCGGGGCAGGAGCGCAGGAATTCGCGGTACTCGTGCTCGGTGCAGAACCCCATCACGCGTTCGACGCCCGCCCGGTTGTACCAGCTGCGATCGAACAGGGCCATCTCCCCGGCGGCGGGCAGATGCTGTACGTAGCGCTGGAAGTACCACTGGGTCTGCTCCCGCTCGGTCGGCGCCGGCAGCGCCACGACGCGGCAGACGCGGGGGCTCAGGCTCTGCGTGATGCGTTTGATGCAGCCTCCCTTGCCGGCGGCGTCGCGCCCCTCGAACAGCACCACCACCTTCAGACCCTCGTGCTTGATCCACTCCTGCAGCTTGACCAGCTCGGCCTGGAGTCGCGCCAGCTCCGCTTCATAGAAGGCATTCTTCAGCTTCTTGCGCGGCTCTGGTGCCGGAGAGGCCCGCTTCTTCCTGGACTTTTGGGTCTGCTTGGATGCTGAAGCCATGGCTGCTCTCCTGGTGCGGGCGGGTGGCGGACAATCTGACATACGTGGAAGCCGGGCCTGGCGCCGGCTCGTCGGCGTAGCTGGCGGTGGCCTGGCCCGCCGCGGTGACCGATGCGTGAACGCCAGACCTGCCAGACCTGATAGGAGCCAGCTTAGCGCAAAAGCGGCCGCCCTTCAAAAACGCGCCGCCGCTGACGCCCGGCTCAGGCCGCCATGGCCTCTTCGGCGAAGGCGCGAATGCGGCGCACCATCGAGCGCAGCCCGTTGCCGCGGATGGGGCTGAGGTGCTGCAGCAGGTCCAGCCGTTGGAAGTAGTCCTCGATGTCGAACTCGAGGATTGCCTGGGGCGTCTTGCCGTTGTAGGCGCACAGAATGATGGCCAGCAGACCGTTGACGATGTGGGCGTCGCTCTGCACCTCGAAGAACAGGCGGCCGCCGGCGCTGCGCAGATTGATCCAGACCTGGCTCTGGCAGCCCCTGACCAGGCGGTCATCGGTCTTGAGCGCGTCGGGCATGGGCGCGAGCTGTCTGCCCAGGTCGATGATGTAGCGGTAGCGGTCCTCCCAGTCGTCGAAAAAGCCGAGCGTGTCGATGATGTCAGCGGCGGTAATGGCGCTGCCGAAGGGGGTGCTGGGGGCGCTGCCGAGGTCGTCGCCGAGGTCGTTGCCGGAATCGGGAGTCGAAGCAGGGGTCATAGCAGTGGTTCCCGCCGTGAGAAATGATCGATGAGGGCCGCGTGGTGCGCGCCAACGGGGCCAGAGGCAGCGCGCGGCGTCGCGAGCGGCAGGGCTGCCGGCGGTCGCGGCCGGTCGCCCTGGCCGGTCGCCCTAGCCGGTCGCCCTGGCCGGTCGCCCTAGTAGTACATGCCGGTCTCGAGCTGCGCTTCCTCCGACATGCGCTCGCGCGACCATGGCGGGTCGAACACCAGCTCGACGCTGACGCTTCTGACATTGGGTACCTTGCCCACCCGGTACTCCACGTCGCCCAGCAGCACCGGCCCCATGCCGCAGCCGGGTGCGGTCAGCGTCATGGTGATGCGCACCGCCTGCGCCTGCTGGTCGATGTCGACACCGTAGATGAGGCCCAGGTCGACCAGATTGACCGGGATCTCCGGGTCGAAGATCGAGCGCAGCGCTTCCTCGATCTGTGCCCGGTGGATGAGTCCGTCGGGCGGTTCGGGAAAGTTCAGCTCCTGCGCCTGCAGCCCCAGGGCGTCGGCATCGGTGCCGTCCACCCTGACCATATTGCCGTTGTGGGTCACCGTATAGTTGCCGCCCAGCGACTGCGTGATGGTGACAAAGGTGTCACGCGGGATGGTGACCGGCGTTCCCACCGGCACCAGGCGGCCGGGGCAGTCGCGCTGGGTGACGACGACGCGGCGCTCCATCAGTGGATCCCCGCGTCGATGCTGAAGCTCTCGCCGCAGCCGCAATAATTGCTGGCATTGGGGTTGTTGAAGCGCAGCTCGCTGTTGACGCCCTCGCGCACGTAGTCGATTTCGGTGCCCTGCAGCATGGGCAGCGACTGCCGGTCGATATACAGCAGCAGGCCATCCCCCAGGGGCAGGCTCTGGGCATCGCCGGGCTGGCTCTCGACGAAGTCGAGCACGTACATGTAGCCGGTGCAGCCGCTCTCCTTCAGGCGCAGGTACACGGCAGCGCCGCCGGCATTGCGCGACTGCTCCTGCAGGTGTCGCCGTGCCGCCCCGGTGACGCGGATGGGCTGGCCGGGGTCCATGATTTCTAGTGACATGATCGCCTTACCTCACAAAAATGTCCGGGCCTTGCGCAGGCCGTCAAAGAGCCGTTTGACCTCGTCATGGGTATTGTAAATGCTGAAGGAGGCGCGCACCGTGCCGGGAATGCCCAGCTGGTCCATGATGGGCTGGGTGCAGTGGTGCCCGGTGCGCACCGCGATGCCCTGCTGGTCGAGCAGCATGCCCACGTCGGCCGGATGCGCACCCTCCAGCAGAAAGCTCAGCACCGAGGTCTTGTGCTGCGCCCGGCCGATGAGTTTGAAGCCTGGCAGGTCGGCCGCCAGCGACAACGCATGCTGCAGCAGCTCGCCCTCGTGTGCGGCGGCGGCCGCGCGGTCGAGTCCCTGCAGGTAGTCGATGGCCGCGGCCAGGCCGATGGCGCCGGCGATGTCGGGCGTGCCGGCCTCGAATTTGTACGGCAGCTGGTTGTAGGTGGTGCCACTGAAGCTGACGCTCTCTATCATCTCGCCGCCGCCCTGATAGGGCGGCATCGCCTCCAGCCACTGGCGCTTGCCGTAGAGCACGCCGATGCCGGTGGGTCCGAACATCTTGTGGCCGGAGAAGGCGTAGAAATCCGCGTCCATGGCCTGCACGTCCACCGGCCAGTGGGCCACTGACTGGGCGCCGTCCACCAGCGTCGCGGCGCCCACCGCGCGGCTGAGGGCGATGACTTCCTCGACCGGGTGGATGGTGCCCATGGCGTTGGAGACGTGCTCCAGCGCGACCAGTCGGGTGCGCGCGCCGAGCAGCCGCCGGAATGCCGCCAGGTCGAGTTCGGCGTTGGCGCCGACCGGTATCGGTATCACCTTGGCGCCGGTGCGCGCCGCGGCCATCTGCCAGGGCACGATATTGGAGTGGTGGGCCAGCGTGGACACGAGAATCTCGTCGCCGGGCTTGAAGAAGCGGCCGCCGAAGGCCGCCGCCACCAGGTTGATGCTCTCGGTGCAGCCGCGGGTCCAGACGATCTCGTCGGTGCTGCTGGCGTTGATAAAGCGCCGCACCGACTCCCTGGCGCCCTCGAAGGCCAGCGTGGCCCGGTCGCTCAGCGTGTGCGCCCCCCGGTGCACGTTGGCGTTGATGGTCCGGTAGTAGCCGCTGATGGCGTCGATGACCGCTTCCGGCTTCTGCGTGGTGGCGGCGTTGTCGAGGTAGACCAGCGGGTACCCGTTGACGCGCTGGTGCAGGATGGGGAAGTCCCGCCGCACGGCCTCGACGTCGAAGGCGCCCGGTCGCACCGGCTCCGGCAGCGTCATGGCAGATGCCTCGTCAGCCGCGAGTCGGCGCCGAACCATCGGCCCAGCAGCGGCTGCAGCAGTTGCCGCAGCGGTTCGTGGCGCAGCTGCGCCAGCAGCTCGTTGATAAAGCCGAAACTCAGCATGATCTCGGCCTCCTTGCGGTCGATGCCGCGGGAGCGCATGTAGTACAGCGTCTGGTCGTCGATCTGGCTGACGGTGGCGCCGTGTGCGCAGCGCACGTCGTCGGCATAGATCTCCAGCTCCGGCTTGGTGTAGACCTCGGCGGTGTTGGTGAGCAGCAGGTTGCGGTTGCTCAGCTCGGCGATGGTCTTCTGGGCGCCGGGGTGGATGTGAATGCGGCCATTGAACACGGCCCGGGCGGCGTCATTGACGATGCCGCGAAACGTTTCCGACGTGGTGCCGCCGGGCGCCTCGTGCTCGATGGTGGCGTGCAGGTCGATATGCTGCCGGCCCTTGGCCAGGTAGACGCCGTTGAGGCGGCACTCGCTGCCCTCGCCCTCGTGGTGAACGACGAGGTCGAGGCGCTTGAGCTGGCCGCCCAGCCCCAGCGCGAAGCTGTCCAGCGCCGCGTTGCGCTGCAGCCGGGCATACACCCCGCCGATGTGGATGGCGTGCTCCTCTTCGAGGTGCAGGCGATAGTGGGTCAGGCGTGCGCCCGCCTTGAGCACCAGCTCGGTGACGCCGCTCACGAAGCAGTTCTGGGCGTCGCCGGTGCTGGCAAAGTGCTCTACCACCGTGGCCTGGCAGTTGTCTTCGAGCACCACCAGCAGGCGCTGCCGCACCGAGAACGGCCGGGCGCCGGCCGTGGTGAGGTGCACGATGTGCAGCGGCTCGCAGGCCGCCGCGGCGTCCGCGACGTGCAGCAGCAGGCCGTCTTCCAGCCAGCTGCCGTTGAGCGCGACGAAGGGGTTGCCGCCCCCCGCGGCCAGGCCCAGGTGCGCCTCGATGACCGCGCGCTGCGCGGCATCCGCCTCGTTGAAGCGGGTCACGCCCGCCACCGCGGCGGCGCTGCACAGCTCGCGGCGCAGGCTGCCGTTGACGAACACCAGGCGCTGGCCGGGCAGACCGGCGATGGCGGCGCAGCCGGCGTCCAGCGGGGCGTGGTCGTCGGCGCCGAAGCGCAGATAGTCGCCGCCGGTCAGCGCGGCCAGGCTGGTGTGCTGCCAGGCCTCGGTCTTGCGGTCGGGCAGGGCGGCGCCGAGCCAGGCGGCGCGGGCGCGGGCGCGGAAGGGCTCGAGCCAGGCGAGCTGCGCCGGTCCGGCGGCCAGTGCCGCGGCGGTGGCTTGATCGAATGCGCCCATCAGGCCACCTCGCCGGCGATCCAGCCGTAGCCCTTTTCTTCCAGCTCCAGCGCCAGGCGCCGGTCGCCCGACTTGACGATGCGCCCGCCGGCCAGTACGTGCACGAAGTCGGGCACGACATAGTCGAGCAGGCGCTGGTAGTGCGTGACCAGAATGAACGAGCGCTCGCTGGAGCGCATGGCGTTGACGCCGTCGGCCACGACCTGCAGGGCGTCGATGTCGAGGCCGGAGTCGGTCTCGTCGAGGATGGCCAGGCGCGGCTCCAGCAGCATCATCTGCAGCAGCTCGTTGCGCTTCTTCTCGCCGCCGGAGAAGCCCTCGTTGACGCCGCGCTTGAGGAACTCCTGCGGCAGGTTGACCGCCTTGCAGGACTCGCGCGCCCGCTTCATGAAACTCACGGCGTCGTAGGCCGCCAGCCCGCGGTGTTCGCGCACCGCGTCCACCGACGCCTTGAGGAACTCCATGTTGCTCACCCCGGGAATCTCCACGGGGTACTGAAAGGCCAGGAACAGGCCCTCGCGGGCACGCTCCTCCGCGCCCATGGCCAGCAGATCGCGGCCATCGAGGGTGGCGCTGCCGCCGGTGACGTCGTAGCCGCTGCGGCCCGACAGCACGTAGCCCAGCGTGCTCTTGCCAGAGCCGTTGGGGCCCATGATGGCGTGCACTTCGCCGGGTCCGACCTCGAGGTCGAGACCCTTGAGGATGGCCTGGTCGTCGACCCGCGCCTGCAGATTCTTGATTGACAGCATGTTGTTGATCACTCGCTTGTGCTCGGCGCAGTGGCTCAGCCCACTGCGCCCTCCAGACTGACTTCCAGCAGTTTGCCGGCCTCGACCGCGAACTCCATCGGCAGTTCCTTGAACACCTCTTTGCAGAAGCCGTTGACGATCATTGATACGGCCTTCTCCGGGTCGATGCCCCGCTGCTGGCAGAGAAACAGCTGATCATCGCTCACCTTGGAGGTGGTCGCCTCGTGCTCGATGACGGCCGAGGCGTTCTTGCTCTCGATGTAGGGGAAGGTGTGCGCCCCGCAGCGGTCGCCGATCAGCAGCGAGTCGCACTGGGTATAATTGCGCGCGCCCTCGGCCCCGGGATTCATACGCACCAGGCCGCGGTAGGCGTTCTGGCTGCGGCCGGCGGAAATGCCCTTGCTGATGATGGTGGAGCGGGTGTTCCTGCCCAGGTGGATCATCTTGGTGCCGGTGTCCGCCTGCTGCAGGTTGTTGGTGAGCGCCACCGAGTAGAACTCGCCGACGCTGTTGTCGCCGCGCAGCACCACGGACGGGTACTTCCAGGTGATCGCCGAGCCGGTCTCGACCTGGGTCCAGGATATCTTGCTGTTGCGGTGGCACACGCCGCGCTTGGTGACAAAATTGTAGATGCCGCCCTGGCCGTTCTTGTCGCCGGGATACCAGTTCTGCACGGTGGAGTACTTGATCTGGGCGTCGTTCAGCGCCACCAGTTCGACCACGGCGGCATGCAGCTGGTTTTTGTCGCGCATGGGCGCCGTGCAGCCCTCGAGGTAGCTCACGTAACTGCCCTCGTCGGCGATGATCAGGGTGCGCTCGAACTGGCCGGTGCTGGCCTCGTTGATGCGGAAGTAGGTCGACAGCTCCATGGGGCAGCGCAGCCCTTTGGGAATGTAGACGAACGAGCCGTCACTGAACACGGCGGAATTGAGCGCGGCATAGAAGTTGTCGCGCCTCGGTACCACGCTGCCCAGGTATTTGCGGACCAGCTCGGGGTAGGCGTGCACCGCCTCAGAGATGGGGCAGAACAGCACGCCCGCCTCCTTGAGCTTTTCCTTGAAGGTGGTCGCGACGGACACGGAATCGAACACCACGTCGACGGCGACGCCGGCCAGCGCTTCCTGTTCGTGCAGGGGTATGCCCAGCTTCTCGTAGGTGCGCAGCAGCTCCGGGTCCACCTCCGCCAGGCTCTTGGGGCGGTCGTCCAGGCTCCTGGGCGAGGAGTAGTAGGATACCTGGTTGAAATCGATGGGCGGGTGCTGCACGTGGGCCCATTGGGGCTCGCGCAGGGTCATCCAGCCGCGGTAGGCCTCCAGGCGCCACTCCAGCAGCCAGTCGGGTTCGCCCTTCTTGGCCGAGATGAAGCGGATGACGTCCTCGTTGAGGCCGGGCGGCAGCGTCTCGGCGTCGATATCGGTGACGAAGCCGGCGGCGTATTCATGGTCGAGATAGGCGTTGATCTGGTCAGACATGCGCGTTCTCCGCTCTGGCCCTTAGGCTGCACTGCCGCCCGGTGCGGCCTGCATGGTGAGAGTCTCCGGCTCGTCCGGGTCCTGCCGGCGGCTGTGGTGGCGCTCCACCAGGTCGCCCAGGGTGATATTGCGCAGGAAGTGCTGCAGCTGCTCGCTCAGGTCCATCCACAGGTGATGGGTGAGGCAGGTCTCGCCCTGCTGGCAGCCGCCACGGCCCATGCAGCGCGTGGCATCGATAGACTCGTTCACGGCCGTGATCACCTCGGCCACGTTGATGTGGTGCATGCTGCGGGCCAGCTGATAGCCGCCGCCGGGACCGCGGAAGCTGGACACCAGCCGCTGCTTGCGCAGGCGCGCAAAGAGCTGTTCCAGATACGAGAGGGATATGCCCTGGCGGTCGGAGATATCCACCAGCTTGATCGGGCCGGATTGGGCGTGAACCGCCAGGTCGAGCATGGCGGTTACGGCATAGCGTCCCTTGGTGGTGAGTTTCACGCTGGCGTACCTTGAGATAGTGGGGAAAACAGAGGCGATTGTGCAATAACCTAGTAATTAAGTCAACTATTGTGGCGGCCGTGGCCGCAGCGGCGTCGCGAGGCCGCAGACGGCGTCCGCTGGCCTCGGGAGCGGGTAGTCGTGGACGGCGATCGCGAGCCCGCCGTGGTGGCGCATCGAGCCCGTCGTCGGGGCGCGGCCCCGCTGTCAGGTCAGATGGTTCTTGGCGAAGCGGATCAGCCACTGCACGGCGGCGGTATAGGGCGGAAACAGCCAGTGGAAGATCGTCAGGCGGTCCTGCAGGATGCTGCGCTCGTGCGAAAAGGCCGCGAACCCGTGAAAGCCGTGGGACTTGCCGATGCCGCTGTTGTTGACGCCGCCGAACGGCAGGTTCTGGTGCAGGAAGTGCACCATGTTGTGGTTGATGCAGGTGTCGCCGGCGGTGGTATGGGTGAGCACATGCCTGATGGCGGCCTTGTCCCGGCTGTAGATATACAGCGCCAGCGGCTTGGGCTTGCCGTTGATCAGGGCGATGGCGTCGTCGAGTTCGTCGTAGCCCAGGATGGGCAGGATGGGGCCGAAGATCTCCTCCTGCATGATGGCGGCATCGGGCGGCACGTCCACCAGCAGGGTCGGTGCGATAAAGCGCTGCGCGGCCTCGGCCCTGCCGCCCGCGACGACGTTGGCGCCCCGGCTGCGCGCGTCGTCCACCAGTTTCAGCAGGCGCTGGCAGTTGGCGTCGTTGACGATGCGGCAGTAGTCGGCACTGAGGAGCTGCTCGCCGTAGCTGTGTCCGTAGGCGTGCTGCAGGCAGCGGATGGCCTCCTCCACGAACTCGACGCGGATGCTGTTGTGCACCAGCAGATAGTCGGGGGCGATGCAGGTCTGGCCGTTGTTGGTGCACTTGCCCCAGATGATGTTCCTGGCGGCCTTCTTGATGTCGGCGCTGCGTTCGACGATGGTCGGGCTCTTGCCGCCGAGTTCCAGCGTGACCGAGCTCAGGTTGCGCGCGGCCGCGGCCATGACGATTTTGCCCACGGCCGGGCTGCCGGTGAAAAAGATGTGGTCGAAGGGCAGCTTGAGCAACGCGGTGGCCGTCTCCACGCCGCCCTCGAACACGGCGACCTCGTCCGGCTCGAAGGTCTCCTCGACGATCCTGCGGATCAGCGCCGACACCTGTGGCGTCATCTCGGAGGGCTTGATGATGGCGGTGTTGCCGGCGGCGAGCGCCGACACCAGCGGGCCCATCGCGAGGTTGAACGGGTAGTTCCAGGGCGCGATGATGAGTGCCACGCCTTTGGGCTCGCAGCGGATGCTGCTGCTGGTGCCCACCATGGCCAGCGTGGGCCGCACCCGCCGGGGCTTCATCCAGCGCTTGAGGTGCCTGATGGTGTGCTTGGCCTCGCCGATCACCGGCATCAGCTCGGTGAGGTCCACCTCGGCCTCGGCCTTGCCGAAGTCCGCCTTGGCCGCGAGGTAGAGGTGGTACTCGTAGGCCTCGATGGTCTTGAGCAGCTTCCTGATGCGGGCGATGCGTTCGGCTGCCGTGCTGGTGCGCCACTGGCGGGCGCGGGCCTGCTGGCGCGCGAAGACATCCGCGATGCCGGCAGTGGGCGCTGCGTTGTCGGTCGCTGTGTCCATGGTGGCCTCTTATTCTCCGTGGTCGGGTATGCGATGGGCGTTGAGTCATCATAGGGAGATGCGCGGGCGGGGTCCATAGTCGGGAATCCCCGGTCAGGCCTGGCGCGTGGCTCGCTTCATTCTGCCTGGACGGCGGCGGGTGTCGAAATATTTTACAGTGATGCGGGCGCCGCGCTGACCCGGGATGCGCTGCCCGCGGTTGCATGACTGTGCGGCGGGGTTGAGTCCGCGACGCGGTGTCCCGGTCGATGTGCCTGTCCGGCCCGCTGGTTTAGCCAGGGCGTGTCGAAAAACTTTGCACATGTCTGGGCGGCGCCAGCAGGTGTCTGGCGTAACGTTCTGTATCGTAGGTATTTTATTTTTTTGGCGCGGGTCTTGCTATATCGGTCGTGAGCGGCGCCAACGCGCGGTCAAAGTTCCGATGCGCTCTGCTAAGGCGGTGTCTGATAAGGCGGTACCTGACAGGTGGTAATAGTTGACAGTCTTTCTGCAGGCTCCGTCTCGCTCGGTTTGTTAAAGTCGTCACAGAAGTCTTGAGAGCGTTTTATCAGGGCTCAGCCTTTGTTAACTTGCACACGAGGGGGAATATCATGAAAAAATTAAGCGCAATAGCGATCGCCATGCTGGCTGCCGGTACCGTACAGGCTTATACCTGTGACGTGGAAAGCGGGCTCGGGCAGTCCGACGGCCAGTATAATGACGGGTGGATCTCCACTCAGTCAGCAACTACGCTGGATTGTCTGGGTTCTGTCAAAGACCCCGACACGGATTTCGTGTATGAGGTTCCGGTACTGCTCGGACGCGAAATTTTCGCAGAAAAAGACCTGTCGATCACCTTTACGGCGCAGTTCCGCGAGGCGTTGTGGACCAGTGAGTTCGGCACCGAGGAAGAGGGCGTCAAGCTGTCCAATGACAATCTTGGTGAAAGCTTCACCATGGTTGCCAACGAAGGTCTGATTGACTTTTTTTATAAAGTCCTGAGGCCCGTTGACGGCGGCATCCAGGAGGAATACGTCTACAATGGCGAAAATGAGAGCAAGTACGCCGACCCCATGCTTCCTACCTTTGGCTTTGCCTTTTATAAGGGCACCTATTATCTGGGCCTGAACGACGACGGCCACCCCGGGGACGACATCTTCGATTTCGACGTCGATGATTTCGTCGTGAGCTTCACCGTGCGTGAGGTTCCCGAGCCGGGCACGGAAGCCCTGCTGGGTCTGGGTCTGGTGGGCCTGGGGTTGACCCGCATGGCGCGCAATAAGCGCAAGTAAGCGCGTCTATCGTCCTCGGGCGTCCTTGCAGAGTGCAGTTTGCTGCACGCTGCGGGCGCCCGAACCCGTTTCCCGGCGTAATCCCCTTACCTTCCGCTCCCTTCGAAAAGTCCCCGCTCTCTCTGGTCTCTGTCACACTGCGATGGCAGTGCCGATGCGTGCCGCTATGGCGCGCCCGTCGTTGCGCGTCATCGGCTGATACAGACCGCCCGGGTGCGGACGGATACTGGCTGCCGTCACGGGCACCATGAACTCACCACGATGATGGCATGATGGTCCTGCTTTCTGTCGCCCGGCGGTAATGGGGGCGCTGCGGAAATGGCCGGCAGTGTGAGCCTCGGCGCGCCATACCGCAGCCCCCATCCGCTGGCGCTCAGCGCAGCGGAGCTTCAGGCCGGACTTTCCAGGGGCGGCCTGACACTATCGCCCTCGGGCGGCGGCCGAGCGTGACCGCCCCGAGCGGCGTCGCCCGTCGGCTAGCGGCGGGTTCCCCGCCGCGCATAGTGCATTCTGGCCATCAGCGCGAAGATGGCGGCGATGTCGGGCGGGGCGGCGTCGCCGGCGAATTCGCGGTAGAGCGTGGCGACGTTGGCCACGATGCGCTCGGCATCGCCCCAGCTGCTGTAGTCCGTCAGCGAGATATCCATGGCCGCGTCGTACAGGCTCATGCCGGCATCGTAGCGGCGGCGCGCCTCGCTGCTGATATAGCGCAGGTAGTCGCGCACGGCGACGACGCCGCGCCGGTCGGTGACGGGGCCGTGGCCCGGCACCACCGTGTCGATGTCCATGGCCAGCATGCGCTCGCAGGCGGCGATCCAGTTGCTGATCGGGCCGTTCCAGATCATCGGGTGGCCCTCGATGAAGAGGATGTCGCCCGTAAAGATGGTCTTGTCAGCCGGCACGTAGACCAGCACGTCGCCGCCGGTGTGGGCGGGGCCCACCTCGATCATGCGCACTTCCTTGTCGCCCACCACGCGGCGCAATTCGCCGCTGAAGGTGGTGTCAGGGTAGCGCTGGGTGACGCCGGCGAAGTCGAAGGCGCCGAAGCACTGCAGGAAGAAATCGCCCATCTCGCCCAGCTGCGGCGCCGCGCTCAGGTAGTCGAGCATCAGCGCGGGGGTTTCGTGGCGCATCTCCTGGGCGCAGACGTGGCTGCTGATGATCTCGGCCCCGCCCACCAGGGCGTTGCCGTTGCAGTGGTCGCCGTTGGCGTGAGTGTTCACCAGCGTGCCGATACTGGCCGCCGCCAGCGGCTCGGCGCGGCGCATGGCGGCGAGCATGGCGGCGGTGAGGTGGTTGTCGAACAGCGTGTCCACCAGCAGCGACTCCTCGCCGTCCACGATCAGGCCGGCGTTGCTCCAGCCCCAGCCGCCGTCCGGCTGCAGCCAGGCATAGAGTCCGTCGCCCAGCTCCTGCAGGCCGCGCTGGTAGGGTTTGATGCCGAGTGAAGTCATGGCGTGCTCCGTCGTTGTCGTGCGGTGGGGCGCCGCTGCGCCGGCGGGTCAGCGCGCTGCCAGGCGGTTGCGCAGTACGCCGATGCCCTCGACCTCCAGCTCGATGACGTCGCCCACCCGGGGGAAGCGCCGCAGCTCGGCGCCGCAGCCCGTGGGCACCGTGCCCGAGCCGATCACGTCGCCGGGGTAGAGCGTCTCGTGGCGGCTGATGTAGCTGATCATTTCGGCGAAGCCGCGGTCCATCTGCAGGATGTCGCCGCGGCTCCACTCCTGGCCGTTGACGCGCGCCACCATGGCGTGGCTGCTGCGCGGGTCGAAGGCGTCGGCGCTCACCAGTACCGGGCCCATGGCGTTGCCGCCGTCGAAGTCCTTGCCCTTGGTCGGGCCGAGCATGCCCTCCATCTCGAGGTACTGCTGCGTCCGCGCCGAGACGTCGTTGAAGATCGTGTAGCCGAACACGTGGTCCAGCGCCTTATCCACCGGGATGTCCACGCCCCTGCGGCCGATCACCGCGGCGACCTCGAGCTCGTAGTCGATGTGCTCGCCGAAGGGCGGCACCACGATGGGCTGCTCCGGGCCGCTCACGGAATTGACGTTGCCCTTGTAATAGATCGCCGGAATCGCCTCATACACGGCAGGCATCGCGGCCGGCGCCATGGCGTTGCGGATGTGGTCGAGAAAGCCGACGCAGTCGCGCAGCGAGCGCGGCCGCGGCAGCGGCGCCGCCAGTTGCACGGCCTGCGGCTGGTGCAAGAGGCGGGAGCCGTCCAGGCCGCTGTCCGGGTCGCGCGGCGGGGCGGCCAGCACGTAGTCCCGGCACTCGCGCAGCGCCTGCAGGCCGAAGTGTCCGGCCGCCACCAGCGCCGCCATGTCAGTGGGCGCCAGCACTGCGGCCAGTGCCCAGGCGCAGGGGTGGTCGTCGCGCTCGGCCAGCATGGTCGCGTAGGCGTTGTGAGCATCGAGCAGGCGGCCGTCGTCGAGCGCGATGCCGACGCGCTGCAGGCGCCCGGCCGGGCTTCTGGCATAAAAACTGCATAGTTTCATGGGCGGGGCAGCGCAGCGGGGGATCGAGGTGCGCAGTGTAACCGCTGGCGCGCCGTTTTGCAGCGCGGCGCGCATGCCCCGGCGCGCCAGGCCGCGACGGACTAGCGGCGTGTTTAGCACAACCGGCTTGAGAAAAGCGCGATAAGTGCATACAATATCTACCGATTTTTTGGGTGGCGAGGTGGCCCTCCCGAGTCCTCGGGAGAGTCCCTGCGCCAGCGTCATGGCGCCACCCATCGCTTACGATAATCAGGCATAGCAAACGCCTGCTCCGGGCTTCGATCCCAGCCAGCGAACTGATTCCAGCACACTGCCGCGCGCGATGGTCATTGCATCGAGCGGAATCGTCGCGCCCGCGCAGAACCGATTTTTTTTCAGCTCTGAAAAATTGAGGCGCCTATGCTGTCGATCAAGTCCAAGGGGAATCTGCATGGCCCCGGTGTGGCCCGCCCGGGGCGCTGGCGGGTCCCGCGTCGACGTGACCAGGACGCCGAGTGGTGGTCGGATGCGGACGAGTTCGGGGCGATTCCATCCTACCGCGAGGCGGCATTCCGCTACGTGTCACAACTGCTCGCCGCGCTGATGCTGCTGCTGGCGGTGTGGAACGCGCTGCGCGGGCGCCACGAAATGGCGGCGATCGAAGGGGTGGTGCTGGTGCCTCTGCTGATCCATGCCTGGCTGCTGCGGCGGCGCGACCGTCCCCTGTTCTCGCCACTGGCGCTGTTGTCGCTGGCGCTGCTGACGCTGGGACTGTCCTTTTACTACGGGCAGGACACCAATGTGTACTGGGCGCCGGCGCTGGTGATCGGTTTCCACTTCCTGCTCGCCCGGCGCGTGGCGGTCGCGCTCAACCTGGTGTTCGTGCTGGCCATGACCCCGGTGGTGCTGGACACGCTCGAATATTCCCACGCGGTCATTTTTCTGCTCAATCTGGCGCTGATCAGCGTCTCCATGTACACCTTCAGCCTGCTGGTGTACCGGCGCGACCATCTGCTGCAGAAGGTCGCCGTGCTCGACCCGCTGACCCAGGCGTATAACCGGCGCCACATGATGGAGTCGCTCGATCAGACCGTCGAGCTGAACCGGCGCTATGGCAAGGTGGCTTCGCTCATCATGCTGGACATCGATCACTTCAAGCGGATCAATGACGAGCATGGGCACGGCGAGGGCGACCGGGCGCTCAAGTCGATCGTGCGCCTGGTGCAGCAGCGCCTGCGGCGCACCGACTTGCTGTTCCGCTATGGGGGCGAGGAGTTCGTCATTCTGCTCAGCGAGACCGACTCGGCGCGGGCCCTGCAGCTGGCGCACGAGGTGTGTCAGCTGATCAGGGTTTCTCCCATCCTGGCCGGCCGCGCGATCACGGTCAGCTGCGGCGTCGCCGAGCTCTCCTGCGGCGAGAATGCCCTGGGCTGGCTGGCGCGCTGCGACGAGGCGCTGTATCACGCCAAGCACAGCGGCCGCGACCGGGCGGAGCTGGCTCCCTAGCGCCCCGGCCGGACTCAGGGCCGCTCGGTTCGCTGCGAACGCCTGAGCCCGACCGGTTGCTCGCTAGCGCCCCTTGGCGCGGTACAGCAGCCAGCCGGCGACGCCGGCCAGGGCCACGGCCAGCACCAGGGGCTCGCCACCGTGCCCCAGGCTGTGCAGCAGTGAGCCCTGGGTGCCGTGACCGGGGTGTGCCAGAGCGACCGCGGGCGCCATGGCTGCGATGCTGAATAACCATGCTTTCATTCGCTGTGTTCCTCGCTGGTGGGTTGCGGCACGCGCAGCATGCCTTGATCGATGATGAAGTCGATGACGGCCTGCAGGCCGTCGCCGTCTTTCAGGTTGGTGAAGACGAAGGGGCGCTCGCCGCGCATCCGGGCCGCGTCGCGCGCCATCACCTCCAGCGACGCGCCGACCAGCGGCGCCAGATCGGTCTTGTTGATGACCAGCAGGTCGGAGCGGGTGATGCCGGGGCCGCCCTTGCGTGGAATCTTGTCGCCGGCGGCCACGTCGATGACGTAGATCGTCAGGTCGGACAGCTCGGGGCTGAAGGTGGCGCTGAGATTGTCGCCGCCGCTCTCCACCAGCACCAGGTCCAGCCCCGGGTGGCGCCGCATCAGCTCGTCCACTGCGGCCAGGTTCATGGAGGCATCCTCGCGGATGGCGGTGTGCGGGCAGCCACCGGTCTCCACGCCGATGATGCGGTCGGCGTCCAGGGCGCCGTGGCGCACCAGAAACTCGGCGTCCTCGCGGGTGTAGATGTCGTTGGTCACCACGGCGATATTGAAGGGCTCGCGCATGGCGCTGCACAGGCGCCGCAGCAGCGCCGTCTTGCCCGACCCGACCGGGCCGCCGACGCCGACGCGCAGTGTTTGTCTTTGATTCATCTGTGATCAACTCCTGAATAGTCGGCAATATTGGGTTTCGTGGGCCGCGCTGATGAGCGCCAGGCCGGGCAGCGACGCGCCGATGTCGTCGTCGTGCCGCGCCAGCGCCCGGTCCAGGTGCGGCGGGATGCGCGGCCGGATGTCCCGCAGCACGCGCTGTCCGGCGGTCTGACCCAGGGGTATCAGCTTGATGCCGGCCGCCACCTGGTTTTCGGCCCAGCTCCACAGCAGCCCCAGCGCCGTGGCGCGGGCGGAGATGTCCCACACCACCCCGGCCAGGGCGAAGGCGGCGGGCAGGCCGATCGCGTCCGCCCCCGTGTCCGGCAGGCGGCTGTCGAGCGGATGCAGCTGCCGCAGCAGCTTCAGCAGGGCGGCGCCGGTCTGCAGATCCTCCTGCTGCAGCTCGCGGCTCTCACGGCTGGCCAGGGCGTAGTCGTTCCACTCCCGGAAGGCCGCGGTGTCCGCGCCGGCCAGTGCGCGGTGGCAGCGGGCCAGCACCGGCACGTCGAGGCGGCACAGGGACTGCTCCAGCAGCCCCTCCATCCAGCCCGGCAGGTCGGCCTCGCCGCGCACCCAGCCGCCCTCCACGGCCGCCTCCAGACCCTGCGACCACGAGTAGCTGCCGATCGGCAGGGCCGGGCTCGCCAGGTTCAGCAGGTGCAGCAGCGCCAGTTCATCCATGCTCGTGATCGCCGTGGTGGTGGCTTCCGCCATCGCCATGGTGATGGCCATGGCCGCCGTGGCCGTGGTAGGCGCCCGCCTCCGGATGAAAGGGCGCGTCCTCGCGCAGCACCGTGAGGCCCAGGTGTCGCGCCAGGTCCTCCAGCACCGCGTCGCACTGAAAGCGCACCCGGCCCGGCGCTATCTGCAGGGGTACGTGGCGGTTGCCCAGGTGATAACAGGCCCGCGCCAGCAGCAGCGGGTCGTCGGTGCTGGCGGTGGCGACGGCCTCGGGGGCGGCGCGCACGGCGATCAGCTCGCCGCTCTCACAGCGCAGCAGCTCGCCATCGCGCAGCGCCTCGCCGCGCGGCAGAAACAGGCCGATGGCGCGGCCGCCGGCGGTAACCGCCTTGAGGCGGCCCCGCTTGCGCTGGTCGTACTCCAGCCAGAGTTCGTCGGCGGGGGTGCCGTCGGGCGCGCATTTTTCGCAGGCCTGCAGCATGGGGAGGTGGTCGGTGGTCGACATGGGCGGCGGCCTAGAACAGGAAGTAGCGCTGGGCCAGCGGCAGCACGCTGGCCGGCTCGCACATCAGCAGCTGGCCGTCCGCCCGCACCTCGTAGGTCTGCGGGTCCACCTCCATCACCGGCTGGTAGTCGTTGTGGATCATCTGCGCCTTGCCGATGCGGCGGGTGTTGCGGCAGCGGCGCGAGCGCGCGCGCAGCCCCAGCGTCCGGCGCAGGTCGCCGTCGGCCGCGGCGGCGGCGACGAAGAACAGGCTGTTGCGGGCCGGGGCGCCGCCCAGGGCGCCGAACATGGGCCGGTAGTGCACCGGCTGGGGCGTGGGGATGGAGGCGTTGGGGTCGCCCATGGGCGCCGCCGCGATGATGCCGCCCTTGATGATCAGGCCGGCTTGACGCCGAAGAAGGCCGGCTTCCACAGCACCAGGTCGGCCAGCTTGCCGGCCTCGACCGAGCCCACCTCGTGCGTCGATGCCGTGGGTGATGGCCGGGTTGATGGTGTACTTGGCGATGTAGCGCTGGGCGCGGAAGTTGTCGTTGCGCGCCGAGTCCTCGGCCAGCGCGCCGCGCTGCACCTTCATCTTGTGGGCGGTCTGCCAGGTGCGCGTCGATCACCTCGCCGACCCGGCCCATGGCCTGCGAGTCGGAGGCGATCATGCTGAAGGCGCCCAGGTCGTGCAGGATGTCCTCGGCGGCGATGGTCTCGCGGCGGATGCGCGACTCGGCGAAGGCGACGTCCTCGGCGATGTCGGGGTCCAGGTGGTGGCAGACCATGAGCATGTCCAGGTGCTCGTCGACCGTGTTGACCGTGTAGGGCCGGGTGGGGTTGGTCGAGGAGGGCAGCACGTTGGGCGCGCCGCAGGCCTTGATGATGTCCGGGGCGTGGCCGCCGCCGGCGCCCTCGGTGTGGTAGGTGTGGATGGTGCGGCCCGTGAAGGCGGCCAGGGTGTCCTCGACGAAGCCCGACTCGTTGAGCGTGTCGGTGTGGATGGCCACCTGGACGTCGTAGCGCTCCGCCACGCTGAGGCAGTTGTCGATGGCCGCCGGCGTGGTGCCCCAGTCCTCGTGCAGCTTGAGGCCGCAGGCGCCGGCCCGCAGCTGCTCCTCCAGGGCGGCGGGCAGGCTGGCGTTGCCCTTGCCGAGGAAGCCCAGGTTCATGGGCAGGTGCATCGGTGGCCTGCAGCATGCGGGCGATGTTCCAGGGTCCCGGCGTGCAGGTGGTGGCGTTGGTGCCCGTGGCCGGCCCGGTGCCGCCGCCGAGCATGGTGGTGACGCCGGACATCAGCGCCTCGTCGACCTGCTGCGGGCAGATGAAGTGGATGTGGGCGTCGATGGCCCCGGCGGTGACGATCTGCCCCTCGCCGGCGATGATCTCGGTACCCGGCCCGATGACGATGTCGACGCCGGCCTGCACGTCGGGGTTGCCGGCCTTGCCGATGGCCTGGATGCGCCCGCTCTTGATGCCGATATCCGCCTTGACGATGCCCCAGTGATCCAGGATCAGCGCGTTGGTGATGACGGTGTCGGCCACGGCCGCCGCCGGGCGCTGGCTCTGGCCCATGCCGTCGCGGATGACCTTGCCGCCGCCGAACTTGACCTCGTCGCCGTAGCGGGCGTAATCGTGCTCCACCTCGATCCACAGCTCGGTGTCGCCGAGGCGGACGCGGTCGCCGGTGGTGGGTCCGTACATCTGCGCATAGGCGCGCCGGTCGATGCTGCTCATGGCTGTGCTCCCTCGTCCAGTGGGCCCATCACCTCGCCGCGAAAGCCGTAGACCACGCGCTTGCCGCCGTAGGCCACCAGCCGCACGGTGCGGCTCTGGCCGGGCTCGAAGCGCACCGCCGTGCCGGCGGGTATGTCGAGGCGGAAGCCGCGGGTCCTGGCGCGCTCGAAGTGCAGCGCCGGGTTGGTCTCGAAGAAGTGGTAGTGGGAGCCGACCTGGATGGGGCGGTCGCCGCTGTTGGCCACGCTGAGGGCGATGGTCTCGAGCCCCTCGTTGAGCGCGATGTCGCCCGCCGCCGGGCGCACTTCTCCGGGAATCATGGGCGCCGCTGCGGCGCCGTCGGTGGTGGTGTGATCGGAATGCTCGGATGCCATGGGGTGCCTCACACGATGGGGTTGTGGACGGTGACCAGCTTGGTGCCGTCCGGAAAGGTGGCCTCGACCTGGATTTCATCCACCATCTCGGCGATGCCCTCCATGACCTCGTCGCGGGCGAGCAGGGTGCGGCCGTAGTCCATCAGGGCGGCGACCGTCTGCCCGTCGCGGGCGCCCTCCATGACCGCGGCGCTGAGATAGGCCACCGCCTCCGGGTAGTTCAGTCTCAGCCCGCGCGCCAGGCGGCGCTCCGCTACCAGCGCCGCGGTAAAAATCAGCAGCTTGTCCTTCTCGCGAGGGGTCAGGTCCATGTCGTTCTCCAGTGATGTCAGGTGTTCCAGATGCGCGGCGGGCAGGCCTGGCGGCCGATCACCAGCGGCCGCAGCGCCTGCCACAGGCGCATGAACAGGTGGCGCATCGCCTCGGTGTCCGCGCCCAGGCAGCGCACCAGCAGCACGCCGCTCACCAGCGTCGCCCCGCAGCGGCCGTCGTAGCCGCTGGCGGCGATGGTCTCGCGCGCCAGCGCCAGCGCCGTGTCGGTGTCGGGCTGCGGCCAGTGCGCGAACAGGGTGCCCAGCACGGGCTGCCCGCCCAGTCCCCAGGCCGCCTGCAGGATGTCGCCGCCGGCGTCGTAGTCGCCGCGGTCCAGCAGCAGCGGCCTGCCCTCGCGCCACAGCTCCAGGCGCTGGCGCACGTGGCCGCGGCGGAAAGTCTCGCCTGCGGCGGGGCGGCCCAGGCACAGCATGTCCCAGCCGAACACCCGGGCGGAGGCGGCCAGCTCGATGTGCGTGCTGGCGTCGAGGTTCGCGCCGTTGAAGGCGATGGTCTCCTGGGGCAGCCACTCCAGCGCGGCGCCGGGGCCCACCCGCGCGCTGCTGTGCTGGTCCTGCCGGCGCCCCCGCACGTCCACCCGGTAGGCCTTGCCGGCTGCCGGCGTCGTGATCAGGCCATGGCTGTCCGCCTCCAGCCGGACGCGGCAGTCGAGGCGGTCGCCGCCCACCAGCCCGCCCGGTGGATGCAGCAGGTAGATGTGCGCGCAGCGCCGGCCCTCGGGGTAGAAGGGGCGCTGGACGAGCATGGGGCCGCGGTGGCGGCGCTCCGTGATGCGGGTGGCGCCCTCGCGCAGCGCCAGGCCGAGCTCCAGTGCGCCCAGCCAGCCGGCGGGGGCGGTGGTGGTGTCGGTCATGGCGGCATGGGGCATGGAGGCTCACTCGTCGCAGCTTGGGGCGGCCGCCTGCTGCCGGTCGGGAAGGGGCGCTGCCATATTCAGACGCCATTATGCAAATAACGTGCCGATGCGCAAATACCGTGCCGGGCTCTGGCGGCGCTGCGGTTTCAGTGGGCGCCGGGCCGGGCCGCCCGGGCCCGCTGGCCGCGCCCGCGCTCGTCAGGCCTGCGCTGCGCGGCGGGGCCCTGACCACAGCGGCGGCGCCCTGGCCGGGCGTGCCGCTGCACTGCGGTGGTGCGGCCGCACCAATCGGGCACGCCGGGCTGCCAGCCTGCGGTGCGCAGGCAGAGCGCGCGCGGTGCGGCCCGCGCCGCCGCCGGCGCTGCCGCGCAGACTTTTTGCGGCTTGTGAAGGCTGTGCCGTCGCCTCCCCGCGGCGGCCTCAAGTGGCTGATTTGCGGGCATTCGCCGTCCCGGCCCGAGGGCGCGCTGGGGGGCGCCGACGGGCTGCGCGCGAGAGCCGTGGGTCAGGACATGGCACGGTCATTGCTTAGCTTGGCCTGAGCGGGCCTGCCCTGGCAGCGCGCGCCGGCTGCGAGCGATGTCGTCCGCAGCGATAGCTTTAGGGGGTAACGTGGTTGTGAGTACACGAAGATTGCAAACATTGCCGCAGCTGCTGGGTGCAGCGAGCCTGATCGCCCTGTCGGGTCAGGCTGTGGCCGGGGCCAAGATCGCCGTCGATGACACCCACTGGGTCAGCGTAGGGGCAGGCATCAAGACCTCGTTCTCTACCGTCGAGGACGGCGCCAACAGCGGCAAGGACTGGTCCAAGGACTTCGCGGTCGAAAACATGCGCCTTTACGTCTCGGGGCAGGTGCACAAGTACGTCAAGCTGGTGTTCAACACGGAGATCAGCAATTGGTGCAGCGACTGCGGCGCCGACGGCGACCTGTTCGTGCTCGACGCGATGGCGCAGCTGGAGTTCATGCCGCAGTTCAACATCTGGATGGGGCGCATGCTCACGCCGGCCGACCGCATCGAGATGAACGGGCCGTTCTACAGCCTCAACTGGAACCAGTACACCGTGCCGCTGTTCCCGTCCGATCAGCTCAACAACGACGCCGGCAAGTACGGCCGTGACAACGGCGTCACGTTCTGGGGCACGGTCGGGAAATTCCAGTACGCGGTCGGCGCCTTCGACGGCTACAACGGCGCCTCCAACGACAAGGACAGCCTGCTGTACGCGGCGCGCTTCGCCTACAACTTCCTCAACCTGGAGCAGAACCCGGGCTACTACACCAGCGGTACCTACTACGGCGGGCTGGGCAATGTCTTCACCCTGGGCTTCGTGGTGCAGCACCAGACCGACGGCGCCGGCACGGCGATCGAGGCCGCCGACTTCACCGGCTACGTGGTCGACGTGCTGTGGGAGCAGGTGATCGGCGAGCACGTGATGACCATCGACGGCGAGTACAAGGTGTTCGACACCGACCTGTCGTCGCTGGCCAGGGCGGACGGGGATTGCTTCTGCCTGTTCGACGGCGACTCGTGGTTTGGCACCTTTGCCTGGCTGTTTCCCGCCGAGGTCGGCATCGGCAAGTTCCAGCCCTACGTGCGCTATACCAGCACCTCGCCGGACGACTACGCCGACGACAGTGACCTGCTGGAGCTGGGCCTCAACTACGTGATCAGAAGCCACAACGCCAAGGTCAACCTCAACTACACCACCGGCGACGCCAACGCCAGCGGTGGACCCGGCAGTGATGTCGCCGCCGTGAAGCTGGGCCTGCAGGTTCAAATCTGAAACACAGTGTCACATGGCCGCGCCGCTGCGTCGGCGGCGCGGCGGAACACCACCAACGGGGAAATCGTATGAAAGCAAAGCAATTACGTCACTCACTCTCGGCGCTGGCGCTGTCGGCCGCCGGCCTCATGAGCGCCGGGGTCGCGCTGGCGGAGGAGACCATCAAGGTCGGCGTCCTGCACTCGCTGTCCGGCACCATGGCCATCAGCGAGACCACGCTCAAGGACACCGTGCTGATGCTGGTGGACGAGCAGAACAAGGCCGGCGGCCTGCTGGGCAGGAAGCTGGAGGCCGTGGTGGTGGACCCCGCCTCCAACTGGCCGCTGTTTGCCGAGAAGGCGCGCGAGCTGCTGGAGAAGGACAAGGTCGACGTGGTGTTCGGCTGCTGGACCTCGGTGTCGCGCAAGTCGGTGCTGCCGGTGTTCGAGGAGCTCAACGGGCTGCTGTTCTACCCGGTGCAGTACGAGGGTGAGGAGTCGTCCAAGAACGTGTTCTACACCGGCGCCGCGCCCAACCAGCAGGCCATTCCGGCGGTGGACTATCTGATGAAGGACGTCGGCGTCAAGCGCTGGGTGCTGGCGGGCACCGACTACGTGTACCCGCGCACCACCAACAAGATCCTGGAGGCCTACCTGAAGTCCAAGGGCGTCAAGGACCAGGACATCATGATCAACTACACGCCCTTCGGTCACTCCGACTGGCAGTCCATCGTGTCCGACATCAAGAAGTTCGGCTCCAAGGGCAGGAAGACCGCCGTGGTGTCCACCATCAACGGCGACGCCAACGTGCCCTTCTACAAGGAGCTGGGCAACCAGGGCGTCTCCGCCGAGGACATCCCGGTGGTGGCCTTCTCGGTGGGTGAGGAAGAGCTCTCCGGTATCGACACCAAGCCCCTGGTGGGCCATCTGGCGGCCTGGAACTACTTCATGAGCGTCGACAGCCCGGCCAACGACAAGTTCATCGACGGCTGGCTGGCGTTCATCGGCGACGACGAGCGCGTGACCAACGATCCCATGGAGGCGACCTACATCGGCTTCAAGATGTGGGTGGCTGCGGTCAACAAGGCCAAGTCGACGGACCCGACCAAGGTCGAGCAGGCCATCATCGGCGTCGAGGTGCCCAACCTGACCGGCGGTACCGCCAGGATGCTGCCCAACCACCACATCACCAAGCCCGTGCTGATCGGCGAGATCCAGGACGACGGCCAGTTCGAGACGGTCTGGCAGACCAAAGGGCTGGTGCCCGGCGACGCCTGGTCGGACTTCCTGCCCGGCTCCAGGGACATCATCTCCGACTGGACGCCGCCGATCTCCTGCGGCAACTACAACACCAAGACCAAGCAGTGCTCGGGTCAGAACTACTAGGAGCGCCCTGTCGGCGGCGGCGGGCCTGACCGCCTGCCGCTGCCGCGACAGCTTTGATGATGCGGACGACCCGCTCGGCGCCAGGGATGCGCGCCCGGCGGGTCGTCTCCACCTCGCAATAGTGTGAATGTCCATGACAGCATTCGACAACAGAATTCATCCGGGGCGGCGCTGGTGGCGCTGCTGCCTGTGCGCGCTGCTGGCGCTCAGCGGTGCGGCGCGGGCCGAGAGCGACTTCGCTGCGCTGGTGGCGGCGCTGGACGCCCCATCCTACGACGACAAGGCCGCGGCGGCGGCGCAGCTGGCGGCGACCGCTGAACCGCGGGTCGAGCAGATTCTGGCGCACATGCTCGAGGGTCGTCTCTACACCCTGAAGCAGACCGGCGAGGTGGTGGTCGCCACCCCGGCCACAAAGGGCTACGACCTGGTGGCGGCGGCCTCCGGTGCCGACCTCGGCAACGTCAGCAAGCGCAAGCTGCGCAAGATCGGCGTCAACAATCAGCTGCGCGGCAGCCTCAGGGACCTGCTCGCGCACATCCGGCTGGCCGATGCCGACCCGGCGGTGCGGCTGGCGGCGGTGAAGAACATGGCCGGGCAGCTCGACGAGCCGCTGGCCGAGGTGCTGCGCGAGGTGCGGCGCGCCGAGACGGATGCGCGGGTGCTGGCCGCGATCGACGCCGCGCTGCTGCTGCGCGACCTCGACAGCGACGATGCGGACACCCGCCTGCGGGCGCTGGCCGGACTGGAGGGCCAGGTCGACAACGCCGTGCGCAACCGGCTGCTGACCCTCAGCGTCGACCCGGCCATGGACGCGGCCACCCGCCAGTCGGCCGCCCGGCTGCTGAAGGCCGTCGACAGCCAGATCGCCTTCTATGGGGGGCTCGAGACCCTGTTCTTCGGCATCAGCCTGGGCTCCATCCTGGTGCTGGCGGCCATCGGCCTGGCCATCACCTTCGGCGTCATGGGCGTGATCAACATGGCCCACGGCGAGCTGATCATGCTCGGGGCCTATACCACCTTCGTGGTCCAGCAGGCGATGCCGCAGGCGATCGGCTGGTCGCTGCTGGTGGCCGTTCCCGCCGCCTTCGTGGTGTCGGGCGCGGTGGGCATCGCCATCGAGCGCACCGTCATCCGCCATCTCTACGGCCGCCCGCTGGAGACCCTGCTGGCGACCTTCGGCGTGAGCCTGATCCTGCAGCAGGCGGTGCGCATGATCTTTTCCGCCAATAACCGCGCCGTGGTCACGCCCGAGTGGATGAGCGGCTCGCTGGTGATCAACGACTTTCTCTCGCTCACCTACAACCGGCTCTACATCGTCGTCTTCTGCCTGCTGGTGTTCGGCGCGCTGCTGCTGATCCTGCGGCGCACCCGCCTGGGCCTGGAGGTGCGCGCCGTGTCGCAGAACCGCGCCATGGCGCAGGCCATGGGCATCCGCAGCGGCCGCGTCGACGCCATGACCTTCGGCCTCGGCTCCGGCATCGCCGGCATCGCCGGGGTGGCGCTGTCACAGCTGACCAATGTCGGCCCCAACCTGGGCCAGGCCTATATCGTCGACTCGTTCATGGTGGTGGTGTTCGGCGGCGTGGGCAACCTGTGGGGCACGCTCATCGGCGGCATGTCGCTGGGTATCGGCAACAAGCTGATCGAACCCTGGGCGGGGGCGGTGATGGCCAAGATCCTGGTGCTGGTGTTCATCATCCTGTTCATTCAGAAGCGGCCCCGCGGATTGTTTCCGCAGAAGGGCCGGGCGGCGGAGGGCTGAGCATGATCATGCGCAAACTGATCGCCAGCGACCGCGGCGGCGCCGTGCTGCTGGCGCTGCTGGCCCTGGCCTGCATCGCGGTGCCGGTGTGCAGCCTGCTGCTGCCCGAGGGGTCGGCGTTCCACCTCTCCAGCTACTGGGTAACCCTGCTGGGCAAGTACCTGTGCTTTGCCCTGCTGGCCCTGGCCCTGGACCTGGTGTGGGGCTACTGCGGTATCCTCAGCCTGGGTCACGGGGCCTTTTTTGCCCTGGGCGGCTACGCCATGGGCATGTACCTGATGCGCCAGATCGGCACGCGGGGCGTCTACGGCGACCCGCTGCTGCCCGACTTCATGGTGTTCCTCAACTGGCAGGAGCTGCCGTGGTACTGGTACGGCTTCGACCACTTCTGGTTCGCCGCGGCGATGGTGATGCTGGTGCCCGGGGCGCTGGCCCTGGTGTTCGGCTGGCTGGCGTTCCGCTCGCGGGTGACCGGCGTGTACCTGTCGATCATCACCCAGGCCCTCACCTACGCCCTGATGCTGGCCTTCTTCCGCAACGAGATGGGCTTCGGCGGCAACAACGGCCTGACCGACTTCAAGGACCTCCTCGGCTTCAACCTGCAGAGCGACGCCACCCGGGCGGCGCTGTTCGTGGTGTCGGCGCTGATGCTGGCGCTGGGCTATCTGCTGTGCCGCTTCGTGGTGAACTCGCGCCTGGGCCGCATCGTGGTGGCGCTGCGCGACGCCGAGAGCCGGGCGCGCTTCATCGGCTACCGGGTGGAGCGCTTCAAGCTGTGGATCTTCACCTTCTCGGCGGTGCTGGCCGGCATCGCCGGGGCGCTGTACGTGCCGCAGGTGGGCATCATCAACCCCGGCGAGTTCGCCCCGCTCAACTCCATCGAGCTGGTGATCTGGGTGGCCATCGGCGGGCGCGGCACGCTGTACGGGGCGGTGCTGGGCGCCGGGCTGGTCAACTACGCCAAGACCGTGTTCACGGCGGCCATGCCGGAGGTGTGGCTGTTCGCGCTGGGCGCGCTGTTCGTGGTGGTGACGCTGTACCTGCCGCGCGGCATCATCGGCTTGCTGAGGCGGGAGAAATAGCGATGGACTGGAAGGAATGGCTCGACCGCGACCACGTCTTCAGCTTTCTGATGCCGCCGCCGGAGCTCAAGTTCCGGCTCGACACCGGCCAGGGGGTGGCGCTCTACCTGGAGGATATCTCGGTCAGCTTCGACGGCTTCAAGGCGCTGAACGACCTCAGCCTGTACGTGGAGGACGGCGAGCTGCTGTGCATCATCGGGCCCAACGGGGCGGGCAAGACCACCATGATGGACGTGGTCACCGGCAAGACCCGGCCCGATGAGGGCACGGCCTTCTTCGGGCGGCGCATCGACCTGCTGAAGCTGGACGAGCCGGATATCGCCCTGGCCGGCATCGGCCGCAAGTTCCAGAAGCCCACGGTGTTCGAGTTTCTCACCGTGTTCGAAAACCTCGAGCTGGCCATGAAGGTCGACAAGCGGGTGTGGCCCTCGCTGTTCGCCCGCCTGAGCCCCGCCCAGCGCGAGCGCATCGACGAGGTGGTGACGCAGATCGGCCTGGCGCAGGAGGTCGGGCGCCCGGCCGGGGAGCTGTCGCACGGCCAGAAACAGTGGCTGGAGATCGGCATGCTGCTGATGCAGGAGCCGCGCCTGCTGCTGGTGGATGAGCCGGTGGCCGGCATGACGCAGCAGGAGATGGACCAGACCGCGGAGCTGCTCAACGCCCTGGCCGGGCGCCACTCGGTGGTGGTGGTGGAGCACGACATGGAGTTCGTGCGCAAGATCGCCCGGCGGGTGATCGTGCTGCACGAGGGCAGCGTGCTGGCCGAGGGCACCATGGACCAGGTGCAGGCCAATCCGAAAGTCATCGAAGTCTACCTGGGTGAGTAGGGGCCCGACACCATGCTGGCGATCACGCAACTCAATCAGTTCTACGGCCAGAGCCACACGCTGTGGGACCTGGACCTGCACATCCCGCGCGGCGCCTGCTTCAGCCTGATGGGGCGCAACGGCGTCGGCAAGACCACGCTGCTGCAGTGCATCATGGGGCTGCTGCCGGTGCAGTCCGGCGCCATGGCGCTGGCCGGCACGGACCTGCGCGGCCAGCCCGCCCACGCCCGCGCCGGCCTCGGCATCGGCTACGTGCCGCAGGGGCGCATGATCTTCCCGCTGCTGACGGTGGAGGAGAACCTGCGGGTGGGGCTGCCGGCGCGCGGCGACGGGTGCCGGGACATCCCCGAGGCCATCTTCGCGATCTTCCCGGTGCTGCGCACCATGCTGCGGCGCCGCGGCGGCGACCTCTCCGGCGGGCAGCAGCAGCAGCTGGCCATCGGCCGCGCCCTGGTCACCGACCCGCAGCTGCTGGTGCTGGACGAGCCCACCGAGGGCATCCAGCCCAATATCGTGCACGAGATCGGCGACATCATCAAACGCCTCAACGCCGAGCTGGGGTTGACGGTGCTGCTGGTCGAGCAGAAGCTGCCCTTCGTGCAGCGCGTCTGCGACCACTTCGCCATCATGGACAAGGGGCGGGTGGTGGCCGGCGGCGGCATCGGCGAGCTGGATGCGGCGCTGGTCAAGCGCTATCTGACCGTGTGATGGAGGCGCCGGCCAGGAGTGTGACATTGACCGACGCGGCAGCGGGGCAGCGGCCGCAGCGCGGGCGGGGCGCTGCCGCAGCGGGCCGCCGGGCCGCCCGCGCGCTGGGCTGGCTGGCGCTGTTCGCGGCGGGGTCGGCACCGGCGGCCGAGCCTGCCGCGGCGCTGTCGATCCGCCTGAGCGCCGCCGCCGCGGCGCCCTGGCAGGCGCTGGCGCCGGCCGAGCGCGAGGCCATCGCCGCCGCCGTGCAGGCGCACTTCGCGCGCGCGCTCGGGGCGCCGGTAGCGGCCCGCTTCTGCGAGGCGGACTGCGGCGCCGCGGCCGCGCCCGGCCTGGCGATGGCGCTGGGCGGCCTGCGCGAGGGCACGCCCAGCGGCGGCTTCAGCATCACCTTCAGCGGCGGCGACGCGCGCGACGCCGGCGCCGTCAAGCCGACGCTGCTGCCGGTGGTCTGCGCCTACGCGCCCGCCGCCGCGGCGGGCGAGGCCGCAGTCGCGCGCGTCGAGCAGGCGGTCAGGCCCGAGCGGCTGGCGGCCGGGGCGCTGCAGGCCGACTATCTGGCGGCGCAGCTCTACCACGCCTGCCGGGACGCGCTGGCCGGGCTTGCGCCGGACGCGGGGGCGCGCCGCTATACCGCCGACCCCGAGGTCTACCTGCAGAGGCAGGCGGCGGTGACGGCGCCCGGCGCCGGACAGGGCGCGGGCCGGCGGGGAGCCGCGGTGCAGCAGCGGGGGGCGACGCAGTACCTGCTGCACACGCGCCAGAGCGAGGTGACGGTACAGTTGGGCAACAACGGCCTCAACCGCTGAGCGCCCGCGTGACCGGCGCCGACGCGCCGGCGGGATCTGCCCAGGCCAGCCGGTGCCGCCGCGATCAGGCCTCTTTCACCGGCCCCTTGCCGCCCTGCCTGGCGGCGCCCTCGGGGGTGACGAAATCGAGGGTCTCCTCCATCACGCCCTTGAGCTCCTTGCGCATCACCGCGCCGGGCACGATGCTGGAGATGCCCTGGCCCTTGCCCCCGGCGACGCCCTTGATCAGGCTGAAGATGTTGCCGTCGCCGTCCGGCGGCAGCGCGGTGATGGTCCAGCGCGAGTGCAGCATGGCGAAGGCCGGCTTGGACGGGCGCTGGTACTGCGCCGCCTTGGCCTCGGCCCGCTCCTCGTCCAGCAGGCGCGAATCGATGATGATCGTGTCGCCGTCCGCGCTCTGGAACACCCGCACCTCCGTCCAGCTGCTGGAGCGGAACGGGATCTTGCCGACCAGCACGTTGATCTCCTTGTTCACGTCCTGCCACACCAGAAAGTGGTGGGGGCTGCCGTCGCGCTCGAACACCTCCTGCGCCACCACGCTCGCCACCGGGTAGCGGCAGGTCTTGCACTGGTGGGTGTAGTCCAGAATGATGGCCGCGGCCTGGGCCGGCGACACGTGCACCGTGCGCTCGGTGGTCTGGCTGACGTCGTACGCCGGGTAGGCCTCGATGGCGTCCGGCGCGGGCGCCGCCGGCCCGGTCGCGGCCGCGTCCGCGGTGTCGGCGCGGGCGAGCACGGGAGCCTTGGCGGCGGCAGGCGCGGCGGCATCGTGCGGTGCCAGCGCCAGGGCTGGATGGGCCAGGGGTAGCAGCAAGCAGAGCAGCGATAGTCGTATCATGGGGGCGATGACCGTTGTCGTTGGCGTTGTACCCACGATAGGCAGCCGGCCGCGCAGATGCAAGCGCCGTGCGCGCGGCCGCCATGCCTGCCCGGGCCGCCGCGCCGCAAAGCGGGCGGTCGGGCAGATCCAGGCGGGCGTCGCGCGCGTTATCTACAGATTGGCCACGGGGAGAGTCCACCATGAAAGTTGACAGAACGATGGCCGCAATGGCCCTTGGCGCGCTGTGTTCGGCGGCCGCTGGCGGCGAGGCCGGCGGCTGGCGCGTCGACCTGGAGCTGGGCGCGGTGTGGGCCGATCACAACGAGGTGGAGATACCCAACGACGGCGAGGGCGACCGCTTCGACATCGCCGATCTGGGCACGGGACCCTATCCGCTGGGGCGCCTCACCGTGGGCTGGCGCCCGTGGCAGCGCCACGACTTCCAGCTGGTGATCGCGCCGCTCGCCTATGAGGAGCGCGGGACCTTCGACCGGGACCTGCGCTTCGCCGGCGCGACCTTCGCCGGCGGCGCCCCCACCGACGTCAGCTACCAGTTCAACTCCTACCGGCTGCGCTACCTTTACAGCCTCGTCGACGGCGAGCGCTGGCTGCTGGAGCTGGGCGGCACGCTGTTCGTGCGGGACGCCCGCATCGAACTCACCCAGGGCGGCACCCGCGCCGAGGACAGCGACCTGGGCTTCGTGCCCCTGTTCGCCCTCAAGACATCCTACCGGGTGAACCCCCGCTGGAGCCTGGTACTGGACAGCGACTTCGCCTGGGCGCCCCAGGGCCGCGCCATCGATCTCGCCCTGCTGGCCGAGCGGCGCATGAGCCGCCACTGGGCGCTGGCCGCCGGCTACCGCACCATCGAGGGCGGCGCCGACAACGACAGCGTCTACACCTTTGCCTGGTTCAACGCCGCGGTGCTGCGGGTCGCGTATCAGTGGTAGGCGCCGCAGGGCGCGGCGGGGAGTGTCGGGAATTTTTACAGGCGGGCACAAAAGGGGACAGATTTATTTGCGCTACCGTGACTGTCTGTGGATGCCCCCGCTTGTTGCTCTCGCTAAATAAATCCGTCCCCTTTGGTTGTTGCAACTACTGGCTGCAACTACGGGATGCAGCCTCCTTATGCTCACCATGTCGGTAATTTTTACACATTAACAGAACGTTTTTACAGTATGACATGCTAAGTATTTGGTTGTAATGGAAATGACTGAATTGGCTCGTATCTTGCTTACTGTATGATGAGGTGCCAATACGGAGGTATTGGTATTGAAGCCTTTAAAGCAATTCAATCCACCAATGGTTCGGACAGTTTTCGCATAATCACTTTATTTTCAACGAGTTGCAGATATTGGCTCGAAAATGCAAGTCATTGATTTCGCAGCAAAAGCTCAAAAACTGTCCGAAGTATTGATCCACAGTCAACATAGGAAATCGACATGGAATTACATATAGCAAGACTCATTCAGAAAAGGGCAGTAGGGCGAGAAAAGTTTGTAGCATTCGCATTTGGGGCTACCCTGTTGACGGGGATGTGTTCATCGGCAAATGCAATTGTGATCAATGCTGCGACACCGGTGGGCCAGACGTGGAATGCAAGTTGGAACTACCTGCCGAACGACCCTTCGACAGATCCAACGGTTTCCGCAGCCGCTACGCTGGAGTTCCTGGGCATGAGCAGCGGTTTGTGGAACTTCAATTTGGTGTTGGAGAATAACTCGACGGATACCGATGGGAATTCGACTATAAGTTCCTGGGGTTTCGGCACCACTCCGGACGTTACTAGCTTTACCCTCGGCACGATAACTGGCGGTGATGGTGAAAACTGGGTCGCAGTTACTGACGGCCCCAACGGTAGCGACAGTGCCACGCGCACGAGCCTTGGAGCTGTTGACAACTGCGCCTACGCAGGAAGTAACTGTGAAGGCGGGCAAAGCCTAGGCATCGAAATAGGAGAGACTACCTCGTTCGCCTTCAGCATTGGTTTTGCTCAGGGGATGGTGAATGAGTTCACTTTGGACAACGCATACATAAGGGTGCAATCTATCGGCGCGGTCGATGACAGCGCCAAGCTATTGGCGTCCCAAGATTTCACGACGTCCAACGAGCCGCCCCCAATTCCAGTTCCGGCCGCAGCATGGCTATTTGGTTCAGGATTGATCGGCCTTTTTGGCATCGCTCGCAAGCGCACATTAACTGCCTGAGAAAGACGCGTGTTCACCTAACGCAAACAGGTGAACACGTGAAATAGAAGGAAACCAAGGGGGCGCATAAATAGATCTGTTCCCCTTGGTTTCGTCCCATTTGGTTCCATGGGGTTAGGTTGTCGAAATATTTTACGCCTTCGCTGCAGGGAAGGCGTAAAATATTTCGACAACCTAACCCCATGGAACCAAATGGGACGAAACCAAGGGGAACAAACGTATTTATGCGCCCCCCTTTGGTTTCCTTCTATTTAGCATGTTCACCTGTTTGCGTTAGGTGAACACGCATCAGGCACTAATGTTGGCTTGCAAGCGATGCCAAAAAGGCCGATCGATCCTAAACCAAATAGCCATGCTGCGGCCGGAACTGGAATTGGGGGCGGCTCGTTGGACGTCGTGAAATCTTGGGACGCCAATGACTTGGGCGCTGTGACCCCGCCCCGATAGATTGCACCCTTATGTATGCGTTGTCCAAAGTGAACTCATTCACCATCCCCTGAGCAAAACCAATATAAAGGCGAACGAGGTAGTCTCTCCTATTTCGATCCTAGGCTTTGCCCGCCTTCCACGGATTTCCTGCGTAGGCGCAGTTGTCAACAGCTCCAAGGCTCGTGCCCGTGGCACTGTAGATTTGGGCCGTCAGTAACTGCGACCCAGTTTTCACCATCACCGCCAGTTATCGTGCCGAGGGTAAAGCTAGTAACGTGCCGGAGTGGTGCCGAAACCCAGGAACTTATAGTCGAATTCCCATCGGTATCCGTCGAGTTATTCTCCAACACCAAATTGAAGTTCCACAAACCGCTGCTCATGCCCAGGAACTCCAGCGCGGAAACCGTTCGATCTTATTTCGAAGGGTCGTTCGGCAGGATGTTCCAACTTGCATTCCACGTCTGGCCCACCGGTGTCGCAGCATTAAATTAGCCATTGCATTTGCCGATGAACACATCCCCGTCAACAGGGTAGCCCCAAATGCGAATGCTACAAACTTTTCTCGCCCTACTGCCCTTTTCTGAATGAGTCTTGCTATATGTAATTCCATGTCGATTTCCTATGTTGACTGTGGATCCGGACAGTTTTGAGCTTTTGCTGCGAAATAGAAAATAACTTGCATTTTCGAGCCAATATCTGCAACTCGTTGAAAATAAAGTGATTATGCGAAAACTGTCCGAACAATTTGGTGGATTGAATTGCTTTAAAGGCTTCAATACCAATACCTCCGTATTGGCACCTCATCATACAGTAAGCAAGATACGAGCCAATTCATCATTTGCATTACAACCAAATACTTAGCATGTCATACTGTAAAAACGTTCTGTTAATGTGTAAAAATTACCGACATGGTGAGCATAAGGAGGGTGCTCCCGTAGTTGCAGCCAGTAGTTGCAACAACCAAAGGGGACGGATTTATTTAGCGAGAGCAACAAGCGGGGCATCCACGGAGCCACGGTAGCACAAATAAATCTGTCCCCTTTTGTGCGACAGACAGTCACGGTAGCGCAAATAAATCTGTCCCCTTTTGTGCGCGCCCACTGTAAAAATTCCCGAGACTACCCGCCGCGACCCGCAGCACCTACCACTGAAGTTGCGCCAAACCGCGGCGTTGAACCAGGCAAAGGTGTAGACGCTGTCGTTGTCGGCGCCGCCCTCGATGGTGCGGTAGCCGGCGGCCAGCGCCCAGTGGCAGCTTGCGGTTCGGCCAGCAGGGCGAGATCGTGGCGGCCGCCCTGGGGCGCCCAAGCGAAGTCGCTGTCCAGTACCACGCTCCAGCATACTTGGGAACGGAGAACAGGGGCACGACATTGCTGTCCTCGGCGCGGTACCGCCCTGGGTGAGTTCGATGCGGCATCCCGCGAACAGCGTGCCGCCCAGCTCCAGCAGCCAGCGCTCGCCGTCGACGAGGCTGTGACCGGTAGGAGTTGAACTGGTAGCTGACGTCGGTGGGGGCGCCGCTGGCGAAGGTCGCGCCGGCGAAGCGCAGGTCCCGGTCGAAGGTCCCGCGCTCCTCATAGGCGAGCGGCGCGATCACCAGCTGGAAGTCGTGGCGCTGCCACGGGCGCCAGCCCACGGTGATGCCAGCGGATGGGTCCCGTGCCCAGATCGGCGATGTCGAAGCGGTCGCCCTCGCCGTCAGTTGGGTATCTCCACCTCGTTGTGATCGGCCCAGCACCGCGCCCAGCTCCAGGTCGACGCGCCAGCCGCCGGCCTCGCCGCCAGCGGCCGCCGAACACAGCGCGCCAAGGGCCATTGCGGCCAACGTTCTGTCAACTTTCATGGTGGACTCTCCCCGTGGCCAATCTATAAATAACGCGCGCGACGCCCGCCTGGATGCTCCCCGACCACCGCTTTTGCGGCGCGGCGGCCGGGCAGGCAGTGGCGGCCGCGCGCACGGCGCTTGCATCTGCGCGGCCGGCTGCCTATCGTGGGTACAACGCCAACGACAACGGTCATCGCCCCCATGATACGACTATCGCTGCTCTGCTTGCTGCTACCCCTGGCCCATCCAGCCCTGGCGCTGGCACCGCACGATGCCGCCGCGCCTCCACCGCCAAGGCTCCCGTGCTCGCCCGCGCCGACACCGCGGACGCGGCCGCGACCGGGCCGGCGGCGCCCGCGCCGGACGCCATCGAGGCCTACCCGGCGTACGACGTCAGCCAGACCACCGAGCGCACGGTGCACGTGTCGCCGGCCCAGGCCGCGGCCATGATTCTGGACTACACCCACCAGTGCAAGACCCTGCACTACCCGGTGGCGAGCGTGGTGGCGCAGGAGGTGTTCGAGCGCGACGGGCGGCCCCCACCACTTTCTGGTCTGGCAGGACGTGAACAAGGAGATCAACGTGCTGGTCGGCAAGATCCCGTACCGCTTCCAGCAGCTGGACGGAGGTGCGGGTGTTCCAGAGCGCGGACGGCAACACGTGGTCCATCGATTCGCGCCTGCTGGACGAGGAGCGGGCCGAGGCCAAGGCGGCGCAGTACCAGCGCCCCTCCAAGCCGGCCTTCGCCATGCTGCAGTCGCGCTGGACCATCACCGCGCTGCCGCCGGAGCCGCAACGGCAACACCTTCCGCCAATAAGGGCGTCGCCGGGGGCAGGGCCAGGGCATCTCCAGCATCGTGCCGGCGCCGTGATGCGCAAGGAGCTCAAGGGCGTGATGGAGGAGACCCTCGATTGCGTCCCCGAGGGCGCCGCCAGGCAGGGCGGCAAGGGGCCGGTGAAAGAGGCCTGATCGCGGCGGCACCGGCTGGCCTGGGCGGAATCCCGCCGGCGCGTCAGCACCGGTCACGCGGGCGCTGAGCGGTTCAGGCCGTTGTTGCCCAACTGTACCGTCACCTCGCTCTTGCGCGTGTAGCAGGTACTGCGTCGCCCCCCGCTGCTGCACCGCGGCCCCCACGGCCCGCGCCCTGTCCGGCGCCGGGCGCCGTCACCGCCGCCTGCCTCTACAGGTGAGGGTCGGCGGTATAGCGGCGCGCCCCCACCGTCCGGCCACGTCCGCAGCGTGGTAGAGCTGCGCCGCCAGATAGTCGGCCTGCACCCCGGCCGCCAGCCGCTCGGGCCTGACCGCCTGCTCGACGCGCGCGACTGCGGCCTCGCCCGCCGCTGCGGCGGGCGCGTAGGCGCAGACCACCGGCGGGCGCGTCAGCTTGGCGCCGGCGTCGCGCGCGTCGCCGCCGCTGAAGGTGATGCTGAAGCCGCCGCTGGGCATGCCCTCGCGCAGGCCGCCCAGCGCCATCGCCAGGCCGGGCGCGGCCGCGGCGCCGCAGTCCGCCTCGCAGAAGCGCACAAGCGCGCGCGCGAAGTGCGCCTGCACGGCGGCGGCGATGGCCTCACGCTCGGCCAGCGCCACGCCCTGCCAGGGCGCCGCGGCGGCGGCGCTCAGGCGGATGGACAGCGCCGCGGCGCCACCGGTGCCGACCCCGCGAACAGCGCCAGCCACCCCTCGCGCGGCGATCCGGCGGCTGCGGCAGCGCCCCGCCCGCGCTGCGGCCGCTGCCCTGCTGCCGCGTCGGTCAATGTCACACTCATGGCCGGCGCCGCACGGTCAGATAGCGCTTGACCAGCGCCGCATCCAGCTCGCCGATGCCGCCGCCGGCCACCACCCGCCCCTTGTCATGATGGCGAAGTGGTCGCAGACGCGTGCGCGAAGGGCAGCTTCTGCTCGACCGGCGGCGCCCGTCAACCCCAGGCTCGGCGTTGAGCGTTGATGATGTCGCCGATCTCATGATATTGGGCTGGATGCCCTCGGTCGGCTCGTCCAGCACCAGCAGCTGCGGGTCGGTGACCCAGGCGCGTCTGCCCGCCGGAGAGGTCGCCGCCGCGGCGCCGCGGCATGGTGCGCGGCGCCATGCGCGAAGGTCCGCCTCGGGGATGTCCCGGCACCCGTCGCCGCGCGCCGGCAGCCCCAGCCCGCAGGTTCTCCTCTACCGTCAGCAGCGGGAGCGATCTGGCG
>CAWBXV010000001.1:0-236212 GCA_963792875.1 uncultured Gammaproteobacteria bacterium | reverse complement strand
TGGCTGGCGCCTACTGGCGCGGCGGCGAACTCCCGCCAACGAGATGCTGACGCGTATCTATGGCACCGCCTGGGGCAGCAAAAAGGATCTGAGCGACTACCTCCACCGGCTGGAGGAGGCGGAGAAGCGCGACCACCGCAAGCTGGGCAAGCGCCTGAACCTCTTCCAGACCAGGAAGAGGCGCCGGGCATGGTGTTCTGGCACCCGGCCGGATGGACGGTTTATCAGGTCATCGAGCAGTACATGCGGCGGGTGCAGCGCGACCACGGCTACCAGGAGATCCGCACGCCGCAGATCGTCGACCGGCGGCTGTGGGAGCGCTCCGGGCACTGGGACAAGTTCCAGGATATGATGTACACGACGCACTCGGAGCATCGCGATTTCGCCATCAAGCCGATGAACTGCCCCTGTCACATCCAGGTGTTCAATCAGGGTCTGAAGAGCTACAAAGACCTGCCGCTGCGCCTGGCGGAGTTCGGCTGCTGTCATCGCAACGAGCCCTCAGGCACCTTGCATGGCCTGATGCGGGTGCGCAATTTCACCCAGGACGACGCGCATATCTTCTGCACCGAAGCGCAAATCCAGGGCGAGGTGGCCGCCTTCATCGCGCTGCTGCAGGCCGTATACCGCGATTTCGGCTTCGCCGATGTCGAGCTGAAGCTGTCGACGCGGCCGGCCCAGCGCGTCGGCTCCGATGCCATCTGGGACAAGGCGGAGGCGGCGCTGGAGGCGGCCTTGAATGCCACCGGCGAGCCGTGGGAGCTGCTGCCGGGCGAGGGGGCGTTCTACGGTCCGAAGATCGAGTTTTCGCTGCGCGACTGCATAGGGCGGGTCTGGCAGTGCGGCACCATCCAGGTCGACTTCTCCATGCCGGGTCGGCTCGATGCCCAGTACGTTGACGAGGACGGCGCGCGCAAGACGCCGGTGATGCTGCACCGCGCCATCCTGGCGGTACCTTCGAGCGTTTCTTCGGGATTCTCGTCGAGCACTACGAGGGCGCCTTCCCCGCCTGGCTGGCGCCGGTGCAGGCGGTCGTGGCCAATATCACCGACAAGCAGGTCGGTTATGTGCAGGAATTCAAAGAGTCCTTAAAAAACAAGGGCTTTCGGGTAATTTCGGACTTGAGAAATGAAAAAATGGCTTTAAAATCCGCGAGCATACATTAGAGAAGGTCCCCTTCATGCTGGTCGTGGGTGATCGGGAAGTCGAAACCCGCACCGTCGCCGTGCGTGCGAGGGGAGGCGAAGATCCTGGGTGTGATGGGCATTAGTGAATTTGCCGACCACTTAACCACAGCAGTCGCGAAACGCGGCCTGGTCAACTTGGAGAATTGAACATTAAGAGAGGCGGCAAAGGGTTCGAGCGCCCGGCTATCAACGAAGAAATCACTGCTCGCGAGGTGAGACTCATCGGAGCCGATGGCCAGCAGGTAGGCATCGTCTCCATTCAGGATGCCTTGGCTTCGGCCGAGCAGGCCCAGTTGGATCTGGTCCTGATGGCAGAGGGGATCCGCCAGTCTGCAAGATCATGGACTACGGAAAAGAGTCCTTTGAAAAAAGGGAAGCAGGACAGGGAGTCCCGCAAGAAGCAGAAGCGTACCCAGGTCAAGGAGATCAAATTCCGACCGGGGACCGATAAACAGGGGATTATCAGGTAAAACTACGCAACCCGATGCGTTTCCTAGAGAGCGGGGACAAGGCCAAGGTGACCATGCGTTACCGCGGCCGTGAGTTGGCCCACCAGGAGATCGGCATGCAGCTGTTGGCCCGCGTCGAAGCGGACCTGGCAAGATTTACGGCGACGTCGAACAGCGTCCCGTCATGGAAGGCCGTCAACTGGTGATGGTGATTGCCCCTAAAAAGTCGAAGCGATAGGGTTGGCCGTTCCCGGCCGCCAGCGCTTTTTACATCGTTAAATGCGGAGTTGCAGTAATGCCCAAAGTGAAAGTACACAGTGGGGCGGCCAAGCGCTTTAAGAAGACCGGCAGCGGTCGCTACAAGTGCAAGCACGCCAACAAGAGCCATATCCTCACCAAGATGACCACCAAGCGCAAGCGCCACCTGCGCGAAACGGACGCGCGGCCTCGACAAGGCCGACAAGCCGCTGGTGGCGCGCATGTTGCGCGAAGTCTGAACGCAGTCGTTCTTGAGGAGGAATCGCAATGCCCCGAGTCAAACGTGGTGTGGTCGCACATCGGCGCCACAAGAAAATTTTAAAGCAGGCTAAAGGTTACTACGGTGCGCGCAGCCGCGTGTATCGCGTTGCCAAGCAGGCGGTCATCAAGGCGGGCCAATATGCGTACCGCGATCGCCGTCAGCGCAAGCGGCAGTTCCGGTCGCTGTGGATCACCCGCATCAATGCGGCGTCGCGGGCCAACGGCCTGGCGTACAGCCGCCTGATCGCGGGTCTGCGCAAGGCCAATATCGAGCTCGACCGCAGAGTGCTGGCCGACCTGGCGGTGCACGACAAGGAAGCGTTCGGCGCCATCGTGGAGAAAGCCAGGGTCGCACTGGCCTGAGAGCACGGCCCCGCAGTGATCCATCCGCTTCCAAAATAGGGAAAGAGCCGCTGCTCTTTCCCTATTTTTTTGAGCCGACGGCGGTGTCGAACCCGGAGAATGAATAAACCATGTCCGAACTAACAACGATTCTGGCGTCCGCCAACCAGGCGCTGGATGCAGCAGCGGACCTCAATGGCCTCGATCAGATTCGCGTGCGCTATCTGGGCAAGAAGGGCGAGCTGACCCAGTTGCTGAAGACGCTCGGCACGCTGCCCCCGGAGCAGCGGCGCGATGCCGGCCAGGCCATCAACCAGGCCAAGGAGCAGTTTTCCGAGGCGCTGCAGCGGCGCCTGGAGGTGCTGCAGGAGCAGGCCGTGGCGGACCAGCTCAGGGCCGAGGCCATCGACGTGACGCTGCCCGGCCGCGGCGGCGAGAGTGGCTCACTGCACCCCATCACGCGGACGCTGGAGCGCATCGAGGCGTTTTTCCGTGGCGCCGGCTTCGACGTGGCCCAGGGCCCGGAGATCGAGAGCGACTACCATAACTTCGAGGCCCTCAATATACCGGCGCACCATCCGGCGCGGGCCATGCACGATACCTTCTACATCGACGCCCACACCGTCCTGCGTACGCACACCTCGCCGGTGCAGGTGCGGGTCATGGAGAGCACCGAGCCGCCCCTGCGCATCATCTGTCCGGGGCGGGTCTATCGCTGCGATTCCGACGTCACCCACACGCCGATGTTTCATCAGGTCGAGGGCCTGGTGGTGGACCGCGATGTCAGCTTCCCCAACCTCAAGGGCCTGGTGGAAGAGTTTCTCAAGGTGTTTTTCGAGGCGCCGCTGGGCGTGCGCTTCCGCCCCTCCTACTTCCCGTTCACGGAGCCTTCGGCCGAGGTCGACATCGAGTGCGTCATCTGTGGCGGTGCCGGCTGCCGCGTGTGCAAGCAGACGGGGTGGCTGGAGATCATGGGCTGCGGCATGGTGCATCCGCGCGTGTTCGAACATTGCGGCATCGATACCGAGCGCTACAGCGGGCTGGCCTTCGGGCTGGGCGTGGAGCGCATGGCGATGTTGCGGTATGGCGTCAACGATCTGCGCCTGTTCTTTGACAACGACCTGCGGTTCCTGGATCAGTTTCGCTAGCGCGACCGCCGGGGGCTGAGCGGGGGAGGCGTCGGCCGACCTCATGGTCGCCTGAGCAGGGCAGCGGGGCATCGCCGGATTCAGGTCAGTACGGGATAAATCACTATGAAAATCAACGAGCAGTGGCTGCGCGAGTGGGTCAACCCCGGCGTCGACCTGGAAACCATCGTCGCGCAGCTGACCATGGCCGGCCTGGAAGTGGACGGCGTCGAGTCCACGGCGGCCCAATTCAGCGGCGTGGTGGTGGGGCACATCACCGCCATTGCGCCGCATCCCGATGCTGCCAAGCTGCGCATCTGTCAGGTGTCCGACGGCGCGGCGCAGGTGCAGGTGGTGTGCGGCGCGCCCAACGCGGCGGTGGGCATGAAGGCGCCCTTCGCCCGGCCGGGAGCCGAGTTGCCTGGCGGTCTTGCCATCAGCAGCGCCCGCCTGCGCGGGGTGGAGTCGCACGGCATGCTGTGCGGTGGCCCCGAGCTGAAGCTCAATGACGACGACAGCGGCCTCATGGTGCTGCCGGATGACGCGCCGGCGGGAGCCCCGCTCGAACACTATCTGGGCCTGGCTGATCGCGTCGTCGAGCTGGATATCACGCCCAATCGCGGCGATTGCTTCAGCGTGCTGGGTATAGCCCGGGAGGTGGGGGTGATCAATCGCACGCCGCTGACGCCGCCGGCCTTCGCCCCGGTGGCCGCGGTGATCGACGACGTCGTGCCCATTGCCATCGAGGCGCCCGAGGCGTGTCCGCGCTACTGCGCCAGGGTCGTCAGGGGGGTCGATCCCGCCTGCCCGACGCCGGTGTGGATGCAGGAAAAGCTGCGCCGTTGCGGTCTGCGGCCGATCAATCTGGTGGTCGACATCACCAATTACGTCATGCTCGAACTGGGCCAGCCCATGCACGCCTTCGATCTGGCCACGATCGCAGGCGGCATCGTGGTGCGCCAGTCCCGCGAGGGCGAGACGCTGACGCTGCTCGACGGCCAGCAGCTGTCGCTCGATGCCCAGACCCTGGTTATCGCGGACGCAGCGAGGGCCAGGGCGGTCGCCGGCATCATGGGGGGGAGGACAGCGGGGTCAGTGCCGGGACCGCGGACATTCTGTTTGAATCCGCGTTCTTCGCGCCCGCGCTGCTGGCCGGCAAGGCGCGGCGCTATGGCCTGCATACGGACTCGTCCCACCGCTTCGAGCGCGGCGTGGACCATGGCGCCCAGCGGCGCGCCATCGAGCGCGCCACGGCGCTGCTGCTGAGCGTCTGCGACGCCCGGCCCGGCCCGGTGATCGAGTGTGTCGACGCCAGCCGGCTGCCCGCGGCCACGGGTATCGTGCTGCGCCGCGAGCGCATCGAGCGCACCCTGGGGCTCGATCTCGCCGCGGCCGAGGTCGAGTCCATCCTGCAGGGGCTGGGCTGCGAGGTCGCGGCCTCCGGCGCTGACGCTGACGGGTGGCGGGTGGCGCCGCCGCCCTGGCGCTTCGATATGGCCATAGAGGCCGACGTACTGGAGGAGCTGGCCCGTATCTACGGCTACAATCGCCTGCCGACCCGGTCCATCAGCGCGCCGGTCGAACTCAAGCCGAAGTCCGAGCTGCGCCTCGAGCTGCCGGCGCTGCGAGGGGTGCTGCTGGCTCGCGGTTACCAGGAGGCCATCACCTACAGCTTCGTCGCGCCGGAAGTGCAGCGCCTGTTCGTGCCCGGCGGCGATGCCGTGCGGCTGGTCAATCCCATCTCCGCCGATATGAGCGAGATGCGCCAGGGGCTGTGGCCGGGGCTGGTGAGTGCGGTCGCCTATAATCTCAACCGCCAGCAGCAGCGCGTGCGGCTGTTTGAAAGCGGTCTGCGCTTCATCCGGGAGGGCGATGACATCCGCCAGGTGCCGATGCTGGCGGCGGCGATCACCGGGCGCCGCCACGCCGAGTGTTGGAGCGCCACTGGCGAGAGCGTGGACTTTTTCGATCTCAAGGGCGATCTGCAGGCACTGCTGGCGCTGGCGGGAGGCGGCGACGCCTACCGCTTCGAGGCGGCAGCGCATCCCGCCCTGCACGACGGCCAGAGTGCCCGCCTGTGCAAAGGCGACCGGGAGATCGGCTGGCTGGGGCGCCTGCATCCCCGGGCGCAGCAGGCGCTGGGGCTGGCACAGGACGTCTTCCTGATGGAGATCGCGTTGGCGCCGCTACTTGAGGCCAGGCCGCCACAGTTTTCGGAGTTGTCGAGATTTCCCGAGGTGCGTCGGGATATTGCCGTCGTCGTAGCGCAGGCGCTGCCCGCCCAGGCCGTGCTCGATTGCGTCCGCGAGGCCGCCGGGGCGCTGTTGACCGGCGTCACCCTGTTTGACGCCTATGAGGGCAAAGGCATTGATAAACAAAGAAAAAGCCTGGGATTGGGCTTGACCTTTCGCGACGGATCCCGCACTCTTAATGACACTGATGTCAACGAAATCGTGGGGCGGGTGGTCAAAGCGCTCGCGGCTCAGTTTGGTGCGTCATTAAGGAATTAGGGATGGCGAGAGCGCTCACCAAGGCGGATATGGCCGAAAAACTCCACGACGAACTCGGCCTCAACAAGCGTGAGGCCAAGGAACTCGTGGAGATGCTGTTTGAAGAAATTCGCGAAGCCCTTCAGGACGACGAGCAAGTGAAGTTATCCGGTTTCGGCAATTTTGATCTGCGGGATAAAAGCGAGCGTCCGGGAAGAAACCCGAAGACGGGTCAGGAAATTCCCATCAGTGCCCGCCGGGTGGTGACGTTCAAGCCCGGCCAGAAGCTCAAGGCGCGAGTAGAATGTTATGCTGGAACCGAGCCAGAACAATGAGTTGCCCGAGATACCCGCAAAGCGTTACTTCACCATCGGTGAAGTCAGTGAACTCTGTGACGTCAAGCCGCACGTACTGCGGTACTGGGAGCAGGAGTTTCCGCAGCTCGCGCCGGTCAAGCGGCGCGGCAACCGGCGCTACTATCAGCGCCAGGATGTGCTGACCATCCGCCAGATCCGCAGTCTGCTCTACGAACACGGTTTTACCATAGGAGGTGCTCGGCAGAAGATGTCGCAAGCCGATAAACCGGAGGATACCGCCAGGTATCAGCAACTGGTGCGCCAGCTGCTGTCCGAACTCGAAGAGCTCAGGCGGCTGTTGGATAGCTGAAAGAACTGTTCACAATGTCGTACGAGTCGGCGTATAATTGGCGCCGCTCAACGAGCGATACCATTTTCGGGGCGTAGCGCAGTCTGGTAGCGCACCACACTGGGGGTGTGGTGGTCGTAGGTTCAAATCCTGCCGTCCCGACCAAAATCCGAACGCAATCAAGCAGTTACCTGAAGCAAAATACTCTGCCCGCGATCCTTGGAAAGCGGTGTAGAACAGCGCTGTTTGGTACCCAAGCCCGCCCCTGCGTGAGAGACATCACCGGACGCGTGGTTAGTGAAGAGAAGCCCGGCGACCGGGGGCCTTTTCGTTATGTGAGGGAAAAGGGGACGAGGGAAAAGGATAGATTCTTGAGGCGGCGCCTCCTGCATAGGGGAAATCTATGACGGTGTCGGGAAATTGCTCGGTCAGTAGATATGCAGCTGCTTGTATTGCGTACCCAATGCCCGCGCCGCTGCGCGTGAGAGACTTCACGCGCCGGATCGCGCTGCGGTGGCCTGAACGAGAAGGCCTCCCGGGCGACCGGGGGACCTTTTCGTTATTTGAGCGGAAAAGGGGACAGATTTATTTAGAGGCGGCGCCTCTAGGGGGAAATTGATCTGCCACCTTTGACATGGGCGCAGTTGGCTTCGGGTAAATAAATCTGTCCCTTAATTCCCTTTAATTCCCGGAAGCCGCTGCGCGCCGCATGGACTGTCGACGCGCAGCGCTGGTGGGGCCTAAACGAATTGCATCAGCAGCAGCGACACCAGCGCCAACAGAAAGCTCATGTGGATGACGCCGCGCACGGTAGCCATGGGGCCCAATTTGCCGAAGATGGCGTTCAGTTCCAGCAGCACGATCAGCGCGAGCACCGTGACCAGGCCGATACTGACGCCCTCGGTGATCAGGTATGAAGCCTGGCCAGTGCCGTGGAACGAGCCCAGCATGCCCAGTAGCATCAGGGTAGAGAACAGGGTATTGGTGCGGGATGCCAGCAGGGCTCTGGGGGCGGCCGCCGCTTTATCGCCCTCAGCGAGGCCGCAGACGATCTTCTGGGCGGGCCAGATGATCAGCCAGACATTCAGGAACATGAAGGTCCCCGTCAGCGCTCCCACCGCGATGTAGGAGTCCCAGCCATGGCCGTGGCGAATGACCTCCAGCAGCAATAGCCCGGTCAGAAAGGTGAACATCGCGCCCCAGCGAAACCACCACAGGGCGCGCGGCGCCAGCTTGGCGGTGGCGTCGGCCTTGGCGCCGGGCTCCGCCTCCTTGAAGTACTCGCCCTGTACAAAGTTGAAGTAATACAGCAGGCCTATCCAGGTCACGCCGAACAGCACGTGAAACCAGCGAAGCAGCAGTTCGATACTGATAAACGAATTCACAACATTCCCCTCGTCTTTGCGGTGAGCCTGCCACGGTATGCCGCCGGGTGACGGCTGTCAGGCGCTGTGTTCAGAGCCTGAAGACCATCGCACGCGCGTTCACCCGTGGCAAGCCCGGAAGCGGCCTACGATAGGGAAGAACCGCCGAATGCGCAACAGGGCTCGTTCACTATCGCATCGCCCGCACGGGGCGCCCGGAGAACTGGCCTCGTCTCCGAAGCAATGTGCGCTGGGGGTTGATGAAACGCTGTTGTTGTCCGCCCGGCTCTGAGAAAATCCGCGCGCTGTTCAGGCGGGCGCAGTGTGGCACGGATGCGTCGTTTTGACCGATCGCCGGGCCAGGCGTCAGTGGCGCGGCGTCGGCGGGCGCGTTCGATCAGCCACTGCGTCCCTCGCGTGAACCGGTCGCTGCTGATCGGGTCCCGACGGAATGTGGTGACGCTGAAGTCGATCAGGCGGCACGGCCAGGGCGGCGCGGCGGCGACTCCAGGAGTCGTCGGGCCGAGGATAGTGTTGCTGCGCCGGTGGTAAAGCGGCCGAGATTCCAGCGACACGCGCTGCCAATGCGACCTGTCGGGGAGGTCTACGGGTTGGTGGCATGGCTGGGTGAGCATAAAGATCGTTAACGATGATGAACGACAGGAACCTTAATTTAGACCTGCTCCGACTGCTCGGCGTACTGATTATTATGGTGGCGCATGCTTCACCGCCGGCCTGGCTGTTTCAGTTGCGCAACTTCGGGACGCCGTTGCTCGTGGTGGCTTCGGCGCTGACATATTCCTTAATCTATGCAGCGAAAGAGCTGCAACCGCTCGAGTTCTACAAAAAGAGACTCGCCCGCCTGATCCTGCCGGCCTGGATATTTCTCAGCGCGTTCTTTCTGGCTTTTCTTGTCGTCTCCCGGAGCCTCGATAAAGACTTTCCCTTTTCGGTCAGGCAAGTGGTCATGTCCTACGGTTTCCTTGAGGGCATAAAATTCCTGTGGATCTTCAAGGTCTACATATTGCTGGCGCTGGTGACGCCTTTTGCCCTGGCTTTGAATCGACGCATTTCATCAGATTTTATCTACTTTACCGTGGTGATATTGGCTTATCTGGCCTATGAGGTCATGGTTTCATTGATCTCCCCGGCGGCTCATGGCGGTGCCGCGCTCCTCTTTGATGAAGTCATTTTTATCGTCGTTCCGTATGCCATTCTGTATCTTTATGGCTTCAGGTTGTCCGCTCTTTCCCGCCGTCAGGTTCTCTGCCTTAGTTTTCTGTCATTTGCGCTGTTTGCCTGCCTCGCAATTTCGAAACATATTGAATCCGGTTACTTTATTCCCACCCAGTATTACAAATATCCCCCCACCGTTTATTACTTTTCCTATGCCTTCTGCGCGTTGAACCTGGTGTATCTCGCCTGCAGAGAACTCAAGATTATCCGTCCCCGGTGTGCCAGCATCATCAGGTGGCTTTCGTCGAATTCGTTGTGGGTGTATCTCTGGCATATCATGGGGTTTTATGTCTGGAAGTTTTCCATTGGCTACAGCGATGGTGATTTCATGATTTTTGTCATCAAAGCCATCTATCTTTTCGCTTTCGGGGTCGCTTTTACGCTGATTCAAAAAAATTTCGTCAGCCGGTTTATTTCTCAGGACAGCGCTTGGGGCAGGAGGATCACCTTCCTGTTGGCCTAGTGCAGGAATCGCGCGAAAAATCACGACGAATTTCCACTGAAGTTGCGGTTGGCAGGCGCGATCGCAGGAGCTGCGATGGGTGATCGACTTCGGCGGCGGCAGGCTGTAGGGTAACGAGTGTTTCAGGCCGGCCGTCGTTTGAAGAATCGGGTTGATGCCTGCATCGAACAACGGTGGGGTCCATAGACTGACGTCACTCTTTACAACACAGAGGGAGAATGCCGATGAAATTTTCAACCGCAATCGCGGCAGTGGTGCTGCTCGCCGTCACGCCGGTGTCAGTTTATGCCGGGCCCGATGATCGCCAGGATCGGCGCGAGGAGCGAGGCCGGTCTGATGAGCGTCAGGACAAGAGAGATTGCCGCCAGGAGGAAGGCGTTGCCGGCAAGGACAAGCGCGACTGTAAACAGGAAGAAGTCCGCGACGGTGTCAGAGGCAAGCAGGGCGAACGCGCAGGCGGCTGACGATAACCCGAGGGCGGTGATGCCGGACGTCACCGCTGTGGTCGTGTGCCCGCCTGGCCATGGCCGGGCTGCTTTGACCGTCGTTGCTGCCGCTAGTGACGCCGGGTAGCTGTGTCCGGTAAAGTGGCGGGCTGGGGTTGGGCGATGCGTCCGGAGATGGCCCCTTGACAGATGCTGAGGAGGCAGGATGAAAGTTGAAGCGGTCAACCCCGAGACGGGCAAGAAAGTGGCGGCAGAGCTCTCCAGCGAACAGGAGGCGCTCCTGCGCGGTTTGGATGGCGGCGTGAGTGACAGCGGGCTGGATGCCTATATCGAACGTCTCAAGCTGTCACCGCAGTACCAGGCCGTGGTCTCCCGCTTGAAGAAGCTGACCGTGGCGGGCGGAGGGAAGACTTTCCAGGTCGGTAAGCGCATCGTGGAGATCGCGGTAGCGTTGCAGGCCCAGTTTCCCTATGCGACATTCGGCGTGATGCTGGGTCTGGTCATTGCGCTGGTGGTGACGGCCATTCCGGTGCTCGGCACGCTTATCGCCGGTGTGGTCACTCCGGTCGCGGTGGGCTTAGGGTTCGCGATCGGCATCACGGCAGATATTCAGGACAAGGCGCTCTACAAGAAAATCTCCAGCGCGACGGCGCGCTTCAACCCCTACAGGCCATCGATTACGGAGGCAAAGCAGGCTCTGGAGCAGCTTTTTCGCACCCTCGTCCCGCAAACCTGACCTCGTTCCGCAATCCTGAAAGCCCCGAGGGAGCTATCGCTGAGCGAGGCAGAGCCCGGCAGCGCCGGGCCGCGCGGTGATGGTGGCAGCCACGGCAGCACGCATTGATGGCGGGCCAGGCCCGACCGGTATGCGCAATCGCGACATGCCGGTCGTTCTCGCCCGCGAGGCGTGGCGCTGGCTACTTGCTGACGCCGGACAGTAGCTGCAGGCTCGCCATGATCGATGACAGCGTGTCGCCGATGACGGCGCTGGCACCAGGCGCGCTGCTGGCCTTGACGGCGGATCGTCTCAAGTCCGCGGTCAATCCGGCTGCCGTGGCGGCAACCGACTGCTGCTGACTTGGGGTCAGCCGTGCTGCCAGATCGACGGCGCCGGCAAGATCGCTGTCAATGCGCTGCAGGCTGCTCAGTGCGCTGCGTGCCGTGGCTGCATCGGTGATGCCGTTGAGCGCGAGCCCCGTTTCGCGGACGAGCCTCGTCACTGTTTCCGTCAGGGCGACGCCCTGGTCGACGACAGCGCCCACCGTACTCCCTTGCGTGATCACGGCTGGGGGAGTCTGTGCCATCTTGGGGCGCAGCAGAAACTGGTAGGCAAGCAGGGCCGCCAGTGCCAGCAGGATGAGCGGAATCAACTTGCCAAGCAGGGAGCCGCTTTTGCGTTCAGGCGGTTTGGTGGCTGGCGCGGCGGGCGGTGGGGCGCTCATCGCAGAGAGCGCGGGAGCGGGACGCGCCGGCGCATTGCCTGCCAGGCTATCCAGCAGTCCGCTGCCTGCGAGCGCCTTGCCAAGATCGGCGGGCATGGCCTTGGCGACGTTGTCCTTCTGCCCCATCAGCATGCCGATGAGGCCTTTGCTGTCCAGCCCATCGGACGCGCCCTTCTTCTTCAGCATGCCCAGGACCATGGGCAGCGCCAGCCCCAGCATGGATTTGCTGGAATTCCCGGAGAGGCCGCTGAAGCCCGCGATAGCGCTGGTCAGCAGGGCGAGCTTGTGATCACCAAAAAACGAGCCGAGCATCTTGAGGCCCGAGGACGCCAGCGAGGTTCCTCCGCCGCCGCCAAGAGCGCTGGCGAGGCTGCCCATGATGCCGCTGTCGGCCTGCTCGACGGCCTGTCCGAATGCTTTCTCGCCGTCGGGCTTGCCAACCGCACCGATCAGGCTGCCGAGAATTGAGGGGATGACACCCGCCATGCCGGTCGCCGTCTTCTTGTCGTCTTCGCCCAGCATCCGAGCGATGGCGCCGACATTGTCCGGCGTCAATTGATCCTTGACCAAATCCATGATGTTAAAGGCCATGCTGTGGGACTCCTGCAGTTCAGTCGTTATTCTGTGGTCGGAAGGCGCTCTATAAACAGATCACGGTGTTTCAGTCTGGCATCGCGCCCCAGAGCCATGTACTGCAGGCATGTGATCGATCACTGAAGCAGCATCGATGCAAGACAACCTTTATCACGGCCAAATCATTCTGCAGAGAGCACGCTGTCAGGTCAACACTTTGCTGCTGGCCAGTTCTGGCGGGGCAGCGGCCTTGAACAGCGCGATCGGGGGTCGGCGCACAGGCGCACGCCCGGCTTGACGAGGCACCCGCCGTAGGGCAATCTCCCGAAGTATTTTAGCCCTTATCCTGCTCAAAAGTTCGCCTGCTGGTCGAATCCTGCCGGCGGCGAGCGGTCCGTCTGCGGTAGTCAACCCGCGATGCGGTTGGTCGAAGCGCCCGTTTTTCTGCGGACCGGGCGCAGGCGTGGGGGCGCTCGCGGCAGTCAGGGCGCGGGGTTGTGCGGGCGCGGGGTGGTTCCATGGGGGACTGCGGTTTGGCGGTGGCGGGTCTGGTGCCCAGGACCGCGGCGCTGGCGGCCTGTTGCCTGGCGCCCGGCGCTGCTGAGGTGCTGGCGGCGATGACAGCGAGTGTTACTTACTTCTGCAGGTAGCGACGATGAGTGATGAGGAAAGCGGTAGTTTCGAGTTTCGTACGCGGAGTGCGGGGCCGATCGAAAAGATGGATCAGCTGGAGCGGTCGCTGTTGTTCGCCGAGCTGGCGAAGGTGTCCTATTTTGAGCCGCACGAGGCGGAGAGCATCCTGCGCCAGGTGGGCATCACCAAGTTCGAGTTTTTCGATCGCGACGGTGCGCAGGCGTATCACTTCGAGAATGACGTGGACAGCGTCATCGTCTGCCGGGGGACAGAACCGGACGACATCAATGACGTCAAGGCCGATGTCAACGCGCTGGCGGTGGCGGCCGAAACCGTCGGGCGGGTTCACCGGGGCTTCAAGAGCGAATGTGATCAGCTGTGGCCGATGATCGAGCGGGCGATCAAAGATAATCCCAAGCCATTGTGGTTCGCGGGCCATTCGCTGGGCGGGGCGATGGCCACCATCTGCGCCGGGCGCTGCTTTCTCGCCCATATCGACGCGACGCCATCGGGGCTGTACACCTACGGCAGTCCACGCGTGGGGGATCGGCGATACATCAACTTCTGCGATATCAATCATGTGCGCTGGGTGAATAACAACGACATCGTGCCACGCCTGCCGCCGCGCTGGTTCGGCTATCGCCACTCCGGGCGCGAGATGTATATCAACCGCAAGGGCCAGCTGGCAGGAATCACCGGCATGGCCAGATCGGTTGACCGGCTGCGGGGATTCGGAGACTCGCTGCTGAGGCTGCAGATCGACCAGTTGTCGGACCACTCCATCGATGAGTACATCGAGGCGATCGCCGGTATCTCAGAGCGTCGGCATGCCGAGCTGCGGGGTCCATCGGGGTTTCGCAGGCGCGCGCAGCGCTGAACGGTTTGACGGCAGCGCCCGGCTGCCGCGTCGATCCCGGAGGGCCTGCCGCGCGGTCGGAGCCGGCGCAGCAGCGGGCGGCGGCGATGCCCGGGGTCAGTCCCCGCCCCGGGCCAGCACCTCGACCATGCGCGTGCACAGAAAGCTCAGCTCGTCGTCGGTGATGACGTAGGGCGGCATCACGTAAACCAGTCTGCCGAACGGCCTGACCCAGATGCCGGCGTCGACGAAGCGCCGCTGGATGTCGGCCAGCACCACCTCCCGCTTCATCTCGATGACGCCGATAGCGCCGAGCACCCGCACGTCGGCGACGCCCGGCAGTGGGCGGGCCGCTGCCAGCTCGCGCTCGAGCACGCGCTCGATGCGGCGGATAGTGCCGGCCCAGTCCTGCGCCAGCAGCAGGTCGATGCTGGCGCAGGCGATGCGGCAGGCCAGCGGGTTGGCCATGAAGGTGGGGCCGTGCATCAGCACGCCGGCCTCGCCGGCGCTGATCTGCCCGGCGACCCGCTCGCTGCACAGCGTGGCGGCCATGCTCAGGTAGCCGCCGGTCAGAGCCTTGCCGATGCACAGGATGTCGGGCTCGATGCCGGCGTGTTCGCAGGCGAACATGCGGCCGGTGCGGCCGAAGCCGGTGGCGATCTCGTCCAGAATCAGCAGCACGCCGCATTCGTCGCAGAGTTCGCGCACGCGGCGCAGGTAGCCGGGGGCATAGAAGCGCATGCCGCCTGCCCCCTGGGCGATGGGTTCCAGGATCACGGCGGCGATCTCGCCCGCGTGGCGCGTCAGCAGGCCCTTGAAGTCGGCGATGTGCGCCTCCTCGAAGGTCTCATAGAAGCCGGGCGCCGGGGCCTCGGCAAAGAGATGCTGTGGCAGTACCCGCTGGAACAGGTGGTGCATGCCGGTGACCGGGTCGCACACCGCCATGGCGCCGAAGGTGTCGCCGTGGTAGCCGCTTCTGACGGTGAGCAGGCGGGTGCGCTCGCTCCGGCCCGCGGACAGCCAGTACTGCAGGGCCATCTTGATGGCCACTTCGACCGCGACGGAGCCGGAGTCGCTGTAGAAGATGCGGCTCATGGTCGCCGGGGCGAGCTGCAGCAGGCGCTGGCCCAGGCCCACGGCGGCCGGGTGCGTGATACCGCCGAACATGACGTGGGAGCAGGTCTGCAGCTGGTCAATGGCGGCGGCGTTGATGACGGGATGGTTGTAGCCGTGGATGGCACACCACCACGACGCCATGCCGTCGACCAGGCGGCGCCCGTCGGCCAGCTCCAGATACACACCCCTGGCGCCGACCACGGGGTAGGCCGGGGGCGGCGCGGTCGCCGAGGCGTAGGGGTGCCAGAGGTGCGCGCGGTCGAAGGCGAGCAGGTCGTCAGGGGTCTGTGGCGGCATGGTCCGACTCCGTTTGGGGTTGGCGGGCGGCGAGCAGGGACTCCAGGGTCGGCCAGACGTTGTCCAGCATCATGGGCTGGGCGGCAGCGGTGGGGTGGATGCCGTCGCTCTGCAGCACCTCGCCGGAGACCGTCAGGCCGTCCAGCAGAAAGGGCACCAGCGGCACCTGCTCCTGCGCGGCAAGGTCGACGAAGCTCTGGTGGAACGCCTCGGTATAGCGCTTGCCGTAGTTGGGCAGGATGCGCATGCCCACCAGCAGCACGTCGGCGCCGGCGGCGCGCGACAGGCGCACCATCTGCAGCAGGTTGTCGCGCAGTTGTGGGACGGGATAGCCCCGCAGGCCATCGTTGCCGCCCAGTTCGATGACGACGATGCCCGGCCGGTGCTGCTCCAGCAACGCCGGCAGCCGCGCCACGCCCCCGGCGGACGTCTCGCCGCTGATGCTGGCGTTGATCACGGTGGTGTCTGACTCCAGCGCCCGCAGGCGGGCATCCAGCAGTGCGACCCAGCCGTATTCCACGGGCATTCCATAGGCGGCGCTGAGGCTGTCGCCCACGATGAGAACGCGCGTGAGCGCATGGCATGTGCCGGTGAAACTGGTTAATAATGCCAGGCTCAGCAGCGCAACGGGGGTCTTTTTCATTGGAATCCACCTTGGCGATGATACGCACAGACGCGATCAGCAAGACGATCGCGGCGGCGTCCGAGAGCATCAGCATACTGGACGCCGTAAATTTGACAATCCGCGCTGGCGAGACGGCGGCGATTACCGGCGCCTCGGGCTCGGGCAAGTCGACGCTGCTGGGCATTCTCGCCGGCCTCGATCTGCCCAGCGCCGGGCGCATCTGGCTCGATGGCCGGGAGCTGACCGCCATGGACGAGGATCAGCGCGCGGCCGTCCGCAGCGAACTGGTCGGCTTCGTGTTTCAGTCGTTCCAACTGCTGCCCGCGCTGACCGCGCTGGAAAACGTCATGCTGCCGCTGGAACTGAAGCGGTCGCCCGCGGCGCGCCGTGGCGCCCTGGAATACCTGCAGCGGGTCGGCCTTGGCCATCGCCTCAACCACTACCCGCGGCAGCTCTCGGGCGGTGAGCAGCAGCGGGTGGCCATCGCCCGGGCGTTCGCCACGCGGCCCAGGATCTTATTCGCCGATGAGCCCACCGGCAATCTCGACCTGAAAACGGGCCAGCATATCATCGATCTGCTGTTCGAGCTCAATCGCGATATGGGCGCGACCCTGGTGCTGGTCACCCACGACCAGGGGCTCACCGGCCGCTGCGCCGTGCACTTCGAGCTGCTCGACGGCGCCGTGGTGCGGGTGGGGGCGGGGCGGTGAGCGTCGGCCTGCGCCTCCTGTACCGCGATTGGCGCGGCGGCGATATCGGCATCCTGCTGGTGGCGCTGGCGCTGGCGGTGGCCATCGTCACCGGGGTGGGGCTGTTCAGCGAGCGCCTGGGCAGCGCCATCGTCGCGCGCAGCGGCGACATGCTCGGGGCCGACCTGGTGCTGCAGAGCCCGCGACCGGTGGGGGACGAGCTGCTGGCGCCGGCGCGGGCGCTGGGGCTGCGCAGCGCCTACAGCCTGTCCTTCGCCACCATGGCCGCCCGTGGCGAGCACCTGCAGATCAGCGCGGTGACGGCGGTGGACGGTCACTTTCCGCTGCGTGGCGCGATACGGCTCGAGGGCGACCCCGGCGCCGCGCCGCGACGGACCAGCGGTGGTCCGCCGCGAGGTCAGCTGTGGGCTGAGCGGCGGCTGCTGGATGCCCTCGGCGTCGAGCCCGGCGGGTTGGTCGATGTGGGTGATGCGAGCTTCACGCTCGCCGCCGTGCTGCTGGACGCACCCGGCGGCATGGCCGGCGGTCTCGGGCTGGGTCCACGCCTGATCATGCACGTGGACGACCTGCCCGCGACCGGGGTTGTGCAGCCCGGCAGCCGGGTGCGCTACCGCTACGGTTTCGCCGGTGACGCGGCCGCCATCACGGCCTACCGGGATCGCATCGGGCCGCTGCTGCTGCCCGAGCAGCGCCTGCGCACGCCGGACGAGGACCGCCCGGGCCTGGCCCGGGCCATCGACCGGGCGCAGAGCTACCTGCTGCTGGGGGGCTCGCTGGGCGTGGCGCTGGCGGGAGCCGCCATCGCCATCGCGGCGCGGCGCTACACCGAGCGCCATATTCAGGGCGTCGCGGTGCTCAAGACGCTGGGGGCTTCGGCGCGCGCCATTACCGTCATCTATGCCCAGAAATTTCTGGCCCTGGCCGTCGTCGCGATACTGCTGGGATTTGCCCTGGGCTGGCTCATTCAGGCCGCCATCGTCAGCGTGCTGACGGCGCTGGCCGGCGCCGACCTGGGCGTGGCCGGCTGGCATCCCTACGCGCTGGGCGCCGCCACCGGCCTGGTGTGTCTGTTCGCCTTTGCGCTGCCGCCGGTGTGGGCGCTGCGCGGTGTGTCGCCGCTGGCGGCGCTGCGGCGGGACGTGCAGGTGGAGCGCCTGGGTCCCTGGCTGAGCTGGTCGCTGGGCCTGGCCGGCCTGTTCGGCCTCATGCTGTGGTACAGCCGCAGCCTCTGGCTGGCGGGCGCGGTGTTCGCGGGCCTGCTCAGCACGGTGCTGCTGGTGGCGGTCTGCGGGGTGGCGCTGATCCGCTCCACCCGGCTGGTGGGTGCCCATGCCGGCAATCGCTGGCTGCTGGCGACCTCTTCACTGCGCCGTCGCGGGATGGAAAATGCGCTGCAGATCGTGGTGTTCGCCATCACCATCATGCTGCTGCTGGTACTGCTGGTGACGCGCACCTCGCTGATTGCGGAGTGGCAGCGCGAGCTGCCCGAGGACGCGCCCAACCACTTTCTGATCAACCTGCTGCCGGCGGACGTGCCCCGCCTCGAGGGCTGGCTGGACCGCCACGGGCTGGGGCACGGCGGTATCTTCCCGGTGGTGCGCGGGCGCCTGACCCACGTCGACGGGGTGGCGCTGGAGCAGCTCGCGCGCAGCGCCGACACCGCCGCGCCCGATCTGGACCGGGAGCTGAGCCTCACCAGCGCCGCCCGGCCGCCGGCCGACAATCCGCTGCGCGCCGGCGCCTGGTGGCCCGCCGACAGCGACGCCCGGCAGGTCTCGATCGAGGCGCAGCTGGCGCAGAGCCTGGGCGTCGGGGTAGGCTCGCTGCTGCGCTTCCAGATCGGCAGCGAGCGCTTCGAGGTGGCGGTGAGCAGTATCCGGGGCGTCAACTGGGAAAACATGCGCCCCAATTTCTATATGATCTTCCCGCCGCGCCTGCTGCAGCGCTATCCCATGACCTATATGACCAGCTTTTACCTGCCGCCCCAGCGCAAGGGCCTGTTGTCGGAGCTGGTGAGGCTTCTGCCCGCCGTGACCCTCATCGAGATCGACGCCATCATCGCCCAGATCCGGGCCGTCATCGATCAGGTGAGCCTGGCCATCGAGGCCATCCTGTGGGTGGTGGTGGCCTGCGGTGGTCTGGTGCTGCTGGCGACCGTGCAGGCCGGGCTCGACGAGCGCTTCCGGGAGAGCTCCATCCTGCGCACGCTCGGCGCCCCGTCCCGGCTGGTGCTGGGGGCGCTGCTCATCGAGTTCCTGCTGCTGGGCGCCATGGCCGGGCTGCTGGCGGCGCTGGGTGCTGAAGCCACGACCTGGGTGCTGCAGGCGCAGCTGTTCCACATGGCGTGGCGGCCCCATATCTGGCTGTGGGTGCTTGGTCCGTCGCTGGGGGCCGTGCTGATCGCCGCGATCGGCACGCTGGCCTGCCGCAGAGTGGTCGCCACGCCGCCGGTCCAGGTTTTGCGTTCGCTGCACTGATGCGTGGCAGTCGGGGCTGCGGCCGTGATGGCGCGCACAAAATGCGCTGCCGCCTCGCCGCGATCACCGAAAAATGGGCTGACGGCGGGCAGACCGGGCAGCGTCCATGCCGAGCACTTCTATAATTACACCGGCCCGGTCGACTGCGGCGGGCGCATGGGAGTGCAACGCGAGACGCAATGGTCAATTTAACGATGCCCGTCAATCTGCCGCTGGGACAGCTCAAACGCATGCCCCTGGGGTTGCGTCTGGCCGTGTTGTTCGCCCTGCTGATCGTGCTCGGCATGGGTGCCATGAGCCTGGTCATCCTGATCAAACAGAGTGAGCTCCGCCATCAGCAGATCGAGGATTTCGGCACCGCGCTGGCGATGCAGCTGGCAGCCAGCGCGGTGGAGCCGCTGTTTACCGATGACCGCGTCGCGCTGCAGCTGCTGGCGTCCAATTTCGCCAAGCTGCCCAGCATCGCCGGGGCGGAGATCGTCGGCAGAGGCGGCGACGTGGTGGCCCGCTTCGGTCTGAGGGTTGCGGCCTCAACTGCGACCGTCGACGCCGGCGGGCGCTGGCTCGACCGGCTGCAGGCGCCCGCCGAAACCTTGTCCTTTACCAGTCCCATCACCTTCAAGGGACGGCGTGCGGGCGATGCGCGGCTGAGTGTCGATACCCGGCAGCACTCCCTGGTCTATCGCCGCACCCTGCGTACCCTGCTGATCAGCTGCGCGCTGGTCACGCTGATCGCGCTGGTGGCGGCCTGGTACATCAGCCGCTGCGTGTCGCGGCCCATCCGCAGGCTGCTGGAAGCGACCGCCAGGATCGGCAGCGGTGAGCTGCCGGCCCTGGTTGCCGAGCGCAGAACCGATGAGCTGGGCCAGCTCATGGCGGCGATCAACGAGATGGGCCACGGCCTGCTGCAGAAAAAGCAGGTCGAAGCCCTGCTGGGGCGGTTTCTGGCCAAGGACGTGGCCGAGGAAGTGCTGGCGCAGCTCGATACCGTCAGCATCGGCGGGGAGCGCGTGGAGGCCACCGTGCTCTTTGCGGACATCGTGGGCTTTACCGGCATGTCGGAGCGACTGTCCCCGGAGGAGGTGGCGGAGTTTCTCAATGAATACTACGAATACTTCGCCAATTGCAGCCGCTACTATTCCGGGACGGTGGACAAGTTCATCGGCGACTGCGCCATGGTGGTATTCGGTGCGCCCAAGCCGGATCCCGAGCATCGCGTGCATGCCGTGTGCTGCGCCATGCTCATGCAGAAGTTGGTGGCCCGTCTGAATGAGCGGCGCTGCGCCATGGGCAGGCCCAGCGTGCTGGTGCGCATTGGTCTCAACAGCGGTGAGATGCTGGCTGGCGTGATGGGGGGCAGGGACCGCATGGAATACACAGTGGTGGGCGATTCGGTCAATATGGCGTCGCGCCTGTGCGGCGAGGCGGCCGGTGGCCAGATTATCATCGAGCAGGCACTCTATCAGGTGCTGGCGCGGGCCAACGCCATTCAGGCCGTGCCGAGCAGGACCATCTGCCTGCGCGGCAAGACGCTGCCCTCGACAATCTACGCGGTCGAGGACGTGGCCCTGGAGTACCGGCTGGCTATCGACGGTCTGGTTGAAGAGATGATCGGCCACAGGAGCGCCGCGTGAGGCGGGCCGGGCGGTCGCTGGGGATGGCCTGGCTGCTCGCAGCGCTGGCGGGGTGTGCCGGCCTCAGCGCGCCGGTGACGTTCAACCCCGCGGCCTACAAGCGGCTGGTCGATGAACATCGCTTCGATCTGGCCGGCGACATGCTGGCGCGCATCGATCCGCTGCAGGCCGGCTCTGAGCAGAGCAGACTCTATCGGCAATACCTCGACCTCGCCGTGCAGGCCTACGAGCTGGAGACGCTGCACGCGGCGAGTGAGCTGGAAAGCGCTGGCCAGTGGTTTGAAGGCGAGAAGTTGTACCGGGCCGCGCGCGCGCTGCTGCCCCGCAGCGCTGCCATCGAGGGCGGCTATCGGGATTTCGACCGTCACCGCAGCGCCTATGCCGACGACATCCGGCAGGCGCTGCGCCTGCTGCGGGTGCGGTTGCTGCCGGCCGAAATCGAACTGACCCAGCAGCTCGTCGAGGTGTATCCCGAGGACTACGCGCTGCGCAACCGTCTCAAGCAGCTCGAGTTTGAGGCGAGCGAGCTGGTCGCGCTGCTGCAGCCGCTGGCGCAAGAGGCGTTTGCCGAGGGCCGTTACGATGATGCCAGAAACTACGACATGCTGATTCTGCAGTTCGGCGATGCCCCCGTCAGCCGGGAGCGGGTGGCGGCCGTCGACAGCATGCAGAGCCATGCCGAGCGCCAGCGCGCGGTGAGCCAGCAGCAGCAGCAGCGGCAGCAGCAGCAGCAGCAGCGCGCGAATCTGTGGCAGGAATACGACAGCGCCATGAGCCGCAGCGACTATCCGCGGGCCAGCGATGCGCTTCGCCGCCTCGAACGCCAGGGCCAGGGCGGGCCGCGGATGAGCAAGGAGCGCGCGAAGCTCGACGGCCTGATCAGGGACAGGAGTCTGGCCCTGATCGACGAGGGCAAGCGCAGCTATACCCGCGGACAGCTCGATGCGGCCCTGCAGTACTGGCGCGACGCGCTGGCGCTGGTGCCCGACGACGTCGACCTGAAGGCGCGCATCAAGCGCGCCGAGACCTTCCAGGCCAATTACCAGAGCCTGTCGCAGCAGTAGGCCGTGGGCTTTTGGCGCGCTGACGGCTGTGAATTTCCGCCGGCTGTGCTATAAAGCAAGCCGCCTTCCATTCCATAACTGCATACAAGGATATCTCATGAAGAAACAAATCGTGGCGCTGCTGCTGTTGGCGCTGGTCGGCGGTGCGCAGCTGGCGCTCGCCCAGACGATGACGGACGTCGGCAATGTGGCCCGGGCCGGGTTTCGCACGGAGAAATCGGCGATCATGGCAAAGGCCATGGGCCTCACCGAATCCCAGAGCAAAGCGTTCTGGCCGCTGTACCGGGCATATGAAACCGAGTCCGATAAACTGCTCGACCAGCGCATCAGTCTGCTGCGCTCCTTTGCCGATCACTACGATGCGATGACGGACAAAAAGGCGTCCGAGCTGGCCAGGGAGGCCTTCAAGCTGGACCGCGGTCGCGCGGCATTGCTGGAAAAAACCTACAAGCAGATGGGCAAGGAATTGAGCCCGCTCATCGCGGTGCGCTTTGCCCAGGTCGAACGCCAGATCGGTACGCTGATGGACCTGGAGATCATGCGCTCCGTGCCGCTGATCGCCAGCCCGGCTGAGCTGGGTATTCCCTCACCCAAGTGATGGCGCCACGGCGGGCCGGATAGCAAACAGCAGAGGCGCCGCGAGGCGCCTTTGCTGTAACGATCGTTGCGGGCTCAGGGCAGCAGGTGCCTGACCGCGTCGCGCTCTTCGATCAGTTCCGCTTCGCTCGCGCGCATCCTGGTTTCGCTGAAGGCATCGATCGCGAGGCCCTGGACGATGCTCCACTGGCCATCCTTGGTGGTGCAGGGGAACGAGTAGATCAGGCCCGGTTCGATGCCGTAGCTGCCGTCGCTGTACACGCTCATGCTCACCCAGTCGCCCTCGGCCGTGCCGAGCACCCACTCGCGCACGTGTCCGATGGCGGCGTTGGCGGCGGAGGCCGCGCTGGAGGCTCCCCGCGCCTTGATGATGGCGGCGCCGCGCTGCTGCACGGTGGGGATGAACTCGCTCTCGTACCACGCGCGCTCGACCAGGTCGATGGCCGCGGCGTCACCCACCCGGGCATGAAACAGGTCGGGGTACTGGGTCGAGGAGTGATTGCCCCAGACGGTCATCCTGCTGACCTCGCTCAGATCGCGCCCGGTCTGCTGTGCCAGCTGGGTCACGGCCCGGTTGTGGTCGAGGCGGGTCATGGCGGTGAAGTTGCGAGGGTCGATATCCGGCGCGTTGCGCTGGCAGATGAGGGCGTTGGTGTTGGCGGGGTTGCCCACCACCAGCACCTTGATGTCGCGGCTGGCGACGGCGTTGATGGCGGCCCCCTGGGTGGAGAAGATGGCGGCGTTGGCTTCCAGCAGGTCCTTGCGCTCCATGCCCGGCCCCCTGGGGCGGGCGCCGACCAGCAGCGCATAGGCGCTGTCCTTGAAGGCGACCTTGGGGTCATCGGTGCAGACGATGCCCTGCAGCAGGGGGAAGGCGCAGTCTTCGAGCTCCATGGCGACGCCCTTGAGTGCGTCCAGGGCCGGGGTGATCTCCAGCAGCTGGAGAATGACCGGTTGGTCGTTGCCCAGCATGGCGCCGGAGGCGATGCGGAACAACAGGGCGTAGCTGATCTGGCCGGCGGCGCCGGTTACCGTGATGCGGACTGGGTCTTTCATCGATTGCATTCCTGCCAGTTGGAGAATCGGGTGGGTTGACGGTGTTGCGGTTAGGTATCGCCAGAGGTGTGCCATTTTATGACAATGGCTCCGAAATGCCAGTCTCGCGCCCGCATCCGCCGCCACTTCGATTGATTTTTCTAATGCGCTGTGAACAATAGCGGCCGCCCGGCGAGCGGCCGCAAGCCGCCCCGCCGGCGGCTCCCGGTGAGGGTTTCACGGCCCGCGCCGGGCTGCCGCCAACCCGGTGGCCATCCCGCCAGCGCAGCGAATGAGGTAGTGTCATGCCAGAAGCCGATAGCCGCAGACAGCGGCTGGAGTTCAACAAGCTGCAGAAGCGCCTGCGCCGGCAGGTCGGCCAGGCGATCGCCGACTACCGCATGATCGAGGACGGCGACCGCGTCATGGTATGCCTCAGCGGCGGCAAGGATTCGTACGCCATGCTCGATATCCTGCTCAGCCTGCAGAAGAGCGCGCCGGTCCAGTTCGAGCTGATCGCCGTCAATATGGACCAGAAGCAGCCGGGCTTTCCCGAGCACGTGCTGCCGGCCTATCTCGAGCAGCTGGGGGTGGCCTATCACATCATCGAGAAGGACACCTACAGCGTCGTCAAGAGCATCGTGCCCGAGGGCAAGACCACCTGCGGCCTCTGCTCCCGCCTGCGCCGCGGCACCCTCTATGCGTTCGCCGAGAGCATCGGCGCCAGCAGCATCGCGCTGGGCCACCACAAGGACGACATCGTCGAGACCCTGTTCCTCAATCTGTTCTATGGCTCCCGCCTCAAGGCGATGCCGCCCAAGCTGCGCAGCGACGATAACCGCAACGTGGTGATCCGCCCGCTGGCCTACTGCCGCGAGGCGGACCTGGCCCGCTTCGCCCAACACAAGGCGTTTCCCATCATCCCCTGCAACCTCTGCGGCAGCCAGGAGGGCATGCAGCGGCAGGCCGTCAAGGCGATGCTGCAGGAGTGGGACCGCCGCACTCCAGGCCGCACCGACAATATTTTCACCGCGCTGCAGAACGTCTCGCCCAGCCAGCTGGCCGACCCCGGCCTGTACGATTTCGCCTCGCTGCGCGCGGACCGCGCGGGCCCGGCGCCGGACAGCGGGCGTGCCGGGGCCGCGCCGTCACTGATTGATCTGCTCAACCTCTAGCCAGCCGCGGGCGCAGGTCCGCTGCGGCGGTAACGCGGTCCGTCAGCCGATGCCATGGCCGCGCAAACGTGGCTATAATCTCGGCTCGGGGGGCTGGCGGTCGCAGGGCGGCTGCTGGCGCCCGCCCACCCATCGTGAGTACAGCAGCAGGGGCGACCGTTGTCAGAGTTTTCCATCGAGGCCCGAGGTGTCAGCTGCGAGCGCGATCAGCGCCTGTTGCTGGATGGCGTGAATTGTGCGGTCGGGCCGGGTGAGGTATTGCAGATCGCCGGCGCCAATGGCTCCGGCAAGACCACCCTGCTGCGGATTCTGGTCGGCATCTCCACGGCCTACGAGGGGCAGGTGCTCTGGTGCGGGCAGCCGATAGCGGCCGCGGCAGGCCAGTATTACAGTCAGTTGCTGTATCTGGGGCACAATCCCGGGGTGACGCTCACGCTCTCGGCGCTGGAGAACCTGCGCTGGTATTTTCAGCTCAATCAGATCGTTGCCGACCAGCGCATGCGGGAAGCGCTGGCCGCGCTGGGGCTGGATGGCTACGAGGACGTGCCGGCCTACCGCATGTCCGCGGGCCAGCAGCGCCGCATTGCGCTGGCCCGCCTGCTGATCAGCGACGCGCCGCTGTGGATTCTGGATGAACCCTTCACCGCGATAGACCGCGGCGGCGTCCAGGAGCTGGAGCAATTGATCTGCCGGCACGCCCGCCAGGGCGGCGCCGTGATCCTGACGACCCACCACGCCCTCAATCTCGACGTCCCGTTCGACCGGCTCGAGCTGGCGGGTGCGCCATGTTGAGCGCCGCGCGCGTTCCCGGTATCGTCGAGGCGGTGCGCGGTACGCTGCGCCGCGAACTGCTGCTGGCCTATCGGCGACGGGGCGATGTGATCAACCCGCTGGTGTTCGCGCTGATCGTGGTGACGCTGTTCCCGCTGGGCATCGGGCCCGAGCCGGGCGTGCTGCGCGCCATCGCGCCAGGCCTGGTGTGGGTGGTGGCGCTGCTGTCGTGCCTGTTGTCGGCCGACCGCCTGTTCCGCGACGATTATCTCGATGGCACCCTGCAGCAGCTGCTGCTCAGCCCGCAGCCCGCCTACTTCATGGTCATGGCCAAGGTGCTGGCCCACTGGCTGGTGGCGGGACTGCCGGTGGCGCTGATAGCGCCGCTGCTGGGCGGCATGCTGGCGCTGCCGGCGGGCGGGTACGGCCCCCTGGTCGCGTCGCTGCTGCTGGGCACGGCGAGCCTCAGCACGATCGGCGCGATCGGTGCGGCGTTGACGGTGGGTCTGAAGAGAGGCGGCGTACTGGTTGCATTAATCGTGCTGCCCCTATACATTCCGATACTCATATTCGGTTCTGGCGCCGTGGTAGCCGGATGCGACGGATTGCCGTACAGTGGGCATCTGGCGGTGGTCGGTGCGCTGACACTGCTGGCGGTTGTGCTGGCGCCTCTGGCCATCGGCGGCGCCCTGCGTATCAACATGGATGACTAGCGGGCGCGGTGTTGGCGCCGGATAGGGCGCGCGATAGGCAGGATCCGGCGAGGGCGCGCGCGGTTGCTGGTCGCGGCGAGGTAAGTTTGACGCTGCAGCCTTTAATAATAATCACGGTCGGGGGGCTGCCCTGACTATCAGCGAAGGGTTCGCATCATGACAACAATAAATACCGTCAATATCGAAGCGGCAGTCGACCGCGTCATGCAGGAACTGGGTGGTAAGATCGTGCTGGGTATGCCGCTGGGACTGGGCAAGCCCGTGCAGTTTGCCAACGCGCTCTATCGGCGCGTCAAGGCGACGCCGGAGGCGAGCCTGGACATCCTGACGGCCCTTTCGCTGACCAAGCCTGCGGGCGGCAGCGATCTGCAGAACCGCTTCCTCAACCCCTTTGCCGAGCGCGTCTGGGGCGACTACGAGAACCTCGACTACGCCGTCGATGTCGCCAGAAACAAGCTGCCGCCTAACATCAAGGTGCACGAGTTCTACTACAAGCCCGGCGCCGCCATGGGCAAGCGGTCCGCGCAGGAGAACCACATCTCCACCAATTACACCTTCGCCGTGCGGGAACTCCTCGCCAATGGCGCCAACCTGGTGGCGCAGATGCTGGCGCCGGGGCGCAACGGCGACAATTCGGTGCTCAGCTTCAGCTGCAACCCCGAGCTCAGCCACGACATTCTGGACGCCATGGACGTGCTGCGGGCGCAGGGGAAAACGGTGCTCTCAGTGGCGCAGCTGCACCCCGATCTGCCGTATATGGCGGGAGATGCCGAGGTCAAGGCCTCGCGCTGGGACGTCATCATCGAAGATCCGCAGGCGCACAAGAAACTGTTCAGCACGCCCAACATGCCCGTGGGCATGCAGGACCACTTCACCGGCCTCAACGCCAGCGCGCTGATTCAGGACGGCGGCACCCTGCAGATCGGCATCGGGGCGCTCGGCGACGCGTTGGTCTACAGCGCCATTTTCCGCCATCAGCACAACGCCGACTACCGCGAGGTGCTCAAGGCCGTCGGCACCAGTGAGCACGCTGCGGGTATTCTGGAGACCCATGGGGGGCTGGGCGTTTTCGAGCAGGGCCTCTACGGCTGCAGCGAGATGTTCATCAACGGCTTCGTCAAACTGATGCAAGCCGGCATCGTCAAGCGCCAGGTGTTCCAGGATCCCGAGATACAGCGCAAGGTCAATGCCGGTGAGCTCGACCCCGCCACGCTCGAGGGCGGTGTCTTCATGCACGGCGGCTTCTACCTCGGCCCTAACGATTTTTACCAGGCTCTGCGCGATATGCCGGAGGAGATGGCCAAGCGCATCAACATGACGCGTATCGGCTACGTCAACCACCTCTTTGGCGGCGAGGAGATCAAGCGCCTGCAGCGCGCCAAGGCGCGTTTCTGCAACACCGTGTTCAACGTCAACCTGCTGGGGGCGGCGGCGGCTGACCAGCTCGAGAACGGTCAGGTCATCAGCGGCGTGGGGGGGCAGTACAACTTCGTGGCCCAGGCTCACGAGCTGCCCGACGCCCGCTCGGTGCTGATGCTGCGCAGTTTCCGCGTCAAGGACAAGGAGGCGCAGTCCAATGTGGTATGGAACTACGGCCATACCACCATCCCGCGGCACCTGCGCGATGTCATCGTCACCGAGTACGGCATCGCCGACCTGCGCAGCAAACCCGATCAGGAAGTCATCAAGGCGCTGATCAGCGTCGCCGACAGCCGCTTCCAGGAGGGGCTGCGGCAGCGCGCCGTCGAGGCCGGCAAGCTGCCCGCGGATTACGCGATCCCCGAACGCTTCAAGCAGAACACGCCCGAACGCCTCGCCAACATCTACAAGGCCCACCGCAAGCAGGGCCATTTCCCCGACTTCCCCTTCGGCAGCGACTTCACCTATGTCGAGGAGGAGCTCACCCATGGCCTGGGCTGGCTGAAGGAGCGCGCGAAGCCGCGCGATCTGCTGAAGGTGGCCAAGACCGGCTTCCTGAGCCCGCCCGACGCAGCGCCCTATGCCGCGCATCTTGAGCGCATGGGCTACGACAAGCCGCGCTCTTTCAAGGAGAACCTCTTCCGGCGCCTGCTGCTGGTCGCGTTGGATTCGGCCCGGCAGGAGCGCGCCTAGCGTCAGTGGCAGTCGCTCGCTGCCCAGCGGCATGGCGGGTCGGCCTGAAGGGTCGGCCTGCCCGCCCTCAACACAGCGCGGCCGGTTACACCCGGCCGCTTCTCATTGACCGGGGAGGGTCGGCAGGCCCTGTAGTGCGAGACATCGAGTGGCATGAAGCAGCGCTCCCGACAACCTGATGCGGCGGTCGCCGACGCGGGCCTGGAGGCCGAGGGCAAGGCGCGAGCGCTGATTGCAGCGGCAGGGGGCAGCCACGTCGAGGTGCCGGCACGCTGCGCCGGCGATGATGGCCCGTTCGCCGCGCTGAGCCGACCGCTGGCCGATGCGGAGGGCTACCTCGAACCCAGCGTGCCGCCGTGCCTGCGCGGCCAGGCCGGTGCCCTGCATAGGGCCGTCGAGACCGCTGTGGCGCGCGCGTCTGTCACCGGTCGGGTGCACTATGTCAGCCTGCGCTTTGCCGTCGCCGACTGTGACCCGCTGGCGCTGTTTGCGGACGAGCCGGGTCCCGACCGGTTTTTCTGGCAGCAGCCCAACGGCGGCTTCGCGCTGGCGGCCGTGGGCTGCGTCAAGGCGCTGGATGTGGACCCGCGCGTGCGCTTTACCTCGGCCTCGGCCGCGGCGCAGGCGATGCTGGGCGATGTGGTGACGTGCGGTCACGCCGCTCGGTCATTGCCCGCCCCGCTGCTGGTCGGGGGCTTCTCCTTTGCGGCCGGTCACCGGGCGGTCGGCGACTGGGCCGCGTTTCCGGGCGCCTGCCTGTTTCTGCCTGAAATCCTGCTGGTATGTCGCGCCGGCGAGGCCTGCCTCACCGTGAATGCGCCCATCGCGCCCGGGCTGGCGCTGCGCACCGCCTGGTCGGCGGTATTGGCCGGCGCGACGGCCGCGCACGCCCGCGTCGAGCGGCTGCGCGGCCTCGCCGTCATCGAGGGCGGCACCGGCGCGTTGGTCAGGGCATTGGTGCCCGCTGGCGGCTGTGAAGCTCCCCCCAGCGCCCAGGACCAGTATCGGCGCCGCATCGAGGCGGCCCTCGGCGCCATCGCCGCCGGCGCTCTCGAGAAGGTGGTGCTGGCGCGGTCGTTGCGCATGCTGCAGCCCGGCGGATTCGATGTGCCGTCGATCATGCACCGGCTCAGGACGGCCTATCCCGATTGCGTCAGTCTGGCGGTGGGGCGGGGCGCCGACTGCTTCGTCGCGGCATCGCCCGAGCGCCTGGTGAGTTTTGACGGAGAGAGGGTCGAAACAGAAGCCCTCGCCGGCACCGCGCCGCGCGGCGTCACCGCCGAGGACGACGGCCAGCTGGGGCGCGCGCTGCTGGAGAATCCCAAAGAGCGCGCCGAGCATGCGGCCGTGGTCCGCGCCATCCGCGCCGCGCTGGCAGACGTGTGCACCGCGCTCGAAGGGCCGGTGGCCCCGCAGCTGCTGCGCCTGGCCGGCATTCAGCACCTCTACACGCCATTGCGGGGCAGGCTGCGGCAGGTCGCCGGGGCGGTCGCGCCAACCATCCTGGACCTGGTCGGGCGCCTGCACCCGACCCCGGCCGTCGGCGGCCTGCCCCGCGAGGCGGCGCTCGCCTGGATCTGTCAGGGCGAGGAGCTCGAGCGGGGCTGGTATGCCGGTCCGGTGGGGTATATGGATTGCCGGGGGGGTGGCGAGTTCAGAGTCGCCCTGCGCTCGGCGCTGCTGCGCAATCCTCCCAGGGAGGGTGCCCCCGGTGTGGCCAGCCTGTTCGCAGGCGCGGGCGTGGTCGCCGGTTCGCTGCCGGAGCGTGAATGGCACGAAACCAGCCTCAAGCTGCGGGCGCTGCTGACGCCCTTGACGGAGCTGTAGTTTGCCGCTTTCACTACCGGATGTCCGCAGCGACGAAGGCTCCAACGCCGACGCTAATGAAGCCACCGCGGTCTTTGTTGCCGCGTTTTTCGCGGAGCTGCTGCGCAGCGGCGTCCAGCACGTCTGCATCTGCCCCGGGTCGCGCTCGACGCCGCTGACGCTGGCGGCCTGCCGCACAGCCGGGCTGCAGTGTTCATCACACCACGACGAGCGCTCGGCGGGATTTTTTGCGCTGGGGCTGGCCCGCGCGGCGGCGCGCCCGGTGGCGCTGATCGCCACCTCCGGTACCGCGGTGGCCAATTTTCTGCCGGCAGTGGTCGAAGCCCACTATGCCCGGGTGCCGCTGCTGCTGTTGACGGCAGACCGGCCGCCGGAGCTGAGGGGCTGGGGGGCAGGTCAGACCATCGACCAGCTGCATATCTTCGGGCGCTATGTGCGCCGTTTCGACGAGGTCCACTGCGCCCAGGACAGCCCCGCGCTGCTGCGCTATGCGCGCTCGCTTGCCTGCCGCGCGGTCGCCGACAGCCTGGGGCGGCCGCCGGGCCCGGTGCATCTCAACTGGCCGCTGCGCGAGCCCTTTGCCCTGCAGCGACCCGCCGGGGCCGCGGGTGGTGACGCTGTCGAGCCGGCCGCCTGGCCGCAACCGCCTCAGGTCGGTTGCGGCCAGGGTGAACTGCGGGCCACTGAGGCCCAGCTGCAGGCGCTGGCCGACCTGGTGGCGCAGCACGAGCGTGGTGTCATCGTGTGCGGGCCGCTGGCGCCGGACGCCGCCGCCAGCGCCGCCATCGCCGCCCTGAGTGAACGCGCCGGCTGGCCGCTCATCGCCGACCCCACGTCCCAGCTGCGCTGCGGCCCGCACATCCGCCACGCCCCCGTAGTGGCGCACGCCGACATCCTGCTGCGGCACGAGCACTTCGCCGCCAGCCATGCCCCCGAGGTGGTGGTCGCCCTCGGCGGGGCGCCCGTGAGCAAGGCACTGCGGCGCTGGCTGGACGCGAGCCGGTCAGCGCACTGGCTGCTGATCGACCCCGATGACCACTGGAGCGATCCCGATCATCGCGCCACCCTGCGCCTGCAGGTCGATGCCGGCGCGCTGTGCCGCGATCTGTCGGCGCGCCTGCCGGCGGCGCGGGACAGCGCCTGGTGCCGCGACTTCACCCGCGCCGATGCCGCGGTGGCGGCCCTGCTGAGCGCCCGCTTGGGGGAGGGTGGCAGCCTGTACGAGACCGCCGCGGCCTTCGAGCTGTCGCGCTGCCTGCCGGCGGGCGCTACGCTCTATGTCTCCAACAGCATGCCGGTGCGCGACCTCGACGCCTTCATGCCCGCGCGCAGCGACGAGCTGCGCGTGCTCTGCAACCGCGGCGCCAACGGCATCGACGGCGTGCTCTCCAGCGCTCTGGGCGCTGCCGTGGCCGGTGCCGGGCCGGTGGTGCTGCTGATCGGCGACATCGCCCTGCTGCACGACATCGGCGCGCTGCTGACCGCGCGCCGTCACCGCATCGATCTCACCATCGTGCTGTTGAACAACGACGGCGGCGCCATCTTTTCCTACCTGCCGATCGCGGACGGGGGTGAGCGCGAGGCCTTCGATGACTATTTCCGCCTGCCGCATGGCCTGTCGTTCGCGGCCGCGGCCGACTTTTACGGGCTCGACTACGAGCGCATCGGCAGCGCCGAGGCTCTGCGCCGGGCATTGCAGCGGTGCTCGGCGGACGGCGGCACGCATCTGCTGGAACTGCCCATTGACCCCGCAGGCAATTTGCGGCACTTTCGCGAGCTGATCGCCGAGGCTGCCGAGCTGGGGGCGGCGCAGGCGGGAGCGACCTAGCCATGGGGTCGCGTTGGCTGTCCTGCCGCGGTGTGCGCCTGCACGTCGTCGCCCAAGGGCAGGGGGCGCCGGTGCTGCTGCTGCACGGCTTTACCGGGTCGGCAGTGACCATGGCCGGCGTCGCCCGCGATCTGAGCCGCTGCCACCGCGTCTACCGCCTCGACCTGGTGGGTCACGGCCGCAGCGAGGCGCCGGGGTCGGTGGCCTGCTACCGGATGCCGGCCTGCGTCGAGCAGGTCGCAGCCGCGCTGGATGGCCTGGGCGAGCCCGCGGTGGCTGTGCTCGGCTATTCGATGGGGGCGAGGGTGGCCCTGTCGCTGGCCCTCCGGCATCCGGCGCGCGTGCGCTCGCTGCTGCTGGTGGGTGGCAGTGCGGGGCTGGAGCAGCCGGGCGAGCGGGCGGCGAGAATCGCGGCCGACGGGCTGCTGGCGCAGCGCCTCCGCGGCGAGGGGCTCGCCGCGTTCGTCGATCAATGGCTGTCACAGCCGCTGTTTGCCAGCCAGCGCCGCCTGGGGGAGGCTTTCCTGCGGGCCGCCCGCAGGCAGCGGCTCGACAACGACGCCGAGGCCCTGGCATTGAGCCTCGAGGGCATGGGGGCGGGGGCGATGCCGCCGCTGCAGGGGCTGCTGCACCGGATCGCGGCGCCGGCGCTGCTGGTTGCCGGGGCAGAGGATGAGAAATTCTGCGGCCTCGCCCGGGCGCTGGCCGGCAGCATGCCCGCGGCCAGGGTGGCCGTACTGGACGGGGCCGGGCACGCGGCCCACCTGGAGCAGCCGGCGGCGTTCGCCGCGCTGGCCCTGGAGTTCTTTGCCCGGCATGGCGCCGGCAATGGTGCGGGACCTGCGGTCCCGAATGGGCAGAGCCGCCGGTCCGGCGGCTCTGCGGTGGTCCATGAATAACTGCTGCAAGAGGATGTAATGAGCGCTGCAAAATGGCAAACGATCCGGGAATACCAGGACATCAGCTTCGAGGAGAGCGGCGATGGCATCGCCAAGATCACCATCTGCCGCCCCGAAAAGCGCAACGCCTTTCGCCCGGAGACCGTCAAGGAGCTGATCGACGCTTTCATGCGCGTGCGGGAGATGTCCCATATCGGCGTGGTGCTGTTCACCGGGCAGGGTGACCTGGCCTTCTGCTCGGGTGGCGACCAGAGCGTGCGCGGCGATGCGGGCTATATCGGCGGCGACGGCGTGCCGCGACTCAACGTGCTCGATCTGCAGAAGCTCATCCGCTCGCTGCCCAAGCCGGTGATCGCGCTGGTCGCCGGCTATGCCATCGGCGGTGGACACGTGCTGCACCTGGTCTGCGATCTGACCATTGCCGCCGACAATGCCCGCTTCGGCCAGACCGGCCCTAAGGTCGGCAGCTTCGACGGCGGCTTCGGCTCGAGCTATATGGCGCGGGTGGTAGGGCAGAAGAAGGCGCGGGAGATCTGGTATCTCTGCCGCCAGTATGGCGCCGGTGAGGCCCTGGACATGGGGCTGGTCAATGCGGTGGTGCCGCTGGCGGAGCTGGAGGCCACCGGGGTGCAGTGGGCGCGCGAGATCCTGCAGCACAGCCCTATCGCCATCCGCATCCTCAAGTCGGCGTTCAATGCCGACTGTGACGGCCAGGTGGGCCTGCAGGAACTCGCCGGCAACGCCACCATGCTGTTTTATATGAGCGAGGAGGGGCAGGAGGGCAGGAACGCCTACAACGAAAAGCGCGCCCCCGATTTCAGCCGCTTTCCATGGCTGCCATAGAACAGGCGCCGTCCCGCGGCCACTGGCGGGTCTGGCTCATGGCGGCGCGGCCGCGCACGCTGCCGGTGGCCGTGGCCCCCGTGGTGGTGGGGACCGCGGTGGCGGCTGCCGACGGCAGCATGCGGACGGGCCCGGCGCTGGCGGCACTGCTGGGGGCGCTGCTGCTGCAGATCGCCTCAAACCTCGCCAACGACCTGTTCGACCATGAGCGTGGCGCCGACACGGCCGAGCGCATCGGCCCGGCCAGGGTCAGCCAGCTCGGCCTGATGGAGCCCAGCCGCATGCGCGTCGGCATCGCGCTGGTGCTGCTGGCCGCCGCGGCCGTCGGCCTCTACCTGACGGCGGTCGCCGGCTGGCCCGTCGTCGCCGCCGGCGTGGCGTCCATCATCGCCGCGCTGGCCTACTCCGGCGGGCCCTGGCCCTTCGGCTACAAGGGGCTGGGCGACGTCGCCGTGTTTGCGTTTTTCGGCGTCGTCGCGGTCACGGGCACCTACTACGTGCAGGCGCTGACGCTCAGCGCCGAGGCCCTGGCCTGCTCGCTGGCGGTGGGCAGCCTGGCCACCGCCATTCTGGTGGTCAACAACGTGCGGGACATCGACACCGACCGGGCCGCCGGCAAGATGACGCTGGCAGTGCGCCTGGGGCCCCGCCGCGGGCGCTGGGAGTATGTCGCGTTGATCGGCTTCGCCTATGCACTGCTGCCCTGCTTGCTGGCGCTCGGCGGGCGCTCGGCCTGGGTGCTGCTGCCGCTGCTGACGCTGCCCATGGCGCTGCGGCTGCTGCGGACGGTGGTGGCGCGCAGCGACGGCCCGGCGCTGAACGCGGCGCTGGCGGGGACGGCGCAGCTCACGCTGTGGTATTCCCTGCTGCTCGCGCTGGGCTGGGTGATGTGAAGCTGGCGCGCGCCCGCATCATTCCCTTCCGGCTGGCGCTGCGCGGGCCGCTGGCCACGGCGCACGGCGTGATAACGGCCAGGCAGGGGTGGCTGCTGCAGCTGCAGAGCAGGGCCGGCATCAGCGGCTGGGGCGAGGCCAGCCCCCTGCCGGGGTTCGGCCTGGAAGCGGCGACCGCCTGCCCCAGGGCCCTTGCGGCCCTGGTCGAGGATCTGCTCGGTCGCGACCTGGACGATCTGGCGGGCCTGCTCGACCGCGCCGAGCTGCTCGCCCCCGGCGCTCCCTCGGCGCGGGCGGCGCTGGATTGCGCGCTGCACGATCTGACGGCCCGCAGCGCGGGATGGACTGTGGCCGAGTTGCTGGCGGACCGCTGGCTGGCGCCGGTCGGCCCTGCCCGGGCGGCCCCGGTGCGTCGGCAGCTGCCCATCAGCGCGCTGCTCGCTGGCGGTGATGTCGACCAGTGGCGGCCTGCCGCCGAGCGTCTGGCGGGCGAGGGCTACCGCGTGTTCAAGCTCAAGCTGGGTCGGGCCGGACTGGACCGGGAGCTCGCCGGGGTGCGGGCGCTGGCTGCCTGCCTGAGCGGTGCCCAGCGCCTGCGGCTGGACGTCAACGGCGCCTGGACCGAGGCACAGGCACTGCAGGCGCTGGAGTGTCTCGCGCACGCGCCCGTCGAGTGGCTGGAGCAGCCGCTGCCGGCGGGGGCGCTGACCGCCATGGCGCGATTGCGTGCGCGCCGCCTGCTGCCGCTGGCCGCCGATGAGGCGGTGAGCGATCCCCGGCAGGCGCAGCGGGTGATCGAGGCGCGGGCGGCCGACTGGCTCGTCATCAAACCGGCGGCCGTGGGCGGCCTGCGCGCGGCCTGCCGCATCGCCCTGGCGGCCGCCGGGGCGGGGCTGGGCTGCGCCGTCACCTCGTTTCTCGATTCCGCCATCGGCGTCGCGTCGGCCTTTCATCTGGCCGCGGCGCTGCCGCCGGGGCAGCCGGCGGCGGGCCTGGGAACCTCGGGCCTGCTGCGCCACGACGTCTGCCTGCCGCTGCCGGCGCGTGGCGGCCACATGTTCATGGCCAGCGCCCCGGGCCTTGGCCTGGAGCCCGATGTGGCGCAGCTCGACTGCACCGGGCGCATCGTCGAGTGGCGGGCCTGATGGACCGGCGAGCGCCGCCTGACTATGCGCAGCAGGCCTGGCCCGAGCCCTGGCTGGCGCGGCGGGCGTCGCTCAGCCCCCAGCGCGAGGCGCTGGTCTGCGGCGCCGAGCGTTTGAGCTATCTTGCGCTGCACCAGCGGGCCCTGGCGCTGGCGCAGCGGCTGCAGGCAGCCGGGGTGCAGGCCGATGAACCCGTCGGTCTGCTGCTGGACAGCGGCGTCGGCCTCGCCGTCGCCTGCCACGCCCTGCGCTATTGCGGCGCTGTGCTGCTGCCGCTCAACGCCCGCCTCAGCGCGGTGGAGTGGGGCTATCAGCTCGGCGCGGCGGGCGCCCGCTGGCTGCTGCATGCGGCGGGCGACGAGCGGGGGCAGGCCGCCCGCGCGGCGGCGGCGACGCCCCCGGCCGCGCTGGCGCTGGCTGCCGACCAGCGCCTGCAGGTGCTGGGTCGGCCGGGTCCCCTGCCGCTGCGCAGCGCCCGCGACGCCGGCTTGCTGCGGGGCGCCAGCGCCCTGCTGTTCACGTCGGGCACCAGTGGCCGGCCCAAGGGCGTGGTGCTGGGGCCGGAGAATCTGCTGGCCAGCGCCGCCGCGGCGGCCGGCCTGCTGGAGGTGGGCGGCAGCGATCGCTGGCTCGCCTGTCTGCCGCTGTATCACATCGGCGGGCTCGCCCTGCTGTTCCGCAGCTGCCTGGCCGGCGGCACCTTGCTGCTGCATCGCGGTTTTCGCGCCGACGCGGTGCTGCGGGACCTGCGCGCGCAGCGCGTCACGCAGCTGTCCCTGGTGGCGACGATGCTGTCCGGCATTCTCACCGAGGGGGGCGGTCAGCGCGCACCGCCAGGCCTGCGCTGCGTCTTGCTGGGCGGCGGGCCGGCGCCGGAGGGTCTGCTTGAGCGCGCGCTGGCGCTGGGCTTTCCGGTGGCGCCCACCTACGGACTGACCGAGGCGGCCTCGCAGGTGGCCACGCGGCCGCCCGGCGACGACCGCCGGCCCCTGGCCGGCCGCCTGCAGCCCCTGCCGGGCGTCGCCGTGCGCATCGTGGCGGACGGCGGCGCAGCGGCGGCGCCGGGGCAGGCGGGGGAGATCCGGCTGCGCGGCGCCAATGTCATGCGCGGCTACCTGGGGCACGCGGCGCGGCAACCGGACGGATGGCTGCACACCGGCGATCTCGGCACCCTGGACGAGCAGGGCCTGCTGCACGTGCTGGATCGGCGCGATGACCTGATCGTGTCCGGCGGCGAGAACGTATACCCGGCAGAAGTGGAGGCGGTGCTGGAGCAGCATCCGGCGGTGGCGGAAGCCGGCGTCATCGGCCTGCCCGATGCGCGCTATGGGGCGCGCCCGGTGGCGTACTGGGTGCCCGCGCCGGGCTGCGGGGCGGCGGGCGATCTGGGCGCCTTCTGTCGGGAGCGGCTGGGCGCCTTCAAGGTGCCTGTGGCCTTCCATCGCGTCGCCGCGCTGCCTCGCAATGGCCTTGGCAAGCTGCTGCGGCGCGAGCTGCGGGCGCGCGCCGACGCGGAAGAATTTCTGCGGCGCGAAGCTGAACAAGCCGGCGCGACAATGGTAGACTTCACGCATTTACACGGCGGGAGCAGGTGATGCAGTTGGCGCTGAAGTGGCCGCAATTTTTTCATAAGCTCGGCTCGCCGCGATGGTTCTATCGCATCGGTGGCCTGTGGCTGCCCTGGCTGGCGGGTCTCACCGTGGCGCTGCTGGTCACCGGTGCGGTGTGGGGCCTGCTGTTTGCGCCCGAGGATTTCAAGCAGGGCAACAGCTATCGCATCATGTTCGTGCACGTGCCGAGCGCTTTTATCGCCCTGGCAGGCTATTACGTGATGGCCAGCGCCGGCGCCGTCAGCCTCATCTGGAAGATGAAGCTCGCGGACGTCGTGCTCAAGTGCGCCGCGCCGATCGGCGCGGCCATGACCCTGCTCGCGCTCATTTCGGGGGCGGTCTGGGGCAAGCCGACCTGGGGCACCTGGTGGGTGTGGGACGCGCGCAACACGTCCATGCTGGTGCTGTTGTTTCTGTACCTCGGCATCTATGCCCTGTACCACGCCTTCGAGCGCGAGGAGCAGGCGGCCAAGGTCTGCGCCGTGCTGGCGCTGGTGGGCACGGTGAACATTCCGATCATTTACAAATCCGTCGACTGGTGGTTCACTCTGCACCAGCCGGCGAGCCTCAAGCTCACCGAGCCCTCTACCATGCATGCGTCCATGTGGCAGCCGCTGGTAGTGATGATCGTTGGATTTTACCTGCTCTACGCCACCCTGCTGATTCAGCAGGTGCGCGTGGAGATTCTTCTGCGCGAGCGCCGCACCCGCTGGGTGAAGGAGCTCGTGCAAGCCGCGGCGGCGAGGGCCTGAGCGACATGGCGATGTATTTCCAGACGGCGGCCGACGCACTCTACATGAACGGCCACGGCGTCTACGTGTGGTCGGTCTATGGCGTCGCGGCGCTGATCATCGGCGGCCTGAGCGTCGCGCCCGTACTCAAGCGGCGGCGCTTCATCCGGGAGGAGAGCCAGCGCCTGCGCCGGGAGCGGCAGGCGGCGGCTGGCCGGGTGGGGGGCTAGCGTATGCATCCGGTGCGCCGACAGCGCCTGTTGATCGTGCTCGTGATCGTCGTTGGCGCGAGCCTGGCGGCAGGCTTGATCTTCTACGCCCTCCGGGACAACATGAACCTGTTCTACTCGCCCTCGGACATCGCTGCCGGCAAGGCGCCGGTCGATGCCCGCATCCGCGCCGGCGGCATGGTGCGGGCGGGCAGTGTGCAGCGCCCCGCCGATGGCATCGAGGTGCAGTTCGTCGTGACGGACTATGCGGCCGACCTGACCGTGCGTTACTCGGGCATCCTGCCCGACCTCTTCGCCGAAGAGCAGGGCGTCGTCGTGACGGGCCGCCTGGACGGCGACGGGGTGTTCAAGGCCTCCGAGGTGCTGGCCAAGCACGACGAGGAATACATGCCGCCCGAGGTGAGCGAAGCGCTCAAGCAGAGCGGCCATATGCCCGTAAAACCATGACGAGTAGCCACCCATGATTCCTGAGCTGGGAACGTTCTGCCTGATACTGGCGCTGTGCCTTGCCGGCGTGCTCGCGGTGGTGCCGCTGTGGGGGGCCGCCAGCGGGCGGACGGCGCTGATGGCCCTGGCGGCGCCCCTGGTGGCGGGGCTGTTCACCTTTCTGGCCATCGCCTTCGGCCTGCTGGTCGCGGCGCTGGTGGGCGATGACTTTTCGGTCCAGTACGTCGCCGGACACTCGAACAGCCTGCTGCCGTTGCCCTACAAGATCAGCGCGGCCTGGGGGGGGCACGAGGGTTCGCTGCTGCTGTGGCTGCTGATCCTGTCCACCTGGGCGCTGGCCGTGGCGGTGCTGTCGCGGGCGCTGCCGCTGGACATGCGCGCGCGCGTGCTGGCCGTGCTGGGCATGGTGGCGGTCGGCTTTCTGGCCTTCGTGCTCTTTACGTCCAACCCCTTCGCCCGCTCGCTGCCCTTTTTTCCGTCGGACGGCGCCGACCTCAACCCGCTGCTGCAGGACGTCGGCCTGATCCTGCATCCGCCCATGCTCTACCTCGGCTATGTCGGCTTTTCCGTGCCCTTCGCCTTCGCCATCGCGGCGCTGCTGGGCGGGCGCCTCGACGCGTCCTGGGCGCGCTGGAGCCGGCCCTGGACCAACGCCGCCTGGGCCTTTCTGGGCGTCGGCATCGCGCTGGGCAGCTGGTGGGCCTACTACGAGCTCGGCTGGGGCGGCTGGTGGTTCTGGGACCCGGTCGAAAACGCCTCGTTCATGCCCTGGCTGATGGGTACGGCGCTGGTGCACTCGCTGGCCGTTACCGATAAGCGCGGCCTGTTCCGCAGCTGGACCGTGCTGCTGGCCATTTTCACCTTCTCGCTCAGCCTGCTGGGGACCTTCCTGGTGCGCTCGGGCGTGCTGACGTCGGTGCATGCCTTTGCCTCCGATCCGTCCCGGGGCGTATTCATTCTCGGCTTTCTTGCGGTGGTGGTCGGCGGTTCGCTGCTGCTGTTCGCCCTGCGCGCGCCGGCGGTGTCGCGCCACGCGTCGCTGCGGCTGCTGTCGCGGGAGTACTTTCTGCTCATCAACAACGTGGTCCTGCTGATCGCCGTGCTGACCATCCTGTTCGGCACCCTCTTTCCGATCGTGGCGGACGCGCTCAAGCTGGGCAAATATTCGGTGGGGCCGCCGTACTTCAACGCCGTGTTCATGCCGCTGATGATGGTGCTGATCACCTTCATGGGGGTCGGTCCGCTGCTGTCGTGGAAGGATACGCGCGATTTCAACGCCCGCAAGCTGCTGCTGGGGCCGGCCGTGGCCGCGGTGCTGGTGGGCCTGCTGTTTCCGGCGGCCTACGGCGGCGCGTTCAGCTGGCAGGTGGCGCTGGGCGCGGTGTTCGGCGGCTGGCTGCTGCTGCTGACGCTGGTGGATATCTGGCAGAAGCTGCGCCCCGGCCGCCGCGGCCTGGCGGGCGCGTCGCGCCTGTCCCGCTCGTATTGGGGCATGGTGCTGGGCCACCTGGGCTTTGCGGTGCTCGCCTTCGGCGTCACCTTCACCAGCCAGTACAGCGTCGAGCAGGACGTGCGGATGGCCGTGGGCGAGTCGGTCCAGGCGGGCGACTACCAGTTCACCCTGTCCGGGGTGGAGCCGGTCCGCGGGCCGAACTACCAGGGCGACCGCGGCACGGTGCTGGTGTCCAGAGCGGGCCGTCAGGTCGCCACGCTGGCGCCGGAGAAGCGGCGCTACAGCGCCGGCTCGCAGGTGATGACCGAGGCCGGGATCGCCGCGGGTCTGTTCCGGGATCTCTACGTCTCGCTGGGCGAGCCGCTGGCCGACGGCAGCTGGGCGGTGAGGGTGCAGGTCAAGCCCTTCGTGCGCTGGATCTGGCTGGGCGCGCTGCTGGTGGCGGGCGGCGGCGTGCTGGCGGTGACCGATCCGCGCTATCGGCGCGCGCTGCGGCAGACGCAGCGCGCTGGCGCCGCCGTCGCCGCGGCGGGGACTGCCTGATATGGGTCGCCTGAAGCTGTTTCTGCCCCTGCTGCTGTTCATTCCCCTGGGGTTGCTGCTGATGAAGGGGCTGCAGCTCGACCCGCAGGCCCTGCCGTCGGCGCTGCTCGACAAGCCGCTGCCGGCGTTCAGCCTGCCGGCGCTGGGCGACCCCGGCCAGGTGCTGACGCGGGACGACATCGTCGGCACCAAGAGCCTGATCAATGTGTGGGCCACCTGGTGCCCGTCCTGCCGGGTGGAACACCCCGCGCTGGTCGCGCTGGCCCGCGAGCAGGGCGTGCGCATCATCGGCCTGAACTACAAGGACGAGCGGGCGGCAGCCCTGGGCTGGCTGGCGCGTCTGGACGACCCCTACGCGCTCAACATCTTCGACGCCGAGGGTCGCCTGGGCCTGGACCTCGGCGTGTACGGGGCGCCGGAGACCTTTGTGGTCGACAGCGCCGGGGTCATCCGCTACAAACACGTCGGCGTCATCGACGAGAAGGTGTGGCAGGAGAACCTGCTGCCGGTATTCGAGGAAATCCAGTAGCATGTCCTACCGTACCGCGTTCCGCCCGCTCACCGGGCTCGCTCTGCTGTTGCTGCTGTGGTCGCCGCTGCTGCGGGCGGTGATCGAGACCTATGATTTCGCCACCGAGGAGCAGCGCCAGCGCTACCACCACTTCGTCGAGGAGCTGCGCTGCCCCAAATGCCAGAACCAGAACCTCAGCGGCTCCAATTCCGCCATCGCCGAGGACCTGCGCCGCGAACTGCACCGCCTTTTGCTGGAGGGGCGCAGCGATGAGGAGATCGTCGATTTCATGGTGGCGCGCTATGGCGAATTCATCCTCTACCGCCCACCGCTCGACCGCCACACGCTGGTGCTGTGGGCGTTTCCCGGCGTGCTGCTGCTGATCGGCGTCGTGGTCGGGGTGCTGCTGCTGCGCCGCCGCGCGGCGCCTGGCGTCGGCGGCGAGGTCGGGGACGCCGAGGTGCACCGGCGCGCTGCGCAGTTGCTCGATCACTACCGCAAGGAGCAGTCATGACGTTCTGGATCGGCGCGGCAGCGCTCACTCTGCTGGCGGTCGCCTTTATCCTGGTGCCGGTGCTGCGGCTGGGTCGCGGCCACGCCATTGCCAGCGGCGCCGGGCACGCGGCGCTCAACGCGGCGCTCTATCGCGAGCAGTTGGAAGAGCTGCAGCAGCAGCGTGACAGCGACCTGCTCAGCGACGAGCAGTGGCGTGAGCGGCGCACAGAGCTGGAAGCGCGCCTGCTGGAAGACGTGCAGGAGCCGGCGGCGGCGACCACGACCGCAGCGCGGCGACCCATTGCGCTGGCGCTGGTACTGGCGCTGCTGCTGCCGATGGTGGCGGTGGCGCTCTACCATCAGCTGGGCAGCTGGCGGCAGTGGCGGCTCACCCAGGAGTACCAGGCGATCAGCCAGAGCCTGCAGCAGGGGCAGCCCGACAGCGACCGGATGGCGGCCCTGTTGGCGGACATCAACGCGGTGGCGGGGCGCTCGGATCAGCCCGACTGGCTGTTTCTGCAGGCGCAGGCCTACATGCAGCTGGGCATCTATCAGGCGGCGGCGGACGCGTTCGGACGGCTGCGTCAGGTCGAGCCGGACAACGCCGATCTGCTGGGCCGCCAGGTGCAGGCGCTGTACCTGGCGCGCGGGCGCGCCATAGACGACTCGCTGCAGGCCCTCATGGAGGAGGCGCTGGCGCTGAATCCTCACCAGTCAACGGTGCTGGGCATTCGCGGCATGCACGCCTTCGAGGGCGGCGATTACGCCGCGGCCATCGCCGCCTGGAGTCAGGCGCTGGCGGGGCTGCCGCCGGCATCGGACTCCGCGCAGATGCTGCAGCAGGGCATCCGCCAGGCGCGGGCGGCGCTGGGCGGGGATGCCGCCGAGGTCGCGGCGGCGCCATCCCGGCCCGTGGCCGGTCCCGCAAGCGGGAGCGGTGCAGCGACGGCGGGGGGGTTCAAGGACGGCATCAAGGTACGCGTCGAGCTGGCGGGGCAGGTCGATGTGCGGCCGGGGTCGGTCGTATACATTCTGGCGCAGGCTCCCACCGGGGGTATGCCCTTTGCGGTCGTCAGGATGCCGGTGGAGGGCCTGCCCACGGAGGTCGTGCTCGACGACAGCACGGCCATGACGCCCGGCAATGCCCTCAGCAGCCAGTCGCGCGTCAAAATCACGGCCCGCGTGTCGGCCTCGGGTAACGCCATCGCCGCCGCCGGCGACTGGCAGGGGCGCAGCGATGTGCTGACCCCTGACACGGTGCCGGCACTGGTCGCCATCCGCATCGATCAGCAGATTTGAGCGGTGGCGGCCGCCGTCCGCCCGCCGGCAGGTGGCCGGGCGCGGCGGGCACGGCCAAAAAGGCATAGTGATCGCGGGGTAAACTGGCTACACTACCAGTTGTCACCTTTGTCACGCATGGCTGAGAAGCCCCTTATATTCTTCGTTCTCGACCGGTGGTATGCGTCTAAAAAGTATCAAGCTTGCCGGATTCAAGTCCTTCGTCGATCCGACCACGGTGCATTTCCCATCCAATATGTCGGCGGTGGTCGGCCCCAATGGCTGCGGCAAGTCCAACATCATCGACGCCGTGCGTTGGGTGATGGGCGAGAGTTCCGCCAAGAACCTGCGCGGCGAGTCCATGACGGACGTCATTTTCAATGGCTCCAACAGCCGCAAGCCGGTGGGTCAGGCCTCTATCGAGCTGGTGTTCGACAACAGCGATGCCACCCTGACCGGTGAGTACGCCGCCTACAGCGAGATCGCCATCAAGCGCATCGTCAATCGCGAGGCCGAGAGCACCTATCTGCTCAATGGCACGCGCTGCCGCCGCAAGGACATCACCGACATCTTTCTCGGCACGGGGCTCGGTCCGCGCAGCTACGCGATCATCGAACAGGGCATGATCAGCAAGCTCATCGAGGCCAAGCCGGAGGAGCTGCGCATCTTTGTCGAGGAGGCCGCCGGCATCTCCAAGTACAAGGAGCGGCGCCGCGATACCGAGAACCGGATCCGCCGCACCCGCGAGAACCTGGAACGCCTCACCGATATCCGCGAAGAGCTCGACCGGCAGCTCCAGCGGCTGCAGCGGCAGGCCCGCACCGCGCAGCGCTACCGCGAATTCAAGCAGGAGGAGCGTCAGCTGGAAGCCCAGCACATGGCCATCCAGTGGCGTGATCTGAGCAGCCGCAGCGCCGACCAGGGGCGGTCCGTGCGCGATCTCGAGCTGCAGCTGGAGGCGCAGCTGTCGGCCCGGGTATCGGCCGACGCCAACCTCGATACGCTGCGGGTGCGCCATGCCGATCAGTCCGACGCCTTCAACGCCGTGCAGGGCGAGTTCTATGCGCTGGGCGCCGAAATCGCCCGCGGCGAGCAGCAGCTGCAGTATCAGCGCGAACGCGAACAACAGCTGCGCCACGATCTGCAGCAGACCGAGGACGACCTGCGCCAGACGGCGCGGCACATCGAGCACGATCGCACCCGGCTGGAGCAGTGGCGTTGTGAGCTGGAGGACATCGCGCCCCAGCTCGAAGACCAGCGTGCGGCGGATGAGTCCTGTAGCGCCGAGCTGCTGGAGGCAGAGGAGGCCATGCAGCACTGGCAGCAGCGCTGGGACGATTTCAACCAGGCCGCCGCCGCGCCGCGCCGCGAGTCGGAAGTGCAGCAGTCGCGCATCCAGCATCTCGATCAGGCGCTGAAGCGCCTCGGCGAGCGGCTGCAGCGGCTGCAGCGCGAGCACGGCGAGGTGCTCGTGGCGGACGATGAGGAGGAGGCCGTGCTGCAGGAGCAGCTGGCGGCAACCGCCATCGCGCTGGAGGACGGCGAAGCCGAACGCGAACAGCTGCTGGCGGAGATCGAGTCCCGCCGCGAGCGGCAGGAGCACGCCACCCGCGAGCTCAATGCCGCGCGCACCGAGAGCCAGCAGGCACAGGGTCGGCGGGCGTCGCTCGAGGCGCTGCAGCAGGCGGCACTGGGCGAGGATGAGGCCTCGGTGCGCTGGCTCGACACCCACGGGCTGGCTGAGCGCGCCCGCCTGGCCGACGGCCTCGGTGCTGAGGACGGCTGGGAAAAAGCGGTCGAGACCGTGCTGGGCAGTTACCTGCAGGCGGTCAGCGTGCCCAGCATCGATGAGCTGGCGCAGCAGCTCGCCGCGGCGCCGGGTGCCCAGCTCGCCTTCTACGAGGGGGCCGCGGGCGCGGGCGGCGCTGTGCCCGGCCACGGTCTGCTGCCGCTGGCTGCCAGGGTCACCGGCGCCGGCGACCTGCTCGCGGGCGTCTACTGTTGTGAGTCGCTGGTCGAGGCGCTGGCGCAGCGGCGCCAGCTGGCCGCGGGCGAGTCCGTCATTACCCGGGACGGCATCTGGGTGGGCGCCAGCTGGCTGCGGGTCGCGCGCGAAGCCGATCAGCAGGGTGGGGTGATCGCGCGTCACCGCGAGCTGGAGCAGCTGAGCGCGCGCCTCGAAGTGCTGGCGCAGACGATCGACGACCTCGAGGCCGAGCGCGCCGACGCGGCGGGGCATCTGAAGGCGCTGGAGGTGCGCCGGCAGCAGGCGGAGCAGCGCGTGCGCGAACAGCATCGCCGGCAGGGGCAGCTGGCATCGCAGCTCAGCGCGCTCCGGGTGCGACTGGAGCAGGCCGAGCTGGGTCGGCAGCGCATTGAGCGCGATACCGCGGAGACCCGCGAGCAGATTGTCCACGAGCAGCAATCCGTCAAGGAGGCGCGTCAGCTGCTGCAGCAGGCGCTGGACCGCATGGAACAGGATGCGGGCGCGCGCGACGCGCTGCAGACCGAGCGCGACGCCAGCCGCGCGGTGCTGGAGCAGGTGCGCCGCGCATCCCGCCAGGCGCGGGATCTCGCCCATCAGCTCGCCATGCGGGAGCAGTCGCTGAGCGCCCAGGTCGGGGCGGCGGCGCAGGGCCTGGAGCGCCTGCAGGGGCAGCTGGATCAGCTGCGCGAGCGCAGGGAAACTCTCGCCGAGGCGCTGGCGGAGAACCTCGAGCCGCTGGAGGAGGTCAAGGAGAGCCTCGAGCTCAACCTGGAACAGCGCCTGCGGATCGAGCGCCGGCTGTCCGAGGCGCGCAATCTGCTGGAGGCCATCGACGGAGAGGTCAGGGAGACCGAGGGGCGCCGCAACCGCGCCGAGCGCCAGATCGACACGCTCAGGGGCGATCTCGAGCAGCAGCGTCTGGCGGCACGCACCCTGGAGGTGCAGCTCAAGACGCTGCAGGATCAGCTCGAGCAGAATCGCTTCGAGCTGGCGGCGATACTGGACGCCTTGCCGGAGGATGCGGCCGCCGGCCAGTGGCAGGAAGCGCTGGAGCAGTTGCGCGGCCGCATCGAGCGCCTCGGTCCGATCAACCTGGCGGCTATCGACGAGTACGAGGCGCAGGCGGAGCGCAAGCTGTATCTGGATGCCCAGAACGCAGACCTCGCCACGGCGCTCGAAGCGCTGGAGAATGCCATCCAGAAGATCGATCGCGAGACCCGCAGCCGCTTCAAGGAAACCTTTGGCGAGATCAACGCCGGCCTGCAGGAGCTCTTCCCCAAAGTGTTCGGGGGCGGTCACGCCTACCTGGAGCTGACGGGTGAAGACCTGCTGGATACGGGCATCGCGATCATGGCGCGGCCGCCTGGCAAGCGCAACAGCACCATCCACCTGCTGTCCGGCGGCGAGAAGGCGCTGACCGCGATCGCGCTGGTGTTCGCGATCTTCAGGCTCAACCCGGCGCCCTTCTGCATGCTCGATGAAGTCGACGCACCGCTCGACGATGCCAATGTGGGGCGCTATGCCCGCATCGTGAAAGAGATGTCAGAGCAGGTACAATTCATTTACATTACCCATAATAAGATAGCGATGGAGTACGCAGACCAGCTGATGGGTGTGACCATGCACGAGGCGGGCTGTTCACGGTTGGTTACCGTGGATATCGAAGAGGCGGCCGAACTGGCCGCCGTTTAAACGAGTTAGTGGTAGATTGACATGGAATTTGGCCTGCGAGAGTGGATGATTCTCATTGGCGGCCTGCTGATTGTGGTCGTCATTATCGATGGCGCGCGGCGTATGCTGTCGGATCGGCGCAATTACATCCGCATGAATGTGTCCAGCCCGCTGGAGGATGACGCCGCCGGCGACGGCGACGAACCGGAGCACTTCAATCCCGAGCTGCCCAACGGCGGCGCGCGCACCATTGCGCGCTCATCCGAGCCGCTGCTGGGCACCTTCGACCTGGACGACGAGGTGGGGTTGAGCCGGTCGCGGGAGCCGGCGATGGGTTTGCTGGCGCAGGCCAGGTCGGCGGCGCAAGCGTGCTTCAAGCCGCGCGCTGCCGCGCCCGACGCCGAAGCGGCGCCGGAGCCGTTGCCGGCAGCCGCGGAGGCTGGCGAGCCGGCGGTCGCAGCGCTGCCCGCCGATGCCCTGCCGGCCGCAGAGGCCGGCGCCAGGGCTGAGCGGGGCGCCGCTCCCGCCACGCCCGCACCGGCCAAAGCCGAAGCGGCGGCACCGGAGGGTCGCAAGGACACGGCGCGCAAGCCCGAGCCCCCCCGCGCCGAGCCACCCCGCTCCGAACAGCGCAAGTCCGGGCCGCGCAAGTCCGGGCACGGCAGGTCGGAGGAGAGAGCGCCGGAGGCCCAGGCCGCGCGCGCACCGGAAGAGGTGCTGGTCATCAATGTCCTCGCCCGCGACAACAACGGCTTCAATGGCGCCGACCTGTTGGAAGTGCTGATGGCCTGCGATGTACGCTACGGCGACATGAAGATATTTCATCGGCACGAGGGTGCGCAGGGGCAGGGCCGCGTGCAGTTCAGCGTGGCCAATCTGGTGAAGCCCGGCACCTTCGATCCCGAGACCATGCGCGAGTTCTATACCCCCGGCGTCTCCATGTTTCTGCAGCTGCCGGGTCCCGATAATCCCATGGTCGCGTTTCAGTGCATGGCCGAAACCGCGAGCTGCCTCGTCAAGAACCTGCAGGGCGAGATGCGCGACCAGGATCACAGCATCGTCACGCCGCAGACGCTGGAGCATTACCGCGAGCGGGTGCGGAACTTCGAGCGCCGTCGCCTGGCGCGCTCGGCGCACCGCTCTGCCTGACGCCGGTGATGGCGGGAGACCCGGCTCGCGAGGTGCGACGGCTGCGTGAGCAGCTCGACCGCTACGGCTACCATTACCATGTGCTCGATGATCCGCTGGTGCCGGACAGCGAGTACGATCGGCTCTTTCAGGCGCTGCTCGCGGCTGGAGCGCCTGCACCCTGAGCTGGTGGTGCCCGACTCGCCGAGCCAGCGGGTGGGGGCGCAGCCGGCCGGTGCCTTTGCCGAAGTGTCGCACCGCGTGCCCATGCTGTCGCTGGACAACGCTTTCGCCGAGGACGACCTGGTCGCCTTCGACCGGCGGGTCCGGGAGCGCCTGCAGGAGGACGACGCCATCGTCTACGCCTGCGAGCCCAAGCTCGACGGCGCGGCCCTCAGCCTGACCTACGAGAACGGGCGCCTGGTCCGGGGCGCCACGCGTGGCGATGGCAGCACCGGTGAGGACATCACGCTCAATGTGCGCACGATCCGCAGCGTGCCCCTGCGCCTGCTGGGCAGCGGCTATCCCGGCTTGCTGGAGGTCCGGGGTGAGGTGTTCATGGCCAAGGCCGGTTTCGAGGCGCTCAATGAACGCGCCCAGGCCCGCGGCGACAAGCTCTTCGCCAACCCGCGCAATGCCGCTGCCGGCAGCCTGCGCCAGCTCGACCCGGCGCTGACCGCCGCGCGCCCCCTCCGCTTCTGCTGCTATGGCCTGGGTTATCACGAAGGCGCCGCGCTGCCCCCGCGCCACAGCGAGGTGATGGCGGCGCTGCGGGAGTGGGGGCTCCCCACCAGCGAGGAGGCCGCGCTGGCAACGGGCGTGGCCCAGTGCCTGGACTATTACCGCGAGCTGGCGGGCAGGCGGGATGCCCTGCCGTACGACATCGACGGCATCGTCTACAAGGTCGACCAGCTGGCGCAACAGGAGCGGCTGGGCGCGGTGTCGCGCGCGCCCCGCTGGGCGATCGCCTATAAGTTTCCCGCCCAGGAGGCACTGACCCGCCTGCTGGAGGTCGAATTTCAGGTGGGTCGCACCGGCGCCATCACCCCGGTGGCGCGGCTGCAGCCGGTGAGCGTCGGCGGCGTCACCGTGAGCAACGCCACCCTGCACAACGTCGACGAGGTGGCGCGCCTGGGCGTCTGCATTGGCGACACGGTGATCGTGCGCCGCGCCGGCGACGTCATTCCGCAGGTGCTGCGCGTCGTCGCGGAGCGGCGCCCGGCCGGCGCGGTGCCGCCCGCGGTGCCGCAGAGCTGTCCGGTCTGTGGTTCGCCGGTCGAACGCGATGCGGGGGAGGCCGTGCTGCGCTGTACCGGCGGCCTGTACTGCCGGGCACAGCAGCGGGAGTCGATCCGGCATTTTGCCAGTCGTCGGGCCATGCATATCGACGGGCTGGGGGAGAAGCTGATCGCGCAGCTGCTGCAGGCCGGCCTGGTGAAGCGGGTGTCTGATCTGTATCGCCTGACGGGCGATGAGCTGGCCGGTCTCGAGCGCATGGGCGCAAAGTCCGCGGACAACCTGCTGGCGGCGCTGGCCGCCAGCAAGGCCACCACGCTGCCGAGGTTCCTGTTCGCGCTGGGAATTCGCGAGGTAGGGGAGGCCACCGCGCGCGCCCTGGCGGAGCATTTCGGCAGCCTCGAACCCATTGCCGCGGCGGACCGGGAGACGCTGCAGTCGGTGCCGGACGTCGGGCCGGTGGTCGCCGAGCACATCTATCACTTCTTTCGCGCCAGCCACAACCTGGAGGAGATCGCCGATCTGCGGGCGCTGGGCGTGCGCTGGCCGGATGGCGCCCCGCGGCCGGTGGCCGCGCAGCCGCTGCAGGGCCAGGTGTTCTGTCTTACCGGCACGCTGGAGTCCCTGACCAGGGACGAGGCCAAGGCGCGCCTGCAGGCGCTCGGCGCGCGCGTCGCCGGCAGCGTGTCGGCGCGCACCACGGCGCTGGTGGCGGGCCCCGGCGCCGGCTCCAAGCTGCTCAAAGCGCAGGAGCTGGGCGTTGCCCTGCTCGATGAGGCGGGCCTGCTGAGGCTGCTGGAGCAACACCGCTAGCGCCAAGGCGCGCCTGCCCAGCCCCTGACGGATACGCATTCTGCGTATCCGGTACCTCAGACCATGAAAACACGCGAAATCCTGTACACATTTTTGCTGAAAACCTACGCTTGTTATGTTTTACTAAATGCTGCAGGTGCTGTTGTCTGCATGCCTGGTGCCGCCTGAGAACCCCGCCGAAATCACCTGACAGGAACGCAAGTCTTGAAGCCTACCAACATCAAGGACCCGGAGTATTTTCACCGGGTCGTCGACTGCCAGTATGCGTGCCCGGCGCATACGCCGGTACCGGAATACATTCGCCTCATCGCCGAGCGCAGATACACCGAAGCGTACATGATCAACTGGGAGTCCAACGTGTTTCCCGGCGTGCTGGGCCGCACCTGCGACCGCCCCTGTGAGCCGGCGTGTCGTCGCGGCCGCCTCGGGGGTGGCGAGGAGCCGGTGGCGATCTGCCGCCTCAAGCGCGTGGCCGCCGACAACAAAGGCGAGGTGCGCTCGCTCATGCCGGCCATCCCTGCGCAGAAGAACGGCAGGAAGGTGGCCCTCATCGGCGCGGGCCCGGCGTCGTTGACGGTGGCCCGCGACCTCGCGCCGCTGGGTTACGAGCTGCACCTCTACGACGAGCAGGGCGCGGGTGGCGGTTTCATGCGCAGCCAGATTCCCGCGTTTCGCCTGCCGGAACAAGTCCTCAACGAAGAGGTGGACTACATCCTCGACATGGGCATCGACGTCCGCTTCAATCACTACGTCGCCAGCCTGCAGTCCGTACTGGACGAGGACTATGCGGCGGTGTTCGTCGGCACCGGCGCACCCCGCGGGCGCGATCTGCCCTCGCTGCCGGGGCGCCAGGAAGGCGCCGCCAATATCCACATCGGCATCGACTGGCTCGGCAGCGTGGCCTTCGGCCACACCACGTCGATCGGCGGTCAGGTGCTGGTGCTGGGCGGTGGCAACACGGCCATGGACTGCTGCCGGACCTCGCGGCGCATCGGCGGCGATGATGTGAAGGTCGTGGTGCGCAGCCCCTTCAAGGACATGAAGGCGTCGTCCTGGGAAAAGGAAGACGCCATGGCCGAGGACATCCCCATCCACGACAATCACGTGCCCAAGGCCTTCGTGGTGACCGACGGCCGGCTGACGGGCATGACCTTCGAAAAAGTCACGCCGGTGTACGATGCCAAGGGCCGCCGCAGCCTGGTGCCCACCGGCGAGGATGAGGTGTTTTTTCCGTGCACCGACGTGCTGATCGCCATCGGTCAGGAGAATGCCTTCCCCTGGATCGAGCGCGATATCGGTATCCAGTTCGACAAGTGGGACATGCCCGTGGTCGATCCGGTGACGTTCCGCTCCAGCCATGAGCGCGTGTTCTTTGGCGGCGACGCGGCCTTCGGGCCGGAGAATGTCATCACCGCCGTGGCCCACGGGCACCAGGCGGCGGTGTCCATTCACCTGCACTGCGAGGGGGAGGACATCAGCCAGCGGCCGCCGCCGTTCACCAATCTGGTGAGTCAGAAGATGGGCGTGCACGAGTGGGTTTACGACAGCGCCGTCAGCGACGATCAGCGCTACCAGGTGCCGCACGCGGATAAGGCCATCGCCCTCAAGGACCGCCGCTGCGAGGTGGAACTGGGCTTCGACATCGCTCAGGCCCACGCCGAGGCGGCGCGCTGCCTGAATTGCGACGCGCAGACCGTGTTCTTCGAAAATCGCTGCATCGAGTGCGACGCCTGCGTCGACATCTGCCCGACGGATTGCCTGACCTTCACCCCGGCCGCCGAGGAAGAGGTGCTGCGCTCGCAGCTGACCATGCCGGCGCGCAATCTGGAGCAGCCTCTGTACGTCTCACTCGAGCTGCCCACCCGGCGCGTCATGGTCAAAGACGAGAACGTGTGCCTGCACTGCGGGCTGTGCGCCGAGCGCTGTCCCACCTCGGCCTGGGACATGCAGAAATTTCTCTACAACGTCAGCAAGGCGGGCCAGTAATGCAACAGCTTCAAGCCGTCAACGATTTCGTCATCCGCTTTGCCAACGTCAATGGTACCGGGTCGGCCAGCGCCAACAGCCTGTTCGCCAAGGCGATCTTCCGCATGGGGATTCCGGTCAGCCCCAAGAATATCTTTCCGTCCAATATTCAGGGGCTGCCGACCTGGTACGAGGTGCGGGTGTCGGAGCGGGGCTACCTGGGCCGCCGCGGCGGCGTGGACATCGTGGTCTGCGTCAACCCGCAGAGCATGGCCGAGGACATCAGCTCGGTCGCGACCGGGGGCTACTTCGTGTACGACTGCACGAAGCCGCTCGACCTGCGCCTGCTGCGCGAGGACATCCACTTTATCGGCCTCCCGCTCACCGCCATCTGCCTGCGCGAGTATACCGATCCCAGGCAGCGCCAGCTGTTCAAGAATGTGATCTACGTGGGCGCGCTGGCGGCGCTGCTGCAGCTCGATTTCAAAGTGGTGAAGGACCTGGTCAACGACCAGTTCCGCGGCAAGGAAAAGCTCATCGCCCCCAATATTCACGCCCTCGAGCTCGGCTATCAGTACGCCTCGGAGAACTTCGAGTGTCCGCTGGGGCTCAGGCTCGAGTCGCGCGATCTGGTGGGCGACCGCATCCTGATGGAGGGCAATGCCGCGACGGCGCTGGGGGCGATCTATGCCGGCGCCACGGTCGCCGCCTGGTACCCGATCACGCCCTCGACCTCGGTGGTCGACAGCTTTCAGAAATACTGCAAGCGGCTGCGCATCGATGCCGGCACCGGCGGCAGGAAGTACGCCATCATCCAGGCCGAGGACGAGCTGGCTGCCTTCGGCATGGTCATCGGCGCCTGCTGGAATGGCGCCAGGGCCTTCACGGCGACCAGCGGCCCGGGACTGTCGCTGATGAGTGAATTTCTTGGCCTGGCCTATTTTGCCGAGGTGCCGGCAGTGCTCGTCGACGTGCAGCGCACCGGCCCCTCTACCGGCATGCCCACCCGCACCCAGCAGAGCGATATCCTGGCGGCGGCCTATGCGTCTCACGGCGATACCCGCCACGTCCTGCTGTTTCCCTCGACGCCGCGCGAGTGCTTCGACCTGACGGCCACGGCCTTCGATCTGGCCGAGCGCCTGCAGACGCCGGTAATCGTGCTGTCGGATCTCGACCTCGGCATGAACGACCACATGTCTGATCCCCTGTTCTGGGATGATCAGCGCCGCTACGATCGCGGCAAGGTGCTCAGCGCGGAGCAGCTCGAGGCGATCGAGCGCTTCGGCCGCTATCTGGATGTCGATGGCGACGGCATCTGCGCGCGCACCATTCCCGGCACGCATCCCGCCAAGGGGGCGTTTTTCACCCGCGGCTCGTCCAAGGACGAATACGCCAAGTACACCGAGAGCGGCGCGGCCTATGCCCGCAACATGGACCGCCTCATGACGAAGTGGGAGACCGCCAAGGCGATGGTGCCCGCGCCGGTGCTGTACCCGTCGTCGCAGGCGGCCAGCGGCGGCGTGCTGTTTTTCGGCACCAGCGCCGCATCGACCCTGGAAGCCATGGACTATCTGGCGGAAGAGGGGATCCAGCTCGACGGCCTGCGCCTGCGGGCGTTTCCGTTCGGCGACGACGTGCGGCGCTTTGTCGATGAGCACGACGTGATCTTCGTCGTGGAGCAGAACCGCGACGCGCAGATGAAGTCGCTGCTGGTCAATGAGCTGCATATCGATCCCCAGCGCTTCGTGTCGGTGCTCAACTATGACGGCATGCCGATCACGGCCCAGGCGATCCGCAGTGCCATCAGCGAGCGCGTGGTGGCATGGGCCGACAATGTGGCCCCCCTGAACAGCAAGAAGGCGGAGATCCGCAAGTGACCTATATTCGACCCAAATTCCACCACCCCGACCTGCCGGTCAACGAGCTGGGCTACACCCGCAAGGACTACGAGGCCGCGCTGTCGACCCTGTGCGCCGGCTGCGGTCACGATTCCATCAGCGCTGCGGTGGTCAGCGCCTGCCACGAGATGTCGATCGAGCCGCACCGCGTCGTGAAAGTGTCGGGCATCGGCTGTTCGTCGAAGACCCCCACCTACTTCCTGGGCAACTCGCACGGCTTCAACTCGGTGCACGGGCGCATGCCGTCAGTGGCGACCGGCGCCGCGGCGGCCAATAACAGCATGACCTACATCGGCGTGTCCGGCGACGGCGACTCCGCCTCCATCGGCATGGGGCAGTTCGCCCACGTGGTGCGGCGCAATCTCAACATGCTGTATCTGGTGGAGAACAACGGCTGTTACGGGCTGACCAAGGGGCAGGACTCCGCGACGGCCGACGTGGGTTCCAAGAGCAAGTCCGGCGCTGCCAACCGCTACGAGCCGATCGACCTGGTGGCGGTGGCGCTGGAGCTTGGCGCGAGTTTTGTGGCCCGCAGTTTCTCGGGTGACAAGGCGCAGCTGGTACCCCTGATCAAGGCGGCGATTACGCATCGCGGCTTTGCGCTGATCGATGTGGTCTCGCCCTGCGTGACCTTCAACAACAATCCGCAATCCACCAAGAGCTACAGTTTTGTCCGCGAGCACATGCGCGCGACGGGCAAGTTCGATTTCGTGCCCATGCGGCAGGAGATCACCACGGACTACCCGCCGGGTTCCAGCACCGAGGTGACGCTGCACGACGGCTCCGCGCTGCATCTGCACAAGCTGGCGGAGGGACTGAACCCGCTCGACCGCGCCAGCGCGCTCAATCTGGTGCGGGAGTATCGCGCCAGGGGAGAGGTGCTGACCGGTCTGATCTTTGTCGACCCGGACAGCCGCGATCTGCACCAGATGATCGAGACCTGCAACAGACCGCTCAACGCGCTCACCGAGGCGGATCTGTGTCCCGGCAATCGCGTACTCGAGGACATCAATGCCTCACTGCGCTAGCCGCCCGCTGCGGGGCGGCGCGTCCGCGTGATGCGCACCGTGTCGATGTCGACGTTGCGGACGGCCGTGGCGCGGCTGGCGCTGTGGCTGGCGCTGCCCTCGATTCTGGTGCTGGCGACGCGGCGCCCCGCGGAACTTCCCAGCATCGAAGTGTGGGACAAGCTGTTGCACGGGGGGGCGTTCTTCACGCTCGCCGTGCTGGCGGATGCGGCCTACAGTGCCACGCCGCGCCGTCGCCAGTGGCTATGGCTGATGGGCTTTGGTCTGCTCATCGAGTCGGTCCAGTGGTTTCTGCCCTACCGAGAATCGGCCCTGGACGACGTGCTGGCCAATGCGCTGGGGGCGGGCGCGTACGGGCTGCTCGCCTTCGCCGCCGGACGCCTGTGGCGCCCTGGCGCCGCGCCCGAGCCCACGCGTTGAGGCGCCGGGGAGGGGGCTGCAGCAGCGGGGGGGCGCGGGAGTGAAGCGCCTGCTGATTGTCTACCACTCCCAATCCGGCAACACCGAGGTGATGGCCGGTGCGGTGTACCGTGGCGCCCGCAGGGAGCGGGAGATCGACGTCCGCATCGGGCGCGTGCAGGAGGCCGGGCTTGCGGATCTGTTGCGTTGCGACGGGCTGCTGCTCGGCAGCCCTGAAAACTTCGGTACCATGGCCGGTGCGGTCAAGGATTTCTTCGACCGCACCTACTACCCGGCGCAGGCGCAGGGTGTGAACCTGCCCTACGCGCTGTTTATCAGCGCCGGCAACGACGGCAGCGGCGCGATCCGGCAGATCGACCGCATCGTCCAATCCTACCCCATGAAGAAGATCGCCGAGCCGGTGCTGTGCCGCGGCCCGGCCGATGCGGCAGTGCTCGCAGCCTGCGAAGAGCTGGGCGAGGCCTTCGCTGCGGGCCTGGCCCTGGGAATCTACTAGCGCTGCGCCGCGGTCACCGCGGGCAATCGACGCTGGTGATCGGTACTCGGGTACTCCAGTGCCTGCGCCGGCCGCGCCCCTGGGCGCGGACTGGCCGCCGGGCCCACGCATGCCGGCGGGATGCCCTCTGCCCCTTATCGCCGCTTGGCCGCGGTGAATGATCAGGCCGTCCTCCCGCCCGCCGAGGGGCGCCGGTAGGGGATGCGGAAAAAGGTTATGTACAGCACGGGCACCACGATCAGCGTCAGCACCGTGGCGAAGCCGAGGCCCCCCATGATCCTAAAACTCGATTCCGCAGTTTTTTACCGTTGACGTGGGCGCCCCCGCTCGGCTATTGGCGATAGCGGAGCGAAGGCGACGCTTCCATTCTTCCCAAGTCAACGCCGGCCAGGTGTTTGCGCGATAATCGTTCCTCCAGGGTAGCCCGTATCGCGCTTGTGAATACCTTGAGGGCTGCGCCGGGATGTTCGGCTTGAACGATGGCTTCCATGGTGCCCACGAGAGCTTCTGCCTTGATGGACTCGATGAGACAACCCACCGACAGGCCGGGTTGCTTGTTCTTCAGTCGGGCCGATTGCGTCGGATGCAGCAGCAACAGATGATCGCACAGCAGGCTCAGGATCACGCCCCGCGTCGACCCCTCGATGCCCTGGTGTTGGGTCAGCTTGTTCCAGCCTGCATGGCACTTCCAGTCCTGAATGAAAACCTCCACGAGCCACCTCAAGGTATACAACTCGGCGATGTCCTGATGGCGCCAGGACAGGTCCGAAGCCACCAGATACCGGTAGGCCGTCTCCCCTTCGTATTTCAAGGCGATCACAAAGCGTCGCTTCCCGTGCGCCTTGACCGGCAGGCGCGCCGCCAGCATCGTGACCTGCTTCTTCTCGCCACCCCTGATGGGCAGCAGGGTCGCGGCACCTGCCTGACGGGAGAAATAGGTCGCCAGGTCGACCTTCCGGCCACGACTGAATACCAGCTGATTACCGCGCAGCTGGCTGACAATCTGTGCGTTTCCCGTCACCGAGGCCGCAAGGTCCATGAACTCGCCGGTACCATAAAGCGCATCAGCGAGGACGGATTGGATCCTCACACCAGGAAAGCGCGCAGTAAACTCCCGGAGCATTGCTTGTGCCAAGGCCTGCTTCGTGGGGTAGCCCGGATGAGCGTTGGGCTTTCTCGGGCGCGCCTCCGCCGGCATACCCAGCGCCTTCAGGCGGCGGTTTTCCTGGCGCCAGGCCGACAACGCCGGATCGGGGGTATACCATCGAAAGGCGACGGGAATCGTGACCACGTCGGTTACCAGCACTACGAAGATCAGTTCCTGCCCATTGAAATAGCCGCCGGTCTTCTTGTCTTTGACTTTGTGGGCGCCGGCGATTCTCATCGTTCGCTTCGAGCGGCGCTTGTCGGTGTCATCGATGATCAGGACACCCTGATGAATCGCGTAATACATCAGCAGGTAGCCAATACTGGACTGCAGGAGCAGCGGCCAGGCAATCTTGGCGTGGTAAAACATCCAGCGCAGGCGGCTTTGCCGATACACTTTCAAGCTGCGGCGCTCATAAGCCGCCCAATTGAGCGTACCGGTGACCAGAATGCCGACCAGCACTGTGATCAGCCAGGTGCACTGACAAGCGGTGAGCCCGGCAGAGGCCTTGCTGGACTTCAGTGTGTCATTGAGATGGAGAACATACTGCTTCGCGCAGGGAAGGGAGTCAATCAGCACGGGGGATATTGCCATTGGGCGAAAATCGCGCGAATCTTACCATGCTGGTCTGCCATTGCCATGTTGATAATGCCTTGCAGAGCGAGGCGGAGGAGTCGTGATGGCAGTCCAGCCCTCTCCACTACCCGCAGGCCCGCCCATCAGTCAAGCAAGAAAAACTGCGGAATAGAGTGACAGTATCCTGGGGGCACTCCGGATCGCTGTGGAAACCCGGGCGACCACCAGTGACGTCGCGGTGGCGCTATTGTTCCTGCTTCTCGCGGCAGGCGGCGAATCGACCACCAGCCTGATCGGCAGCGCGGTACAGACCCTGGCCCGGGAGCAGTCCTTGCAAGCGACGCTGCGCGACAACCCGGTACAGGTCGCCGCCTTCGTCGAGGAAGTACTGCGCCTGGAGACGCCGTTCCGGTCATTTGCGCGCTGTTCCCGCAAGCGCGAGCCTTGGCGGGGCCGACATCCCGGCGGGTGCAATGCTGCTGCTGTTCTGGGCGGCGGGCAATCGCGACCCGGACAAGCTCGAGCAGCCCGATGCGATCCGGCTGGATCGCACGCGCTCGATCACCCTTGACCCCAGGCGGCCCCCACGTTGGGTGCGAAGCCTGCAAGTACGGCGCTACGACCAATTGTTCGTCAATTTGGAACCCGCTTGACGCCGCAGCACAACGCCTTACGTTCAGATTGATTTCAGATTGCCCCCGGATAATGGTGCATGCCGTTTACCGGTCTCAATCGACTCAAGGGGCAATCGACTATGACTATTGCTGGATTTGCAACGCTTGCGACCCCCTGTCCACAGGCCAGTTCCGGCATCTGCGCAATCGCTTCTATCGGGCGGCCACTGCGACCATTTGTCACATGTTGGCGGCACGGCCATTCCGCTAGACTTGCGCACCCATCGAAGCCCATCCCCGGAAACAGGAACTGGACCACCCCATGCGGTTATGCCACCCTGTACGACGCGGCACCTGGATCGTACTCTGCCTCACCATCGGTACTGCGTTCGCTGATCCTGCCAATCACGACGCCAAACAGGCCAAGGACTCCACCCGTCTCGAAACCGTGCACGTCTACGCACAACAGCCCAGGAGCACACTGGCAGCCGAGCAGGCACTGATCCCGGGGGGTGTATCGCTGATCGACAGCGCGGAGCTGTACCAGCGCAACGCATCGAACATGGCGGATATGCTGCGTTACGTGCCCGGGGTCTGGGCCACCAGCGGCTCCACCGGGGACTCCACCTACCTGTCGATCCGCGGTTCCAACCTCGATGCCACCAATTACGACGGCAATGGTGTCAAGTTGCTGCAGGACGGCCTGCCGATCACTGCCGCAGACGGCAACAACCACAACCGCGACGTCGATCCCCTGAGTACCAGCTATGCCCTCGTCGCCCGGGGCGCCAACGCCCTGAGCTACGGGGCCAGCACCCTGGGCGGCGCAATCAATTTCATTACGCCCACGGCCCGGGACAAGGCGCCGCTGGAACTCTACCTGACCGGAGGCAGCTTCGACCAGGTACAGGGCCAGGTCAGCGCGGGCACCGTGGCGGGCAGTTTCGATGGCCTGGTCACCGTGGAGGCCCGGCACTGGGACGGCTACCGGGAACACCAGACCCAGGACCGCCAGAGCGTCTACGCCAACGGCGGCTGGCAATTCGCCGACACGGCCAATACCCGCCTCTACCTGAGCTACATCAATAACGACCAGGACCTGCCCGGGGGCCTGACCCGGGCGCAGTGGGAGGACGACCCGGAGCAGGCCAATCCCGACAACCTGCTCGGCAACTTCCAGTTGAACGTCGAGACCTGGCGCATCGCTAATCGCACCACCTGGGAGCCCACCGCCAACAGCAGCCTGACCCTGGGCCTGTCCTACGAGGAGCAGGATCTCTATCACCCCATCGTCTACAGCCCGTTCTTCAGCCTGTTGATCGACACCGAGCAGCGCAACGCCGGCGTGTCGGTGCGCTACAACCTGCTCGCGGGCCCTCACGACCTGCTGCTGGGCCTGGACTACGGCCAGAGCGAGGTGGAAGGCGGCAACTACAGCCACGAGGACGGCCGCCGCCTCGACCTCTCGACCCGGGTCGACAACAGTGCCGACAGCCTGGAGTTGTTCCTGGTGGATCGCTGGCAGTTCGCGCCCCGCTGGACTGCGGTTTACGGTGCTCAGGTGGTTTGGGCCAACCGCGAGGTGCACAACACCGCTGTGCCCTCCGGCGAGGTACGCAATCCCGACGCGGACTACGACAGTATCAATCCCCGCGCGGGTTTGATCTTCCAGCCGACCCCCGACGTGGAACTGTTCGCCAACGTCAGCAAGCTCTACGAGCCTCCGACCAACTACGAGTTGGAAGACGACGCGCGCGGTAACGAGGAAACCCTCGACGCCATGCACGGTATCGTCTACGAGATCGGCAGCCGGGGCAACCAGGCCTTCGGTCGCGCCAGCAGTTGGTACTGGGACGTCGCCCTGTACTACGCGGACCTGAAGGACGAGATTCTCTCCAAGGACGACCCCGCCGCGCCGGGCACCAGCCTCTCCACCAATGTGGACACGACCATCCACGCCGGCCTGGAGACCCTGTTCGGCGCCAGTTTCGCGCTGGGCGCCGGTGCAGTGCACCGTCTGGAACCCCGGCTCAACCTGACTATCAACCACTTTTACTTCGACGACGACCCCCTCTACGGGGACAACGAGCTGCCCGCGGCGCCGGGCTATTTCGTCAATGGCCAGCTCCTGTACCGCCACGTGAGCGGATTTTTCATGGGCCCGACCATCGACATCGTCGACGAGCGCTACGCGGACTTCAGCAACACCTACGAGGTCGACGGCTACGAACTGCTGGGGCTGCGGATCGGCTACACCCGGGAGCGTTGGGAACTGTGGGGAGAATTCCGCAACCTGACGGACGAGGACTATGTGTCGCAGTTCAGTGTCAAGGATACGGCCGCGCCAGACGCCGCCATCCTGATCCCTGGAGAGCCTCGCGCGGCCTACGTGGGTGTGAAACTGCAATTCTAGACGGGCGTGGCACGGTGTCCCGCCAGAACGCCGCACCACACCGCATTCCGGCAGGGTCGAGACTGTGAACAACGCGACGCATACCCCAAACAACGCCCCGGTCACGCAGCACGAGGGATTCTACCGAGCGGTGTGGCGCTGGCACTTCCACGCCGGACTGTTCGTGATTCCGTTTTTGCTGACGCTCTCGATCAGCGGCTTGCTGATGCTGCTCAGCAAGCCCGCGGAGCACTACCTGCAGCGGGACCTGAGCACCGTGCAAGCCTCGGGGGAACCACGTCCCGCGTCGGCCTTACACGCCGCGGTGCGCAAGCAGTTCCCGGATGCCACCGTGCAACTCTACCTGCCGGGGCACGCGGCGACCCAGGCGGCGCGATTCAGCCTGGTCGACGGTGATCACGGGGGGCACGGTGGACACGACGCAGCGAGCACCACGGTATACGTGGACCCGTACAGCGGCGAAGTACTCGGCACCCTGGATGCGGCACAGTCCTGGTATGCACGGTTCAAGGCCTTCCACGGCAGCCTGTTGCTGGGCGATCTCGGCGACGCCTTGCTCGAGACGGCCGCCGGGTTGGGCATCCTGATGCTCATCACCGGGCTCTACCTCGCCTGCAACGGAAATCCCCGGCCAAGCGACACTGTCCAGCCGGTCGCGCGGCGCAACCGCTGGCGGCGACTGCACCGGCTCATCGGCTTCGGTGTCGCGCTACCGCTGCTGTTTTTTCTGGCGTCCGGCCTCGCCTGGACCAATCTCTGGGGCGGCAAACTGGTACAGGCCTGGAACTCGGTACCCGGTACGCGCTTCGAGCCGCAGGCCGAACAATCCCACCAGTCGATGAACCAACACGGTGTGCACCGGGTGCCCTGGGCCGTTGAGCAAACCCCGATGCCCCTGGGCAGCGGGGCGGCACCCGCCCTCGACCTGGACGCGGTGGTGCGCGTTGCCCGCCAGCGGGGTTTCGACCACTACCGCGTACACCTGCCACAGGGCGCCCACGGTGTCTGGACGATATCCGCGACCACCATTGCCGGCGACATCACCAATCCCTGGCGGGAACGCACCGTACACCTCGATCCGGCCAGCGGCAGGGTGTTGGCGACGCTGGCCTTTGCGGACTACCCCGCGCTGGGCATGGCCATGGCGGCGTCCATCCCCCTGCACCAGGGCGACCTGGGGCTGTGGAACTGGTGCCTCAATCTGTTGCTGGTTCTGCTGGTTATCGCCTTGATTGGCAGTGGCGTGACGATGTGGTGGCAACGCCGTCCATCCAGCGGCCGCTTTTCGTTAACGCCCCCCACAGCGCGCCCCTTCGACTATTGGCTGGTGTGGTGCGTGATGCTGGCCATTGCCCTGTGCTTTCCCCTGTCCGCCGCCGCCCTGTTGCTGGCCATGCTGCTCACCGGCTTGTGGCGCGTCACCGCTGGTAGATGGCGGGCGCGCTAAACCCCGAGACGAGCGGCCATTGCCCGCACCCGGGAATTGTGCTTCGCTGCAGACAGTCGACAAGCCGACTGTTTATCCCGCATATGTCCCACCACGGCACACGGCCAATACCACCAACCGGAGGGAGCTCACATGACCGCGCGCGATACCCCAGGACCAGAGTTCGCCTGCAGCTCCGGCGAGGCTCGATGACTCGGGTGAGCGGCGTGCCGTCGTTTCTGTTCCCGCGCGTTATGCTTTATTCGGCGTCGCGGTATCGTGAAGCTGCGCGCGTCCGACCGGCGCTCAGGCGCAGCCCCGGACTCCCTTGGACTACGGGTATCGACGCCTGAAATCCACGCCCCGGGGAGCGTGACCTCAGCGGTACCGGCGCCGGGCGGCCGCTGCTGCGATCTGCGGGTGGATCATGACGGCGCCGCGGCGGTCCGCAGCAGCTGGATGAAGGCGCTGGCGGCGTTGGACAGCGAGTGGCGCCGGTTGCTGATATAGCCCAGCTGGCGGCTGAGGGCCGGGGTCAGCACGGGCAGCTCCGCCAGGCTGCTGTCCAGCATGCTGCGCGGCAGCACGCTCCAGCCCAGGCCCACCGACACCATCATCTTGATGGTCTCCATGTAGTTGCTGGCCATCAGCGTATCGAGCGGCAGCCCATGGGCGTCGAACAGGCGCTTGACGATCTGGCCGGTGTAGGTGTCGAGCCCCGGCAGCACATTGGCGTGCTCGCTCAGCTGCTGCAGGCTCAGTGCCGCCGCCGCGGCCAGCGGGTGATCGGGCGCCGCGACAAAACTCAGCGGATCGTGCCACAGCAGCCGGGCGTCCACGCGGCTGGATTCCTCCGGCGACAAGGTGATGACCGCCAGCTCGATCTCGCCCCTGGATACGGCGTCGTGGGCTTTCTCTGAATCGGTGAACTCGATGTTCAGCCGCACCGCGGGGTAGCGGTCGGAAAATGCCCGCAGCACCGGCGGCAGCCGGTGCAGGCCGATGTGGTGGCTGGTCGCCAGGTGCAGCGTGCCGCTCACCGTGTCGGAGAGATCCCTGATCTCCTGCTCCGCCAGCTGCATCGCCCGCACGATCGCCCGCGCGCGCGGCAGCAGCAGTGCGCCCGCCTGAGTCAGGCGGGCCCGGCGCCCGATCCGATCCAGCAGGCGGGCCCCCAGCCTGCTCTCCAGCCCGGCGATGCGCTTGCTCACCGCCGGCTGCGTCAGGTGCAGATTCTGCGCCGCCAGCGAGAAGGAGCCGCATTCTGCGATCTCGATGAAGGCGATGAGGGCTTGAATATCCACTATTACAATTAGTTATGGGGTCGATAAATAATATGAATTTGTTTTATTGTAATGGCGGTTTTACAATGCCCGCAAGTTTCTTGCCACCCGGCTGGCGCTGCGATCGTCCCGGGGCGATAGTCCCTGCGGCGATAGTCGCCACCGCGACAGGCGCAAAGGAGAGTCCAATGGCCGCGCAAACCCTGTACGACAAGCTCTGGGCGTCCCACCTGGTCAAGCAGCGCGAGGACGGCACCGCGCTGCTCTACATCGACCGCCATCTGATCCACGAGGTGACGTCGCCGCAGGCCTTCGAGGGCCTGCGTCTGGCGCGCCGCCGGCCCTGGCGACGGGACGCCAATCTGGCCACGCCCGATCACAACGTGCCCACCACCCTGGTCGAGCGCAGCGCCGGCGTGGCCGGCATCGCCGACGAGATCTCGCGCATCCAGGTCGAGACGCTGGACGCCAACTGCGATGACTTCGGCGTGGTGGAATTTGCCATCAATGATCGGCGCCAGGGCATCGTGCACGTGGTGGGGCCAGAGCAGGGCGCGACGCTGCCGGGCATGACCGTGGTGTGCGGCGATTCGCACACCGCCACCCACGGGGCGCTGGGTGCGCTGGCGCACGGCATCGGCACTTCCGAGGTCGAACACGTGCTGGCCACGCAATGCCTCATCCAGAAAAAGATGAAGAACATGCTGGTGCGGGTCGAGGGCGCGCTGGCGCCCGGCGTCACCGCCAAGGACCTGGTGCTGGCGGTGATCGGCAGGATCGGCACCGCCGGTGGCTCCGGCTATGCCATCGAGTTTGCCGGCAGCGCCGTGCGCAGCCTGTCCGTCGAGGGCCGCATGACGGTGTGCAATATGGCGATCGAGGCGGGCGCGCGGGTCGGCATGGTGGCGGTCGATCAGACCACCATCGACTACGTCAGGGGGCGGCCGTTCGCTCCGACCGGGGCGACCTGGGACCGCGCCGAAGCCTTCTGGCGGACGCTGCACAGCGACCCCGGGGCGGCATTCGATGCGGTGGTCGAGCTCGATGCGGCGGCGATCGCGCCGCAGGTGACCTGGGGCACTTCCCCGGAGATGGTGCTGCCCGTGGACGCGCGGGTGCCGTCGCCGGAAGATTTCGAGCAGCCGGTCAAGCGCGAGGCCGCCCGCCGGGCGCTGGAGTACATGGGGCTGCAGCCGGGCACGGCGTTGACCGATATCCGCGTCGACCGGGTGTTCATCGGCTCCTGCACCAATTCACGCATTGAGGACCTGCGCGCCGCCGCGGCGGTCGTGGCCGGCAAGCGGGTCGCGTCGACCGTGCTGCAGGCCATGGTGGTGCCGGGGTCCGGCCTGGTCAAGGCGCAGGCCGAGGCGGAGGGGCTGGACCGGGTCTTTACCGAAGCCGGGCTGGAGTGGCGGGCGCCCGGCTGCTCGATGTGCCTGGCGATGAATGCCGACAAGCTGGGAGCGGGCGAGCACTGCGCGTCGACGTCCAACAGGAATTTTGAGGGGCGCCAGGGCTTTGGCGGGCGCACGCACCTGGTCAGCCCGCCGATGGCGGCGGCAGCGGCTATCGCGGGCCATTTCGTCGATGTGCGCGACTGGATTTGAGGGAGCAGCGGCAATGAAGGCATTCACCGTACTCGATGGCATCGTGGCGCCCATGGATCGCGCCAACGTCGATACCGATATGATTATCCCCAAGCAGTTCCTGAAGTCGATCAAGCGCAGCGGCTTCGGTCCCAATCTGTTCGACGAGCTGCGCTATCTCGACGAGGGGCAACCCGGCCAGGACTGCAGCAGGCGTCCGTTGAACCCGGACTTCGCCCTCAACCAGGAGCGCTATCGGGGCGCGAGCATCCTGCTGGCGCGCGAGAATTTCGGCTGCGGCTCCAGCCGGGAACACGCGCCCTGGGCGCTGGAGGACTTCGGCATCCGCTGCCTGATCGCCCCCAGTTTCGCCGATATCTTTTACAACAACTGTTTCAAGAACGGCATCCTGCCAGTGGTGCTGGACGAGGCGGCCGTCGAGCAACTGTTCGGCGAGCTCTATCGGCGCCCCGGGTTTCGGCTGACGGTCGATCTGCGCGAGCAGGTCGTGCGCAGCCCCGATGGCGCCGAACTGCCCTTTGCGGTCGATGCGTTCCGGCGCGAGTGCCTGCTGGAAGGCTTGGACGATATCGGCATCACCTTGCAGGATGCCGATGCCATCCGGGGCTTCGAGCAGCGCTGGCGGGAGCAGGCGCCCTGGCTGTTCGGCGCAATCCGCTAGCCCAGCGGTCTATTGGTGACGGGAGCGAGTCAGATGAAGCACAGAATTCTGTTGATCGGCGGCGACGGCATCGGGCCGGAGGTGCTCGCCCAGGCCCACCGGGTGCTGGATGCGGCGGCGGGCCTGCACGGGCTGCAATTGAGCTACGATGAGGCGAAGCTGGGCGGCGCGGCCATCGATGCCTGCGGCGTGCCGCTGCCGGCGGCGACGCTCGACGCGGCGGCGCAGGCGGACGCCATCCTGTTCGGCGCCATCGGCGGCCCCGCCTGGGACCAGCTGCCGCGCGAGATCCGGCCGGAGCAGGGCCTGCTGCAGTTGCGCGCGGGCCTGGGCCTGTTCGGCAATCTGCGGCCGGCGATTCTCTATCCACAGCTGGCCGACGCCTCCTCGCTGAAGCCGGAGGTCGTGGCGGGACTGGACATCCTGATCGTGCGTGAACTCACCGGCGGCATCTACTTCGGGCAGCCGCGCGGCGTGCGCACTCTGGAGGACGGCCAGCGCCAGGGCTACAACACCTATGTCTACAGCGAGTCGGAAATCCGCCGCATCGCCCGCCTCGCCTTTACCTCGGCGCGTCAGCGCAGCGGCCGGGTGTGCTCGGTGGACAAGGCCAACGTGCTGGAGGTCACGGCGCTCTGGCGGGAGGTGGTCGCGGAGCTGGGCGCGCGCGAGTATCCGGATGTCGAGCTGAGCCACATGTACGTCGACAATGCCGCCATGCAGCTGGTGCGCGCCCCCAAGCAGTTCGATGTCATCCTGACCGGCAACCTGTTCGGCGACATTCTCTCTGACGAGGCGGCCATGCTGACCGGGTCCATCGGCATGCTGCCGTCGGCGTCCCTGGACGAGCGCGGACGCGGCATGTACGAACCCTGTCACGGCTCGGCGCCCGACATCGCCGGACAGGGCAAGGCCAATCCGCTGGCGACCGTGCTGTCCGCGGCGATGCTGCTGCGCTATTCGCTGCGGGCGGCGCCGGCGGCGGACGCGGTCGAAGCCGCGGTGGGGCGGGTGCTGGAGCAGGGCCTGCGCACGGCGGACATCCACACGCCCGGTACCCGGCTGGTGTCGACGCAGGAAATGGGTGACGCCGTGGTCGCGGCGTTGTCTAATTGACGCCCGGGTAAGTTGTCCAATTGACAGTCAGGTAATCAGAGGCGATTGAGAGTGAAGACCGGATTCGTAGGGTGGCGCGGCATGGTGGGCTCGGTGCTGCTCGAGCGCATGAGCGCCGAGGGTGACTTCGCAGGGCTGGACGCCACGTTTTTTACCACGTCCAACGTCGGCGGCGCCGGGCCCGACGTGGGGCAGGGCTGCAGCGCCTTGCGCGCTGCCGACGACCTCGACGCGCTGCAGGCGCAGGATGTGGTGGTGACCTGCCAGGGCGGCGATTACACCAAGGCGGTCTATCCGCAGCTGCGCGAGCGTGGCTGGCAGGGCTATTGGATCGATGCGGCCTCGGCCCTGCGCATGGATGACAGCGCCGTCATTGTGCTCGACCCGGTGAACGGACCTCTGCTCGAGCGCGCGCTGGCGAGCGGCGTCAAGACCTTTGTGGGCGGCAACTGCACCGTCAGCCTGATGCTGATGGCGATCGGCGGCCTGTTCAGGGCCGGGCTGGTGGAGTGGGTGAATTCGCAGACCTATCAGGCGGCTTCCGGCGCCGGAGCCCAGAATATGCGCGAGCTGATCGCGCAGATGGGGGCGATTCACGCAGCCGTGGCGCAGCCCCTGCAGGACCCGGCGTCCAGCATACTGGAAATCGATCGGCGGGTCGCGGCGGCCATGCGCGCTGCGGACTTTCCGGTGCAGCAATTCGGTGCGCCGCTGGCGGGCAGCCTGCTGCCCTGGATCGACGTGGAACTGCCCAACGGTCAGAGCCGCGAGGAGTGGAAGGGGCAGGCCGAGACCAACAAGATCCTGGGGCTGGCCTCGCCGGTCGCCGTTGATGGCAACTGTGTGCGCATTGGCGCCATGCGCTGCCATAGCCAGGCTCTCACCATCAAGCTGAAGCGCGCGGTAGCCCTGGACGAGGTCGAAGCGCTCATCGCCGGCGGCAACCCGTGGGTCAGTGTGGTGCCGAACCACCGCCCCGATACGCTGGCGGCGCTGACGCCTGCGGCGGTGACCGGTACCTTGAGCATCCCGGTGGGGCGCCTGCGCAAGCTCAGCATGGGGCCGGACTATCTGTCCGCATTCACCGTCGGGGATCAACTGTTGTGGGGGGCGGCGGAGCCTCTGCGGCGCATGCTGGCGCTGTTGCGCGGGCGTCTCTGAGCCGACGCACAGTGCCCGCGGTCTTTTTTCGTAGCGGTTCTCATTCCGCCGCTTGTCGCGCCTATTTTCTTGCGCAACCCCCATTGGTAATGAATACTTTATTTCGATTCTGCAGCGGTCGATGACCGGCTTCGTTGGGAGGGGCGGATGGGCGCGTTTGGGCGCCTGCGCCGATCGATGGCGGGTCTCTGCAGGCGGTAGCGAATAATTCAAGGGTAGGGAATCATGGCTCGAAAGCTTGCCGGTGTCGTATTTGCGGTCAGTGCGTTGCATTCATCAATTTTGGCTGCGCTGGGGTTGGGCGAGATAGAGCTTGAATCCAGTCTCAATCAGCCGCTGTCAGCCCGCATCGAGCTGAACAACGTCGGCGACCTGAATAACCAGCAGATCGCCGTCAGACTGGCGGGGCTCAGGGACTTCGAGCGCGCCGGCGTGGAGCGCGTCATTTTCCTCAGCGACCTCAAGTTCGCCGTGACCCTCGATGGCAAGGGCGGCGGCTTCGTCAAGATCACCTCGGAAAAGCTGGTGCGCGAGCCGTTTCTGGATTTCGTGCTGGAGGCCCGCTGGCCGGAGGGCAGGCTGCTGCGCGAATACACCGTGCTGGTCGACCTGCCGACTTTCTCCAATGAGCCTGCCGCGAAGCCGGCCCCGGCAGCCGTGGCTGCCAGGGCCGGCAGGGTGGCACCGGTGGCTCGCGTCGCCTACCGCGCCCCGGCGCCGGCGCCGAGCGCTGCCGCGCTGCCGAGCGAGGTGACGACCCGGCGCAATGACTCGCTATGGGGCATCGCGGAGAAGGTCAAGCCCGAGAGCGTCACCATGCAACAGGCGATGATGGCGATCTATACCAAGAATACGGCCGCCTTTGATGAGCAGAATATCAACGGCCTGCGCAAGGGGCAGGTGCTGCGCCTGCCGACCAATGAGGAATATGCCTCGCTGACGCGCCAGCAGGCCATCAATGCGGTGGCCGTGCAGAACGACGCATGGCGTGAGGCGAAAGCGGTGCCGCTGCGGGCGGGCAATGTCGCCAGCACCACGGCGCCAGCCGCCTCCGAGGAGAGCTATATGAAGCTCGCCGGCGGCGACGCCCAGGCCCAGGCCGCGGCGGATGTGGTCGGGCGCAAAGATGGGACCGGCGCCGTCAGCGGGGCGGTTGCCACACTGCAGAACGACCTGGTGGCGACCGAGGAGAAACTCGACCGGGCAGAGCGCGATAACGCCGAGCTCGATTCCCGCGTGGATGACCTGCAGGATCAGATCGCCACGCTCGAGCAGCTCATTCAGCTCAAGGATCAGCAGCTGGCATCGCTCCAGAGCGAGCTGGCCGCAGACGGCGCCAACCCGGCTGGCGTCGACCTCAATTTCCGCGAGGATCAGGCCGATGCCGCCGCCCCAGCGCCGGTCGAGGCGGCCATGGCGGCAGACAGTCTGCTCGATCGCGTGGTGAGTTGGCCCGGCCTGGGTCTGCTGGGGCTGCTGTCTGCGGCCGGCGCTGCGGCGCTGGCGTGGCGTCGCCGCGGTGACGAGGATGACGGTGACCCGATGCTGGACGACGCGCAGCCGGCATCCGCCCCGAGGGCGTCTGGCGCCGAGGCGCTGGCGGGCGATACCGAGGAACTGCTGGCTGCGCTGCAGCAGCACGACAGCGAAGCCGAGGAGCAGACCCGGGACGAGTCGTGGGAGGCTGCCGAATCCACCTTCGATCCGGTGGCCGAGGCAGAGATCTATTGCAGCTACGGGCGCCACGAAGAGGCCATCGGCATGCTGCGCAAAGCCATTCGTGAAGATGCCGATCGCGCCGAACTGCACATCAAACTGCTGAGCATTCTGGCCGAACTGGAGCGCCGGGAGGACTTTCTCAGCGCCTATGCCGGCCTGCAGGCTGCCGGCGACGAAGATGCGCTGATGCTGGTGCAGCATCTGGTGTCCGACAAGGGTTGGCTGGAGGACGCCGCCGAGGCCCTTGAGCCCGCACGCGGCCAGGGCGCCGCTGCCGCGCCGGCGCGCGCCGCCGATCAGTCCGGCGCATTCGATCTGGCCTGGGAGAGTGCTGAGGCCGACGTCGAGCCGCTGGAGTTTGATCTGCAGTTGCCAGACAGCAGTGCGCAGGGAGAGGACGAGGATTTTGGCGGCGCCCTCAAGCTGCAGGGTGAGCGTGCCGATGACGGCGGCGTGCTGCAGCTCGATACCTCTGTGCTGAGCGAGATGCTCGACCAGGCCGATGACGATGGCGCGCTGGTGGATCTGACGGATGGTGACGAAGTGGCCACCAAGCTCGATCTGGCCAGGGCGTATATGGATATGGGTGACGAAGACGGCGCCCGCGATATCCTCGAAGAGGTGCTGGCGGAAGGTTCCGAGGAGCATCAGCGTGAGGCCGGTGACATGATCAGGGCGTTGGCGAGCTGAGGCCCGGGTGCCGGATCCGGGCGAAGCCAGCGGCGGGGTCAGGCTGGCGCTCGGCGTCGAATACGACGGCGCCGGCTTTCACGGCTGGCAGCTGCAGGCGAAGCCGGCGACCCGCACGGTGCAGGGTGAGCTGGAGCGGGCGCTGTCCCGGGTGGCGAATCACCCGGTCAGAGTGCACTGCGCCGGCCGCACCGATACCGGCGTGCATGCCCTCGGCCAGGTCATCCACTTCGATACCGCGGCGCGCCGCCCCCTCAGCGCCTGGCAGCGGGGTGGCAATAGCTACCTTCCCGACGACATCGTGGTGCGCTGGGTGAGGGAGGTCGACGGCGGCTTCCATGCCCGCCATCGGGCCCACGCCCGCCGCTATCGCTATCTCATCGACAACCGGCCGGAGCGCTCCGCGGTGATGGCCGGCAAAGTCACCCATCACCACCTGCCGCTGGATCACCAGTTGATGCACCGCGAGGCGCAAAGCCTGGTCGGTTCGCACGACTTCACCTCCTACCGCGCCGTCGCCTGCCAGTCCCGCACGCCGGTGCGCGACGTCCATCAGCTGTCGGTATCTCGCCGCGATCACCTCGTCGTGCTGGACATCCAGGCCAATGCCTTTCTGATGCACATGATCAGGAATATTGCCGGCGTCCTCATGGCTGTCGGCAGCGGCAGGCGCGCGCCGGGCTGGACGGCGCAGGTGCTGCAGGCGCGCGACCGGCGCGCCGGTGGTGTCACCGCGCCGCCGGACGGACTCTACTTTGTCGGCGCGCTCTACCCCGATCGCTTCGGATTGCCCGGCTGGGCTCAGGTTGGCGACTGCGCCGTTTTTTAACGCGGCATCGCCCCCATTGCCGCTGCTTTCTGCTACCATTAGCGGCCATTTCGGGGGCAGTCAACAGCACGGGACTCATGGCGCATCGCACTCGCATCAAGGTCTGCGGTATCACTCGTACGGCGGATGCCGTGGCCGCGGTCGAGGAGGGCGTGGACGCGCTGGGGCTGGTGTTTTATGCGCCCAGCCCGCGCTGCGTCGATATCGAAACGGCCGCGCAGATCGCCCGCGAGGTACCGGCTTTTGTCAGCGTGGTGGCGCTGTTCGTGGATGCGCCCGAGGCCAGCGTGGCGGCCGTCATCGACCGCGTGCGGCCGGACCTGCTGCAGTTTCACGGCGCTGAGACGGCAGCCTACTGCCGCAGCTTCGGTCGTCCGTACCTCAAGGCGATCGCCGTGCGCGAGGGGGGCTCCGACCAGGTCTCCCTGCTGGCGCAGGCCGACGCCTATGGCGACGCCCGCGGCCTGCTGCTCGATAGTTACCGCCCCGGCGTGCCGGGCGGCACCGGCACCACCTTCGACTGGGATCTGATCCCCGCGCGCCTCCGTAACCACATCGTTCTTGCGGGCGGACTGACTCCCGGCAACGTCGCCGAGGCCATCCACCGCGTGCAACCCTATGCCGTGGATGTCAGCGGCGGCGTCGAGCAGCGCAAGGGCATCAAAGATCGCGCCAAGATCAGGCAATTTATCGAACAGGTCCAGTCGAGCGCTGGATCGCAGCTGGGAGTGGGAAGCGCATGACACTGGAAAGCTACAAGACACAACCCGACGCACGCGGCCATTTTGGCCCCTACGGCGGGCGCTTCGTCTCGGAAACCCTGATTTTTGCGCTCGACGAGCTCGAGCGCAGTTATCGCGAACTCAAGGACAAGCCCTCCTTCATCGCGGAATTGGATCGCGATCTTGCGCATTACGTGGGGCGGCCGTCGCCCCTGTACTATGCGCAGCGCTGGTCGGAGCGCATCGGCGGCGCCCGCATCTATCTCAAGCGCGAGGATCTGAACCACACCGGCGCGCACAAGATCAACAACACGGTCGGGCAGGGGCTGCTGGCCAAGTATTCGGGCAAGCGGCGCGTGATCGCCGAGACCGGCGCCGGGCAGCACGGGGTCGCGACGGCCACCATAGCGGCGCGGCTCGGTATGGAGTGCCAGGTGTACATGGGGGCGGAGGACGTCAAGCGCCAGTCGCTCAACGTCTATCGCATGAAACTGCTCGGCGCGGAAGTGGTGCCGGTGAACTCCGGCTCCAGGACCCTCAAGGATGCCCTCAACGAGGCCATGCGCGACTGGGTCACCAACGTCGATGACACCTTCTACATCATCGGCACCGTGGCCGGACCGCATCCGTACCCGATGCTGGTGAGGGATTTTCAGGCCATCATCGGCCGCGAGGCGCGCCAGCAGTGCCTGGAGATGACCGGCCGCCTGCCGGACGCTCTGGTCGCCTGCGTCGGCGGTGGGTCCAACGCCATCGGCCTGTTCTACCCGTTTCTGGACGATGCCTCGGTCGGCATCTACGGCGTCGAGGCTGCCGGCGATGGCATCGAGACCGGCCGCCACGCCGCGCCGCTGAGCGCAGGCAGGCCGGGCGTGCTGCACGGCAACCGCACCTATCTGATGGAGGATGCCGACGGCCAGATCATCCACACGCATTCCGTCTCGGCGGGTCTGGATTACCCGGGCGTCGGCCCTGAGCACGCCTGGCTGAAAGATGCCGGGCGTGCCAACTACGTCTCGGTCACCGACGCCGAGGCGCTGTCGGCATTCCGCCAGCTCACGCGGGAGGAGGGCATCATGCCGGCCCTGGAGTCGAGCCATGCCGTTGCCTACGCCGGCAAACTGGCCAGCCGCATGAGCCCGGAGCAGACCATCGTGGTGAACCTGTCCGGCCGCGGCGACAAGGATATCCTCACGGTCGCCGACATCGACGGTATTACTTTCTGACCAGCACCGCAACTATCGACGGGAGAAGGCCTTTGTCTCGAATTGCAGCAACATTCAGGCGACTCAAGGAGCAGCAGCGCAAGGCCGTAGTGCCCTACCTGGTGGCGGGCGATCCAGCGCCCGAACACACCGTGGCGATCATGCACGGGCTGGTCGCGGCGGGCGCGGACATTGTCGAATTGGGCGTGCCGTTTTCCGACCCCATGGCGGAGGGGCCGGTGATCCAGCAGGCGCACGAGCGTGCGCTGGAGCACGGCGTCAGCCTGCGCCAGGTGCTGCAGATGGTCAGCGAGTTCAGGCGCGGTGACGCCGACACGCCGGTGGTGCTGATGGGCTATACCAACCCGGTGGAGGCGATGGGCTATGAGCGCTTTGCCGAGAACGCCGCCGCCAGCCAGATCGACGGTCTGCTCACGGTCGACCTGCCGCCCGAGGAGGGCGGGCAGCTGCGCGACCTGCTGGCGGCGCGCGGCATCGATACCATTATGCTGCTGGCGCCGACGACGGCGCCGGAGCGCCTCAGCGCGGTCTGTGACAACGCCTCGGGCTATCTGTACTACGTGTCCCTCAAGGGCGTCACCGGGGCCGGACACCTCGACACCGAGTCCGTGCGGGACAAAATGGCGCTGATCCGGCAGCGCACCGAACTGCCCGTAACGGTAGGCTTCGGCATCAAGGATGCCGTCAGTGCCAAGGTTGTCGCTGGCTACTGTGACGGGGTGGTGATCGGCAGCGCCATCGTCGACAGCATCGCCGGCGAAGCCGCCCGCGGTGCGGCATCGACGCAGGAGCTTATCGCGCCGGCCGTTTCTTTGGTCGAATCTATTCGCCGCGCCGTCGACAACGTGTAAAATCGGCGGTCTGATAGCCACGGAAACAAGTTTCAATGAGCTGGATAGACAAAATTCTGCCCTCGATCGTCAAGAACGACCCCGGCGCGAGTCCAGGGGTGACGATTCCGGAAGGGCTGTGGAAGAAATGTGTCAAATGCGAAGCGGTGCTGTATCGTCCCGAGCTCGAGCGCAATCTGGACGTGTGCCCCAAGTGCGATCACCACATGCGTATCGGGGCGCGCCGGCGCCTGGATATCTTTCTGGACGGCGAGGGGCGTGCCGAGGTCGCGGGCGACGTTGAACCCAGGGATATCCTCAAGTTCAAGGACGTCAAGAAGTATCGGGATCGGCTCGCGTCGGCGCAGAAATCGACCGGAGAAAAGGACGCGCTGATCGCTCAGCGGGGCACGGTCAACGGCCTGCCGCTGGTGGCCGTGGCCTTCGAATTCAATTTCCACGGTGGCTCCATGGGCTATGCGGTCGGTGAGCGCTTTACCCGCGCGGCGCAGCTGGCGCTGGCGGAGCGGATGCCGCTGGTGTGCTTTTCGGCAACCGGCGGTGCGCGCATGCAGGAGGCGCTGATCTCCCTCATGCAGATGTCCAAGACCAGTGCCGTACTGGAGCGCATGAAGCGCAACGGGGTCCCCTACATATCGGTCATTACCGATCCCACCTACGGTGGCGTGTCAGCCAGCCTCGCCATGCTGGGCGATATCAACATCGCCGAGCCGGGAGCCCGGGCGGGTTTTGCCGGCCCCAATATCATCGAACAGACGATCCGCCAGCAGCTCCCCAAGGGGTTCCAGCGCAGCGAATTTCTGCTGGCTCACGGCGCCATCGACATGATTCTGCATCGTCACGACATCAAGCCCAAAGTGGGTGAGCTGCTGCGCAAGCTGACCAGGCAGCCGGCTTTTGCGGAGGAGCCACGCGCTGACGCTTGACGATTGGCTGGCGCGGCTGCAGGCACTGCACCCGCGGGAGATCGAGTTGGGCCTGGCTCGCGTCAGCCGTGTCGCCGAGCGCATGCAGCTCGACCTGTCGGCATCCCGGGTGGTGATCGTGGGCGGCACCAACGGCAAGGGCAGTACGGTGGCCGCGCTGCAGGCGATTGGTTTGCAGCCACGGGCTGTCCGTAGGCAGCTATACGTCTCCCCATCTGCTGCACTTCAACGAGCGCATCCGGATCGATGGCCAGGCGCTCGATGATGCGACGCTCTGTCAGCTCTTTGAGGAGGTCGAGCGAGCCAGGGGGGATGTGTCGCTGACCTACTTCGAGTTCAGCACGCTGGCTGCCCTGCGCTTTTTTCAACACCACCGCCCGCACTGGTGCATCCTCGAGGTGGGCCTGGGCGGCCGTCTCGATGCCGTCAACATCGTGGACCCCGACGTGGCCGTGGTGACGAATATCCAGCTCGACCACCAGGACTGGCTGGGTCCGGACCGGGAGAGCATCGCGCGGGAGAAGGCCGGCATATTCCGCGCGGGCGTGCCGGCGCTGTGCGCGGAGCGCGACCCACCCCCGGGCCTGCGGGCGGCCGCGCTGGCAGTCGGCGCCCGCTGGCTGCAGGCCGGCGCCGACTTCGATCTGGCGCTGGACGGTGACGGCGGCTGGCGCTGGCATGGCCTCGATCAGGAGGGTGCCCCGTTGGCGATCAGCGGCGCGCAGCCGCTGCGATTGGAGCCCTCTGCGGTGGCGGTGGCCTTGCAGGCAGCCGCGCTGCTGCTCGATGTCCCGGCGGCGGCGGTGCTGGCGCGGGCGGTCGCGGAGGCCAGCCTCACGGGGCGCTGCCAGACCGTGCGCTGCGGTGGCCGGGAGGTGGTGCTGGACGTCGCCCACAACCCGGCCGCCGCGCAGCACCTGGCGGCGTACCTGCACAGCAGGCCGGTAGCCGGACGCACCCATGTCGTGCTGGCTATCATGGCGGACAAGGATGCGCCGGGCTTCGGCGCTGTGCTGGCGCCCGTGGCGGAGGGGCGCTGGTGGCTGCCGCAGCTGGACGTGCAGCGGGCGCGGGCGCCGCGCCAACTGCAGGCGCTGCTGCCGGGCGTCGACAGCCTGTTGTCCGGTAGCGTCGCAGATGCCGTGGCAGCGGCGCTCGGACAGATGAATGACGGCGACAGGGTCGTGGTGACGGGCTCCTTCTACACGGTAGCTGCCGCGTTGCGGTTCCTGGCTTTGCGGGGATTGGATGGTGAATGAACGCATTAGGCAGCGCCTGGTCGGCGCTGTCGTACTGGTCGCACTGGCGCTGATCCTGTGGCCGCTGGTGATGAGTCCCCAGCGCGATCAATCGTTTGTGATCGAATCGGACCTGCCGCAGGCACCGGAACCGGAGCCGAGCATCATTGAGGAGCCCAAACCGCGCGAGGACGTGTCGCCGGTCGGGGAGTATCAGGAAAAGATCAGCAGCGGTCAGAGCCGGCCGGAAAAAGCCGACGAGGAGAAGCCGTCTCTCGATAAGGCGGGGCTGCCGGTGGCGTGGCTGGTACAGGTGGGCAGCTTCGGCAATCGCGACAATGCCGTGAAACTGGTCGAACGCCTGAAGGGCGATGGCTACCGGGCTCAGATCAGGGAGCAGACGTCGCAGAAGGGCACCCTCAACCGCGTCGTCGTGGGGCCCTATGTCGACAAGTACATGGCGCAGCGCGACCGCAACAAGATCGCGGCGAAATATGCGCTGCAACCCGCGGTGATGCGCTTCAAGCCCTGACCGCACCCGCGGCCGGAACCGCCTGCGAAGGAGTTGACGAGAGTGGCAGAGTTCACCGTTCTGGATTGGGCGCTGCTGGCAGTGCTGTTGGCATCCGTGCTGGCCTCACTGCTGCGGGGCTTCGTCAGGGAGGCGATGTCGCTGGTGGTCTGGGTGGCCGCGTTTTTCGTGGCCACGATGTTTTCCCCGGGCATGGAAGCGCTGCTCGCGGATGTCATCGCCAGCGAGGAAGTGCGCCGTATCGCCGCTTTCGGTGCGGTGTTCATTGCCACCCTGATCATGGGGTCGCTGGTCACCTACCTGGCCGGTCTCGTGGTCAAGCTGACCGGGCTGGGCGTTCTGGATCGGCTGCTGGGCATGGCCTTTGGCGCGTTGCGAGGCGTGGTCGCTGCGGTAGTGGCGACCATGGTGCTGCGGGCGGCGCTGGACGCAGCGGGAGCGCAGCCCCCATGGTTCACCGATTCGGTGCTGGTACCGCATCTACTGCTCATGGAGAACTGGGTCAAGGATACGTCGCAGCCGGTGGCTGCGTGGGTTCGAGAGATCGTCAAGTAGTCAATCAAACTTTAATGTCAATGGTGCAGGGCGTGCGGCGGCCTGTCCTGCGGACCGGGTGGAGCGAGGAGATGTGCGGAGTAGTCGGGATTGTCGGTCAGGCCAATGTCAGCGTAAGCCTCTACGATGCGCTGACCGTGCTGCAGCACCGTGGGCAGGACTCAGCCGGCATCGTCACCTGCCACGAGGGGCGGTTTCATCAGCATAAGGACAATGGCCTGGTGCGCGATGTGTTCCGCTCCCGCCACATCGAGAGCCTGGTCGGCAACATGGGCATTGGTCACGTGCGCTACCCGACCGCGGGCAGTTCCAGCCCGCAGTTGGCCCAGCCCTTTTACGTCAACTCGCCCTACGGCATCGGGCTGGCGCACAACGGCAATCTCACCAACGTGGAACAGCTCTCGGTAGAGCTCTACAAGTCCGACCTGCGGCATCTCAATACCGACTCCGACACGGAAGTGCTGCTCAATGTGTTCGCCCACGAACTGCAGAGCCTGGGCAAGCTCAACCCGGTGGCCGAGGACATCTTCGAGGCGGTCGGCGGCGTGCATCGGCGCTGCCGCGGTGGCTACGCCGTCTGCGCGCTGATCGCCGACTACGGCGTGCTCGGCTTCCGCGATCCACTGGGCATCCGCCCGCTGGTGTTCGGTGAGCGCAGGACGCCGCTGGGGCCGGAATACATCATCGCCTCTGAGAGCGCCGCGCTGTCGGTGCTGGGTTTCAGCCTGGTGCGGGACCTGGCGCCGGGGGAGGCCATCTACATCGAGACATCCGGCGCCGTGCATACCCGGCAGTGCGCGGAGAACCCCCGCCTGGTGCCCTGCATTTTTGAGCATGTCTACTTCGCGCGCCCCGATTCCATCATGGATGGCGTCTCAGTCTACAAGAGCCGCCTGCGGCAGGGCGAGCGCCTGGCCGAGCAGATCAAGCGCATCCGCCCCGATCACGATATCGACGTGGTGGTGCCCATTCCCGACACCAGCCGCGTCGCCGCCCAGGCCATGGCGCAATCGCTCGGCGTCAAGTTCCGCGAAGGCCTGATGAAGAACCGCTATATCGGCCGCACCTTCATCATGCCGGGGCAGAAGATGCGGGCCCGTTCCGTGCGGCGCAAACTGAATGCCATCGACCTGGAATTCAGGGGCAAGAACGTCATGCTGGTGGACGACTCCATCGTGCGCGGCACAACCTGCCGCCAGATCATCGAGATGGCGCGGGAAGCGGGCGCGAAAAAGGTATACTTCGCCTCGGCGGCACCGCCGGTGCGTTATCCCAATGTCTACGGTATCGATATGCCCTCGGCGGAGGAGCTCATCGCCCACGGCCGCACGCCGGATCAGGTCGCCGAGCTGATCGGCGCAGACTGGCTGGTCTATCAGGACCTGGCGGATCTCGAGGCCTCCTCCCGCGAGGGCAACACCGCCATCGAGCAGTTCGAGTGCTCGGTGTTCGACGGCGACTACATCACCGGTGACGTGGACCAGAAATATCTGCAGCACCTGCACGATTTGCGCAACGACGCCCGCAGATGCAGCCAGGACAGCGATCGGGACGACGGCGACGGTTCGGTGATTTAGCGGGGGTGACGGTGGACGAGTGGGACAAGCAGCTCGAGAGGGAGGCCTTTCTGGAGGGCGCGCAGCTGGACACGCTGGCGGTGCGCGCCGGGCAGGTGCGCACCGCTGAGGGTGAGCACAGCGAGCCGATATTCACCACCTCCAGCTACGTATTTCGCGACGCCGCGAGCGCGGCGGCGCGCTTTTCCGGTGACGAACCCGGCAACGTCTATTCGCGCTATACCAATCCCACGGTGCGGATATTCGAGCGGCGCATCGCCGCCCTGGAGTGCGGTGAGGACGCCGTGGCCACGGCGTCGGGTATGGCGGCAATCCTCAGCGCCTTCATGTCGCTGCTGCAGGCGGGCGATCACGTCGTCTGCTCGCGCAGCGTGTTCGGCACGACCACCACGCTGTTGGCCAAGTACCTGGGGCGCTTCGGGGTGGCCGCCACCTTCGTGGCACCCACCGAAGAGGGCGCCTGGGAGGCGGCGCTCACGCCGCAGACCCGCGTGCTGTTTCTCGAGACCCCCTCCAATCCGCTGTGCGAGGTGGTCGACCTGCGGCGCCTGGCCGATCTCGCGCACCGCCATGGCTGCCTGCTCATCGTCGACAATTGCTTCTGTACCCCCGCGCTGCAGCGGCCGCTGCAGCTCGGTGCCGACATCGTGGTGCACTCGGCCACCAAGTATCTCGACGGTCAGGGTCGCTGTGTCGGTGGCGTGGTCGTGGGCGGCGCCGCCCACATGGCCGAGGTGCTGGGATTTCTGCGCTCCTGCGGTCCCACCATGAGCCCGTTCAACGCCTGGGTCTTCCTCAAGGGACTGGAGACGCTGCGCTTGCGCATGCAGGCCCACAGCGAGAGCGCCCTGGCGCTGGCCCTGTGGCTGCAGCAGCAGCCGGCGGTCACGCGCGTCTACTATGCCGGCTTGCCCACGCATCCGCAGCATGCGCTGGCGGCGCGGCAGCAGACGGCTTTCGGTGGCGTGCTGTCCTTCCAGGTGCGAGGCGGCAGGGCAGAGGCCTGGCGCGTCATCGATGCGACGCGCATGCTGTCGATTACCGCCAACCTCGGCGACGCCAAGTCGACGATCGTGCACCCCGCCACCACCACCCACGGCCGGCTTACCGACGAGCAGCGGGAGCAGGCCGGCATCGCCCAGAACCTGATCCGCGTGTCGGTCGGCCTCGAGGCGCTGGACGACATCAGGGCCGATCTGCAGCGGGGCCTGGCGGCACTTTGACTCCCGGGCTCGCAGGACGCTTCGCCGGCAGGGCATAGACCCGGAAACTGTGGTCTATACTGTGGTCACTGTCGGTTCCCGGCGCCGCACGGCAGCCGGGGGCAGTGCTGCGGGGGGATGCATGCAGAAGCAGATCGATCAACTGGTGCAGGCCATCGGCACCGTGCTGGTAGGCAAAGAGGGGCAGGTCAGGCTGGCCCTGTGCTGTCTGCTCGCCCGCGGTCATCTGCTCATCGAAGACCTGCCGGGGATGGGCAAGACCACGCTGGCGCGGGCACTGGCGCGGGCGCTGGGGCTGGAGTTCCAGCGCATTCAGTTCACCAGCGACCTGCTTCCCGGTGACATCATCGGCGTATCCATCTTCGACAAGGACGATGGCCGCTTCGTATTCCATGCCGGCCCGGTGTTCACCCAGGTGCTGCTGGCCGATGAGATCAACCGCGCCACCCCCAAAACTCAGAGCGCGCTGCTGGAGGCCATGGCCGAGCAGCAGGTGACCGCCGACGGCCGCACCCGGCAGCTGCCGGATCCCTATTTCGTCATCGCCACGCAGAACCCCGACTACCAGGGCGGGACTTTTCCCCTGCCGGAATCGCAGCTGGACCGCTTCATGATGCGCATTCAGCTGGGCTATCCCGACCCCCGCGCAGAGCGCGAGATTCTGCTGGGCATACCGGGGGAACAGCGCCTGCAGCAGCTGCAGCCCTCGCTCGGTCGGGAGACACTGCTCGCGTTGCAGGATCGGGCGGACGCGGTGAAGACCAGCGAGAGCCTGCTGGATTATCTGCAGCGGCTGGTCGGCTTCACGCGCCAGGACGGCGATATCGGCGTCGGACTTTCGCCCAGGGGCGTGCTGGCGTTGCTGCGCTGCGCGCGGGCCTGGGCGGCCATGGAGGGTAGGGACTACGTCGTGCCCGAAGATGTCCAGCAGGTCTTTCCCGCCGTCACCGGCCACCGCCTGCGCGATGGTGCACACCTGCTGCCGGCCGACGGCGCCATCGTGCACCGGGTGCTCGCGTCGGTCGACGTGCTGGCCTAGCCGATGCTGGCGGCGCTCCGGGTCCGCATGGAGCCTCACGTCGAGCGCTGGCTGCTGAGGCGCAATCCGCCGGCGGAGACTGTGCGCCTGGACCATCGACGCATCTTCATCTTTCCCACGCGGGCCGGCCTGGTCTATCTGGCGCTGGTGCTGCTGCTGCTGGTGACGGCCATCAACTACCAGAACAACGCGATCTACCTGCTGGCCTTTCTGCTGGTTGGGCAGCTGGTGGTGGCGATGTTCCTGACGTATGCCAATCTCGCCGGGCTGCGCCTGCGCCGCGGCAGCTGCGTCCCCGCCTTTGCCGGTGACCGGGTGGCGTTCCGGCTGCACCTGCAGCGCGAGGCCGGCCGCAGACATTATGCCATCGCGGCGGGATGGCCCGGCCAGGGCGTGGCGCGGAGCAGCCTCGACGGGCAGTCGGAAGCCGTCGTGGAGTTGTACCACGATGCCCCCCGGCGCGGACTGCTGCGCCCCGGCCGCGTCCGGGTGGAGACCGTCTACCCCCTGGGCCTGTTCCGCGCCTGGAGCTGGCAGGATCTGCAGCTCGCCTGCTGGGTGTACCCCCGGCCCCGCATGGTGCGGCCGCTGCCGGTGGCGGCGCGCGCTCTGGGCGCGGGCCGCTGCAGCGATCAGCAGCGCGACGAGTTCAGCAATATCCGCCCGTGGCGGCCCAGCGATCCGCCGCGGCAGGTGTTGTGGAAGGCCTTCGCCAAGCAGCAGCCGCTGATGACGATGCAGTTCGAGGAAGCGCAGCAGCAGGAGCTCTGGATCGACGAGGTGCTGGTCCCGGCAAGCAACCCGGAGGACCGGCTCTCGGCGCTGTGCTACGCCGTGCTGCAACTGAGCGCGCAGAGCGCTCCCTTCGGGCTTCGCCTGGGGGGCAGGGAGATCGCTCCGTCCCAGGGGCTGGAGCACCGGCGCCGCTTGCTGGAGCAGCTGGCTCGCCACGGGTTCAGCGGGACGCCGGCATGAAGGGTGGTCGCGCGGCGGTGAGTTACGAGGCGCAAATCTCGCGGACCAGCCTGTACTGGCTGCTGCTGGCACAGTTTGCCCTGGTGCTGCCGCACGTCGGCGGGCTGCCGCCGTGGCTGTTCGTCGTGTGCATGCTGTGCGCGGTCTGGCGCGTGCAGATCTATCGCGAAAAGCTGCCATTTGCCAGCGGTGCCATGCGGGCGCTGCTGAGCGGGGCCGCGCTGCTGGCGGTGCTGCTGAGCTTTCTCGACGAGCTCGGCCTCGACGCCACCGTCACCTTCCTCATCCTGGTGTTCTTCCTCAAGCTGCTGGAAACCCGCCGCGCGCGCGACATGTATGTCACCCTCTTCCTGGGCTACTTCGTGGCGACGACGCCCTTGCTCTATGGTCAGTCGCTGGTCGGAACGGTCTATGCGGTGCTGTGCTATCTGCTGCTGACTGCGGCGCTGCTGTCGCTGCATTACGAGGGCGGGGATGGTCCTGGCGCCGCCATGGCCCGCGCCCTGGGGCTCCTGTTGCAGGGCCTGCCGCTGCTGGCGGTGCTGTTTCTGCTGTTTCCGCGGGTCGACCCGCTGTGGCTGGCGCCCATGCCCAGCGCGGAGCGCAAGGCGGGCATCAGCGAGAAGGTGTCGCTGGGCAGCTTCGGGCAGTTTGCCCGCTCCGCGGAGGTGGCCTTCCGCGTCACCTTCGCTGCCGGCGTTCCGGCGAACGCGGACCTGTACTGGCGGGGCTTGGTGCTGGAGGGCTTTGATGGCAGCAGCTGGACGGTACTGCCCGCATCCATGCAGGCCGCGCCCCGTCCCGAGCTGACGGGCGGTGGCGCCTTTTCGTATGATGTGGTGGTGGAGCCGACCCATCAGCGCTGGCTGTTTGCGCTGCCGCTGGCGGTTTCGGTACAGCCGGGAGTGATCGAGACGGCCGATTTCACGCTCAGGTCGGAGCGGCCGCTGAGGGCGCGCTTTTCCTACAGCGTCACCAGCCAGCGCGTCGACAGCCTGCGGGTAGCCCTGACGCCGGAACAGCGGCGGATGAACCTGTCGCTGCCGGGGCAGGAAAACCCGGCGGCGCGCGCGCTGGGCGCGCAGCTGCGGAGCCAGTTCGGCGCTGACCGGCGCATCGTCGACGCCGTGCTGGCCAGGTTCAGCCAGGAGCCGTTTGTCTATACGCTGCAGCCGCCGGCGTTCGCCAGCAATGCCATCGATGGCTTTCTGTTCGACAGCCGCCAGGGCTATTGCGAGCACTATGCCTCTGCCTTTGTGTTTCTGCTGCGCGCCGCCGGCGTGCCCACGCGCATGGTGGGCGGTTACCTGGGCGGTGAGGTCAACCCGTTCGAGGCGTATCTCAGCGTTCGTCAGATGGACGCTCACGTGTGGGCCGAAGTGTGGCTGGAGGACGCGGGGTGGGTGCGCTTCGATCCCACCGCGCAGGTCGCGCCGGAGCGGGTGCTGAACGGCATCGAGAGCGTGCTGCTGGCGCGCGATCAGTTCCGGCCGGATGGCCTGCTGGGCTGGATGGCCTACTCCGATGTGGCCTGGCTGCAGGGCGTGCGCCTGTGGTGGGATGCGGTGAATTACGGCTGGAACAACTGGGTGCTCAATTACAGCCGCGCGGACCAGCTGCGCTGGCTGGATCACTGGCTGGGGAGGTCCAGCATCGGGCTGCTGGCGCAGGTGCTGGTCCTGTCGCTCGTCGCCATCAGTGTGCTGTTGCTGGTGTGGCTGCTAAGAGGCCTGCTCCTGCGCCGGCGGCCGCCCGCCAGCTTCGCGGCTGCCGCCGTGGTCTGGCTGCTCGGTCGCTTGCAGGCTGGCGCTGGTCAGCAGGCGGCGCGCCGCCCGCAGGAGTCGATGATCGCCTATTGCGCCAGGGTGGCGGAAGATTGGCCGCAATTGAAGGGCCTGCTGGCGGATTTCGCAGCCGTCTACTCGGCGCTGGCCTACGCCGATCTGCGCTACCACTGGCCGCGTCGCCAGCGCCTGCATGGGCTGGTGCTGGTGCTGGCGCTGCGCGTGCTGCAGCTCCGTCTGAGCCTGGTCAGACCGGTGCACGGCCGCGCGGCTCCCCTGCCGCCGCCGCAGGCGCACGGCGGCGGTCCGGCGACCTAGACGATGCCCCGCAGAAGCCCCGACCCCCACCGGCGCACCGACCCGGGTCATCGGCACGGCCTGGCGCCGTGGTGCCGACGAGCAGGGGCCGATGCAGCCCATGCGGGTGGACACTGGCAGCCGCTGGCCGTTGCCGATACCCTGCGCCCTCATCAAGCCTATGGAGGCTGATTTTTTTCACCTATCGGGAGATAACCATGACAGAGGCTACTGAGAGCCATTATGCAATGTTTCGCGCGACCATCGCCCTGGCGTGGGCAGACCGCGAGCTGGACGCCGGTGAGCGAGAGCGCATCCTCGTCTACATCGAGCACAACAAGCAGCTGTCGGCATCACAGAAGGCGCAGCTCCGGGAGGAGGTCGATCGCCCCGTCAGGCTCGACGAGGTGTGGCCGCAGATCACCGATTTACAGGACCGGGCTCACCTTCTCAATATCGCGGATGTCATCTTCTGGGAGGATGGCAGCATGTGCCATAGCGAGAGAGAGGTCTATGAGAAGATCAAAGAGGCCCACATGGCCACGCTGGACGTGGCGGCCATTCGCGCTGATATCGCCGACTATCGGCGGCAGCTCGTCGCCGATGCCACCCAGTTCGAGCAGGAACTGGCGGCGACCCGGGGGCCGTTCGGCCGCCTGATGCACTATCTGGAACGCATCATGGATTGATGCAGCGGCACACCTGGCCCGGGCTGCTCCCCCGCGCCCGGGGGCGCGGCAGCCGCTTGCCAGCGACTGTGCGCCGGCCCGCGATCGAAGCCCGCGGCCCCTCGGCCAGCATGCCGAGGGGCCGCGGATGTCCCGGCGCCTGCCGGCAGGCTACCTGACCTCGACAACCTCCGTGGCCGCGATGCGCTTGCCCTTCTCCGCGCCTGCCTGAAACGCCTCTATCTGATCGAAGTTCATGTAGCGGTAGATATCCGCAGACATGGAATCGATGCGCTCGGCATACTCCAGGTACTCCTCGGGTGTCGGCAGCCGGCCCAGGATGGCGCCCACGGCGGCGAGTTCGGCGGACGTCAGATAGACGTTGGCGCCGTCGCCCAGCCGGTTGGGGAAATTGCGCGTGGAGGTCGACAGCACGGTTGACCCGGAAGCCACGCGGGCCTGGTTGCCCATGCACAGAGAGCAGCCGGGCATCTCGGTGCGGGCGCCGGAGCGGCCATAGATGCTGTAATAGCCCTCTTCCATCAGGATGTGTTCGTCCATCTTGGTGGGCGGCGCCAGCCACAGGCGGGTGGCGATCACCCCCTTGTTGGCGTCCAGCAGTTTGCCTGCCGCGCGAAAATGGCCGACGTTGGTCATGCACGAGCCGATGAACACCTCGTCCACGCGGTCTCCGGCGACCTCCGACAGCAGGCGGGCGTCGTCCGGGTCGTTGGGGGCGCACACGATGGGTTCGCGGATCCCGTCCAGGTCGATTTCCAGCACGGCGGCGTATTCGGCATCGGCATCGGCGCTGATCAGCTGCGGGTTGGCCAGCCACTCTTCCATCCTGCAGGCGCGGCGCTCCAGGGTGCGGGCATCGCCGTAACCCTCGCTGATCATCCAGCGCAGCAGCGTCACATTCGAGCGCAGGTACTCCGCGATCGAACTCTCCGACAGTTGAATGGTGCAGCCGGCCGCCGAGCGCTCAGCGGACGCATCAGAGAGCTCGAAAGCCTGCTCCACGGTCAGGTCGGGCAGCCCCTCGATTTCCAGGATGCGCCCGGAGAAGAAGTTTTTCTTGCCCTTCTTCTCCACCGTCAGCAGGCCCTGCTGGATGGCGTAATAGGGGATGGCGTGGACCAGGTCGCGCAGGGTGATGCCGGGCTGCATGGTGCCCTTGAAGCGCACCAGCACGGACTCCGGCATGTCCAGCGGCATGACGCCGGTAGCGGCGGCGAAGGCGACCAGGCCGGAACCGGCGGGGAAGGAGATGCCCATCGGGAAGCGGGTGTGGGAATCCCCCCCCGTGCCGACCGTGTCCGGCAGCAGCATGCGGTTGAGCCAGCTGTGGATGATGCCGTCGCCGGGGCGCAGAGAGACCCCGCCGCGGGTCATGATGAAGTCGGGGAGGGTGTGCTGCGTATCGATGTCCACCGGCTTCGGGTAGGCGGCGGTGTGGCAGAAGGACTGCATCACCAGATCGGCCGAGAATCCCAGACAGGCCAGGTCCTTGAGTTCATCGCGGGTCATGGGGCCGGTGGTGTCCTGGGAGCCCACGGTGGTCATGCGCGGCTCGCAGTAGGTGCCCGGCCGCACGCCCTCGACGCCGCAGGCGCGACCCACCATCTTCTGGGCGGTCGAATAGCCCCGGCCGGAATCCGGCGGCTGGGTCGGCGCGCGGAACAGCGTGGAGGGCCCCAGTCCCAGCGCTTCGCGGGCGCGTTCGGTCAAGCCCCGGCCGATGATCAGGTTGATGCGTCCGCCGGCGCGCACCTCGTCCAGCAGCACCTCGGATTTGAGGGTGAACTCCGACAGCACGGCGCCGCTCTGGGCATCGAGGATTTTGCCGTCGTAGGGGCGGATGTCGATGACGTCACCGCAATTGAGCGCCTCCACGGGGGCCTCGAACACCAGGGCGCCGGCGTCTTCCATCGTGTTGTAGAAGATGGGGGCGACCTTGCCGCCGATGCAGATGCCGCCGCTGCGCTTGTTGGGCACCCCCGGCATGTCGTCGCCGATGTACCAGAGTACGGAGTTGGTGGCCGACTTGCGCGATGAACCGGTGCCGACCACGTCCCCGACGAAAGCTATGGGGTGTCCCTTGGCCTTGAGCTCCTCGATCTGCGACTTGGCGTTGGTGATGCCCTCGCGGGGCATCTTGTACATGGCCAGGGCATGCAGTGGAATGTCCGGGCGCGACCAGGCATCGGGTGCGGGCGAGAGGTCGTCGGTGTTGGTCTCGCCGGCGACCTTGAAGACCGTGACCACCGTGGAATGAGGCACTTCGGGGCGGCTGGTGAACCACTCGCCGTCCGCCCACGACTGCAGCAGCGCGCGCGCCTGCTCGTTGCCGGCCCTGGCCCTCTCGTCGACGTCGTGGAAGGCGTCGAACATCAGCAGGGTGTGCTTGAGCTGCTCGGCCGCTGCGGCCGCCAGCTCGCTGTCATCGAGCAGCGCCACCAGGGTCGCGATATTGTAGCCGCCGTGCATGTTTCCCAGCAGTCTGATGGCAGCCTGCCGGTCGATCAGCGGCGAGCTGGCCTCGCCCTTGGCGATGGCGGTAAGAAAGCCGGCCTTGACATAGGCGGCCTCATCCACGCCCGGCGGCACCCGGTCGGAGATGAGCTCGAGCAGCGTTTCTGCTTCGCCGGCGGGAGGAGACTTGAGCAATTCGACCAGTTCGGCGACCTGCTCGGGCGACAGCGGTCGGGGCGGAATGCCCAGGGCTGCCCGTTCTGCTACGTGTTCGCGATACGCTTCAAGCACTTTGCTACCTCCACAGGAACGATCCGGCGGCATGGCCGCGCAGGGACCGTGGGTTCGATCAGTTGATGTGAAAACCGTTGAATTGTACCGGAAGCGGCCGCCGTAGTTAAGGATTCAGCGTGCGGCCGGCCGGGACTGCGGTGCCAGGGCGCGGCGCGCCGTTGTATACTTGGCCGCCGCTTCAGCACCGCGAGACCCGCATGACCGACCTTGCCGAACTCCATGCCTTCCTGGGTGGTCCGACGCCGCGGGCCTGGCTGGACTGCGCCCTGGACAACCTGCCCGTGCTGCTCATCGACCACGCCAATTGCGAAAAGAAAGCCGCCAGTACCGCCCTGCAGCTGATGTATCGGTATATCGACGATGCCGAGCTGCTGAACGCCATGTCGCGCCTGGCCAGGGAGGAGTTGCGGCACTTTGAGCAGGTGCTGGCGATCATGGCTGAGCGGGCCATAGCCTACGTGCACGTGTCGCCGTCGCGCTACGCGGGCGAGTTGCGCCGGCACGTGCGCACGCATGAGCCGGCCCGGCTCATCGATACCCTGATCGTCGGTGCCTTTATAGAGGCACGCTCCTGCGAGCGCTTTGCCGCGCTGGCGCCGCGCCTGGATGACAGGCTCGGCAGGTTCTATGCCTCGCTGCTGCGGTCCGAGGCCAGGCACTATCAGCACTACCTCGAGCTGGCGCAGCGCACCGCGGGCGCTGCCGTGGCGGCGCGCATCGAGCATTTCAGGGCGCTGGAGTTTGAGCTGATCGCATCCGCGGATGCGGATTTCCGCTTTCACAGCGGGGTGCCGGCCTGATGCCGCGCCCACCGCAAAAAAAACCGTAAAAAAACCGCTTGCTGGGGGTGTAATCGCGCGCGAAATCTGCTAGCGTGGCGACCACTGTGGGTGGTGACCATCTGCGGGCGATAATAACTAGAAAGGCACCAAGGGGAGGAGTCATTCCATGCAAGAGCAGGTCTTCAAAGAGCGCAGAGTACAGGACCGGCGCCGCGTCGAGTGCAACCGCGATGAGATCATCTGTCGCCGCACCGTACCGGATCGTCGCGGTAACCCTCACCAGAACCAGGTGTTCTGGTGGCAGGGCGTCGACCACCTGAACCCCGAAAGCGAGTGGCGCCGCCGGGCGTGATCGTGGTCGCAGCCGCTATCCGATAGCAAAACTCCGCAATTCCAGGCCGTGGGGGCTGGCTTCCACGGCCCACCCGAGTGATCCCCAGTCGCCCAGCACGATGCGCCGGGCAGCCCTCCCATTCAGCGTCAAGTCGTGTACCGCCGGCCGGTGGGTGTGGCCGTGGATCATGGTGGCCACGCGATGGCGCCGCATCAGCTCGACCACCGCTGCGGCGCTGACGTCCATGATGTGGTCGGCCTTGTTGCTGTTGGACTGCATGCTCTTGCGGCGCCAGTCCGCGGCGATCTGCAGGCGCCTGCGCAGCGGCAGGTGGCGCAGCAGCCAGCGCACCGCCGGGTTGCGCACGCGGCGCCGAAAGCGCTGATAGGCCTCGTCCGCGAGGCACAGGCTGTCGCCGTGCAGGAGCAGCACCGGCTGCCCGTACAGGTTCGCCACGTGCACCTCGGGCAGCAGCTGGGCGCCGGTCTCGCGGCCGAATCGCCTGCCGACCAGAAAATCCCGGTTGCCGTGCAGGAAAAACAGCGCGGTGCCGCCGCGGCTCAGCCGCTGCAGCGCGTCGATGACGGTCCTGGCGAGTTCAGAGGGGTCGTCATCGCCGATCCAGGCCTCGAACAGGTCGCCGAGGATATACAGGGCCTCGGCGCGGCTGGCGCGCCGCTCCAGAAAGTCCAGAAAGGCGCGCGTAGTGCCGGGGCGGTCGGGCGAGAGGTGAAGATCGGCGATGAACAGCGCGGTCATTGCTCGAGGTAGGCGTCGCTGATGCTGGTGCGCTCGATGATGACGGCTTCCAGCGGCACGTCCTGGTGGCCGGCCTTGTTGCCAGTGCGCACCCGCTTGATGGCGTCGACGGTGTCCATGCCCTCGACGACGCGGCCGAATACCGCGTAGCCCCAGCCCTGGCTGTGCTTGCCGCTGTGATTGAGGAAGTCGTTGTTCTTGACGTTGATGAAGAACTGCGCGGTGGCCGAGTGCGGGTCCATGGTGCGCGCCATGGCGACCGTGCCGGCATCGTTTTTCAGGCCGTTGTCCGCCTCGTTCGCGATCGGCTCCCGGGTGGGCTTCTGTTTCATGCCGGTATCGAAGCCGCCGCCCTGGATCATGAAGTTATCGATGACCCGGTGGAAGATGGTGCCGTCGAAAAAACCGTCGCGCGCATATTGCAGAAAATTCGCGGCGCTCACGGGCGCGTTGTCGAAGTCGAGTTCCAGGACAATGTCGCCGTGGTTGGTGTGCAGTGTGATCATTGCGGTGCCCCATGGTTGCAAGAGTGGCACTATGATACGCGCTGCCGGCGCCAAAGGAAAAGTGCGGGGTGCTTTTTAAGGTTGGCCGATTGCCGCTATAATCGCCGGCTTTGAGTGTGAAAGTCTGCCCTGTATGAGCGCTCCCGAGAAACCACAGAATTTTCTGCAGCAGCTGATTGCCGATGACATCGCCAGGGGCGCCGTCGAGGCCCCGGTCACGCGATTTCCCCCGGAACCCAACGGCTATCTCCATATCGGCCACGCCAAGTCGATCTGCCTCAACTTCGGTCTGGCGCAGCAATTCGGCGGCGTCTGCCATCTGCGTTTTGACGACACCAATCCTGAGAAGGAGGAGGACGAATTCGTCCGCTCCATCGAGGAGGACGTGCGCTGGCTGGGCTTCAGCTGGGCGGGGCCGGTGCGCTTCGCATCGGATTATTTCCCCACGCTGTTCGAGTGGGCGCGGCACCTGGTCCGTCAGGGCAAGGCCTACGTCTGCGAGCTGGACGCGGACGCCATGCGCGAATACCGCGGCACGCTCACCGAGCCGGGTCGCAACAGCCCCTATCGGGACCGCAGCCCGGAGGAGAGTCTGGAACTGCTGGAGCGCATGCGCCGGGGCGAGCTGGCGGATGGCGGCGCCACCCTGCGCGCCAGCATCGACATGGCGTCGCCCAATCTGAATCTCCGCGATCCGGTGCTGTACCGCGTCAAGAACATACCGCATCACCGCACCGGCGATGCCTGGCATATCTACCCCACCTACGATTTCGCCCACGGCCAGGAAGACGCCATCGAGGGCATTACGCACTCTATCTGCACCCTGGAGTTTGAAGACCACCGCCCCCTCTACGACTGGCTGATCGACAACCTGCCGGTGCCGTCGCGGCCGCGCCAGTACGAGTTCGCGCGCCTGAACCTGAACTACTCGGTCACCAGCAAGCGCAAGCTCAAGCGACTGGTCGATGAGGGTGCGGTGGCGGGCTGGGACGACCCGCGCATGCCGACCATCGCGGGCATGCGCCGGCGCGGCTACACCCCCGCGGCCATCCGCCACTTCTGCGACATGATCGGGGTGACGCGCGCCGATGGCGTGGTCGACGTGGGCATGCTCGAGTATGCCATCCGCAACGATCTCAACGAGCACGCCCATCGCGGCATGTGCGTGCTCAACCCCCTCAAGGTCGTGATCGACAATTTTCCCGCCGACCGGGTCGAGCACCTGAGCGGTGCCGTGCACCCCAGTCACCCCGAGTGGGGGGAGCGCACGGTGCCTTTCACGCGCGAGCTGTATATCGATCGGGATGACTTCAACGAGGACAGCAGCCTGTCCCGCAAGAAGTTCAAGCGCCTGGTGCCGGGCGAGTGGGTGCGGCTGCGGCACGCCTATGTCATCCGCGCCGACAGCGTGGTCAGGGATGCCTCGGGCGAGGTGCTGGAGGTGCGCGCCAGCCTGGTCGAGGGCACCGTGGGCCAGGAGCCGCCCCCGGAGGTGCGCCCCCGCGGCGTGATCCACTGGGTCTCGGCCAGCGAGGGCCGGCAGGCTACCGTCAACCTCTACGATCGCCTGTTCGTGCACGAGAGCCCGGGCAGCGGTGTCGCCGATTTCATGATGCACATCAATCCCGACTCGCTGCGGGTGCTGGAGGGCTGCTGGGTCGAGCCGGCGCTGGCCGCGGCCGAGCCCGAGCAGGTGTTCCAGTTTGAGCGGGAGGGCTATTTTGTGGCCGACCGCCACCTGCACAGCAGCGAGCGCCCGGTGTTCAACCGCACCATCGGCCTCAAGGAAACCTGGTCCGCGCAGTGAGCGTCGCTGCGCCAAGTGGAAGCCCCATGCCCCTGTTCATCTATAACACCCTGACCCGGCGCAAGGAGCGCTTCACGCCCATCGAGCCCAACCGCATCCGCATGTACGTGTGCGGCATGACGGTCTACGACTACTGCCACCTGGGGCACGCCAGGGTGCTGGTGGCCTTCGACGTGATCACCCGCTACCTGCGCGCCGTCGGTTACGCGGTGGAGTACGTCAGGAACATCACCGATATCGATGACAAGATCCTGCAGCGTGCGGCCGCCAACGGCGAGCCGTTCACCGCGCTGACGGCGCGCTTCATCGACTGCATGCACGAGGACGAGGCGCGCCTGGGGGTATTGCCGCCGGACCAGGAGCCCCGGGCCACCGAGCACATGGGCGACATCATCGCCATGATTGCCACGCTGGTGGAGCGGGGCTACGCCTATCGGACCGACCACGGCGATGTCTATTACGCGGTCAGCCGCTTCCCCGAGTACGGCAGATTGTCCGGCAAGAAGCCCGACGAGCTGCTGGCCGGCGCTCGCGTCGAGGTGGGCGAGCGCAAGCGCGACCCGAGGGATTTCGCCCTGTGGAAGGCCGCGGGGCAGGGCGACGTCAGCTGGCCGTCGCCGTGGGGGCCGGGGCGGCCAGGGTGGCATATCGAATGCTCCGCGATGTCGCGGCAATGCCTGGGCGCGCATTTCGACATCCACGGCGGCGGGCCCGATCTGCCCTTTCCGCACCACGAGAACGAGATCGCCCAGTCCGAGGCCGCCAACGGCTGTCAGTTCGTCAACGTGTGGATGCACGCCGGCGCCGTGCGCGTCGATGGCGAAAAGATGTCCAAGTCGCTGGGCAACTTTTTCACCATCAGAGACATCCTGGGCGACTATCACCCCGAAACCGTGCGCTATGTGCTGGTCAACAGCCACTACCGCAGCGCGATCAATTATTCGAGGGAGAACCTCGACAATGCCCGCGCTGCGCTGAACCGCTTCTACACGGCCCTGCGCGGTCTGCCGGAGGTGTCGGCGCGCGCCCTGCTGGAGCTGGATCCGACCGACCCTTACGTGCTGCGCTTTCGCGCGGCCATGGAGGACGATTTCAACACGCCGGTGGCGCTGGCGGTGCTGTTCGAGCTGGTCACCGCCATGAACGTCGCGCGCGCCGCCTCGCAGCGGGACGCGCTGCTGCACATGGCGGGCACGCTGAAGAGCCTCGGCGGCCTGCTGGGGCTGCTGCAGGCCGAGCCCGAGGCCTTTCTGCAAGCCGGCGCCGCCGGCGCGCTGGCCGACGCCGCCATCGAGGCGCTGATCGAGGAACGCCTGCAGGCGCGCCGGAGCCGGGATTTCGCCCGCGCCGACGCCATCAGGGTAGAGCTCGGCGAGCAGGGCGTCGCCCTCGAAGATACCCGCGAGGGCACTGTCTGGAAAAGGAGCTAGACTGACACACGTGCGCGAGGTGCTTGCGCTGCAGCGGGTGATGCCGTCACTATAACTTCAATAAGAATGCGATGAGGGACCTGCGATGAGAAACGTGCTGGGTATCCACGGCTTTTTTGCGTACATCACGGTGGTGTTTCTCAACGCCTTCATCGATCTGGGCCACAAGATCGTCGTTCAGAACACGGTCTTCAAGGTCTACGACGGCACCACCCAGATCATGCTGACCGCCGTCGTCAACGCGCTCATTCTGCTGCCGTTCATCCTGCTGTTTCTGCCGTCGGGTTTCATCTCGGACAAGTATCCCAAGAACCAGGTCATGAAGGCCGCCGCGTGGGCCGCCGTCGGCCTGACGCTGGGGGTGACGGCCTGCTATTACCAGGGCTGGTTCATTGCCGCCTTCGCCATGACCTTCCTGCTGGCGGTGCAGTCGGCGTTCTACTCGCCGGCCAAGTACGGCTTTATCAAGTTGCTGGTCGGCAAGGAGCGGCTCGGCGAGGGCAACGGCGCCGTGCAGGCCACCACCATCATCGCCATTCTGCTGGGCACCTTCGCCTACTCGATCCTGTTCGAGGCGCGCTATGACCCGCTGGTGCAGCACGACGAGGCGGCGATACTCGGCGCGATCGCGCCGCTGGGCTGGGTGCTGGTGGCGAACAGCCTGTTGCAGCTGTTTTTTGCCTACCGCATACCGCAGCTGGAGCAGCGGGCCACGGACCGCCATTTCGACTGGACGGGCTATCTGACCGGGTCGAGCTTCAAGGGCAGCCTGCGCCCGGCCGTGTCGCGGCCGGTCATCATGCGCTCCATCATCGGCCTGACCATGTTCTGGTCCATCAGCCAGGTGATGCTGGCGACCTTTCCCGCCTTTGCCAAGGAGACGCTGGGCGAGACCAACACGGTGATGATCCAGGGCACGCTGGCGGCCAGCGGCATCGGCATCATGCTCGGCTCCCTCGTGGCCGGGCGCTGGTCGCGGCACCACATCGAGACCGGCCTGATTCCCATCGGCGCCGCCGGCATCACGCTGGGTCTGTGCATGATTCCGCAGCTGGGCTCGCAGGGGGCCCATGTGCTCAATTTTCTGTTTATCGGCACCATGGGCGGCTTTTTTATCGTGCCCCTCAACGCGCTGATACAGTTCCACGCCGGCGATCGCGAGATGGGCCAGGTGCTGGCCGCCAACAACCTGATCCAGAACATCGGCATGCTCAGCTTTCTGGTGATGACCGTCGCGCTGTCGTCGACCGGGGCCAGCGCCGTGCTCATCCTCAGCCTGCTGATCGTGGTGGCGTTCTTCGGCAGCCTGTACACGGTCTATACGCTGCCCTACTCGCTGGTGCGCTTCCTGCTGGTCTATCTCATCTCGCGCCGCTACAAGGTCCGGGTGCAGGGCATGCGCAACCTGACCGAGACCAACGGGGTGCTGCTGCTGGGCAACCACATCAGCTGGCTGGACTGGGGGCTGGTGCAGATCGCCTCGCCGCGCCCCATTCGCTTCGTCATGGCCAAGAACATCTACCAGCTGTGGTACCTGAACTGGTTCTTCCGCATAGGCAAGGTGGTCCCCATCGGCCGGGGTGCGTCGGCCCAGCAGGCGCTGGAGACCGTGGCGAAGCTGCTCGATGAAGGCGAGGTCGTGTGCCTGTTTCCCGAGGGCACCATCAGCCGCACCGGCCACCTGGCCACCTTCCGCAAGGGCTTCGAGCGGGCCGCCGCGATGACCCGGAAGGACTGCGTGATCGTGCCGTTCTATATCGGCGGCATGTGGGGCAGCCAGTTTTCCCGCGCCAGCGCCAAACTCAGGAGTGCCCGCAACGCCGGCACCAGCCGCGATATCATCGTGGCGTTCGGGACGCCGCTGCCGATTTCCACCGATGCGGAGATGCTCAAGCACCGGGTCTTCGATCTGTCGATCGAGGCCTGGTCCGAGTTCTCCAAGTCGCTGCCGGGCATCCCCCAGGCGTGGATCCGCGCGTCGCGCAAGCTCGGCAGCGACATGGCCATCCGCGACGCGTTCGGCAGATCCCTGTCGGGCAGCCGCGCCCTGGCGGGCGGCATGGTGCTGTCGCGGCGCCTGCGGCGCCTGAATCCGCGGCAGAACGTCGGGCTGCTGTTCCCCACCAGCATGCATGGCATGCTGGCCAATATGGCCGCCCTGATGGCGGGCAAGACGGTGGTCAACCTGAATTTCACGGCCGATGGCGAATCGTTGTGCGCCGCGGTCATGCTGGCCGAGCTCGACCGCGTGTTCACCTCGCGCGAGGTGATCAAGCGCCTGGGCGAGCGGGGTGTCGATCTGCAGGCGCTGCTGCAGCGGGTCGAGGTGCACTACCTCGAGGACATCAGCGCCGGCATCGGTCGAGCCGAGCGGCGCGCGGCGCTGGTGGCCGTGAAGCTGCTGCCTGCCATGGTGCTCGAGCCGCTGTGCTGCCGCCGAACGGAGGGTTCGGAGATCGCCGCCATCCTGTTCACCAGCGGCAGCGAGGGGCGGCCCCGGGGCGTGATGCTGAGCCACCGCAATATCATGGCCAACATCAAGCAGGCCTCCGATGTGCTCAATATGGAAGAGCACGATGTGCTGATGGCGCAGCTGCCGTTGTTCCACGCCTTCGGGCTGACGGTCGGCCAGTTTCTGCCGCTGGTGGAGGGCCTGCCGGTCATCTGTCACCCCGACCCGACCGATGCGCTCGGTGTGGCCAAGGCGGTGGCGCGCTACCATGCGACCGTGCTGTGCGCGACCTCCACCTTCCTGCGCCTCTACATCAAACACCCCAAAGTCCACCCGCTGATGCTGGATCCGCTGCGGGTGGTCATCGCCGGCGCCGAAAAGCTCAGTGCCGACGTGCGGGATGCCTTCAAGCTCAAGTTCCACAAGGATGTCATGGAGGGCTACGGCACCACCGAGACCGCCCCGGTCGCCAGCGTCAACCTGCCCGACCAGCTCGACACCGACTACTGGTCGGTGCAGCAGGGCAACAAGGCCGGCAGCGTGGGCATGCCGCTGCCGGGAACCAGCTTCAGGGTGGTCGACCCCGACAGCGGCCAGGAGCGAGCCGTGGGGGAGGCCGGGCGCATAATGATCGGTGGTCCCCAGGTGATGGTGGGCTACCTCAAGGACCACGACGGCACGGCGCAGGTCATCCAGCAGGCGGGTGGCGTGCGCTGGTATGTCACGGGCGACAAGGGCTTCATGGACGAGGACGGCTTCCTCCATATCGTCGACCGCTATTCCCGCTTCGCCGTGATCGCCGGCGAGAGTGTGAGTCTTGGCAATGTCGAGCACGCGGTGCGCCGTGCGCTGGCTGAGCCGACCCTGGATGTCGCCGCCGTGAGTGTCCCGGATGCCAGAAAGGGGGAGCGCATCGTGCTGTTGTGCGGTTCGCAGCGCGATCCCGATGAGCTGCTCGCCGTGCTGCGCCACAGCCGCATGAACCCGCTGTGGATCCCGTCGGTCGTCGTGCCGGTGAGCGACGTGCCCAAGCTTGGCAGCGGCAAGATCGACTTCGGGCGCGCCAGGGAGCGGGCCGCAGCCTTTCTCGCCGAGCGCGAGGGCGGGGCGGGCTGACGCGGCAGCGCTAGCGCTCGTGCAGGCTGTCGCTGCGCATCCTCGCCAGGGGTGACAGAAAGTAGTCGATGACGCGCCGGCTTCCGGTTCTGATCTCGACGGTGACCGCCATGCCTGCGCTCAGCTTGACCCAGCGCCCATCGACGCGCAGCCGCTCGCTCAGCGGCCTGACCCGCAGCGGGTAGACCAGCGCGCCGGCGGCATCCTGTATCGAGTCCTCCGACACCGACTCCAGGATGCCCGGCAGGGTGCCGTAGCGCGTGAAATTGAAGGCGTCCACCTTGATCGCAGCGTGCTGGCCGCTCCAGACGAAGCCGACATCCCGGTTGGGCAGGTAGGCCTCGATGAGCAGCGGTTCGTGGCGGGGGACGATGGTCATCAGGGTCTGGGCCGGTGTGACGATACCGCCGACGGTGTGCACCGCCAGGCCCGCCACGGTGCCGTCGATGGGCGCGAGCAGCGTCTGCTGGCGCTCGCTCAGGCGCGCCTTGCGCAGTTGCTGCTCAGCGGCGCGGCTGTCGCCCTCGGCCTGGCTCAGCCGGGTCAGGTTGTCGTGCCGCGCCTGCTGGCGCGTGGCCTCGAGCAGCGCCTGCGCCCGCTCGACCTCGCCGCCGAGTTCCCTGACCCGGGCCGCTTCGGCTGCCAGATTCTGTCCCAGCTCGATGCGCTGCTGTTCGACCTGCAGGTACTGATCGCGCGCGGCCAGGCGGCGCTCGTACAGCGTGGCGATCGATGCCTGGCGTTCCTGCACGATGGGCTGCAGCAGGCGGTACTTGCGCGCCATGGCCTCGGCCTGCGCCTGCTGTGCGCGGCGGGTGGCCAGCTCGTTGCGCAGTGCCTGCAACCGCGCGCGGTATTCGGCAATGCGGGCGCCGAGGGATTGCTGGTGCCGCGCGGCCGCGTCGGGGTCGAGCGCTGCGGCGACCGTGGCCGCGGCGTCGGCGACCCACTCGGTGACGCGGACGGCGCCGTCCGGCGCCTCCAGGAAGCGCTTGAATGCCAGCTCTTCCAGCCAGCTCTGCCGTGCGCTGCGCAGCTGCTCGGCGGCGCGGCGTTGGTCCGCCTCGTGGCTGGTCGCGTCGAGGCTGACGAGGATGTCGCCGGCGCTGACCTGCTGCCCCTCCCGCACGTGGATCGCCGCCACGGTGCCGCGGTCGAAAGGCTGGATGATCTTCGACTGGCCGCGGGGGACGATCTTGCCCTGCGCGACCGCAACGATATCCAGTCGGCCCACGCAGGCCCACGCCAGCGCGAGCGCGCCGAACAGCGCGATGGACCAGATGATCAGGCGTCCGCTGCGCGACGGTGGCGTCTGTTCCAGCGCCAGGGCCGCCGGCAGAAATTCAGGGTAGGTCGGGATAGGGGGCCGGCGTGCTGGCTTGCTGCGGGTCACGGGGTTCCTCCGGGGCTCAGGCGACGTGCTGACCGATCTGGTGCGAGTGCAGGCGCGCGTACAGCCCGCCGCCATGAATCAGCTGCTGATGCGTGCCCGACTCGATGATGCGGCCGTTGTCGAGCACGGCGATGCGATCGGCCTGCCGCACGGTGGAGAGGCGGTGGGCGATAATCAGCACCGTGCGGTCGCGGCAGATGAGCCCCATGTTCTGCTGAATGCGCTGCTCCGACTCATAGTCCAGGGCGCTGGTGGCCTCGTCGAAGATGAGAATGCGCGGATCGGTGAGCAGCGCCCGCGCGATCGCCACGCGCTGACGCTGGCCGCCGGACAGCACGGCGCCGCGCTCGCCCACCGGCGTATCGTAGCCCTGCGGCAGTTCCAGGATGAAATCGTGGGCATCGGCCAGCTTTGCCGCCGCGATGACGGCGGCCATGTCGGCACCCGGTTCGCCCAGCGCGATGTTGTCGCGCACGCTGCGGTTGAACAGAAAACTCTCCTGCTGGACCACGCCGATCTGTCGCCGCAGCCAGGCAGCCGGCACCAGAGAGGTATCCACTCCGTCGATCAGCAGCCGGCCGCGCTGCGGCGTCTGCAGGCGCAGCACCAGGCCGGCCAGGGTGCTCTTGCCGGAACCGGAGCGGCCCACCAGCCCCAGCACCTGACCGGCCGGGACGTCCAGCTCGACGCCATCGAGGGCGTCGGGCCGATCGGGGTGGTAGCCGAAACTGACGCGCTCCAGGCGGATGTGTCCCTTCAGCGGGGGCAGGGTGGTGCGGTTGGGGTCGTGGCCCGGCTCGGTCGGGCTGTTGAGTATGTCGCCCAGCCGCGCCACGGAGATACCCGCCTGCTGGAAATCCTGCCACAGCTGCACCAGGCGCAGAATCGGGGCGCTGATGCGCCCGGCCAGCATATTGAAGGCGATGAGCTGCCCGACCGACAGGTCGCCGGCCATGACCAGCGTGGCGCCGACCCACAGAATCAGCACCGTCACCACCTTGTTGACCAGGGCGGCGAGCTGACTGGCGATGTTGCCCAGGCTGGTGGCGGCAAAGGCGGCGCTCACGTAGCCGGCGAGTTGATCCTCCCAGCGCCGCTGGATGTGCGGTTCCACGGCCATCGCCTTGAGCGTCTCGATGCCGCTGACCGCCTCCACCAGAAAGGCCTGGTTTTCGGCGCCGCGCTGGAATTTTTCCTGCAGCCGGCGGCGCAGCAGCGGCGTCAGGGTCAGGGACATGGCCACGTAGCAGGGGATAGACGCGGCGACGATCGCCGTGAGCCGGGGGCTGTAGGCGAACATGACCACCAGAAAGGCCATCGCAAAGCACAGGTCGATGATGAGGGTGAGGGCCGACCCCGTGATGAACTGGCGGATGCCCTCCAGCTCCCGCACGCGGGCGATAGTGTCCCCGACTCGGCGCGCCTGGAAGTAGCTGGCGGGCAGCGCCAGCAGGTGATTGAACAGCCGCGCTCCCAGCGCGACGTCGACGCGGTTGGTGGTGTGGGCGAACAGCCAGCTGCGCAGGCCGCCCATCAGCACCTCGAACGCGGCCGCCACCAGCAGCCCCAGCGCGAGCACGTTGAGCGTCGTGAGGCTCTCGTGGACCAGCACCTTGTCGACCACGACCTGGAAGAACAGGGGCGTCAGCAGCGCCAGCAGCTGCAGCATGAAGGACGCCAGCAGAACCTCGCCGAACTGCCGGCGATAGCGCGCCAGCGCAGGGACGAACCAGCTGATGTCAAACCGGCCGTCGAGGGCGCCGAGCCGGCGGCGCCTGGCCAGCAGTATCAGGTCGCCGCTCCAGGACTCCTGAAACAGCGCCAGCGGCAGACTCAGCGGTCTGCGCTCCAGCGGGTCGTGCACCAGCACCTTGCCGTTGGCCAGCCCGGCGATCACCACGCAGCGGCCGTCTCGCTGCAGGGCGATTGCCGGCAGCGGCAGTCCGGCCAGCTCGTCCGCGCAGGTCAGCGCGATCCTGCGCGCCTTGAGCTGCAGGTGGCGGGCTGCCCGCAGCAGCGCCGTCGGCCCCAGCGGCGCAGGTGGCGTGCCGAACTGGTGGTGCAATTGCTCGCAGTCCGCCGCGACCCGGTGGTAGCGGGCGATCAGTGCGAGGCAGGAAAGCCCGGTATCCGGGTGGCGGCGCGGCGCGGCAGCGGCATCTGCCGGCGGCGTGCCGGCACGGTTCTCGATAGCGTGAGGCATGACGTCCCTGTCAGTCTGGCGGTTGTGCTGTTACTGCAGGGGCAAGTCTAGATCCCGCCTGCGGGGACCGTGCAGCGGGCGCTAACTATTCACGAAACTGTCGCGCGGCTTGATAAAGAAGGTGCCGGTGGCGCGGGCGATGAGCTGGTCGCGGTCGCCGAGGATTTCGCCCTCCGCGTACAGCAGCTGCCGGCTGGTATTCACCACCCAGGCGTGGGCGCGCAGGACGCCGGTGGCGGCGGGACGGAAATAATTGATCTTCATTTCCACGGTGGGGCAGAAAAAATCGCCGCCCAGCTGGCTCATGGCGACTCTGCCCATGGCGGCGTCGAGCAGCGTGAACAGCATGCCGCCGTGAACCTGGCGGGCGCGGCTCAGGTGTATGTCTTCCAGCGCCACCCGCAGGCAGTAGTGTCCGCGTTCGTCCAGACCCAGATCATCGATCTTCAGGTGGCGGGTATACTCGGGAAGGGTATCCAAAGCGGGTCTCCGCGGCAGGGTATGGCACAGGGCCGCGGGTAGACCCTACCCACGGCCCGGTCGCGCGCTGCCGGCGCGCCTACTGGGGCGGCACGGAGAAGCCGTCGAGCACCGGGGTGTGCTCGGCGTTGAAGTAGTCCGACAGGGTGTTGTGCAGCCCGTCGAGGCTCCACTTCCTGGCGCCCTCGGGGTTGTCGTAGAACACATCCAGGCGGGGCCGCTGCAGGATGTTGACCCGGCTGCCCCACACCACGAACACTTCCCCGGCGATGTGGCCGGCTTCGGGCGAGGCCAGGTAGCCGACCAGCGGCGCGACATTCTCCGGATTGAAGGCGTCGAAGCCGTTATCGGGCGCCTTGAACAGGGCCGCGGTGGGGCCCTGGTTGGTCATGTCGGTGCGGGCGCGGGGCATGATCACGTTGCAGGTGATGCCGTACTTGATCATGAGCTGCGCCGCGCCCATGGTCATGGCGGTGATGCCCGCCTTGGCTGCGGCGTAGTTGGGCTGGCCCGCTGAGCCGAAGATCATCGCCTCCGACGAGGTGCTGATCAGGCGGCCGTAGATGGGCTGGCCGCCCTTGGCCTGCTCGCGCCACAACTTGGTGGCGTTGCGCATATTGACGAAGTGCCCGCGCAGGTGAACCCTGACGACGGAGTCGAACTCCTCGTCGCTCATGCTGAAGATGGTCTTGTCGCGGCAGAAGCCGGCGTTGTTGACCAGGATATTCACGTTGCCGAAGGTGTCCAGGGCGGTGCTGAACAGCTTCTCGGAATCGCCGGTGTCGGCACAGTCGCCGAACACGGCGATGGCCTCGCCGCCGAAGCCCCGGATCTCCTCCACCGTGGCCTGTGCAGCGGCCTCGGCAGCGGGCAGGTTGATGTCGTTGATGACCACCCGCGCGCCCTGGCGCGCCAGCTGCAGCGCTTCCTCGCGGCCCAGTCCGCGCCCGGCGCCGGTGACGATGGCGACCTTACCGGTTAAATCTCCCATAGCTTGTCTCCCCTACTGCGTGGATTCAATACGGCGCCCGCCGCGGGCGCGCGCCGCGGATCAGATGCGTTCGATGATGGTGCCGGTGCCGACCGAGGCGCCGCAGCACATGGTGATCAGGGCCGTCGACTTGTCCTGCCGCTCCAGCTCGTGCAGCGCCGTGGTGATCAGCCGGGCGCCGGTGGAGCCGACCGGATGGCCCAGCGCGATGGCGCCGCCATTGACGTTGACCTTGGACATGTCGGCCTTGTACACGCTGGCCCATGACAGCACGACGGCCGCGAACGCCTCGTTGATCTCCACCAGGTCGATATCGCCCAGGTTCATGCCCGTGCGCTTGAACAGCCGCGCCGTCGCATCGACGGGCCCGTCGAGCAGAAAGTACGGGTCGGTGCCCACCACACAATCCGAGATGATGCGGGCGCGGGGCTTGAGGCCGCGGCGCTTGGCCTCGGCGGCGCTCATCCACAGCACGGCCGCGGAGCCGTCTGATACCTGCGAGGAGTTGCCCGGGGTGTGGATCTGGCCCTCCATGACCGGCTTGAGGCCAGCCAGTCCCTCCAGGGTGGTATCGCGGATACCCTGGTCGCGGGTGACGCGTTTGGTCGCGCCGGTGGGCTTGCCGTCCGCCCCCAGCACGGGTGCCTCCACGGCGAAGGTTTCGCGGTCGAAGCGGCCTTCATCCCAGGCCTGTCGGGCGCGGCGCTGTGACTCGAGCGCCAGTTCGTCTGCCATCTGGCGGGTGATGCCGCGCTTGTCGGCGATGCGCTGGGCGCTGGAGAACTGGTCGGGGGTGCTGTCCCACGGCCAGTCGGGTGGCTGAAAGTAGCCGGGGCCGTTGTAGACGTTGGCGCCCAGGCCGACCCGGCTCATGGACTCCACGCCGCAGGCGATGCCGATGTCGATGGAGCCGTTGGCGATCAGCGCGGCGATCATATGATTGGCGACCTGCGCCGAGCCGCACTGGCTGTCCAGGGTGGTGGCGCCAGCGGTGAAGTCCTCGCCGATGGAGAGCCATGCGTTGCGCGTGATGTTGCCGGCCTGCTCGCCCGCCTGGGTGACGCAGCCGCCGGCGAGAAATTCGACGTCGGCGTAGCTGAGCCCGCTGCGCTTGACGAGTTCCTGCAGTGACAACGCCAGCAGACTGACGGCATGAAAGCCGTTGAGATCTCCGACGATGGGTTTGCCCCGCGCGATGGGGGTTCGAACCGCTTCAACGATGACAGCTTCGGGCATGGGCGCTCCTGGATTCGGCTATGAGGAAACAGACGGGCCTCCTGACCTGGGGGCAGGGGCGGTGGTACGGGGCGCTAAGCTTACCGCAAGGCGCGAGAATGACAATAGCGAAAGCGGACAGAGCTGGCCGCAGCGGGGCGCAAAGGTGGCCCGTTATTACCACGGCGCTGGCACTGTGCGGGCGTTCATGGCCGGTCCTGGGCGCTGCCGCACAGCCCGGCGCACTCGGCCTGCTTTTTTTGCTGGAGGGCGCTACGGTTTTTGCTACCATACCCGCCCAGTGGGCCGCGGCTGGCCGCATGCGGTGTTTTACGACAGGAGATTCAGCATGAAGCAGTACCGATTTGACGACATAGCAGCCTTGCAGGGCATCGTCTCTGAGGATTTTGGCCAGTGGGGGGCCGAGCTCGAAGTGACCCAGGAGATGATCAACCAGTTCGCCGCGCTCAGCGGCGACGACTACTGGCTGCACACCGATCCGGAAAAATGCAGCCAGATGAGCCCCTTCAAGGTGCCCATCGCCCACGGATTTCTGACCCTCATACTGCTGCCGCGCCTGCGCGCCGCCCAGGAGTGGGAGATCGTGGGTTTCAACAATATGATGAACTATGGCTCCAACAAGCTGCGCTTCACCGGCATCGTCCCGGTCGGTTCCCGCATCCACGCGCGCAGCCGCGTGAAGGAAGTGACGCAGTCGCCCAAGGGCCTCACCGTGGTCATGGAGCAGCAGGTCAACGTGGTCGGCCAGGATCGTCCCGCGCTGATCTACGAACTGATCTTCATGTACATGTAGTGAGCGCCGGGTGCGCCATGGTGCAGTCGTCGGGACCCGGGAGCGAAGCGCGGTGTGCGCGATGGATGAGGTAAGGTTGATGGAGGCGGTGCATCGCGGTGATGCCGCGCCCGGCGGCGCTGGCCGCGGCGAACGGTCTGCCGGGGAGCCCGCAGCGGCCCTGCGCCGTACCGTGCCGGCCGTCAGTGCTGCCCGGTCGGGGCAGCGCTGGCTGGCGCAGTGCGCCCGCGTCGTCGCGCTGGCCGGTTTGTTTGCGCTGCTGCCAGCGTGTGGCGGCGGCGGGGGCAGCGGCAGCGGTGATGGCGCCGATACCGGAGGGGGTGGCGCTATCGAGCCGGAGCCGCTGCCGCAGGTGCTGTCGCTCGCCGGCACTATCCGGGTAGCGGACAGCGTCAGGGTGGATGGCGACGTCAACGACCCGGAGGCGCCCTACGCCTACAACGATGAGCGCGAGTTCGCGCAGGCGCTGTCGAACCCCTCTGTGCTCAATGGTTTCGCCAGCGCAGAGCCCTCGGGTAGCGGGGCCGGGCGCTTTGCCTCGGTGCCGGACTGGCGCGACGTCTACGCCGTCGAACTGCTCGAGGGCCAGCAGATCACCCTGCGGGTATCGGATCACGATGCCGATGACCCGCTGCGCAACGATCTGGACCTGTTTCTTTACGACAGCGACATGACGTTGCAGTCCTATGCTGACGGCACGGGCGAGTTCGAGATTCTGCGCGTGCCGCCGGGGCAGGGGGGCAGCTACTACATCGTGGTGGACGCCGCGGCGGGCATCAGCAAATACGTGCTGTACGTCGGCAACAGCGCAGCGGCGGGCATCGCCTCTCAGGCCGCTGGTTCTCAGGCCGCCAGCTCGGCGGATTTCCGGCCCAATGAGGCGATCGTGCGTTTCCGCGACGCGGCCTCGGCGCTGCTGGCCCCCCAGGATGACACGCTGTCGGCGCTGCGGGGGGTGCCCGATGTGCGCCTCGCCGCCGACGCGAGCGGGAGGGCAGCGGCGCTGCTGAGCTGGCGCGATGGCAGCAGCGCCCGCGAGTTGCTGGCAATGCTGGGCGCCGGCCTCCACGGCGAACGGCTGGCAGGGCGCCCTGGCCTGCGGGGGCTGGCGCCTGGCGCCGGGCGGTACGACGGCGCCGCCGATCCGCTGGGTATGGGCAATCCCAAATATCTGACCCGCAAGCTGCTCAAAGCGCTGTCGCGGCGCAGCGACATCGCCAGCATCGAACCCAACTACCGGGTCCAGGCGGCGGCCGTCCCGGACGACGCGCTGTACCCGAGCCAGTGGAATTATCCCTTCATCAAGCTGCCCGCCGCCTGGGATGTCGCGCGCGTCGCCGGCAGCGGCAATGCCGTGACCGTCGCCGTCATCGATACGGGTGTATTGCTGGGGCATCCCGACCTCGCCGGGAGTCTGACGGCGGGTTACGACTTCATCAGCGACCCTGCGGTGGCGGCCGATGGTGACGGCATCGATGCCAATCCCGACGACGTCGGTGATCGCCGCGGGCCCTCCAAGCTCAGCAGTTTCCACGGTACCCACGTCGCGGGCACCGTGGCGGCGCAGACCGGCAACCGCAGTGGCGTCGCGGGTGTCTCCTGGGGCGCTGTCATCATGCCCATCCGCGTGCTTGGCCTGGGCGGCGGCTCATCCTTCGATCTGCTGCAGGGCCTGCGCTATGCGGCGGGCCTGGACAACGCCAGCGGCAAGCTGCCCGCCCGCCGTGCGGACATCATCAATCTCAGCCTGGGCTGCAGCGAGTGTTACAGCCAGGCGCTGCAGGATGCCATCACGGCGGCGCGGGCCGCCGGTGTGATCGTGGTGGCGGCTGCGGGCAATGCCGGCAGCGAGGTGCAATTCTACCCGGCCGCGTACGAGGGCGTGGTGGCCGTCGGTGCCGTCACCTCGGGTTCCGCGCGGGCCAGTTACTCCAACTTCGGCGATTTTGTCGATGTGGTGGCGCCCGGCGGGGACGACGTCGACCGCGACGGCGACGGCTATCCGGACCGCATCCTCAGCACCATGGGTGACGATTCCTCCGGCGCCATCGAGTTCCGCTACGGCTGGTCCAGCGGCACGTCCATGGCCGCGCCCCACGTGACCGGCGTCGCCGCCCTGATGAAGGCGGTCTATCCGCAGTTGTCACCGGCGCAGTTCGAAGCGGTGCTGGCAAGCGGCGTCATGGTCGATGACCTCGGCGCCAGCGGCAGAGACAAACAATATGGCTTTGGTCTGATTGATGCCTACCGTGCGGTGCAGGCGGCGCAGGCGCTCGCCGGTGAACCCGTCGGCGGTTTCATCAGCGCCACACCCACGGCGCTGGATTTTCCGGTCGGCACGGTAGCGCGCCGGTTTTCGCTCACCCGGGTGGGGCAGAACGCGCCCTCCGTGCGCCAGGTGGTGTCCAGCGAGCCCTGGCTCACGGTGACCCCCGCAGCGGACGTCGACGCCAGCGGCTTTGGCGAGTATGTGGCCGCTGTCGATCGCAGCGGACTCGGTGGGGCCGTCTACCGGGCCCGGGTGGAGGTCTGGCAGTCCGATGACAGGGTGCTGGAGCTGCCGGTATACCTGGAGGTGCCGACCGAGTCGGCGGGCGCGGGAGACGCGGGCAGGCTTTATGTGCTGCTGATCGATGCGGACACGCAGGACGTGGTGCAGCAGACCGAGGTGGAGCGGTCGCCGTCCGGGGAGTACCCCTATGCCTTCCCGCGGGCTGCGGGCAAGCGCCGCTACCGGCTGTACGCGGGCTCCGATATCGACAACGATTTCATCATCTGTACGCCGGGGGAGAGCTGCGGCGCCTACCCGACGCTGGACGATGTGCACGTCTTTGAGATCGACGGGGCGCTGCGCGATGTGGATTTCGAAGTCGGCATCCAGGATCAGTTCGGGCTGGGCCCGTCCGCCCCGCTGCCGGGCGAAGGCATCGACCGCCTCAGGTGAGCGCCCGGGCACCGCCTGCCGTGCCCGGGGCGGTGCCGGTCAGTGTTTCGGGGGTGGGTCCAGCAGAAACTGATACTGGCGCTGTACCGTTCCCTGCGGCCAGCGCAGCTCTACCGTGAAACCCAGGTAGGGCTCGCGCACCGGCCCGGTGGTGCGCAGCTGGACGTAGGTTTTTCCCCCGCTGGTGGCTACCGAGGCGTCGATATCGCGCGCCAGGGCTGCGGAGTCGGCGATGACGCTGACCCTGATCTGATCGCTCTTCCAGTTTTCGGAATCCAGCAGCGGTATGGTCGTGTCCAGGGGTTCGCCCAGGTGCGAAGCCTGGCTCGGGTCCCCCAGGCCGAGGCCCAGAGCGCCCTGGGCCGTCGCAAGGGCGAGGTACAGCGGAGTGAGCGACTTTTTCATCGTGAGTCTCCTGTAATCGGGTGCTGACCCGGGTGGCTGTAGCGTAGTGGTTGCCTGCTGCTGGCGCCCCGGTGATCGTCCGCGCGGCAATCGGTCGCGGACGGTTCCGGACATCAATTAACACGGCCGAGCCGCGGGCAGTCGGGCTGCGCGTCGCAGCGACCTCCTGGCGGGTCGGTTGCCAGCCGCCAGCGGCCGCGGCAGTGCTCAGCGATGGCTGAACACGATGTGCTCCTTGTCGACATAGTTGGTCTGCAGCCACCAGCATGTCTTGCGCGCGTCACTGCTCCTGCAGCGGCGGTTGCCCGTGCGCCGGCGGCAATGTATGTGGCCGTTCACCCCGAAGGTGCCGCGGCGGTCTGAGGCGGTCCTGCGATCGTCAAAGATGTCGGTCGGCATTGCGCTGGCTCTCTCTGGTAAGGGCTTGCGGGCAGTTTTCAATAAGTGGCCGGGATGTTCAAGCCGAATAATACCGCTATGGTGCCCCGCTCCTGCCTGCGGGCCGGGTAGCGAGAAAAGTCACCGCCGCAGTGAGCGGCTGTTGTATGCTCCACGTATAACACCGCTGGCAGGCCTGCGTGAGCCAGCAGCGGTCGCAGCACTGCGGCGGCCAGACGTGGGTAGGAGTGCATGAAAGACAGGGGGCAGAGGACATGCAGTTTCCCTTCACCGAGCCGCCGGCTTTTGGCGCCACCATCGAGGTCAAGCCCGGGATACATTGGCTGCGCATGCCGCTGCCGCTGGCGCTGGATCACATCAACCTCTACCTGGTGGACGGCGGCGATGGCTGGTACATCATCGATACCGGCCTCAGGGGCGGTGAAGTACAGCGCCTCTGGGAGCAGGTGTTCGCCCAGTGCCTGGGGGGCAGGCCGGTGCTGGGCATCGTCGTCACTCACATGCACCCGGACCACGTGGGGCAGGCGGGCTGGCTGAGCGAGCGCTGGCAGGCGCCGCTGTACATGACGCAGGGCGAATACTATACCGGCCGCACCTTCGCGGCGGGTCCGGGCGACAGCGTTTCGTTCATGATCCGTCAGTTTTATCAGCGTGCGGGGATGCCGCCGCAGTCGTTCGAGCAGATCCGGGCGCGGGCGTCGGGTTTTTCCCGGGTCGTGGAGCCGATGCCGGGGGCGTTTATCCGCATCGTCGAGGGCGACGAGCTGTGTCTGGGCGACACCCGCTGGCAGGTGGTGGTCGGTCAGGGGCACTCACCGGAGCACGCCTGTCTGCTGGACCCTGAACGCGGCGTACTGTTCTCCGGCGATCAGATCATCGCCACGATCAGTTCCAATGTCAGCGTGCTCGCCATCGAGCCGGAGGCCAATCCGCTCAAGTTGTGGCTGGCGTCGCACGACAAGATGCTCGGCCTGGACGCGCTGGACGAGGACACCCTGGTGCTGCCGGCCCATGGGCTGCCGTTCAGGGGGGCACGCACGCGTCTGCGGCAATTGATCGCCCACCACGAGGGGCATCTGCAGGCGCTGGAGTCGGCCTGTCGGGAACCGCGCAATCCGATGGAGCTGCTGCCGGTGCTGTTCAAGCGCGAGCTGGGCGCCGAGCAGATCAATCTCGCCATCGGAGAGTGTATCGCACACCTGCATTACCTGATGGCGCGGGGGCAGCTGGAGCGGCTGCTCATCGATGACGTCTATCATTTTCGCAGCTGCGATCCGGTCGGCGCGTGAGCGGATGGTCGCCTGCGGGCAAGCGACCGCCACTATTGCGCCGTAAATTGGCTATAATGGCCGCCTCATTCCACCGTCGTCACCCGATGCCCTGCCTATGAGCCAACAATTGACCCATCTCGACGCCGCTGGCAACGCCAGCATGGTGGACGTCACCGCCAAGCCCGCCACCGGGCGCGAAGCCGTGGCCGCGGCCAGCGTCCGCATGAGCGCCACGACGCTGGCGATGATCGAGGAGGGCATGCACGCCAAGGGCGATGTGCTCACGGTGGCCCGGGTAGCAGGGATTCAGGCCGCCAAGAAGTGCGCGGAGCTCATACCGCTGTGCCACCCGCTGATGCTCACCTCGGTCAAGCTGGACATCAGCACCGAGCGGGAGCCGCCGTCGGTCGTTATTCGCGCCTGCTGCAAGGTCGCCGGACCGACCGGCGTCGAGATGGAGGCGCTGACCGCTGCCTCGGTGGCGGCACTGACCATTTACGATATGTGCAAGGCCGTCGACAGGGGCATGGTGATCGAACAGGTCCGCCTGCTGGAGAAGCATGGCGGCAAGTCCGGAAGCTGGCTCGCAGCGGAGCAAACATGCTGACCGTTCGCCTGTTCGCTCGTCTGCGCGAGGATCTGGGGACCGGTGAGCTGAGTCTTGGCTGGTCCGCGCCCGCTACCGTGGGCGACGTCATCGAGCGCCTCGGTGCGCAGGGTGGTGAAGCCTGGCGCCGGGCGCTGGCCGCGGAAAATCTGGTGATAGCCGTGAATCACAGCGTCAGCTCGCGCGAGCAAGTGCTGGAGGACGGCGATGAGCTGGCGTTCTTTCCGCCGGTGACGGGAGGCTGACGGCGTGGCGGCGATGGGCTCGAGGGCGGCTGAGACCGGCTCTGCTGCGGCACCGCCGGTGAGAATCCGGGTGCTGGCCGAGGATATCGACGTCGGCGAACTGGAGCGCTGGCTGCAGCGCGAGGATGGCGGCGTCGGCGCCATCGTGAGCTTTACCGGTTATGTGCGCGGCCGGGGCGCAGGCGGGGACATTCAGCGGCTGTGGCTGGAGCACTATCCGGGTATGACCGAGCGGGCGATCGGCGCCATCGTCGAAGAGGCGACGCGGCGCTGGGCGCTGCATGCGGTGGCGGTGCTGCATCGCGTCGGAGAACTCGGCCCCGGTGCCCGCATCGTCTACGTCGGCGTCGCCAGTGCCCACCGCGGCGATGCCTTTGCGGCCTGCGAGTTCATCATGGATTACCTGAAGACCCGCGCCCCGTTCTGGAAGAAGGAGTGCAGCGGGCGGGAGGAGCGCTGGGTGGAGCCTCGCGACAGCGATGAAGCGGCCCTGCGCCGCTGGGGTGCCCCTGGTGGTGGCTCGGGGCGGCCGGATGCAGCGGAGGGCAGCGCATGAGCCTGGACCTGCGTGCGTTCCGCGATGCGCTGGGCCGGTTTGCCACGGGCATCAGCGTCGTCACCACCTGCCCGGAGGGCGGTGAGCCCCAGGGCATGACCGTCAACTCGTTCTCGTCGCTGTCGCTGGCACCGCCGCTGATACTGTGGAGTATCCAGAATAATTCGGATTGTGCCGAGGTTTTTGCTGGCGCCGCCGGCTTTGCGGTCAATATTCTGCGCGATCATCAGGAGGATGTCTCGCGCCACTACGCCTCCAAGGGCCATCACGCCCTGATACCGGGCACCTTTCGCCGGGGGGCGACGGGCCAGGCCGTGCTCGATGACTGCCTGGTGTCGCTGGAGTGCGAGGTGTGGCGCCGCTATGACGGCGGCGATCACACCATCATCGTGGGCAGGGTGCTGGAAATGGCCAGCCATGCCGCGGCGCAGCCGCTGGTGTTTTTCGGTGGGCAGTACCGGCACCTGCGCTAGGGGCGGGCGCGCTGGCGGGGCGTCAGCAGCGGCTCAGGTGGAGCGGTGGGCATGGTGCCGGCAGCGCGTCGCGCTCCAACTCCCAACAGTGGTGCTTATCCCATGAATTACTGCAGTGTGTGCGGCGCGGCTGTCGCGCTCAGGATACCGGAAAACGACAACCGGCCGCGCTTCGTGTGCGAGCGCTGTCAGGTCATTCACTACCAGAATCCGAAGATCGTCGTGGGTTGCGTGCCGCTGTACGAGGGGCGGGTGCTGTTGTGCCGGCGGGCGATCGAACCCCGCAAGGGCTACTGGACGCTGCCGGCGGGATTTCTGGAGAACGGAGAGGCCTGCAGCGACGGTGCCCGGCGCGAAACCCTGGAGGAGGCCTGCGCCGACGTCGCCGATCTGCAGCTGTATACTTTGTTCGATCTGCCCCATATCTCCCAGGTTTACATGTTCTACCGCGCCCGGGTGGTCGAGGGAAAATTCGGGGTGGGCGTCGAAAGCCTCGACGCCGAACTGTTCGAGTTCGCGCAGATTCCGTGGGATACCCTGGCCTTTCCCGTGGTGACCGACACCCTGACCTACCTGATCCAGGACTGCCAGCGCGGCCATTTCCCGGTGCGGCACGAGGTCATCCAGCGTCGCCTGCATCCGCCGGGAAGCGGCTAGCGCCGCCGCTCGCTGCCGCGAAAAAAAAGCCAGCGAAAAATTGCCGGATGGGAAAATTGCCGTCTATACTTTTTCACATGGGGCAGCTGTACCGGACCAGTGCGGTAACGCGTCCGGGTTGTCCCCTGATCAAACCTGTCAGTCAGACGGCGAGTGCAATAACCGCATGAGACAACAATAATCCGTTCAACGAATCCGCTGCCTCTGCCCGCTGGCCATGCTTGAAGTCGTCATTCCCTATGTGGAAGCGGCGATGCCCTACGTTAAATCGGGCGCGCCCTACGCCGCCGTATCGCTCGCCGTGCTCGGCGTGGTCACGCTCGTCTGGCAGCACCGCTCGCGCCTGCAGCTCATGCAGGAGCTTGAGCTGGCGCAATCGCTGGTGGAGGAGTTCAACGACGAGCAGAAGGAACTGCTGCAGGAGGTGGCCCGCGGCCGCGAGAACGTCAAGCAGCTGAGACGTCAGGAGCACATCAACACCGAACTCAACGGCCATATCAACTATCAGAGCGAGAAGATCAGCCAGCTGCGGGCGGAATATGCCGGCCTCGAGGCGACTCTCGTGCAGGAGCGCAAGCGCTTTGCCGAGCAGCTGCAGATGCTGCAGGAGGCGCGGGTGCAGATGGGGCAGGAGTTCGAAAATCTGGCGCAGAAAATCTTTGAGGAAAAATCAGAGAAATTCAGCCAGCTCAGCAAGACCAGTCTCGATCAGACCCTGGTGCCGCTGCGCCAGCAGCTGAAGGATTTCAAGAGCAGGGTCGAGGACGTCTACGACAAGGAGTCGCGCGACCGCATGTCGTTGATCAACCAGATCGACGAACTGAAAGACCTCAATCGAAGAATCAGCGAGGATGCGGTCAATCTGACCAAGGCGCTCAAGGGCGACAACAAGGTGCAGGGCAACTGGGGCGAGATGATTCTCGAGCGCTTGCTCGAGGAGTCGGGGCTGCGCAAGGGGCACGAGTACGAGACTCAGGTGGCCCTGCGTTCGGCGGATGGGCGGCGCCGCTATCCCGATGTCATCGTGCGCCTGCCGGACAACAAGGACATCGTGATCGACGCCAAGGTGTCGCTGATCGAGTACGAGCGCTATTACGTGGCGGAGGACGACGGCCAGAAGCTGGCGCACCTCAAGGCGCATATCGCCAGTGTGAAGAGCCACGTCGAGGGCCTCAGCGTCAAGTCCTACGAAAATCTCGAGGGTATCCGCAGCCTCGATTTCGTGCTCATCTTCATCCCCATCGAGACGGCGTTTCTGCTGGTGTTCGAACACGAGCCGGCGCTGTTCCGGCGCGCCTACGACAAGAATATTATCGTGGTGAGCCCTGGTACATTGCTCGCTACGCTGCGTACTGTGCAGAGCATCTGGCGCTATGAGAACCAGAATCGCAACGCGGAGGAAATCGCCCAGCAGGCAGGCCGCATTCACGATCAGATAGTGCGCGTGGCGGAGTCGCTGCAGGACGTCGGCAAGTACCTGGGGAAGGCACAGGACTCCTGGCACCAGACCACCGAGCGCTTGCGCAGCGGGCGCGGCAACCTGCTGCTGGCGGCGGCCAAGCTGGATCAGCTGGGTGCCAAGACGACCAAGCAGCTGCCGCGTGAGCTGCTTGCCGATGAAACCTGAACTTTTTACCGTGACAGGAGAATCAGAATATGCCTTTTCCCATCGTCGGCCACATGGCCCCGTCCTTTTCCCTGCCGGATCAGCATGGCAAGGTGGTGTCTTTGAAGGATTTCCGGGGCCGCAGCAACGTGGTGGTCTATTTCTACCCGCGCGCCATGACCCCTGGCTGCACGGTGCAGGCCTGCGGCATCCGCGACAGTCAGCAGGCGCTGGCGGGGCTGGACACCGTGGTGCTGGGCATCAGCCCTGACCCTGTCAAAAAGCTGGGCCGCTTCATCGAGAAGGAGGGGCTCAATTTCACCCTGCTGTCCGATGAGGACCACGCCATTGCCGAAAAGTACGGGGTGTGGGCGTTGAAGAAGTTCATGGGCAAGGAGTCGATGGGGATCCTGCGCACCACCTTCTTCATCGATCAGGACGGGCGCCTCAGGCACATCATGGACAAGGTGAAGACCAAGACCCACCACGATGACGTCCTGGCCTACGTGCGGGAAAACATGGCTTAGCATCGCGACCTGATCGACCGCGCTGTACGCTGCAGGCAGCCGACCAGCCGCCGCCAGGGCGCAGCGGGGGCAGGGGCGCACACCAGGATGGCGGTGATATTGTCGCGACCGCCGTGGTCGAGAGCGGCACGGCACAACTGGCGCACGGCGTCATCGGGAGCGAGGCTCGCGGCCAGGATCGCGGCCATCGCCTCGTCGCTCAGCTCGCCGCACAAGCCGTCGCTGCACAGCAGCATGCTCTGGCCAGGTGACCAGCGCCCGCGGGCGCGGCCGACGTTCGGCGCCATCGCCAGCCCGGCCCCGAGGGAGCGGGTGATGATATTGCGCTGGGGGTGCGTGCGCGCCGCCTGCTCGTCGATGACGCCCGCATCGACCAGTTCCTGTACCAGGGAGTGGTCCCTGGTGACTCTGGTGAGCTGTCGCAGGTCCCAGAGATAGGCCCGACTGTCGCCAACCCAGGCGACGTCATAGTGCCGCCCCCTGCTGGTCAGGGCGACCGCGGTCGTGCCCATGCCAAACGCGCCGGCACCAGCCAGCGCCGCTGCGCCGATCGCACGATGCGCCGCCTGCATTCCCTCCGCGAGGGTGCGGCCCTCGGCGACGGCGCGGTGTACCGCGCTGCAGGCAATGGCCGCCGCGACTTCGCCGGCGCCCGCGCCGCCCATGCCGTCCGCGACCAGCCACAGGCCGAGCCTGGCGTCGTCGACGAAGCTGTCCTCATTATTGCGGCGCACCAGGCCGGTGTCGCTGATGGCGCTGGCACGCAGGCGGAGCCCGGCGGGCCGGCATCGCTGGCCTGCCGGCCTCGATAATGGCCCGCTGTCGCTCGATTCGTCCATCGGCTTAAGCCTATGCGCGGATGGCGCAGACTGCAAAGTCATTCATGGCCGTCATTCCTGCATGGCGACACCGGCACGGGCCGCCTGCGCGGATTGTTCTGCCCCTGGTTTGCCGCGCCCGGCGGCGCGGTGGTGTTCAGTCGATGTCCGGCAACTCGATGACTTCCTCGTAGTTCCTGGGCGGCGGCGTCCACCCCCGCGCTGACCGCGGGTGGCGATCGTCGCGATCGCGCAGCATGGCCTGGCGGATAATGCCGTCGAGCTCGAAGAACAGCTGCAGGTAGTTGGTGCCCACCCGTTCGCCCTCGCCCCGCTGCTGCCAGGCACCATAGAGCTGATCGATACTGTTCTGTTCGATCTGCTCGAAGGCGGCCCGCAACTGTTCGGCCTTGAAGGGGTGGACGCCCAGCTCGCGCAGCACCGCGCTGCCCATGTTGAGCGCGGAGTGGTAGGTTTCGGCGACGATGTAATCGGCGCCCGCGTCGCGCAGATGATACAGGTGGAGGCGGTCGCGGGCCCTGGCCAGGACGCGCAGATGGGGGTGGGCGTGCTTGAGATAGCGCACCAGCTCGACGGCCTGCTCCGCTTCGTCGATGGCCACGACGAACAGCGCGGCGTCGTCGATGCCGGCGGTGTGCAGCAGGGCCGGCCTGGTGGCGTCGCCGTAAAAGCTCTTGATGCGGATCTTGCGCATGTTGTCGACCTGCCCGATCTCGCGGTCCAGTACCACGGTCCTGATGTCGTTGGCGGTCAGCATGCGGTTGACGATCTGGCCGAAGCGGCCGATGCCGGCGATGATGACGGGGCCGTGCTCGTCGATGGTGTCGGCCTCGCGCTCGCCGCCCCGTCGCTGATAGCGCGGCACCACCAGCCGGTCGAACACGATGAACAGCACGGGCGTGAGAAACATCGACAGTGCGACCACCAGCGACAGCAGCTGGGCCAGGTCGGCGGGCAGCACCTGGTTCTGCACGCTGTAACTCAGCAGCACGAAGCCGAACTCGCCGGCCTGCGCCAGGCTCAGGGTGAGCAGCCAGCCATCGGTGCCGCGCACGCCAAACAGCGCGGCCAGCCCCCACAGCACCGCACCTTTGAGCAGCATGATGCCGGCAGTGAGCCCGATGATCAGCCAGCGATGTTCGGCGAGGACGCCAAACTGGATGCCGGCGCCGACGGTGATAAAGAACAATCCCAGCAGCAGGCCCTTGAACGGCTCGATATTGCTTTCCAGCTCGTGGCGGAATTCGCTGTTGGCCAGTACCACGCCGGCGAGGAAGGTGCCCAGCGCAGGGGACAGCCCGACCAGGCTCATCAGCGCCGCCACGCCGATGACCAGGGCGAGCGATGTCGCCGTGAACAGCTCCCGCAGGCCGGTATCGGCCACGATGCGGAACAGCGGCCGGCCCAGATAGTGTCCGGCCAGCACGACCACGGTAACGCTTGCCAGCACCACCGCGGCATGCTGCCAGCCCTGCAGATGAGCCACCAGGTTCAGGGCTTCGTGGCCTTCGCCGCCGTGGCCCGCGGCGCTGGGCGCCGACGCGCCCAGCTCGGGCAGCGCCAGCAGCGGCAGCAGCGCCAGCATCGGAATGACGGCGATGTCCTGAAACAGCAGCACCGAGAATGCCGTGCGTCCACCCGGGGTGCGGCTCAGACCTTTTTCGCTGAATGTCTGCAGCACGATGGCCGTCGAGGACAGCGAGAATATCAGCCCCACGCACAGCGCGACCTGCCAGGCCAGCCCCAGCAGCAGGCCGATGGCAGCGACCGCCAGCGCAGTGCCGCCCACCTGCAGGCCGCCGAGGCCGAGCAGACGATGGCGCATCTGCCAGAGCATGCGGGGTTCCAGTTCGAGGCCGACCAGGAAGAGCATCATGACCACGCCGAATTCACCCAGGTGCTGCAGGCGGGCGGCTTCCTGGCCCACCAGGCCCAGCACCGGGCCGATGATCACACCGGCGCAGAGGTAGCCCAGCACCGAGCCCAGCCCAAGCCGCTTGGCCACAGGCACGGCGATGACGGCGGCACAGAGGTAGATGAAGGCGGTGATCAGGTAGCCGGTCATGGCGCCGCCCCGACCAGTTTGTCGAGATGCTCGTCCAGGCGCGGCAGCGCCTGCGCCCGCCTGACATCCAGCCGCCCCTCCCGCAGGGCCTGCAGCGTGCGCTGCCACTTGGCGACATGTGCCTCCAGCAGGCCGTTTTCCGCCGCCGTGCGCGAGCCGAACAGGGCGAACGGCGGCAGGTAGCGCATACCGCAGAGCGCCGCCATCTGCTCCAGTGGTTGCAGCAGCTGGCGGATGGTGTAGTGGTTGTAGCCCTCCCGGCGATAGGCCTGCTCCGACCCGCCGGCGGAGATGGCACACAGAAAGATCTTGCCGTGCAGCGCGCTGCCCTGACTGCCGTAGGCGAAGCCATACTCCAGCACCAGGTCCTGCCACTCCTTGAGAATGGATGGCGTGGAGTACCAGTACAGGGGAAACATGAAGATGATGACGTCGTGATCCAGCAGGCGCCGCTGTTCTCTGTCGATGTCGATCTGGTAGGTCGGGTACTCGCCGTAGAGATCCACGACGGTGACGCCCGGCGCTGCGCGGCTGGCCTGCAGCAGCTGCGCATTGACGTCAGAGCGATCGATGGAGGGGTGGGCAAACAGCACCAGCAGATTATGATTAGTCATCGTCGACGGGGGGTTCCAGGACAGGGGGCTGAGACCGGCACCGTCTATCTTAAACGCGAAGGCGCCAGGCATGCCAACTTCCGCGCGCCGCCGGGCCGCCCGTCAAAGAAATTATTGGTTGCCAAGCGGGTAATTCGGGCATCATGGACGCAACCCACGGAGCAGGAGTCTGGCGCCATGAGCGAGCATATTGTGTGCACCACAGCGGAGGGTGTACTCGAATTGACCCTAAACCGGCCTGAGCGCAAGAACGCCCTCACGCAGGCGATGTACGAGGCCATGCTGCAGGCGCTGGAGCGGGTGGAGAACGAACCCGGCTTGCGCGTGCTGCTGATTACCGGTGCCGGCGACAGTTTCACCTCCGGCAATGATATCGGCGACTTTCTGGCGATGGCAGCGTCGGATGCCGCTGAGTCGGGCGCCGACGCGCCGGTGGTGCGCTTTCTGTACGCCCTGGCCGGCACCGATGTGCCGGTGGTGGCGGCGGTCAACGGGTCGGCGGTCGGCGTGGGCGTGACCCTGCTGTTTCACTGCGATTTCGTCTACGCCAGCGATCGCGCGATGTTCGCCACGCCCTTTGTCGATCTCGGGCTGGTGCCCGAGGCCGCCTCTTCGTTGACCATGCCGTCCCAGATGGGCTATCGCCGTGCGGCCCAGATGCTGTTGCTCGGTGATCGTTTCAGCGCCGCCCAGATGGTCGAGGCCGGCGTTGTCAACGCGGCGTTCGCCGGCGGTGAGGAGCTGGTGCAGGCGCGCTCAGTGGCGTTGCGCCTGGCGCGCAAGCCGAAGCGGGCGCTGCGCAGCAGCAAGCGCCTGATGCGTCCGGTCGATGAGCTCAGAGCGCGCATCGGCGTGGAGGCACAGATCTTTCAGCGCGCGCTCAGCTCGCCCGAGGCCCTCGAGGCGATGACCGCGTTCAGCGAGAAGCGCGCGCCGGATTTCAGCCGCTTCGAATGATGGCGCCACGCCGGACGCCGACCCGCCGTGGGTGAGCGCGCCTTGGGGCGCCGCCGAGGGGGAGCAGGGTAGTGCCGCGGGCAGGGCACGCAGCCCTCCAGGCCGGACCTCTCCAGGCCGGACCTCTCCAGGCCGGACCTCTCCAGCGGCGGCGATGGCGCCTGGTTCCGCAGTGGCGCCCGCTGTGCGCAGATGCGCCCACGCAGGTGATCAGCGTGCCGGGCTACGGTCGCGGGCTGCGGCCGCATCTGCTCATCGACGGTCGCTCGCTGCAGCGCAAGCCGGAGTTTCATCTCACCGTGATCGGCAGCCGCTTGGGGCGCCGCCTGCTGGCGTGGATCGACGCCGGCCGGCTGGATGAGGCGGCGTTGGCGGCGCTGTTTGAGGCCGGCGACTGGTCGCTGCGGCCAAGGCCGCGCTGCTACCTGTTGTCGCGCCCGGCGGCCGGGCGCGGCGGGCGGCAGGTCAGCGTCGTGCAGATGGTCGATGTGCCGCAGCTGGCCGCATTCTACCGGCAGTTGCGCCGGCTGCTGCCCCGCTCGGCGGCAGTGCCGACGCCGCCACCGCACATCACGCTGTACACGCGCAACGGCCCGCAGGGCATCGGCCTGCGCAGCGAGCAGGCGCTGCGCGCGTTGGTCCAGCGGCCATTGGACCAGGCGCTGATGCTGCGCTGAGCGGGTCGCCGGTACTGCCGGCGTGGGTCAATCCATCCGACCCAGAATGGCGCCGCCGGTGGGCACGCCCACGCCGGAGGTGACCAGGGCGTGGTTGACGGTCTTGCCGGGCTGGTTCAGTGAGGTGCCACGCACCTGGCGCACCGCCTCGACGATGCCGTTGACGCCGTGGATATAGGCCTCGGAGAGCTGGCCGCCGTGGGTGTTGGTGGGCAGGCGGCCGTCCGGCCGCAGGTGACCGTCGAGCACGAAGTCGCCGGCCTCGCCGAGACCGCAGAAGCCCCAGGCCTCAAGCTGCCACAACACGATCGATGAAAAGGCATCGTAGATAACGGCGCAGTCGATGTCGGCGGCGGTGAGGCCGCACTGCGCGTACGCCATACTGGCAGCGCGCTCCATCTCCGGCAGGCAGGCGATCTCGGGACGGTAGAATGAGGTCATCTCCTCCATGTTCTTGCCGGCGCACTGCGCGACGCCCTTGATCAGCACGCCGGGCTGGCGCAGATCCCTGGCCCGCTCGGCCGTGGTGACGATGACCGCCGAGCCGCCGTCGCTCTCCTGGCAGCAGTCGAACAGCTGCAGCGGGCTGCTGATCATCTTGGCGTTGTCGTACTCCTCCCGCGTGAAGGGGCGCTGATAGAAGAACGCGGCCGGGTTGTTCACGGCGTAATTGCGGGTGCTGTGGGCGACCTCGAACAGGGCGTCCGGCGTGACGCCGTACAGGTGCATGTAGCGCTGGCTGTAGGTGGCGACCCACGAGGCGGGAGTGAGCAGTCCGAACGGCATGTACCAGCCGTAGTGGATGGCGCTGCCGGTGATAAGGTCGCCGGATACGCCATCGGAGTAGCGGAAGCCCGAGCGGCCGTTGAGCGCGCGGTAACAGACCACGGTCTGGGCCATGCCGGTGGCGACGGCCATGACCGCCTGGTGCAGGGTGCCGGTGGCGGCGCCGCCGCCGTAGGGTACGCGGCCGTAGAAGGTGAGTTCGTCACAGCCCAGGGCGCGGGCGACCTCGATCTCCTCATTGGTGTCCATGGTGAAGGTCACCATGCCGTCGACGTCGGTGGGCTTGAGGCCGGCGTCGTCCAGTGCGGCCTTGACCGCCTCGATCGCCAGGGACAGTTCCGAGCGCCCGGAGTTTTTCGAAAACTCTGTAGTGCCGATGCCTACAATCGCGGCTTTATCCGTGATATTTGCGACCATGATGCGGGCTTCTCCTATTGCGTGTTGCGGGGCAGGGCGACACGCACGGTGCCGGACATATGCGTGCCCCAGACGTTGTTGACACCTTCGACGGCAACGGCGACCACGCCGCTGTCAGCGTCGACCGACTTCACCTCGCCGGTGATGGTCATGACGAAGCCGGGCAGGTTGGGGGCCCCCAGCTTGATGTCGATGCCCTTGAGGGTGGCGTCGGGGCCCGCCCAGTCGGTGACGAAGCGCCCCATGAGGCCGTTGCTGGTGAGGATGTTCATGAAGACATCCGGCAGCCCGCCGGCCTGGGCTGCCTTCTTGTCGTGGTGTACCGGCGTGAAGTCACGGGTGGCGATGGCGCCGCCGATGATCAGGCCGGAAGTGATGTCGATCGACAGTGGCGGCAGCTTGTCGCCGACGCTCACGCCCTCGAATGCCAGGGTAGTCTTGTTCATTGGGTTCTCGCTCGATGCTCTGTTCGGTTGGCGGATCGTTCAGGCCGGGTAGAATTGCGGCAGCATGGTCTTCTCGTCGACCTGTTCGACCACGCCCTTGACCTTCATGCCGATGTGCACCTGCTCCGGTTCGCAGCCGACGATGTTGGAGACGATGCGGGTGCCCTCCGCCAGTGAGATCACGGCGCAGATCAGCGGGGTCGGGTAGCCCGGGAATCTGGGGTGGTGCAGCTCGGTGAAACTGAACACCTCGCCATCGAGCGTGGATTCGATGGAGTCCCACTCCATCGACTGGCACTCGCCGCACATGGGCCGGGGCGGGTGGCGCAGGGTCTGGCAGCCTTTGCAGCGCTGGATCAGGACCTTGCCCTGGTCGACGGCCTCCCACCACCAGCCGTTGTCGTGGCCGCGGGGCGAGCGGATGCGGGTGGGCGCCGCCGGGGTGGCGTCGTCGGCGCCGCTGTCGCTGCTGCCAGCGCTGTTGCTGTCGTTGGGAATGAACTTGAGCACCCGGAAGACGATTTTCCCGACGGGTTCGTCGTTCTGGTCCGTGAAGGTATACAGCGTCTCGATGAAATAGCCCAGGCCACGCGCCGTGGCCTTCTGCTCGGAGATGCCGCTGATGACGCAGTGGGAGGTGATCTGGTCGCCCGGGCGCAGATCGCGGAAGTACTCCGATGAGGTGTTGGTGCCGAGCACGCCGGTGAAGCCGTGCTCGTCGAACACCTTGTGCAGCTCGCGCTGGGTGTCCATCCTGGGCTCGCCGCACATGGGGTAGCCCTCCATGCTCCATACCTGCAGCATGGTCGGCGGTGCGATGATGCCGCCCTTGCTCGACCCGGCGGCAAACTCGGCGTCGCTGTAGACGGGGTTGGCGTCGCCGAGCACCTCCGCGTAGTGGCGGATCATGGCGGCGTTGACGTCGTCCAGGCCGCGCGTAGGCGCGCTGACCTCGCGGCCGACGAAGGCCTGGATTTTGTCTTCAAAGGCTTTGGTTTCTTCAGGGGTCATGTGCTGTTCCCGGTTGATTCAGATGGCGATTTAGCGGTGGCGGGGCATGCCCAGGCCGAAGTTGGCGACCAGCCCGCGCTGAATTTCGTTGACCCCGCCGCCGAAGGTATTGGTCTGGCAGCGCCGGTATTCCTGCTCCAGGTCGCCCATCAGCAGCGCCGCGGAGCTGCCGGAGCGCACCAGGCTGTTGGGGCCGACGATCTCCATCAGCAGGCGGCACACCTCGATGAGCCCCTCGGTGCTGTACACCTTGGCGCCCGAGGCCAGGGCCGGATCGAGCCGACGCTGTTCCAGCTCCCAGGCCATGCGCGAATTGAGCAGGCGGTTGGCCTCGAGGATGAAGAAGACCTCGGCCAGATTGCGCTGTACCACGGGGTCGTCGATGGCGCGGCGGCCGTCGTGCGCCTCGCGGGCCCAGGCCAGGGCGCGATGGTAGAATTTCCAGCCGTGGATCGCCCAGGAGGCGAGGCCGATGCGCTCGTGGTTGAGCTGCGCGGTGATCAGGTTCCAGCCCTTGTTCAGCTCGCCGACGATCATCGACGCCGGCACGCGCACGTTGTCGTAGTAGGTGACGTTGGTGTTGACGCCGCCGACGGTGCGGATGGGCGTGCAGGAAAAGCCCTCGAGGCGGGTATCCACGATGAACATGGTGATGCCCTTGTGCTTGGGAGCATCCGCATCGGTGCGCGCAGCCAGCCAGATATAGTCGGCGCCGTCGGCGCCGCTGGTGAACACCTTGGCGCCGTTGATGATGTAATCGTCGCCCTCCCGGACTGCCGAGGTGCTCAGCGCGGCCAGGTCGGTGCCGGCGCCGGGCTCGGTGTAGCCGATGGCAAAGTGGATCTCGCCGGCCGCTATGCGGGGCAGAAAGGCCTCCTGGTGCGCCTTGCTGCCATAGTCCATGAGCGCCGGCCCGACCGTGTTGAGCGTCACGAAGGGCACCGGCGCGCTGGCCATGAGGGCCTCCTCGAAAAACGCCAGCTGGTCGGACATGGGGCGGCCCCGGCCGCCGTACTCTGTTGGCCAGCCGACCGCCAGCCAGCCGTCCTTGCCCATTTGCCGGATCAGCTGCTTGTAGACGGGCCCGCTCTCGGCGCTGCGGGTGGCCTCCTTGATCTCCGGAGTGATCAGCGTGGCAAAGTAGGCGCGAAGCTCCTTGCGCAGCGCTTTCTGGTCTTCGGGATAATCGATGAACATAGTGATTTCCGTGTAATGAGACGCGGCCGGTGGGCGTGCCGCCCGGGGGCGCGCAGCGGCGCAAGGGCAGCGACCGCCAACCTGGGTGCCATATAATATTGAAACTAAATTCAAATTCAAGTACTTTGTCGCCTCTTGAGCGGGAACCGGGGGAGGTCGGAGCGCGCTGAGGCGCCTGCATGAGCTGAGGCTCCGGCATTGAGGGGCGGTCTTGAAACCTTCGCGTGCGAGAAGAGATGGTTGGCAAAGTCGATGGCTTACGGGCTCCCGCGCAGCGGAAGCAGGCCCGCAGTCCGCGCGGCCGCAAGGCGCGGGAGAAGATCAAGCAGGCGGCCCTGGTGGCGTTGGAGCAGGTGGGCTATCACAAGCTGCGCGTCGCCGATGTCACCGATGAGGCTGGCGTGGCCGCCGGTTTGTTCTATCACTATTTTCCGGACCTGCGCTCGCTGACGCTGGAAGTACTGGAGGATTTCGTCGCCCTGTCCCTCAACATCGAGGCCATCGAGCGCGACGTGCCCAAAGGTGACTGGTATGAGCGCATGCTGGCGCACAACCGCCTGGTCGCCGCCGGTTATGCCGAGCGCCCGGGGTTGACGCGGTGCCTGCTGCAGCTGGCGGATGAGGACCCCGGCTTCTCGCAGCTGCTGCGGCGCAATTTTATCCAGCAGCTGAGCTGGCTGGTCAAGTTGATGCCCAAGCTGTTCCCGCAGGCGCAGCTGCGCGAGCACCAGGCGCTGATGGTGGTGTATACCCTGGCGGGCATGGGCGAGGCCGTGCTGCGTGACTACTACGTCAACCGCGAGCCGGCGCTGGTCGCCGAACCACTGCAGGTGGAGGAGATGGCTGAACTGCTCACGGTGATGTTCTACCGGGGCCTGTTCCTGCAGAACCCGCCCCCGGAGAAGCTCAGTTATACCCGCAATCTGCAATTTATGGTCAGGTCAGGCCAGTAGCGGCCGCGGCGCAGGACTGTCGTCGACAGGTGTCGGGCAGCGCATTGTTTGTCTCTTGTGAGGAACCACTATGGACTTTTCTTTTACCGAGGACCAGAACGCGATCCGCGAGCTGGCGTCGCAGATCTTTACCGACCAGGTCACGGACGACTATCTGCTGAATTTTTATCGCAGTGACGCGGTGTACGACGAAGCGTTGTGGGGACTGCTCGCCCAGCAGGGGCTGTTGGGCGTCGCCATCGACGAGGCCGATGGCGGCTCCGGGCTCGGCTTCACCGGGTTATGCCTGCTGCTGCAGGAGCAGGGGCGTCGCCTGGCGCCGGTGCCGCTGCTGAGCAACCTGGTCCTGGGGGCGCTGCCGATCGCGCAATTCGGCAGCGCCGCACAGCGGCAGCGCTGGCTGCCGCCGTTGCTGGCGGGTGAGCATCAGCTTACCGCAGCCATCGCCGAGCAGGGCATGCTGCCATCGGCCGTGGTGCCCGTCGCGGCCAGCGCGGCCGGCAGTGGCGAGCAGTGGCGGCTGGACGGCAGCCTGCAGGCCGTACCCTATGCGGCGCAGGCGGCCTGCATACTGGTGCCGGCTACGGACGCTGACGGCAACACGCAGGTGTTTCTGGTGGAGGCCGGCGCCGATGGCGTGAGCATCGAGTCGCAGCAGACCAGCCTGGGCTGGGTGCAAGCCAGCGTTTCACTCAGCGGCGTCATGGTGCAGAGCGACGCCGTACTGGGAAATCCCGGTCAGGGCGCAGAGATCGTCGACTGGATCGAGCAGCGGGCCAACTGCGCGATCGCCGGCATGCAGGTCGGCGTCACCGAGGAGGCGCTGCGCCGCACCGCGGCCTATACCAGTGAGCGCAAGCAGTTCGGGGTCCCGATCGGCAGCTTCCAGGCGGTGGCGATGCGCGCCGCGGATGCCTATATCGACGTCGAGGCCATGCGCTCGACCTTCTGGTCGGCGCTGTGGCGGCTCAGCGAGGGACAGGCGGCGGACGCCGAGGTGCGCGCGGCCAAGTACTGGGCCTGCCTCGGCGGCCACCGGGTGGTCTACGCGACCCAGCACCTGCACGGCGGCATCGGCGTGGATGTGTCCTATCCGATTCACCGCTACTTTCTCTTCGCCAAGCACCTGGAATTCATGCTCGGTGGGCGCAACGCGCAGTTGACCCGGATGGGGCAGTACCTCGCCGGTGGCGACGATCGCGTGCCCGAGTGGCTGGCGCTCTGACGCGGCAGCGCACCTGACAGGGCGCATTGCAGGAGGCCGCACCCTGCAAGCCGCTGCCGCTGGGTGGCGGCAGCCGGGGGCGGTCCTGAGCCGCGCGGGCGCGGCGCTGTTACTAATGCGGCTCAATTCTCCCTGCGCTACCCACGCCCTGCGCTAGACTTTTCTGTCATGGGTGGAATCATCGGCGCATGTGCAGGGAGGCACGGGTGGCTCTGCGTTCTGGACAGCATCACCGTTTTTCGTTGGGGTCGCGCTGGGCGTGGCAGCCTGCCGCTGCCCAGGGCGCCTCGCAGCGCGACCGCGCCGTCGCCCTCCATCGGCGGGGTCGCCTCGAGGAGGCCATCCCGCTCTACCGCGATCATCTCCGCCGGCATCCCCGCGACGCCGGCATCTGGGGCAACCTGGGTGCGGCTCTGCGCGCCCGCGGCGAGGTCGAGGCCGCGGTGGCCTGCGCCCTCAGGTCGCTGCGCATCGATGGCCGGAATGTGGACGTACTGGGCAATCTGGCCAATGCCCTGAAGGACAGCGGCCGGCTGGATGAGGCCGTCGCCCTGCAGCGCCGCTTGGTGCGGCTGCAGCCGGGCAATCCCTCCCGATGGATGAACCTCGCCTGTGCCCTGCGTGAGAACCGCTGCTTCGAGCAGGCGCTGGCCGGTGTCGACCAGGCCGAGCGGCTGCGCCCGGGGCTGCCGGCACAGCGCTGGGAGCGCGCGCAGAACCTGCTGTACCTCGGGCGCTACCGGGAGGGCTTCGCGGCCTATGAGTCGCGCTGGTCGCTCGGTGACATCGCGCACCCGCACTACCCGTGCCCGCCGTGGCGGGGCGAGTCCCTGCGCGGCAGGCGCCTGCTGCTGCACGCGGAGCAGGGCTTCGGCGACACGCTCCTGGCCGCGCGCTACCTGCCGCTGCTCAAGGCCCGCGGGGCCCGTATCGTGCTGGCCTGCCAGCCCGAGCTGCGCCGCCTGCTGGCGACCAGCGGCGCCGACCGGGTGATCGACCGGGCGGAGGCGCCGCCCGCCGTGGATTTCCACTGCCCCATGATGAGCCTGCCGGGACTGATGGACACCGGGTCGTCCAGCGTGCCCCCGCCGCTGCCACTGCGGCCACCCGCCGCGGCCATGGCCGCGGTCAGCCTGCCGCCAGCGCCGCAGGCGGCGCTGAAAGTCGGCATCGTCTGGTCCGGCAGCGTGACGTTCAAGGGCAACGCCCGGCGGTCGCTGGCTCTGAGCGATCTGCTGCCGCTGGCGCGAGCGCCCTCGATACAGTTTTACAGTCTGCAGAAGGGGCCCCGCCGCAGCGAGCTCGAACGGTCCGCCGTGGCGGGGCAGGTGATCGATCTGGCGCCCCTGCTGCACGATTTTGCCGACACCGCCGCGGCTTTGGCGCAGCTGGATGCCGTGCTGATGACCGATTCCAGCGTCGCGCACCTGGCCGGCTGTATGGGTGTGCCGGTGATCAATCTGCTGCAATACGTACCCTACTGGATCTACGGCGCCGGCGATGCGTCCGCTACACCCTGGTATCCCAGCCACACCCTGATCAGACAGCAGCGCCCCGGGGACTGGCGGCCGGTGCTGTCCCGGGCCGCGCAGCATCTGCAGGCCATGGTGAGGCAGCAGGTGCCGCCGTGTTGATTGCGCCGCGCCCCTCACCACACCGTGCGAGGTCTTCGCCATGATGAACAAATCCCTGCTGTACATCTCCGACACCGGCCTGGTGCTTCTGCTGGTCGTCTACCTGCCGCTGTGTCTCATCGCGCTCTGGCTAATCGGCCGGCTGCTGCGCTCGCTGGGTTGTTCGCTGAAAGCCCGCCGCTGGGTGCGCTGGCCGCTGGCGCTCGCGATGCTGCTGTGGCCGACCTGGGATGCCATTCTGGGGAAGTATTATCTGGATAGGTATTGTGAGAAGGGTGGTGTCTATGCGTAAGTCCAGGTATCAGGATCGAGGCATCTACTTTCCGTTTGAGGGAAGTGACAGACTTGCAGAGGCTTATCTGGGGATGGGGTTCAAATACATTGAGGCGAAGTCTGGTGATGGTTCAAGTATGCATTATGAAATGGGCAGAATGGAGAATTGCATAGAAAAATAGTAAAAGTTTTAGAAAGTGAATACATAAGTAAATCAGGGAATCCCAATTATCGCGGCATAAAACCTGACTTTCTAGATCAATAACGATACAGCATCACTATTTGATGAATCATTGAAACCAAAAATATTGTTGCTGGATTTAAGAATTACAGGTTTCAGTCGCGGCTTGATGGAAAATTTACGTGCTAGATGTCTTTCCAAGCATTTCATGTAATGACATTTCTAAATATAAAGCACAAGAAAGATATCGAAAACCTTCCAGTTACTATGTCAATGTACTCAATAATGCGGCCAGGAGGGCTAGTTATGTCGGCTATTGATGGGGACTACTACAAATACGCCACGACAATGCAGGCTGCTTACGCAGTCTTTAGCGAGGTTCCTGATGACTTTGGATAGTGGCGAGAAAGAGAAGCTGTACTCACGCAAGCTGTAGGTTCAAATTTTACAGCGACACAAGCATCTGGTTCACCGAAAAATACTCCGTTCTAAACCACGTCCCCGACGATCCGGAAACCGGCTTCTCCGCCACCCTGTTTCGGGACAAGACCGATAATGGGCAGCTGGTGCTGGGCATCCGCGGCACCAATGACAATACCGACATTTTCGAAGCCGACCTGGCCGATATCGGCTTTGTGGGGCTCGCGCTCGATCAGGCCGTCAGTTTGTATAACCACGTGAACAGCCTGCGCGAGGGCACGGTGCGGCAGGTGGCGCTGCGCATGTCGGTGGGCGCCGAGCCGCCGGCGGGCAAGGATATCCTCTACAGCGCCGCGTTTGTCACCAGCGCTTTCCAGGAGCACCGTCGCTACTACTTTATCGAGGAACTCGCACCCGTGCAGGGTGCCGGCCTGATCCGGGATGGCGAGCAGCTGATCGTGTCGGGGCACTCGCTCGGCGGGCATCTGTCCGGGGTGTCGGCGTTGCTCTTTCCCGACCTGGTTGCGGAGGTATTCACCTATAACGCGCCTGGCTACGATCCATTCACTTCGCGCGGGCTGATGCTCGAGGCGGTCAATCACATCGCCGGCACCGCCTACGATGATATTCCGGCGGGTTATGCCGACAAGGTCCATTCGCTGGTGGCCGAGTCCAGCTACAGCGGGGATGACTTCGACCCGATCACGGCCGTGGGCACGCCCTTCAGCGAACAGGTGCCGATCTTCTCGGAGAGCAATTTTGCCACGCTCGGTCTGGCCGGGCACAGCAAGGTACAGATCACCGACGCGCTGATGCTGTACGACCTGCTGGGAAGGATGGACCCGGCGCTGAGCACTGCCGACATCACCGCCATGCTGCACGCGGCCAGCAGGCAATCGGTGGCCAGCCTGGAAACGACCGCGGCAGGGCTTTTCACGCTGTTGACCGGGAAGCCGGTCGAACTCAACAACTACGTCGATGTCGAGAGCGCTCCCGACCGCCAGGCCTACCACCAGATCGTCGGTGCCCTCGATAAGCTGATCACGGACCAGTACCGCGTCGTCAGCCTCGCCGAGGCCTCCCCGGGAGACCTCCAGGCGCTGCTCGCCGATGGGCAGAGCGACGTTGCCAGGGGCGTGCGCTATGCCCTGACCAAGCTGCTGCCCTTTGCCGTCACCTCCAACCTGCAAGGCACGGCCGTCGCCGAGGCACGCTACGATGCCGATCAGTTCAGCGAACTCTACCTGGCCGACCGCGCCGAGTATTTCGCGCTCGCCATGGAGCGCAATCAGGTGGACGCCGATGCCTCTGCTGTCGCACCTGTTGCTGGCTCGGGGCCTCGGGCCTATCTCGACTACGGCGCCGCGGGGACGGACGTGCTGCTGGCGGGCTGGCAGCCTCCGCCGGCGTTCGCCGGGGGCAGCGGGCCGCTCGACGACCACCGGCAGTTTCATTTCGGCAGCGATGCCGGTGAGGTGCTGACGGGAGGCGCCAGGGAGGACCACCTGTACGGTGGCGCCGGCGACGACCAGCTGCGCGGCGGCGGCGGTGCCGACCTGCTCGATGGCGGCAGCGGGGCCGACACGTACTACTTCGAGACCGGTGATGGCCATGACGTGATCCTGGACCGCGACAACGCCGGGGACGTACTGGTGCTCAACGGCACCGTCATCACGCAGGAGGACATCACGCGCATCGCCGGCGCGGAGGTCTTCACTGACGCCCAGGGCAATCACTACTTTCACGACGACTGGGCCAATACCCTGCTGATTCAACTGGCGGGCAGCGATGACAGTCTGACGCTGCATCACGTCGAGGACGAGGACAGCGGGCATCTTGGCATCGATTTCTGGAATACCGCGGAGCAGGTTGATCCGGGAGACATGAAGGTCATCGATGTCGGCGACGGCGGTGACATAGGGGAACTGGAACTGAAGCCCATTTTCGAGTCGATGCGGGAGCTCAACATCGCGATCAGCGTCGACAGGATCGATGGTGTCTGGCGGATGACGCTCAACAACGGCCTGATCGACCCCGATCATCTTGCGACCTATGCGCTGCCGGGCACGGCGGCGGAACCCTACCAGTTCAATTTCGACGTCAACCAGTTCAATGTCATGGCGGCACGGGAGGTGCCCACGCGCCTGGTCTATAACTCCGGCACGGGCTGGGCCTATGACTGGGCGGACCGGGTGAAGGGGCTCGATGCCGCCGTTCCCCGCACCGACATTGCGGCCACTTACGCGGTGTTTTCAGAGACGATTCACAGCGGCGGCGGCGATGACACCATCGATGGCGGCGCCGGCAACGACCTGCTGATTGGCGGCTATCAGGCCGACACCATTATCGGCGGGATCGGTTCAGACCTTCTCGTTGGCGATACCCTGATCAAGATGAACCCCGACGACGAGATGCCGGCAGACTACCCCCGCAAGAGCTGGCTCATCTTCGAAGACCCGATCTGGTATCGACACCTCTATCCCTCGAACGCCTACCTGCCCTCCGAACTGTTTGCCATCGACCGGTTCAACGACGATTTCGCTAACGGCCACATGGGGTTCGGCCGCGACTATCTGATCGCCGGCCCCGGCGGCAACGGCCAGGGCGACCTGTTCGATGGCGGCGGCGGTGACGACGTGATCATGACCGGAGCGGCGACCTATGAGAATCTGGTGGGCGCGGGGCCGGGCAGCGATACGATCATCGGCAGCCTTGCCGCCGACGTGGTGTTTGCCGACAACTACCTGGTTGAAGTGAAATATGACCTGAGCATCGGCCGGGCCGCACCGGGACACCAGGGTCCCTGGCAGTTTAAGTTCACTGACAGCGACTTCGGCGACAGCATCATGGAATATACGATCGCCTTCCTTGACGCGCCCATGGTCAATGCCGTGTTCAGTGAAACCTATGACGACCGCGTGGAAGCCGGTGGCGGCGACGACTTCATCGAAGGGGGCATCGGCGACGATTTCCTCAGCGGCGGCGACGGCGATGACGTGTTGATCGGCGACTCGCAGCCGCAGCAATCCTTCTACGAGGAGCGCTTCCATACGGGCTTTCGCCCGCTCGCCGAGCAATATCACGGCCGGGACATCCTGCTGGGGGGTGCCGGTGACGATATCCTGTATGGCAACGGCGGCGATGACACCCTGGATGGGGGGGCGGGCGACGACACGCTGACCGGCGGCGAGGGAGCCGATACCTTTGTGATCGCCGGCGGCGGCCACGATGTGATCGTCGATGCCCAGGCGATCGATACCATTGTGATCGCGGAGCTGCAGCCGGGTGATGTCGCGTTCAGCGCCGCGCAGGCAGACCTGGTGCTGCAGTTCGGTGAAGGCGGCTCGCTCACCATTGGCGGTGCTTTCACGGCGACGGCGAGCGGGTGGAGCGACGGCCAGGCCTTCGGCGCTCTGCAGTTCGGCACGGAGCGCTTCACAAGCGCCCAGGCCTTTGCCGCCGTGTTCGAGGCCAACCGCGCCCCCACTGCGGTCCCGGACCGGGTCAGCGCCGTCAGTGGCCGGCAGAGCAGCATCGGCTTCGCCGAGCTGACGGGCAACGATTACGACGACGACGGCGATGCGCTGGTCATCGACGCCGTAATGGCGGCGGGCCTGGGCCAGGTTGTCCTGGACGCCGAGGCGCAGGTCATCCGCTATACCGCCCCTTACGGGCTGCAGGGCCAGGACAGCTTCACCTATCAGCTGAGTGACGGCAGCGCCAGCGTCCGGGCCACTGTCACGGTCGACCTCCAACTGCCAGACGTCATCGAGGGCCTGGCTGCGGATGATGTGCTGAGCGGGTCGCAGGCGGACGATGTCATCCTGGCGCTGGCTGGCCGCGATACCGTGTTCGGCGGTGACGGCGCCGATACCATCAGCGGCGGAGCGGGCAACGACTGGCTCCATGGCGGGGCGGGGGACGATGTCTTTGCGGTCGCCGGCTGGTCCGAGGGTTACGACCGGCTGTTCGGGGGAGCCGGCCGGGACCGGCTGCTCGGCAGCGAGCTCAACGATCACCTCGGCCTGGGCCGCTTCACCCCGGCCGCCTCGGTCGAAGTCATCGACGGCGGCGGGGGCTACGATCGCATCGTCGGCAGCGATGCCAAGACGGTGTGGGATTTCAGCGCCACCGAGCTGATCGGCATCGCGCTGCTCGATGCCGGCGGCGGCCGTGACACCGTGACCGGTTCGGCGGGTGACGATACCGTCATGGGTGGCAGCGGCAGCGACCGCCTGTTCGGCGCGGCGGGCGACGACGTCTTCATCGTGGTCGGCGCGGATCAGGGTTGCGATGTCATCTACGGTGGCGAGGGCAGGGACACGATCCTCGGTGGCAGCGGGGATGACCACATCGGCCTGCAGATCCTCGGCCGACAGCAGAGCATAGAAGTCATCGATGGCGGCGCCGGCAGCAACCGCATCGCAGGCGGCGATGACGACACGACGTGGGATTTTTCCGGCACCGAGCTGGTCAACATCGCCGTGATCGACAGCCGCGGCGGCGACGATACGGTGCTCGGCTCGGCCGGCGACGATGTCATCATCGGCGGTGCCGGCAACGATCTGCTCGCCGGCGGCGGCGGCCGCGATCGCTATCAGTTCCGGGCCGGCGACGGCATGGACGTCATCGTGGCCGCTGCCTCGGCGGCATCGGAGGCCGACGTGCTGCAGCTGCAGCAGTACCGCAGCGAACAGATTCTGGTTTTCCCGCAGCAGCGATGATCTGCTCGTCGACTTCGCCGGCAGCAGCGATCGCGTCACCGTGCGGGACTGGTTTGCGCAGACGCAGGCGCCGCTGGCCGAGATCGCCACCGCTGACCAGTGGGTCTCGCCCCGTGAAGTGCAGCTGCTGGTCGATGCCATGGCCGCCTTCGAGCCGGCGGCGATGGAGACGGGCAATGTCTACGATCTGCAGGAGCACGGCGCAGCGCAGGCTGTGGTGCTGGCCGCCTGGCAGGCTGCCTGATAGCTGGGCGGCGCTCAGTCGAGGCCGTCGACCAGCTCGACTTTGAGCATCATGGTGCTGGCGCTGGATTGCCCGCTGCGCTCGGCGCTGGTGAGGCTGCGCTCACTGCGCGCCGAGCCGCCAGTCAGGTCGCCGACCGGCAACCACTGGCCGATGGGGCCGCTGAGCTGGGTGTCGATGTGGATGACGTTGCCGGAGGTGCCTGCCTGCCGCTCCCGGGAGCGCAGCGCGACCACCACGCGTCCGCCGCTGATGCGGGCGTTGACCCAGAAGCCGGTGCCCGCGTCGTAGACGACGCTCCTGCCCTGACCGACCGGCAAGGCGACCGGTGCGCTGAGCAGCAGCAGGGCGTCCTGTCCCTCGGCGGCGCGGATGCTCTGCGTGCCGTCGGCAGCCAGTGTCCCGCCGCGGGATTGCCGCACCACGGTCAGGGTGGAAGTGCTGGTGGTGCCAGGCCAGCGCTGGCTGTGCGGCGTCCGGCCGGCGCCGGTGATCGAGACCTGGTCGCGTTGTCGCGTAGTCGTCTGCGCCGACCGCAGGCTGATCAGCAGCTGACGGCTGGGGGCGTCCAGCAGCGCGATCAGCTCCTTCATGCCGGCGATGTCCGCCGGGCTGCCGGAAAGGACCAGCTGCTGCCGGTAGACTCTGATGGCGGCGCCGTCGGGCAGGGTCCCGGCGAGTGCCGCCGCGACCTGTGAGGCATCGGCGTGGTGCAGGGCGATCACTGCGGTGTCGGCCGGCGCGCGCTGCGCCCAGATCAGGCACAACAGCAGGGCCAGGGCGCAGCGCGCTGCCGATGCCATTTACAGTACGATCTGGCGCAGCTCTACCGGCGTCTGGCTGCGCTGCCAGAGGGCGTCGAACGCCTCCGCCAGGTTCCGGTTGGCCGGCCTGTCCCGCAGGCTGACCATGGTCGGGGCCTGCTCCGATGAGCCGAAGGTGATGACGCCCCAGTCGTCCGCCAGCAGGTACTCCGGCAGCTGTTCGTGCTCCGGCAGCGCAACGCGGCGCATGACGACCTTGGAGGACAGCCGGCGGCTCAAGCTCAGCAGGCGGTGTCCGTGCTCCGCCAGCGATCGGCTGTCGGCGACCAGGATTCTGACCTCGCTGTCGCGAAAGGCCCGGGCCAGGTGTGACAAGGCGCTGCGCAGCTCGGCCGTGTCGAAGAGGTCGGGATTCAGGCGATGGCTGGACAGGCGCACGATGTGGCGTGCCTGCCCGCACATAGTGAGCATGGCGCTGCGCACCGCGGCGGCATCGGTCAGCTGTTGCGCCTCGGCTGCGGGGTGAGGCGTTTGGCTTGGGCTGTCTTTCATGGCCTGGGCGCTCCGTCGGTGGGTGGGCAAGGGCCGGCGGCGCGGGCTGCCGACCCTCGCTGCCACGGCCATGGCGCCTTTAGCAGCCGGCCGCCGGGCACTGCGCATGCAGAAAAAGATGGCTCAAACGCGTCTGTTTGGCAACCTGGATGAACGCGCTGAGGCGCTGGTCGGCAATGTGGCTGTCCGCGACGTGACGCCGCCACGGCTTCGGGTGGGCGCCCGTGGCGCCGGCCGGATCCGGGCAGGCGCTGCCTGCCGCATCAGGCTGCTGATCGCCTCGCGCCGGCGCCGCTCATGCCGCCTCTTCCAGCTTGCCGGCCAGCCACAACTGCCTGAGGGCATCGCCGATGCCGGTGTCGCTGGCCGCGGGCAGGGTGCTGTCCAGGTCCACGCTGCGATCCCGACACAGGTCTTCGACAAAGCGCTGCCAGCGCGGCCCCCGGCCCTCGAAGCGCTCGCCGTCGATGTACAGCAGGCAGCGCTCACCGGCGCAGCGGCAGGCGGCGCGGCTGGCCAGTGCCAGTTGCACGATGCCGCGCCTCGGCAGCGCCGTGTGTTGTGGGCCGCTGTCGGCGGGCTCGTACTTGGGCTCGGTCATGTAGCAGCCAAACCAGTCCAGCAGGCGCTCGGGGTCGAGCAGCTGCCCGATCACCTCCTGCAGCTGCCCGGCAATGGCGGGGTCGATCAGGCCCGGGTTGCCGGCCGGTGCCGGCCCGCGGTCGCGAAAGCGCCCGGACTCGGGCCAGCATGCGAGCATGGCATCGCAGTAGTGGCTGACGATCTCGGCATGAGAGGGCGCCCGAAAGCCCACGGAGTAGGTCATGCAGGCGTCTTCGGCGACGCCCCAGTGGGCCCATCCCGGGGGCAGGTAGAGCATATCGCCCGGTTCGAGCAGGTAGTCCTCCTGCGTGGTGAAACCGGCCAGCAGCCGCAGATCGGGGTGCGGCAGCAGCGGGCTGTCGGCCGGGCAGGGACCGCCCAGGCGCCAGCGCCGGCGGCCCTGGCCCTGGATGAGGAAGACGTCGTACTGGTCGAAGTGCGGCCCCACGCTGCCGCCGGGCGCCGCGAAGCTGACCATGATGTCGTCGAGCCGCCAGGCCGGCAAAAACGCGAACAAGCGCTTGAGCGCTGCGACTTCGTCGTCGTAGTGGTCCACCGCCTGCACCAGCAGCGTCCAGTCGGCCTCGCCAAGCGGGGAGAAATCGCGCTCATCGAACGGGCCGTGCCGCAGCGTCCAATCGTTCCTCTGCGCGCTGCCGGTGATGATGCGCGACTCGACGGCATCTTCGCAGGCCAGCCCGGCCAGTTCGTCGGCATCCAGCGCTGGCAGGGTGGACAATGCCTGCCGCACCAGCAGCGGCCGGCGCTGCCAGTAGTCGCTGAGGAATGCCTGCGCCGTGCGCTGGCCCAGCAGCTGCAGGGGGGCGTTCACGCGTCAGGCCTTCCTGGCCTGGGCCGGGGCGTCGCCGAGATAGTTCTCCGGGCGCAGCTGGCGCATGGCGGCGCGGGCCTCCTCCGGCAGGTCGAGGCCGTCGATAAAAGCCAGCAGCGCCGCGTGGTCCACGGTCTGGCCCCGGGTCAATGCCTTGAGCTTCTCGTAGGGCTGCGCCACGTGGTAGCGCCGCATGATGGTCTGTATCGGTTCGGCCAGTATCTCCCAGCAGTCATCCAGGTCGGCGGCCAGGCGCGCGGCATTGAGCTCCAGCTTGCCGATGCCCTTGAGCACCGACTGGTAGGCGATCAGGCTGTGGCCCAGGCCCACGCCCAGGTTGCGCAACAGGGTCGAGTCGGTCAGGTCGCGCTGCCAGCGGGAGATGGGCAGTTTCATGGCCAGGTGTTCCAGTATCGCGTTGGCGATGCCCAGGTTGCCTTCGGCGTTTTCGAAGTCGATAGGATTGACCTTGTGCGGCATGGTGGACGAGCCCACTTCGCCGGCGATCACGCGCTGCTTGAAGTACCCCAGCGAGATATAACCCCAGGTGTCACGGCAGAAATCGATGAGTACGGTGTTGAAGCGGCCGATGGCCTGGAACAGCTCGGCGATGTAGTCGTGCGGCTCGATCTGGGTGGTGTAGGGGTTCCAGCTCAGGCCCAGGCCGGTGACGAACTGGCGGGCGTTGTCTGCCCAGTCCACCTCGGGATAGGCGCTGAGCAGGGCGTTGTAGTTGCCCACCGCGCCGTTGATCTTGCCCAGCACTTGCACAGACTCGATCTGCTGCAACTGGCGCTGCAGGCGGTAGACGACGTTGGCGAGCTCCTTGCCCATGGTGGTCGGGCTCGCCGGCTGGCCATGGGTGCGCGACAGCATGGGCACGTCCGCGAGCTCGTGTGCGAGCTCGCGCAACTGCTCGATGATCTGCCGGCAGGGTGGCAGCAGCGCCTGCTCCAGCCCGGACTTCAGCAGCAGTCCATAGGCGAGGTTGTTGATGTCCTCCGAGGTGCAGGCAAAGTGGACGAACTCCGTCACGGCCTCGAGCTCGGCACAGCCGGCCAGCTTGTTTTTGATAAAGTACTCCACGGCCTTGACGTCGTGGTTGGTGGTGCGCTCGATGGCCTTGACCGCATCGGCGTCGGCCACGTCGAAGTCGTCGACGATGCGGTCGAGCAGCGCGCCGGCCGCGGCACTGAAGGGCGGCACCTCGACGATCTGCGGGTGGCGGGACAGGCACTGCAGCCAGCGCACCTCTACCAGCACCCGGTATTTGATCAGGCCGAATTCGCTGAAATAGGGGCGCAGCGCGCTGGTTCTGCCGCCATAGCGGCCGTCGACCGGCGACAGGGCGGTGAGGGGGGCGAGTTCCATGGGTATCTCCACGAGGGTTGATGTGTCCGCGCTGATCAGTGGGCCAGTTCCTGCCGCAGCTGCACCACTGTGTGCTTGATGGCGCTCTTCCTGACCAGCAGATGCCAGCGGCGGCCGCCGACCTGGCGCCACAGAATGGCCGCGCGGATACCGGCAAACAGCAGGCTGCGAATCTTGTCGGCCTGGGCCGCGTTCTGCAGATGTTGCACGTCCCCGGTGACCTGGATGCGGTATTTGAATTTGCTGATCGTGTCCTGATAGATGCCGGCAACGGCGTGCATCAGCGCAGCCTGATCGTTGCTGAAGTGGCTGGCGTTGAACGCAGCGTGCTTGAGTCGGGAGTGGATGACTTCCAGCAGGTCTTCCCGGGGCGCGAGCTGGCGCTCCAGAAACAGCATCCCCGACAGATAGCGGGCCGGTGACTGCACCTGCGCCTGGGAATACTGCGCGGGCGTCAGCAGCTGCTCCAGCGCGGCCAGGCCGTACCCGACTCCCGGCAGGCCGCCGAAGACTGCCGCGGTGCTCGGCGGGTCGAACTCGAACAGGCTCGCCACACAGGCCTTCAGGGCCTGGGGGTCGGCCTGCCCGGTGCGTGCGACCTGGTCGACCAACTGCGCTGCCTGGGTGACGCCGGCCAGTGCGATGACCTGATCACGCAAGGATTTGGCCAATGGGCATCCCCTCTACAGTGTCAAACTTGAACGAGTGCTCGATGATGCCGCCGCCCAGGCAGATGTCGCCGCTGTAGAACACCACCGACTGGCCGGGCGTTACCGCGCGCTGAGGCTGGTCGAAGATCACGCGGACGCCGCCACTGGCGCTGACCTGGACGAGGCAGCCCTGATCGGCCTGCCGATACCGGGTCTTGGCGGCGCAGCGCAGCGGCAGCTCGGGGCCGCGCCCGTCGACCCAGAACAGCTGTCGCGCCTCCAGGCCGTCGCTGTACAGCGCCGGATTGTCGTGGCCCTGCACGACCACCAGCACGTTGCGGCGGAGGTCCTTTTCGGCGACATACCAGGCCGCCTCGGGGGCGCCGCTGATGCCGCCGATACCGAGCCCCTGGCGCTGGCCCAGGGTGTGGTACATCAGCCCCTGGTGGCGGCCCAGCACTTCGCCCATGGGCGTCTCGATGTCGCCGGGCTGCGCCGGCAGGTAGCGCGCAAGAAAATCCCGGAAGCGCCGCTCGCCGATGAAGCAGATGCCGGTGCTGTCGCGCTTGTCGTGGGTCACCAGTCCCTGCCCGGCGGCGAGCTTGCGCACCTCGGGTTTGGTCAGTTCGCCCACCGGGAACAGCGCCCTGGCGAGCTCCCGTTCGCCGACGGCGTGCAGAAAATAGCTCTGATCCTTGTCGTGGTCCAGGCCTTTTAACAGCAGGGTGTGGCCGCCCTCGTCGCGGCGGCGGGCGTAGTGGCCCGTGGCGATGGCGTCGGCGCCTAGCAGCAGCGCGTAGTCGAGAAAGGCGCGGAACTTGATCTCACGGTTGCACAGAACGTCGGGGTTGGGCGTGCGCCCCGCGCGATATTCCGCCAGGAAGTGCTCAAAGACCTGGTCCCAGTACTCGGCGGCAAAGTTGGCCGTGTGCAGGGGGATGCCGAGGTTGGCAGCCACGGCCGAGGCGTCGGCGAGATCCTGCCTGGCCGTGCAGTACTCGGTGCCGTCGTCCTCATCCCAGTTCTTCATGAACAGGCCTTCCACCTGATAGCCCTGCTGCTGCAGCAGCAGCGCGCTGACAGAGGAGTCGACGCCGCCGGACAGGCCGACAATGACTTTGGAGGGTTTGCTCATGGGCTCCCGCTGCATGGGTTGTGGGATGGCTTTCCGGCTGTCCGCGCCGGAGGACTCAGTAGATCAGGCTGAGCGGATGATAGCCGCCCGCCAGGTACTGCTGGACCGATGCCAGCACCGACGGGCTGCGCATTTTAACAGAGTTGGCCAGCATTTCCTCGTAGCTTAACCAGAGCGCGCGCTCAATCCCCTGGTCGAGCTCGAATTCCAGTCGGCGCCGCGGCACGGCGAAAAAGGTCGTGCGCAGGTAGCTCGCCTGATTGCCGGGAGCATGGTACAGGGAGATGCCGATGACGCCCTTGAGTTCGACGTCCCACCCCGTCTCTTCCAGGGTCTCCCGGGTGGCAGCCTCGGTGAGGCTTTCGCCGGCCTCGACGTGGCCCGCGGGCTGGTTGTATACCAGGCGCCCGTCCGCCCACTCTTCGACCAGCAGAAAGCGCCCGTCGCGCTCGACGACGCAGGCAACGGTCACGTGTGGACTGAAATCTGGCATCGCTGGCTGTCCCTCGTCGCGTCATGGCAAGCGGTCTGCCGGCTGCCGGCAGATGATTATACTGCAGTCCGCCGGATCGCAAAGGCTTCGGCCTAGCGTCGGGATCGGGCGGTGGTGGCGAGGTGTACCGTTTCGGTGCGAAACGCGCCTGGCGGGAGCTGGTGCAGCGTCCAGTGGCCGATGCGCCAGCGGATCAGGCGCAGCGTCGGCAGGCCCACGGCGGCGGTCATGCGGCGCACCTGGCGGTTGCGGCCCTCGTCGATGGCCAGCTCCAGCCAGCCGGTGGGGATGGCCTCGCGCTGGCGCACCGGCGGCTGCCGCGGCCACAGCCCGGCGGGGACGTCGATGTGCCGGGCGAGGACCGCGCGGGCGGGGCCGTCGTTGAGCGTCACGCCGCTGCGCAGCCGCTGCAGGGCTGCGTCGGTGACCGTGCCCTCGACCTGCACCCAGTAATGCTTCAGCAGCTTGTGGCGCGGCTGCGCGATGCGCGCCTGCAGCTGGCCGTCGTCGGTGAGCAGCAGCAGGCCCTCGGAGTTGAAGTCCAGGCGCCCGGCCGGATACATGCCGGGCGCATCGATGTAATCGCCCAGGGTGGCCCGGCCGCGAGGGTCCCTGAACTGGCTCAGCACCCCGTAGGGCTTGTTGAACAACAGGAGTTTAGCCATGGGCGCTGCGGCCTTCGTGATGGAAAAAACATCGGCATTGCAAGGCGGGATCGCTGACAGCAATGCTACAATGCTGCGCGTTCAGGGCCAACTATCGCCCGGCAACTGACAAAGAATGGTCAACAAATGGAGTGAAGCATGGGGTATCAACACATAGCAGTTCCTGTCATCGGTGAGAAAATCAGCGTCAATGACGATTTTTCCATCAACGTCCCTGACCGGCCCATCATTCCCTATATCGAAGGCGATGGCATTGGTGTTGATATCACGCCCGTCATGCTCAAAGTGGTCGATGCCGCGGTCGCCAAAGCCTATGCCGGCGTCAGACAGATCAGCTGGATGGAAATCTACACCGGTGAGAAGGCGGCCGAGTTGTATGACGGCGACTGGTTTCCGGCTGAGACCCTGCAGGCGATCCGTGAGTTCGTGGTCGCCATCAAGGGCCCCCTGACCACGCCGGTGGGAGGAGGCTTTCGCTCGCTCAACGTGGCGCTGCGTCAGGAGCTGGACCTCTACGTCTGTCTGCGGCCGGTCAGGTGGTTCGAGGGCGTGCCGTCGCCGGTCAAGGAGCCCTTCAAGACCAATATGGTGATCTTCCGGGAAAACAGCGAAGACATCTACGCAGGCATCGAGTGGAAAGCCGGTAGTGCCGAGGCGGACAAGGTCATCGCGTTCCTGCAGGATGAGATGGGCGTTACCAAGATCCGCTTTCCCGAGCAGTGCGGCATCGGCATCAAACCGGTATCCGAGGCGGGCTCCAAGCGCCTGGTGCGCCGGGCGATTCAGTACGCGATCGATCAGCAGCTGCCCTCGGTGACGCTGGTTCACAAGGGCAATATCATGAAGTTCACCGAGGGCTCGTTCAAGGAGTGGGGGTATCAGCTGGCGCGGGAAGAATTCGGCGGCGAGCTGCTGGATGGCGGCCCCTGGGTGAAGCTGAAAAACCCGGATACCGGCGCGGACATCATCATCAAGGACGTCATCGCCGATGCCATGCTCCAGCAGGTGCTGCTGCGGCCTGATGAATACAGCGTCATCGCGACGCTCAACCTCAATGGTGACTATCTCTCGGATGCGCTGGCCGCGCAGGTCGGCGGCATCGGCATTGCGCCCGGCGCCAACCTCAGCGACGACGTTGCCCTGTTCGAAGCCACCCATGGCACCGCGCCGAAGTATGCGGGGCAGGATAAGGTCAACCCCGGATCGCTGATACTCTCGGCAGAGATGATGCTGAGGCACATGGGCTGGGGAGAGGCTGCCGACCTCATCATCAAGGGCATGAACGGTGCCATTCAGGCGAAAACGGTGACGTATGACTTCGAGAGGCTGATGGACGGGGCGACCTTGCTGAAGTGCTCGGAGTTTGGTGACGCCATCATCGCCAGTATGTGATTGCCGGCCCGCGCCTCCCGACTCGCGGTTGGCGCGCCGGTGGCCGGCGTGGCGGACGTTGGGGCCGGGGCGAGCATCGGCACCTGCCGCTCCTGCGTGATGGCTGTGCCGGGGGGCGGCGGTCGCTGCCTTTCGGGGAGCGGCCGTGCAGGCGCCCTGGATGCAGCCAGGGCGTCACCCGAGCAGGCGGGGTGCTTCACCGAGCCCGCGGGCGATTCACCGCGACGGCTCAGTGGCCCGCTAGTTTCCCGCGCTGACGCTGTCGAGTGACTTCACTGCGGAGGTCTGCAGGCCGTTGGGGCCTTCCACGGCTTCGAACTGGACGGTCTGGCCAGCTTTCAGCGTCTTGTAGCCTTCCATTTGAATGGTGGAGTAATGCGCGAAAACGTCGTTGCCGCCAGTTTCCGGAATGATGAAGCCGTAGCCCTTGACGTTGTTGAACCACTTGACGGTGCCTGTTGGCATGGTTGGTCTTCCTCTTGCTTCGCCCGATTATTATTGTAGTGCCGCCCGGGAACCGCGCGAGCCGGCACTGGTCTAAACTTTTGAGACCGTACGCATTTTTAACGTGAGCCCGCTGATTAGTCAAGACGCTGTTCGCAGTATGGGGTCGGCTTTATCATTGCGCCTGAACCATCACACCTTTCCAATCGTATAGTTAATCAGGGAGTGGCATGGCCGATACTATGACTCGATGCTCACCGCGGGGCATGGCAGACAGCGCGCAAGACGCCCGCACGGGCGCCGTCGTCCAGGAGAGCAAGCCAGCGCTCAAGCGCCCGCCGCGCTATCAAGTCGTGCTCATCAATGATGATTACACCCCCATGGAGTTCGTGGTACACGTATTGCAGCAATTTTTCACTATGGACCTCGAAACGGCAACTCGGGTAATGTTGACAGTGCATACCCAAGGCAAGGGCATCTGTGGAGTATTTACGCGGGATATTGCGGAGACCAAGGCCGCGCAGGTCAATCGTTACGCGCGTGCCAATCAACATCCGCTGTTGTGCGAAATTGAACTAGCCGATGGCGATGATGATGAATGATCGCCGGTGAATGAGGTAACACTATGCTGAGCAAGGATCTGGAAGCGACATTGAACCAGGCCTTCAAGGGAGCGAGGGCGAAGCGACACGAGTTTATGACGGTCGAGCATCTATTGCTGGCCCTGCTCGATAATGAGTCCGCTGCCGATGTGCTCAGGTGTTGCGGTGCAGACCTCAACAGGCTGCGCCTGGAACTCGTGGAGTTCATCGATTCCACCACGCCGTTGATACCCGACGCCGACGAGGAGCGCGAGACCCAGCCTACGCTCGGTTTTCAGCGCGTGCTGCAGCGGGCGGTGTTCCACGTGCAGTCTTCAGGCAAAAAGGAGGTGTCCGGCGCCAACGTGCTGGTGGCGATATTCAGCGAGCAGGAAAGTCAGGCGGTCTACTTTCTGCACAAGCAGAGCATCGCCCGGCTGGACGTCGTCAACTACATCACCCATGGCATCTCCAAGATCAACAGCGGTGAAGACGAGGCGCCGTCTGAGCAGACCGACGAAGATGTGCCGCAGCAGGCCGAGAACAGCCCGCTGGAGAATTTTTCCAGCAACCTCAACACGCTGGCGAAAAAGGGCAAGATCGATCCGCTGGTGGGGCGCGATGACGAGGTGACGCGGGTCGCGCAGATTCTCGGGCGGCGTCGCAAGAACAACCCACTGCTGGTCGGCGAGTCCGGGGTGGGCAAGACCGCCATCGCCGAGGGGCTGGCAAAGCGCATCGTCGACGGCGAGGTGCCTGAGGTGCTGCGGGATGCAGTCGTGTATTCCCTCGACCTGGGTTCGCTGCTGGCCGGCACGAAATACCGCGGCGATTTCGAGAAGCGCTTCAAGGGGCTGCTGGCGGAGCTGAAAAAGAAAAAGCACGCCATCCTGTTTATCGACGAAATTCATACCATCATCGGCGCGGGCGCGGCGTCGGGGGGCGTGATGGACGCGTCCAACCTGATCAAGCCGATGCTCAGTTCGGGCGAGTTGCGCTGCATCGGGTCGACCACGTTCCAGGAATATCGCGGCATTTTCGAGAAGGATCGGGCGCTGTCGCGGCGCTTTCAGAAAGTTGATGTGCTCGAGCCCTCGGTCGAGGAGACCTATGCGATTCTCAAGGGCCTCAAAGACCGCTTCGAAGATCATCACCACGTCCGCTATACCGATCGGGCCTTGAAGAGTGCGGCGGAGTTGTCCGAGCGTTACATCTCCGATCGGTTCCTGCCCGACAAAGCCATCGATGTCATTGACGAGGCCGGTTCGTACCAGCAATTGCTGCCTGAGGGCAAGCGCAAAAAGACCATCGGCGTCAACGACATCGAAAAGGTCGTGGCCAAGATGGCGCGGATTCCTCCCAAGAGCGTGTCCACGTCCGACAAGGAGATGCTGCGCACCCTGGAGTCGCGGCTGAAGATCGTGATATTCGGCCAGGACGCCGCGATCGATGCGCTCGCCACCGCTATCAAGCTGTCCCGCGCCGGGCTCAGCTCCGGCGACAAGCCGGTCGGTTCGTTTCTTTTTGCGGGCCCGACCGGCGTCGGCAAGACCGAGGTGTGCCGGCAGCTGGCCAAGGTGATGGGCGTCGAACTGTTGCGCTTCGATATGTCGGAGTACATGGAGCGGCATACCGTATCCCGCTTGATCGGTGCGCCGCCGGGATATGTCGGCTTTGACCAGGGGGGCCTGCTGACCGATGCCGTGACCAAATCACCCCACGCGGTGCTGCTGCTCGATGAGATCGAAAAGGCGCACCCCGACGTTTTCAATATCCTGCTGCAGGTCATGGATCACGGGTCTTTGACGGATACCAACGGCCGCAAGGCCGACTTCCGGCACGTCATTCTCATCATGACGACCAATGCGGGGGCTGAGACATCATCGCGCCGCTCTATCGGATTTGCGGTGCAGGATCACAGGACCGATGCGATGGAGGTCGTGAAGCGGACCTTCAGCCCGGAGTTCCGCAACCGGCTGGATGCTATCATTCAGTTCGGGTCGCTCAATGAAGAGACCGTGCTGACCGTGGTGGACAAGTTTCTGGTGGAGCTGCAGGCGCAGCTCGATGAGAAGCGGGTGGTGCTGGATGTCGACGACGACACCAGGCATTGGCTGGTACGCAAGGGTTACGACAGTGCGATGGGGGCCAGGCCCATGGCGCGCGTCATTCAGGAGCAGATCAAGAAGCCTCTGGCAGAGATGGTGTTGTTCGGAGAACTCGCCGAGAACGGCGGCACCCTCTACGTAACCGTCGACGAGCAGCAGGATGCACTGCTGCTCAAGGCCGAGGCCCGACCCAAGACCAGAAAGCCTGAGCCTGCGTAGCGACCCGCCCAGCCTGCTTGTCACAGCTCTGTGCCGGTCGCCCGGCGACGGCTATGACGCGAGCAAGGAGGGGACAATGACGGCTGTCATCGTGGGCGGGCTAGTGACAATGGTGGGCGTTTTTCTGCTGATGCGCAGGGTGCTGGCGATGCGTTCAGCGGCGGAGGCACAGACCGCAGCGGCCGGGGGTGTGGGTGCCGGGCTCCGACGTGGGGCGCCAAGGACTGCCAGCCCAGGGCGGGCTGCGTCGCGCGGCGCTGGCAATGACGGCGGCGAGAGACCCGCGAGGCGGGCCTCCAAGCCGTACGCAGCGGTCAGGATCAAGGGCGGGCGCAACGCCTGCGCGGCGGCGGTTGAGCTGGGTGACACGATGTTTCTGGCTGCGCAGGCCCCCGCCCTGCCGTTGGGTAACTGCACCGGTGAGCAATGTGCTTGCCGCTATGAGTTCTTCGACGATCGACGACAGGAAGATCGCCGTAACCCCTATTGCAGCAGGCATGGTCTGGTCATTGGCGACTCGCAGAATAACCAGCGGGCCGGCGACCGCCGCAAGGCCCGGAAGTGACCGCGGCTCCCAGGCAGCAGCAGGCGGGGTCGCCATCATGTCAGCGCGCGTAGCCGCGAATGCGTGGGAGCGTGAGTTGGCCAACCGACACTGCGGTCTGGGGAGCGCGCGATGAAGCTGACATTTCTTGGCGCTACCAATACGGTGACGGGTTCGCGCTTCCTGCTGGAAATCGGCGAGCGCAAGCTGCTGATTGATTGTGGTCTGTTCCAGGGCTACAAGTACCTGCGGCAGCGCAACTGGGATGCTTTTCCCGTTGATCCCCAGGCAATTGACGCCATCGTACTCACTCACGCGCATCTGGATCATAGCGGTTATGTGCCACTGCTGGTGCGCCAGGGTTACACCGGACCCGTTTACTGCACGAGCGGCACCGCCGATCTGTGCGAGCTGCTGTGGCCCGACAGTGGGCACCTGCAGGAGGAGGAGGCGGCGTTTCTCAACCGCATCGGTGCCAGTAAGCACAAGCCGGCGCTGCCTCTCTATACCCGGCAGGACGCCGTCGAGGCGCTTGCCTTTCTGAAGCCGCAGGACTTCGAGCAGGCGCTGCGGATCGACGACATCAGCATCACGTTTCTCCGTTCCGGCCACTTGCTGGGGGCGTCGCTGGTCTGTGTCGAGGCTGGCGGCAAGCGCATCGTCTTCACCGGCGATGTCGGCAGGCCCCACGACGTGCTAATGAAGCCGCCGGTGTCGGTGCCGCCCTGTGACTATCTGGTCTTGGAGTCCACCTATGGCGATCGGCTCCACGAAGCCGGCGACCCGCGGGCGCAGCTCAAAGCACTGATTGCCCGGGTCAGTGAGCGCGGCGGCGTGTTGTTGATTCCCAGTTTTGCCGTGGGCCGCGCTCAGGCCATGATCTACCTGCTGGTGGACCTGATGGAGAAGGGCGAGGTCGGTGAGCTGCCGATCTACCTGGACAGCCCGATGGCCATCGACGCCTCCCGCATGTTCTGCCGCTACGACGGTGAGCACCGGTTGTCCCACCGAGCCTGCGACAGGGTCTTTGCCAGGGTCAAGTACGTTCGCGACGTCGAGGACTCCATCGCCCTGGCAGAGGTTCGCTATCCCCATGTCATCATCTCTGCCAGCGGCATGGCGACCGGCGGACGGGTTCTGCATCACTTGAAGCGCCTGCTGCCCGGCCCCGAGAACGTCGTGTTGTTTGTGGGTTACCAGGCGGGTGGTACGCGGGGCGCCCGCCTGGTCAACGGTGAGCAGGATGTGCGGATCCATGGTCGCGAGGTGCGGGTGAGGGCAGACGTGGCCGTGCTTGACGGGCTCTCAGCGCACGCGGACTATCGGGAGTTGCTGGACTGGTTGTCGAAGAGTCAGGGCGTCGCCCCAAAGACCTGCTTTCTGGTCCACGGGGAAGAGAGTGCGATCGATGGGTTGCGCTGGAGAATTGGCCATACCTTTGGCTGGCACACGGAGGTGCCCTGCATGGGGCAGAGCTTCACGCTCTGAGCCCGGTGCGGCATCGGGTAACCCTGGATGGGCGTGGCGCGACCGTTCATCGTGCCCGGTAGGTGATGCGGCCTTTGCTGAGGTCGTACGGTGTCAGTTCGACCTTGACCTTGTCGCCGGTGAGAATGCGGATGTAATTTTTGCGCATTTTGCCGGAGATGTGGGCGGTAACGATGTGGCCGTTTTCCAGTTTCACCCGGAACGTCGTGTTCGGGAGGGTGTCAATGACCTCGCCTTCCATTTCAATCTGGTCTTCTTTTGCCATGCAGTGGGTCCTTTTTCTGGTGTCTGGTGTCTGGTAAATCCGCCGTCGGCATGCGGGCTGCCTGCCGGGCGATAATGGTTGCCGCTGGCGCGGTCAGCCGTGCATTTTCACCGATACGGGGCCAAAGTTAAACCTCAATCCTCTTCTGCCGCTGTTAAATCCTCCTCCCGGTATCTGCGGGCAGGGGGCTGGGGACAGCAGGGGGGGCTCAGCGGGTGTCTTCGGCGGTGCGCCAGCCGCTCTGGCCGAGAATCTCCAGCGGGCGGAACGCGCTCTTGTAGGCCATCTTGGGACTCTCGGCGATCCAGTAACCCAGGAAAAGGTAATCGAGCCCAAGCGCCAGCGCCAGGTCGATCTGCCGCAGAATCACCCAGGTGCCGAGGCTGCGCTCAGCGCGGTCCGGGTCGTAAAAGGTGTAGACGGCAGACAGACCCTGCTCCAGGACATCGACGACGGCCACGGCAACGAGATCGTGGCCGGCATAGAAGCCGCAATAGCGCGTAGCACCCCAGGCATCCTTGAGAAAAGCGGTGTATTGCTCGTAGCTGGGAGGGTACATGTCGCCGTCGGCATGGCGCAGACAGATATAGCGTTCATAGAGCGCGTAGGCGTCGGCGTCATCGATGGTCGGCAGCAGCTCCATGCGCAGGTCGTGATTGCGCCGCAGCAGCTTGCGCTGGGTGCGGTTGGGCCTGAAGCGGGCGACCGGTACCCTGGCGGGGATGCAGGCGTCGCAGCCGTTACAGTGCGGTTTGTAGACGTGCGGACCGCTCCTGCGAAACCCGTTTTCAGACAGACGGCTGTAGAGCCGCCGGTCCATCGGGGCGTCCGGGTCTATGAATACCGTCACGGCTTCGCGGTCCTTGAGGTAGCTGCACGGGTGCGGGTAGGTGGCAAATACTTTGATGTCTGAGGGCTTGTTCATAGCAGCAGTCCCAGCTCAGCAACCTCCTCTGGTCGTTGCCAGCGCCTCTGCGGGTTGCCTTCGGCTGCGTACCGTTCCAGCATTTTCAGGAACTGTTCGCGTGGCATCGCGATGGCGCCCATCGAGCGCAGATGTTCGCTCTCGACCTGGCAGTCTATCAGCTGATACCCATGGTGTCGCAGATAGGCGTCGAGTGCGAACAGTCCGACTTTGGAGGCGTTCGCCTGCAGGCTGAACATCGATTCGCCGAAAAACACCTTCCCCAGCGCCAGGCCGTAGAGGCCTCCCTGCAGCCGGCCCCGATGAGTGACCTCGATAGAGTGAGCAAACCCCATCTCATGCAGTTCGAGGTAGGCCGCTCTGAGCTCGGGCGTTATCCAGGTCCCTTCCCGGTGTTTGCGCAAGCGCGCGCAGTTGTCGATCACCTGTTCAAACTGCCGGTCAAAGGTCACCTGGAAGCGCCCCGAGCGCAGCGTTTTGCGCAGGCTGCGCGATACGTGGAGCTGGCCCGTGATAATCACCGCCCTGGGGTCGGGCGACCACCAGAGCACCGGCTGAGGGTCTTCATACCAGGGAAAGATGCCGCGCCGGTAGGCCTGGATGAGGGTCTGTGGTGTCAGTCTGCCGCCGATGGCCAGCAGGCCGTTGGGCTCCCGCAGGGCTGTCGAGGGATCGGGGAAATCGACCTCTGCTCGGTCCAGCCAGGCGGGGGGCAGGCTCATCGCTCAACCCTGTAAGCCATCCAGGTATTTTTCCGCGTCCAGCGCCGCCATGCAGCCCGCCCCCGCCGAGGTGACGGCTTGCCGGTAGACCTGATCCGCCACGTCCCCCGCGGCGAACACCCCCGCCACACTGGTGGCGGTGGCATTGCCGGCGGTGCCGCTGTTGATCCTGATGTAGCCGTTGGCCATCTCCAGTTGCCCGTCGAATATCTCGGTATTGGGGGTGTGGCCGATGGCGATGAAGCAGCCGGTCACCTCGATATCCTGCGTGCTGTCATCCGCCGTGCTCTTGACCCGAATGCCGGTCACGCCGCGGTCATCGCCGAGCACCTCGTCCAGTACGTGGTTCCAGCACAGGCGGACATTGCCGTTGCGTGCCTTTTCCATGAGCTTGTCCTGCAGTATCTTTTCCGCCCGCAGCGCGTCGCGGCGATGCACCAGGGTGACTTCGGCGCAGATATTGGACAGGTACAGCGCCTCCTCTACCGCGGTGTTGCCGCCGCCGATGACGGCGACCTTCTGATTGCGGTAGAAGAAGCCGTCGCAGGTGGCGCAGGCGCTGACTCCCTTGCCCATGAAGGCCTGCTCGGACGGCAGTCCCAGGTAGCGTGCCGAGGCGCCGGTGGCGATGATCAGCGCGTCACAGCGGTATTCGCCCTGGTCGCCCCTCAGTGAAAATGGCCGCTGCCGCAGGTCGACCGCGTTGATGTGATCGAACACGATGCGCGTATCGAAGCGCTCGGCATGCTGCTGCATGCGCTGCATCAGCGCAGGGCCTTGCAGCCCTTCGACATCGCCGGGCCAGTTATCCACATCGGTGGTGGTCGTCAGTTGTCCGCCCTGCTGGATGCCGGTGATCACCACCGGCTGGAGATTGGCGCGGGCCGCGTAGATGGCAGCGGTATAGCCGGCGGGGCCTGAACCGAGAATGATGAGGGGAAAGTGGCGCGTTTCGTTCATGGTGAGCAGTCGAGCCTCGCAGGGTGGGCAGGACCAACCGCGACGGCGCGGTTGGCAGAAAAATCAAGCATATTGGAACAGAACAGGGCGCCAAATGCCACCGCCACAAAGCGGTGCCGCCGCCGGCCCGGTGCGGCTCGAGGTCTGCGGCAGGCGCTTGACGCCGGCGCGCTGAGAGGCCTGTTCACGCGCTGCCCTAATCGATAAATGACTGGAGCATCTACAACTATCTTATTGAGATAAAAGCAATTCGACGCCATAATTCTCTGGCATGCCTAAGGTGCTACAGAGGGAGGGTGCAGGATTTTGGCAAAGCGCAACACCAAGACGTCAGCTGCGGTGAGAAAGTCCAAGGCGGACAAGTCCCAGGCTCAGAAAGGCGGCAACGCCCGCACCAGCGAGTACCGCGCGGAGATGGCAGAAAAATTGAACCTGCGCCTGCGCGAGGGGGCCTTCATCGGCTTTGCCGCTGTGTGTCTCTACGTTTTCATCGCCCTGAGCACCTATCATGCGGACGATCCGGGCTGGAGCACGACCGGCATCGGGCATGCAGCAGCGCGCAACACGGCCGGGATCACGGGCGCCTATCTCTCCGATATTTTCTACACGCTGTTTGGCTACATGGCGTTTCTGTTTCCCATCATGCTGGGTTATCGCGCCTGGCTGATCTTCAGGGAGCGCCACCGCTCCGACCGCTTCGACTGGTTTCTGCTGGGGCTGCGCGTCCTCGGGTTCTGTCTGGTGATGCTCAGCGCCACGGGCCTCTCCCATATCAACGTGGGCGAGCAGGCGCTGCTCCCGGAAGGTGCCGGCGGCGTGCTGGGCATCATGGTCGGCAACGCGGCGCTCAACGCGTTCAATGTGACCGGTTCGAGGCTGCTGCTGTCGGCGATGCTGCTGTTTGGCGTGACCATCTATACCGGCATCAGCTGGCTCCATCTGATGGATGCCACCGGCCGCTATACCCTGGCCGGTTACCGCCGCGTTGCCGCGGCGATTGGCTTTCAGCTCGGTGCGCTGCGCGAATATCGGGAGCGCCGGCAGGTGATGCGCCAGCGCCAGCGCGAGCTGGAGGCCGCCAGGCCGGGCAAAAAATCGAGACGGCAGAAGCAGCAGGAACTGCGCGACCTCAAGGCGCAGCGCGAGCAGCAGCGCCGCGAGCCGGTGGTGCGCGCTGCCGCGTCCGAGCCTGGGCCCGGGCCGGCGCCCGAGCCCGAGCTGCCCAAGATCATGGCCATGCCCAAGCCCGCGGCGCCGGGCAAGCGCCTGTTCAAGGAGAAACAGGCGCGTCTGTTCGATACCGGCGCCGCCGGCCCCCTGCCCAATCTGGCGCTGCTCAACCAGCCCGGTTCCGGCCACAAGAAGGGCTATTCCACGGAAGCGCTGCAGGGCCTGTCCCGCCGCCTGGAGGAAAAGCTCGACGATTTCGGTATCGACGCGGTGGTGAGGGACGTGCTGCCAGGTCCGGTTATCACCCGTTTCGAGATCGAGCCGGCGGCGGGTATCAAGGTCAGCAAGATCACCAACCTGGCCAAGGACCTCGCGCGCTCGCTCTCCGTGGTGAGCGTGCGCGTGGTGGAGGTCATCCCCGGCAAATCCTACGTGGGCATCGAAATACCCAACGAAGACCGGGAGATGGTGATGCTGTCGCAGGTGCTGAGCTCCCAGGCCTATGATGAGAGCCGTTCGCCGCTGACGCTGGCGCTGGGGCATGACATCGCCGGTGTGCCGCTGATGGCGGACCTGGCCAAGATGCCTCACCTGCTGGTGGCGGGAACTACCGGTTCCGGGAAATCCGTCGGCGTCAACGCCATGCTGCTGAGCATCCTGTACAAGGCGACCCCCGAGGAAGTGCGCCTGATGATGGTCGACCCCAAGATGCTCGAGCTGTCGGTGTACGACGGCATTCCGCATCTGCTGACGCCGGTGATCACCGACATGAATGACGCCGCCAGCGGCTTGCGCTGGTGCGTGGGCGAGATGGAGCGCCGCTATCGCCTCATGGCGGCGATGGGGGTGCGCAACCTGCAGGGCTTCAATCGCAAGGTCAAGGACGCCGCCACCAACGGCAATCCCATTCCCGACCCCTTCTGGCAGCTGGCAGACGCGCCGTTCGCACCCGAGGGCGCGGTCCCGGAAGCGCCGTCGCTGGAACCCCTGCCGTTTATCGTTGTCGTAATCGACGAGTTTGCCGATATGATGATGATCGTCGGCAAGAAGGTCGAGGAGCTGATAGCGCGCATCGCCCAGAAGGCGAGGGCGGCGGGTATACATCTCGTGCTGGCGACCCAGCGCCCCTCGGTGGATGTCATCACCGGCTTGATCAAGGCCAATATTCCATCGCGCATCGCCTTCCAGGTGTCGTCGAAGATCGATTCGCGCACGATCCTCGATCAGGGCGGGGCGGACCAGCTGCTGGGACATGGTGACATGCTCTACCTGCCGCCGGGGACGGGGCTGCCGATCCGCGTGCACGGCGCCTTCGTTGACGACGACGAGGTGCACCGCGTGGTGCAGAGCTGGAAGGAGCGGGCCGAGCCCGATTACATCGAGGACCTGCTCAAGGACGGTTCCGCGGAGTTCGTGCCCGGCTATTGTGCGCCCGGTGCCGGCGGTGAGGACGATCCCGAGAGCGATGCCCTGTACGACGAGGCCGTCGAATTCGTTACGCGCAGCCGCAAGGCGTCGATATCAGCGGTCCAACGCAAGCTGCGCATCGGCTATAATCGCGCGGCCCGCATGATCGAGACCATGGAGCAGACTGGCGTGGTCAGTCCGATGGGCAGCAACGGCCAGCGCGAAGTGCTGGCTCCACCACCTCCTGGAGATTGAGTGTTGCCTCCCATCATTCGCATTTTAGCCGGCGGCCTGCTGCTGGTGCTCGGCCTGACCGCGCAGGCGCGGGAGGCCGATATCGATGCGCTCAGCGCCAAGCTCAAGGGCATTCAGACCTACAGCGCCCGGTTTGAGCAGACCATCTACGACCAGGACCGGCGCATCGTGCAGAGCACGCAGGGCGAACTGCTGGCGGCGCGGCCCGGCAAGCTGCGCTGGTCCGCCGAGGCGCCTTTCGCCCAGTTGATCGTCGTCGACGGGGTGCAGATATGGCGTTATGAGCGCGACCTCGCGCAGGTCGTCGTGAGCGCCTACAGCGACGATCTGGGCGGTACCCCGGCGCTGCTGCTCAGCGGCGATGTGTCCTCCATCGCCGCCCGCTATCGCGTCACCCGCAGCGGCGACCGCTTTGTGCTCACGCCCCGCGACCCTGACAGCCTGTTTCGGCAGATGCAGGTGGAGTTCAGGGGGCGCAAGCTGACCCGCCTCGAGCTGCTCGATTCGCTGGGGCAGACCACGGTGCTGGTGCTCAAGCGGATCCGCCTCAACCCCACCCTGGACCCGGCGCTGTTCAGCTTCACGCCGCCCCCGGGAGTGGACGTGCTGCGGGATGAGTGATGCCTATGTAGAGGGCAGCGCCTATCAGCCCCTGGCCGCCCGAGTGCGGCCGCGGACGCTGGAGGAGTTTCGCGGTCAGGCGCACATTCTGGGCCAGGGCATGCCGCTGCGCGAGGCGCTGGAAGCCGGCCAGATTCACTCGATGGTGCTGTGGGGGCCGCCCGGGGTCGGCAAGACCACGCTGGCGCGGCTCATCGCCCGCTGCGTCGATGCGCAATTCGAGACGCTGTCCGCCGTGCTCAGCGGTGTCAAGGAGATCCGCCAGGCCATCGACATGGCGCGCGGGCAGCGCAGCGAGGGCGGCCGCAAGACCATTCTGTTCATCGACGAGGTCCACCGCTTCAACAAGGCCCAGCAGGACGCCTTTCTGCCTCACGTGGAGGACGGCACCCTCGTCTTCATCGGTGCGACCACGGAAAATCCGTCGTTCGAGCTGAACAACGCGCTGCTGTCGCGCTGCCGGGTCTACGTCATGAAGCCGCTGCAGCAGGCCGATCTCGTGGCGATCCTGCGCAGTGCCCTGGGCGACGAGCGCGGCGCGCTGTCGGAGCGGGTGACCGCGATGGCGCCCGAACTGCTGGAGCAGATGGCGCAGGCAGCCGACGGCGACGCCCGGCGAGCGTTGAACCTGCTGGAGATCGCGGTCGATCTGGGGCGCCAGGACGATGGCAGCGTCGAATTGACCGGGGCGCTGGCCGAGCAGCTGTTCAGTAGCGAGTGGCGCCGCTTCGACAAGGGCGGCGACAGCTTCTACGATCAGATATCGGCGCTGCACAAGGCGGTGCGGGGCTCATCGCCCGATGCCGCGCTGTACTGGCTGGTCCGCATGCTGGATGGCGGTTGCGATCCGCTCTACATTGCGCGCCGCCTGGTGCGCATGGCCAGCGAGGACATCGGCAATGCCGACCCGCGGGCGCTGGGCCTGGCGCTGCATGCCTGGGATGCGCAGTTGCGGCTGGGCAGCCCCGAGGGCGAACTGGCGCTGGCGCAGGCCGTGGTCTACCTCGCCGCCGCCCCCAAGAGCAATGCCGTGTACCGCGCCTTCAAGGCCGCCTGGGACGACGTCCGCAAGCGGCCGGCCTACGAGGTGCCGCTGCACCTGCGCAACGCCGCCACCGCGCTCATGAAGCAGATGCAGCACGGCGCGGACTACCGCTACGCTCACGATGAGGACGGCGGCTATGCGGCGGGGGAGTGCTACCTGCCGGAGGCGCTCGCCGGGCAGCGCTACTATCACCCGGTCGCGCGGGGACTCGAAAAGCGCATCGCCGAGAAGCTCGATTACCTGCGCGCGCGGGATGAGCAGAGCGCACGTCGTCGCTACGGGGATTGATTGCATGATGCCGTCGGCCGCTTTTACGCTCGCCGTGGTCGCCGTCGGAGGCGCGGTGGGTGCGGTGGCGCGCTTTACGCTCGCCAATTATTTCAACCGCGTATTCGAGATTCACCACACCGTACATATCGGCACCATGCTGGTCAACATCCTGGGCTCGCTCATGATGGGCGTAGTCTACGTGTTCATCCTGGAGCGCGCGGTGTGGCATCCGCAGCTCAAGGGCCTGATCATGGTGGGGTTGCTGGGTGCGTTCACCACCTTCTCATCGTTTTCACTGGAGGCCATCAACTTCTTCGAGCGGGGCCATCCCTGGCTGAGCGCCGCCTATGTGCTGGGCAGCGTGGTGCTCTGCATTGCCGCGGCGGCGGCGGGGATGACCGTGGCCCGGCAGCTGCTCGGATAGGCGGCCAATTCGCCGTGGCCGGGCGCGACGGGTTATAATTGCGGGCCTACGCTGCAACCGGCCGGTATTGGGTATTTCATGTTAGATATCAAACGCATTCGCAAGCACACAGACGAGGTCGCAGCGGGGTTGGCCAAGCGTGGCTACCACCTCGACGTGGACGCCTTCAATGAGCTGGACGCGCGCCGCAGGGCGCTCGACATGCGCTCCCAGGGACTGCTGTCCGAGCGCAAGCAGGCGTCGCGGAAAGTCGGCGAGCTGGTCAAGCAGGGCGTGCCGGTCGATGAGGCCAAGCAGACCGTGGACGTCACCCTCGCGCGGCTGTCGGCCGAACTCGATGAGGTGGTGGCCGACAGCCGCGCCGTGCAGGCGGCACTCGATGAGCTGTTGCTGACCATTCCCAACGTGCCGGCGCCGGAAGTGCCGCAGGGCGCCAGTGAGGACGACAACCTGGAGATCCTGCGCTGGGGCGAGCCCCGCGCCTTTGATTTTCCCGTCATGGATCATGTCGACCTTGGCGCCCGCGAGGGCCTGCTCGATTTCGACGAGGCCACCAAGATCGCCGCTTCACGCTTCGCCGTGCTGCGCGGGCCGCTGGCGCGCCTGCATCGGGCCCTCATTCAGTTCATGCTCGACCTGCATAGCCAGGAACACGGCTACACCGAGCTCAACGTCCCCTATCTGGTCAATGCCGACTCGCTGCGCGGCACCGGGCAGCTGCCCAAGTTCGAGGAGGACCTGTTCCGCGTAGTCAGGGACCCGGCGCTGTATCTGATTCCCACCGCAGAGGTGCCGGTGACCAACCTGGTGCGCGACACCATCGTCGATGCCCTGCCGCTGAAGTTCGTCTGCCATTCTCCCTGTTTCCGCAGCGAGGCCGGCAGCTATGGCAGGGACACCCGCGGCATGATCCGCCAGCACCAGTTTGAGAAGGTGGAACTGGTGCAGATGGTGCGGCCAGAGGATTCCAGCGCGGCGCTCGAGGCGCTCACCGGCCATGCCGAGACCGTGCTGCAGCGGCTGGGCTTGCCCTACCGCAAAGTGCTGCTGTGCGGTGGGGATATCGGCTTCTCCTCGCTCAAGACCTACGACCTGGAAGTGTGGCTGCCGGGTCAGCAGAAATACCGCGAGATCAGCTCCTGCAGTAACTTCGGCGATTTTCAGGCGCGCCGGATGATGGCCCGCTGGCGCGATCCGGTCGACGCTAAGCCCGCGTATCTGCACACCCTCAATGGTTCCGGCCTGGCGGTCGGGCGGACCCTGGTGGCGGTGCTGGAAAACTATCAGCAGGCCGACGGCTCGGTGGCGGTACCGGAGCCGCTGCGGCCCTATATGGGCGGGGTGACGAGGATCTGAGCCCCGACCGGAGCTGGATGCATGGATTACCTGCCGCTTTTCTGTGACCTGAGAGCGCGCCCGACACTGGTCGTGGGAGGCGGTGAGGTCGCTCTGCGCAAGGCGCGCCTGCTGGCCCGCTGCGGGGCGATAGTGCACGTCGTGGCGCCGGCCGTCGATGACGAGCTGCGGGCGCTGGTGCGCGACTCGGGAGGCGCGTGTTCGCAGCGCCCCTTTGCGCCCTCGGACCTGCAGGGGATGCGCCTGGTGGTAGCTGCCACGGACGACGCCGCGGTCAACCGCGCGGTGGCGCAGGAGTGCCGCGCGGGCGGCATCGATGTCAACGTGGTCGATCAGCCGCAGCTCTGCAGCGTCATCTTTCCCGCCATCGTCGATCGCGACCCCATCACCATCGCCGTCAGCAGCGGCGGTCGCGCGCCGGTGCTCACGCGCAACCTGCGGGCGCTGATCGAGTCGACGGTGCCCTTAACCTACGGGCGCCTGGCGCATTTCGCCGAACGCTTCCGGCAGCGCGTCAGCGCCAGCGTCGAAGATGCCGCTGCCCGCCGCCGCTTCTGGGAGTCCACGCTGCTGGGGCCGGCGGCAGAGATGGTGCTGGCCGGTCGGGAGGACGCCGCTGCGGCGCTCATGGAGCGCGCCCTGGCGGCGCCGATGGAGATCGCCGGTGGGGAGGTCTATCTGGTGGGTGCCGGTCCGGGCGATCCCGACCTGCTGACCTTCAAGGCGCTGCGCCTGATGCAGCGCGCGGACGTGGTGCTGTATGATCGCCTGGTGGCCCCGGGCATCGTGGCGCTGTGCCGGGCGGATGCCGAGCGCGTTTACGTCGGCAAGCAGCGCAACCGGCACGCGGTGCCGCAGCCCGAGATCAACGCGCTGCTGCTCGAATACGCCGAGCGGGGCCTGCGCGTATTGCGCCTCAAGGGGGGAGACCCCTTCATTTTCGGCCGTGGCGGTGAAGAGATCGAGCTGCTGGCGGAGCGCGGCATCCCCTTCCAGGTCGTGCCGGGGATTACGGCGGCCTCCGGTTGCGCCTGTTATGCCGGAATACCACTGACGCATCGCGACTATGCGCAGTCGGTGCGCTTCGTCACCGGTCATCTCAAAGACGGCAGCACCGACCTGAACTGGCGCGAACTGGCCGACCCGAGGCAGACGCTGGTGTTCTATATGGGCCTGGTCGGTTTGCCGCAGATCTGTGCGGCGCTGGTGGCGCATGGGCGCGACCCGGCGACCCCGGTGGCGCTGATCCAGCAGGGCACAACGCCCGCCCAGCGGGTGCTGGTGGGGACGCTGGCGACGATGGCGGGTATCGTCGCGAAAGAGCGCATCAGCCCGCCGACGCTGACCATTGTCGGCGATGTGGTGCGGCTGCACGACAAGCTGCGGTGGTTCGGCAATGGTCAACAGGAAGCGCCTGCATGAATGAGTACGAGTGGGATCTGGTGGTCGTCGGTGGCGGCTCCGGCGGCGTTCGCGCCGCGCGCATGGCGGCGTCCTACGGTGCGCGGGTGGCGATCGTCGAGGATCGCTACTGGGGCGGTACCTGCGTCAACGTCGGCTGTGTGCCGAAGAAGCTCTACTACTACGCGTCCCACTTCAGGGAGGCGTTCGAGGCCGCGCCGGGTTTTGGCTGGGAGCTGGACGCGCCTCGCTTCGAGTGGGAGACGCTGAAGGCCAACCGCCGGCGCGAGATCAGCCGCCTCAACGGCATCTATCGCGAGCTGCTGGCCAAGTCGGGCTGTGAGGTCATCGACGGCCACGGCCGCCTGATCGATCCCCACACCGTCGAGGTCGCCGGCCAGCCTGCGCTGCGCACGCGCCATATACTGCTGGCGACGGGCGCCTGGCCGTTCGTGCCGGAATTTCCCGGCAGGGAATGGGTGGTGACCTCCAACGAGATCTTTGATCTGCCGACCCTGCCCGGGGTGCTGCTGGTGGTCGGGGGTGGTTATATCGCCGTGGAGTTTGCCGGAATTTTCAACGGACTGGGGGTCGATACCCACCTGGTCTACCGGGGTGACAAGCTGCTGCGCCACTTCGATGACAGCGTGCGCGAAGTCGTCACCGAGGAGATCGCGGGCAAGGGTGTCAATCTGCACCTCAACACCGATATCCAGCGCATCGATCGCACGGCCGCCGGTCGTCTGCAGGTGACTTTTGTCGGCGGCGGGCAGCTGACTGCGGATGTCGTGCTCTGTGCCACCGGCAGGGTGCCCAATTTCCACAATCTCGGCCTGGAGAATGTCGACGTCGCCCTCAACCCGCGCGGCGTCGTGGCTGTCGACGGACTGTATGCCACCAGCGAACCATCGATCTTCGCGGTGGGGGACATCATTCACACCCATGAACTCACGCCGGTAGCCCTGGCTGAGGGCATGGTGGTTGCCCGGCACCTGTTCGGCGGCGGGGCCGAGCCGCTGGACTACCAATTCGTTCCGACCGCGGTATTCTCCCAGCCCAGCATTGCCAGCGTGGGATATACCGAGCACCAGGCGCGCGCCAAACACGGCGCCATACGGATCTTCGAGAGCCGCTTTCGCGATCTCAAGAACACCCTGGGAGGCAGCCGGTCGAGGACGTACATGAAGGTCATCGTCGACGCTGACAGCGATCGCGTGGTCGGCATGCACATGGTCGGCGACGAGGCGGGGGAGATCATTCAGGGCATGGCCGTGGCGATGCGGGCGGGGCTGACCAAGGCCGTACTGGACGGCACCATCGGCATCCACCCGACCGCCGCCGAAGAGTTTGTCACCATGCGCCAGCCGGTTCGCTGAGCGTTGGCGGCGCGAGCGGTCCCGAGGCCTGCGCCGCCGTGGCGCGGGCCTGCCAACACGGAATGATGCTATGGGCTTAGCCATCGACCGGGCCAGTTTCAGCGCGCTGGATTACCAGCGCTTCTCCCTGCGCCTGCAGGACGGCCTGGGCCTGCTCAAAGAGGTCTTGTCAGACCCGGATTTCGGTGGGCGGGGCAGGTCCTTCGGAGCCGAGCTGGAACTCTACATCGTCGGGCCCGATGGGCGGGTGCGCCTGCTCAATGAGGCGATCGCAGAGCGCCACGCCGATCCACTGCTGACGCTGGAGCTCAACCGCTATAATCTCGAGTACAATCTGGCGCCGGTGTTCGGGGCCTCGGCGCCCTTCAGCGCGCTGCAGCGCCAGCTCGACGAGGCGTTGGCGCGCCTGGGGGTGACGGCGGCGGCACTGGACGCCCGCGTCGTGCCGGTCGGCATTCTGCCGACGTTGCGGCGCGACGATTTCGGTCCCGCCTGCATGACCCCGCAGCCCCGCTACCGCGCCCTGATGGCGGGTTTGCGCGCCATCGGCAGTGGCCGGTTTCACATCGCCATCGACGGCACACCGCCCCTGCGCATGGAGTGCGACGATGTGACCATGGAGGGTGCCAACACCTCCTTTCAGTTTCACTACCGGGTCCGCAATGGCGACTACGCCCGCGTTTTCAATGCCTTTCTGCTGGCCACGCCCATCGTCCTGGGGGTGGCGGCCAATTCGCCGACGCTGTTTGGCCACCGGCTCTGGCATGAGACCCGCGTGCCGCTGTTCAAGCACGCCATCGACAGCCGCGGCAACGACGCGGCCTGGCGGCAGCCGGCGCGGGTGAGCTTTGGTCAGGGCTGGGTGCGTCAGAGCGCCTATGAGCTCTTTGCGCAGACGGTGGCGCTCCATCCGCCGCTGCTGCCGGTGTGCAGCGACGAGGACTATCGGGCGCAGTGGCGCCGGGGCGAGGCGCCGGGCCTCGACGAGCTGCGGCTGCACCAGAATTCGGTGTGGCCCTGGCTGCGCCCGGTGTACGACCCCGCGGACGGCGGCCATCTGCGCATCGAGCTGCGGGCGCTCCCCGCCGGGCCCAGCAGCGTCGACATGCTGGCCAACGCCGCATTCTACATCGGCCTGGCCGAGGGGCTGCTGCCGGTTATCGACGAACTGCTGCCGGCCATGCCCTTTGCCCATGCGCAGTACAATTTCTACCGGGCGGCACAGTTCGGTCTGGATGCGGCCCTGGTCTGGCCGCAGGACAACGGCCGTCTGGCTGAGGTCGGCCTGCGCGGGCTGGCGGCCAGGCTGTTGTGTACGGCCCATGACGGGCTGCTGCGGATCGGTGTCAACGCGGCGGAGGCGGGGCGCTATCTTGCCATTATCGCCGCGCGCGTGGACGGCGCCCGCGGTGGTGCGCTGTGGCAATTGCAGTGCCTGGATCGGCTGCGGGCGGAAGGCCTGGCCCTGCAGCCGTCGCTGCGCGTCATGCTGGAGCGCTATATCGCTGCCAGTCGCGGCGGCCTGCCGGTGGCCGAGTGGCCGGCGGGTGTCTGACCCCGTCAGGGGTGTCGTCGGTACTGTTCTATGATGGTTCGTTGGAAGCGCCGTGTCTGAGCTGAAGATCTGGTACGACCCGCAGCCCCTGGAAGTGGGGGGCAGCGTGATTGAATTCCTGCAGCAGCTGCGAGAACCCACGTGCCTGCTGGTGCCCGGCCGGGACGGGAGCCGCTGTCGCTTCGTCGTCACCTTGCTGCACGGCAACGAGCCTTCTGGGGTGATGGCTCTGCATCGCTGGTTGAGCGGTGAGCGCGAGGCGCCGGCCCTGGATACCTATTGCGTGGTGATGAACGTCGCCGCGGCGCTCGCCGAGCCCCTGTTCAGTTATCGGCAGCTGCCGGGGCTGCGCGATCTCAACCGCTGCTTCCGCCCGCCGTATGACGATGACCCTGGTGCGTGTGCAGGCAGTCTGCTGCAATTGATCCATCGCGTGCAGCCCGAGGCGCTGATCGATATCCACAATACCTCCGGCATGGGGCCTTCCTTCGGCGTCGCGGTATTTTTCGATCAGAAGCACGACGCCCTGGTCTCGCTGTTCAGCGAGCGCCTGATCGTCACTGATCTTCGCCTGGGGGCGCTGATGGAGTTGAGCGAACTCGAGGTTCCCAGCGTCACCATCGAATGCGGTGGTGCCGGGGACGCGGCGGCCCATGCGCTGGCGTACGAGGGCCTGCTGCGCTTTGTCGGCGAGCGCGATCTCTTTCGGCCCCGCCAGCACGACTGGCCCATCGAAGTGCTGCACAACCCGGTGCGGCTGGAGCTTGGCAAGGGTCTGCGGTTGCGCTATGGCGATGCGCCCCGGGCCGATGCCGACCTGTGCCTGCGAGTGGATATCGAAAAATTCAACTTCGGGGAGATCGACCGGGATTGCGCGCTCGGCTGGATCAGCGGTCCGGCCTTTGAGCGCCTGACGGTGGTGGACAGCGGCGGTCGCAATCTGCGCGACGACTACCTGCGCGTCGAGGCGGGGCGCCTGTTTCCCGCCACGCGCCTGAAGCTCTTCATGATCACGGCCAACCCGGCCATCGCGCTCTCGGACTGCCTGCTGTATGCCGTCCGCTGGAACCAGGCGCCGGCCGCTAGCGGATAGCCACGCGCGCGTTCAGCTGCTTCATATCCAGCAGAATCTGCGCGGCCTCCATCGCGTAGATGTCGTCGTCGGGGCTGGCTCCCTCAGCCGCTTCATCAGTCTCGTCCAGGTCCTCTTGCTGCTTCTCGAGTTCATCGAGTGAGCCGATCACGTCCATGTGTTTGGCCTCGCGCCGCCGGTTTTCAATGGCCAGCAGGCGCTGCCGGCTCTCCTCCCGCTCGGCGATGCGCTTGGCTTCGTTGAGACTGATCCACTTCTGCAGGCGGGCCTGTTGCTGCAGGGCCAGCTGATCCTGCAGGTAGATGAAATCCGGGTCGTCCTGGATGCGCTTGAGATGGCGCTCGGTCAGCTCGGGCAGAATCGGCGCGAAGTCTCCGTAAGCGGCGTGCTGCATGGGCGCGATGGTGTCCCAGATGAGCGCGCCCTTGAGCGTGCTCTCGCCGACCTCCTCGGGATCGAAAATGGCGGGAAACAGAATGTCCGGGACCACGCCGCGATGCTGGGTCGATGCACCGGAAATGCGGTAATACTTGGATTGCGTGATCTTCATCTGGCCGTGCGGTAGCGGCATCAGCGCCTGCACGGTGCCCTTGCCGAAGGAGCGGGCCCCCACCACCAGCGCGCGCTGGTAGTCCTGCATGGCGCCGGCGAAAATCTCCGACGCCGAGGCGCTCAGCCGGTTGGTAATCACCACCATGGGCAGGTCGTAGTAGCGCGACTTTCTGATCTTGCCCTGGGGGTCCACCTGCATATTGGCGTGGCGTATCTGCACCGTGGGCCCGTTTTCGATAAACAGCCCGATGAGTTTATTGACCTCGTAGAGCGAGCCGCCACCGTTATCGCGCAGATCGATGACCACGCCGTCCACCTTTTCGCGGACCAGTTCGCCCATCAGCTTGTCGACGTCCCGGGTGGTGCTGCGGTAGTCGCGGTTGCCCTCGCGCATAGCCTGGAAGTCGAGGTAGAAGGCGGGTATCTCGATGACGCCGATTCTGTGGGTGGTGCCGTTGCGGGTCAGCTCAATGATTTTCTTGCTGGCGCTCTCCTCTTCGAGTTCCACCCGGTTGCGCTGGATGGTGATGATGCGGGTTTTCTTGGCGTCATCGGCCTTGGCAGGAATGATCTCAAGGCGCACCCAGCTGTCTTTGGGGCCGCGGATGAGGTCGACCACTTCGTCCAGGCGCCAGCCCACGACGTTGACCAGTTCGCCCTTGTCCGCCTGGCTGACGGCCACGATCTTGTCGTTGCGCTCCAGGTCTCCCTGCTTTTCGGCAGGACCGCCCTTCACCAGGCGCACGACCTTGGTGTATTCGTCCTCCTGGCTGAGCACCGCGCCGATGCCCTCGAGCGACAGGCTCATGCGGATGTTGAAGTTCTCGAGACTGCGGGGCGAGAAGTAGTTGGTGTGAGGGTCATACAGTGAGGAGTAGGCATTGATGTAGGCTTCGAACACATCCTCCGGGCGCACCTGCTCGGCCTGCTGTGCCCGGTACTTATAGCGCTTGATCAGCAGCTCCTGTATCTCCTGGTCCGACTTGCCGGTGATCTTGAGATTCAGGATGCTGTGCTTGATGCGCTTGCGCCAGATCTCGTCGGCCGCCGCTTCGTCGGCCGGCCAGGCGGGCTTGTCATCGCCGATGTAGAGCTTTTCGTCGGTGTTGAAGGTAAACCGCTGAAAGTCGTGCTCCAGGGCGTCGATGACCTTGGCCAGGCGGCCTGTCAGGCGCCGCTGGTAGGTGTTGTAGATGTCGAAACCCGCATTCAGCCTGCCCTTCTTGAGCTGGTCGTCCAGCTTGTAGCGGTTGCGCGACAGGTCTTCGATGTCCTGCTGGAGGAAAAACGTCCGGGCCGGGTCGAGGTTGTCGAGGTAGGTGTCGAACAACTTGGCGCTCATGCTGTCATCGAGCGTCAGCTTCATGTAGTGTTTGGTACTGAGGTCGTCGACGATGTGAGGCGTGACCTTGAGTTCGTCCCGGGTCGGTTCCAGGGTGGGGGCTGCGGAGGCGGCCATCGCCGTGCCGAGAAGCACGAGCGCTGCCGGTAAACCAAGGCTTTTCAAAGGTCTCGATCGCATAAAGGTCTTCACATTTCGATAGGCGTCAGGTGGCGATTATGGCCTATTACGCTCAGGCAGCCAAACGGACTCAGGGCAATGATCACGGCAATAATACCGGACCCGGTTCCACCCGGCGTGGTGGCCGGGGTGGCGGGTTGAGCGGAGCGCTGCCCCCATGATGTATTCATGGCGGTGATGTCAGGTATTGCAATTATTTATTTCGTTTATATGGTTGGGCTTGGCTACCATGGGGCACGCTGATTCGGGCGGCTGTGGTGACCGTGTAGAGGCAGCGACGGGCGGCTTGGTACAGGCCGGGCTGAATACAACACAAGTAAGGGTTGGAAGCATAATGTCTGACTATTTGAAAGAGATCGATTCACTCTCCACTCTGTGCGACTCCCGTGGCAGCGCGTGGCAATCCATCAGCCCGGAATACGCAGCGCGCATGCGGGTGCAGAACCGCTTTCGCACGGGGCTCGATATCGCGCGTTACTGTGCCGACGTGATGCGGGCGGACATGGCGGCATACGATGCCGACAGCAGCGCCTATACCCAGTCGCTCGGCTGCTGGCACGGTTTTACCGCGCAGCAGATGATGATGGCGGTAAAGCGCCACCGCCAGACCACGGCAAAGAGCTACGTGTATCTCAGCGGCTGGATGATCGCCGCGCTGCGCTCTCAGTTTGGTCCTCTGCCCGACCAGAGCATGCATGAAAAGACCGCGGTGCCGGCCTTGATCGAGGAGATCTACACCTTCCTCAAGCAGGCGGACGCCCGCGAACTGCGCCATCTTTTCGTCGAGTTGGACGAGGCGCGCGCCAAGGGTGGCAACGTCGACGAAGCGCTCGCTCGCATCGACAATTTCCAGACGCACGTGGTGCCCATCATTGCCGATATCGACGCCGGCTTCGGCAACGAAGAGGCCACCTACCTGCTCTCCAAGAAAATGATCGAGGCGGGCGCCTGTGCCATCCAGATAGAAAACCAGGTGTCCGACGCCAAGCAGTGTGGCCACCAGGCGGGCAAGGTGACGGTGCCCCACGAGGACTTCCTCTCCAAGATCAACGCGGTGCGCTACGCGTTTCTGGAACTGGGCGTCGAAAACGGCATCATCGTCGCCCGCACCGATTCGCTGGGAGCGACGCTGACCCAGAAGGTGCCGGTGTCGCGCAAGCGCGGTGACCTTGCCAGCAAGTATCTGAGCTTTCTCCAGACCACGCCCGTCGATAATGTCGCGGACCTCAAAGAGGGCGACATGGCGATGGTTCAGGACGGCAAGCTGGTCAAGCCGGCGCGCCTGGATAACGGCCTGTATGTGTTCCGCGACGGCACCAACGTCGACCGCGTCGTGCTCGATTGCGTGACCAGCCTCCAGAGCGGCGCCGATCTGCTGTGGATCGAGACCGAGAAGCCCAATGTCAAGCAGATCGCCGGCATGGTCAACGAGATCAAAAAGGTCGTCCCCGATGCCAAGCTGGTCTACAACAACTCGCCGTCCTTCAACTGGACGCTCGCATTCCGTGAGCAGGTCTATGGCGAGTGGAAAGAGGCGGGCAAGGACGTGAGCGCGTACCCGGATCCGCAGACCGCGCCCAAGGGGCTGATGGAGGCGGCGTTCGACGATTCCGAACTGGCGGCTGAAGCCGACGGGCTGGTACAGCAGTTCCAGCGTGACGGCGCCAGGGAGGCCGGCATCTTCCACCACCTCATCACGCTGCCGACCTATCACGAGACGGCGCTGGGCGTGGATATCCTCTCCGAGGGCTACTTCGGCGACCTGGGTATGCTCGCCTATGTGCGCGATATCCAGCGCCAGGAAATCCGCCGCGGGCAGGCTTCGGTCAAGCATCAGGATCTGGCCGGCTCCAATATCGGCGACGACCACAAGGAGTACTTCTCCGGCGAGAATGCGCTGCTCGCCGGTGGTGAAGACAACACCATGAACCAGTTCTAAGTGGTGTGATCGCCCCTCGCTCCAGGCGGGGGGCGACTCGTGGCGCTCTCGCTCCGCGCCCGCATCCCCGGCTGCGGCTTGGCAGCGGCGCCGGGTTTGATTATGATCAGCGGGCTGTCGGAGCGATCGACATGCGAGACCGGTGCCGCCTCCCTGCGTGCGTTGCGATGGTGGAGGTTGCCCCTGCTCCTAATGGGTTGCCCATAGAGAAAGCCTGCGCTGAGGCGGGTGGTCTTTCTGGTGGTCAGGCAACATGGCGGTATACTTGGGTAAATCAGAAGGCAGGAGATATAGCATGTTGCATTCCGTCAGGTTAGAAGACTGTCTGTTGCGGCGCCCTGTTACGGTCAAAGCCGGACAGAACATCATGGAGGCCATCGATCAGATCCTCCAACACAAGATTTCCGGGCTATGCGTCGTCGACGACGATAACAATCTGGTCGGCGTGCTGTCCGAGCTCGACTGCCTCAAGGCGATCCTTGGTGCGGTCTATAACGAGGGTGGGGTCGGTCCCGTGCGCGACTACATGACCACCTCCGATCTCAAGCTGGCCGGGCCGAATGCCAACATCGTGGACATTGCCCAGGACATGCTCAACGATCACCTGCGCCGGCGCCCGGTGGTGGAAGACGGTAAGCTGGTGGGGCAGATCACCTGTCGACAGCTGCTCAAGGCGGTACGGGGTTTTCGGCGTTAGCCTGAGCAGGCGCCCGGCCCCAGAGGTGGTGCCGCAGCGCGACATGGGGCAATATTTTCCTGGCCGGGCACGACGCGTGCCGGGTCCGCTATGGAGTGGGTGTGGTCTCCACCGCTGGCATTGCACCGTGGAGGCACCGTCATCGTGAAGTGCAGCTACCTGCTGTGGGATAGGCAGCACCGGCGGCGTGGGCAGAGCCGCGATGTGCTGCTCAACGACTGTGCGCCGGCCGTGCTGGCGCTCGGTGTGCGCCGCCTCAGCATTGACGTCGATGATGAATTTTCCACGGTCAAGTCTCCTGCCCCCAAATGCTATCGCGGGCCCGAGATCACGGCACTGTTCTCGGTGGTGGTGGACGACCTGGGTGTTTGTGAAGCCATCGAGCGCAGCCTGCGGCATGCCGGCTTCGATCTGGCGGGTTACCTGGTTGATGAGTCGGTCTATTGTGATTATGGCGGCAATCGGCACAGTCGGCCCCGGGACTGGCCGGATGGCCAGCGCTCGCCCGGAGTGGTGGCGGTGACCTTGCTGACGAGACCGCGCCGGTTCAGTCAGGCCGAGTGGCTGCGCCGTTGGCATGGGCGCATGTCTCCCATCTCAGAGCAGATTCAGCCCCGGCAGCGCTACGTGCGCAACGTCGTGTTGCGCCCGCTCACCGCGCAGGCGCCGCCGTTTGATGGCATCGTCGAAGAGGTGTGGCCCTCTGCGGAGCACATCAGCAACCCCTACCTGTTCTTCTGTGCAGAAAATCCCTGGCAGCTGATCAAGCACATGAGCCTGATGCTGTACGCGATTCTGCAGTTTCACAACCTGTTCACATTTCGTACGACGACCATGAGCGAGTATCTGGTGAAGAACTGAAGCTCGTCGCCGGCACCGCTGCCGCGCAGTGCAGCGGCGGTGTGCTTGCGTGGCATGTGACAAGGTGGATGGGGCGATGGCGACTGGCTCTCTCAGGTATTTGCGCTGCTGTCGCCCGCTCCGGGCGCGCGCTGCGGCCGCGCTGTGCGGTTTGTTGTGCGGGGTGACCAGCGCCCAGGAACTCGAACCCAGATCGTATGCCAACCTGCCCGTAGGGATGAATTTTCTGGTGCTGGGATACGCCTATTCCCAGGGCGCGTTGCTCCCGGACCCCGCCATTGGCCTCGAAGACCCTGAACTCACCCTGGACACGGGCATCGTCGCCTACAGCCGCAGCGTTGGTCTGGGCGGGTTGGCGGGGCAGGTCGGGGTGATCCAGCCCTATATCTGCCTCGACGGCACGGCGCAGAGGAATAATGAACAGCTCAGCCGCGAGGTCTGTGGGCCGGGCGATACCTATTTCCGCCTGGGGGTCAATTTTTACGGCGCGCCGGCGCTGACGCTCAGCGAGTTTTCGGGCTATCGGCAGGACTGGATCGTGGGCGCGGTACTGCGGATTCAGGCGCCCACCGGCCAATACGACGATGAGCGCCTGGTGAACCTCGGCTCCAACCGCTGGCGCTTCAACCCCGAACTCGGCGCTTCCAAGGCGTTGGGCAGGCTGATCGTCGAAATGGCGGCGGGGATATCGTTCTTTACCGACAACAACGACTTCTTCGGCGGCTCCACGCGCGAACAGGACCCCATCTACGCCCTTCAGGCCCATCTCATCTACAACCTGCCCAGAAACATGTGGATCGCCTTTGACGCCAATTTCTACCGTGGCGGGCAATCGTCCGTGGACGGTGTGGCCAAGGACGACCGCCTGGAGAGTTCCCGCATCGGCCTCACCTACGCGCTGCCGCTCGGACGCCGGCAGTCGCTGAAATTCACCGCGCAAACGGGCCTTTACGCGCGCGCCGGCCTGCAGGCCGATACCTTCGCGGTATCCTGGCAGTATCGGTGGGCGCGGGGTTACTGACGTGCCGGTCGTGGAGCGCGGCTACCGCGCCGGGTCCTGATCCGGCGGCGGCAGGGCCTCGTCGGCGCCCGGTCCCAGCGGTTGACCGTAGCTGAACTCGACGCAGTTGCCGTCCGGGTCTTTGACGCCGCAATAATAGCCGACGGGGTACGGTTCCTGTTTCGGCGGCCAGACCAGGATACCCTCCCGGTCGGCCCGCTCGGCGACCCGGTCTACCTCGGCGTGGCTGTCCAGGGCGAATCCCAGGTGCGAAAAATCGCCCGAGGCCTGTGCGCGGCCGGGTCCGCCGGGCAGCAGTACCAGGATCAGTTCGCGCTCTCTGCCTCGCTCGGCCAGCCAGACGATGCGCTTGCCGCCGTCGCTGCGCTCGTGTACCCGCCCGAGGCCGGCGTAAGCCTGGTAGAAGGCTACACAGGCCTCGAGGTCCTGCACGTGCAGCGCGATATGGGTGAGGGTGCAGCGCATGCGGTTACCTGCTTGGCCGGTGGCTGTGGCATTGACCATAAGCTGTGGCTCCTGCGGATTCAAGTGCCTTGCAGTTGCCGTTGATCGCCGCCATCCTTTATCGTAGGGCAGGGAGGGCGCGCCGGGTCAGCGGCGCCGCGCCATGCTGCGGGCCGGCTCATGCAGCTTCGCGGGTCAGATGCGCGGTCGGGGCGGGCACCGGTCCGGCCGCGGTGGTATTGTCCTGCGTCAGGAGATCGTCATGTCTGCGGAGCTACGGCAGCTAACGGAGTCCCACATCGTTGAGCTCGCCGACGAGATCTGGCGCGGCCGCTGCATCGCCTTCGTCGGTGCGGGTTTTTCGGCAGCGGCGGAGCTGCCGGGTTGGGTCGAGTTGCTGCAGGCGGCATTGCGCCTGGTCCCGGGTGGGCATCCCAACCGCCACGCCATCGAAAGCACGCTGCTCGGTGCCGCCCCCTCCAGTCGTGAGCTGGAGGCCGCGGGCCAGCTCATCCAGGATGCCATCGGTGTGCTCGCCTTTCGCCAGGCGGTATCGGAGGCGCTCGATGTCGAAGAGGGCGGACTGCCTGCGGTCTATATCAAGCGGCGGCGCCTGTTGCGCGAGGTGCCGTTTCGCGCGGTGCTGACCACCAACTTTGACCCGCTGCTGCCGGGTCGGCTGCCCTCGGCGGAGGGCTATCGCGAGTTGCTGCGCGATGACCCCGGCGGCCCCTGGGATACCCGCTACTGGCCTGGCGGTGAGGGTTCGCAGGTCATGCAGCTGCACGGCGCCGTGGGTACCGAGCGGCTGGTGTTTGCCCGCCGTGACTATCGCGAACTGCTGTTCGGCAATCCGGGCTATCTGACCTTTCTGCGCGCGCTGTTTGCGACCAAAACGGTGCTGTTCATGGGCTTCTCCTTCCGCGATGCCTATGTCGATCTGCTGCGCGCGGAGTTGATGGCGCTGATTGAGCGCCCCGGCGTGCGCGGCGGCAGTGAACCGCCGGTATTGTCCTATGCGATGATGACCGACCTCTCGGAGGCGGAGGCGATGTATTATCGCGAGCACGAGGGCATGCGCATACTCTGGTTCGAGAAGCGGCGCGATTTCGCCGGCATGGATGCGCTGCTGGAGCGCCTGGCTCTGGGCACCAATCCGCTGCGCCGCCTGCAGGCCCGGCTGCGGCGCGCCAGGGTGTTGTGGTTTGACCCGAAGCCGCGCAACAACATTTCCGCCATACAGCACATGGGGGGAGAGCGCGGCGACTGCTTCCATCTCGTGACCAGCGGCGAGATGGCGCGCGAGCAGCTGCGCCGGGGGCCGTGGGATCTGGTGCTGTCGCACTGGGGGCATCAACCCAGGGGGCTGTCGTCCGCGCAGCAATTGCTCGACTGGATGCACAGCCGCCGCATCCGCTGCCCGCTGGTCGTCTCGAGCAATTCAGATTTCGTCGAGGAAAACAGACGGCTTGCGCTGGCCTGGGGCGCCGCGGATTTCTGCACCAGCTGGGTGGAATTGTTCAAGGCCGTCGATCATATTCTGCCGCTGACGTCGGTAAGACCGGCTTCAGTCTGAGCGCCTTCAGCCCGCCCAGGGGCGCGGTGCGTCTTTCCCTTTGCGGACCCTCCCGGCCAGCGCTGGCAATCGGGAAATCACCTCTTTATACTGGCCGAAGCGATAATTTCGCGCCAGACGGCCGGGGCGGTGGTCACTGCCCGGCCGGCGAGGTCGGCGCCTGATAATGACAATAACGGCACCTGATGGCTAGGAGATGGCTCGATGACGACTGACGCTACCCCCCTGAAATATCTCGATAAGGCTCTGGGCACCATCCGCGATCTCGGTCTCATGCCGGAGGATGCCAGCAGCGCGCAGGACCCCATGGTCGCGCTGCTCAATCAGATCAGCGTCCTGGATGAGGAGCGCGTTATCGCCATTGCGCGCACTCTCAGCCAGGCGTCGGTTTTCAACACCGTGGTGCGCGAGCAGGTGCAGGCCATGGACGTCGCTGAGCGGTATGAGGACATCACCGAGGCTTTCAACAGCATTCGCGATGATGCCAAGACGATGGTCGAGCAGATCGAAGACGGCAAGATCGACACGTTCGAGCGCATTGCCAACGTCTGGATGAAGGTCACGCGCGGCGATATCGCCTCGCGCTTCGACAAGATCAAGGATACCTATCTGGACGTGACCGCCGCCACCCAGGATCAGATCAAGCGCGAGCAGCTGATTCTCGAGGCCTACCAGGACTTCCGCGGCGCGGTCAAGCAGTCCGAGATATTGGCGCTCGAAGTGCTGCAGAAGGCACAGCTTCAGCTCGACGCGGCCAAGGAGACGGTCAACGGCGCAGTTGCCGCCGTCGAGAGCTTCCAGGGCGACGATGCCGCCGCGCGGGCCCGCCTGGAGATGGCCAGGGACGAGCGCGTGCGCGATCTGCAGAACACGGAGAAGCGCTATCAGATCGCCAAGGACCTCTCGGACAATCTCACGGTGAGCTACAACACCTCGGAAGTCGTCATGGCGCGTCTGCTGCAGACCACCAACGCCAAGGAGCGCGTCTATTCCCAGGCCATCAGCTTCTTCAGCACCAACGAGACCGTACTGACGGCGCTGAGCGCGTCGTTTACGGGGCTTTACGGTCTGCATGAGAGCACGCAGACCGTCGAGGCGATGAAGGAGGGTGTCAGCCAGTCGCTCGAGGTGCTCGCCGATATGGGGGGCAAAGTGCAGGAGGCGGCGTTGAGAGCCGGCTATGGCCCCACCATCCGGGCCGACTCGGTCAAGATGCTCGTCGAGTCGGTGGTGAACTATCAGACGCGTTCGCACGAGATCATCGAGGAGATGCGCACCAGTTCGACCAGGAACGCGCAGGAGATCCGTGACGCCGTCGAGGACGGTAAGCAGCGCATGGCGCGCCTGGCCGAGCAGGGCAACGCGCTGCTGTCCGACTCATGAGCGCGCCGGCGGCAGCGGCGGCAGGAAAGCAGCCGCTGGATGAAGTCATGCTGGCCATGGACGTGGTCGACACCCTGCGCCACCGCAGCAAAGTCGTCGATCAGGAGCTGTCCCAGGAAGGCCGCGACGAAGAGCTGAAGGCGCGCCTGCGCAAGATCTATGCCGCGCAGGGCATCGACGTGCCGGAGCACGTGCTCGATGAGGGTGTCGCCGCGCTCAAGGAGGGCCGCTTCACCTACCGCCCTCCCCGCGAGAGCCTGTCGCTCAAACTCGCCCGCATCTACGTGGCGCGGCGGCGCTGGGGCGGCTGGGCGCTGGGCGCGCTCGGCGCCCTGGCTGTCGGCGTTGCCGCCTACTTCCTCGTGGTCGCGGCGCCGCGCGGGGCCCTTCCCGGTCAGCTGCAGGCGGTGCGCGCCGAGGTGACGCAGCTGGCCAAAGCGCCGGCCGCGCAGGAGCAGGTCGCAGCGCTCTTCGAGAGCGGCCAGAGCGCGCTGGCGCGCGGTGATACCGCCGATGCCAAAGCGGCACTGGCATCGATGCAGGAGCTGCGCGAGCGGCTAGCGCAGACCTACACCATCGAGATCGTGAGCCGCAGCGGTGAGCGCAGTGGCGTGTGGCGCACCAGCGGTTCTGGCGGCGCCTTCCGCAACTATTACATCGTCGTCGAAGGCATCGGCACGGGCGGCAGGCGAGTCTCGGTGCCCATCCGCAACGAGGAAACCGGCAAGGTCGAGCAGGTGGAGAGATGGGCGATACGGGTCGAAAAGCGTGTCTTTGAGCAGGTAGCCAGGGATAAGAAGGATGACGGCATCATCCAGAACAAGCGTGTCGGTACCAAGCGCAAAGGCTTCTTGGAGCCTGAATACCTGATCCCCACAACCGGGGCGGCAATTACCAGCTGGTGAGGTCAAACGCATGATTTCGGGCAGGCAGACGCTGGCATCCATCGACGATACTCTGCGCGAGCAGCGGGACAAGATCACCGCCATCGACCGGCGCAACGAAGCGTTGACGCAACGTCAGGTGGCCTTGCAGAAGCAGCAGGTGACCGACTACCGGGAGCTCGCCAGGCATCGCGTGGATCACATCGCGTCCGGGCAATTGCTGAGCGATATGGACGAGGCGGAGCGGCGGGTACAGGAGTTGCTGCGGGCGCGTGAGAGCGAGCAGCGGGAGCTGGCGGGCCAGGTGGAGGATGCCTACAACCAGCGGCTCAGTCTCGAGGCGCAGCGGGATGCCCAGGCCGACGTGCTGGAGGAGCTGGCGGCGCGCATCGATGCGGCCGAGGCGGACACGCAGGCGCGACTGGATAGCGACCCTGAATATCAGGCGCAGAGAGCGCGCGCGGACGAGACCCGGCGGATGGCGATGCATGCCCGCGACAAGGCCACCCGGCGCGAGCAGGAACGGCACGAGAAGGGCTCGTCCTACGAACAGGATGAACTGTTCATGTACCTGTGGCAGCGCCAGTATGGCACCTCGGGCTACGCGGCCAACCCGCTGGCTCGTCTGCTCGATGGCTGGGTGGCGAAGCTGATCGGCTACCAGGAGGCCAGGGCCGACTACCACCGGCTGCAGGAAATTCCCGAACGCCTGGCGGAGCATGCGCAGGCCAAGGAGGCCGAGGCCGAGCTCCAGTTTCAGCAGCTGCAGCAGTTGGATGCCGCCGCGCTCGGCGCGGACGGTGTGCTGGCGCTCGAACAGCAGCAGGCGAGCGAGCAGGAGAAGCTGGCCGCGATTGACCAGCGCATCGCCGCGGCGGAGGAGAGCTATCGCGATCTGCTGGCGCGCAAGGAACGCTTCGCGGCCGGCGAGGACCAGGCCTATCACTCGATCGTAGGGTACCTTTCCAATGAATTCGCTGCCGATAATCTGCGCGAATTGCGCGAGGAGGCGATGGCCACTCCCTACCCCGAAGACGACCTCATCGTTGCGCGGTTGATGGAGTGCGAGCGCGAAAAAGGTGAGATCGAGCGCGCTGCCGCGGAACTCAAAAAGGCCATGGCGGAGCATCGCCGGCGCTTGAGTGAACTGGAGACAATGCGCGCCGAGTTCAAACGGCGCCGATACGACAACCCCCGTTCCGGATTCTCCGATGGCGCGCTGGTGGGCGTGGTGCTGGGCAATCTGCTCGACGGTGCGCTCAAGAGCGATGCCCTGTGGGATGTGCTGGAGCGGCAGCAGCGCTACAATCGCGGCCGGTCGCGGCCGGATTTCGGTTCCGGCGGCTTCGGGCGCGGCACGCCATGGGGTGGCGGTGCGGGCCCGTTCGGTGGCGGGCATCGCGGTGGCTTCGGCGGCGACAGCTTTCGCACCGGTGGCGGTTTTGGCGGGGGTGGCAATGACTTCCGCACGGGAGGCGGTTTCTAAGGGGCGGCAGTCGCGCTGCCCTGGAAGCAGCGGCGGTGGTGTCCGGAGGTGATGCTGTGACGGTTGGCTGCGCCTGATCGCACAGCAAGCGGGCTGGCTGTGCCGGTGCGAAGGCGTGGTGGCGTTTCCCCTGCGGGGCGTCCATGGCGCGCGGCAGGTGCCGCATCGACAGCGCCGCTGTTGCCCGTGAGCCGGCGGATTGTGACGGGGTTGGCGTTTGCCGGCTTCGCCCGCAAGCCTTGGCCGGGCCTCTGTTTTACTCCTGGCCAACCCCAACTATCTTTAACGAGGAGCGCGACGCCGTCATTGTGTCCACGTGCGCCTGGGTCGCAATCCAGCGCTGTGGCCAGTTGCCTGGAAAAGCTTGTGGTCCGCGCCCTTGGAGCTGACAGCCAGGGCGGGTGATGGCGTCATCTCATTTTATCGGCGTCGGACACTGTGCCAGGGAGCGCAAGCCGTCGCAGGCCGCTGGCGGGTTTAGTGGCGGTCGCCACGCTATCGGGAGCAACAAGACAATCTTCGTTGGTTATCGCTATGAGCTGTAATGGACAATGGGTGGGATGCCTGTGCCTGATGGCCGCGCTGTCTGCCTGCAGTGTGGCGCCAGCGCGCGATGAGAGCGGGGCGGCCGCGGCGCCTCCGCCGGCGCCGGTGGAGCGCGGCCCCGCGCAATCGGCTGAGGTTCCGGCTGAGGCCAGCCGCATGTTTCAGGCTTCGCTGGAGGCTATCGCGCAGAAGCGCTGGGATCAGGCTGAGGCCGAGCTATTGGCGCTGACCCGGCAGTATCCGCAATTTTCGGCCGCGTGGCTCAATCTGGGCATCGTGAGCCATGTCAACGGCCGCAGCGAGGGCGCCGAGCAATCGCTGCGGCGGGCGCTGGCTACCAACGCGGACAATATCGAAGCCTACAACTATCTCGCCGTGATGTATCGCCAGCAGGGCCGCTTTGCGGAGAGCGAGGCGTTATACCTGCAGGCGCTGGCGCGTGCGCCGCGCCATGGCGACAGCCATCTCAATCTGGGAATACTCTACGAAGTCTACCTTGGCGATCTGGCGAAGGCCAAGAGCCACTACCAGAGCTATCAGTCTCTGCGCGCCGAGCCCGATCGCCTGGTGGCGGGCTGGATCATGGATATCGAGCGCCGGCAAGCCGATCTGGCGAGCGCGGCGCGTTGAGATGAACGTCCGGTGGGTGGCCTTGGCGGCGTCAATGTCGGCAGTGACGGTGAGTGCCCAGCCGGCGTCTGTCGATCTCCAGAGCAAGGTGATCGGCAATCAGGAGCAGCCCCGGGTGATGGTCATCGTGCCCTGGCAGGACGTGGCGGGTCCGAATGAGCTGTTCAAAGAGTTCATACCTCAAGCCCAGGATGACGGGGGATTGCTGGAGCGTGACACCTTTCTGCGCGAACTGGATTACCGCCGGCAGATTGAGCCGTCTGCCGGCCAATAGGTTGTAAAATACCACCAAAAACCTGACACCTTCGCACCACAAACGACGGTATTATGTGCCGCGATGGCTGCCATCGGTATTGGCCTCGGGGAGGGGATCGACGCTGGCGGCGGAGGGCATCATGGGCCAGGGGGGCGTGCGGCCGAGCAGCTTGCGGCAGCGCTGTCACGCCGCGAGCGCCGGGTCCGGCCGCTGGTCGTGGCGACGTTCAGCGTGTGCCGGCAGGTTCTCCCTCGACGCTTGCCTGACGGGTATTATGCTGACTTTCAATGGTTTCAGGCGTCGACCGGGGTTGGCTGGCGCCCGACCCGGCGACGGTCAGTCGGTGCCAGACAGACGGGCAGTGCCGGATGGCTGTTCCGCCGCTGCTGCAAAGGGGAAATTATGGAAACGCTGAATCTCATCGTTCGCTTCTTCCAGGATGGCGGGCCTTTCATGTACCCGATCGCCCTGGTGCTGGTGGTCGGCCTGGTCATTGCGCTGGAGCGCTGGATTTTCCTGAGGCACGCCAGCCTGTCCAACCGGCGCGCCTATCGGGAGCTGCTGCCTGCGCTAGGGCAGCGCGACTATCAAACGGCCATGCAGCTTGCGGAATCGAGCAAGGCGCCCATCGCCCGCATCATCGCGGCCGGCATCGAGCGGATGCAGCAGACGCCGGGGCGCGATTCGATTGAGTATGCGATGGAGGAGGGGGTCATGGAGGCGCTGCCCCGTTACGAAAGGCGTACCCATTACCTGGCGACGCTGGCCAATATCGCCACTTTGCTGGGCCTGCTCGGTACCATCATCGGGCTCATCGCCGCATTCACGGCGGTCGCCAACGCGGACCCCGCACAAAAAGCCAGCCTGCTGTCGCAGAGCATATCGGTCGCCATGAACACCACGGCCTTCGGCCTGATGTCGGCCATTCCGCTGCTGCTGGCCCATGCCATGCTGCAGTCCCGCACCACCGAGATCGTCGATAGCCTCGAGATGGCGGGCGTCAAGTTGCTGAACTCGCTCTCGGAAGCGACCCATGCGGTGCGGGCACCGTCAGCCGACGATGCTGTGGTCGGCTGAAATCATCGGAGTGCAGGTATGGCTTTGACAGCGCGCAAGCGCAAGCTGCCACAGGGCGGCGAGCTCGATATCACCGCATTTATGAATCTCATGATCGTGCTGGTGCCGGTGCTGCTGATGAGCATGGTGTTCTCCCGTATCACCGTCCACGACCTCACGCTGCCTGAAGCGGGCAGCGGCGAAGCGGGCGAACGGGACCTGCAGCGACTGGAACTGGTGGTCAGAGAGGCCTATATCGATATCAACTTTCCCGCCGGGGTGCGCCTCAAGCGCGTCGACAAGCTGGGAGAGGAGCACGACTTCGCGCAGCTATCCCTGGTGCTGCAGGAGGTCAAGCGCCGACTCGGCGAGCGGGACCAGAACCGGCGTGACATCCTCATACTGGCCGAGCCGCAAACCGATTATCAGACACTGATCGCCGTGATGGACACCGTGCGTTCGTTCGATGCCGTGGTCGCGGCCTCCGTGGTCAAAGCCGAGTTGTTCCCCGATATCTCGTTGGGTGACGCGCCGCCCGCTGCCGCCCAGCGATCGCGAGGGCCGGGCTGATGCGGGCGTCGCTGCGCGCTCGCCGCATGGACCGTCACCACAGTCGCCGGAAGGGTGTGGCCCGCCTCAGCCTGGTATCGCTGATGGACATCTTCACCATCCTGGTCTTCTTTCTGCTGCTCAATTCGTCCGACGTCGAGGTCCTGCAAAATGACAAGTCTGTGGTGTTGCCGGAGTCGACCGCTGAGCAGCGTCCGGGCGAAACCCTGGTGCTGCTGGTGAGCGATACCGAGGTGCTGCTGGGGGGCAAGCCGCTGGTCGCCGTGGCGGATGTGATGGAGAGGGGGGATGGCGCGATCGCAGAGCTGGCGGCCGAGTTGCAGTATCAGGCTGGCCGTGCGGCCGAGCTCAGCCCTGAAGAGCAGGAGCGCGGGCGCGCCATCACGATCATGGGCGACAAGCGCATACCCTTTGCGCTGCTCAAGCGCATTATGGCCACCTGTGCAGAAAATGAATACCGTCACATTTCCCTGGCGGTCAATCAGCGGGACGCCTCGGCGCCGGCGGGGGTGACCGTCGAGCCGCGGGAGAGCTGACATGGCCACGACTGTCGAGAGCTGGTCGCTGGGCTTGCCCTGGGAAGCCTCCTATCTGGAGGATCGCCGGTTCAAGCGGCTGCTGGCGCTGGGGGTGGTGGTATTCCTGGTGCTGGCGGTTGCCATTCCGCTGGTATCCCTGCCTGAAGTGCCCCGCGAGCAGCAGGAAGAGCTGCCGCCGCACCTGGCCCGCATCGTGCTGGAGCCCAGGCCGCTGCCACCGCGGCGCGAGCAACCGCCGCCACCTGCCAAGCCCAGCGACAAGCGCCCGCCCGAGGCGGTGCCGCAGCGCAAGCCCCCCACGCCCGATGCGGTCGAGGCGGCACGGGCGAAGGCAGCATCCAGCGGCCTGCTGCAATTTCAGGATCTGTTGACGGACATGCGGGACGAGGCGTCGGTCGAGCGCTTGCGCGGTACCGCAACGCGTCAGGGCGCCAGTCAGGCGACCCGGCTCGAGCGATCGATCATCAGCGCCCGCGCGGGCCGCACCAGCGGCGGTATCGATACCGCGGCGCTGAGCAGCCCGGCGGGTGGGGGGGGTGGGCTGGCAGCCCGCGAGACCACGCGGGTGAGTGGCGTCGGTGGCTCCGGCGCAGGCGCAGGCGTGGGCGCCGCGGGCGATGTCGCGACCACCGGCGACGGGCGCAGCGTGCGCAGCGACGAATCCATCCGCAAGGTCATGGATCGCAACAAGGGCGCCATCTACACCCTGTACAATCGGGCGCTGCGGCAGGATCCGACGTTGCGGGGCAAAGTGTCGGTGCAGATCGTGATCGAGCCCGATGGCGCTGTCTCGGCGGTCAAGCTGCTCTCCAGTGAGCTCGGCGACGACGATCTCGAGCGCAAGCTGCTGGCGAGGATCAGGATGATCGACTTTGGCGCCGCCCCGGTCGGCCGCACGGTCCTTAAATATGCCTTCGATTTTCTGCCGTCCTAGCGGGACAACGGCGGCAGTCCGACGTGTCTGCCGGGCGGGCTGCAGCGGCTTCGGTTGATCGTGCCTCTCCCTTGCTCGGCGTGGCCATCGAGGCAGGGCGATTGATGATGTGGGGGGTGTCATAAAAGCGTAATATTGCCCTACTATTGTGCCGCATCGTTTATGACAATGTCTGTCAGTCGGGGAGAGAAGCGTGAGATACCATACATTGAGCAGAGCATTACCGCTGTTGACAATAGCCGCATGGGGAGTGCTCGCCGGCGCCCCGCTGCAGGCAAGGGAGGTCATCCAGAACAAGGGCTCGGATACCCTGGTCAACGTTGCCCAGGCCTGGGCTGAGGCCTATCGGGCGGTTGACCCCGACATCGCCGTCGCGGTTTCCGGGGGCGGCTCCGGCACCGGCATCGCCGCCCTGATCAATGGCACCGTCGATATCGCCAACGCCAGTCGCGAGATGAAGGGCAGCGAAATCGAGCAGGCCAAGGCGCAGGGCCATGATCCGGTGGAGCACGTGGTGGGCTACGATGCGCTGGCGGTGTTCCTCCACCCCAACAACCCGATCAAGACGATGTCGCTGGCGCAACTGGCGGAAATCTACGGCCGCACCGGGAAGGCCAAAAAGTGGTCGGATCTCGGCGTCAGTGTGCCGGGCTGCAAGGGCGACAAGATCGTCGTGGTGAGCCGTCAGAACAACTCCGGTACCTATGCCTATTTCCAGGAGGCGGTGCTGGGTGAGAAGGGCAAGTATCGCTCCGGTACCCTGGATATGCACGGTTCCAAGGACGTGGTCGATCTGGTGGAAAAGACGCCCTGCGCCATCGGCTACAGCGGCCTGGCCTACGCCACGGACCACGTGCATAAAGCCTGTATCGTCGGCGCCAAGGGCGGTGACTGCGTCGAGCCGAGCGTCGCTACCGCCGTCGATCGCAGCTACCCCATTGCGCGGCCCCTGTTCATGTACACCAGCGGGGAAGCGCAGGGCGCCGTAAAAGTCTACCTCGACTGGATACTCAGTGATGCAGGTCAATGCATTATCGCGAACAAGGGCTATGCTCCCGTGAGGCATATCGACTGTCAGTGAGTCATGGGGCCGGCCGCTGATCCGGTCGGGTCAATTGTCGCCGGACTCCTTTGGAGAGTCCGGCATCGTCATTATTAAAGAGAGCGTTCTAGATCATGTCGCACTACGAAGAGCGCCTGGAAAGGGACCTGAACCGGATCCGCGGGGAAGTCGGCAAGCTGGCGCAGAGGGTCGAGGGCGCAGTCAAGAATGCCGTGCACGCCCTGCTCACCGGCAATGACGAACTGGCGGCGGCGACCATTCTCGCCGATGGCCATATCAACCGCGGCATGCGGCGGATCGACAGGCTCTGCCACAGCTTTATCGCCGTCCACCTGCCCAGCGCAGGCCACTTGCGCCTGATATCGTCGATTATCAGGGCCAATATTCTGCTGGAGCGCATCGGCGATTACGCCGTGACCATCTGCCGGGAGCTGCCGCAGCTCTCCGCCAGCCCGCAGGGGGCCATCGCCAGGGGCATGGAGAGCATGGCGCAGGACGTGCGCCAGATGCTCCATCAGTCGATCGAGGCGTTCGAGGCGGGCAACGCCGAGATGGCTCGTGGCACCATGGCCATGGCGCGGCAGGTGCAGGATGCGTTCTCGGCGCTGTTCCCCGATCTGCTGGATGAGAGCGAGCCCTATCCGCTGCGCGATCGCTTCGCGCTGTTTGTGGTCTTCCATAGGCTGGAACGCATGGCGGACCAGGCCAAGAACCTCTGCGAAGAGGCGGTGTTCTCGGCCACGGGCGAGGGCAAGGCCGCCAAGGTGTACCGCGTGCTGTTTATCGATGAGGACGACACCTGCCTGAGCCAGATGGCCCGGGCCATTGCGCGCGCAGGCTTTCCCAACAGCGGCATCTACAGCAGCGCCGGCAGTCTGCCAGGCCGCGAGCTGTCCCGGCCCATGAAGGCCTTTCTCGACCAGCGCGGCATCAAGCTCGATGACGGGGCCGAGCCCCGGCCGCTCGATTGCACGCCCGCCGAGCTGGCGGAGTTTCATGTGATCGTCAGCCTGCAGGGGCCGGTCAAGTCGCGCGTTGCGGAGCTGCCGTTTCACACGGTCGGATTGAGCTGGGACGTGGGCGGCGTGCCCGATGGATCGGCGGGTCCGGCCGCGTTCGAGGAGTGCCACCGCAAGCTCGCCATTATGATCAGAGACCTCATGGTCGAGCTGCGTGGCGAGGATGCCAACTGATATGGCCAGGGGCAGAGTCGAGGCGAAACCGGCGGGCTATGATCGTCTGGACCGGGCGTGGCTGGTCGACAAGGGCATGGAGGTGCTGGTGTTCATCGGTGGCATCTCGGCGATCGTTTTCATCATCGGCATCTTCGTCTTCATCACCAAGGAAGGCTTTCATTTTGTCGCCAATACGCTGGATATGAAGGAGTTCTTCACGTCCGAGTACTGGTTTCCGAGCGACGAGGACGATCCCGAGTATGGCATTCTGGCGCTCATTGCGGGCACCGCCAGCGTCACCGGCCTGGCCATGCTGGTGGCCATCCCGTTTGCGTTGGGCACGGCGATCTACGTCGGCGAGTTCGCCAGCGGCAAAAAGCGCGAGTTTCTCAAGGTCATGGTCGAGCTGCTCGCCGCGATCCCGTCGGTGGTGTGGGGTTTCATCGGCCTGACTATCATGAACCCCCTGATCATTGCCGTGTTCGATGTCCCGGTGGGCCTCAACGTCCTCAACGCCGGCATCATACTCGGTCTGATGGCGGCGCCGATCATGGCGTCCATCGCCGAGGACGCGCTCAAGGCCGTGCCCGATACCTATCGCGAGGCCGCCGAGGCCATGGGGGCGACGCGCTGGCAGGTCATCTTCAAGGTGGTCCTGCCGGCGGCGCGCAACGGCCTGCTCGGCGCGGTGCTGCTGGGGGTGGGGCGCGGCTTCGGCGAGACCATGGCCGTGCTCATGGCCACGGGCCACTCGGTCAATATCCCGCACAGCGTATTCGATTCGGTGCGTGCGCTGACCGCCACGATTGCCGCCGAACTGGGTGAGACCGCGGTCGGGTCGGACCACTACGGTGCCCTGTTCACCATCGGCATCTTCCTTTTCATCATCACCTTCGTGATCAACCTGGCGGCCGATCTGGTCGTGCGCGGCGTGCGAAAGGGCTAGTCACTATGTTTGAAATATCGGACCTCAATCGCCACAACCGCCGGACGCAGCAGCTGTTCCGCCTGCTGTTCCTGCTGATGACGGTGGTGCTGATCGTGCCCGTGGTGGTCATCATCGGCATGCTCATCTACAAGGGGGGCAGTATGATCACCCCCGAGTTTCTGTTTTCGCCGCCCACCGACGGCATGACGGCTGGCGGCATCTTTCCCGCGCTGTTCGGCACGGTGTGGCTGGTCGGTGTGGCGCTGCTGGCTTCTGTGCCCATCGGCATTGCGGCGGCGATCTACCTCAGCGAATACGCACCGGACAACTGGCTGACCCGGGTGATCAATCTGGCCATCATCAATCTGGCGGGGGTGCCCTCCATCGTTCACGCGCTGTTCGGGGTGGGGGCGTTCGTTATTTTCTTCAAGTTCGGTACCAGCATTCTCGCAGCCAGCCTGACGCTCGCCATCATGACCCTGCCGGTGGTGATCGTCGCCAGTCGCGAGTCGCTGCAGGCCGTGCCGCAGGCATTCCGGGAGGCGTGCTGGAATATGGGCGCGACGCGCTGGCAGACCATCCGCAAGGTGGTGCTGCCCAACGCGGTCAGCGGCATCCTCACCGGGGTTATTCTCGAGGTGTCGCGCACCACCGGCGAGACCGCCCCGATCATGTTTACCGGCGCGGCCTTCTACCTGCCGTTCCTGCCGCAGAGCGTGTTCGATCAGACCATGGCGTTGTCGCTGCACCTGTTCGTGGTCTCCACCCAGGTGCCCGGGGTGCCGGAGGCGCTGCCCTACGGGGTGGCGCTGGTGCTGATCGCGATGGTGCTGCTGATGAACAGCCTGTCGATCGCCCTGCGGACCTACCTGCGTGGACGGAAGAAATGGTAGAGCGGCCGGTCAAGATCGAAGTCAGGGACCTTGGCATCGCCTACCATGGCAAGCCGGCCCTGGAAGGCGTCAACCTGCAGGTGCGGGAGCACGAGATCTTCGGCATCATCGGGCCAGCCAACGCCGGTAAGACGTCGTTTCTCAAGGCCCTCAACCGCATGGACGCCTTCAACCCGCAGATGCGGGTCACAGGCGATATCCACTTCAACGGCAGCGACGTGCGCCGCATGCGCAACCTCTACGCGCTGCGCAAGCGCATCGGCGTGGTCTTTCCGCTGCCCGTGGGGCTGCCCATGACCATCTATGACAACGTGGCGCTGGCGCCGCGCCTGTCGGGCATCAGGGACAAGGCGGCCCTGGACCGCATCGTCGAGCGCTGTCTGCAGCGGGCGGCGCTGTGGGACGAAGTCGGCGATCGCCTGAACTCACTGGGCAGCCTCCTCTCGGGAGGGCAGCAACAGCGCCTGACCATCGCCCGCGCCCTGTCCCAGGAGCCGGAGGTGCTGATGCTGGATGAATTCTCCATCGCGGTCGATCCGGTCACGACCATGCGCATCGAGGACGTCCTCAAGGAACTGAAGTCCGAAATGACTATCATTCTGGTCACCAATCTGGTGCAGCAGGCCCGTCGCCTGGCCGATCGCACCGCGTTCTTCCTCGACGGGCGCTGTGTCGAGATCGGTCTTACGGATGACCTCTTCGAGGGCAGGGTGCAGTCCGCGCAGACCCTGGACTACATCCAGGGCAAATTCGGTTAGGGCGACAGGGGGCACACGATGACACCATCATTTGCGACGGCCGTTGCGGCGGACCAGCGGGATGCGCCGCACCCCGCCATCCGCACCACCGATCTCAATCTGTGGTACGGCTCCTTCCAGGCCCTGTACGACGTCAACCTCAATATCAAGCAGGGCATCATCACCTCGCTGATCGGGCCGTCGGGCTGCGGCAAGAGCACCTTTCTGCGCAGCGTCAACCGCATCAACGAGCGGCTCGCCTACGTGCGCATCGAGGGCGCTATCGATGTGCTCGGCTACAACGTCTACGCGCCGGGCGTGGAGCTGGTCCAGGTGCGCAAGCGCATCGGCATGGTGTTTCAGCGGCCCAATCCGCTGCCGATCTCTATTCGCGATAACGTCCTGTTCGGCCACGGCATTCATTCCTCCGCCCGCGAGCTGCGCATGGCCGATGAGGACGCCATCGTCGAATCGGCGCTGCGCAAGGTGCTGCTGTGGGACAAGGTCAAGGACCGACTGGGCGCCAAGGCCACCACGCTGTCGCTGGAGGAGCAGCAGAAGCTGTGCATCGCCCGCTTGCTGCCCGTCAAGCCCACGCTGCTGCTGATGGACGAGCCGTGCTCGGCGCTCGACCCCAAGGGTACCGAAGCGGTGGAGGAGCTGATCTGGGACCTGCGCGGCGAATATACCATTGTGATCGTCACGCACAATATGGCCCAGGCGCGACGCGCCAGCGAAGAGTGCATCTTCATGCTGATGGGCAAGGTGATTGAGCACGGCGACACCGCCGATATGTTCGTGACGCCCCACCACCGTGAGACCGCCGACTATATCGAGGGGCGTTACGGCTAGCCGGGTTGCCGGTGCCATGGCGGCGAGATCAGCCCGTCGGTGACAAAGCCCGAGCGGGTGCCGAGTTCGTCGTAGGCCACGCACTGGCTGCCTTCGAAGCGGAAATCGCCGATATACCGGTGGGTGATCCTGCGCTTGAGCTGCTTGGCGTAGTCGAGCCCCAGGAAGTAGCTGACCAGCCCCCTGATGATGCCGGCGTGCACCACCAGCAGTAGCGTGTCCGCCTCCTGGCGCGTCGCCAGCGACTCGATGAACTGCGTACTGCGGCGCTGCATCTGCCGGAAACTCTCGCCGCCGGAGTAGACCAGGTCGGGGTCCGTCTTGTGGCCCGGCAGATGCTTTTCGACCCAGCGCTTGTTCTTGCGGCTGATGTCGCCGTAATTGATCTCGTTGAGGGCGGCGTCGTGGCGAATGCGCTCGAGCTTGAGTCCGCGCGCGTAAAACGCACCCGTGTTGCGGGCGCGCTCCAGTTCACTGGTATAGACCCCCTCGAAATCCGCGCCAGACTTGCGCAGCGCACGCAGCACGAAAGTGACGTCGGACTTCCAGTCCTTCGCCGGCGGCGACTCTCCCCACCCGATGATCTCGTGGGAAACATTGCCTTGCGTCTTGTAGTGTCTGACGACGAGCGCCCGCATACAGAGTGGTTTCCGTGGATCGCGAAAGCCAGCGTGGCCCCGGCCGCAGGCACACTCCGTGCCTGGCTAGGGCGGGACAGCGGGCTTGCTGAGGGCTATTATACCCGGTGGGATGACAAATGCGCTCACTCTCGTGGATATTATCTTTGTTGCGTATCGCGTTCAGCGGCTGGGCCGGGGGGCGGAACGCCAGCGTCATGGGGAGCGTCATGGTTGCGACAAGGTATAGCGATGGTGGGCGGTAGTTCATGGCCAGGAAACTGCAGGTCCATAATGTCAGGGAGAAGACCACAGTGCCCTTCTTGCGAGGCATTCTCGTGCATTCGCTGCAGAATGCCGGGCTTGGGTTTTCTCAAGCGCACCAGATCGCCAATCGCGTCAAGAGCGATCTGGAGCCGCTGCCGGTAATCACTACGGCGCGGCTCAAGGAGAGGGTGATTTTCAGACTCCATGAGGTCGGTCTCGATCAGCTGGTGCCAGCCTATCGCCGACCCCGGCGCGACTATGCCGTTCAGGTGGTGGATGGCGATGGTCGGCGCAGCGATTTTTCCATGTCGGAATATCGCAGTCGCCTTGATGCCATCGGCTTGAGAACCGGGGAGGCCGAGCAGATTGCCCTGGCCTTCGCCGAGCATCTGATGCTGCGCAAGGTCAGGCGCATCAGCACGCGGCACATTTCGCGCCTGACCTACCGCTACCTGCGTCGGTCGGAGCAGTTCGGCCCCGCGGTCGCCCGGCGCTGGCTGATCTGGCAGGATTTCGTGCAGAGCGGCAGGCCGCTGATGCTGCTGATTGCCGGCACGGCTGGCAGCGGCAAGAGCACGATCGCGGCCGATGTGGCCAGTCACCTGGCCATCGGTCGCACCCAGTCGACCGACATACTGCGGGAGGTGGTCCGCAGCATGATCTCAGAGCGCGAGCAGCCCCTGCTGCACCGATCGTCGTTTGCGGCCTGGACGGGGCTGCCCGCCAGCGCCAGGGAGGCACTGACGGACCCGGACGAGCTGCTCATCGAGGGCTATCGGCGCCAGGCGGCCATGCTGACGCCGGCAATCGAAGCCGTGATCCGGCGTGCCGACCGCGAGAGCGTGTCGCTGGTCATGGAGGGCGTGCATATCAATCCCACCCTGATGTCGGCATTGCCGCGGGCCAATTCGGCGGTCGTGGTGCCGGTGCTGCTGGCTGTGGTCAAGCGCAAGATCCTGCGCGAGCGCATCTGCGGGCGCAGCTCGGCGGCTCCCCAGCGTCGTTCGCGCCAGTATCTGGAGCATTTCGACAGCATCTGGAAGCTGCAATCCCACTTTCTGGCCGAGGCGGAGGATGCCAATATTCCCATCGTCATCAATGACAGCCGCGAGCGGGTGTTCCGCGAGATCATGTTGGCTACCATTGCCATCCTCGGCAGGGGTTTTACCAGGTCCCCGCAGCAGGTGTTCGGGGAGCGCTGAGCTGGCGTCCGTCAGTGCCTTCGCGCAGCGCCGTAAAATGCGGATGAAATCAGGCGTGCGAGCCATTATGATCGTAGCAGGCCTGCCGCAGGGAGCGCCGCCGCTGCGGTGCGGCAGCTGCCGCCAGGCAGAGCGGGGCGCCCGCGAACAGAACGACAACGCCAGACTTGCTGCGAGTAATCATCATGACGCCGATGGAAGCCGAGGTGCTCGGGACGTTTTTTCTGATTCTGCTGGGCGGGGGCGTGTGCGCCAATACCACGCTGAATCGCGCCTATGGACAGGGCGCTGGCTGGCTCGTCGTCACCTTGGGCTGGGGGTTGGCCGTATTCGTGGGCGTGTCGGTCGCCGGGCCTTACAGCGGCGCCCATATCAATCCGGCGGTGACGGTGGGGCTGGCGCTGGCGGGCAAATTCAGCTGGTCTGAGGTGCCGTTTTATATCGCCGCGCAGATGGTCGGCGCCATGCTGGGTGCTGTGACCGTCTGGCTGGTCTACCGCGATCACTATATCGCCACGCCAGACCCCGATGCGAAGCGCGGTACCTTCTGTACGGGGCCGGCCATCGCCAACGCGCCGCAGAATTTTCTCAGTGAACTGGTGGGCACCTTCGCGCTGGTGCTGGTGGTACTGTATTTTACCGAGCCCACGCTGCAGGCCCAGGAATTGAGCGAAGTGCGCTTGGGGCTGGGTTCGCTCGGCGCCCTGCCGGTCGCGCTGCTGGTGGTTTCGATCGGCATGAGCCTTGGGGGAACGACCGGCTACGCCATCAACCCGGCTCGCGACCTCGGGCCCCGCATCGTGTACAGCGTGCTGCCCATCCCCGACAAGGGCGGCAGCCAGTGGTCTTATGCCTGGGTGCCGGTGCTGGGGCCGGTGGCTGGCGCCGCGGCGGCCGCGGTCGTGTTCCTTGCCTTCAATTAGACCTTCAGTTAGACCTGCCGGAGCGTCGTCACACGCCGCTCCGCCGGGCGGCGCTGTACCCTGGCGGACATGCCGTATTAATCATACAGTTATCCCCGATTGAGTCCGTCCCGGTCTCGGTATTACACTATGCCCGTGGGGGCCGTGGAATGAACGCACCGCAGGCTGCGTGGGCTGAGCTGAGGAATGAGGGCGCTGGATGACGGAATCGGCCAGAACCAAGGACGGGCGCAGCAAGAAGCGCCCCGGGCCGCAGCATCAACGGGTTGTGATCGTCGAGGCCGCGGTGGCGCTGTTCAGCATTCACGGCTCCGCCCGCGTCTCCATTGCCCAGATCTGCCGGCGGGCAGATATCGGCCGCCAGACCTTCTACCGCTGCTTCGACGACAAGGACGCCCTCATTCGCCACATCTACCAGTTCGCGGTCAATCAGCAGATCGAAGATGGCCTGCGGCTGCTGCAGAATCAGCACCCCGGGGTCAACTTTCTGCCCGATCTCGTCGATCAGATCATCAACCGCATTCTCGATTACTACCCCTATGCGCAATTTCTCTACAGCGACGCCGTCGACAGGCAGTCGGTCGCCTATCAGGTGATCGATGAGTCTCTCGAGCGCACGGCGGCGATAATCCAGCAGTGGTTCGCCGCCAACGGGCTGGGCATGCCTCCCAGCCTCTATCTCAAGGGCGTGATGTCCGGCATCACCTGGATGGTGCAATACGCCATCGCGGCGGGTGCGGCGGCTGAACTGATCGGCGAGGTCAAGCGCTCCAGCGTGCTGATGCTCGAAAGCGTGCTGCACGTGGCCGAGCGCGGTCGTCCCGGGCAATGAGCGGCGAGGCCTGCCCTTGCGGGGCGGGGGCCTATGGCGACTGTTGCGGGCCTTATCTGCGGGGCGCGCGCCTTGCCGCCAGCCCGGAGGCCCTGATGCGCTCCCGCTATACCGCCTATGCGCTGCGCGACGCAGCCTATCTGCTCGCTACCTGGCACCCGCTGACGCGACCCGCGGCGGTCGAATTCGCGCCTGGCCAGCGCTGGCTTGGCCTTACCATCCGCGCCACTGCAGGAGCTGTCCAGGAGGGGCGCGGTGTCGTGGCATTCGTCGCGCGCTACAAAGTGGCCGGGCGCGCCCACCGGCATTGCGAGCGCAGTGAATTCGTCAGCGCGGGGGGGCGATGGTACTACCTGCAGGCGTTGCCGGGTTAGGGGCCCGTCGGACTTCCGGGCAGGCGATGTTCCCCGTTTGCACGGTTGTAGGGTAGAATCGGGGATTGCGAAACTGCTTCGCCAGCCAGCTGTCTCAATGGCGTCAAACCGGATTGCACAGGGTGGTCGCCTTCTCTGTTCCGACTCCATGATTCGACCATGCCGGCAATGGCGCTGGACGGCGGGTACCGTTGATCTGCAGGTCTTGGGCAGGGAATTTTCAGTCGGCCGGTTCATCGCAGACTGGTAGCGGGCAATATCGACACGGCAGGTACTTATCATGAAACAGCTGGGTATCCTCGATTCAGCTTTTATCAATCTGGAACACCCCAATACTCCCCAGCAGATCGGCGGGCTGGGTATCTACGACCCCTCGACGGCGCCAGGCGAATTCGTCCGCTTCAAAGACGTGCTCAAGAATTTCGAGCAGCGGCTGGCGCGCATGCCGGTGTTCAGAACGCGATTGGTGGAGGTGCCGGGCGGCATCGACCGGCCCTACTGGGTCACCGACGACAAGTTCGACGTCGAGTACCACATACGCCACATCGCCCTGCCCGAACCCGGTGACTGGAGGCAGCTCTGTATCCAGGTGGCGCGTCTGCACTCACGGCCGCTCGATATGAGCATCCCGTTGTGGGAGTGCTATATCATCGAGGGCCTGGACAATATCCCGGACCTGCCGCCCGGCAGTTTTGCGGTGTATACCAAGATGCATCACTCCCTGGTTGACGGCGCGGGCGGCCAGTCTTTCATGGCGGCATTGCACGACCTCGAGCCGGTACCTGCCGTCGATCCGGTCAAGTCGCCAATGGAAATCGAGTACCGCTATCCGCCGCTCGGTGCTGCGGAGATGATCGGTCGGGCGGTCTTCAATCGGGCCAGGAATGCGGTGCCCAACGCCCGCGGTCTATGGAACGCCGCCAGGGGCTTTGCCGATACCGCGCTGCGGATGTACCACAGCGAATTGCCGCCGCTGCCCATGGACGCGCCGAGGACCCGCTTTGACAACCCGGTCGGTCCGCACCGCGTGTTCGATGCCTCGATCTATGCGCTGGCCGATTTCAAGGCCATGAAGAATGCCACGGGTACGACCCTCAACGACGTGGCGGTGGCCATTATCTCCGGCGGCATCCGCCGCTACCTGAAGCATTACAACGAGCTGCCCGATGTGAGTCTGGCGGTTAACATGCCGGTCAACATGCGCAAGCGCATCGGGGAGAATCAGGACAACAACCAGGTCGGCTCCATGATGGGTGAGATACACACCAATGTCGCCGACCCCATCGAGCGCCTCCACAAGGTGCACGAGAGCCTTGAGGGGGCCAAGAAGTACATCGATACGCCGTTCGTCGATCCCCTGAAGCTGCCCGGTCTGACGCCACCGTTCCTTGCCAAGCCGATGTCCAGGCTCTACGTCGACCGCAAGCTCACGCGGCTGCTGCCGGTCGGCAGCGCCGGCGTCATCACCAATGTGCCGGGGCCGAATTTCGACCTCTATTGTGCCGGTGCCAGGCTGGTGCAGTTTTATTGCCAGGGTCTGCTGACGCCGGGCGGGGCATTGTTTCACGCGGTGTTCAGCATCAGTGGCACCGTATCGATCTCCGTCACGTCCGACCGCGACATCATGCCCGACCCGCAGTTCTATCGGCAGTGCCTGGACGAATCCTTTGCCGAGATGAGAGCGGCCTGTGCAGCGCTGGCCAAGAGCCGCTTGCGGCCGCAGGCCAAGCTGTCAGACACTGCCCGCTGACGGGTGCGGGCCGGCCTTGTGCCGGCAGGTGGGCGGTGCCAGCGCAGCTGCGCATCGCGGCTTTCCCCAGGCCATCACCCCCAGGCCGTCACTCCCCAGGCCATCGCCGCCCCCCGGCCCGGCAGGGCGCGCCTGAACGCGGTCGCGTACCCTAGCCGGACTCCGGGCCGGGTTCCAGCAGCAGCGCTTGCAGGTGCCGGCGCCCGGCCTCGCCGAGGCCCAGGGCGTCGCGCAGGAAATTGTCGACGCTGCCGTGCAGCGCGTCCGCGGTGGCCAGGGCGTGTTCCAGATAGTCCCGCTCCACCCGCAACAGGGCCCTGATGGTAGCGGGCGTGGCCTTGATGTCCGTCATGCCCGGTAGCGCCGCCATGAGCTGGTCGAGCAGCCCGGCGGTGCAGGTGTTGGTGGCGAGGTAGTCGTGCAGCACGGTCTCGTGGCTGGCGCCAAGGGCCCGCAGCGTCATCGCCGCGGCGAAGCCGGCGCGGTCTTTGCCGGCCGTGCAGTGAAACACCAGCGGATAGCGCTGCGGCGCTGCCAGCAGGTCAAAAAATTGCCTGAAACTGCCGCTGCAGTCCGCGACGAACTGGCGATTGGCTTCCAGCAGGTGTCGGCGCGCCGCAGCGCTGTCCATGGTCCCGCTTCTGAGCTGGTGGAGCAGGGCGCGCACATCGGCGCCCTCGGCGTCGATCGGCAGTGAGATCTGCTCGATGGCGGGATCGTGCAGGCAGTCGGGCTGGTCTTCCCGCTCGGCCTCGCGCCGCAGATCGATCACCGTTCTGATCCCCAGCTGTGCTATCAGCGCCTGATCGGCCGCACTCAAGCGGCTCAAATGGTCCGACCGGAACAGCATGCCGGGGCGCACGCGGCGACCTCCGGCACAGGGGTAGCCGCCGAGGTCGCGGAAATTGTGGCTCCCGTCCAGGCGCAGCTGGCGGGGCAGACCCGCGGGCAGCGTCATGACCGTGCCCTGTTCTGCTTGCGCCAGCGCTCGACGCTCGCCAGGGGTGCCACCTTGCCCTGGTCGATCGCCCGGCCCACGTTTTCATTGACGAAGCGCGTCATGGCGGCGGTGACCTCGCGGGTGATGCGGCTGCCCTCCTGGTTGGTCGTCATCACCATCAGGTGGGGATTCAGTGGATCGACCGGCAGGTCCTGCTGTTCCCGCTGCAGCGTCAGCAGGCGCACGGGGACGCGCAGGTCCTGCTCGCGCGCGACGCCCTCCTTGGCCAGGCGCCGCTGCAGCAGGTAGTCGTGCTCCTGCCGGTGGCGGCTGGCAGAGACGATGAAGTCGTCTTCGTGCACGATGCTCAGGAAGGGGATGTCGTATTTGAGGATGACCTCCAGCGCCTTGAGATGCCGGTCGATATAGACGTAGGGGTCGTGGACCGCCGCGTTGATCTCCCGCAGCAGGCCATAGAAGGAGATCTTTTTCAGCATGCGTTCGCCGATCACGCGCAGGCCGTAGGGTACTTCGCGCTGCGACAGCATCTTCTGCAGGTCCTTCTTGGCGAGTATCGAGCGGATGGTGCTGTTCAAGGCATTGACCACGAATTCGGTCGCCGGCATCCGCAGCAGCTTCTCGACCAGGCGGGGACGGTCGATCATGGTCTGGCGATGGCGCTCGTTGAACTGCAGGCCGCCGTGCAGATTCAGGGTGTAGAGATCCTGCGGGCCGGAGTAATCCAGCGGTCCGCGCCGCCGCAGGTGCTCCTTCAGGTTGTCCGCCGTGGTCAGCAGATGGACCACATCCGTCGGCGCCCACGCCGCCAAATGGATGATGCCGGACGCACGCAGCGCCTCGATCACGGCCTGGTTTTCCTTCGGCAGCTGGTCAAACTCGGGCAGCGGCTGCATTTCGTGGCCCACTGTCGAAAGCAGCAGGTGATCGCTGATGACGCCGCCCATCGAGTGGCAACCGATGGGGGTCGGGCAGCCCTGGCGCCAGTTGTCGAGCAGCGCGTTGCGCAGGCACAGGGCGTAGTGGGGGAAGATCTCGCTCTCGGGCAGCTTCTTGGCGTCCTTGCCGCGGTGCAGCGCCGAGACCTGCCAGGCGCTGGGCAGCTTGATGATCAGGTTGACGTAGCTGTACAGCCCCATGAAGCCGTGCAGCAGGAGGATGTGTATGCCGTTGGTTTCCAGGCCCTCACGCACCTCCGAGCGCACCGTATAGGTCTTGCCGCGGTCGCTGAAGCGGACCGCGCCCTCGGCGAAGTGCAGCGCTTCGGCATCGGCGAACACGTAGACCTTGTCGGCAATGGCCGGAGTCTCCCGCAGCATCCGCAGTGGCGTCTCCATCACCGTCTGCTCGAAGGCGGCATGGTCCTCCATCTCGAAGCGGCCCAGTGCGTTCAGCTTCAGGTTGCCCGAGATGATCAGCGAGACGCGCTCGGCACCGGTGAGGATGCCCCGGTTGAGGGCGATGCGAATGGCGCCGGAGTCCTGCTCCAGGACGACGATGCCGGGCTTCTTGCGCTTCAATGCCGGCTGGTAGGGCGTGAAGGCGCCGATGCCGCCATCGCGGGCGATGCCGCTGACGATCATGTGGCAGGACATCGGCTCGCCGAGGTGCTCCTGCAGCAGCTTGCGATAGCGCGCCGCCTCCTTGTTGGCCAGCTTGAGCGCCAGCTCGCGGTCGCCCGCGTTGAGTGCGGCCTGCAGTGATGCGACCTCCAGGGGAAAGGTCATCGTGGCGATGACGGCGCCGGTGATCGCTGCGGAGCTGGCGTCGGCCGGCAGCTGCAGGCGGGCTGTCAGGGCCGGGCGGTCCCTGGCCATGAGGCGCTCGGCCAGCGGCTCCAGAAACGCCCTGCTCAGGGCCAGGTGGCCACTCTCCCAGCGCTGCTCGCCGCAGCACTCCTCCAGAAAGAAAAACCGCACGTGCTGCAGCCAGTCGATATCTTCGGCGTGATGCTTGAGCAGCGCCCGGTACTGGGCCTTGACCGTGTTTCCTCCGCCCACGGCGACCGTGAAGTGCTCACACTTGAACAGCGTCTCCACGCCCGCCCAGCCGCGCTCGAGCCAGACCTGATAGCGGTCGCGGAAAAAAGCAGCGGCCGCGCCGCCGGCCTCTGCCAGGCTCTTCTCGATGCCCAGGTGAAAGCCGGCGACCTCCTGTACCGTGCCGAACGGTCTGCTGCCCCGCTGCGCCGCCCTGCGGACCGGCAGCGCCATGCCCAGCAGCGGCGCCAGCACCAGGCCCGGTGCCAGCGGGTCGGCGCCGCCGCGCAGCGCGTCGAATATGCCAGACGTCAGCGCGGGAATCGCCTCCATCGCAAGCCAAAATGCGTCCATCCGCGTCTCCTAGCGCAAAAAATCGGGTAGATCATAAGCAATGAGCGGGGAGGCTGCCAGCGTCGCCACGGTCACTAAGGTAACCACAAGCCCTTCGCCGTTGTAAAGCGCGGACCGAAAGGCCTCAGCGCCGGTGCAGAACGACAGGGAAATGCTTGAATCCGCGCACGTTGCTGGAGTGCACGCGGCTCAGACCGTCGTGCCTGACCTCGAAGTCCCGGTACGCCTTGAACAGCTCATCCATGCAGATGTGGCCCTCCAGGCGGGCCAGCGCGGCGCCCAGACAGAAGTGCACGCCCTTGCCGAAGGACAGGCTGTCCTTGCAGTCGCGGCCGAGGTCGTAGCGATCGGGGTCCAGGAACACGCGCTCATCCCGGTTGGCGGCGCCGACCAGCAGGGCGACTTTCTTGTCGGCGGGAATAGAGACCCCGTGCAGGGTGATCGCCCGCGTGGTGGTGCGGTAGAGGATCTGCGTCGAATTGTCATAGCGCAGGGTCTCTTCCACCCAGCGCGGAATCATGGCCGGGTCGCCCTGCACGCGAGCCCATTGCGGGCGGTTGCGGTCGGCCCAGTACAGCATGTTGGCCAGCAGCTTGGCGGTGGTCTCGTTGCCGGCGACGCTCATGAGGAACAGAAAACTGACCACGTCGGCGTCCTGCAGCCGCTCGCCGTCGAGTTCGGCGTCGAGCACGGCCGTGGTCAGGTCGTCGTGGGCGGCGGTGCCGCGCCTGCGCTCACCGACCATGGTGCCGAAATAGCCCAGCAGATTGATCGAGGCGTCGATGGCCGCGGCCGGAATCCGGGGGCTGCCGTCCACCCGCTCGATCAGCGTATTGGCCCAGCTGCGGATCATGTCGCGGTCGCAGTCGGGAACGCCGATCATCTCGCTGATGATGTCCATGGGGATGCGGCCGGCGAAGGCCTCGATGAAGTCCGCGGCGCCATCGGTGGGGAAGGCGGCGATGTACTGCCGGCACAGCCGGCGCAGGGGCGCCTCCAGCTGGGCCACGCGGCGGGGGGTGAACACCTTGCGGATGATGCCGCGCATGGCGTGGTGGCGGGGCGGGTCCATGGCCAGAATGAAATACACCGACGCGACATCGTCCGTGGTGTTTTCCAGCGCCACGCCGCCGCGGTTGGAGAAGGTCTCCCAGTCCTTGAAGGCCTCCAGCACATCCCGGTGGCGGGACAGGGCATAAAAGTCGAGCTCGGCATTGTAATAGACCGGCGCCTCTTCACGCAGCCGCCGATAGGTCGGGTAGGGGTCCTCGTGAAAGTCCCAGTCGTAGGGGTTGAGCACCAGCGGCTCGCGGCTGCGGGCGTCGGCATCACTCGGTGTGGTCATCGCAGAGTTCCCTGATCAGGCATTGAAGGTCGGCCAGCTTGCGCTCGCCCAGTCGGTGCTGCAAGCGCTGCTCCAGGGCCGGGCCATCGACCGTGTGGGCCGCCGCCAGCGCGAGTCCGCGCTGGTTCAGCGCCAGCTGGCGTGGCTCACCGCGCAGCAGGCTCCGCTCCGGGGCGCCGCCGCAGCCGGCCTGCAGGCGCCACAGCAGGTACAACAGCAGGTCGAGGCAGCTGCCGCCGCGACGGTCCGCGGCGTCCGCGCGGGACTGCGGCAGGGTGACCCCCCGGTTGGCGGCCAGGCCGGCGTCGAGCTGGTGCAGACAGCGGCGCAGCCGCGCCAGCGCCGCCGCGCCGACGATGCCGGCGCAGCGCTGTTCGAGGACCCGCGCCGCCGCGGCCGCATCGCTGACGAGGCCGCCGCCGGCGGTTGTGACGAACAGCAGCCTGCTGCGTCCGTCGCGCGGGTTGGCGGCCCGTTCGATGTAGCCCAGGGCCTCCAGCTCGGACACCAGCCGGCCGATGGCCTGTTTGCTGACGTCGTTGCTGCGGGCAATGGCCTGAATGTGACCACCCTGCCGGCCGATGTGCAGCAGCATCTGGGTGTGGGACAGCCGCAGGCCGGGATGGCCGCGGGCCATGGTCAGCGCCATCAGTGCGCCGTTGCAGTGTGCGGCGAGCGCGATCAGGTCGGTGCTCACGGTCGCCAGGTCTGCACCCCGGTCGCGCCACTGTGCCACCGCGGTCGCCGGTCTGGCGCCCAGACCCCGGCGGAGCGCTCGCAGCGAAGCCTCGAGATCGGCAAACGCCGCGCTGCCCACCAGCTCGCGACAGCGCGCGTCGACGCTGGCGACGACCGCCAGGCCATCGCCGACGAGCTGGCGGCCCCTATCGGTCAGGCGCACGACGCGCCCGCGCCGGTCGGTGGCGTCGGCGCGGCGCTCGATATAGCCCGCCGCTTCGATCTGCCTGAGCAGCTGCGCGCAGTGCTGTTTGCTCACCTGCAGGCGGGCGGCCAGTGCGGTGACGCGCAGGCCCTGCTCAGGCAGCGCCATGATGACCGGGCCGAAGGCCAGGCGCAGGCGCTGGTGGCCCCTCTGCTCGGACAGCAGCTGCATCATCAGGGTCTGATAGGCGCGGGCGGCCTGGGCGATCTGGCGGAACAGATTGTCGCGAAAGAGCGTCCAGTCGGTGCTGTGGGTGATCGCGGTCATGGCCTGCTGCGTCAAATCGAACGCGCCCCGGGTGCTGCGCCGTTGTGGTGAGGCTTGACGAATAAGTCAAACACTGTTGACTATATAGAAAATTATTATTTACTATCGGGCGCGATTTGTGAAGCGCGGATCGCCGGGTTGCGGCGCCCGCAGCGTCCGCGGAGTGGTCACAGGAGCAGCGTATGGATACTGACAGGCGGCGCCAGGGCATCGAGGCCTTCAACGAGGTCTACTGCGGCGACCTGCCGCAACCGCCGGCGCAGGGTGAGGACCGGTTTTTCGATTACATGCTGGAGACGCTGTTCGGCAGCCTGTGGGCGGACGACACCCTCAGCGTCCGCGACCGCCGCCTGCTGCTGCTCGGCGCCATCGCCGCCCAGGGCGAGGAGCTCACCTTCGGCATCCAGGCGCGCTCGGCGCTCAAGCGCCAGGAGCTGACGCGCGAGCAGTTGGAGGAGGCGGTGCTGTTCCTCAGCCAGTACGTCGGCTATCCCAAGGCGGCCCGGCTGCGCATGGGGCTGCCGGCCATCTTCAAGGGGCTGGGCCTGGACGACTGACGGCGCGCTCAGGCGCGCATGAGCTGGCCCCCGTCCACATTGAGGATGTGGCCGGTGATCCATGAGGCCTGATCCGACAGCAGAAACAGCACGGCATCGGCCAGGTCGCCGGGCTGGCCCAGCCGGCTCAGCGGCATCTGCTTCACCAGCTCGTCGGCGTAGTCGCCAGCCGTCCTGCGCAGCGCCTCGGTCTCGGTGGGTCCCGGGGCGATGGCGTTGATGCGGATGCCGCGCCAGCCCAGCTCCCGGGCCAGCGAGCAGGTGATGCCGTTCATGGTGAGCTTGGCGACGCCGTAGTATCCCATGTGCATCCATGCCGCGGTGGACGACTGGTTGACGATGGCGCCGCCCTTGGGCATGTGGGGCACGCAGGCCCGGGTCATCAGCAGGCAGCCGTGGGCGTTGACCGCCATAAAGCGGTTGAGGTAGTCCATGTCGACGGTGAGGTAGCCCTCCATCTTCATGTCGCCGAAGATGGCCGCGTTGTTGATGAGGTAGTCGATGCGGCCGAAGCGCTCGGCGGCCGCTGCGGCGCAGGCCAGGCAGCTCTGTTCGTCGGCGACGTCGGTGGCGATGGACACCGCGCTGCCGCCGCCGCTGCAGATGTCGTCGGCGACGCGCTGACCCTGCGCCTCGTTCTGCTCGGCGATGATCACCTGCATGCCCTCGGCGGCGCAGCGCCTGGCGTAGGCCTCGCCGATGCCGCCGCCCGCGCCGGTGACCACTACCACCTTGTCGGTAAAACGCATAGTCGCTCCTTCTGCTGCTGTCGTGTCGTCGTTGCCGCCTCAGTGCTAGAACGCGACCTTGGGTGCCGGCCGGTTGGGGCGGATCTCGAGCAGGTCCACCGCCACCCCCGGCGGGCAGGACAGGCACCAGGCCGCGGCCTCGCCCACGTGGCGGGGCTCCATGCCGGTGTCCATGTGGGTGCCGAGCTGCTGCCACGCCTGCAGGGCGGCGCGGAAGCGCTCCATCTCCCACGCGCTGGCGAAGTCGGTGATGGCGGCGCCGGGCCTGAGCACGGTGACGCCGATGCCGCGCCCCTGCAGCTCGCCGCGCAGGTCCCTGGAAAAGCGCTCCACGGCGGCCTTGCTCGCGGCATAGATCGACAGGTGGGCCATCTCGTCCTGGTGCCAGGCGCTGGCCGAGGAAATGTTGAGAATGCGCGGGTTGTCGCCGCCTTCCAGCAGCGGCACCGCGGCCTGGCAGCAGAACACCGTGCCCTTGATATTGGTGTTCAGCTGCAGGTCGACCTCGGCCTCTTCCATGTCGAGGATGTGCCCGGGGCGGGCCAGCCCGGCGTTGTTCACCAGGCCGTCGAGCCTGCCGAAGTGTGCCTTGATGCGCGCGAAGCCCTGCGGCAGGTGCGCGCAGTGGGTGATGTCCAGGGCCACCGGCAGGGCGTCATCGGGCCCCAGTTCGTCGGCGGTCTGGCGCAGCAGCGCGGCGTCGCGGCCGACCAGGCCGACGCGGGCCCCGCGGGCGATGAGGCTCTGGGCGATGGCCTTGCCCAGCCCGCGGGTGCCCCCGGTGACGATGTAGACGCGGTCTTTGAGTGCCGTCATGGCGCAATCCCCAGGGCGATCGTTTTGGTTTCCAGATATTCCTCGAAGCCTTCAAGGCCCAGTTCGCGGCCGATGCCGCTCTGCTTGTAGCCGCCGAAGGGTGCGTCGCCGGCATAGAAGCTGCCGCCGTTGACGTTGACGGTGCCGGTGCGGAGGCGGCGGGCCACCGCCAGGGCGCGCTGCTGGCTGGCCGAGGTCACCATGGCGGACAGGCCGTAGATCGAGTCGTTGGCGATGCGCACGGCGTCGTCGTCGTCCTCGAAGGGGATGACGCACAGCACGGGGCCGAAGATCTCCTCGCGGGCGATGCTCATGTCGTTGCTGACGTCGACGAACACCGTCGGCTCCACGTAGAAGCCACGGGTCAGGTGCGCCGGCCTGCCGCCGCCCAGCAGCAGGGTGGCGCCCTCGTCGATGCCGCGGGCGATCCAGCCGAGCACGCGCTCGCGCTGGCGCTCGCTGATGAGCGGGCCCATGATCTGGCTGCCGCTGGCGGGATCGCCGTAGGCGATGAAGCCGAAGTACTGCTGCAGCAATTCACGCGCCTGTGGCATTTTCGTGCGCGGCACCAGCAGCCGGGTGCAGATGGCGCAGCCCTGGCCGGCGTGGAAGCACACCTGCAGGGCGCTGAGCAGGGCGCTGCCCAGGTCGGCGTCATCGAGCACGATGTTGGCGGACTTGCCACCCAGCTCCAGGAACACCTTCTTGATGGTGGCGGCGGCCCGCGCCATGATGTCGCGACCGGTCCGGGTCGAGCCGGTGAAGGAGATCATATCGACGCGGGCATCCGCGACCAGCTGTTCGCCGAGTGCGCGCCCGTCCTGCGCGGTGATGACATTGAACACGCCGGGCGGCAGGTCGGTCTCCTCCAGCGCGATGCGGCCCAGCAGAGTGGCCGCCCACGGCGTCTCCGGTGCCGCTTTGAGCACCACGGTGCAGCCCGCGGCCAGGGCGGGGATGCACTTGGCCAGGTTGATCTGCAGCGGCACGTTCCACGGTGTGATGGCGCCCACCACCCCGATCGCCTCCCTGGTCACCCAGCGCTGGCTGGTGCTGCCCATGAAGCGCGAGGTGCCGAGGTCGCGCTGCCAGGGATAGCGCTCGAGGATGGCGAGGGTGTCGGGGATAAAGCCGATGGGCACATCGCACTGCGGTCCGTTGGCCCCGCAGATCCCGAGCGGGGCGCCGGTCTCGGCGGCGATCAGCGGGCGCAGGGTGTCGGCCTGGCGCGCCAGGGCGCCGTGCAGTTGGCGCAGGCAGTGGGCGCGGAAGTCGTGGCGGCGCGACCAGTCGGTGTCGTCGAAGGCGCGGCGCGCCGCGGCGATGGCCCGCTCCATGTCGGCGGGTCCGGCGTCGGCGGCCTGGCCGATCACCGCCTCGGTGGCGGGGTTGATGTTGGGGTAGCGCTTGCCGGACTGCGCCGGCCGCAGCGCGCCGTCGATCAGCAGGCGGTCTTCGCCGTGGTCGCTCAAGCTGGGCTCCTTCCTCGTGGCGCGGCTGCCCGGGCGGCCGACGGCCGTGCTCAGGGTTGAATAAACGTATCCAGTATCAGCTCGCGGTGGTGCCGGGTGGCGGGCAGATCGACCCCCAGCGCCCGGGCTGTCTCCAGCGCCGCGGCCAGGTCCTTCTCCCCCAGGCGGCCAAACGGCTCGAAGATGGCGCGCGCCGTAGCGGCGTCGCACTGCTCGAAGATCGCACAGCGGTTGCTGATGAAGCGGTGATTGAAATCGCCCACCATGCCGTTGCTGCGCCCCAGCTCGTACAGTACCTCCGGGTCGAGCCCCGCCGCCCTGGCCAGCGTTGTGGCTTCCTTGATGGCGATGAAGGCGGCGAACGTCATCATATTGAGACACAACTTGAGGGCGATGCCGGTGCCGACCGGCCCGGCATGCACGATCTGTCTGGCCGAGCTCTCGAACGCCGGGGCGCAGCGCTGCAGTTCGGCGGCATCGGCGCCCACCATATACACCAGCTCCCGAGCTTTGGCGCCGTGGCTGCCGCCGGTGACGGGGGCGTCGATCACGCGGACGCCGAGTGCGGCCGCCGCCTCGGACCATCTGCCGATGGCCTGCTGGGTGACGGTGGAGTGGATGGCCACAATGGCGTCGGGGGCGCTGTTGGCCAGCAGGCCCTCGCTGCCGTACAGCAGGGACTCCACCTCGTCCTCGCCCCGCACGCAGAGGCTGATCAGAGGGCAGCGGCGGGCGATCCGGGCCGGCGTGGCCGCCGTGGCACCGGCTGCGGTCAGCACCGCGACGGCGGCCGGGTCGACATCGTGGACCAGGAGCTCGAAGGGGCCGTTCAGAAGATTGCGGGCCATGGGGCCGCCGATATTGCCCAGGCCGATGAAGCCAACGGGTGTCCGGTTCAAACGCTCATTCCCTTGTCGTCCGTCGATGCGCAGGGCTGGCGAGGCGCGCGCGGCCGCCCCGCCAAGCCGATACCGCAGGATGGTAAACGATACTTTACCTGGAAGACAATACGCGTTGACTGGTCGCCTGGGGTCGGGGCGCCGCACCGCTGCGCGGACGACCGCGGCTGCCGGCCGCGCCGGGTGCTATGGCTCGGGGGGTGGTTCCAGCTTCGAGGCACCCGGCCCTTGCGCGTTGGGGCTCCAGCCGAGTTCCTGCAACTCGAGCTGGTCGCGGCCGCGATTGAGGTTGACGATGGCCTGGAAATCGCGCTGGGTGATGATCCGGCTGGCGGCGTGCCTCGGCGTGGGAAAGCTGAAGTGGGGCGCGCTCTGGTCGTCGATGCGGATCTCCAGGGTGGCGATATCCGGGATGCGGTAACCCAGCACCTCGTCGTCGACCGCCATGACCAGCGGCTCGAAGTCCTCGCTGCAGAACTCCTCCAGCAGGTGGTCGGTGGCCTCCGACTGGCCGCGCTCGACCCTGGGAGGCTGCTGCCGCCGGCCCGTGTGGTAGTTGCGGGCCAGCACCAGCCACTTGTCGGGTACCCGGGCGTGGGAATCCCACCAGTGCTGGTCCAGGGCCTGGGTTATCAGCCGACCCTCCTGCCGGGAGAGCGGCGCAAGCGATTCGATGGTCTTCTCGAGCCACACGTCCATCGTGCGGGCATACTTCAGGTCGGTGCCGGCGGCGCCGCTGTAGATGATCGCGGCCGCGACCTTGGTGCCCAGCACGTTGGAGTAGAGGTCTTCGATGGAGTGGGCGGAGGCGAGTTCGGGGAACAGCTTGATGACGCTGTAACCGTGCCACTGGGCGATTTCGTGCCATACCGAGATCTGGTAGGCGAGATATTGGCCGATGCTGACGGCCAGAATTTTTTGCTGCGCGGGGTCCAGGCCGCTGACGTCGACCTTTTTGAGCTTGACGGTGCGCGGCCCCAGTTCGGGCAGGAACTGCTGCTGCGCGCGGTCGCCAAGGTGGCGCATGACCCAGCTCGACAGGTAGACGGTCCAGTCCGCGTAGTCCCTGACGTGAGCGGTATCGACATAGCCGGCCCGGCAGGTATAGATCAGGCCGTTTCTTTCCATGGACTTGATTTCCTGGTCGGAGCCGCGCCCGAGGAAGCCGGAATCGTAGACGTGGGGGCCGAGCAGTTCGGGCGACGTGATGTTGGCCACCCGGTACATCGGTACGGGCAGGGGGCCTACACGGCTGCGCACATCCATGCCGAAGACGCAGCAGGGCCGCAGATGCACCGGCGGCGCGATGGCGGGGATCTGGTCGCGGTGGGTGTCCCAGAAATAGGGGTAGTAGGGGTTGGAGTCCAGCGCCGCCTGGATGGCTGAGGGGCTTGCCCCCGGCATGACCTTCCACGTCGGCCGTTTGCCGCAGCCGCCGGTGACCACGCAGGTCAGGCAGATGGCTACAATTATTGGCAGTCGAGTCATGAAAGGATTCAGATCTCAGCACCTCGCTCACCATGGCAGCGCTCCGCCATGCCCGTTTGCGCAGGCCGCCGCCATGGTGACCGTCACCGCTCACGGTTTGCCGGCTCTGCGCCCCCTTGCCGTCGCCGGCACTATCGCACTATCAATAGTAACCCGCTTCCGGCTCACTGCAACCGGCATGTAGGCCCCGGTACCGCGGACGCCGTACTTTTCAGCCGGTATTGCGCAGGCCGGCGGCGATGCCGGTGATGGTGATCATCAGCGCGCTGTTGACGGCGCCGCAGTCCTGCCGGCGCTTGCGCGCCAGCAGTTCGGCCTGCAGGATGTGCAGCGGATCGATGTAGATGCTGCGCAGCTCGACCGCGCGTCGCGCCCACGGCAGGTCCCGCATCAGGTCTTCGTCGTTGGTGATGTCCAGCACGGCCCGGATATCCTGGCTAAGCTCCCCGCGCAGCGCTGCTCCCAGGGGCCACAGCCGGGGCTCGACGAGCTGCCGGTCGTAGTAGGCGGCGACATACGCGTCGGATTTGGCATACACCATCTCCAGCAGGGCGATGCGCGTCGAGAAAAACGGCCAGTCGCGGCACAGCGCTTCCAATGCGGGCTGGGCGCCTTGCGCGATGGCCGCGCGCAGGGCCGCCCCCGCTCCCAGCCAGGCCGGCAGCAGCAGACGATTCTGCATCCATGCGAACTGCCAGGGAATGGCGCGCAGGCTCTCGATGCCGCCCTGTGGATTGCGGCTCGCCGGGCGCGAGCCCAGCGGCAGTTCGCCCAGCTCGCTGGCCGGGGTCGCCTGGTGGAAGTAGGCGATAAAATCGGGGTTGCCGCGCACCACCCCGCGGTAGTGGCGGGTGGAGGCGGCGGCCAGGCGGTCCAGCACCAGCCGCCAGGCGTCGCGGGGCACCGGCGGCGGGGCCAGGTTGGCCTCGAGAATGGCGCTGGTGTAAAGCTTCAGCGTGTTGGCGGCGACGTCGGGCAGGCCGAGCTTGAAGCGGATCATCTCGCCCTGTTCGGTCACGCGCAGGCCGTTGCGCAGCGAGCCCGGCGGCTGCGACAGCAGGGCCGCGCGCGCCGGCGCGCCGCCGCGACCGATGGTGCCGCCCCGGCCCTGAAACAGCGTGAGGTCGATGCCGTGGCGGGCGCACACGGCGAGCAGCCCCTCCTGGGCCTGGTACTGGGCCCAGGCGGCGGCCATGACGCCGGCATCCTTGGACGAGTCCGAGTAACCGATCATCACCATCTGGCGCCCTTCGCAGCGGCGGTGATACGCGGGCTGGGACAGCAGGTCGTCGACCACCGCGGCGGCCCGGTCGAGGTCGTCGAGGGTCTCGAACAGCGGCGCGACGGGCATCTCGAAGGCGCAGCCGCACTCGGCCAGCAGCAGCTTGACGGCCAGCACATCGGAGGGCTGGCGCGCCATGGAGATGATATAGGCGCCCAGCGCCTCGCGCGGCTGGCCGGCGATGATCCGGCAGGTATCCAGTATTTCCTGCACCGCCGCCGACGGCTGCCAGCGCGGCGGCAGCAGCGGCCTCGGGCTGTCCAGCTCCGCCAGCAGAAAGCGCTGACGTTCCGGTTCGCTCCACTGGGCGTAGTCGCCCAGGCCGAGGTGGTGGCAGAGCTCGATCATGACCTGCTCGTGCCGGCCGCTCTCCTGGCGGATGTCGAGTCGGACCAGGTGTATACCGAAGCAGCGCACGCGGCGCAGGGTGTCCAGCAGGTCGCCGTCGGCCACCAGGCCGATGCCCACGGCGTGCAGCGAGCGGTAGCAGGCCAGCAGCGGCTGCCACAGATCCTGCACCGTGTCGATAGCCGGCAGGCGCCGCTCGCCGCTGCCGCGCAGCTGGGCGGTGAGGTTGAAGCGGGTGTTCTCCAGCCGGCTCTCGAGCCCGTGCAGGATGGCGCGGTAGGGCTCGCGTGCGCTTCCCGCCAGGCGGCTGATCGCGTCCGTGCACTCGGTCATCGACAGCGACACGCTGAGCTCGCGCACGTCGCTGAGGAACAGGTCGGCTGCCTTCCAGCGCGACAGCAGCAGCACCTCGCGCGTGGTGGCGGCGGTGACATGGGGGTTGCCGTCGCGATCGCCGCCCATCCAGGACACGAAGCGCACGGGCGACGCGTCCACCGGGAGGCCGCGCTGCAGATGCCGTGACTGGTAGTGGTCGAGCGTTCGCAGAAAGTCCGGCAGCGCCCGCCACAGGGAGTTTTCGATCACCGCGAAGCCCCACTTGGCCTCGTCGACGGGTGTCGGCCGCTCGCTGCGAATCTCCGGCGTATGCCAGATCTCGGCGATCAGGCGCCGCAGGGTCTGCTCCAGGGCGTCGCGCTCGCCTGCGGACAGCGCGCTGCCGTCGAGTAGTCTGAGGCACTGGGTGATGCGGCTGTGTTTGTTGATGATGCTGCGCCGGGTGACTTCAGTGGGGTGGGCGGTGAGCACCAGCTCGATTTTCAGCGCGTCCAGGGTCTCGCCCAGCGCCTGCTCGCTCAGCTGGTGTCTGCCGAGGCGCCGGTAGATGTCCTCCAGGTCCTCACCCGCCGTCGCCTCGCTGGCGTAGACCGCCTGCAGCTGTTCTGCGGTGTTGGCCAGGCTGAGAAAGTGGCTGAAGGCCCGCGCGACCGGCACCAGCTCGTCCAGTTCCAGAGATTGCAGCAGCGTGCTCAAGGCCGCCCGCTCCCGGTCGCCGCCGGTCCGGGCGGCCTTCGACAGGCGCCGGATCTGCTCCACCTTGTCGAACAGGGCCGCGCCGTGGGCATCGCGTATGGTGTCGCCCAGCAGGGTCCCCAGCAATTGAATGTTGCGCCGCAATTGCGAAAAGCTGTCCATGGTCAGGTGCCTGCCCGCATCCCCCGGCCCCCGGCCCCCGTTGGCGGCCGTTTGTGAGTCGAGCGCTGTGACCTATATTCCCACGTCGCGGGCCGCGCCGCCAGTAGCGCCTGCCCGGGTGGCGCGATCGCGCAAGCGGGGGCGCCCCGTCAGGCCGGCGCCGGTGAGGCCGCGGTCCCGGGCAGGTACTGGGCGATGTCCACCGCATCGATCTGCTGCGGCAGCAGGTAGTCGCGGGCGTACTGAAGGTACACGCCGGAGCGCAGGAACAGGTCGAACAGGTCGTTGTCGATGTGCTGGTCGCGAGCCATGAAGCTCATGATGCGCAGCGTCTCGGACAGGGTCTTGGGCTTCTTGTAGGGACGGTCGTGGGCGGTGAGCGCCTCGAAGATGTCGGCAATGGCCATCATGCGGGCGGTCAGTGACATGTCTTCCCGCCGCAGCCGCTTGGGGTAACCCCGGCCGTCCATGGTCTCGTGGTGGCCGCCGGCGATCTCGGGAACGCTGCGCAGATGCTTGGGCCAGGGCAGCTGGTTGAGCATGGTGATGGTCTGCACCATGTGGCCGTTGATGACAAAGCGTTCCTCGGGTGTCAGCGTGCCCTTGCGCACCGACAGATTGTGCAGCTCGCCGTGATGGTACTGATACTCGGGGGCGTCCACCTTGAAGCCCAGCGGGTTGTCCGGCGCGATGCGGTCCTTGTCCTGGCGGTAGAAGATGTGGTCGGGGCGGTCCGCCAGCAGTGGTTCGATCGCCGGCAGCGGCGCCTCGGGCGTGCGCTCCTTGCGCAGCTTTTCTTCCCAGGAGATGCCCAGGCGGTCGCTCAGCGTGCGCTGCCAGGGGATACCAGCCAGCTGGCGCAGGCGCTCGAGCTTGTCGTCGGACATGAATTCGCCGCCGATGTTGCACTCGGCGACAAAGGCGAAGTCCTCGTCCAGCTGCCGGCAGCGGGCGTCGCAGCGCAGCTGCTCGGCAGCGTCGTCGCCGCCCTGGGCGACGCGCTGCCAGCGCTCGATCTGCGCGTCCCGCTTGAGCACTTCGAAGCGCATGCGGATTTCGTGAATGCGGTCGGTGATGGTCTCCAGCTTGGTGGACTTGTCGACGACGTATTCAGGCGTCGTCACCTTGCCGCAGTCGTGCAGCCACGAGGCGATGCGCAGCGCCTCCCATTCCTCGTCGTCGAGGTCGAAGTCGCCGAAGCGGGGATCCTGGCTGGCGCAGGCGGCGGCGGCCAGCATCTGGGTGAGGACCGGCACGCGCTGGCAGTGGCCGCCGGTGTAGGGCGACTTGGCGTCGATGGCGCTGGCCAGCAGCTGTATGAAGGACTCCAGCAGCGCCTTCTGCATATTGATGAGCTGGCGGCTCTCCATCGATACCGCGGCAAAGCCCGACAGAGCCCGCACATAGCCCAGGCCCTCGGCGCTGGCGGCGCTGTCCCGGTGGGCGTTGTCCTCTGCGTAGGCCAGGCACAGTATGCCCATGCCCTCCAGCTTGCGGTTCTGCAGCGGCAGGGCGATGACGGTCAGCGCGCTCGATCCGAGCGCGTCGAACAGCGGGCGCAGCTGGCGGGACTGCCCGGCGTCCCGCTCCAGGGTAAAGGTGCCGACCGCTCGCTGCTGGTAGTAGGCAGCCAGCGCGCTGCCGGTTTCGCCCAGCGGCAGCTGGGCGCCGGCGATGCCCAGGTCGGCGTCCGTGACCGCCATGGCGAACTTCGGCCGGCCGGCCACCAGCGCCTGCTCATCGTCCGACAGCAGAAAGATCAGCGCCGCGTCGGCGCGGCTGGCTCTCATGGTCTCCTCGGTGACGCGGTCGAGCAGCTGGTTGAGGTCGGATTCGCCCGACAGCGAAGTGATCAGGCGCACGAAGTTGCCGATGGCGGTCTTCATGGCCTCCAGCGAGAGTCCGAGCTGATAGACCTCGCGCGTGTGGCCGTCGGAGGCGAACGGCCGCTCGAAGTCGAAGCGGGCGATGGCCCGCGCCTCTTCGGCCAGCCGGCGCAGCGGTCGCGCGATCTGATTGGCCAGCAGCCACACGATCGGCAGGGTGACCGCGATGACGCCGAGGGTGATCAGAACACTGCTGTTGCGGAAGGCGAAGGCCTTGGCGAACAGCTCCTTTTCGGGGGCCGCCACCAGCAGCTGCAGGCCGGGACCGCGCTGCAGGTCGACTCCGCGGATTTCCCCCAGCCAGGTATCGCCGTCGATCTTGAACGGTGTGGCGATGCCGCGCATGCCCGGCCTGGATTCGATCTGCTCGATGATGGGGCTTCTGAGATCGGCGGTGTTGAGCACCTGGCGGCCGCCGAGGTCGCGGAATACCGTGGCGCGATCCGCGGCGCTGTAGGCGTAAACCTCGCCGTTGTCGTTGAACAGCACGCTGGTCGCGGAGGGTGAGATATTGCTGCGCTGCAGGGTTTCAGACAGGCCCTGCAGGGTGATGTCGGCCGCCACCACGGTGCCGGTGGCGGGATCCCGCCGGGACACGGTGATGCCCAGCTGGTGGGTGAAGTAAAAGTAATAGGGTTCGGTGATCTGCGTGGTGGCCGCTTGAGCGGTGTTCTGGAACCAGGGCCGGGTCCTGGGGTCGTACTCGCTGGTATCCAGCGGCGCCGTTGCACCGGTGCGCAGATCGGCATACAGAAACCTGCGCTCGCCCACGACTCTGCCCGTGGCGTCGGGCGCCAGATGGTCGACGATGTAGCTGTATTGCGCTGGAATATGAAAGGCCTCGCGCACGTGACTCGATTGCGCCGAGCGCATTACCAGGTAGGCGCCGTCGGCGTAGCCCAGCTGTACGCTGGTCACGTGCGGCTGGTTGGCCAGCGCCTCTACCAGCAGCGGCAGCGCCTCCAGCCGCTCGTCGAGGTCTCGGGACTGCACCAGCCGGCTCAGCGCGAGCAGCTCGACCGTCTTGGTGACCGGGCGGTACTCCTGCTGGAAGCGGGCCCGGATGCCGTCGGCGATCTCGTCGAAGATCTCCTCGGTCGACTGCAGTATCAGCTCCGAAATCTGCCGGTAGCTGACCAGCGCCAGGGTGGTGCCGATCAGCAGAATCAGCGCGACAAACACGATGCCGATCTGAACCTGCAGTGGCCATCTGAAGGGCGCTCCAGCGCTTCTCATGCGTTCGATACCTCTCGCGTAATCGGGCGTGCCGGCCATGCCCGCTGCTGCAGAGCGCTCGAGCCATGGGCTGGCCGCAGGTCATCAGCCAGCGCGCCATCCGGCACCGCAGGGACGCTGCGCGCGAACCCTCAAAGGAGTATACACGCCACGCCGCGGGGAGTGGTGCGCCCCCCACGAACGCGCCGCAGCGCCGCGCTGCGCCCGCTAGGGAGGCGCCATTATCCACAGCCGCCTGTCAAACACAATCACCGCTGCCGGAGCGCACCGCAATCAGCGGGCGGCGGCAGCGATTGTTGCAAAGTGTGCATTCGTGCCCATTCCGGCCGGTCGTTTTCCGCCTCCGGGCCTGCAGCCTGCCACTATAGTTAGGGTCGGCATCGAGAGCGTCAGCGGTAGCGCGCTTACCGCCCGTCGCGCTTGCGGGCGGCGCGGTTCTTGAGTCGAACCTTCACGGCATCTATTTTCGGGTAGCGCCTCCTTGCGTGACGATCCTGGCCCTTTGCGACGGCCGCCGCTCCAGGCGGCACCACCCTCAGCCGATCCCACCCCCGGCCGCAGAACCCTGCAGGTCCGGCGGTTTCCCCTCCGCCGCTGCTGCGGGCCCCGCTGCGGACCCTCCTGAGAGCGGGGAGCGCAGTGATCGCCGGCGCCTGCCGGCATCGTTCAGCGCTGCCTCGCCGGCACCGTCTGCGGCGCGGTGTCGCGGCGGTCCCGCCCTCACCGGGCGGCTTTGCGTGTTCACAGTGATTCACCCGGATGGGCGTATATGACGTTACAAGCTGAGCAATTGCAGGTAGGCACGGTATTCCCGGGGTCACCTGTTCCCTCCAACGATGACAGCTATCAGGTGCCGGCGCTGCAGCTGATCGTGGCGGTCCCCGAGGCACCGGCCAACGTCGGCCCGCTGCCATCGGAGTCCCGGCACATCCGTCACCGGTTCTGGCTGGCGGCGCTGGCGGCACTGGCGGCGCTGGCCGCGGTGGAGAGCAGAACATCCTACTGGCAGTCCCAGGTGCTGGCGCGGCTGGCCGGCGAGCTGTCGTTCGCCCCGGCGCCCGGGGCGAGCGGCGACCCTCCCGGGCTGGCGACAGGGCCCTACGACGAGCGCCTGGGCTACGATCGACTGCCGGACTGGATCGGGCGGTTGCAGGGCAGGGGCTTTGTCATCGAGCAGCAGGCTCGCCTGTCGCCGCAGCTGGGCAAGTGGATAGAGCGTGGGGTCTTTCCACCCTACCGGGAGAAACAGCAGGCCGGCCTGCAAGTCTACGACCGCCAGGGCCGGCCGATTTTCTCCAGCCGCTACCCGCGTGGCGTTTACGAGCGCTTCGAGGCGATACCGCAGGTCGTCGCGTCGACGCTGTCCTTCATCGAGGACCGCGACGTACTGGATGCGAGCCTGCCGCGCCGCAATCCAGCCGTCGCCTGGGGGCGCCTGGGCCAGGCGCTGCTGCTCAAAGGCACGCAGCTGCTCAACCCGGCCTTGAACGTTCCCGGCGGCAGCACCCTCGCCACTCAGCTGGAGAAGTTCCGCCACTCGGACCGCGGCATCACCCCGGATATGACCGAGAAGCTCCGGCAGGTGGTCAGCGCATCGCTGCGCAGCTACCTGGGCGGGCCGATCACGCTGGACGCGCGGCAGGAGATCGTGCGGGCCTACCTCAACGGCGTGCCGCTGGCCGCCCGCGCCGGCTACGGCGAAGTGCACGGCCTGCAGGATGGGCTGCGCATCTGGTTTGGCGCAGACCCGGCGGAGGTCAACCGCTTGCTGTCGTCCCGGGTGAGCGCAGGGGACGCTGCGCTGGAGCAGGCCGCCAGGGCCTATCGCCAGGTCCTGAGTCTGCTGCTGGCCCAGCAGCGGCCGAGCTGGTTTCTCGGGCCGCTGGGCTTCGATGTGCTGTCCTCAAGAGTGGACGAGTACACGCGCCTGCTGGCGCGCGCCGGCGTCATCGATGAGCGCTTCGGCGACGCGGTGCTGGTGCAGCGCCTCGCCGCACCGGTCGGCGTGGTCAGCCAGGCCAGCGACCTGCGGGTCGCCAAGACGGCGTACACCATTCGTGCACGGCTGGCCTCGCTGCTGGGTCTGAAGGGGTTCTACGGTCTGGATCGCCTCGATCTGGAGGTCTCCAGCACGCTGGATCTGCCCGTGCAGCAGGCGGTGACCACGCGGCTGCTCGAGCTCAAGCAGCCCGGGCAGGTGCAGCAGGCGAGGCTCATGGGTAATCGCCTGCTGGAGCCGGACGACCGGCTCGACCGCGTCATCTACAGTTTCGCGCTGTTCGAGGTGACGCCCGAGGCGAACGTGCTGCGCGTTCAGTCCGACAACTCTGCCGAGCCCTTTGACATCAACGAGGGCGTGCGCCTCGACCTGGGTTCGACCGCCAAGCTGCGCACGCTGGTGCACTATCTGGAGATCATCGCCAGCCTGCACGGTGAGTATGCCGGCAAGAGCGCTGCCGAGCTCAAGGCCGTCACGGTGGCGCCGGACGACACGCTGCGCCGGTGGACGGTGGACTACCTGAGCCGCGCCCCGGACCGCAGCCTGCGGCCGCTGCTGGAAGCCGCGATGGACCGCAGCTATTCGGCCAGCCCGGCGGAGACCTTTATCACCGGCGGCGGCGCGCACCATTTCGCCAACTTCAAACGCGAGGACGGCAGCCGCGTGGTGTCGCTGCGAACGGCCCTGCGCGAATCGATCAACCTGCCCTTCATCCGCCTGATGCGTGACATCGTGCGCTTTCACATCAACCGCGCGGACCGCAGTCGCGGCATTCTGGACAATGTCGCCGAACCCCGGCGCGCCGACTACCTCCGGCGCTTTGCCGACCGCGAGGGCACGATCTTTCTGCGCAACTATTACCGCAAGTACGCCGACAGGACCCCGGAGCAGCGCTTCGACCTGCTGGTCGGCGGCCTGCGGGCCGCGCCGGTGCCGCTGGCCGTCGCCTTCCGCAGCGTCTTTCCCGAGGCCGATGAGGCCCGGCTGGCCGAATTCCTGGCGGCGTCCCTGCAGGGCCGCGGCTTCGATCCGGCGGCGGCCGGACGGCTGTACCGCAGTTACGCCAGGGACCGCTACTCCCTGATGGACCGGGGCTACCTCGCCAAGGTGCATCCACTGGAGCTATGGCTGGTGGCGTACCTGCAGCAGCACCCGGCGGCCAGCGTCGACGACATGCTTGCGGCGAGCGCGCAGGCGCGCATCGACGTGTACGGCTGGCTGCTCAGGAGCAGCAAGCACCGGCAGGACCAGCGCATCCGCAGTCTCCTGGAGATCGAGGCGTTCAACGAGATCCACGCCGCCTGGGCGCGGGTCGGTTATCCGTTCTCCTACCTGACGCCATCCTATGCCACCGCCATCGGCAGTTCGGGCGACCGGCCGGCAGCGCTGGCGGAGCTGATGGGTATCATTGTGCGAGGCGGCATCCGCGCCCCCACGACGCGCCTTGACGAGCTGCACTTTGCGGCCGGCACGCCCTATGAGGCCCGGCTGCGCTTTCAGGGCGGCCCGGGCGAGCGGGTGCTGCCGGAGGAGGTGGCCGCGGTCCTGCGCGCAGCCCTGCTCGACGTGGTGGCGCACGGCACGGCAGTGCGGCTGGCTGCCGGCATCCCCGGCGCCGATGGCGTGCCGCTGCCGGTCGGCGGCAAGACCGGCACGGGTGACCATCGCACGCAGGTGTTCGACAGCGCCGGCCGCCTGGTGCGCGAGCGCGTCGTCAACCGCGCGGCCACGTTTGCATTCTTTATCGGCGACCGGTTCTATGGCACGGTCTCGGCGTATGTGCCCGGCGAAGATGCGGCGTCGTTCTCGTTCACCAGCGCGCTGTCGGTCGAGCTGCTCAAGCAGCTGGGCCCGTCGCTGCAGCCGCTCCTGACCAGCGCCGCGGCGGCACCGCCGGGCTAGGCGGTCAGCGGGCTTGGCGGTGGCGCAGGCGCCGCCACAGCGGCCGGCCGTCGAGGGCCCAGGCGACGGCGAGGTACAGCGCCAGCAGCAGGGTGCCGCTGGCCAGCGGCGGCGCGCCGGTGGCGGCGATGATGGCGCCGTTGGCCAGGAACAGCAGCACGCCGAAGGCGCTGTAGCCCAGCACGCGGGGGAGGTCGTAGGGCACGGGGTAGTAGCGGCGGCCCAGCAGATAGGAGGCCAGCGCCATGCTGGCATAGCACGCCAGCGTCGCCCAGGCGGCCCCCATGTAGCCGAAGCGGGGCACCCACCACAGCAGGCAGACCACCGTGACCCCGCCGCCGGCGATGGACACGCCCGCCCCCAGCAGGGTGCGGTCAGTCAGCTTGTACCAGATGGAGAGGTTGACGTACACGCCCAGCAGCAGATTGGCCAGCAGCAGGATGGGGACGACCGCGAGGCCCTCCCGGAAGGCCGGGCCGATGAAATACTGGAAGATGTCGAGGTAGAGCGACACCAGCAGGAACACAAACACGCAGAAGATGACGAAGTAGGTGAGCACCTCGGCGTAGATGCCGCGCGCGCCGCGCTCGTCGGCGTGGGCAAAAAAGAACGGCTCGCTGGCATAGCGGAACGCCTGAATGAACAGCGACATCAGGATCGACAGCTTGTAGCAGGCGCTGTAGATGCCCAGCTGCGCCAGATTGGTCTGGGCGTCATAGGGCAGCAGGTATTTCATCATCGCCCGGTCGAGCATCTCGTTGGTCACGCCGGCCAGTCCGATCACCACCATGGGCAGCGAGTAGCGCAGCATCCGGCGGAACAGTGCGGCATCGAAGCCGCTGGTCACGCCGCGCAGCTGGGGCGACAACAGCAGCAGCTTGACGCCGCTGGCGATCAGGTTGGCGATGAAGATGTAGCCGACGCCGACGGCGGGGTTCCACAGCGCGCCGAGCGCGGCGTCGGGCTGCCGCTCGGCGACGCCGCGGCAGTAGACGATCAGGAACAGGCACAGCGCGACGTTGATCAGGATTTCCACCAGCTTGATGCCGGCGAAGCGCCAGGCCCGCTCCTGGGCCCGCAGGCGCGCGAAGGCGATGGACCCGATGGCATCGGCGGCCAGTATGGCGGCCATCCAGGCGACGTACTCCGGGTGATCGCCGTGGCGCAGCTGCTGCGCCACGCTGCCATCCGCCAGCAGCAGCCCCGCCAGGAACAGCAGGTTGGCGGCGAGCAGAAAGCGCAGGGCGGTCGCGTAGACCTGGTCCGGCTCCCGCCCTGAGCGGTCGCGAAAGCGGAAATAGCCCGTCTCGAAGCCAAAGGTCAGCAGCACGGACAGAAAGCCGGCGTAGGCGTAGAACTCCGACACCACGCCGTACTCCTGCGGCGTGAAGTAATAGGTGAACAGCGGCACCAGCAGATAATTGATGAAGCGCCCGACGATGGAGCTGATGCCGTAGATCGCGGTCTGGCTGGCAAGACGTCTGAGGGGATTCACGCCGGGTTTCTCGCTGTCGTTGGGCGGTGATGGGCGGGCTGCAGGCGGCGCGCTGGGCTGCGGACCCTGGCCGGCGCCAGTCTATAGCCCTGCGCGGGCCCGGGCAACGGACAATCGACCCGAGGTGAGGGCTGCACCGCCCCGGGGGGCAGTTGCGCGCGACGTCTGGACATCGGCCGACGCTGGCCTTACTCTGCCGCATTCTTTGCATAGCGGGTTCGATGGGGATTTGTCATGAGAGCTCATGTCCTGTTCGCGGCGGCCACGCTGGCGCTGGCGCCGCTGGCGCAGGCTGACGCCACTGCGCTGGATGCCGCGTTTGGTTCGCTCAACGGTCTGCTGGCACGCATCATCTTTTTCGACGTGTGGCCGGGTGACCCGGTCATGCCGTTCATCGTGGCGTGGCTGGGAGCTGCCGCGGCCTTCCTGACCGTGCGCTTCGGTTTCATCAATCTGCGCATGATGCGCCACGCCTTCCGGGTCATCCGGGGCCGCTACCGCACCGCCGACGACCAGGGGGAGGTCTCGTCGTTCCAGGCGCTCTCCACGGCGCTGTCGGCCACCGTGGGCCTGGGCAATATCGCCGGCGTGGCCATCGCCATCTCCATCGGCGGCCCGGGAGCGACCTTCTGGATGATCGTGGCCGGTCTGCTGGGCATGACCACCAAGTTCGTCGAGGCCAGCCTGGCCCAGATGTACCGCGAGGTGCGGCCCGACGGCAGGTTGATGGGCGGGGCCATGGAGTATCTGTCCAAGGGGCTGGCCGAGCAGGGCGCGCCGACGCTTGGCCGCTTGCTGGCGGGCATGTTCGCGCTGTTCACCATACTGGGTTCGCTCGGTGCCGGCAGCGCCTTTCAGGTCAGCCAGTCGATGGGTGCAGTCCAGGCACAGATTCCCTTCTTTCGCGAGGTGCCGATCGCCTATGGCCTGCTCATGGCGTTCGCCATCGGCCTGGTGATCATCGGCGGTCTGCGCCGCATCGCGCACGTGGCGGAGGCGGTGGTGCCGTTGATGGTGGTCGTTTACGTGGGGGCCTGCCTCTGGATCATCGGCAGCAGCGCCGCGGAGGTGCCGGCGGCGCTGGGCGCGATCGTCAGGGGCGCGTTCGCGCCGGAGGCGGTCGCCGGCGGGGTGGTCGGCGCCATCGTGCAGGGCTTCAAACGCGCCGCGTTCTCCAGCGAGGCGGGGCTCGGCTCGGCGGCGATCGCGCACTCGGCCGCCAGCGTCAAGTACCCGGTACGGCAGGGCCTGGTGGCGCTGTACGAGCCGTTTATCGATACGGTGGTGATCTGCACCATGACCGCCCTGGTCATCGTCATCACCGGCGTCTACAGCGCGCCGGAATACGAGGCGATCCGCGCGGCCAGCCAGGGCGCCACGCTCACCTCCGCCGCGTTCGGCAGCGTCGCTGCCTGGCTGCCGGCGGTGCTGGCGCTGTGTGTGGTGCTGTTCGCCTACAGCACCGCGATTGCGTGGTCGTATTACGGCGAGCGCTGCTGGGTCTATCTGTTTGGCGAGCGCTTTTCCGTGCTGTACAAGCTGATATTCATCACCTTTGTGCTGCTCGCCTCGTTGGTCAGCGCCGCCCAGCTGGTCGATTTCACCGACCTGCTGGTGCTGGCCATGGCGTTCCCCAACCTGATCGGCCTCTACGCCCTCAACGGCAAGGTCAGGGTGGCGCTGCGGGAGTATCGGGCCAAACTGGCCAGTGGCGAGCTGGACGAGGAGGCGGGTCTCGTGGCGATGCGCCCGGCCCTTGCCGGTCGGGACCCCGGCCGTTAGGAAGAGGGGCGCAGGGATGCGGTGTGCTGCAGTGAAGCCCTCGCCGCCAGTCAAGTGCTGAGGCAGGGCAGGTCGTTGAGCGAGGAGTGGATATGCGAAACAGGATATGGTCGGGACTGCTGGCGCTGCTGATCGGCAGCGGGGCGTGGGCGAAGGTGATCGAGCAGCCGGTGCGCTTCGCGGGGGATCTCGGCGGGGGCGTGTTGTACTACGATGACGCGGTGGCCTATCCCGAGGCCGGCGTGGTGGTGGTCCACGAATGGTGGGGCATGAATGACTACTCCCGGCGGCGGGCGCGGCAGTTGGCGGCGCTGGGTTATCCGGCGTTCGCGGTCGACATGTACGGCCATGGCAAGGTGGCGGAGCACGCCGCGGATGCCAAGGCCTTCATGGAGGCCGCGCTCAAGGAGCCCGAGTTGATGCAGCAGCGCTTCGAGCAGGCGCGCCAGGCGCTGGCCACGCAGGGTCGGGTGCCGCGCGCGCGGCAGTTCGCCGTCGGCTACTGCTTCGGTGGCGCGGTGGTGCTCAATCAGGCACGCAGCGGGGCCGACCTGGCGGGTGTGGCGAGCTTCCACGGCAGTCTGGCGGCGCCAGGTCCGACGCCGGCCGGCGTGGTCAAGGCCCGCATTCTGGTCGCCACCGGCGGTGCCGACCCGATGGTGCCGGCGCAGCAGGTGGCCGACTTTGTCAAGGAGATGAGCGAGGCGGGCGTGAGTTTCGAGCTGATCAGCTTTCCCGGTGTCAAGCACGGCTTTACCAATCCGGCGGCAACGGCGTCCGGCGAGGCGAACGGCCTGCCGCTGGCCTACGACGAGCAGGCGGACCAGCAGAGCTGGGAGGCGCTGCTGCGGTTTCTGGCGACGCGCTGAGATGCGCTACCGGCGCGTGCAGGCATGCAGCGCTGGCCCGGCGGCCCGCTGTTGTCGTCGGCGTTATCGGTACCTGGAGCGTCTGCATGAGTGAGATTGAATTTTCTAAAGACGATAAAGACCGAATAGTCAGTAAAATAAAAAGCTACTTCAATGACGAGCTTGACCAGGATATTGGTGGTTTCGAGGCGGAGTTTCTGATCGATTTTTTTGCTGAACAAATCGGGGGCTATTTCTATAATCAAGGCTTGGCGGATGCGCAGGCCCTCTTTGCACAGAAAGCAGAGGAACTGGCTTATCTGGTCCAGGAGTTGGAAAAGCCAACGGTTTAAATAGGCCGTTTTCGTCAGTCGCTGCAGTCGGGCCGTCCGCAGACCCGCCGCCCGCTGCGTTTGGCGTCAGGGCGGCGTCCGCAACTGGCGCCTGCCGATGGTTTCATCCTTCATGGCCGCTGGATTCAAGGCGGCCGATGCCTGGCTCGCGAAGGCCAGCGCTGGGCATCTTGCCGTCCTGCAGGCCAAACCGGCGGGCGTCCGGTCTGAACGCAATCGGGGCGGCGAAGATCTATTGGTATGCCTTGCTGGCCGTGGCCAGCAGGGCCCTGGCGCTGGCGGCGTCGGCGAAGCCCTGGGTGACAACTTTGCCGGGGCCCTGGTGGTTGGCGAACCAGGTCTTGATGATGATATCGACGCCGGGAAACGCCTGCTGGAGTTCGGCGATGTCGTTGGCGCCATACAGCGGGGTGCCCTCGACGACGCCGATCAGCTTGTGGTCCTCGTTGCCGTGTTCGAGCAGTTTGAGCATGCCGATCAGTTTCACCTTCACGACCTCGCCCCGCGGCACCGCCGGCCCGAGCACGATGGCATCCAGCGGAGCGCCGTCCCCCCCGCCCTCCTCGCTGGACAGCGTCCGCGGCACGAAACCAAAGTTGCCGGGATAGCCGAGATATTGAACGCTCCGGGCCTTGCCCTTGTCCTGTTGCCACACGATGGCGCCTGACTTGGCGTTGATGTGCCAGGCCTGCACGCTGCCCGTCGGCCGTTCCACCACGACGTTGACGGTGCCGTCGGGATTGAGCGGCTGATAATCCGAGAGGAAGTTGCGCTGGTTGACCAGGGTGAACTGGTCCTGATAATAGGGTTCGGAGACCTCCGTGGTGTCGGCCAGCGCCTGGGCGCCGGCCAGCAGCATGACAAGGCTGAACATGGACTTGATCATCGCGTGTTGTTCCTCGATGGCTACCGTTCCCGGGCCGGTGGCGGTGCGGTTTGGCCCGTCGATTTTTTTCTGGAGGCCGCGTTGGCGCAGAAGTGGAGCCAGCGTACCATAAATCGAACTGTTAGACGACGCGCCGGGCTGGCACCGGGCAGGAGCAAACCAGGGTGGACTATTTACCCATTGTTATCGTCGCGCTGATCCTTCCCTGCGCCGTGTGCATCGGCATGTACAACGGGCTGGTCAAGCAGCGCAATATGGTCGAAGAGGCCTGGAGCCACATCGACGTGGCGCTCAAGCGCAGAGCCAATCTGCTGCCGCAGCTGCTGGGAGCGACCCGCGATTACGTCAAGCACGAGACCGGGACGCTCGAAGAGGTCACCCGGCAGCGCTCGGATAGCGCCGATGCCGGCCAGCGCTACCAGCAGGAGGCCATGATCAGCCGTTCCCTGATCGACGTACTGGCCAGGGCCGAGGCCTACCCGGACCTCAAGGCCAGCGCCAACTTTCTCGAGCTGCAGCGTGCGATCTCCGAGGTGGAAAAGGAGATCGCCGCTGCCCGCAGCACCTACAATCGCCGGGTGCGGCAGCTCAACACCACGGTCGAGCAGTTTCCCAGCAATCTGATCGCGCGCCGCTTCGCCTTCGACCGGCAGGCCTACTTCCAGCTCGAGCTCGCCACCGAGCGCGATATGCCGCTGGCGTAGCGCCCAGCCTGCGCCCCTTCAGGCTTTGCTGCCCGTGATCATCTGGGCAGCGCCGAACAGCAGCGGCTTGCGGCGGATGTTCTCGAAGCCGGCGTCCCGGAACAGCTTGAAGAAGGCGTCGTCCGCGGGCAGGTAGGCCACCGACTTGGGCAGATAGGCATAGGCGTCGCGGTCGGACAGCAGGGCGCCCAGCAGGGGCACGACGCGCTGAAAGTAAAAGCCGTGCCCCAGGCGCAGCAGGCGGTTGCCGGGCTCGTGCACCTCCAGTACCAGCAGGCGGCCGCCCGGGCTGAGGATGCGCCCCATCTCGCGGATCGCCGAGCCCATATCGACGAAATTGCGCAGCGCGAAACCGCAGGTGACCACCGTCGCCGCGCCGTCGGGCAGCGGCAGCCTGCCGGCATCGCCCTGGATCAGCGCGGCGTCGATGCCGCGCCGGCGGGCTGAGCGCAGCATGCCGTGGGCGAAATCCACGCCGAACACCTCGGCGCCGGTGGCCTTGGCCATCTCTACCAGGTCGCCGGTGCCGCAGGCGATGTCGAACACCCGGTCATCGGCGTTGACGCCGATGGCGCGCAGGCCGTTGCGGCGCCAGGACTGGTCCAGCCCCAGGGTCATCAGCCGGTTCATCAGGTCGTATTTGGGGGCGATCTGATCAAACATGGTCTGTACGGCCTGGAATTTCTCGTCGCCGGTGGGAAGGTGCGTGATCGACATCGTTGGCGTCCTTATTGGCAGTGGCTCGGGGCCGGGCCGGTGAGGGTAACCAATTGCCGAGCCGCGCGCCAGCGTCGCACCCGGTCATCCCGGGCGCGCCCCCGGCGGGCTCAGGGGGCGCTGCTCGCCAGATAGCGGTGCAGGTTCAGCGCCCGCACATAGGCGCCGGACTCGATGCCGACATCGGTGCGCGACAGGCGCGCTGCCGACGGCGTGTCGCTGCAGGCGGGATTGTCGCGCCAGATGTAGCGGGGCAGGGTGGGGGCCTGGCACAGCACGAGGCCGGAGATGGTGACTGCCTTGCGCAGCCGCTGGTCGTCCTCCAGCCACACCAGGTTGGCGCGCAGCTGGTTGGGCAGGTGCTTCTTGTAGGCCAGCTTCTCGTCCCGCGGCAGGCGATAGAGCAGCTCGAGTGCCGTGGCCGAGGTCGCGGGGTTGGCCAGGTGTCCGGCCATCTCGATCGCCTCGTCGAGGCTGACCTGTACGATGGCCGAATGGGTCTTGGCCCAGGTCCAGCTGATCGATTCCAGCCCCGGCGGCAGGATGCGCAGCTGCGCGTAGCAGCGGAGCAGGTCGAGGCGATTGATACGGGCCGTCGCCAGCGCCTCCTGCAGCGCCTCGGTACGGCGCCCCTCCTCCTGCAGCACCCGCTCGATGAGGCGCGTGATGCGCAATTTGTCCTTGTTCTTGCCGATGGCGCGGATCGCCTGCACAGCCGCCTGAAACTGCTGCTTGCGGCGGTTGAGCGCCTCGGCCGCGGCGACCGTCCCGGCCGAGGCGCACAGCAGGCCGGCTTCGACGACGGATGCTCCGGGGTCGAGATGCCAGAGCTGGGTCATGCTGCGGATGGCCGCCTCCCGCTCAGTGCCCGCGTCGCCCCCGTAGTTGGGCAGAAACAGCGGCAGGGCGGCATCGGCCCGGACGGTCCGCGCGAGATCGCCGCAGGCCGCCTGCATCGCTTCGAAGGTCTGCAGCAGGTCGGCTACCAGGGTGCTGTCCATGGTCGGGTCCTCAAAAATGAAAATAATATACCATCCCCTTGGGTTTCGGCCAGCGTCAGCCGGCGTCCGGCCGGGGCGATGCCGGCGGGTGGGAGGGCGACGACGAGCGCGCCGGTTTGCAATCCCATTGGACGCTGATACAGTGCGGGGGTGGCGCGGACCGTACACCGCATGGGCTGGGTCGAGCCGCTCGCTGCGGGCTGCTGCGCCTGCCGCGCTGCTGCCGGGGTCGCGCAGCGGGTCGGTCGGCTGCACCGCCCGGACGCGGTGGCCAGAAGGCGCCCGGCGCAGCCGGGGCGTTCCGGCAGGCACTCTTGTGCCGATGTGCCCGATGGCATGCCGAAGCTGCATCGGCGGACCAGCGTCGCCATGCCCTGAAACGCAGCAGGGCAGGCCCTGGCCCGGGGCTCGATGACGGTCGGAGGGGGCGATCAGCGGCACCGGCGGTGCCCTTGGGTAGTCTGCATTCAAGCAAGCCAGGAGCAAGACCATGGAGATCAAGAGCGTCGACCATACCTTCGGCGTCAGCGCGCAACTGCAGGCCAGCGACCTGGAGGCGCTCGCTGCGACCGGCGTCAAGGGGCTCATCTGTAATCGGCCCGATGGCGAGGGCGCCGATCAGCCGAACTTCACCGAGATCGAGGAGGCGGCCGCCGCTGTGGGCATCCGCTGTACCTACCAGCCGGTGGTGTCGGGCAGGATCACAGATGATGACGTCCGCGCCTTTACCCGGGCCCGGCACGCGGTGCCGTCGCCGCAGGTGGCCTACTGCCGTACCGGCACCCGCTGCATGACGCTCTGGAGTCTGTCGCAGGGTCAGGCGGGCAAGCCGATCGCCGATATCCTCGCCACCGCCAGCGCGGCGGGTTACGACATGAGCGGCGTGGCCACGCGGCTCGCCGGCGCCAGGCCGGCCAGTACCCGGACCTACGACGTCGTCATCGTCGGGGCCGGTGCGGCGGGCATCGCCGTGGCGGCGAGTCTCAGGACCCGCGCGCGCGACCTCTCCATCGCCGTCATCGATCCGGCCGAGGTGCATTATTACCAGCCCGGCTGGACGCTGGTGGGCGCCGGCGTGTTCCCGCGCGAGAAGACGGTCAGGACGCTGGCCTCGCTCATTCCCGGCAGCGTGGAGTGGATCAAGGCGGCGGTCATGGGCTTTGAGCCCGAGCGCAATGCCGTGGTGCTCGAAGACTGCCAGCGGGTCAGCTATCGCCGCCTGGTGGTGGCGCCGGGCCTCAAGCTGGACTGGCATGCCGTCGACGGCCTGGTGGAAACCCTGGGTCAGCACGGCGTCACCTCCAACTATCGCTTCGATCTGGCGCCCTACACCTGGGAGCTGGTGCAGGGCCTGCGCGGCGGCAGGGCGCTGTTCACGCAGCCGCCGATGCCCATCAAGTGCGCCGGTGCGCCGCAGAAGGCGATGTATCTCTCGTCCGATTACTGGTACCGCCAGGGCGTCCTGGACGGCATCGAGGTCGAATTCCATACCGCCGGGGCGGTGCTGTTCGGCGTCAAGGACTACGTGCCCGCGCTGATGGAGTACGTCCAGCGCTACCGGGCGCAGCTCAATTTCGGCCACAATCTGGTCAGGATCGACGGGCCGGCGGGCAAGGCCTGGTTCAGCGCCGGCGGCGGCGAGCTGGTGGAGCGTTCGTTCGACATGATTCACGTGTGCCCGCCGCAGACGGCGCCGGACTTTATTCGCGCCAGCCCGCTGGCGGACGCTGCCGGCTGGGTGGACGTCGATCAGAACACGCTGCGGCACAGCCGCTACGACAACATCTGGTCGCTGGGCGATGCCATGAACGCGCCCAATGCCAAGACGGCGGCGGCAGCGCGGATGCAGGCGCCGGTAGTGGCGAACAACCTGCTGGAGGATGCCGGCGTGGTGCATGGCGTGGCCCACTATAACGGCTACGGCTCCTGTCCACTGACCGTGGAGCGCGGCAAGATCGTGCTGGCGGAATTCGGCTACGGCGGCAAGCTGCTGCCAACCCTGCCGCGCTGGCTCATCGACGGCACCCGCCCCAGCCGGCTGGCCTGGCTGCTGAAGGAAAAGATCCTGCCGCCCGTTTACTGGCAGGCCATGCTCAAGGGCAAGGAGTGGCTGGTCAGGCCCGACACCGCCCGCAGTGAGGAAGAGCGCTGAATGCTGGACCGTCTGGCACGCTTTCTGCCCATCCTGCAGTGGGGCAGGCACTACCATCGGCAGGCGCTCGCGGGCGACCTGATGGCTGCCGTCATCGTCACCGTGCTGCTCATTCCGCAGTCGCTGGCCTATGCCCTGCTGGCGGGCTTGCCCGCGGAGATGGGGCTGTATGCCAGCATACTGCCGCTGGTGGGTTACGCGCTGTTCGGCACCAGCCGCACCCTGTCGGTTGGCCCCGTCGCGGTGGTGTCCCTGCTCACCGCGGCAGCCGTCGGCAGGATCGCCGAGCCCGGCTCGGTCGGGTATCTGAGTGCGGCGGTGCTGCTGGCGCTGATGTCCGGCCTGCTGTTGCTGCTGATGGGGCTGATGCGGCTGGGATTTCTGGCCAACTTTCTCTCGCACCCCGTGGTGGCCGGCTTTATCACGGCATCGGGGATCATCATCGCCGTGGGCCAGGTCGGCAATCTGCTGGGCGTCGCGGCGCATGGCGACAATCTGCGCGAACTGCTCACGACGCTGCTGGCGCACATCGACGCCATCAACTGGCCCACCGCCCTGGTTGGCGTGCCGGCGCTGCTGGTGCTGTTCTGGGTGAGGTCGTCGTTGCGACCGCTGCTGGAGCGCCTGGGCGTGGCGCCGGCGCTCGCGGTGCACCTGGCGCGCACCGGCCCGGTGCTGCTGATCATCGTCACCACGCTCGCGGCCTGGCTGGGTGGCCTCGACGCACTCGGCGTGGCGCTGGTGGGGGAGGTCCCCAGTGGTCTGCCGGTGCTGGCGCTGCCGGTCTTTGACGCCGCGCTGTGGGGCGAGCTGGCGGGCGCCGCGGTGATGATCTCCATCATCGGCTATGTCGAGTCGGTATCGGTGGGCAAGACCCTGGCAGCCAAACGCCGGCAGCGCATCGATCCGGATCAGGAGCTGATCGGCCTGGGCGTGGCCAATGTGGCCGCCGCCGTGTCGGGTGGATTTCCCGTGACGGGGGGCTTTAGCCGCTCGGTGGTGAACTTCGATGCCGGCGCCACCACGCAGGCAGCCAGTCTTTTCACCGCCGCCGGCATCGGCCTGGCGGCGCTGCTGCTGACGCCGCTGCTGGCCTACCTGCCGAAGGCCACGCTGGCGGCTACCATCATCGTCGCGGTGCTGTCGCTGGTGGACTTCTCCATGCTGCGCAGGACCTGGATCTATTCGAAGTCGGATTTCATCGCCGTGGCGCTCACCATCCTGGTGACGCTGTCGCTGGGTGTGGAGCTTGGCGTGCTCTGCGGTGTGCTGGCGTCGCTCGCGCTGCACCTCTACAAGACGTCGCGGCCGCACATGGCGATCGTCGGGGAGGTGCCGGGGACCGAGCACTTCCGCAACGTCGAGCGCCATCAGGTGGTGACCTACCCCCATATCATCTCGCTGCGCGTCGACGAGAGCCTTTACTTTGCCAACGCGGCCTATCTGGAAGACACCGTCTACCGCCTCATCGCCGAGCGGCCGGAGGTCGAGCAGGTCGTGCTGATGTGCAATGCCATCAACGAGATCGACCAGAGCGCGCTCGAGACGCTGGAGGCGATCAACGAGCGCCTGGGCGAGCTGGGTATGCGGTTTCATCTGTCGGAGGTGAAGGGGCCCGTCATGGACCGCCTGCGCAGGACCGATTTCCTGGAGCAGCTCACCGGCAAGGTCTACCTGAGCCAGCACCAGGCCATCGAGGATCTCAGGTAGGGCGCAGCGGCACGGCAGGCCCGGTGGACCAGCGCGGGCGGGAGGCAGCGACTTTGCCGCCGTCAATAATATACCATCCCCGAGGTTGGTCGCGGCGCTGACGATGCGGCCGCGGGGCAGCGACCAGCGCGTCATCCCTGCAGGGCAATGCCGTTGCGGGCGTGACGCAGCCCGCTACGGCGCTGGACAATGCCGTTCCCGCAGGGGTTGCGCACGGTTGCGCCTCGCGGTGACGGCTCTGCCAAAGCTCACCGTGCGCGGCTGCCGGTACCCGCTGGACTGAAGCGGGCGCGGCCGTCCAGGGGCGTGTGAGCGCGGGGCAAAAGGACTAGAATAGGGGCAAGGCGAGCATTGCGGCAAGGAGGGGCGCGAGGTGAAACCGCTGGTCATCTATTATTCTCAAACCGGCAGCACCGTGCGGGTGGCCGAGGCCATGGCGGCCGCACTGGAGGCCGATCTTGCCACCGCCGATGCCGTGAGCGATTCGCAGCTGGCGGGCCGCCCGCTGATCGGGCTCGGTTCCGGCATCTACTACATGAAGCACCCTGCCATCGTCTATGCGCTCGCCGATCGGCTGCCGGCGCGCAGCCGGGTCTTCATTTTTACCACCAGTGGTGTCAAGCTGAAGCCGTTTGTCCGTTTTTACCAGTCCCGGCTGCGGCGACGGCTGGTGCGTGCCGGCGTCGAAGTGCTCGGGGAGTGGCATTGCCCTGGCTACGATCAGCAGGCGCTGCTGAAGCCGCTCGGGATCAACCGGGGGCGCCCGGATCGTGCCGATTGCGAAGCAGCGGCAACTTTCGCGCGGGGACTGCGCTAGCCTGGTGGGGCGGTCGCTGGCGAGTAGGGGCCGGTCCCGCGCCGCGGGTGCTGGCCGGTCGACAATACAATTATACCGAGGAATCGACATGGCAGAGCCCGATCAAACTATCGACCAGGCCTTTCGCGCGCAGGCCGCGCGCAGGGGCGACCAGCCCGTCATCATCGTGGGCGACGCGGTATGGACCTTTTCACGGCTCGATCAGGCATCGGATGCCGTCGCCGGCGGTCTCGTTGAACTCGGCGCGCAAGCGGGCGATCGCATCGGCCTGTTTTGCCTCAACAGCCCCGAATTCGTGGTGGCCTACCTGGCCATCCTCAAGGCCGGCGCCACCGTGGTGCCGATCAACCTCATGCTCAACCCGCGCGCGATCGGTTTCATCCTGAACGATGCGGGTGCCAGCGGCCTGTTCTATCATCGGCAACTCGCCGAGGCGGCCGCCGCTGCCCGCCAGACGGCGCCGGGCGTGCGCTTTGCGATCAGCGTCGGTGAGGACCGCGACGCCAGCGCCGAGATCGACGCGCTGATGGCCTGCGGCGCCGAGCCGCCCGCCTGTGCCACCGACGTCGGCAGTCTGGCCGCGGTGCTGTATACCTCCGGCACGACCGGTCGTCCCAAGGGCGCCATGCTCAGTCATCGCAACCTGATGTCCAATACCGCGAGCGTCCAGGCGGCGCTCTCGTTCCAGCCGGGGGTCGATCGCATCCTGCTGGTGCTGCCCATGTTCCATGCCTTCGCGGCCACCGTCGGCATGCTCACGCCGCTGGTGTGCGGCCTGACCCTGGTCATTGCCGAGCGCTTCGAGCCGCGCCTGGTGAGCGCCGCGATCGAAACCGGTGGGGCCACGATCTTTCTCGGCGTTCCCAGCATGTTCAGCCTGTTGCTGCGCCTCGATGATGCGGGCGTGGCGCAGTGGCGCACGGTGCGCGCCTGCATCTCCGGTGGTGCGGCTATGCCCAAGGCGGTCATCGAGGCTTTCGAGGAGCGCTTCGGGATCCCGGTGCTGGAGGGAGACGGCCCCACCGAGTGTTCTCCCGTCACCTGCGTGAACCCCATCGACGGGCCGCGCAAGCCGGGCTCCGTGGGCCTGCCGCTGCCTGGCGTGGAGATGCGCGTCGTCGATGAGCAGGGCGCCACCGTGGTGGACGGCGCGCATGGTGAGGTCTGCGTGCGGGGGCCCAACGTCATGCTGGGTTACCTGGGGCTGGAAGAGGAGACCCGCCAGAGCTTTTACGGGGACTGGTTCCGCACCGGCGACCTGGGTTACCGCGACGGTGCCGGCTATTTCTATCTGGTCGATCGCATCAAGGACCTGATCATTACCAATGGCATGAATATCTATCCCCGCATCATCGAGGAGGTGCTCTACCAGCACCCGGCGGTCGCGGAGGCTGCCGTGGTGGGAGAGTCCCAGGAGCTGCACGGTGAGATTCCGGTCGCCTATGTGGCGATCAAACCGGGGGCCGAGGCCGATCCGGTCGAGCTGCGGAACTGGTGCCGCGATCACCTGGGCCGGCACGAAGTTCCCCGCCGCGTGGAACTGGTGGACGCGCTGCCCAGGAATGCCGCGGGCAAGATCCTCAAGCGGGAGCTGCGCCGTCAGGGCGAACTGGAGCGCGGCGTGGATCATCCGCCGCCGGATGCGCCGATAATCTGATCAGGCCGGTATCCGGCAGGCGCGGCGTTCGGCCTGTGCCCGCCGGCCCCAAGGTGGCGCTGTGCCGCGCTGTCAGCGTACTGTCAACCAGATCGGGAGTTGCGACGGATGGCCATTATTCGCCTCGTGGAGGCCCCGCCGGGCGCTCCTGTCACCTATGCCCTGCAGAATCCTGCCACCCTGGAGCCGATCGGGCGCTTCGAGGCGGCCGACGCCGCCACGGTGAGGGCGGCCGTCGTCCGGGCCCGCCAGGCGCAGCAGATCTGGGCCCAGCTCAGCTACGCGCAGAGGGCCGCGCGCCTCGACGGGATCAAGCGGCGGCTCGTCGCCTGCAGCGACCAGGTGGTCGCCACCATCCGCAGCGAGACCGGCAAGGCCGAGATGGAGGCGCTGGCGGAGGTCATCGCCGGCTGTGACGCGCTGCAGTACTACGGCAAGCACGCCGCGCGGCTGCTCAGGGACGTGACGCAGCGCCCGCACCTGTTCTACCCCATGAAGAAGATCGTCAAGACCTATCATCCCAGAGGCGTGGCGGGCATCATCACGCCCTGGAACTTTCCCCTGGCGACGGCTTTCGTGCCCGCCGCCCAGGCCTTGATGGCGGGCAACGCGGTGCTGGTGAAGCCGTCCGAGGTCGCGCCGTTCGCCGCCACCTGGCTCGAGAAGCTGGCGGTCGAGGCCGGTCTGCCGGAGGGCCTGGTGCAGGTGCTGCTGGGCGATGGCAGCACCGGCGCGGCCCTGATCGGCAGCGGCGTCGACAAGGTCCACTTCACCGGTTCGGTGCGTACCGGGCGCCTGGTCGGCGAGTCCTGCGGGCGCCAGCTGATCCCCTGCACGCTGGAGCTGGGCGGCAAGGACCCGGCCATCGTCGGCGCCGACGCCGATCTGGAGCGGGCCGTGCAGGGCGTCGTCAACAGCGCCCTGTTCAATACGGGGCAGGCCTGCGCCTCGACCGAGCGCGTGTACGTGGTCGAGGCCATCTACGACCGCTTCGTCGCCGGCCTGGTGAACGCCGTCAAGGCGCTGCGCCAGAACGAGAGCGGCGACACCGATGTCAGCTGCATGATCTGGGACCGCCAGCTCGACATCGTCCAGCGGCAGCTGGAGGACGCGGTGGCGCGCGGGGCCAGGGTGCTGACCGGCGGCCGCCGGCAGCCGCTCAGGGCCGGGCTGTTCCTCGAGCCGACGGTGCTGGTGGACGTCGATCACAGCATGGACGTCATGCGGGACGAGACCTTCGGGCCGGTGCTGCCCGTCATGAAGGTCAGGGACGTCGAGGAAGCCGTACGCCTGGCCAACGACTCCCTGTACGGCCTCAGCGCCTCCGTCTGGGTGGGCGACAGCCGCAGCGGGCTGGAAATCGCCAAGCGCCTGCACAGCGGCGGCTGTGCGGTCAATGAATTCGGCGGCTGCGTGTACGGCGCGCACGAGGGATCGTTCGGCGGCCGCAAGGACAGCGGCATCGGCTACGTCAACGGCGAGCTGGGTCTGCGCAGCTTCTGCCAGGTGCAGCACGTGCTGGTGCACCGCTTCGGGCCCCGCAAGGAGAACACCTGGTTTCCCTACCATGCCGCCGGCATCAGGACCATGAAGACCTTTATGAAGGTCTACTTCACTACCGCCATCGGGCGCTGGCTCAGCTGAGCCGCGCGCTGGCGTCTCACTTGAGCGGCGCGACGTCACCCGTGCGTGTCACGCCAGCCAAAAGGGGCAGGGGACGCAAGCGGCGTCAACCTCCCGGGGAGAACTGGCTGGACAAGACGCCGACGGAGCGCCATGTGGCGATGACCTGTACCCGAAGGGCATAAAGATGCAACGTCTTAAGCGGGTGTTTAATTCACCAATATTTGCTATTGCCGGCTGTGCTCAATGCATGACCTCTTTCAGCACCTCTCCGCGGGCCCCGGAAGGCCGATTCGTGCCAACATACCCGGACAGCGTCGCAGCGACGTCGACCGTCTTGATTCCTCTTACGACACGCTCATATTTTAGCCCGTGCCCGGCAAAGATGACCGGCACGTAAGTATCGTAGCGCCATGGCGAACCGTGCGTCTCCGCAACAGTCATGCCGTCGAAATCGTTGATAAACCAGTGTGGCTCGAACACCACGTAAACATCGCCCGAGCGTTTTAAGTTGTGACTGTAAAGAATCGCGCGATTAATGTCGGTGTCGGCAACCTGCCCGCGCGTCAGCGCCGTGCTGGACACAGCCTGGCTGACGCCCTCGAACTTCATCATTTCTTCTGCGACGGCCGCCTCGACCGCAGCCTGATCGAGGCCCTTGGCCTGAATGACGGCACGGTTCAGGTAAACGTAGGGCTGCTGGTACTCACTGATTAATTCTTCACCAATGCCGAATTTCTGCTTCAACGCCTGAATTCCGGCCTGCTTGTCCCACGAATCTGTGTCGACGTAGCTGGCATCAATACCGTACTCGTTCAGATAGGGCGGGACTTCAGGGCCGCCGTGATCAGCCGACAAGACGATCAGCGTATTCTCCAACCCCACAGTTTCGTCCACGTAAGCAAACAGGTTTGCCAGCGTGCGATCCAGACGCAACAGGTTGTCTTCGGCCTCGAGGCTGGACGGCCCAAACAGGTGGCCCACGTAGTCGGTCGATGAAAAACTAACGGAAAGGTAATCCGTCACATCATCGACGCCGATATTTTCATTTGCAATCAGTTGCTTGGCAAAATCCAGCGTGAGCTCGTCGCCCGCAGGGCTGAGGGTCAGGAAGGTGGTGAAATATTTACCATCGGCCGGGCCGTATTCATGCGGGAACACCCTGCCGAACTCGCCAAGCGCGACTTCCCACTGCTGATCGTCATCGTCTGCATGCAAATAGGCGGATGACTCAAGCAACAACTCCCAGCTCTGGTTCGCGTAGCGCAGTGCCGGGTTAGCCGCATTGAAAGCGGATACCCATTCAGGGTATTCGTCGTAGTAATACTCGCTGGTAATGAATTCGCCGGCCGCCTTGGAAAACCAGAAGGCCTTACCCGCATGCCCAGCCATAGAAATTGCGCCGCGGTCTTTGACCGATACGCCAAAGACTTTAGCCTTGTTATTCGTATGGATAGCCAGTTCATCACCAAAAGTTGAGACTAGTATCACGGCCGGCGACCGTCCGTCCGTGCGCGCCATCTTCTGGGTCGGATCGATTTCCCTGGACTTGTCGACATCGGCGCCGGCCGTCAGCAATGGATAGCGGGCATCCTCAACGTTGTAGGTCATCTCGCCTGACTCGCGATCAAACCAGACATTGCCGACAAGGCCGTGATCGGCGGGATGCGCCCCGGTCGCCAGCGTCGTATGGCCTACAATGGTCTCTGTATTCGCGTGCGCATGGTGGGCGTCTTCATACACCACGCCCTGCTCCAGCAGGTAGCGAAACCCGCCCTTCCCCATTTTGTCCAGATACAACCCGGGCAGATCGCCGCGAAGCTGATCCACTGTAATCTGCAGCACCAGTTTGGGCGGTTGCTTTTCCGCCGCCACAGAAACCGACATTGCCAATAGCAAGATCGCGGTAATTGACACAACCCATTTAAGTGCTGCTGCAAGCATGGCTCGAATCCTCTTTTTGATTGTCCATCAGAAGGTTTAAACCACCGGCTTTAGCCGGTCAGCTTTAGCTGCGATACTACTCTCAAACCACGGGAGTAGGTGGATGCAGTACCGGTACGGTAGCCATACGGTGTACCAGATCGAATACCACTTTGTCTGGGTGCGTTCAGCGCCTCCTCGACCGTCCCACGGACCATCTCGCCGAGGTGATCCCTGATCCGTGCTTCGTCGATCTGGATCACCTGTCCCATCGGCTTCGTCTCTGGCTTCTCGTCCATCTCATGCTCCTCTCAGCTATCCTGAAAGGAGCCGCCTCGCCCAGCAATGTGCGAAACATCCTGTACGTTATCTCGGGCCCGACGCATCCTGCGCAGCGACCGGCAGTCCGACGCCCAGGGCGACGGCGACCGCCGCGGTCAGATTTCCGAGGTTCCATTTTTTCATCTGGTTCTTTTCCTTTCCATGAGAAGAAGGTTGATGGTTTCGAACTTCCTTGACGTTCTCTTTTTGCGTTTCAGATGGCTGTGCTTGTCCGTTTCAGGCCCTTCAAAGCTCTATCATTGACCCGTCCGGCCCATCAGAAGGCGACACGCAAACGGAGACCGAGAACCAGGATATCGCCCGTGTCCGGATCGTTGGCGGGGTTGGCGACGTATTGGATTTCCGGCGTGATCTGCAAGAAGTCGTTCGGGTCATACCGGTAGAACGCTTCCACCGTGAACTGCTCACGTGAATTGTCCGGGGCGCGTCCCCAGCTGAGGCCGATTCCGGCAAGATCCCGGCCACCGCGCGCATCATATCCCGCGCCCACGCTGATCGCGCGATCCAGAAATGTGCCCCCGCCGTCTGCATATCCGGCGCGCAGGAAAGGCCGCCATTGGTCGATGCGTGTGCTTGCCGCAAAGGCGACACCCTGACCGCCTTCCACCCCGGCTGTCTCCCGGTCGTCGACCTGCCAGAGTGTCAACTGCACCGCCTGATCGAAGCGGTCATCCCAATCCGGTGACCAGCCGATTGCGAAGTGCTTGAAGGTTTCGCCCGTCTCGAAGAAGCCCTGGGCGCTGCCTGCCGGGTCAGCCGCGTCCGCGTTCGCGTCTGCGAAACCACCCAAGACGGCCCATTGCTCGTCGAGCCGCCATTGCAACGCCGCCCCCAAGCCCTGCGAGGGCGCCGGGAATGTGGGGAGTTGCTCGAATGCCTGACTGGTGAACCCGGTCCACGGGTTTGCGAGGTTGTTCACGTCCACGTAATCCGTCACGTCGACCTGACCGATCAAGAAACTCAAACGGGCGTCATGAAGCCTCTGTCGCCAGTAGAAGTTGGTCAGAACCCAACCTGCATCGCTGAAGGTTGTCGAAAACAAACCGGCATAGCCGAGCGATGGACCCAGCGCCTGTGTGGAAATGTCGCTTCCGATCGCCGAGCGGTTCTCGACCTTGAAAACCAGCGCCCCGTCATTGAGCTTCCCCCGGCCGACCGCCATCCATGTGCCATAGAACCGGAACACATTGCTCGCAGCATCCGACGGCGATCTGTCGGAGTTTGTCCCGAGGTATTGGACCTGGTCATCGAACCCGAAAGACAGTCCGGTTCTGCCCTCAAGGTCCTTCTTCCATGCTTGAAAACCCTCCAGTGCGCCTTCGCTTTGGCGATCCGCAGTCGCCGCCAACGTTCCCGCGACGCTGTTGGGCGTCACAAAACCATTGTCGCCCAGATCCTGCGAGCGAGCTGTGACGGGGGCCGCGACAAGGAGAAACAGCACACAGGCAAGACCAGGTACCCGGAATAACCGCCTTGGTGAGCCATCCGCGACCGTTTGCGTTGGGGCACCCTCATTGCCGATCTTGCCCGAGAGCGCTGGCTTCAGAGGACTTATGCATAAAGACCGGCTGATGCCAGGCATAGGGCGCATTCCCGAATCGTGGGCACATGAGCGTCGATATTTCTAAGGATGGGCGTTAAATAGGCTGCCCAAGGCGCTACGTTACCGGCCATTTTTGTTCGCGCAAAGACAGTCAATAACATGAGCAAGCACTTGGGCAGCAGCGTCATTGTTACAGATATCGAGGCTCGTATCCAAACATTGACCGAGGCATTCCGGCAGGTCGCTTCGACTGATGAGCTTCCGACCTCAGCCGCAGAGCTCGAAGCGCGGGAGCAACAATTACAGGGTCAGACGCGCGAGTTGTCAGATTTGTTGGTGGCACATCAAGTGCAGCAGGCACTCAACAGCGCAGAACTCGGGCACGGCGCGCAGGAGTTGATAAGACGCCAACCAGGGAAATTGCGGGACTGCGGCCGGCGATTGGTTCGGATCCGCTTCGCCGGCGGGACTGCCGTGCACTTGAGTGCGACCTATTACGCCAGGAAGTGCGACCAGAAGAGGGCCTCCGGCAAACGAAAGAAGGGAATGTTTCCCGGCCTGTACCTCCTGGGCATTCACGAGCGCTGCACGCCGGGATTGGCTGCAGAAATAGCCCTGACCAGCGCTGCGTTGTGCTCTCTTGAGGAAGCCCGGCAGAAGCTGGCTAACCACGGGAGTCTGCTCAACATCAAAACCATCCGCGACGTGGTCAAGCGCTTTGCGGCCCGTGCCCGGGTGGCGCAGCAATCAGGCGACAGCGAATGGGTGGCGGATCAGGCGTCGGTTCAGGGACGCAGTGTGGTCGTGTCGACGGATGGTGGACGTCTGCGTATTCGCAAGAAGAAGCGAGGACCGAAGACCCGCAAAGGGTATAGCCGATACAAAACGGATTGGCGTGAACCCAAGCTGTTTATCATCTATATCGCCAACGATGAGGGGCGGCAGGAAAGGTGCTTCCGCCCTTTCCTGGACGGCACCCTGGAGGGGCCTGATGCGGTGTTCGGCATGATCGCTTACTACCTTGATAAGCTGAAGGTATCGGCTGCCGACCAGGTTCTATTTGTCGCTGACGGCGCCCGTTGGATCGGGGATCGAGTCAAGCCTCTGCTGGCCGCTTTGGGGCTGAGGGCCAGCCAGCATTTCGAGTTGATCGATTTCTATCATGCCGTTGAGCATCTGAGCGCATTCGCCAGGTTGAAGCCGCGCTGGTCGACGCTGGAGCGAGACAACTGGGTCAGGAAGCAGCGACGACGCCTGCGCAGGGGCCACATTGAGGCGGTGGTCGAAGAGCTCCGGTTGGAGTGCAAGGGTACGAAGAGCGCCTTGCTACGTCGAGAACGTGACTACTGCATCAGAAACCAGATGCGCATGCACTATGGCAAGGTGTCTGATGCGCAGATGCCCATTGGCAGTGGCGCCATGGAGAGTTCGATCCGCCGCGTCGTGAATATGCACTTGAAGGGTGCCGGCATATTCTGGAATGAGGACACTGCCAACGAAATGCTCATGCTGCGCTGTTACTACAAGGCCGGGCGGTGGGACGACCTAAAGAAACTGGCGTTTCAGGTCCCTGCGTGAGGCGGCGAAACATGCCTACAAAATGGGAATGCGCCCCTACATCCATTGTGCGCCTATATCCTCCTATACTCACGCTCCTATTGCTTATGATTCCTCGTCCGACTCGGCCCGGTCTGCCGGAATGTACGGGATCAGTCCCTTCTGAAAGGCCACTTCCTGAAGTTCCCGAGGAGCGCTGCCGAATGTCCATCAAGAAGCCGTTGACCTCCAGCATCCAGACCATCGGATTGTCGTCCATCTTGCTGGGGAGTGTCCACTTGGGATCGAACTGACGAATCCTGAACATCGTCCGAATCGTCTTTCAACTTGGCTGCCCCGGTGCTTTCCGCTATGCCGAACGCTTCGTCGATGGAATAGAGTTTCAGGTGAGGGGTCTGGCTTGGATCGTGGAGAAAGTTGGCCCACCCGATGGTTCGCACGACACCAGAAGCCCAAGTCTCCAGCCTTCCTCGAAGAAGCGGCGACGGTCGCTTCCTGGCCAAGGCCGTCGCCAGCTTGCGGCACAGTTCGGCGTATTCCTCGTTGAGGAACTCCCGGCAGAAGGCATCCGTCATTTGGATCAGTGCCTCGGCAATCGCCTTGGCCTCGGCGGATGCCGAGCGGCCACCAACGACCGCCATCGCCTTCCGTGGCCGCTTCTTGGACTTCTTCGGCGGTTCGGCTACTGGGGCCAGCTTGTCCCCGAGCGACGTGATGATGCCGAACGCCTCCTTGGCCTGCTTGTACTCCTCGTTGAGCATCCTCTTCATGCCGCCGCCGAAGGTGATGTTGTACCCGGAGACCAGACCGTCGTAGATGATCTTGCCCTGGAAAGGCAGAAGGACGGTCGTTACCAGCCTTGGACAGGTACGGGCCGATGACTTCCTCCATCGGATCGGCCAGGCCGAGGACGCCATAGGCTTTGTTCGGCGAACCGCCGCTGGTCAGGAAGACCGTGTACTTCTTCAGATAGCGGAAGACGTAGAACTTGCCCGGCAGAGCGTGTTTCCAGGTGCCGACGATCTCCAATTCGTCAGCCTTCAGCTTCGCCGGGTTCTCTCCGACGAACTCGTCGATCAGTTCCCGGTGGTCGAAAAGGGCGTCCCGAATGGCGACCCTGGCCTCGGGCGGCGTGGAGGTGTACTCCCGAGAGTCCGAGAACTGTCTCGGACGACACCTCCAGCTTCCGGTTCACGAACGACAGCAGGGCCGCATACAGGTCGTAGAACAGCTTTCCTTCGTCGAATGTCAGGTTCATGGTGATCGACTCCTTCGCCACAGCGTGTCGTCATTCGCCAAGTTCCTCCATCAACTCAGCCCGTCGCCGTTCGATGGCTTTCAAGCGACTCTTGATCTTCCTGGCTTCCTTGTTGAGGTCGGCCAACTCCTTCTGGAGTTTCTTCTTTTGCAGCCCATCCTTGCCCGCTCTTCTCCGTGACGAGGGCCTCGACTTCGTGCCGCAGCAGCCGAAACCACGGGTTGCCGTGCATACTGCTTCTGCTGGAACTGCAACTTGCCCGCCCGCATGGCAGCAAAGATCTCCTGCTGAGTCAGGCCAAACTCCTGCCGGGCGGACTTGTCGCTCAGCGTGGCTCCCTTTTGTGACCAGTTCGGTTCCATGGTTCGTTTCTCCTTAGCGGTGTTGCCCCGAATAACCTCGTGATACCCACCGGCCACTACGGAATCACTTCGGATGCCTCGTCGCCACCGTATCTGTCGTGCGGGCCTCGTCCAGCGACCGCCAGCAATACCAACTTGCCGCCGAGGCGTCAGGTCGCCACGGGGCGGAAATGGCGTAGCCAGCGCACCTAACGGTTTGGCTCGGCAAATTCTACAAAAATGGTGAACTCGTCCATGCCCGATACCACTCGATGGCGCTCAATTAGACGATTGTCGTCTGGGAAAAATACTGCTCTTCTTTTCAACAGAACGTCAATAAGCTCGTTGGCGGGGATGTCGAATAGACCCTCGCAAACCCTACGAATCTGACCCGTTCTCATTGAGGTGGGATCGACGGTGTAGTTCCACAATGCCACCCATGCAAGTGCAATCGCATCGAAGTAACGAACGTCTTCCAGGTGTTCCTCACACCAGGGCGACAAGAACAGCCACAAATCACTCGTGAAGTCCACCTCCGTCATCACTGATCCATCCTTTCCGTCGATTCTGGGCGAACGTCGATCCATTCAATGGCTCTAGTCGCCTCGTCTTGAGGCGCTTCTTGGCCTTTGTCACGCCCAACGTCATCTTGGGTGAGGGGCGACGGTCAACCAAGGTCGGGTATCGGGGCCGACGAGATGTTCAGCACACCTGCGAAGAGGGGCAGGGGACGCAAGCGGCGTCAACAGGCCGGGGAGAGCTGGCTGGACAAGACGCCCGCCCAGCGCCACCAGTCGATGACCTGGATGCAAAGGCTCAAGCGGGTGTTCAACATCGATCCGGAGGCGGCCCCATCGAGACCTGCGAGCGCTGTAAGGGGCAGGTCAAGATTATCGCCTGCATTGAAGACCCGGCTGTCATCAAGAGAATTCTGGCGCATCTGAAGGGTAAAGAGCCCTCCGCCGAGTTGGCGATGTTACCTGAGGAGAGGGCGCCACCGCAGGCCCGTCTATTTTCTGACTCCATGGCACCCTGATCACCTGCGCTGCTGCGCCTTTTGAGGAAGCGGCCGGTAGGCTATTGGCTGGATGCCGAGAATTGGGCTGAAAGAGGTTGAAAACTGGTGCGCCGAGGGTGAATCGGCGGCGAAATGAGCTCCATATGTTGTTCCTCGACGGCGTGTACATCGAGCGTCCCGAGGGTTCGCTGCGCTTCCGCTGGGTGAGGGCCTCAACCAGCACCGAGTTGGCCGGGCTTACTCAGACCCTGGCACGGCGCATCGGCCGCTTTCTGGAGCGCCAGGGCTTGTTGGAACGCGATGCGGAGAACAGCTACCTGGCTGGCGACGCGCTCGAAGCCGGGCCGATGCAACAACTCCTGGGTTCGTCGATCACCTACCGCATCGCCGTCGGGCCGCAGAAGGGCCGCAAGGTGTTCACGCTGCAGACGCTGCCGGCGTGCGATGAGTCGTTCGGTGCCGGGGTCGGCCAGGTGGCCGGATTTTCGCTACATGCCGGAGTCGCGGCGCGGGCGGATCAACGCAAGAAGCTCGAACGGCTGTGCCGCTACATCAGCCGCCCGGCGGTCTCGGAGAAGCGGCTGTCGCTCACGCCGAATGGGCATGTCCGATACCAACTGAAGACGCCTTACCGCGACGGCACGACGCACGTCATCTTTGAACCCCTGGACTTCATCGCCCGGTTGGCAGCTTTGGTACCGAACCCGCGATTCAACCTCACCCGTTTCCACGGGGTGTTTGCGCCGAACAGTCAATACCGAGCGCGGGTGACGCCGGCCAAGCGGGGCAGGGGAGGCGAGCGTCTCGCAGAGGGAGATACGGACGAGCCCACGCCGGCCGAACGGCGCGTTTCGATGACCTGGGCGCAGCGCCTGAAACGGGTTTTCGGGATCGATATCGAAACCTGCCCGGCCTGTGGCGGCGCAGTGAGGATCATCGCCTGCATCGAGGATGCCGAGGTCATTGAGAAGATCCTCGCCCACCTTGATGCGAAAGCCATTGAACCCGAAGCGCCGAGGCGGCCGCCGAGCCGGGCGCCGCCCCAGCGCGTGCTGTTCGACGGACCCGGATGACCCAATGACGACCCCTCGGGGCTGCGGTGCAAGCAGCGCGGCTTCGGTGGCGGCTGGCCCGGTGGCCGGCGCTACGAGCAAAAGTGCGCAAACAGACCGGTGGTCGGGGTAGATTCGGGCGCCGGGACGCTACTCTGAGGCCATTGGCAAGTCAGATCGACGACAGACCCTGGGCGCTGACGGATGCGAGAAGGGACTGCGGCGGCACGAAAAGGGGGTTTATACTTGCTATACGCGCAACCGCGCCGGGCCCGTCGGACGGGGAGGGCAGACGACCCAGGATACGCCGGCCCTTAGCCGCGCGACGCCGTCGGCGCGGTCGCGGCACGGTTGTCTGCCAACGTGACGTGGCAGTCTGCGGCAACGCAAGCGCGGTGGCAGCCCTATCATGGGTTGAATTCACAACGGGAGTGCCGCGATGAACACATCCGACCGCTCGAGGCTCGCCCGGGGAGCGGCAGCCGCCCTGATGCTGGCCGGCGCCCTCGGCGCCGCTGGCTTCGCCCGTGGCGCCGAACTCAAAGACGTCCAGGGACGTGGTCAAGGACGGCCGCTACTACGTGGTGGCCGAAGTGATCGTCGATGCCCCGCTGGAGCCGACCTTCGGGGCGCTGTGGAGTATGACCGCTTCGACAAGCACAGCGACATCTACGTGAAAACCCGATATCTCAACCCGGCCGCCGATGGCACCCCGCGCGTCTTCACCCGCATCCAGGGCTGCGTGCTCGGCTTCTGCCGCGGGGTGGAGCGGATCATGCTGCTGGAGGCCACGCCCTTCGAGGTGGTGCACGCCACCGTAGAGTCCGAGT